>CAVQJO010000009.1:0-328279 GCA_963712865.1 uncultured Gaiellaceae bacterium
GAGCCCCTCGAGCAGTCTTCGGAGGTCCTCGGGCAAGGGGGCTTCGAAGCTTAGCGGGCGGCCGTCGGACGGGTGGCGGAAGGCGAGCCGGTAGGCGTGCAGGGCTTGCCGCGCAAACGGGATGGGGCGGCCCGGCGCGGTCCCGAAAACGTACTTCTGTTCGCCGACCAGCGGGTGGCCGCGCAACCCAGCCTGGATGCGAATCTGGTTGCGCTTGCCCGTCACTAGCCTGACTTCGATGAGCGCCGCCCCGCGGACCTGCTCGAGAACTCGGTAGCGGCTGACCGCCTCTTTCGCCCGCTCGTCGCGCTCGTCGGACGGCCTCTGCTGTAGCCCCCCCTGGTCCCAGGCGAGAAAGTCGCGCCAGACGCCTGAGTCAGGCCGCGGGCGCCCGTAGACCACCGCCAGGTAGACGCGCTCGGGCTCCCGCCGGACGAATTGCTCCGGAGCCGCTCCTGCGCCTGCGGCGTCTTGGCGAAGACGACCAGCCCCGTGGTGTCGCGGTCGATCCGGTGGACGACGAGCGGGCGGCGCTTGACCTGCCGGCGCAGGTGCTGCCGCGCGATCAGCTCGCTGAGCGACGGCTCATCGGGCCGGGCGGGCAGCGGGACGGTCAGCGAGCCGGCGGGCTTGACGGCGACGGGCAGGTCGTCGTCCTCATAGAGGAGGTGCAGTCCGGCGACGTGCCGCTCCGAGAAGAAACGGCGCTTCGCGCTGCCGGGCCTGTCGAGCCAGAGCCAATCCGGTCTCCCGCACGCAGCCTCCGCCCCCCGTCCGCCGCGCTCTGCTCGGCGTCGTTGAGGAAAACTTTCCCCCGCTCGAGCGCCGCCAGAGCACGCGCGCGCGAGCCGAGCCGCTCGGCCCCCGCCAGCCACTTGTCGAGCCGCCCGCCTGCTTCACTCTCACCGACTTCAAATCTCAAATCGGAAATTACGGTTGCCAGCGCCCCGCCAGCGGGACGTCGCCGGCGGTCCCGAGCAGGAAGGCCAGCTCCGCGTACCCGCCCGTGTTGCTGTTGCGCAGCGCTACCAGTCCCTGCCGGTAAATCCCCACCGTCGCCACCCCGTCCCCGTCCCAGTCCCCGGCCATCGGCAAATCGCCCGGCGCCCCGTAGTTCACCGCCAGGTCGGCCGCGCCCGCCCCGAGGCTGTTGCTCAGCCAGAACGTCGCCACCGACGGGCGGTAGACACCGATCGTGTCTGGATCCGGTTTCCGTCCCAGTCGCCGGTGACGGGCAGGTCGCCCGCGAGGCCGAAGCTGAAGGCCCAGTCGGGTGGCCCCGCCGTGAGGCTGTTACGCAGCAGGAACTGCCCACCCCGGAAGACTCCCACCGTCGCCTTCCCGTCACCGTCCCAGTCCCCGGCCACCGGCAGGTCCCCGCTCTGCCCGAAGCTGAGCATGACCTCGGCGTAGCCGGCCGTGTTCGAGTTGCGCAGGAAGAAGGCCCCGCCGCGGTAGATGCCGATGGTGTCGACACCGTCGCCGTCCCAGTCGCCGGTGACGGGATAGTCACCGGGCATGCCGTAGGGGATCGCCACGTCCGCATAGCCCGAGGTGTTGGTGAAACGTAGGTAGAGCGTTCCGTCCAGGGGGCGGTAGACGCCGGCCGTCGAGACCTGCCTGATCGGCGGAACCGGGACGTTGGTAATCGTCATCGAGAGCGCCTTTTGCGCCGTCAGCGAGGAGCTGTCAGAAACTCCGGCGTCAAGGCATACGTGCCCGCCGCCGTCGGCGTGCCGGAGACCGTGCCGTCAGCATTCAGGCTCAAGCCGGGCGGGAGCGCCCGATGAAGGTGAAGAACCAATTGTAGGGCGGCGCTCCGCCCGTGGCGTTGAGAGACTGCGAGTAGGCAACCCCGACCTTCCCGCCGGGCAGCGCCGAGGTCGTGATCGACGGCGGGGTACCGCCGCCGCTCGCCCCGCTCTGTGTGACGTTGAAAGTCCGCCCCGAGACATTGATGGCCCCCTGTCGCGGGCTGGTGTCGGGGTGGCCGCGACGGTGTAAGTAATCGTCCCACTGCCCGACCCGCTCGCCCCGGAGTTGATTGTGATCCAGAGAGCAGCACTCGCCGCGCTCCAGCCGCAGTTACTGACGACGTTGACGCTCCCGCCGCCACCGCTCGCCGGGAAGGACTGGCCGCCCGGGCTGATCGTCGTCGTGCAGCTCGGGGTATTGGTCACAGTCGTGCTGGCCGCGACGGGGCCGCTACTCGACGGCGCCGCGGTGACCGTGTTGCTGATCACGGTCCCGTTGGCCACGCCCGGGTCAACGTGGGCGACGAGCGTGACGGTCTCAGTCACGCCTGGGTTGATCGCGGCAAAGGTGACCGTGCGGCTGTTGCCCGAGCCGCCGCAGACGCCGGCGCCCGTCGCCGCGCACGAGACGAAGGTCGTCGCGCCGGGCAGGGTGTCGGTCAGCAGGATGTTCTGGATGGGGTTTGGCCCGTAATTGTTCGCCGTGATCGTGTAGGTGATGTCAGCGCCGGCGGCGACGGTGGGCGGGGCCGCCTGGTTGAGCCCGATGGAGGCTCCGCCGAGGCACCGGCTGTCGCAGGGGAATGAGTGGGGGACGCCCTTGCTCGACTGACTCGTGCGCATTTCGCAGATCGAACCGTCCTTATTGAACTGCCGGATGATGTAATGAGCGTAGAGGCCGCAGCCGGAGAGGTCGGAATACTTCGTCGCGCTCCCGGGCAGGGTGGCGAGCTTGGCCGACGTGGCGGGGCCATCGTACCTGGTCTCGTAGAAATGTCGTAGTGGTCGATCTGGTAGGCCGGGATTTTATTGAGCCACCAGAGTTGCAGCCCCTGGCAGGAATTGACCCAGCCCTGGAAGATGGGCGGCGTGCAGACGAAGGCCGAAGATGTACGGACCGGGGCGAGCGCGAGGGCGCTGCCGAGGATGAAGATCGCGCCGAGGACACGCGAGTACCGGAGACTCGGGGATGACATGGGAACACTCCTGAGTGATATCGTTGATGATTATTTGTCAGTTCACTCGGTGAGGAACAGAGCGCACGTCGGTTTGGGTGATCCTCAAGCCAGAGAAATTACTTGATCGGGCGCGAGTTTTCAAGCCGAAATTTGACACGCCCGACGCGGCGCGGGTAAGCTGCGGGGGAATCCCAAAGAAATGAGGATCGCCATGGAACGCAGAGAATTGATCGGATTCCTGGCCGGGATCCCCGCCCTGGCCGCGGTGGCCGCCGAGGTCGGGGCCGGGCCGGGCGCGGCGCCTGAGGCGAAGCCCGGGGACGTCGGCACCAAGCTGCTTTACGAGAACGACCGCGTCAAGGTCTGGAGTTCGCGCTCGACCCGGGGGAGGCGATCCCGATGCACACCCACACCCTCGACTACCTGTTTCACGTCTACGAGGGCTCGACCCTCGAGGTCACCTTCCCGGCCGAGGCCGAGGCGCCGGCGAAGCAGATCGACCTCGCGGCCGGGGACGTGCGCTATGTCGCCAAGGGCGGGCGGCACATGGCGCGCAACGTCGGCCAGCGGCGTTATGTCGAGGTGCTCGTCGAGCTCAAAGGCTGATCGTGGAACCGGAAGATGGGGAACACCTACGGCCTGACCCGCGCCGAACTCGCCACCCTTCGCAGGCTGAGGCGCCCGGAAAAGATTCAGGACTTCCTCGACCAGAAGGTCGGCTACAACAAGGAGCACGAGGGCGAAACCTGCCGGGGGCCGCGCCGCGTCCTGCGCGACCGTGTCGCGCACTGCATGGAGGGGGCGCTGCTCGCCGCCGCCGCGCTCCGGGTCCAGGGCCGCCCGCCGCTGATTGTCGACCTCGCGGCCGTGCGCGACACCGACCACATCCTGACCGTCTTTCAGGAGCGCGGCCACTGGGGCGCGATCGCCAAGTCGAATTACTCGGGGCTGCGCTTCCGCGAGCCCGTCTACCGCACGCTGCGCGAGCTGGTCATGTCGATACTTCGAGCATTACGACATCCCGGGGGCGAGAAGACGCTGCGCGCCTACTCGCGCCCGGTCAACCTGGGGCGCTTCGACGGAATCGACTGGATGATCGAGAAGCCGAGCGCTTGGATCACCAGGAGCACCTGAGCCCGGATCGATGCGTCGACAAGCGCACCGACGCGTCGTGGCAGTGGCTTCAGGGGCCGCAGGGCCCGGACGCGCCCGCCCTCGGTGATCCTGCGCGTGCGCGGCAGCGCAGGCAGGCGTCGCTGCGCGAGATCGAACAGCACGTCCGCCGGCGGCTCGACGAATAGGACGCGCAGTTCGGGATTGCGTCGAAGAAGCGCCGACACGAAGAACTGGTTCCGCCGCCAGACGTCGTCCCAGGGCTCGAGCGAGCAGACGACGAGCTCTCGGAGCATCGCGGAAGAGCGCCTCGAAGGCCCCATCGTGCGTGCCGGCTTCGAACCGACGAGGCTCACCGGACCATCGCTCTCGGTCGCGGGCCACGGAGCGCGCGCACCGACACCCGCGCATACTCGGAGAGGAGGAGGTCGACGTGCCGCTCGATCGCGAACTCGGCAGCGACGAGCTCGCGGCCGGCGCGCGAGACAGCACCCCGCACGTCGTCCATTAGCAACGACCTCAGCACGCGCGCCGCGTCCTCGGCGTCTCGCGGTGTGAAGAGCACGGGCTCGGTCAGCCGGCCAACCGTCTCGAGATGGCCCCCTGCAGCAGCCGCGACAACGGGCACGCCGGCGCTCATCGCCTCGACCGGTGCGAACCCGAAGGAGTCGCCGAAGGCCGGCGCGAGCAGCATCCCGGCCTGTCGCAGCTCCTGTTCCACGTCGTCCGACCAGCCGGCGAACGTGACCCCCCTGACTCCTGCAGAGCGCGTCCAGGCCTCCAGCGCGGGACGCAGCGAGCCCTCCCCGACAATCCGCAGATTCCATCCCTCGTCGAAGAGGCGTGAGACCTGCCACGCACGTAGGGCGGTCGAGGTGTCCTTCTCGACCTCCAAGCGCTGCAGCACGAGTACGGTACGGCTCTCGGGGCGCCACAGGCACGGCGATGCCGCCACCGCGTTCGCGATGACGGCATCGGGGCGAGACTCGGTCCTACCCGCAACGAATTCGCTCACGGCGATCTGGCGTGCCAGCCGCGGCGCGATCCAGGGCGCGAGCAACCGGCCGAGCGGTCGCGATCCACGCCGGGCCGGGAAGTGTCGCGTGGCGACAATCGGAGCGCGATGCAACGGTCGTGCCGCGACGGCCACCGCCTCAGCGGTGGTCATGTGGGCGTGGCATACATCCTGCGAGCCGAGTCGGAACAAGGAGCCAAGAGCTCGGGCAGGGACGGAGCCCGGGAGCCACCGGATTGCCTCGCCAGCGACTGCGCGCATCTGTCGGGGCTCGCCGCCGACGATGGTGACGTCCCAACCGCGAGCAGCCGACTCCCGCGCGACCTGGCTCACGTACCGCTCCACCCCTGCGAAGCGCGAAGTGGTGACCACATGGACGACGGCCGGCACAGTTCTACCTGCGCAGCGCTTCCGCCCGCCGACGCGGGCCCCTGAGGTAGAGGAGCGCACGCCGCCCTGCTTCGGCCCGTCGCTCGCCCCGGAGGACGAGCGTACGGACTGTCGCCCCCAAGCACGCCGCACCGCGGTACAGCCACCACCCCGCCGGCCCGTACCACTTCCTCATGTACGTCTCATGGGCTGCGTGGAAGAGCGCTTCGCGAAGACGCGGGTGCTCGCTCGAGCCGCCCCCGGCGTGGAGGGCCGTCACCTCCGCGCAGAGACGGCTAGTCCACCCGAGCGCCCGCGCGCGCCTCTGCCAGTCGACCTCCTCGGCATAGAGAAAGAACCGTTCGTCGAACTGGCCCACCTCGCGGAGCGCTTCCCAGCGAAGTAGCAGAACCGCCCCCACAAGGAATTCGGTGCGGCTCGGAACGTCGCCAAGGCCGATGGCATCGAGCCAGCCACGGAGTGGCGTCGGGAATGGCCACGCGACGCGTTGCTTCACGCCGTTCGACCCCACAAGGCGCGGCGCGACAGCCGCTACCCGTTCCCGGCCCGCTGCGTGCAGATGCTCGGCCAGTCGCCGGATCTCCTCCGGCTCGATGGCGGCGTCCGGATTCAGCAGCAGCACGTCGCGGGGTTGCCCGCCGAGGATCTCGCGGACGGCCACGTTGACACCAGCGCCGAAACCGAGGTTCGCTCCGGGGTCTCGGTAGGTGGCGCCGTGTAAGCGCGCTACCTCGCGCACCGCCGACGAGCTCGAGTTGTCGACGATCGTCACCGCCACCTCACGAGCGAGGGGCCGAAGCGCCCGATCGAGTGCGTCGGCGGCGTGATACGTCACCACGACCGCATGAACGGGCCGGCTCACGATGCGTCCTCAGCCCAGAACCGCCGAGCTGCCGCTCCGCACACCATTCCGACCAGCAGCCAGCCGAGCACCGGCGTCCCTCGGACCCAGTAGACATCGACCAGACCATGGACGACGGTTGCAACGACGACAGCCATGGCCGCAGGGGCAAGGGGCATGTCGCGCAGCCGAACGAGCAGGAGGCACGAGCCAGTGACGAGCAGGAGGAACGCCCCCGCCAGGAGGTAGCCGCCTTCAGCCGCCTCGAGCAGGAGCACCTGATGCGGGTCCTCGATCGGCGTGAGGCCGAGCGAAGCGGCGCCACTACTGTAGTTGCCTAGGCCGACACCCGACCACGGATGGGCGTCGATGATGCGTCGGGCATCGCGCGAGAACTCCTGACGGATCGAGATCGCGTGCGCTGCCGCCGTCTCCGTCCCCGCGTTGAGCGTCGTCACGCGCTCGCGGAGCGCCGAGGGCATGAACGCAAACGCAACGACGGCGAACAGGACGATCGGCACGACGCGCGTGACCACCGGCCTCGCGCGGAAGCCCTGCATCGCGGTAATGACGATCAGGCCGATCGCCGCGGCGACAATCGCTCCGCGGCTCTGCGTGAAGAGGAGCCCGGGTACGAGCACGACGAGCAACGGCAGCAGCCGCCGCAGTTGCGGCACCCCGACGAGCAGCAAGATCGCGTTCGCGATCAGCTGCCCGGCTGGGTTCTTCTGCAGCCCGAGGTTCGCCAGGGGCCAAATGCCCGCGAGGACGGTCGTGCCGATGACGTATGCCTGCAGCAGGCCGAGGAAGTGGCCGCGGAGAGCGGCGTACACACCGACCAGAAGTGGCAGAACGAGAAGCTCGACCCGCTGTGCAGTGGCCGCTACCGGGCCGGCGTCGAGGTGCACGAGCAGGACGATCGTCACGACGAGCAGGTAGATCGAGAGCGGCGCGGCAAGAGGCAGAAACGCACGCCGGAGCTCCGCTCCCAGTTCCGTCACCGTGACCTCGAGCACGATCGAGACGCCGAGCAGCGCGAGAAGCAGATCCGTGAGCGACACCTCGTAAGCGCCACCCGTGATGCTGAAGAGGAGAGGCAGCGAGAGACCGAGGGCGATAAGCAGCAACCGCGGCTTGGTCGCGAGCCAGACCACGAGAGGAGCGAGGGCCAGCCCAAGCGCGGCCTTCCTGTTGCCCGCGACCACCGCGTAGCCGGCGGCCGCCGCGGCGCCGAACGCCACGGCAGCCCAGGATACCCCCGCCACCTGCGTCCTTAGCGCCCCGATCCTCGCGTCGTGTGCCGATGCGACAGCCATGAGGGCTAGCAGGACCTGCCGGCGGGCCGAAGGACGGCCGGGATCGTCCGCACGAGCAACCGGATGTCCTCCCACAGGGACCATGTCGTGACGTAGACGTAGTCGTACGTGACCATCTCGTGGAAGGGGATGTCATCGCGGCCGAGCACCTGCCAGAGACCGGTGATGCCCGGCTTCAGGTTCGTGCGCCGGCGCGCCCAGCCGTAGACGAAACGATCCTCCTCGAGGATCAGCGGCCGGGGACCCACCAGACTCATCTCCCCGCGGAGAACGTTGATGAGCTGCGGTAGCTCGTCGAGTGAGTAACGGCGGAGGACACGACCCAGAGGCGTGACACGCGGGTCGTCGCGGATCTTGAACATGCGCGCGTCGAGTCCGCCGTGCTTGTTGAGGTGCGCGAGTTCGTCCTTACGCTCGTCCGCGTCGAGAATCATCGTGCGGAACTTGAACATCGTGAACGGTCGACCGCCCTGGCCCATGCGGGTCTGATGGAACATCACAGGCCCGGGCGACGTCAGCTTGATCAAGCCGCAGATCAGGGCGAGGAGCGGCGCAAGGACAACGATCCCCACCCCAGCCAGGATCATGTCCAGCCCGCGCTTCAGGGCGAGGCTGGAGCGGGAGAGGCGTGCTGGAGGAAGACCGAGCAGAGGCAGTCCCTCGGCGGTATGCATGTGCGCATGCGGGCCTAGAACCTCGAACAGGCGGGGTACGAGGTCGATCTGTACGTCGAGGTCGTCGAGCGACCGTACGAGGTCGATCACGCGCTCGTGCCCCTGGCGTGAGAACGCGATGATGACCCGCTCGAGATCGAGTTCGCGGACGAGCCGCCGCAGGTCGTCGGCGACACCGAGGATCGTCAACTCGCCCAGGCCCGCCCCACGCTCACGCGGCTCGTCGTCGACAAACCCGACGATGCGGACGCCGTACTCGGGATGCTGCAGAATCTTTCGGGCGACCGTTTGACCGACGACGCCGGCGCCCACGATGATCGTCTTCTGCTCGTATGCAGCCGATCGTCGGCAGAGTGCGCGCGCGCCCACGCGGGCTGTCGGAATCGCGACCGAGCCGACGAGCCAGAAGCACACGAGCTTCCCGACCTCGGGGTTGGCGCCCCCGAGGAGCCAGGTTGCGGCGAAGAACACCCACGTCCCGACGGTCAGCATGTTGAACACGCGCGAGACGTCGTCGACCGTCGTATGGTGCGCGCGCCGCTCGTCCCCCTCGTAGAGCCCGTACAGCTTCGCGAGGAAGATCCAGCCTGGGATCGTGAGCGCAAAGAGGCCGATCTCGGCAACAGGCGCAATCCGGTCGACGACGCCAGGAGTCGAGTCGGTTCCGTTGATCCACTGAGCCAGGGAAAAGGCAACGAGCAAGCCGATCACATCCGCGCCCGCGAGCGCCCGTCGGACGAGCCAGCCCCTCCGTCGCGCCGGTCGGGCAGCAGTCGCCTGGCTCCACGCATTCACCGACTCGGCAGCACGTGCTGCCGCCGCCTGCGCCGTCAGGATTTCCGCCATCTCAGCCCCCGCTTCCCCTTGCCGCTCTAGTGCGGTGCACTCCCCTGCTGAACCTGACGGCTTTCGGTGGTTCGCTCGGGCTTGTAGCCGCCGTAGCCGCCGTAGCGATCTCCGTAACTCGACCTGTCCTCGCGCTGCGATCCCGTCATGACGAACCCGAGCTTCCGCCCCGGCATCGTGTCGAGCAGGCGCCTCGTCTCGGCGAGCGAGCCCCGACGGATCAGATTCAGCTGCGTCAGCAGCAGCACTCCGTCCACGAGCGAGCTCAGTCGCATTGCGTCGCCCACACGCAGGAGTGGTGGAGAGTCGATCAGCATGAGATCGGTGCGGCGTCGCAACTGAACGAGGATCTCCTTGAGGCGCCGCGAGCCAACGAACTCTCCTGGATCCGGTGGAAGGGGACCTGCGGGCAGCACAGCGAGTTTGCCGTTTTCCCGCCAGGACCGTGTGCTGCCATTCGAACCGCCATTGCGTCGCGAGTCCCCCTCATCTAGGTCGATCGGAACAAGCGCCTCCTCCGGCGTGACGTCGCCAAGAGCTGTATTCGTGATCCCCGGCCGCCCTCGCAAGTCGAAGAACTGATCGATGGACGGCTTGCGTAGATCGAGGTCGACGAGGATCACTCGTTTGCCGGCGCGCGCGAGCGCAACGGCGAGGTTGGCGGCAGTCGTCGACTTCCCTTCGCCCTCAAGCGCGCTCGTGATGAGAATCGTCTTGACGTGCTCTTCGAGTGTGACGAACTCGAGGTTCGTCCGAAGCATGCGGAACGCCTCCGCGTGCGGCCCGGTCGGACTCTCCTTCACGATCAGCTGCCCCGGTTTCTGCAGCTTGCGCGGCGGAGTCGGAATCCGAGCAAGTAGGGGCAACCCAAGTCGCTGACTGACCTCGGCAGCCGTCCTCACGCGGGTGTCGAGTGCCTCCAGGAGCAACGCGAAGCCAAGCCCAAGGGCGAGGCCAAGAGCAAGCCCGATGGCGCCGTTTCGTAGCGGGGACTCGTCGATCTTCGTCGCTCCGTCCGCGCGGCGAATGACGCTCGCACGCGATGTCTGTAGGGCTTCGAGGGTTTCGAGTTGCTGCTCCGTTTCCTCGAGACCGGCGAACAACTCGCTGTCCTGGCGGCCTTCGACGCGCAACTCGTCGAGTCGCTCCGCCACCTCTTGGCGTGCTCTGACAAGAGACTGCGTGTCCAGCCGTCCGCGGTACTCTCTGAAAGCCTCGGCATACGCCGTCGCCAGCCGCGTCGCAGCAGCGGGCACGCGATCGGTCACCGAGAATTCGAGGATGCCAGTCGTTCCTTTGGCGACAACCCCGGACTGAGACAGCAGCTCGCCGGGTGTGCGGTCCGAAGGGCAGCCCGCCTTAGAGCGATCCGAGCGACTTCCGGCACCCGCGCGAGGCTGGCCTGCGTCTCGATTGGCTCGTTCCCGAAAAGACCCGCGTTTTCGACTCCCGGGATTCCGAAAGGAACCTGGTTCGTGATGTACACCTCGGCTGTCGCCCGATATTCGGGGTCCTTCAGCAACGAGAAGTACACAGCCGCAGCCGGCAACCACACCGCGCAGAACAGAATGATCCACTTCCTCCGCCGCAGCACAGCCACGTACATCGGGAGCGTCGGCCCGCTCTGCCGCGCTTGCTCCATATCCCCTGTCCCCACCTTCCCCTAGGTCAACCCGTTTCCGAGTTGAAGGCGGGTAAGGTACTAGGTCTGGCCTGCGGTGACAATAGGCGCGGGGCGGGCTCGAGATCTGCATTGTGCGGTTTGGCTCACCAGCCTGATTCTTGAGGCCGTATCCGTACATGTCTCGCATTCGTTCTTGTGACGAATGACGCGGTTCTCTTTGCGTGCGGCGGCCGTCGCGACATTTGCAGCCTTCGGGCTGTCAGTCGTCTGTGCAGGGGCGGCCACGGCCCAGATACCGCCCGTACCAGCGCCGCCGATTCCGCCGCCACCGACGGTTCCGGTTCCCGTGCCGCCGCCGCCTGTGCCCGTGCCGCCTGTGCCACCGCCGCCCGTGCCGCTGCCACCCGTACCGGTGCCGCCGCCGCCCGCGCCCGCGCCGCCTGTGCCACCGCCGCCCGTGCCGCTACCACCCCCGCCCGTCACGCCGCCCCCTGTGCACGCCACCGCCCGTGCCTGTGCCCGTGCCGGTGCCGAACCCGCCGCCCGCTCCACCGGCGCCCAAGCCGCCCGTACCGGTGCCTACACCTCCGGTGCCGGCTCCCCAGCCGCCGGCCCGCCGGCACAGCCCGTGACGCCGTCCCTCCCCGTCCAGCCGCCTGCGCCGGCGCCGGCCCCTAGCCCGAGCACGCCGCCGTCCGGCTCGTCGCAGCCAGCGCCGTCGACCGGAGCCGGGAGCACCGGTGCGGCTACGGACTGCCCCGTTCGCCGGCCCTGCAACGACCGGCACGGCGCCGACGCTGTTCCTCAGCAGTGCCGCGGCGCCGTCGAGCGAGCCGACCGGCAAGGGCGTGCGTCTGCGCGATCTCGAGCGCTCGCACACGCGGATTCGGAACCGCGGCGTGTGGCCGACGACGACCGTCTACAGCTTCAACCTCTCGCGGGCGGCTCGGCTCGTCCTCGCTGTGCGCGGCCCTGGCCCGGGCTGCGAGCTCGCCGGCCGGATCCGGATCGCCGGGCGGAAGGGCCTGAACCTCTTCGTCTTCGACGGCACGATCCGCAACAAGCCGCTTTCGCCCGGCACCTACGTGCTCGTGACGACCGAGAACGGCCAAGACCGAGTCCTGGCCCGCAGCTATCTCACGATCGCTGCCCCCGGCTCACCCGTGGCCAAGCGGGTGCGGCCGAGGTGCACGGCCGAGGACAGCGACGCGCCGCCACCGTTCACCGGTCTGATCGGCTCTCTTCTGGGCTTCGAGGGCACCGGCCTCGAAGCTCCGACCGGCACGACGAGGCCTGTCGCGGCGAGCCCGAGCGACTCCGCCGAAACGCCGTCCCAGCCGGGAAGCGTCCTGGGCGAGCAGACTCCGCGGACGAGCGGGCTTCCCGACCTGCCCGGCGATCATGCCACCGGAGCGACCATCGGGTCTTCTCGCGCTGGTGTTGCTCGTGCTCTTCATCGGGTCGCTTGTCGCTCTCGCCGTCACGGCGGTGCAGCACGTGCCGCCGCCGACAGCACGTGCCCTAGCTCAAGACGGTCAGCGGCTTTCGGATCGCCCCCGGCCGTGCGGCTGCGATTGCCTCGGCGATTGCGACGATCGCACGCGCCGACTCCGACTCCGGGTCGGACTCGACGACGGGCCTGCCCGCGTCACCGGACTCGCGCAGCGCCGGATCGAGCGGAACGGTGCCGAGGAACGGCACGCCGAGCTCGTCCGCGAGCTTCGAGCCGCCGCCGGAGCCGAAGGCGTCGCCGCTCATGTTCTCCACGACGCCGAGCAGCTTCTGGCCGGTCTTCTGCGCCATCATCGCGGCGCGCGCGGCGACCTCCTGTGCGAGCGTCTGAGGCGTCGTCACGACGAGCACTTCGGCGCGCGGCAGCAGCTGGCCGAGCGAGATCGCCATGTCGCCGGTGCCGGGCGGCATGTCCACGACCATCGTGTCGAGCTCGCCCCAGTGAACGTCGCTGAGAGAACTGCTCGAGCGCGCGGTGGAGCATCGGCCCGCGCCACATCACGGGAGCGTTGTCGTCGAGGAAGTTGCCGATCGAGATGAACTTCAGGCTGCCGCGCACCGGCGGCACGATCATCTTGTCGACGACGATCGGCCGCTGCGAGATGCCGAGCATGTGCGGCAGCGAGTGGCCGTAGACGTCCGCGTCGATCAGCCCGACGCGCTGGCCCTGAGCGTCGAGCGCCGCCGCGAGGTTGACCGTGAGCGACGACTTGCCGACGCCGCCCTTGCCGCTCGCGACCGCGATCACGCGCGTCGACGGGTCGAGCGAGATCGTCTTCTCGGGGCGGCCGCCGCGCAGCTTCGTCGTCAGCGCGGTCTTCTCCTCGGCGCTCATGACGTCGAAGCGGAGCTCGACGCGCGCAACGCTGGGAAGCGACCCGACGTGCTCGGCGACCTGATCCTGGAACGACGAGCGGAGCGGGCAGCCGGCGACGGTGAGCGCGATCGTGACGGCGACGTCGCGCGCCGTCGATCTCGACGTTGCGCACCATGTCGAGCTCCGTGACGGGCTTCCGGAGCTCGGGGTCGATGACGCTCTCGAGCGCCTTCAGGACTGCGTCGCGGTCGACGGCCATGCCTCAAGCCTAGCCCTCGAGCAGCACCCTGAGCCGGAGGGCGTTCCGGATCGCGAAGCCCTCCCAGTCGTTGTTGAGGTAGACGAACGCCTCACGCACCGGCCACGACCGCAGGCGGTCGGCCCACTCGCGCAGCTCGGACTCGGAGTAGTTGCCGCGCCGGCCACGCGTGCCCGCATGGAAGCGGACGAACGTCCAGTCGGCGGTGAGCTCGTGGGTCTGGAAGGCGTGCACCTCGGGACGGTCGCCGATCACGAGCGCGACGCCGTGCTCGCGCAGCAGGGCCATCACGTCGTCCGCGAACCAGCTCGCGTGGCGGAACTCGAAGCAATGGCGACCAGGCGGCAGCCGCTCGAGCGCCTCGGCGAGACGAGCGTCGTCGCGGCGGAAGGTCGGCGGCAGCTGCCAGAGCACCGGGCCGAGCTTTCGCCGAGCGGGCGAGCGGCTCGATGCGGCCGTAGAAGAGCTCCAGGCTCGGCCCGAGGTCGCGCAGCCGCTTCACGTGCGTGACGTAGCGGCTCATCTTCACCGCGAAGCAGAAGTCCGACGGCGTCTGGTCGACCCAGCCCTGAACGGCCTTGACCGTCGGCAGCCGGTAGAAGGTCGCGTTGACCTCGACCGTGTCGAAGAAGCGGGCGTAGTAGTCGAGCCAGCGGCGCGGCGGGCAGCGCGGCGGGTAGAAGACGCCGTTCCGCCAGTGGTCGTAGTTCCAGCCGGAGCAGCCGACGCGGATGTCCACGGGGCTCTCTTTCCCCGTAGCCTTCGCGTGATGCCCGCCTCGGCGGCCAAGCTCCTCGCCTACGCGCTCTCGTTCCCCGAGGCGTGGGAGGACCATCCGTGGAACGAGACCGTCGTCAAGGTCCGCGCCAAGGTCTTCGTCTTCTTCAGCGGGAAGCTGATGACGGTCAAGCTCGTCGAGTCGCACGCGCACGCGCTGTCGGTCGACGGAGCCGAGCCGACCGGCTACGGGCTCGGCCGCGCCGGCTGGGTCAACGTGCCGATCGCGGCGGTGCCAGCCGACGTCCTCCGCGACTGGATCGAGGAGAGCTACCGCGATCGTCGCGCCGAAGCGGCTGGCCGCGTCGCTGGACACCTAGAGCGCGGCGGCCAGCCGCGCGCAGAGCTCGGCCGACCCCGCGGCGACGACCCGTGAGCGTCCGACGAGATCGAGTGGCGCCTCGTCGAACGGCGGCGCCTCGAAGAGGTCGATCGCCAGGCCCGTCTCGCGCACGAGCAGCTGGGCCGCGGCGATGTCGACCGAGCGTGCCGGCTTGAGCGAGCACACGCCGTCGACCCGGCCCGCGGCGAGATGGCAGAGCGAGATCGCGAGCGAGCCCATGATCCGGAGGCGGTACGCGACGCCGGTCACCGCCGCTGCGCGCTCCGCCACCTCCGCGGTCGTCGTCGCCTCGAACGAGAGGATCTCGATCTCGTCCTTCGGCTTGATGGCGCCCAGCGGCTGCCCGTTCAGCTGTGCGCCACCGCCGCGCGTGGCCGTCCACTCCTCGCCGCTGCCGAAGTCGTAGACGTAGCCGAAGACGACGTCGCCCATCGCCGGCCCGTCCGCGACGGCGATCGAGAGCGAGAAGAAGGGGATGTCCCGCTTCGCGTTGAGCGAGCCGTCGATCGGGTCGAGCACGACGCGCCACGGGCCGCCCGAGCCGTACGTGGCCTCGCCGAGCTCCTCGGAGACGAGCGTGAAGCCCTCGTCGAGCCGCGCCAGCCGCGCGACGACGACCTCCTCGGCGGCGGCGTCGATCGCGGTCGTGTCGTCGCCGCCCTCGCCGGCACGGACGACCGGCTCACGCTCCAATCGCGTCGGCAACTCGACCAGGACCTGCCGGACAGCCGCCGCGGCGTCGCGGCACGCCTCGAGCCACGGACTCACAGGGGCTGCAGCAAGAGACCGGAGATCAGCTTCGGATAGAAGTACGTCGTCTTTTGCGGCAGCACCTCGCCGCGGCGCGCCGCCGCGAAGACGTCCTCGATCCGCGTCGGCCGCATCAGGTAGGCCGTCGCCGCCTCGCCCTCGCGCACGCGGCGCAGCGCCTCGTCGGCGTCCGGCGTGTAGGAGATGCCGTCGGTGCCGAGCGTGTCGACGAGCTGGACGTCGAGCAGGCGCGGGTCGCCCCGGACGATCGCGACGCCGTCGGCCGCCACCTCGACGACGATCGGAGCCCGTGCCGTTTCACCACGAACTCGCTCGAACGCGGCCCTGGCGTCGGCCGCCGGCTCGCGCTCTCCCTCCAGACGCCGCGGCTCCGCGAACAGGCGATGAGTCGGGAAGATCTCGAGCCCCTCGTCCTGCGTCGAGACGAGGACGACGAGCATCTCGGCGCTCTCGGGCGTGCCCTCCTCCTCGTGGAACGCAACTGCGGTCTCGTAGCGGTGGTGGCCGTCGGCGATCAGGAGCTGCGTGTGGTCGAACGCACGCACGAGCGACGGGTCGTCGAGCCGCCAGAGCCGCGCACCGTCGACCTCGAGATCGGGCGGCGCGGTCGGGCGGCGCGGCCGGCGGCGCGCCGTCGTAGAGCAGGAAGATCGGCTCGAGCTGCGTGTGGGTCGCGCGGAGGAGCCGCAGACGCCCCTCGAGCGGCCCGCGGTGCGTGCGCTCGTGCGGGAGCACCGTCTTCGTCTCGTACGGCTCGACCTGCAGCGAGGCGACGATGCCGTCGCGCCGACGGGCGACGCCGTCGGGGCCGACGTAGTCCTGCGAGAGCGCCCAGATCGCCGGGCGGCTCGTCGACGAGGACACCCTGCTCGCGCCACTCCGCGAGCGTGCGGGCGGCCTCCTCCTCCGAGTCGGGCAGAGTCAGCCTGACGATGTTGTGAGGGCTGCGCGCACGCAGCTCGGCACGCTGCTCGTCGGAGATGACGTCGTAGGGCGGCGCGACGAGCGTCTCCAGCGGCCCGGCCGCGGCCTCGTCGTAGCGCAAGCGCGCGAAAGGGCTTGACGACCGCCATCGCGGCCGAGCCTAGCGGACGTCTTCGGGCCGCCACTCGTAGAGGGCGTCCGGCACCTTCTCCTCGCTGCCGCTGCCGTCGGAGAGCCGCACGAGCCTGCAGCCGTGCCGCTCGTAGAAGCGCCGCGCACGGGTGTTCTGCTGAAAGACCCAGAACGTGAAGCCCTCGGGACGACGCTCCTTCGCGCTTCGCGAGGAGGGCGCCGCCGGCACCACGGCCCTGCCGGTCCGGATGGACGTAGAGGTTCGTGAGCAGGTCGTCCGTGAGAGCCGCGAAGCCGGCGATGCTGCCGTCCATGCTCGGCGACCCAGACCTCCTGCTCGCGCGAGCAGCCGGTGCGGATGTGCACGCGGTGCTCCTCGTGCGTGTGCAGCATCGGCAGGAACGTGAGGCTCTCGAGGGACGGGATGAAGGCGTCCGCGATCGCGTCCGCGTCCGCAGGCATGCCACGTCGAACGTCCACCACGCGACTCTAGACTCAGCCCGTGAGCAGCATCTCCGAGCTGGTCGAGGATCGCGTCGTCGAGGGCGTCTACGCGGTCGCACGCAAGCAGCGGCTGCGGACGAAGAAGGGAGCGGCGTACCTCTCGCTCGAGCTCGTCGACCCGACCGGGCGCATCGACGCGCGCGTCTGGAACGACGTCGAGCTCCTCGACGGGCGCTTCGCGGAGGGTGACGCCGTCCGCGTGCTCGGCCGGGTGTCGCGGTTCGGGGAGCGGCTCCAGCTGGACGTCCGCACCGTCGAGACGGCCGACGCGGACCCGGCCTCGCTCGCGCCGACACTGCGCCGCGACGCCGACGAGCTCGACGGCTTCTTCGAGTTCCTCGCCGCGGAGATCGCGCATCCGGGTCTCGCCGAGGTCGTCGCCGGCGTCGTCGCGATCCCGGGCTCCGCGGCGCGCTGCGCTCGCTGCCGGCCGCCGAGACGCACCACTCCTACGCGGGCGGGCTGCTCGAGCACACGGTCGGTGTCGCCACCCTCGCCCGCGAGACGGCGCAGCTGCACCCGCGGCTGCGAGGCGACCTGCTGCTCGCCGCCGCGCTGCTGCACGACCTCGGTCGCGTTCGCGAGCTCCGCGGCGCGCCCACGTTCCGGCCCACCGAGGAGGGTCGCCTGCTCGGCCACGTCCACCTCGGGCTCCGGCTGATCGAGGAGCGCTCGGCGGGGCTCGATGCGGATGTGCGGGCCGAGCTCCTGCACGCGGTCGCCGCCCACCACGACCGCAATGCGGCCCGAACGGCCGAGGCCTCGGTGCTCTACCACGCGAATCTCCTGGACGCCGTCGCCGCGACGCGTCCGGTCGGCGACTGAGCCCTCGCGATGCTCGCGATCGTCCTCGCGCTCGGCGCCGCGGTCTCGTACGGCGTCGGTGACTTCCTCGGCGGGCTGAGCGCCCGGCGCGCGCACGTCCTCACCGTGCTCGCGCTCTCGCAGCTCGTGGGCGCGGCGGCCGTGGCCGTCTGGGTCGGGATCGCCCGCGAGGACTTCCTCGGGGGCAGCGCCGTCGCCGCCGCGATGGGTGCCGGGCTCTGCGGAGCGGTCGGCCTGGGGGCGCTCTACCGCGGCATGGCGATCGGCGCCATGGGCGTCGTGGCGCCGATCTCGAGCGTGTCGGCGGCGATCCCGTTCGTGGTCGGGGTGGCGCAGGGCGAGCGCCCGACGGGCCTGCAGATCCTCGGGGCCGTGGTCGCGCTCGGCGGGCTCGCGGTCATCTCACGGGAGCCGGGCGAGCACGGCAGCGGTATGGCGGCCGGGGTGGGGCTGGCGCTCCTCGCCGCGGCCGGCTTCGGCTTCTACTTCGTCTTCCTCGACCACGCCGCGCACGACAGCGTGCCGTGGAGCGTGCTCGTCGCGAGGCTGACCTCGACCGCGCTCGCGCTCGCGGCAGTGCTCGCGCTCGGCGTCGCGGTCCGGCCGCCGCGGCACCTCGTCCCGGCGATCGTCGCCGTCGGCCTCTGCGACACGTCGGCCAACGTGCTCTTCGGCCTCGCGACGACGCGCGGCCTCGTCAGCGTGGTCTCGGTGCTCACCTCGCTCTACCCGGCCGTGACGGTCGCGCTCGCGGCGGTCGCGCTGCACGAGCGTCTGAGCCGCACCCAGCTGGCGGGGGGTGCGGCGGTGCTGGGCGGCGCGGCCACGATCGCGGCGGGCTAGGTAACGAGCGGGCTCCGGCGCTCCAGCAGCAGCACGTCGCGCCAGACGCCGTCGAGCCTGGCCAGCCGCTCCCGCCGGCCGACGACGCGGAAGCCCGCGCGCTCGTGCAGCCGGACGCTCGCCTCGTTCTCGGGGAAGACGCCGGCCTGGAGCGTCCAGATGCCGGCGGCCTCGGCCGAGGCGACGAGCGTCTCGAGCAGGGCACGGCCGACGCCCTGCCCCCGCGCGTGCTCGCCCACGTAGACGCTGACCTCGGCGACTCCGCCGTACACGCCCGGCTCGAGACGGACGACAACGCCGCCCACCCGGCCACCGCGCCCTCGTGCAGCGCGACGAGACGGTGGTCGGCGAGATGGCCACGGTCCCAGGCCTCCCAGCCCGGCACCTCGGTCTCGAAGGTCGCCTGGCGGGTCGCGATCCCCTCGCCGTAGATGCGGGCGACCTGCTCCCAGTGCTCCGCGCGCAGCGGCTCGATCATGGCGAGATGATGCACGCGTGACCACTCCCTGGCCCAGGCCGTTCCGCGGGCGACTGGACGAGCACGTCGTCTCGAGCGAGGCCCTGCGCGGCAATCCGCTCGGCGACCCGCACGAGCGGCCGCTCTGGGTCTGGACGCCGCCCGGCTACGACACCGAGCCGGAGCGCCGCTACCCGTCCGTCTACGTCATCCAGGGCTACACCGGGCAGCTCGACATGTGGCGCAACCGCTCGGCGTTCCGCCGCAACTTCCCCGAGCTGCTCGACGAGCTGGCGCCCGACTGCGTCGTCGCCTTCGTCGACACGTGGACGTCGGTCGGCGGCTCCCAGTTCGTCGACTCGCCCGCGACCGGCCGCTACCACACCTACCTCTGCGACGAGCTCGTGCCCTGGGTCGACGAGCGCTACCGCACGCTCGCCGCGCCCGAGCACCGCGGCATCCAGGGGAAGTCGTCCGGCGGCTACGGCGCGCTCCTGACGGCGCTGCTCCGACCTGACCTCTTCGGCGGCGTGGCAGATCACGCCGGCGGCGGGCTGTTCGAGGTCTCGATCCGGCCGTTCTTCCGCGAGGTCGTCCGTACCCTGCGCGACCTCTACGGCGGCTCCGTCGAGGCCTGGCTCGCCGACTTCCGCTCCCGGCCGGCGTTCAGCCGGCCGAACGACATCCACCTGCTGCTCCAGTACGGCTTCTCGGCCGCGTACTCGACCGACGGCACGATCCGGCTCCCGTACGACACGTCCACGGCGGAGGTGATCCCGGAGCTCTGGGAGCGGTGGCTCGCCTGGGACTGGCCGACGCTCCTGCCGCGCCACGCCGACGCGGCGCGCGGCCTCCGCGCGCTCTGGATCGACTCGGGCACGCGGGACGAGTGGTTCCTCGACCTCACCGTGGCGTGGCTCGAGCGGGAGCTGACGAGCCTGGGCGTGACCGGGATGCACGTCGAGCTGTTCGACGCCACCCACGCCGAGATCGAGTACCGCTACCCGCTCGGGCTCGCCTTTCTCGTCGAGCGGCTGAGCTGAGCGTCAGACGTTGAAGCGGATGTTCAGGACGTCGCCGTCCTGGACGACGTAGGTCTTCCCCTCCAGCCGCTGCGTCCCGCGCCGCGACGCCTCCGCGTGCGAGCCGGCGTCGAGCAGGTCGCTCCACGTGATCGTCTCGCAGCGGATGAACCCGCGCGCGATGTCGGAGTGGATCGTCGCCGCGGCCTCGAGCGCCGTCTGGCCGCTGCGGAGCGTCCAGGCCCGCGTCTCCTTGTCGCCGGCCGTGAAGAAGGTGATCAGGCCGAGCGCGTCGGTCAGGCGCCGCACGATCTCGTCGAGCGCGGACGGCCCGTCGCGGAAGGCGGCTGCCTCCTCGTCGGGAAGCTCGGCGAGCTCCGCCTCGAGCTGGAGATCGATGCCTCCCGGGCCGTTCACGACCTCGAGCAGCGGCTTCGTGGTCAGGGGCTCGAGCTCCGCCGGGAGCTCGCCCGGGAAGTCGCGCACGCGACGCGCCGCCCTCGAGGTGGGCGAGCAGCTGCGTGAGCGCGTCGACCTCCTGGCGAAGGGCGGCGTCGCCCGACTTCGCCTGCTTCTGCACGCGCTCGAGCCGCCGCTCGACGTGGTCGCGGTCGGCGACGAGCAGCTCGAGCTCGAGCGTCTCGAGATCGGCAGCCGGATCCGCGCCCGCCGAGAAGCCGTCGGCGACGGCGAGCACGGCGTCGACCTGCCGCAGACCGCCCAGGAGGGCCGGCCCGGTACCAGGCACGTCGACGACCCGCAGCGTCGCCGGCGTGACCTTGCGCGCGCCGACGAGCTCCGCGAGCTGCGGCAGCCGCGGGTCGGGAATCGACGCCATGCCGACGTTCTCCTTGCCGAACCCACCGCCGCCGGTCCGCGTGAGGGCGGTGAAGAGCGTCGTCTTCCCCGAGCCGGGAAGCCCGACGATGCCGACCTCGAGCGCCACTACGCGCCGTCGTCGGAGGCGGCGTCGCCCGAGCCCGCGACCTGCTTCTGCAGCGACGCCAGCGCGCGGTGCTGAAGGCTCTTCACGGCGCCCTCGGTCTTGTCCAGGATCGTGGCGGCCTCGCCGTTCGAGAAGCTGAAGACGAACTTCAGGGTCAGCACCTGCTGCTGCTCGTGCGAGAGGTCCTGGATCAGCTCGAGCATCGATCGGCGGCCGATCGACTGAAACGCCTCGTCCTCGGCCGAGCGCTCCTCCGTGCCGGGCGGCTCGGGCACGTCCTCCTCGGGCTGCCAGCGCCGGTTCGCACGGAAGTGGTCCATCGAGAGGTTGTGCGCGATCCGGAAGAGCCAGGCCGAGAACGGCGCCGACTGGAAGCGGAACTTGCCGATCGACTCGAGCATGCGGAGGAACGTCTGCGTCGTCAGGTCCTCGGCGTCGTGGCGGTTGCCGACCGTCATGTGCAGGTAGCTGTAGATGCGGTCGAAGTGGAGCAGGTAGAGCTCCTCGAGCGCGTCGCGGTCGCCCGCCTGGGCGCGCTCGACGAGCTTCCGCACCTCGGCGCGGCTCGGGCCCTTCTCCACCGTCTCCGTCATGCCCGGATCGTGCCCGGGCGCTCAGATGCCGAACCGTAAAGGCCGAAACCGACGCGCGCCTCGCGCGCGTAGCGCTTCACGTAGACCACGCGCCCGAGGACGACGCTGTAGCGGCCGTCGGTCGCGTCGAGCTGGTGCGTGCCCTCGCTGCCGGCCAGGAGCTCGCGCTCGAGCTCGTCGGCGCCTTCGACCGTGACGAGGGCGGCCGAGGCCCGGCCCTCCGTCGAACGCGACTTCGACACGAACCGGAATCGGGACTCAGCCAACGGAAACCACCTCCGAGAGGACGCCGTGGACGGCGTCTGGATGGACGAACGCGACCTGCGAGGCCGAAGAGGCCCTGACGCGGCTCCTCGTCGATCAGCTGCGCACCGGCCGCCGCGAGCTCGCCGAGGGCCGCGCGGACGTCGGCGACCTCGTACGCGACATGGTGCATCCCCGGCCCGCGCTTCTCGAGGAACCTGCCAACCGGCGTGTCGTCGCCGAGCGCGGCGAGGAGCTCGATGCGCCCGGCTCCCATCATCACGGCAGCGGCTTCGACGCCCTGGTCCTCCACCCGGTCGCGGTGCTCGAGCTCGCCGCCGAGGAGACCTGTGTACGTCGCGACCGCCTCGTCGAGGTCGTGCACGGCGACGCCGAGGTGATGGATACCGCGGGCGCTGCACTTCGCCCGATGCTACTGGACTACTGCTCGGCGGCCGGGAGCATGCGGACGGTGCCGACGGTCTCGGCGGCGCGCGACTCGGGCTCGAGCGCGCCCAGCAGTTTCTTCAGCTCGTCGCGGGTCAAGGTCTCCCGCTCGAGCAGGGCCGCTGCGAGCCGATCGAGCGACACGCGGTGCTTCACGAGCAGGCGCTTGGACTCGTCGTACGCGCTGTCCGTGAGGCGGGCCTGCTCGGAGTCGCGCATCCGCTTCGTCTCCTCCGAGAGGGCGTAGTTGTCGGCACGCATCGTCCGCGACGGGGCAACCTCGGACATGCCGTACTCGAACACCATCGCCCGCGCGATCTCGGTCACCTTCTCGAGGTCGTTGGACGCGCCGTTCGTGACCCGTCCGAAGACGATCTCCTCGGCGGCGCGGCCGGCGAGCGCGACCTTCATCACGTCGAGGAACTCCTCCTTCGTGTGGAGGTAGCGCTCCTCCATCGGCAGGTAGTACGCGTAGCCGAGCGCGTCGCCGCGGGCGACGATCGTCACCTTCTGGATCGGCAGCAGGTCGCCCATCAGATGGGCGAGGAGTGCATGCCCGGCCTCGTGGTAGGCGAGGATCCGCTTCTCCTTCTCGGTCACCACGCGCCGCTGCTGCAGGCCGGCGAGGACCCGCTCCATCGCGGCCTCGAACTGCTCCATCCCGATCGCGTTCAGCTCCTGGCGCCCGGCGAAGATGGCGGCCTCGTTGCAGATGTTGGCGAGGTCGGCGCCGGTGAGGCCCGCCGTCTGGCGCGCGATCATCGCGAGGTCGACGTCGGTCGCGAGCGGCTTGCCGCGCGTGTGGACGCGCAGGATCGCCTCGCGGCCGTTCAGGTCGGGAGCGCCGACCAGTACCTGCCGGTCGAAGCGGCCGGGGCGGAGCAGCGCCGGATCGAGGTCCTGGAGCCGGTTCGACGCGCCCATGACGACGACCTGGGCGCTCTCGTCGAACCCGTCGAGCTCGACGAGGAGCTGGTTCAGCGTCTGGTCGTGCTCGCGGTGGAAGCCTCCACCCGTGCGGGCGGTGCCGACGGCGTCGAGCTCGTCGATGAAGACGATGGAGGGCGCGTTCTTGCGCGCCTCCTGGAAGAGCTTGCGGATGCGGGAGGCGCCGAGCCCCGCGAACATCTCGACGAACGCGGAGGCGCTCTGGGAGTAGAACTTCGCGCCGGACTCGTGCGCGACCGCCTTCGCGAGCAGGGTCTTGCCGGTGCCCGGCGGGCCGTAGAGCAGCATCCCCTTCGGGACCCGCGCCCCGAGCCGCTGGAAGCGCTTCGGGTAGCGGAGGAAGTCGACGACCTCCTGGAGCTCGGCCTGCGCCTCCTGGACGCCGGCGACGTCGTCCCAGGTCACGGACGACGCTGCGGTCGCCTCGACCGTCTGCGGCTTGACGCGCGGCATGTACTGCAGCGTGCGCCAGAGCAGGTAGATGATCAGGCCGAAGAAGATGATCGGCAGCCAGGTCAGCGCCATCTGACCCAGCTCATGCAAGAAAGCCCCCACGTCCGGCATACGTCTCCGCTATCGGCAGTCGGCCATAGGACCTGTAGGCCTACTGCCGCACCGCCAGAATGGCGGCGCTCGTCGGAGTGGTCAGCAGCTCGGTCGCGGCGAGATCCGGATGGCCGAGCCAGAACTCGCGGACCGGGTCGGCGCCGGGACGCCCGGGCGTCAGGTCGTCGAGGACCGCGACCCCGCCGGGAGTGAGCATCCCCGCGACGAGCTCGCCGTCCTCCTCCGGCCGCTGTTGCTTGGCGGCGTCGAAGAAGATCAGGTCGAACGGCGCCTGCGGCGGCAGGAGCGTGCGCCAGTCGCCTGTGAGGACGTGCACGTCGGGATCGCCGCCGAAGACCTCCGACGGCCGCTGCCGCGCGGGTCTCGTCCACCTCGGCCGTGTAGACCGGGACGCCGGAGGGCAGAGCCGAGACGATCCACGCCGTGCCGACGCCGCAGCCCGTGCCGATCTCGGCGACCCGCTCGCGGCCGCGCGAGCCCGCGAGGACGTGGAGCAGCCGGCCGACCTCGGGGATGCACGAGCGGTCGAAGCTCCTGCTCGCGCGCCGCGTCGAGGGCGCGCTGGACGAGAGGTGGGAGGATCACAGACCCCTAGACTAGACCGGGTGCCAGAGCCCCTTCCCCTGCCGCCGCACTGGGATCCGGATCGCATCGGCGAGGTCTGGCGCGTCGACTACGCGGCGCGCTTCGAGGACGCAGCCCGCTGGCGCGCCGAGCACGGGATCGTCCCCGCGGCCCAGGATCGCTTCCGGATCGCGCTCGTCGTCGTGGACATGCAGAACACGTTCTGCACGCCGGGCTTCGAGCTCTTCGTGGCCGGGCGCTCGGGGCGCGGGGCGCTCGACGACTCGATCCGCCTGTGCGAGTTCGTCTACCGGAACCTCGGCTCGATCACCCAGGCCTTCCCGACGCTCGACACCCACCAGCCCCTCCAGATCTTCCACCCGACGATGCTCATCGACGAGGCGGGCAACCATCCGGCGCCCTTCACGCTCGTGACGGCGGCCGACGTCGAGTCGGGCCGCTGGCGCATCAACCCGGCCGCCGCGGACGGGCTCGGGCTCGATCCCGAGTACGCCGAGGAGCACCTCCGCTACTACACGCGCGCCCTGGAGGAGGGCGGCAAGTACAACCTCACCATCTGGCCGTTCCACGCGATCCGCGGCGGCATCGGGTACGCACTCGTGTCGGGCGTGGAGGAGGCGCTCATCTTCCACGCGATGACGCGCTTCTCGCCGGGCGGCTACCAGCCGAAGGGAGACAACCCGCTGACCGAGCACTACTCGATGCTCGGGCCGGAGGTCGAGGAGGACCGCGAGGGCGAGCCGCTCGGGCGGCGGAACCAGTCGCTGCTCGAGGAGCTGCTGCGCTACGACGCCGTCGTCATCGCCGGGCAGGCGAAGAGCCACTGCGTCGCGTGGACGATCCAGGACCTGCTCGAGGATCCGACGGTGCGCGAGCGGCACCTGGAGGAGAAGGTCTACCTGCTCGAGGACTGCACCTCGCCGGTGGTCGTGCCGGGCGCCGACTACACGGACGAGGCGGACGCTGCGTTCGCGCGCTTCGCCGACGCGGGCGCGCACGTCGTCCGCTCGACCACGCCGCTGGCGGAGTGGCCGGGCGTCGTCGGCGAGGCGCTCGGGACTACCTGACGAGCTCGAGCCGCGGGTTCGGCCGGTAGCGCCGGCCGACCTTCGCGGAGGGGCGGCCGTCCGTCATGACGACGTCGCCCGTGAAGTCGTTCTGGCCGCGGATGAGCGACGAGCCGACGCCGTAGGCGTCCACCGGCACGCCGCGCTCCTCGAAGGCCTTGATCTTCTCGACCGTGAAGCCACCGGAGGCGACGATCTTCACCTGCTCGAAGCCGTCCTCGTCGAGCGCGTCGCGCACCTTGCGGACGAGGCGCTCGTTGACACCGCGCGGGTCGAAGTCCCCGAGCTCGTTCCAGAGCGAGCGGTCGACGAGCTGCCCGGAGGTGTCGAGCCGGACGCCCCACAGGCGCGGCCCGAGCGCCCGTGCGACCTCGAGCGCCGTGCGGACGGAGTCGTTCTCGAAGTCGACGAGCACGACGATGTTCATGTCGTCGCCCGCCCACTCGGCGAACTTCGTCGCCGCGAGGACTGTGTTGCCGCCGTACGACGCGATCAGCGCGTGCGGCACGGTGCCCACCCCGCGGCCGCCCCACCACGAGGCCTGCGCGTCCGACGTGACGCCGATCGAGGCGCCGATCATGGCGCCCGCGACGAAGGCCGCGTAGCCGTCGCCGGTCTGGACGCGATGGTGGTCGTGGCGCGCCGGCATGAAGATGATCGGCTTGCCGTGGGCAGCCTCGACGACGCGGGCGACGTTCGTCGTGATCAGCGTCCGCCGGGTGAGGACGCCGAGGTAGACGGTCTCGAGATGGGCGAAGAGCGTGTAGTCGCCCTCGATGGTCAGCACCGTCTCCCACGGCTCGACCCGGTCGCCGTCGTGGAGCGCATGGACGGTGAGCGCGTCCCAGTCGTCCGAGCAGAGCTTGAGCACGGCGATCGCCTCGTCGACGCCGCCGAGCATCGCCGTCTTCGCGCTGGAAGACCTGCATCACGACCCGCGGGTGCCGGCCGTCGGCGAGCAGGGTCGCGCGCGTGTGGTTGAAGTACGCGTCGGTGTAGTACCCCTCACGCATCTTCTCGACCGGAAGCTCGAAGACCTCCGGGTCGAGCCGCTCAGTCCGCTGCCTGGTCGCCATTCTCGAGCTCGAGACAGGCGGCGAGGGCGGCCTCCGCGACCTCGAGCTGCTCCGGGGAGGGATCGGCGGTCGCGACGCGCTGCTGCAGCTCGGCGCCGGGGCGGGCGAGCGCGCGCGAGAGCGGATGCCGCGGGTTACGCGTCATCCAGCCGAAGACCTCGACCGCCGCACCGACGGCGCCGATCGAGCCCGCGACGCGGGCCGGGCCGCGCATGTTCGCAGGCGCCCGCGACGCGAGGATGTTCGCCGTGCCGGCCGCGGCGAGCAACGGCCCGATCAGGTGCGAGCCGCACCGCTCGTGCACCCGCTGCGCGCGGCTCGTCGTGCTCGTACGTCCCGATCGTGACGTGCTCGGCGCCGTGATAGGAGGCGAGCTCGCCGCCGCGGAGCGCCATCAGGGCAGGCGTGAGCGAGAGCGCGCCGGCGAGCACCTCGCGCGCGGCCGCGCTCAGGTTCGGGGCGCGCCGGACGACCTGCACCGTCGCCGCGCTCGCCGCGGTCGCGGCGATGACGGCGGGGCGCTCGAACGGCAGCTTCGCCTCGGGCAGGCGGCGCTTCAGCTCCGGCAGGAACGCGAACGCCTCGAGGAGGCGCAGAGGGCCGCGCAGGAACGGCTGCTGGATGCCTGGCGCGAGCACGCGCTTGCGCGCCGACACGACCTTGATCCCGCCGTCGTCGCGTGCGGACGGCCGCCGCCCACGCCGTCGGGCCGTGCACGACGACGCCGTTCGACAGGGCCATCCCGCCCAGGCGGACCTTGCTCACAAGCAAACCTTCGGTTGGACGCTCATGACTGGAGCGTAGCCTCTCGCCGCAGCGCGGCCTGGAGCTCGTCGACGGCCGGCCCTCGGCCGATCGGCACGCCGTCGAGCTCGACGACCGGCATCACCTCGCGCACGGACGAGGAGGTGAAGGCCTCGTCGGCGCCGCCAGCTCGGCGAGCGGGAAGGCGCCCTCTCGGACCTCGTAGGCGAGCGTGCGGGCGGCGTCGAGGATGGCCGCGCGCGTGACGCCCGCGAGGATGCCGAGGTCGAGCGACGGTGTGAAGAGCGTGCGGCCGCGGCGCCACCAGACGTTCGTGGTCGGCCCCTCGAGCACGATGCCGTCGCCGTCGACGAAGACCGCGTCGTCGGCTCCACGCCGCTTCGCCTCGGCCTCGGCGGCCATGTTGACGGCGTAGCTCGTCGACTTCACGCCCGGCAGGAGCCAGGGCTCGTCGGCTCGGACGCCGCGGAGCGAGATGAGGCGCTGGCCGCGCTCGCGCAGGGGCTCGAGATGGTCGGGAAGCTCGCTCACGACCGCGATCGCGACCGGCGTGGGCGTCCAGTAGAGCCGGAGGACCGCGTCCGGCCGCGCCGCAGCGTCGAGTGCCTGCCGGGCGAGCTCCTCGAACGCCGCCCGGTTCACGTCTCGAGGCCCACCGACCTCCGCCGACCTCGCGAGCCGTTCGAGGTGCTCGGCGAGCCGGAACGGCGTGCCGTCGTAGACGCGCAGCGTCTCGAAGACCGCCCGCCCGCGGCTCAGCGCCTCGTCGTCGGCGGGGAGCACCGGCTCGGAGGGGTCGACGACGCCTCGCCCTCCGACCGCGACGGCGAGCGTCCTGCTCAGACGCCGGGCCTCCAGCGGCGCGCCGATCGCCTCGAGCAGCGGCCGCGCCTTCGTCCACGACTCCTCGATCTCGGCCTCGGGCTCCGAGTCCCAGACGATGCCGCCGCCCACCCAGAGATGGATGCGGCCGTCGGCCACGGCGAACGTCCGGATCGTGAGCGCGAGCTCGAGGTCGCCGTTGCCCCGCACCGTGCCGAGCGCGCCCATCGACGCGCCGCGGCCGACCGGCTCGAGGCGGGCGATCTCGTCGAGCGCCGCGATCTTCGGCGCGCCCGTCACGGAGCCGCCGGGGAAGGTGGCGGCGAGCAGCTCGGCGAGGCCGACGTCGCGCGGAGCGTGCCCTCGACGGTGGAGACGAGGTGCGTGACGCCCGCGAGCTCGCGCTCGGCCATCAGCTCGGGCCAGCGCACCGAGCCCGGCTCGCAGACCCGCGAGAGATCGTTGCGCTCGAGGTCGACGATCATCACGTGCTCGGCCTCGTCCTTCTCGCCCTCGACGTGCTCGCCGAGGGGCCGCGTGCCCTTGATCGGCATCGTCCAGACCCGGCTGCCGCGGCGGCCGAGGAAGAGCTCGGGCGAGGCGGACGCGATCGCCCAGCCGTCGCCCGCGAGGTACGGCGCAAGCGGCCGGTACGGCGCGAGCAGCGGCACGAGCCCGCGCGGATCGCCCGTCGAACGGCGCCGAGAGATGCTGCACGAGGTTGACCTGGTAGACGTCGCCGCGCTCGATCGCGGCTCGCACGGCCTCGACGGCGTCGCGCGTACTCGTCGGCCGTCCAGGCGCGCTCCCAGCTGGTCCAATTCGCACACGTCCCGGGCTTAAAGCCTCGGACGCGGCCCGAAGGGACACCGCGGCCAGCGGCAGACGGCACGGCTCGGGCGGCGGCGTCACGGGATTGCGGCGCAACGGGTGAGAGAGTGCGTAGCCGAGATAGAGGTCGGCGACGAGGTCCTCGCCGCCCGGGCGCGAAGAAGCCACGCTCGCGCAGGTACTCCTCGATCCGCTCGAACGCCCCCGCGGCCGACCAGAGCTCGAGCATGGCGCTACGCCAGCGAGCGGGCGACCGAGCGAAGGAACTCGACGCCGAGCTCGAGGTCCTCGACGTGCACGCGCTCGTTGGCCGAGTGGATCAGCCGCGCGGCGAGCTCGGGCTCCATCACCCGCATCGGGAAGAAGCCGTAGGCGACGGTCCCGAACGCCTCGCGCAGCCAGTGCGAGTCCGTGAACCCGGCGCAGCAGAACGGCACGAGCGCGGCGCCGGGCTCGACGGCCTCGACCCAGGACTCGATCGCCGTCCAGAGCGGGGTGTCGAGCGGGGAGCGCGTGCCGCCGAAGCGCTCGATCGTCTCGAGGTCGTAGTCGCCGTCGCCGAGCACGCCGCGGAGGATCGGCTCGACATCCTCGGGCGTCTGGCCCGGCAGCAGCCGCCGGTCGACGACGACCTCGCACGTGCCGGGGATGACGTTCCGCCGCTCGGAGGCCGTGATCATCGTCGGCGAGAGCGTGAAGGAGAGCAGCGGCTCGATCACCTCGACCGCCAGCGGATCGATCGCCTGCAGCCGGTCGAGCACCTCGGCCGGCGGAGGCTGCTCGCCGAGCACGGCGTCCAGGAAGCCGGCCACCTCAGGCCCGATCGAGGCCTCCGGCCGATAGGCGGCGAGCCGCTCGATCAGTCCGGCCGCCTTCACGAGCGCGTTGTCGGCGATGCCGGGCATCGAGCCGTGCCCGCTGCGGCCGTGGACGCGCAGCAGGACCGGCGCCGACATCTTCTCGGCCGTGGCACAGAGGTAGTAGCACTTCGCCGCCGAGCACGATCCGCTCGCCGCCACCTTCGTTGACCACGTAGTCGACCCGGACGGCGTCGGGATGCTCCCGGCAGAGCCACTCCAGGCCGAACGACTTGCCGACCTCCTCGTCGGCCGCCGCGATGAGGACGAGATCGCCCGGCGGCCGGAAGCCCTCGCGGGCGAGCGACGCGAGCGCGACGGCGCTCGCGGCCACCTGGTTCTTCATGTCGAGGGCGCCGCGGCCCCAGACCTCGTCGCCGACGAGCTCGCCCGACCAGGGATCCCGTTCCCACTCCGTGGGGTCGGCGATGACCGTGTCGGTGTGACAGAGGAACGCCAGGCTCGGCCCGTCGCCTCCCGGCAGGCGGGCGACGAGATTCGCGCGCTCGGGCGTGCGCGCATAGAGCTCGGACTCGACGCCGCTCGCCGCGAGGTAGTCGCGCAGCACCTCGGCTGCGAGCGTCTCGTTCCCCGGCGGGTTGACGGTGTTCAGGCGGAGAAGCCGCTGCAGGAGCTCGACCGTCTCGTCGCGGAGGGAGACCGTCGCCATCAGGCCTGCTGCTGCGCCGCCTGCTGCTGTGACAGCGCAGTGAGGTCGTTGCGGGATCGCCAGAGGTCCGGGAAGAACGTGTGGTGGATCAGCCGTCCGAGCACCTCCACCGGCGTTCCCTGCGTGCCGACGACCGAATCCCCGATCACGCGGGCGACGACCTTGTAGTGGCGGATGCGCCACATCGTGATCCGCTCGTCCCACTCCATCAGGTGCTCCGCGAGCTGATACAGCAGCTCGTGCTCGCGCCCCTGGACGTAGAGGTCGACGAGCGACAGGCCGGCCTCCTCGCGCAGCGCGTGGAACGCCTGTCCGAGCATCGGCGTCACACGGCGCACCTCGCGCCAGCCGGGCGAGTCGAAGCCGCTGCCGTGCCCGAGCACCTTGCGGATCTCCTGGTACTCCCAGGGCGACATCTGCTCGAGCATGTCGAGCTGCGTCGTCGCGTAGACCAGACAGAGGCACGAGCGCTGGAGGAGTCGGAGCGCGGGCGCGATCTCGCCGTCCCCCAGATGCCCGACCGCCGCCTCGACGTCGCTCCACGCGAGCTTGAGCCAGAGCTCCGAGGACTGGTGCACCGTCTGGAAGAGCAGCTCGTCGCGATGCACCCACTCGTCCGCCGTCTTCTGCAGCGCGAGGAGCGCATCGGTACGCAGGTAGCGCTCGTAGTCGCTGCCGCCCTCGCCCTCCAGAACGGGCTGCGAGAAGTCCGCTTCTGTGTCTGGAGCCTCGTGCGTCGCCACGACCGGAGCATACTTTCCGGCGGATGGGCGACCTGTTCGCAGACGCGGCGCGCGAGCGCTCCACGAGCCATGCGCCGCTCGCGCAGCGCGTGCGGCCCCGCACGCTCGACGAGCTCGTCGGCCAGCAGCACGTGCTCGGGCCCGGTTCGGCGCTCCGGCGCTCGATCGAGGAGGACCGGCTGCGCTCGCTGATCCTCTACGGCCCGCCCGGCGTCGGGCAAGACGACGCTGGCGCGAATCGTGGCGGAGTCGACCGGCGCCTACTTCGAGGAGCTGTCGGCGGTCTCGGCCCGGGTCGAGGACGTCCGCCGCGTCATCCGCGACGCGAACGACCGTCTCGGCGGCAACGACCGGCGCACGATCCTCTTCCTCGACGAGATCCACCGCTTCAACAAGGCGCAGCAGGACGCGCTGCTGCCCGCGGTCGAGAGCGGCGTGCTCACGCTGATCGGCGCGACGACGGAGAACCCGTACTTCGAGGTCAACTCGGCGCTCCTGTCGCGCTGCCAGGTGGTCGAGCTCGCCTCGCTCGGGGACGAGGAGCTGCTCGAGGTCGTGCGCCGCGGTGCCGCCGCGATCGAGGCCGACGTGCCGCCCGAGGTGGCCGAGGCGATCGTTCGCCGCGCCGGCGGTGACGCGCGAACCGCCCTGAACACGGTCGAGCTGGCCTGGGAGACCGCGCAGGCCGAAGGCGTGCCGCTCGAGGAACGGCATGTCGAGGACGCTGCCCGCAAGCGGCCGCTCCGCTACGACAAGGGCGCCGACCAGCACTACGACTTCGTCTCGGCGTTCATCAAGTCGATGCGGGGCTCCGACCCCGACGCAGCCGTCTACTACCTCGCGGCGATGCTCGAAGGAGGCGAGGATCCGCGCTTCATCGCGCGACGCATGATCATCCTCGCCTCCGAGGACGTCGGGAACGCCGATCCGCGCGCGCTCGAGGTCGCCGTCGCAGCCGCGCACGCACTCGAGCACGTCGGCCTCCCGGAGGCACAGCTGAACCTCGCGCAGGCGGCGATCTACCTCGCCCGCGCGCCGAAGTCGAACGCGAGCGCGCTCGCGATCTGGAACGCACGCAAGGACGTCCAGGAGTCCGGCAACCTGCGTCCGCCCGCGATGCTGCGGGACGCGCACTACCGCGGTGCGAAGAAGCTCGGGCACGGCGAGGGCTACATCTCTCCCCACGACGATGCACGCGGCTTCGAGCTCGACTACCTCCCGGACGAGCTGCGTGGACGGCGGTACTATCGCCCGAGCGGTCACGGGGAAGAGGAGGAGGCAGACGGTGTCGATCGAGGTGGGGACGAGGGCGCCTGACTTCGATCTGGACCTCGGTGACGAGCCGCGTCCGGCTGAGCGACTTCCGCGACCGGCGCAACGTCCTGCTCGTCTTCCATCCCTTCGCGTTCACGCCGGTGTGCGAGGAGGAGGCGCGCGACCTCGAGGCGAACCTGCCCGCCTTCGAGAACGCGGACACGGACGTCGTCCTCGTCTCGTGCGACCCGCCGCCGTCGCGGCAGGCGTGGAAGACGCAGCTCGGCCTGACCTACACGCTCGCGTCCGACTTCTGGCCCCACGGGGCGGTGGCGCGCGCCTACGAGGTCTTCGACGAGGAGCGCGGCACGCCGGTTCGCGGCACGTTCCTGATCGACAAGGGCGGAACGGTCGTCTGGAGGCTCGTGAACGACACCGACGCACGTCGCGAGGAGCTCGTGTCGGGGCCGCTGTCGGTTCCCGTCGAGTGACGCTCGTCGTCCACGAGCTCGGCGGGCCGTCGACGGCGCCGCCGCTGGTCTGCCTGCACGGGGTCACGGGCCACGGCCGCCTCTTCGCGACGCTTGCCGAGCGCCTGGGACAGCGCGTGCTGGCGCCGGACCTGCGCGGTCACGGCGACTCGACGTGGGAGCCACCCTGGAGCCTCGAGCAGCAGGTCGCCGACCTCGTGGGCTCGATCCCCGACGAGCCGCTCCCGTGGCTCGGCCACTCGTGGGGCGGCAAGATCGCGCACGAGGTCGCCGTCGTCGCGAGCGAGCGCGTCGAGCGGCTCGTGCTGCTCGATCCGGCCACGTGGATCCGCCCGCACGCCGCGCTCTTCGCGGCCGAGAACGCGCGCCGCGAGCGGTTCTATGCGAGCTTCGACGAGGCGATCGACCGTCGCTACGACGAGAGCAGCCTCGTGAGCGCCCCGCGCGAGCTGGTCGAAGACGAGCTGCGCGGCCACCTGGTGCCGGGGGACGACGGACTCTGGCGCTATCGCTACTGCCAGAGCGCCGTGGTCGCCGCGTACGGCGAGATGGCGCGGGAGCCGTCGGCGTTCCCGCGCGTGCCGACGCTCGTCGTGCTCGGCCAGCAGTCGTACCTCCCGTACGACGACCTCCTCGAGCCGCATCGTGCGGCCATCGGCGACCTGTTTCAGGTCGCCCGCGTGCCGGGCGGGCATTCGGTGTTGTGGGATGCGTTCGACGAGACAGCCGAGCTCGTCGCGCGCTTCCTCGCCGAGTAGGTCAGGCCGCGGCCGCCGCGCGCGCCTCGACCGCCGCGACGAGCGCGGCGACGACGGTGGCGAGCTCGTCGCGAAGCGTCAGGTCGACATCGTCGTACAGCCGCTCGTCGGCCTTCGGGACGGTGACCGTGTCCTCGAGCGACGCGGGCGCCGAGCGCGCCGAGCACCTTCCGCGTCTCCGCCGCGGCCCAGACGCCGCCGAACATGCCGGTGCTCGACGAGAGCACGGCGGCCGGCTTGTTCCGCACCGGCGACTCGGCGAGCGGCCGCGAGACCCAGTCGAGCGCGTTCTTGAGGACGCCCGGGATCGACGAGTTGTACTCCGGCGTCGCGATCAGGACGGCGTCCGCCTCGCGCAGCGCCTCCTTGAGGTGCTCGACGGCGAACGGCTGGCCGCCCGGGACGTCGTCGTCTGCGTCGTACGGCGGGATCGCCTTGAGCCGCTCGTAGAGCTCGATCTCGACGCCCGCGGGCGCGTCGGCGGCAGCCGCCCGGAGCAGCTTCGTGTTGTGCGAGCCGTCCCGGAGGCTGCCGCTGAGCGCGAGGATCCGCATCGCCTAGGCCTGCACCAGAGCGAGGTTGGCGGTGATGGTGACGTCGTCCGCGAGCGCCGGCTCGCCGCTCGGCAGATCCATGCTCCAGTCGATGCCGAAGTCGCGGCGGTTCACGACCGTCTCGAGATCGAGACCGAGTCGCTGGTTGCCGTAGCCGTCCGTGACCGGGCCGGACGCGGTGCCGGTGATCTCGACGGGCTGCGACGCGCCGCGGAGCGTCAGGTCGCCGTCGATCGACACCCGGTCGCCCTCGCGCCGGATCGTCCGCGAGACGAAGCGCAGCTCCGGGAACTGCTCGGCGTCGAAGAAGTCGGGCGTCTGGAGGTGCCCGGCGAGGTTCGGGTCGTCGACGCGGACGCTCCCGACCGTCGCCGTGCCTTCGAGCCTGCCGTCGACGAGCTCGGCTCCGAACTCGTCGAACGTCCCGCGGAACGTCATCACGCCGCTGTGCTTCACGGCGAAGCCGATGCTCGAGTGCACCGGATCGTGCGTCCAGGTGCCGGTCGGGATGGACGTTGTCTGCTCGGTCGTGCTCATTGTGCTCTCCCCTCCGTCGTGTATTCTTTGTGTGCGCAACTAATGTAGAGGATAAACCTTGAGTCGTCAAGTATTGACCCCGCAAGCAATCGAGTTGGACGCCTTCGCCCGGCTGATGCGGGCGCATACCCTGCTGCGCCGACAGCTCGAGACGCGAGGTGCTCGTCCCGCGCGGGCTCACGTTCAACGACTTCGAGGCGCTCGTTCGTCTCTCCCGCGCCGACGAGAGCCGCATGCGGCGGATCGACCTGGCCGACTGCGCTCCTGCTCAGCCCGTCGGGTGTCACCCGGCTGCTGGACGGCCTTCAGGCCGCCGGGCTCGTGGAGAACGTCCACTGCGAGGACGACGCGCGGGTCACCTGGGCCAGGCTGACGGACGAGGGGAAGGAGACGCTCGCCTGCGTCGGGCGTCAACCATGCCGACCTGCTGCGCGCGCACTTCCGCGACGCGCTCGACGACGACGAGGTCATCCAGCTGACCGAGCTTCTCGGCCGGCTCCCGGGCGTCGACAACGGCGCCTGCACCGGCTAGACGCCGCGACGGGACACGGCAGGAGCGCGGCGTGATCGAGGTACCCGCCGTCGTGCGCAACAAGGCCCTCACCGCGGGAGCCGCCGAGTGGCTCGACGACCTGCCTGCGCTGGTCGCGGAGCTCGCGCAGGAGTGGGGCTTCGTCGCCGGTGCGCCGTTCACCGGCGGGACGGAGGCCTACGTCGCCGAGGCGACGCTCCCCGACGGCGAGCCCGCAGTCCTCAAGCTCCTCGTTCCACGCGCCGGGGACGCCGCGGAGAACGAGATCACGGTCCTCCGACTGACCAACGGCGAGGGGTGCGTGCGGCTGCTGCGAGCCGATCCGTCGCGCGGCGCCCTGCTGCTGGAGCGGCTGGGCCGCTCGCTGCACGAGCTCGCATTGCCGCTCCGGCGGAGGCACGAGATCCTCTGCCGCACGGCCGCCCGCATCTGGCGTCCGGCCCCGGCGGCCGGGCTGCCCACCGGAGCCGAGAAGGGCCGCTGGCTCGCCGGCTACATCGAGGCGACGTGGGAGAGGCTCGACCGTCCCTGCTCGGAGCGCGCGATCGACCACGCTCTCGCGTGCGCTGCACGCCGCGTCGACGCGCACGACGACGAGCGCGCGGTGCTCGTCCACGGCGACGTGCACGAGTGGAATGCACTCCAGGCCGACCGACGGGTTCAGGCTCGTCGACCCGGACGGCCTGCTCGCGGAGCCCGAGTACGACCTGGGCATCCTCATGCGCGAGGACCCTCTGGAGCTGATCGACGGCGATCCGCGGGAACGGGCGCGGTCGCTGGCGGCGCTGTCCGGCCTCGACGCAGACGCGATCTGGGAGTGGGGCGTGGTCGAACGGGTGTCGACCGGTCTTCTCTGCACGGACGTCGAGCTCCAGCCGGTCGGCCGCCAGATGCTCGCCGCCGCGGACGTCGTCGCCGAGGGCTAGGCCGCGAACTCGTCCGCGTGGGCGAGTGCGTCGTCGAGCGTCGCGAGGCCCTCCTCGAGCTCCTCGCGCGTGATCGTCAGCGGCGGCACGACCATGATCACGTTCCAGTGCGTCATCAGATAGAGCCCCGCATCGAGCGCCGCCTTCATCACCCGCGCCACCGGGGCCATCGCCTCGCCCGTCGCGTTGAAGGGCACGAGCGGCTCGCGCGTCTCGCGGTCCTTGACGAGCTCGATGCCCCAGAAGAGGCCGAGGCCGCGCACGTCGCCGATGGACGGATGGCGCTCGGCGAGCCCGGCCAGCGCCTGCGCCGCGAACTCGCCCTGCTCGGCCGCGTTCTCGACGATGCCCTCCTCGCGGAAGGCCTCGATCGACGCGACCGCGGAGGCGCACGCGAGCGGGTGCCCGCTGTAGGTCAGCCCGCCCGCGAGGAACTTGTCGCGCACCCACTCCGAGATCGGCTCCGACACCGTCATCGCGCCGAGCGGCACGTAGCCGGAGTTGATCCCCTTCGCCATCGTGAGGATGTCCGGGACGACGTCCCAGTTCTCGCAGGCGAACCACTTGCCGGTGCGGCCGAAGCCGGCCATCACCTCGTCGCAGATGAGCAGGATCCCGTGCCGGTCGCAGGTCTCGCGGATCGACTGCAGGTAGCCGTCGGGCGGGACGATGACGCCGTTCGTGCCGACGACGGTCTCGAGGATCACGGCGGCGACCGTGTGCGGGCCCTCGTACTGGAGGATCTCCTCGAGGTGCGGCCCGCCCGTGCAGACGGGGCACGGATCGGGGTGGCCGGCGGGGCAGCGGTAGGTGTAGGGGTCGAGCATCCGCACGACGCCCGGGAGGCCGGGCTCCGCGTGCCAGCGCCGCGGGTCGCCCGTGAGCGTGATCGCGCCGGCCGTCGCCCCGTGGTAGGAGCGGTAGCGCGCGATCACCTTGTGCCGGCCCGTGTACCAGCGCGCCAGCTTGATCGCGTTCTCGTTCGCCTCCGCGCCGCCGTTCGTGAAGAACGACATCTTCAGGTTGCCCGGCGTCACCTCCGCGAGCATGCGGCCGAGCTGAGAGCGCGGCTCGGTCGCCATCGGCGGGCCGATCGTGCAGAGCCTCTCGGCCTGCTCCTTGATCGCGGCGATCACCTTCGGGTGCCCGTGGCCGATCGAGACGTTGACGAGCTGGGAGGCGAAGTCGAGGTAGCGCTTGCCCTCGTAGTCCCAGAAGTAGCGGCCCTCGGCACCGGCGACCGGGATCGGGTTGATCGCGTCCTGCACCGACCACGAATGGAGCACGTACTCCTTCGCGTCGGCCCGAACCTGCTCGCCGAGCTGCGGGTTCGTCTCGATCGTCGCCATGGCGGAAGCCTACTGCTTCGCCGGCGGCTGGAAGCCGAGCGCAGGGGCCGCCGAACGAGATCGATGCGCTCGTTGCGCACCTCCACTCGCCACGCTCGAGGCAGTGTGCCGCAGCTGGCGGCAACCAAGCGGGCTGTGGAAGAAACGTTGCGGAATTGTCACTCCTGACCCACGGCGCTGCGGGACGTGTCCAGGGACAGTCCCTGGACATGGCCCTCGCGGACGTGTCGGGGTACGCCGGACTCGCGCTGAGCTGCGCGCAGCCGAACCTGCGGAGCACACGCGGTAGGCTGAGACCGATCACGTCAGGAGGTACGCCGGCATGACCGAGCTCGCATCTGCACCCGCCGACACCCGCGCCGAGACGAAGCGCATCAACCATTGGATCGGCGGCCGGTCCGTCCCCGGCGAGTCCGGGCGGAGCGGCGCCGTCTACAACCCCGCGACGGGCGAGCAGACCGGCGCCGTCGACTTCGCGAGCGTGGAGGAGATCGACGCGGCCGTCCAGGCGGCACGTGCGGCGTTCCCCGCCTGGCGCGCCACCTCGCTCGCGAAGCGCGCCGAGCTGATGTTCGCGGTCCGCGAGCTCGTGCACGACCGGCGCGACGAGGTCGCGCGGATCCTGACGAACGAGCACGGCAAGGTGCTTTCCGACGCGATGCGGCGAGGTCACGCGCGGGCTCGAGGTGATCGAGTTCGCCTGCGGCATCCCACACCTGCTCAAGGGCGGCATGACCGAGCAGGCCTCGACCGGGATCGACGTCTACTCGATCCGGCAGCCGCTCGGCGTCGTGGCCGGCATCACGCCGTTCAACTTCCCGGCGATGGTGCCCATGTGGATGTGGGCGCCGGCACTCGCGTGCGGCAACACCTTCGTCCTGAAGCCGTCGGAGAAGGATCCGTCGGCGTCGATCTGGACGGCCGAGCTCCTGAAGGAGGCCGGCGTGCCGGACGGCGTCTTCAACGTCGTGCACGGCGACAAGACGGCCGTCGACGGGCTCCTCGAGCATCCCGGCGTCTCCGCGATCAGCTTCGTCGGCTCGACGCCGATCGCGCGCTACATCTACGAGACCGGCACGCGGAACGGCAAGCGCGTGCAGGCCCTCGGCGGAGCCAAGAACCACATGATCGTTCTCCCGGACGCGGACATCGAGATGGCCGCCGACGCCGCCGTCAGCGCCGCCTACGGCTCCGCGGGCGAGCGCTGCATGGCCATCTCCCAGGTGGTCGCCGTCGGCGACGCGGCCGATCCGCTCGTCGCTGCGATCAAGGAGCGCCTGCCGAAGATCAAGGTCGGCAACGGCCTCGAGCCCGACGTCGAGATGGGGCCGCTCGTGACGCGGGAGCACCGCGACAAGGTCGCCGGCTACATCGAGGGGGCGCGCGAGCAGGGAGCGACCGTCGTCACCGACGGGCGCGAGTCGGCGCCCGAGGGCGACGGCTTCTTCCTCGGCGTGTCGCTGCTCGACGACGTCACGCCGGAGATGGACGCGTACCGGGACGAGATCTTCGGCCCGGTGCTCGGCGTGACGCGTGTCTCGACGTACGGCGAGGCCGTCAAGCTCGTGAACGAGAACCCCTACGGCAACGGCACCGCGATCTTCACCCGCGACGGCGGCGTCGCCCGCCAGTTCCAGTTCGAGGTCGAGGCCGGGATGGTCGGCATCAACGTGCCGATCCCGGTGCCGGTCGCGTACTACTCGTTCGGCGGGTGGAAGGCGTCGCTCTTCGGCGACACGCACATCTACGGGCCGGAAGGGATCAACTTCTACACGCGCGGCAAGGTCGTCACGTCGAGATGGCCCGACCCGGCGACGAGCAAGGTCGACCTGGGCTTCCCGCAGACGCGCTACCTGAAATCGCGCGCCGCTACGACCACGACTCGAACCGTGGTCGAGCTGCTCGAGCGGGACGAGCTCCTGGCCCGGCTCGACGCGCTACGCGCGGAGGGCGGACGTCTCGTCTTCGTCGGGGGCGAGGCCGGGGTCGGCAAGTCCGCGCTCGTCCGCGCCTTCACGGCCGGGAAGCCGGCGCTCCAGGGCTCGTGCGAGAACCTGACGACGCCGACGCCGTTCGGCCCCTTCCTCGACCTCGACATCGACGTCGACGCCGACCCGCGTCGTGTCGCGAGGGCGGTTCTGGAGGCCCTCGAGGACGTGCCGCTCGTCGTCCTCGAGGACGTGCACTGGGCCGACCAGGCGACACTGGACGTGCTCAGGGTGCTCGGACGGCGCATCGACTCGACGCCGGCCCTCGTCCTGGCGACCTACCGCGACGACGAGGTGGGGAGCGGGCACCCGCTCCGCGTCGTCCTCGGGGAGCTGGCGTCGACTCCCGCGGTCACGCGGCTCTCGGTGCCGCGGCTCTCCCTCGACGCCGTTCGCGAGCTCGCCGGACCGTACGGCGCCGACGCCGAGGCGATCCACCGGCTGACGGACGGCAACGCCTTCTACGTCACCGAGGTGCTGGCCGCGGGCTCCGAGCTGCTGCCGACCACGGTTCGGGACGCCGTGCTCGCGCGAGCAGCGCACCTCGAGCCGACGGCACGGCGGCTGCTCGAGGCCGTGTCCGTCGTGCCGGGACGGGTCGAGCTCGCGCTGCTGGAGGCGATTGCGTCGGCCGAGCTCGGGGCGCTCGGCTCGTGCCTCGAAGCCGGCGTGCTGCGAGAGGCAGGCGACGGCGTCGCCTTCAGACACGAGCTCGCCCGACTCGCCGTCGAGAGCGCGATACCACCCGACCGACGCGGGCACTGCACGCCGAGATCGTGCGCGCGCTCGTGCCGACCGGCGACTTCTCACGGCTCGCCCATCACGCCGAGGAGGCCGGCGACTCCGCCGCCGTCCTCGAGTTCGCGCCCGAGGCGGCCCGTCGAGCAGCGGAGGCGAGCGCGCACCGGGAGGCCGCTGCCCAGTACGCGCGCGCGCTCCGGCACGGGGACCAGCCTGTCGCCGTCGGAGCGGGCCGAGCTCCTCGTCGCCTACGGGCGCGAGACGGAACCGATCGGACAGCTCGAGGCGTCGATCGAGGCCCGCCTCGAAGCGATTCGTCTGTACCGCGAGCTCGGCGATCGCCTGGGCGAGGGTGCCACGCTGTCGCACCTCACGATCCCGTACATCCGCGCCGGCCGGACCGACGAAGGTGAGGCGGCGAGCCGGGAGGCGATCGCGATCCTCGAGACCCTGCCGCCCGGCCCCGACCTGGCGACCGCCTACGCCGAACAGGCCTACGCGCGCATGCTCTGTCGCGACAACGCCGACGGCGCCGCCTGGGGCGCGAAGGCGGTGGCCGCCGCCGAGGCGCTCGGCGACCGCGACATCCTCGCGTTCGGCCTGAACATGGTCGGGACGTCGAACATGATGGCCGGCCGCATCGACGAAGGAGTCGACGATCTCCTGCGCAGCCTCGAGATCGCGCGCACGGACGATCTCGAGCTGCGGGTCCAGCTGGCGCTCGTGATGCTCGGCTCGGGACTCGCGGAGATGTACGAGCTCGACCGCGCCGAGCAGTACCTCCTGGAGTGCATCGAGTTCGCCGAGGCGCGCGAGCTGCCGTTCTGGTACGCCCGTTCCTGGCTGGCGCTCGTCGAGATCTACACCGGACGCTGGACCGCGGGCGGCGCCCGCGCCCGCGAGCTCCTCGAGCAGCAGACCGACCAGATCACCCGCATCAGCTCGTCGATCGCGCTCGGCCGGGTCCGGGCGCGCCGCGGAGACCCAGGCGCGACCGAGGTGCTCGACGAGGCGCTCGAGATCGCGCGGCCCGGCGGCCACCTGCAGCGGCTCGGCCACGTGCACGCGGCACGTGCGGAGGCCGCGTGGCTCGCCGGAGACCGCGACCGGTCGCTCGCCGAGGCCCGGGCCGTCTACCCGCTCGCGCTCGAGAAGCGCCATCTCTGGTTCGCGGGCGAGCTCGCGTACTGGCAGTGGAAGGCGGACGAGCTCGACAGCGCTCCGGAGTGGCTCGCGGAGCCGTACCGGCTGCAGCTCGGAGGCGACGCCGAGGCCGCGGCGGAGGCGTGGCGCGCGCGCGGCTGCCCGTACGAGGCCGCCCGCGCGCTCGCAGAGTCGGGCGACGAGACGTCCCTCCTCGAGGCGCTGGCCGAGTTCGATCGCCTCGGTGCCGTCCCGGCCGCCAAGGCCGTCAGGCGCGATCTCCAGGCGCGCGGGGTCGCGGCACCCCGCGGACCGCGCCGCGCCACCCGCGCGAACCCGGCGGAGCTCACGGCGCGGGAGCTGGACGTGCTTCGCCTCGTCGCCGCCGGCAAGCGGAACGCCGACGTCGCGGCCGAGCTCGTGCTGTCGCGGCGGACGGTCGACCACCACGTCTCGGCGATCCTCCGGAAGCTCGGCGTCCGGACGCGTGGAGAGGCAGCCGCCGCGGCCGCCGAGCTCGGCGTCCTCCAAGATCGGTAACGCGCCGGCGAAACATAGGCAGTCCCGCCGATGCCACGGCGTGGGGCAGTTCGTAGCGTGGATGCGACCCGACGAAAGGAGCTCGCATTGGACACCTACGTCATCCTGCGCCGCGACGGCTGGCGCTCCGGAGAGGAGCTCGGCGAGGCCGCAGCGCGCTCGACGGCCGAGGGCGAGAAGATGGCCGACGACGTCCGCTGGATCCGGAGCTACGTGCTCGAGGAGGGGAACGGCGTCGGCACGGTGTGCATCTACCAGGCGACGAGCCCGGAGGCGATCCGCGCGCACGCCGCCGCAGCCGACCTGCCGGTCGACGAGATCGTGCGCGTCGTCGACACCGTGATCGTCCGGCCGGACCCCGTTCCGGCCGCCGTCTGAGGAGGGGGACGATGACCCGCACACGTCTCGTGGTGGCAGCGCTGCTGGCGCTCAGCCTGCTGCCGCTCGCCGGCCGCGCGTTCGCGGACACGAACGCCGACGTCGAGCAGGCCCGGCAGGCCACCGAGCGGTTCGTCACCCGGGTCGGCGCGGCCGAGGCCGCCGGCTACGGGCTCTTCCGCGACGCAGCCGGGCTCGCGTGCATCGCCCAGCCGGGCCTCGGCGGGATGGGCGTGCACTACGTCAACGGCGCCCTCGTCGGCGACACCGTGCTCGACCCGGCGAGGCCCGAGGCGCTCGTCTACGAGCCAGGCAGCTTCGGCCGCATGAGGCTCGCGGCGCTCGAGTACATCGTGTTCAAGGACGCGTGGGACGCGACGCACACGTCGCCGCCGACGCTCTTCGGGACGCCGTTCGACTTCACGCCGGCCCCGAACCGGTACGGCATCCCGGCGTTCTACGCGCTCCACGCCTGGATCTGGAAGGACAACCCCGCGGGCATGTTCATGCCCTGGAACCCGCGCGTGACCTGCGGCTGAGGGGCGCAAAGGGACGTGTCTGGGGACAGACCCTGGACACGTCCCTTTCGGCTCTAGCGCCAGGCGAGGTCTGTCGCCCGCACCGGCAGCGTGACCGAGCGCAGGCCGGAGCCCGTCTCGTCGAAGCGCTCGAGGCTCGCGACGTCGAGCACGTGCACCGCGAACGGCGTCGCGAGCGCGACGAAGCGGTCGTCGCGCGACCACGCGAAGGCAAGCCCGTCGCGCAGATGCGCGGGCAGGCTCACCTGGCTCCCGTCCGGGCGGAGAATCACGTCCGGCGTCTGCGTGACATAGGCGCCGCGCGGGCTCGCGGCCAGCTCGCCGCCGGTCGTGCGCGTGTACGTCCGCGCTCCGCGCGCGAGGCGGCCGTCCTCGAAGAACGCGATCTCGCTCAGCGCACCCTTGCCGGCGAGGCGGCCGCCCATCCGAATCGAGAGCAGCACGGCGGCACGGCTGCGTGAGAGCCAGGCGATGCCGTCGACGAGCACGCGCAGCCGGGTAGGCCGCTCCGGCACCGTCGGGTGACGCGCGGCCGCCCGGTAGAGCTCCCCCTGCTCGATCAGCGTCTCCGGACAGTGCGGCGCGCCCGAGCACGGCTCGAAGCCGACCACGGCGCGATCCAGAGCGACCGTCAGCATGCCGTCCGGGCGCCAGGCGGGCGCGCAGCCCGGAACCGCGTCGTTCCGGCTGTCGTCCGGGACGCTGAAGACCTCCGTCCGCTCACCGCCGCAGCGCGCGACGAGGCGCCCGTCCGGCGAGAAGGCGCCGCGCAGCGCGCACGCGCGCGAGTCCCGCGTCTCCTCGAGCGAGGGGAGTGCGTAGACGCGCTGCCGACAGCCTTCCCGGTAGACGACGAGCTCGCCCTGCGCTCCGAGCTCGGCGAGCCGCCCTGCGAGGGCGTCCCGCTCCGCCAGCTCCGTGGTCTCCCCGGTGGCATCGCCGGCGTCGCGGCTGCGAACCGCGTCCACCGTCGCAACGACGGCGACCGCCGCGACCGCAACGCCGATGACGACGTCGAGCCTGCCTACGAGGCGGCCTCCACCGCCGCCTCCGCGTGCAGCTGCTCACCGAAGCGCGCGCGCGGGACGAACTGACCGACGCCAGGCTTCGCGACGACCTCGCCGCCGTCCACGATCACGTGGCCGCGGAGGAGCACCGTCTCGACGTCGCCTACGACCTCCGTGCCCTCGTAGAGGTTGTAGTCCGTCTTCGACTGCTGGGCGGCGGCGGTGATCGTGTGCCGCTTCCCGGGGTCGAAGACGACGAGATCGGCGTCGGAGCCGACCGCGATCGTCCCCTTCCGCGGATAGAGGCCGAACAGCTTCGCCGGGTTCGTGCAGAGCAGCTCGACCATCCGGTTCAGGCCGATGCGGCCTTCGCGGACGCCGAAGTGGTGGATCATGTGCAGCCGGTTCTCGAGGCCTGGCCCACCGTTCGGGATCTTCGAGAAGTCGTCGCGGCCGAGCGTCTTCTGGCCGTCCCAGAGGAACGCGCAGTGGTCGGTCGAGATGGCGCTGAGCTCGTCCGTCCGCACCGCGTTCCAGAGCACGTCCTGGTGGTGCTTCGCCCGCGGCGGCGGCGTGTAGACGAACTTCGCGCCCTCGAAGTCCGGCCGCTCGAGGAACGTCTCGTCGACGAAGAAGTACTGCGTGCAGGTCTCGCCCCACACGTTCCAGCCCTTGGCGCGGGCGACCCTGATCGGGTCGACGGCGTCCGAGCACGAGACGTGGACGACGTAGAGCGCGCAGCCGGCGACCCGGGCGAGCTGGATCGCCCGGTTCGTCGCCTCGCCCTCGGTCTCCGGCGGGCGCGTCCGGGCGTGCCAGACCGGATCGGTCTTGCCCTCCGCCAGCGCCTTCTTGACGAGGACGTCGATCGCGTCGCCGTTCTCGGCGTGCACCATCACGAGCGCGCTCGGTCTCGGCCGCGACCTCCATCGTCTTGAAGAGCGTCTCGTCGTCGACCATGAGCGCGCCCTTGTAGGCCATGAAGAGCTTGTAGGAGGTGATGCCCTGGTCCGGCAGCGACGCGAGCTCCTCGAGCGAGCCGCCGTCCTTCAGGTCGGTGACCGCGATGTGGTAGCCCATGTCGATCACCTGCTTGCCGTCGGCCTTCGACTTCCAGTCCGCGAGGGCATCGGCGAAGCTCGAGCCCTGCGGCTGGATGCAGAAGTCGACGTGGCAGGTCGTGCCACCCCGCGCGGCCGCCCTCTGGCCCGACTCGACGTCGTCGATCGTGACCGTGCCGCCGAAGGGCATGTCGAGGTGCGTGTGCGGATCGACCGCGCCCGGGAGCACGTAGCGCCCGGACGCGTCGATCACGCGGTCGGCGGCCAGGTCGAGTGCTGTATCGCTTAATTCGTGCCGATCAGGGAGATCCGCTCGTCCTCGACGAAGACGTCGGCGACGTAGTCGTCGGCGGCGGTGATGACGCGGCCACCTTTGATCAGAACGGACATGCGGATCTCCCTTCTCGGTTGTCCTGTGCTATTCCCCGCCCGGCGTGACCTCGACCGTCTCCTTCTCCCAGCTCTCGCCGGTGACGTCGACGTCGTCGTCCTCGAGCTGCTGCAACGGCGGCCTCGGCGAGGTCGGTTCGATAGGAGTCCGGTGAGGCATCGGCCTTGATGACGCCGAACTGCTTCGCGATCTCGGCCGTGCGGTCGAAGGCCGCCTCGTCCATGACGCCGATCCCGCTCGCAGGCGTCGGCCAGATGAGAGCGTTGATCTCGTTCAGCTGCCACCGCTGGTGGCCCTCGCCGAGCGTCGGGCCGCTGTCGAGGACGTACTGGAGGCACTCGTCCTGGTTGTCGCGGCAGAACACCCAGCCCTTGAAGCTCGCCTTCAGGAAGCGCTCGGCGATGTCTTCGTTCCCCTCTTCCGCGAGCCACTCGCCCTGCGTGAAGATCCCGTCCTCGAGCATCGCGGTGCCCGCGTCCTCCATGGTGATCACGTTCATGTCGTCGAGCGTGTACAGCTCGCCCGTGTCGGGGTTCTCGGTCTCGAGCACCTGCGCGAGCTCGTTGTAGGTCATCGCGGCGGCGGCGTCGACGTCGCGATTCAGGAACAGGTTCATGTCGAACGGCTGGTTGACGATCGTCACGTCGTTCTTGTTCTTCGGATCGATGTTGTTCTTGACGAGCGCTGCGTACAGCTCGTTCTCGTTGCCGCAGCACCACACGCCGACCTTCTTGCCCTTCATGCCGGCCACGTCGGTGATGCCGCTGTCCTTCCAGGTCAGCTCGGTCATGCCGCTCTTCCCGAAGACCTGCGCGATGTTGACGAGGTCGCCGCCCTGATCGCGGGCTGCGAGGAGCGCGGGCAACCAGTCGATCCCGAACTCGGCCTGGCCGCTCGCGACGACCTGCTCGGGCGTGATGTCGGGGCCGCCCGGCTTGAGCGTCACGTCCAGGCCCTCGTCCTCGTAGTAGCCCTCCTCGAGCGCCGCGTAGTAGCCGGCGAACTGTGCCTGCGTCACCCACTTCAGCTGCAGCGTGACCGGGTCGAGGTCCGCCGAGGCGGTCGTCTCCCCGCCGGTGTCAGCCGCCTCGTCGTCGTCGCCGCCGCAGCCCGCGACCGCGAGCGACAGGGCCGCGACGAGACCTGCGAGCAGGAGCCAGATCCGAACCTTCATGCGCTGTCCTTCCTTTCCATCGGTGCCATTCTTGACAGGTCGCTCCCCGGTCAGTCCGCCCTCGAGGACGGATGCCAGCTCATGGTCAGACGCTCGACGAATGCGACGGCCGAGTAGAACAGGATTCCGAGCACGCTTGCAACCGCGATCGCAGCCCAGGCGAGCTCGAACTGGAAGAGCGCGGCCGAGTTGCGAATCTGGAACCCGAGCGCCTCCTGCGAGCTGAGGAAGTACTCGCCCACCACGGCCCCGATCATCGCGAGCACGGTCGCGACCTTCAAGGCCGCGAAGAGATACGGCAGCGAGTTCGGCAGGCGCACGCGCCGGAAGATCTCGTACTCGCCCGCCGCGTAGGAGCGCATCAGCTCGATCGACGACGGGCGGACCGACGTCAGCCCGCGCAGCATGTTCACCATCACCGGGAAGAAGACGAGGATGGCGGCGATCGCCATCTTCGAGCTCTTGTTCAGACGGCCCGAACCACTGGTTCGTGATCGGGGCGAACGCGATGATCGGCACGGCGTTGGCTGCGATCGCGAAGGGCATGAGGGCACTTCCGAGCCAGCGAAAGCGCGCGAGCACGATCGCCGAGCAGACGCCCAGCGCGCTCCCGATGAGAAACCCGCCGAGCGCCTCGGTGAACGTGTAGATCCCAGCCGCGCGCAGCTCGTCGCGACGCTCCCAGAGCGTGTCGAGGATCGCCGACGGCGCCGGCAGGAGGAACCGCTGCACGTCGAGGCCGCGCACGAGCCCCTCCCAGAGAACGATGCCGAGCACGAAGACGATGACGGCGGGAAGCCAGTCCGCCGCCCGGCGCCCGACCCGCGCGCCGACCGTCCCACGCGGAACGGGCGCGACGACGCTCACAGGCCCTCCTCCGCGACGTAGAGCGACGTCTCGTCCTCCTCGGGCGCCTCGTCCGCATGACCTCTCCGCAGCAGCCGCCGCACCTGCGTGATGTGCTCGGCGAAGCGCGGCTGCTCCCGGGTCTCCGGCCCGCGCGGCTGCGGCAGGTCGATCTGGACGATGCCGGCGATCTTCCCGGGCCGAGCGGACATGACGACGACGCGCGTCGACAGGAACACCGACTCGGCGATCGAGTGCGTGACGAAGATGACGGTCGAGGCCAGCTCCTGCCAGATCCGGAGCAGCTCGTTGTTCATCCGCTCCCTCGTCATCTCGTCCAGGGCGCCGAACGGCTCGTCCATGAGGAGCAACGGGGGCGAGAAGGAGAGGGCGCGGGCGATCGAGACCCGCTGCTGCATGCCTCCCGACAGCTGCCACGGGTGGTGCTTCTCGAAGCCCGTCAGCTCCACCAGCTCGAGCATCTCCCGCACGCGCTCCTCGCGGCGCCGCCGGTCCCAGCCGGCCATCTCGAGCGGCAGCGCGATGTTCTTCGCGACGTTCCGCCAGTCGTAGAGCACGGCGTCCTGGAAGACGATCCCGTAGTCGCGGTCGAGCCGCGCCTGGTGCGCCGGCTTGCCGTTCACGAGCACCTCGCCGACGGTCGGCCGGATCAGGTCGCCGACGATCCGGAGCAGGGTCGACTTGCCGCAGCCGGACGGCCCGATCAGCGACACGAACTCGCCGGGCTGGACGTCGAGGTCGATGCGGTCGAGGGCGAGCACGTCGCCGCGCTCGAAGCGCTTCGAGAGCTCGCTGACCGAGAACGGCGGCCTGCTCGCTCACGCGACGTGCTCCGGCGCACGGTGGACGAGCAGCCGCTCGGCGATCGCGACGACGCTGAAGAAGAGGATCCCGAGCACGGCCGCGATGATGTTGGTCGCCCAGAGACTCGGTGGCGAGCTCACGTAGTACTGGTTGAAGTTGAGGATCGCGCCGGCGAGACCGTCCTGGATGGAGGAGGGCAGCTCGCCGATGATCGCACCCACGACCGATGCGGGCGCCGCGATCTTGAGCGCGGTGAAGAGAAACGGGAACGACGCCGGGACACGCAGCTTCCAGAGGATCTTCCAGCGACTCGCGGCGTAGGAGCGCATCAGCTCGACCGCGCGCGGGTCGGCCGACCGCAGGCCGCGGAGGGTGTTGATCGTCACCGGGAAGAACGTCAGGAACGCGGCGATCACCGAGACGGCGCCCCAGCCGGCGAGCGAGTCCGGCAGCTTCGGGTTCACCCAGATGACCACCATCGGCGCGATCGCGAGAATCGGCACCGTCTGCGAGGCGACGATGTAGGGCAGGAAGCCTCGCTCCAGCATCCGCCATTCCGACAGGACGACGGCGATCGCGAAACCGACCGTCGCGCCGAGGAGGAACCCGACGGCCGCCTCCCTGGCGGTGAAGAGGGCGGCGTCGACGAGGATGTCGATCAGGAGCGGGCCGTTTCGTCTCGACGGCTCGAAGAGCTGGCCGAACATGTCGTGGATGTGGGGCATCGTCCGCTCGTTCACGGGAAACGGCCAGGTGAGCTCGGTGCGCTCGCCGATCCACTTGTAGGCCTCCCACAGCGCCCACAGGACCGCGAAGACGAGGAGCGAGGAGCCGACCGCGCGCAGGAAGCGAGTCACCGTGTCGCGGCGTCCGTCCCACGGTCGCCGCGCTGACACGACAGTCGACATCGCTATTCCTTACCACACGCGCCAGCCACTGGTTAGAGTCGCCGCCGATGCCTCTCGATCCCGCCCGCACCGTCGCCGAGCTGCGCGAGCTCCGCGAGCTGACGGGCGACGAGAACGGCGCCCAGCGGGTCGCCTGGACCGACGACGTGGAAGCGCGCGAAGGAGTGGCTCGGCTCGAAGCTCGAGGGCGCCGGCTCGAGTACGAGAGCTTCGACGCGGCCGGGCAACCAGTGGTGGACGCTGCCCGGCGCGAGTCGACCGGGCCGTGCTCCTCGGCGGCCACATCGACTCGGTGCCGAACGGCGGCTGGCTCGACGGCTGCCTCAACGTCGTCGCCGCCGTCGAGGTGCTGCGGCGGATCGCCGAGGAGGGCAAGCCGCCGCTGACCGTGCGGCTCGTCGACTGGGCGGACGAGGAGGGCGCGCGCTTCGGCCGGTCGCTCTTCGGCTCGTCCGCCGCCGCCGGGTCGATGGCGGACCAGGACGAGTTGCGGCAGCTCGTCGATCGCGACGGGATCGACGCTGCCCGATGCGCTGCGCGCAGCACGAGGTCGATCTCGACTCCGCGCTCGACGCGCGCGCCCAGCTGGAGCAACGCCGCCGCCTATCTCGAGCTGCACATCGAGCAGGGTCCCGTGCTCGAGTCGCTCGACCTGCCGCTCGGCGCCGTCCTCGGCACGTTCGGAGTCGAGCGCCATCGGATCACCTGGCGGGGCCAGGCCGCGCACGCCGGCTCGACGCCGATGGATCAGCGGCGCGACGCGCTCGCCGGCGCGGCGAAGCTCGCGCTCGAGCTGCGCGTGATCGCAGCGAACGTGGGCGACGGCGCGGTGCTCACCTCCGGCGGGGTCGTCTGCAGGCCGGGGATCGTCACCTCGGTCGTCGAGACCGCCGAGCAGCTCCTCGACATGCGCCACCTCGACGCGGGCAAGCTCGCCGCGATGTGGGAGCAGGTCCGCGAGGCGTGCGAGCGCTTCGCGGAGGAGGAGCGCCTCGAGGTGGAGTTCGAGCGGATCTGGGAGATCGAGCCGATCCTCTTCGACGAGACGCTGATCGGCTTCGCCGACGAGGCGATCGCGGACGTCGCGGGCACCTCGCACCGCCTGCCGAGCGGGCCTCTGCACGACGCGGCGGAGGTCTCGCGCGCGGGCGTCCCGACCGTGATGGTCTTCGTCCAGAGCCTGCGCGGCCTCTCGCACACGAAGCTCGAGGACACGAAGCCGGAGCACCTCGAGCTGGCCGTGCAGGCGCTCGACCGCCTGGCGACGAAGACGATCGCCTGGGTCGCATCGGGCTGATCGGCGCGCCGACACCGCCCGAGGCGGTCGTGTTCGACTGCGACGGGCTCCTGCTCGAGACCGAGGACTGCTGGACGCTCGCGGAGGCGGAGCTGTTCGCCCGCTACGGCAGGACCTTCGGCGACGACGAGAAGCGGACGCTGATCGGGACGTCGCTGCTCGACGGATCGCTGATCCTCGAGCGCCTGCTCGACCAGCCCGGCCGCGCCGAGTCACTCGGCCACGAGCTGCTCGACCTCGTCGAGCGCCGCCTGCTGGAGGAGGCGGTCGCCTTCCCCGGCGCCGAGGAGCTCGTCGTCGCGGTGCAGGCCCGAGCGCCGATCGCGGTCGCCTCGAACACTCCCGAGCGGCTCGTCCGCGGCGCTCTCGCGTGTGCCGGCCTCGACGGGCACTTCGATGTCGTCGTCACCGCCGACCAGGTCGCCGAGCCGAAGCCCTCGCCCGACGTCTACCTGCGCGCGTGCAAGCTCCTCGGCGCGCAGCCGTCACGCTCGATCGCGCTCGAGGACTCGCCGACCGGGGTCGCCGCCGCGCGCGCAGCCGGGATGTTCGTGATCGGCATCCCGTCCTTCCCGGGCGTGCGGCTCGACGCCGCCGACCTCGTCGGCAGCTCCCTCACCGACCCGGCCGTGCGCGGCCGCCGTCGGGCTCTAGGGCCGTTGGCAGGCGGCATTGCCACCTGCCGAGATTCGCGCCAAAATGCCTGTTTCCCCGCCACGCGACGAGAGGGTCCCATGCTCCAGTTCGGCGTCACCGTCCTCCCAGACCCGCCCTACCAGCGTCTGATCGAGCTGACGAAGCTCGCCGAGCAGCACGGCTTCGAGTACGGCTGGACGTACGACTCGCACGTTCTCTGGCAGGAGTCGATGCCGGTGATGGCGCTCCTCGCCGACCAGACCTCGACGATCAAGCTCGGCCACATGGTCACGAACCCGGCGATCCGTGACCCGACGGTGCTCGCGAGCGCGTACGCAACGCTGCAGGACATCTCCAACGGCCGCATGATCATGGGCGTCGGCCGGGGCGATTCGTCCGTCCGCTATGTCGGTCGCAAGCCGATGAGGGTGGCCGATTTCGAGGAAGCGCTGGAGATGGTGAAGCCGTTCATGAACGGCAAGGAGGTGCACCTGGAACGACAAGCAGCTCCAGCTCAAGTGGGTGCGGCCCGAACTGCCCGGAGATCGAGATGCACGTCGCCGGCTACGGGCCGAAGGCGCTCGCGGTCGCAGGGCGGCAGGGTGACGGCGTCATCATCCAGCTCGCCGATCCGGACATCATCCAGTGGATCATGGACACGGCCCGGAAGGCGGCCGAGGAGGCGGGCCGCGACCCGGCGGCGCTCAAGTGCATCGTCAGCGCGCCGAGCCACATCTCGGACGACCTCGCCGACGCGCGCGAGCAGGTGCGCTGGTTCCCGGCGATGGTCTCGAACCACGTCCAGGACCTGATCGACCGCTACGGAACGGACGGCTCCGTCGTGCCGCAGGTGCTGACGGACTACGTGCAGGCGCGGAAGTTCTACGACTACAACGAGCACTCCCGCGTCGGCGCCAAGCACGGCGAGTTCGTCACGGACGAGATCTGCGACCGCTTCTGCGTGCTCGGCACGCCGGCCCAGGCGATCGAGAAGCTGCGCGAGCTCGAGTCGATCGGCGTCGACCAGTTCAACATCTACCTGATGACGCACGGTCAGGAGGAGACGCTCGCGGTCTACGGCAAGGACATCATCCCGCAGTTCGCGAGGGTCGCGGCGTAGCGTCGGGCTGGGAGCAACAGCAGCGGTGGGACGCCGCCGCGGCCGGCTGGGAGACGGAGCGCGAGACGGTCTCGATCGTCAACGCGCCCGTGACGGAGGCGCTCGTCGCCGCGCTCGACCCGCGGCCCGGCGACGCCGTGCTCGACCTCGCCGGCGGCACGGGCGATCTCGCCGAGGCGCTGTCCGGGCGGGTCGCACGCCTGCTGACGACGGACTTCTCGCCGGCCATGGTCGAGGCGGCCCGCCGGCGATCGATCCCCGGCGCCGAGCACGAGGTGCAGGACCTGCAGGCGCTCGACCTGCCCGACGACGGCTTCGACTGCGTGGTCTGCCGCTTCGGCTACATGCTCGTCCCGGATCCGGAGCGCGCCTTCGCCGAGACCCGCCGCGTGCTCAAGCCGGGCGGACGGCTCGCCTTCGCGACCTGGGCACCGGCCGCCCGCAACCCGTGGGCGACCGCGTACGGCCCGGTCCTGATCGAGCGAGGTCTGCTCGAGCCGCCCCCGCCAGGAGAGCCCGGCCAGTTCGCGCTCGGCGAGCCCGACGTGATCGAGCAGCTCGTGCGCGATGCCGGGTTCGACCGGGTCGAGGTCGACGGAGGTGCCGATCGAGTTCCGGTTCGCGGCCTGGGACGACTACAGCCGTCTCGTCACGAACCTGGCGGCGTCGCTCCGCGAGACGCTCGCGCCCGCTCGACGCGGAGACGCGTGCGGAGATCGACGCGGGCGCACGCCGACCGCATCGACCGGTTCCTCGTCGACGGCGGGCATACGTACTGCCCGGCCTCGCGCTCGTGACGACGGCGACCTAGAGAATCGTCTTGCCGAGCGCGCTCGCGGCGAGCTCGACCGTGAGGAGCGCCGTCGTGTTCTCGCGGTCGAGGATCGGGTTCACCTCGACGAGCTCGAACGAGCCGGCGAGACCCGACTCGGCGACGAGCTCGAGGGCGAGGTGCGCCTCGCGGTACGACAAGCCGCCTTGCACCGGGGTGCCGACGCCGGGCGCGATCTCCGGGTCGAGCGCATCGAGGTCGAGCGAGACGTGCACGAAGCCGGGACCGGCGATGTGCGAGAGCGACTCCCGGATCGCCCGCTCGATCCCGATCCGGTCGATGTCGCTCATCGTGTAGGCGCGGATCCCGAGCTCCTGGATCCGCCGGCGCTCGCCCTCGTCGAGCGACCGCAGCCCGACCATCGCGACGCGGTGCGGGTCGACCGCCGGGAACGACCAGCCGTCGTCGAAGAGCTCGCCGCCGAGGCCGAGCACGGCGGCCAGCGGCATGCCGTGCACGTTGCCGCTCGGCGAGTCGTCGGGCGTGTTGATGTCGCCGTGCGCGTCGATCCAGAGGACGCCGCCGGGAACCGAGCGGCTCGCGAGGCCGCTGAGCGTGCCCATCGCGACCGAATGGTCGCCGCCGAGCACGAGCGGGATCGCGCCCTCGTCGAGCGCCAGCGAGACGAGGTTCGCCACGCGCGCGCAGGCCGCCTTGATCTGCGGCAGGTAGCGGGCGCGTGCGTCGTGCTCCTCGGTCGCCTCCAGCACCGCCGTCTCGACGTTGCCCCAGTCGAAGCAGCGATGACCGATCGAGCGGAGCCGCTCCTCCAGGCCCGCGTAGCGGATCGCGGACGGGCCCATGTCGACGCCGCGCCGGCCGGAGCCGAGGTCGAGCGCCGCGCCGATGATCGCTACCTGCTTCGCCTCGGCCACGGGCACGAACCCTACGCGTCCGCCCGGAGGCGACGCACCGGCCCTAGTCGGCGCCGACGGGTGCCGCCGCGTACTCCTCGTCGGTGACGTGCAGGCCCCACGCCGCGCTGTTTCCGTCCTCGTCGACCTGGAGCAGCGCCAGGTGGGTCATGAATCGTGTGGCCGTGGCACCGTGCCAGTGATCCTCGCCCGGCTCGAAGAACACACGGTCGCCGGCGCGGATGACCTCGACGGGGCCGCCCCGCCGCTGGGCGAGACCGACGCCCTCGAGCACGTAGATCGTCTGACCGTTCGGGTGCGCGTGCCAGGCGGTGCGCGCGCCGGGTGTGAAGTGGACGCTGCTCGCGGTCAGGCGCGAGGCGCCCGACGGCGTGGCGACGGCGTCGAGGTAGACGGCGCCGGTGAACCACTCACTCGGCCCCGCCGTCGTCTCGATGCCGCTCCGCGTGATCTGCATGGTGGTCTCAGATGGCGAGGGCCGGACTTGAACCGGCGACACCACGGTTTTCAGCCGTGTGCTCTACCAACTGAGCTACCTCGCCACGCGACGGCCAAGTCTAGCGCTCCTTTCCGGCAAGGTACCCGGGCAAAGCCCGGGCACCGCCTCAAGATCCCTGAAGCCGTGCGGTGCCGCCCGCGGCTCGTCGTCCGTGGACGTCCGCTGTCGTGGGGGATACGGTGACCTTCGTGGCGGTGTGGCATGGCCTGAAGCGGCTCGTCCGCGAGATCGTGCTCTCGCTCACGTCGAAGCGCGACTGACGTCCGGCGCAGGCCTCATCGTCTCCCCGACACCTGCACCTCCCGCGCAAGGAGACAGCCATGGCAGAGACTGCGGCCCGGCCCGCACCCAGTCTGCTCGAGCGCCGCTTCCGGTTCGGCGAGAACGGGACGACGCTCGCGCGCGACACGATGGCGGGGGTGACGACGTTCGTCGTCATGTCCTACATCATCTTCGTCAACCCGCAGATCCTCAGCTTCGCCGGCATCGAGGGGCTGCAGGAGATCGGCCTGCCCTTCGACCAGGTGCTCGCGGTGACCTGCCTCGTCGCGGGCGTGATGACGATCCTGATGGGCCTCTACACGAACAAGGCCTACGCGATCGCGCCCGGCCTCGGCCTGAACGCCGTCGTCGCGTTCAGCCTCGTCGCCGGCGAAGGCCTCTCGTTCCCCGCCGCGATGGGTCTCGTGGTCGTCGAGGGCATCGCCGTCACGATCCTCGTCCTCACCGGCACGCGCGAGAAGATCATGGACGCGATCCCGCTCGACCTGAAGAAGGCGATCGCGATCGGCATCGGCCTCTTCATCGCGTTCATCGGGCTCGTCAACTCGGGGATCGTGGTGCGCGGCACGGGCACCGTCGTCGATCTCGCTCGGCTGACGACGTGGCCCGCTTTCGTCACGTTCGTCGGCCTCATGTTCACGATCGCGCTGCGGGCTCGAGGGGTCCGCGGCGACCTCCTGATCGGGATCGTGGCAACCACGATCCTTGCGACGATCATCAACGAGGCCTCCGGCGAGGACGTGGGCTTCGTCTCCGGCGCAAGCTGGCCGGGCGACGTCTACGAGTCTCCTGACCTGTCGCTCGTCGGCGAGTTCAACTTCGACGCCTTCACGGAGCTCGCCTTCATCTCGGCGATCGTGTGGGCCTTCTCGCTGTTCCTCGCCGACTTCTTCGACACGATGGGCACCCTCGTCGGCGTCGGCAAGCAGGCCGGGTATCTCGACGAGAACGGCAAGATGGCCGACATCCGCAAGCCACTTCTCGTCGACTCCCTCTCGGCTGTCGCGGGCGGCGCGGCGTCGTCGTCATCGGCGACCACGTACATCGAGTCCGCGTCGGGCGTCGGCGTCGGCGGCCGCACCGGCTGGGTGGCCGTGGTGGCGGGCGCGCTCTTCTTCCCGTTCATGTTCTTCGCGCCGATCATCGGCATGGTGCCGCCGCAGGCAACGGCGCCGGCGCTGATCATCGTCGGTTTCCTGATGATGTCCGCGTTGACCGAGATGGAGGACGAGGCGGACGCGGCGCGTGAGGGCCGCGAGCCACGGAGGCTTGCCGGGATCGACTTCACCGACCTCGGTGTCGGCCTGGCGGCCGCGCTGACGATCATGATCATGCCGTTCACGTTCTCGATCACGGACGGCATCGGCATGGGCTTCATCGCCTTCGCCGTCGTCCGGGCGGCACAGGGACGCGCTCGCGACGTGCATCCGTTCATGTGGATCGCGACCGCCGCGTTCCTCCTGTACTTCCTCGTGCCGTTCCTGCAGGACACGTTCGACTGGATCTAGTCGGCGGGATCACACCGGCCCGGGCGCGAAAAGAAGGACGTCCGGGCCGGTGATACCGTGCCGCGAACGTCCTTGTGCGCGGAGACTCTCAGACCTCCGGCGCCGGTGCAAGCCGCCTCGTGCTCAGGGCAGCAGGACGTTGATGCGAATGCTCTGGCCCGCGTAGGCGGAGAGCAGCTCGGCCGCGTTGCCGCCGCTGATCGCGACCGACATGTTCCGGTAGCTGTCCTCGTAGAGGATGATGTCGCCGACGCGGGCGTCGGCGAACGTGCGCGCGGCGACGGCGAAGACGCGCTCGCCGCCGAGCTCGAGCTCGACCTGCGTGCCCGGCACGATGCCCACCCGGTCGACGTGCTCGCGCGTGAGGTTGAGCGCGATGTTGCCGAAGTTGTCAACGTAGAGGATCGTCGCGGCGATCCGCGACTGGCCGACCTCGGGCTCGGGCAGATCGAGCCGCACGAGCGCGTCAAACCCCGAGCGGCGGCCCCAGCTCCTCGAGCGCCACACCGCGGCGCGAGATGCGCCGCGGCCGGCGCGAAGAGATCGCGACCGTGGAACGTGCGCGAGATCGACTCGAGCGCGTACTTCGGGTTGGCGAGCTCGTGCGCGGCGGCGATCCCCGCTCGCTCCGCGGCGGGAACGAGGAGGCCGTTGTCCGGGCCGACGAACAGCCTCCCGGCCTCGTCCTCGCAGGGCCAGTGCGCGGCGCGAGCCGCCGACGCCCGGATCGACGACGGCGAGGTGGATGCCGATCGGCATGTACGGCAGGGTGCTGGCGAGCACGAGCGCTCCCTGCAGCACCTGCTCCCGCGGGATGCCGTGCGTGAGGTCGATGATCTGCGCGTCGGGGGCGATGCCCTTGATGACGCCGTGGCAGGTGCCGACGAAGTCGTCCTGGAGCCCGAAGTCGCTCAGGAAGGTGAGGAACACGGCGCGGAGGTTAACCCGCCGCCCGTGCGACCGCGGCCACGAGCCCGTCGAGATCGTGCGTCTCCGCCTCGGCCACCACCTCGACGCCGGCCGCCCGAGCGGCCTGCGTCGTCTCGGGCCCGATCGAGACGGCGTCGATCGCCGCTCCCGTCCGCCCGAAGGCGCGCGCAGCCGAGGCGGACGCGAGCACGACGAGGTCTCCGACCGGCGCCTCGGCCGGCACGAGCTCGCGGGTGCGGTAGAGCGGCACGAAGTCGGCGTCGAGCTCGTCGACGAGCAGTCGGCGGGCGCCTTCCGCGGCCGCGAAGAGCACCCGGCCGGCCGGCCGTGGCAGCTCGGCGAGCAGTCCCTCCTGCGTCGAGACCGCCGGGACGAGATCGGCGCCGCCGAACGCGGCCGCCGTCGCCCGGCCGATCGCCGCGACCCGCTTCGGCGTGCCGCGCAGGCGCCGCCGGAGCTCTCTCGCACCGTTGACGCTCGTGACGACGACCCAGTCGTAGCCGTCCACGTCGACGGGCTCGTCGCCGAGCGGCACGACCTCGACGAGGGGGCAGACGACGACCTCGTGACCGAGCTCCTCGAGCCGGGCTGCGAGCTCGGCCGCCTGTCCGAGCGGCCGCGTCACGACGACCTTCATGGGAGGGCGGCGAGCAGCTCCTGCGCAACCGCCTCCGCATCGGCGCCGCTGCGGCGTTCGATCCAGGCACCGTCCTCGTCGGCGACGAGCGCAGTGAGCGCCTCGCCGTCGTGGTGCGCCGCGACCGGTGCGAGACAGCCGCCGCCGATGACGGCCACGCAACGGCGCTCCGCCTCGACCCGGCGGCGGGTCTCGCCGTCGTCGGCCGCCGCCGCAAGCTCCTCCTCGCCGACTCCGCACCTGCAGCGCGAGCGCGCCCTGACCGGCCTCCGGCAGCATCTGCTCCGGCTCGAAGCGGAGACCGATCTCGGCCTCGAGCCCCAGCCGGTCGAGCCCGCAAGCCGCCAGTACGACGGCATCGAGCCCCCGCTCGCCGCGCTTGCGCAGCCGCGTATCGATGTTGCCGCGCAGCGGCTCGATCGAGAGCGACGGCTCCAGGGCGAGCAGCTGCGCGCGCCGCCGGATCGACGCCGTGCCGATCCTCATCCCGGGTCGCAGGGCGTCGGCACCGCAGAGAGCATCGCGCGGATCCTCGCGCGTGACGTACGCGCCGACCGCGAGACCGTCGGTGTCCGTCGAGGTCATGTCCTTGGCGGAGTGCACGGCGACGTCGATGCGGTCGGCGAGCAGCGCTTCCTCGAGCTCCTTGACGAAGACGCCGCGCTCGCCGATCTGCCCGAAGGGCTTCGTGCGGTCGCGGTCGCCGGCCGTCGTGATCGGCACGAGCGCGATCTCGACCCCAGGACCGCGAAGCCGATCGGCGGCACGCTCGGCCTGGGTGAGCGCGAGCCTACTGCCGCGCGTGCCGACGCGGATGAGCACAGCTGCGGCGCCCCACGGAGGGCCGCGACTCGCCGCACGCCCGCGCGCGGCCGTCGAGGGCCGTCCGCGGCCGGATGCGAACGAAGGCGGTCGGTGCCTGCAGAGGCAACGGCCTGCCCGTCGCGAAGCGGGTGGTCACGAGCGCCGGTCCTCCTCGAGCCCGAACAGGTGCCTCACGACGTCAGCATAGACCACCCCGTCGGCTGCCGCGGCGGCCTCCTTCAGCCGCACGGTCGGCAGGTGCAGGAGCTTCGCGAGGATCTGCGAGGTGACCGACTCGACGTGCCGGCGCTCCCGCTCGGAGAGCCGCGAGCCGGCCCGTCGCGAACTCGTTGTCGCGGATCTCCTCGACGAGCGCCCGTAGCGAGGCGATGGTCGGCACGACCTCGAGCGACGCATGCCACTCGCGGAAGCGCTCGGCCTCCGCGGCGACGAGCTTCTCGGCGCGGGCGGCCTCGCTGCGCCGGCCCGAGATCGTCTCCGCGACCACGGCCTCGAGGTCGTCGACGTCGTAGAGGAAGCAGCCCTCCAGGTCGTTGATCGCAGGATCGAGGTCACGCGGCACCGCGAGATCGACGAGCAGGAGCGGCCGTCCCCTGCGCGCCGGCAGCGTGGCGGCGACGTCCGCCTTCGACACGATCGTGGTCTGCGCGCTCGTCGAGGCGACGACAACGTCGGCGCCGGGCAACTCGGCCGCGATCCCGGCGAGGTCGCTCGCGCGTGCGCGCAGCCGGCCGGCGAGCTCCTGCGCGTGCTCGAGCGTCCGGTTCGCGACGGCCGAGATCGTCGCGCCGCGCGAGACGAGGTTCCGCGCAGTGAGCTCACTCGCCTTCCCGGCGCCGATGAGGAGCACGCGCTTCCCCTCGAGCTCCTCGAACACCTGCTGGGCGAGTGCGGCGCCGGCGGCGGGCACGGAGGCAGGGCTCTCGGCGATCGCCGTCTCGATCCGCACGCGCCGACCCACGTGCAGGGCCTGGCGGCAGAGGCGGTCGAGGATCGGCCCGGCCGTGCCGCCTTCGTACGCGGCCCGCACCTGGCCGAGGATCTCGCCCTCGCCGGGCACGAGCGAGTCGAGCCCGGCGGCGACGCGGAAGAGGTGGAGCGCGGCCGCCTCGTCGTGCAGGCGGTAGAGGACGCCGGAGAGCTCCGCGGCATGGTCACCGGCGAGGTCGGTGAGCGTCGCCACCGCTGCGTCTTCCCCGCCTTCGTCGCGCGCGAGGTAGAGCTCGGTGCGGTTGCACGTGGAGAGGACGACGGCCTCGAGACCCAGGTCGGCGGCGAGCGCCGCGGCGGCAGCAGGATCGAGCGCGACCCGCTCTCGCAGCTCGATGGGAGCCGCGTGGTGCGAGACGCCGACGAGCGTGAGCCTCACAGCGGTCCTGGGCCGCCTTCACTGGGCCGCCTTCATTGGGCGAAGTGGGTGATCGGGAGCACGATGGTCACGAGCGCGAAACCCGCGAGGTTGAGGAGCGCGGCGCGGCGGCCCCGCCGCCCCTCGTGGCGGAGCAGGAGCAGCGTCGTGTACACACCGAGGATCGCGAACGTGACCGCCATCGCGACGTCGAAGTCGCCGCGCTCGAAGGTCGCCGCTCCGACCGTGATGCCGAGCACGAGCAGCACCAGCGAGACGAGAACCGCCCGCGCCGCCAGTCGGTCGAGCGCGTCGAGCGGCGGCACGCGCACGCGCAGCACGCGCCGCTCGTGCCGCTTCAGGCGCCGCTCCTGCCAGAGGTAGAGGGCCGCCATGCCGGCGGCGAGAGTCAGCCCGGCAAAGCCGGCGAGCATCAGCCCGGCATGTACGGCGAGGACGAGCCCAGAGCCGTCGGACTCGGTCAAGGCCGTCCCGCCGCCGATCCAGGCCAGCGCGAGAAGGACGGCAGCGACCGGCATCACGGCGAGACCGAGGAGCCGGTAGCGCGGCGTGCAGCCCCAGATCAGGTACGCCCCGACGACGAGCCAGACGAAGAGGTTCAGCGCGCCGGCCCACGTTCGCCACGGGAAGCCGTCCGCCGAGAGCGCCTGACCGACGAGCAGCCCCGTCTGGGCGATCCAGCCGATCCGGACGCCCCAGGTCGCGAGCCGTCCCGCGCGCCCCGGCCCGCGGAGCTCGCCGGCGTACGCAACCGCGGCCTCGCCGTAGGCGAGCAGCGCCGGGACGACGAGGAGATCAGCCACGCCCGGCTCCCCGGCTCCGGGCGAGCTCGGCGAGCTCGGCCGTCTCCCGCTCGAGCCTCGACAGCTTCGCCGCGATGATCGCGACGTAGACGAGGACGGTCACGAAGACGACAGCGTAGGCGGCCGCGAGGTACTTCTCGGCAGAACTCACAGGCCAACCTCGGTTGGACACTCATGGTTGCGTCAGCGCCTCGCGGAGCTCGCGGAGGTTCGAGTCGAGCCGCTTGCCGAGCAGCTCGAGGCGATAGAGCGAGTACGCGAGCGCCGTCACGGCGACCCAGGACACGCAGAACGTGAAGAACATCGTCCCGGTCATCTGCGGCCCGTCGCGGGTGAACACGGTCGGGTGGATGACGTTCTCCGCGAGCCGGATGGCGAGAAAGCTGACCGGCACGAGCACGATCCCGAAGAGCGCGTACACGGCGGAGATGTTCGCCCGGCGCGGCCCTTCCTCGACGGAGAAGCGGAGCATGAAGTACGCCGAGTAGAAGAGGAAGAGGACGAGGAAGAGCACGAGCTGGTTCTCGCTCCAGAGCCACCAGTGGCCCCACGAGGCCTTGGCCCAGATCGAGCCGGTCGCGAGCGTGAGCGCCCCGAAGATCGTGCCCTGGTGGATCGCGACGTAGCTCTCGAGGTCGTAGCGCTCGTCCTTGCGCCAGAGCAGGAGAAGCGCCTTGTACGCGCCCCAGCCGAAGCAGGCGTAGGCGGTCAGTGCGATCGGCACGTGGAAGTAGAAGATCTTCTGCGAGAGGCCCTGGTCGGCGTCCTCGGGCGCGACGAAGAACACGAGCACGAGCGAGATCCCGATCAGGGCCGCGGCGGCAGCCGCGAGCAGCGGTTCAGGGCTCCTGAAAGCCGCGCTATTCGGAGACGACGTACTCAAAGGACGCCCAGCACAGTATCGCGAAGACGGCGTCGTACAGCCCGAGAAACGCGAGGAAACGGCCCGGTTCGTCCGAGATGCTCGCACCCACGCCGCCGACGACGAGCGGGATCGCGAGGGGCAGGAAGAGCAGCGGCAGGATCAGCTCTCTCGTCCGACTCGCGGCCGCCATCGCGGCGAGCAGCGTGCCGATGGCGCAGATGCCGACGTTGGCGAGGAGCACACCCGCGACGGTTGCGAGGTCGAGCGGCGAGAAGAAGACGGCGAACGCGGGCAGCGCCACCACTTCGATCGCCGCCAGGAAGACGAACACCGCGGCCGCCTTGCCGAGCCAGATCGCGCTGCGGTCGCACGGGGCGAGCGTGAGGCCCTCGAGCGCGCCGCTCTCGCGCTCGGGCGCCCAGGCGCGGGCGAGCCCGAGCAGCGCCGTGAAGACGAGCGCGACCCAGAGAAGCCCCTGCGCCGCCACCTCGTCGGCATCCTCCGGCAGGGCGAACCGGAAGACGACGAGGGTCGAGATGACGAAGAGGAGCATCGCGGGCAGCGTGTCGCGGGCCCGGAGCTCGAGCCGGAGATCCTTCCGGGCGAGCGTCGCGACGTCGGCGAGATACGTCATGCGAGCGCGACGCGCTGGGTCGCGAGTGTCTCGACCCGGGCGGGATCGTGCGTCGAGAGCACGACCGTCGCGCCGTCGGCCAGGTCCGCGAGCTGGCCGTCGAGCAGGATCGCTCCGTCCGCGTCGAGGGCCGTGAACGGCTCGTCCAGCACGAGCAGCTGCGGCTCGTGGAGAAGCGCCCGGCAGAGGGCGAGCCGCTGCAGCATCCCGCGCGAGAACGAGCCGGCGCGATCGTGTCGCACGTCCCACAGGCCGTAGCGCTCGAGCAGCATCCCGATCCGCTCGCGCCGCTCACGGACGCGGTAGAGGCGGCCGTAGAGGTCGAGATTCTCGAGCGCCGTCAGATCCCGGTACACGAGCGCCTCGTGGGCGAGGTAGCCGAGCCCGCCGCGATCGACATCGACGTCGAGACGGCCCCGGGTCGGCGCCGCAAGGCCCGCGATCAGCCGCAGCAGCGTCGTCTTGCCGGAGCCGTTGCGCCCGGTGACGACGACGAACGCGCCACGGTCGACGTCGAGGTCGAGCGGCCGCAGCGCCCACTTGCTGCCGTAGCGCTTCTCGAGGGCGTGGGCGGTGATCACGTCGCGGCGCTCCGTGCGGCCGTCGGCAGCGACGTCCGTACGTGCCCCCAGGGGACCCCCGGGATCCCTGAGAACACGCTATCGACGATCCTGCAACGGGTGTGCAACGGCATCGTCACGGGAGTGTGACGATTGTCGGCTTCCGCTCACAGGCGAGACCGACGCCGCGACGTCACGAGACGAGCGCGTCGGCGAGCACGAAGCCGAAGAAGACGACGCTGATGACGCCGTTCACGGTGAAGAACGCAGCGTCGAGCCGTCGCAGGTCGCCGGGCCGCACGAGCGAGTGCTCGTACGCGAGCAGCGCTGCGACGACGGCGACGCCGACCCAGTAGAGGAGGCCGACGTCGAGGCCGAGGCCCGTGACGGCGAGCAGCACAACCGTGCCCACGTGATGCAGGCGCGCACCGACGAAGACGCCGCGCTCGCCGAAGCGGGTCGCCCACGACTGCAGGCCCTCGGCGCGATCGTGCTCGAGGTCGAAGAGCGAGTAGAAGAGGTCGAAGCCGGCCACCCACAGCCCCACGGCGGCACCGAGCGTCCACGCCTGCCACGGCAGCTCCCCGGTCACCGCCGCCCACGCGCCGATCGGCGCCAGCCCGAGCGAGATGCCGAGCCACTCGTGGCACAGCCACGTGACCCGCTTCAGGTACGGGTAGACGACGAAGAAGATGACCGGCACGGGCCAGAGCCAGCGGACGAGCGGGTCGAGCTGGAACACGGCGACGAGGAACACGCCGAGCGCGCCGACGCACAGCGCGCCCACCTGTCGCGGGCTGAGCAGACCCGACGGCAGCTCCCGGAAGGACGTGCGCGGGTTGCGGGCATCGAGCTCGGCGTCGATCAGCCGGTTGAGGCCCATCGCCAGCGTTCGTGCGCCGACCATCGCGACCGTGATCCAGACGAGATCGTGCGCGGACGGCACACCGCCCCACGCCAGGAATGCGCCGACGTACGCGAACGGCAGCGCGAACACCGTGTGCTCGAGCTTCACGAGCGAGGCGAACCTCCGCGGCAGGCCGATCGCGGTCTCGGTCATGTCTGGCGGTGGGCCGTCTCCTCGTCGGCGAGCAGCTTCACCGCGTGCGCGAGGGCCGGCCGAAGGACGGCGAAGCCGTCGCGGCACCCGCCCGGCGAGCCGGGCAGATTGACGACGAGCGTCCGCCCATGGATGCCCGCGATCCCGCGCGAGAGCAGGGCGTGCGGCGTCTTGGCGATCGAGTCGGCACGGATCGCCTCCGCGATCCCCGGCGCTTCCCGGTCGATGACCGACCTCGTCGCCTCGGGAGTCACGTCACGCGGTGCGACGCCCGTGCCGCCCGTCGTGAGCACGACCCGTGCCGACTCGGCGAGCTCCACGATCGCCTGGGCGATCGCGCCGGCATCGTCGGCGACGACAGCGCGCTCGACCTCGTACCCGTCGGATTCGAGCAGGGTGGCGAGGAGGTCGCCGCTCGCGTCCTCACGGGTGCCACCGGCCACCCCGTCCGAGACGGTGAGGACGGCCGCGTTCACACCGGCACCTTCGTCTTCTCGACGAGCCGGACCTCGCTGATCACCATCTCCTTGTCGATCGCCTTGGCCATGTCGTAGACGGTCAGCGCCGCGACCGACGCAGCGACGAGCGCCTCCATCTCGACGCCCGTCCGGGCGACCGTCTCGACCGACGCCGTGATCTCGACGGTGTCTGCGGCGACCTCGACCGAGACGTCGATGCCGTCCAGCGGCAGGGGGTGGCAGAGAGGGATCAACGCACTCGTCTGCTTGGCGCCCATGATCCCAGCCAGCCGGGCGACGGCCAGCGCGTCCCCCTTCGGCAGCGAGCTCAGCCGTGCGGCCGTGCCCGGAGCCATCCGAACCGTGGCGCTCGCGACCGCTCGCCGCCGGGAGAGGGGCTTCCCGCCGACGTCGACCATCCGGACGGAGCCGGCCTCGTCGACATGCGAGAGCTCGCTCACGCGCGCATCGTACTGACGCGATCGAGATCCTCGAGCTGCTCGGCCGACCACCGCGCGAGGTCGTGGTCGCGCACGTGGCGGGCCAGCGCACCCGCCCACTCGGCCCGCTCGCCGGCGGGCAGCTCGAGCGCCCGCTCGAGCGCGTCCGCCTGTCCCTCGACGTCGAACGGGTCGATCCCGATCACCCACGAGCCGAGTTCCTCGAAGGCTCCAGCGTTTTCCGACAAGACAACAACACCGTCCCGCGAGTTGACGAGCGGGCCCTCCTTCGAGACGAGATTCAGCCCGTCCCGAACGGCGTTCACGAGCAGCACGTCGTACTGCTTGTAGGCCGCCACGGACTCCGGGAAGTCGTCCGCGATCCGGAGCACGAGCGCGCCGGGATGGGCCGCCTCGACGGCCGCCGCCTCCTGCTCGATCGCGTCGCGGTAGCTCGCGTACTCGGCGATCCCCTGCCTGGACGGGTCGAGGAGGGCGAGCATGCCCGACGCGGCCGACGAGGTCCGGCCGACGGTCGAGGAGAAGCCGGAACGCCTGGAACCCGCGTACGACGTTCTTGGACGGATCGGTCCGGTCGACCCGGAGGATGAGCCGCTCGGGGCGGCGGGCGGTCAGCTCCTGCTCGCGGGCGAGCACGGCGGAGCTCGCGGCTAGCTTCATCGAACTCGCCGGGATCGACAGAGATCGGATGCGCGGTGACGAGGGTGCGCGACGAGTCGAGCCCGAGCGCCTCGCACGAGGCGAGGAACGCTCGACGCCAGCGTTCGGTGTGGAACCCGACGACGTCGTTCGCGAGCAGGCCCTCGTGCACGGCCCGCACGATCGGCGCGGGCAACAGCTCCCACTCCTCCGGCGAAGGCCAGGGAATGTGGACGAAGTGCGCCAGGAGGGCATCGGGGCGGCGCTCCCGCACGAGCACCGGCGCCGCATAGAGGTGGTAGTCGTGGAAGAAGACGGCGGCGTCGGGCTCGCGGTCGAGCTCATCGACGACCGCGTCGGCGAAGGCCGCGTTCACGGGCATATAGCCGTGCTCCCACGCCGCAGGCAGCTCGTCGCGCCGGCTCGCGAGCATGCCGTCGAGACCGTGCTGCGCGAACCAGAGTCCGGGATTGGCGACGACGTTGTAGTAGAGGTCGTACGCAGCGGCGTCGTGAGCGACGAGCCGGAGCCGATAGCCGGAGCCCTCCTGCCCCGGCTGCTCGACCGTGCCGTTCGCCGCGACTCGCCTATCCTCGTCGGACAACGCGCTCGCCACCCAGGTCACGTCGTGCTGGGAGACGATCGGCCGCAGCGCGGTGACGAGGCCACCGGCACCCCGCCGCTCGACCACCTCGCCGGCGTCGTTGCGCGAGAACCCGACGGGACCGCGGTTCGAGACGAGGATGAGCTGCCGGCGGGACGTCATCCCGCGTAGTGTCGCCGCTCGACGCGGCGACGAGATCAGAGGAGCTTCACGAAGCGAAGCCGTGAGCCGCGGCCGTCCGGCCGGGCGCCGATCTCGAGCTCGTCTGCGATCGACCGGATGATCGCGATCCCGAGGCCACCCTCGGCGAGATCGCGGCCCTCCCCGCCGTACCCGCCTCGCTCGTCCCGAACTCTCGCCCGGACCCAGTGCCGTCGGACACCGCGCTGTCGAACCCCGTGCCGTCGTCGGACACCTCGACGATGAGCTTGTCCTCGCACAGCTCGAAGCTGATCTCGACGTGACCGTCGCCGTCACCGTAGGCGTGGCGCACCGAGTTCGAGCAGGCCTCCGTGAGAGCGAGCTTCAGGTCGGCGAGCGTGTCGTCCGGCAGCTCCCGAACACGAGCAAGGCCGGTCAAGGCCAGGCGGGAGAGGGTGATGTACTCGGGCTTCGCAGGGATGATCAGCCGGACGGTCCGGCTGTCGGCCACCGTGTGGGCCATCGCGACAGATCGCTCGCTCACGCTCCCATGCCTCCTGTACCCGCTCGGCATCCGCGTGGACGGCCGCCGGACACACCGCTATTCCCTCTTGGCGCGCGGGACAAACGATCAGGGATTGGCGGGGCGCTCTTCGAGTCGGACGCGCACGGTCTCGCGCTTGCCCGTGCCGCCGCGGATCACGGTCAGCTCGACCAGCTGCTCCGGGCGAAGCCGGTCGCTGACGATCCTGACGACGTCGTCCGCACTCTCGATCTCCTCGCCGTCGAGGGCGACGATCAGGTCGCCCCCGAGCCGGACGGTCGAGCCGTTGAACTGCTCCTCCCGCGTCGACCCCTTCAGTCCAGCCCGCTGGGCCGGATGGCCCGGCACGACCTGCTGGATCAGGGCGCCTCGCTCGGCTCCGAGGTCGTACTCGCGGGCGAGCGCCGGGGTGACGTCCTGGGTCGTGATGCCGATGTACGCATAGGCGACGCGCCCCGACGAGATCAGCTGCTCCATCGAGCGCCGCGCCGAGTTGATCGGAATCGCGAAGCCGACGCCCTCGGCGTTCCCAGAGCTCGACCGGATCTGCGCGTTGATGCCGATGACGCGGCCCCCGGCGTCGAGCAACGGGCCGCCCGAGTTGCCGTGGTTGATCGGCGCGTCGATCTGGATCGCATCCGAGACCGAGTAGTCGGAGGTCAGCGACGGGATCGAGCGGGACACCGCCGAGACGACGCCGACGGAGAGCGAGTTCGCGTTGCCGAACGGGCTGCCGATAGCCGCGACGGGCTCGCCGACGACGACGTCGTCCGAGTCGCCGAGCGGCAGGGGCGACAGCGTGTGGTCGCGAGGCTCGAGCTTGATCACGCCGGTGTCGTTGAAGAGATCCCAACCGACGATCGACGCCGGCAGCCGGTCGCCGTCGGAGAAGACCACGTAGACGCTCGTCGCGCCGCGCACCGACTCGTTGTCGTTGCCGGCGGTCGTGATCACGTGCGAGTTGGTCAGCACATGGCCCTGCTCGGACACGACGAACCCGGATCCCTGGGCCCGCTCGCCCTGGCCGAAGACCGCGTCGATCGTGACGACGCCCGGCGACGTGCGCGCGTAGATGGCGGCGGGGTCGAAGCGGTTGCCGATCAGCGGCGCCGCGGTGGCCGCAGTGCCGTCGCCGGTGGCCGTCGAGACGACCACGGTGCGCGCAGGCTCGCTCTCGCCGTCGATCCAGCCGGCAGCGTTCGCAAGCAGCAGCACGCCACTCGCACCGAGCAGCCCCGCGACGACGGCGATGACGACGACTGCCCCAGCGCGCATCGGCTCACTGTAGCGACGGCCGCTGCGGGAGCGGCCGCGTTTTCACGTGAAAACGGGGGCGGGAGCGGGCACCGGTGCGGCCCGGAGCACGACGGTCGCCACCGTCCGGCCGGGGCGCGACTCGAGCGTGACCTCGCCGTCCATCACCGCCGCCAGCTCACGCGCGATCGCAAGCCCGAGGCCGCTGCCGGAGGCCAGCTGCGGCGTCTGCGCGATAGAAGCGCTCGAAGACATGCTCGACGTGCTCGGGCGGGACTCCGGGACCGTCGTCGGTCACCGCCAGCCGCGCGGTCTCGCCCTCGCGCCACGCACGAACGACCACCGAGCTCCCGCTCGGCGTGTGGACGAGCGCGTTGTCGAGGAGCGCCCGCCCGACCTGCAGCACGCGGAGCTCGTCGCCGATCGCGGCAGGCTCGCCGTCGACCTCGATCTCGAGCCGATGTCCGCGGCGCTCAGCGAGCGGCTTGAACTCGGCCTCGAGCACGTGCGCGACGCTGCCGAGGTCGACGTCCTCCGACTCGACCCTGATCCGGCCGGCGTCGAGGCGCGAGAGATCGAGCAGGTCGGTCGCGAGCTTCGTCAGGCGCTCGACCTGCTCGCGCATCGTGACGACGAACTCCTGGCGCGTGGCGTCGTCCAGCTGCTCGTCGTCGAGCAGCTCGAGGAAGCCGCCGAGCGAGAACAGCGGTGTGCGCAGCTCGTGCGAGGCGTTCGCGATGAACTCGCGGCGTGCTCGGTCCAGCATCTCGAGCCGCAGCCGCATGCGGTCGAACGCGGTCGCCAGCTGGCCCAGCTCGTCGTTGCCGCCATCGACGACCGGCTCGTCGAAGCGGCCACCGGCGATCCTGTCGGCCGCGCGCTCGAGGCGGCGAATGCGCTGCGCGTGCATCGTCGCCGCGGCGTAGCCGAGCAGCAGCGCGACGACGAGCGCGATCAGACCGGCCAGGAGAAGCCGCCGCTTCACGAACTGCACGCTCGAGAGCGGATCGGCGAGGGAGTCGCGGAGCAGCACAACGACGTCACGTCGCGTGGTGCTCGGCGCCGCCACCTCCGCGAAGCGCTGATCCCCCTGCATCACGATCCCGCGCGTGACGCCCCACTTCGCGACCGCTCGGCGCACGTTCGCGCTGCGCTCGACGTCGCGCGACGTATCGACACGCGAGTCCGCCGAAGATGACGAGCAGCAAGGGATCGCGGCTCGGGATCTGGTAGAGCACGACCCGGGCGCCGCGATCGTTCGAAACGGTCTCGGCGAACGACTGCGCCGACGTCAGCTCGTGCGCGGGGCGTTGGCCGCCACCAGGCGTGCGTCCTTCTCGAGCTGGTCGAGCTTCGCGTCGACGAGGCGGCCCTCGAGCCGCGGCACGACGATCGCGTACGCGACCGTGAGGGCACCGGCCGCGACGACGAGCAGCGCGAGCATCAACCGCAGCCGAATGCCCCTGATCATGCGCATCAGCGCTCCCGGAACCGATAGCCGACGCCGCGGACGGTCAGGATCAGCGTCGGTTCGCGCGGGTCCTCCTCGATCTTCTCGCGCAGGTGCCGCACGTGGACGTCGATCGTCCGCGGCTCCCGGTAGTCGGCGCCGCCGCGCAGCCGCTCGAGCAGCTGGCGGCGCGAGAAGACGCGACCGGGCGAGGCCGCGAGCACGCTCAGGAGCTCGAACTCGACGAAGGTCAGCTGCACCTCGTCGCCGCGCACGTGGACGGTGCGCCGCGGTAGGTCGATTCGCACGTCGCCCTGGTCGATCACCTCGTCCGAGTCCCGCTCGCCGGCCCTCGGAGCGGCGGCGCGCCGTAGCAGTGCACGGACACGGCTCCGGAACTCCCGGATCGAGAACGGCTTCGTGATGTAGTCGTCGGCGCCGAGCTCGAGCCCGAGCACCTTGTCGAGCTCGTCGTCGCGCGCGGTCAGCATGATGATCGGCACGCTGCTCTGGACGCGGAGCCGCTTGCACACCTCGAGACCGTCGATCTTCGGCAGCATCAGATCGAGGACGACGAGGTCGACGCGGCTCTCGGCGAAGCGCTGCAGCGCCTCGTCGCCGTCGCGCGCGGACACGACGCGGAAGCCGTCCCGCTCGAGCGGGTACGTCAGCAGCTTCTGGATCGAGTCCTCGTCGTCGACGAGGAGGATGGTCGAGGAATCGGGCACGACGATGAAGGGTGGTGATGCGTGGGCCGCGAAGCGGCCCCTTAGGGATCTTGCGCGCTCGGGATCCGCTCCTGCGGATTCGGAGCCGCGCGGACAAAGCCTTGCCCTGACCTACTATAGACAGGTCATGGCTCCGCCCAGGTCTCGCGCGCCTGCCGGAACTGGGTCTGGACGCCGTCCGCGCCCCCGGCGTGCCTCGAATCAGCAGCCGATCAACGCACGCATGGTGCGCGGTACGTGGCTGCTCGTGGCGCTGCCACTGCTGCTGGCGGCGTTCACGGTCGGGCGCCCGGAGCTCTCTGCCGCGGCCGGCGTCTGCCGCCGACCTTCGACGGCGTATCGGCCGCCGCGCTCGCCCACGACCTCGCGGACGACTATCCCGACCGCTTTCCCGGCTCGCCGGGAGCGCTCGGCGCCGCGCAGTGGTTCCGCGATCAGCTCCGGCTCTACGGCATCGCGACGAGGACGGACACGTTCACGGCCACGATTCCCGGCCGCGGCGAGGTGCAGCTCCGCAACGTCGTCGCCGTCGTTCAGGGCGACTCGCCGAGCGCGATCGTCGTCATGGCGCACCGCGACAACGACGGCAGCCGGCCCTGGCGCCGTGAACAACGCGTCCGGAACGGCAGCGCTCGTCGAGCTGGCGCGCGCCTACGCACCCGTCACCGGCCCAGGCGGCCTGCGGGCGCGACCGGCCCACCGGCTCGTGTTCGTCTCGACGGACGGCGGCGAGTTCGGCGCGCTCGGGTCGACGCGGTTCGCGCAGAGCTCGCCTCTCGCGACCGACGCCGTGGCGATCGTCAGCCTGGATGCCATCGGCGGCCGCAGCGGCGCCGCGGCTCGAGCTCGCGGCGGACCGCCCGCGCTCGCCCGCCTCGGAGCTCGTCAGCACGGCCGCCACACGCATCCTCGAGGAGACGGGCGAGGACCCGCGGCACGCGAGCTGGCTGCAGCAGCTGCTCGATCTCGGCTTTCCGTTCACGTTCGGCGAGCAGGGTGCCTTCGTGGCGCGGGGCACGCCCGCGGTCACGATCACGACCGCCGGCGAGCGTCCGCGTCCGCTCTTCCGGGACACGAGAGTCGACGAGGAACGCCTGGGTCGCCTCGGACGGGCCGCGGAGGGGCTGATCGGCTCACTCGACGGCGGTCTCGAGCTCGACGAGACGACGACGAGCTACGTCTATCTCGGGCGCCGCATCGTCAGAGGCTGGGCGATCCAGCTCGTCCTCATCGTCGCTCTGCTGCCCTTCCTCTTCGGAGCCGTCGATCTCTTCGCGCGCTGCCGGCGGCGCAGGATCGCGCTCGGCGGCGCGATCCGGAGCCTGCGCTCGCGGCTGCTCTACTGGGGCTACGCCGCGGTGCTCGTGCTCGGCGCCGCGCGCTTCGGCCTGTTCCCGGCCTCGGAGCCCGATCGACCCGTGCCGCTGACGGTCGAGGGCGCCGCCACACCGTCGAGCCTCGGCGTGGGCGTCGTTCTCGCCCTGCTGCTGGCGGGCTGGCTCGTCGGCCGGGAGCGCCTGATCCCGCGCCGGCCTGCCACGACCGAGGAGAAGCTCGCCGGCTACTCCGTCGCCCTGCTCGCGCTCGGCCTGCTGGCACTGCTCGTCGTCGCGACGAACACCTATGCGCTGATCTTCCTGCTGCCGTCGCTCTACGCCTGGCTCTGGCTACCGCAGGCCCATGCGGCGCCCGTCGCGGCGCGCGTCGCACTCCTGGCCGTCGGCTTCGCCGGCCCACTGATCCTCGTCGCCTCGTTCGCGAAGCGGTTCGACCTCGGCGCCGACGCGCCCGTGGTACCTGCTCTCGCTCGTCGGCTCCGGCTACGTCCCGCTGCTGGCGGCGCTGCTGGCGTTCGTCTGGGCCGCGACTGCGGCGCAGCTCGCCGCTCTCGCGGTCGGGCGATACGCCGCGTATCCTGATTCCAGGTCACTTCCCAAGCGACGGTCGCTGAGGCGGCTCGCTCGGCAGGCGCTGGCGAGGAAACGTCTCGTGGCGGTCGAAGACAGCGAAGCGATGGAGGGTTGATGCGCAGGCTCGTGCGCCTGATCGGAACGCTGATGATCGTTGGCGGCGTCTGCATGCTCGCCTGGGCGATCACGATCTGGCAGTGGCAGGACCCCTTCACCGCGGCCATGCAGGAGCTCGACCAGCGCAAGCTGGAGCAGAGGTTCGAGCGTCAGGTCGACCTCGTCGAGCGGGCGCCGGCGGAGCCCGTCGCTGCCGACACGCAGACCGTGCGCGTGGAGCTCAGCCGCGACGCGCGGGCCTGGCGGAAGTCCTCCGAGGAGGGCGACGCGATCGCGCGCCTGCGGATCCCCGGCATCGGCGTGAACGAGATCATCGTCAACGGCACCCAGACGGACACGCTCAAACGAGGGCCCGGCCGCTACCTCGGCTCGTACATGCCGGGCGAGGGAGAGCTCGTCTACGTGGCCGGTCACCGGACGACCTACGGCGCGCCGTTCTCGCACATCGACCGGATCGAGAAGGGCGACGCCGTGTTCGTGGAGCTGCCGTACGGGACGATCGAGTACGTGGTGACGGGCCATCGCATCGTGCCCGCGACCAAGGTGTCGGAGCTGAAGTCGCGCGGCTTCGAGCAACTGGCGCTCCAGGCCTGTCATCCCCGCTTCTTCGCCACCGAGCGCTACATCGTCTACGCGAAGCCGGTGAGCATCACTCCGCGCGGCGCGAAGCAGCCGTCGCCGTACGCGCCCGAGACCTAGGAGGGATTGGCGAAATAGAATGCAGTGGCGCTTGCGCGAGCGCGGGCCGTTCCGCTCGCGTCGGCGTAGCCCGTTACTCTCCACATCTGATGCAGAACGACCCGATGCATCCGGCTTTCTCGCCACGGGAATCACTTCGGTTCTGGCTGGCAAAGGGCGCTATCGGCCTGCTGATCCTCCTGGGCGCACTCATTTACGTCCTGGTCCGCTAGTCGCCCGCATTTCGCCAATCTCTCCTAGGTAGTACCTAGCTAGAGCGGCAGGTAGCGCACCCTCGAACCCGCCTCGAGCTCGCCACCGCCTCGCGTGACGAGGACGAGTGCGTCGGCGGCCGCGGCGCGCACGATCATGTGCGACTCCTGGCCGGGGACCGGCTCGAGCACGACCTCTCCGTCTTCGTCCCGGCTCCGGGCGCGCACGAGCTCGTCGCGATGCTCGTTACGGCGCAGCGCACGGCCGAGTCGCCCGCTCCGGTAGACCGGCCCCGGGTCGGCGGCGCCCTGGAGCGCCCGCACCGCCGGCCGGACGAAGAGCTCGAAGCCGACGAGAGCCGACACCGGGTTGCCGGGGAGCCCGAAGACGAGCGTGCGCCCGCGGACACCGAACGCGACGGGCTTGCCCGGCTTCACCGCGACGCGCCAGAACACCTCCTCCACGCCGAGCCCGGCGGCGGTGGCGCGAACAAGGTCGTGCGGGCCCATCGAAACGCCTCCGGAGCTCACGAGCACGTCCCCGGCCAAGTCCTCGTTCGAGCGCCTCGCGGTGCGCGTCGGCGTCGTCGGCCACCGGTGTCAGCCGCTCGACCTCTGCTCCCGCGGCTGCGAGCGCCGCCGCGAGCATCGGGGCGTTCGACTCGTAGATCTCACCGGGGCCGAGCGGCTCGCCGGGGCGTCGCAGCTCGGTGCCCGTGCTCAAGACCGCCGCCCTCGGCCGTCGCGCACACTCGGGCTCGGCGACGCCGGCGGCGGCCAGCGCGCCGAGCTGCGCCGGGCCGAGCAGCGTTCCCGCGTCGAGCAGCACGTCCCCGCGCCGCACATCCCCGCCCACCGGGCGGATGTTGGCGTCGGTGTCGATCCCGCCGATCTCGATTTCGTTGTCTGTTCTCGACAACGTACTCGATCGGAACAACGGCGTCCGCACCGTCCGGGACGACACCGCCGGTCGCGATCGCGATCGCCTCGCCCGCTCCGAGTGCCTCCTCTGCGGGCCGGCCCGCAGCCGACGCGCCGACGACGCGCAGGCGCCCCGGCGCGTCCGCCGAGCGCACGGCATAGCCGTCCATCGCGGAGCTGCGGAAGGGCGGCAGGTCGACCGTCGCGCCCACGGGTGCGGCCAGCACGCGGCCGGCGGCGGCGGCCACGGGCACGCGCTCCGCCTCGAGCGGCCGGACGCGCTCGAGCACGAGCGCGAGAGCCTCGTCCACCGAGAGCAGCTCGGACATCCGCATTACGCTACAGCCGTGATCTCCGTCGTGATCCCCGTCCACAACGAGGAGCGGAGCGTCGCGCTCCTGCTCGACGAGCTGGGCTCCGCACTCGATCCGCTCGAGCGCCCGTGGGAGGCCGTGTTCGTCGACGACGGCTCGACCGACGGCACATTTGCGGCGCTGACGCGTCTCCACGCCTCGGCCACGAACGTCCGGATCGTCCGGCTGCGGCGCAACTTCGGCAAGGCGGCCGCGCTGCAGGCCGGGTTCGAGGAGGCGCAGGGCGACGTGCGTCGTCACGATCGACGGCGACCTGCAGGACGATCCCGCCGAGATCCCGCGACTCCTCGCAAAGCTCGACGAGGGCTTCGATCTCGTGTCCGGCTGGAAGACGAAGCGCCGCGACCCGCTGCGCCGCCGCGTCCCGTCCCGGATCTTCAACTGGGTCACGGGGCGCATGTCCGGCGTGCGCCTGCACGATCTCAACTGCGGCCTCAAGGCCTACCGCGCCGAGGTCGTGCACGGCCTGCGGCTGTACGGCGAGCTCCACCGCTTCGTGCCCGTGCTCGCGCACTACCGGGGCTACCGCGTCGCGGAGCTGCCGGTGAACCACCGGCCGCGCGAGCACGGACGCTCGCGGTACGGCGTCGAGCGGTACGTGCGCGGCTTCCTCGACCTGCTCACCGTCACGTTCATGGGCCGCTACCGCCACCGGCCGCTGCACCTCTTCGGCGGGCTCGGGCTGCTGCTCGGCTTCATCGGCATGGCCGTCCTCGCGTATCTGACGGTGATCAAGATCGGCGGCGCAGCGATCGGTCACCGGCCGCTGCTGACGCTCGGCGTCCTGCTCGTCGTCGTCGGCGTGCAGCTGCTCTCGCTCGGCCTCCTCAGCGAGCTGATCACGAGCCACCACGAGGAGCGGGACGGCGCCACCCGTACGTCCGAGCGGCACGTGGACGAGATCCTGCGCTAGTTGAAGGTCGTCTACTTCGGGACGTACGAGCGCGATTACCCGCGCAACGCGCAGGTGATCTCGTGCCTGCGACGGGCGGGCGTGGAGGTGATCGAGCGGCACGAGGACGTCTGGGAGCCCGGCGGTCAGAACTGGGCGGCCGGTTGGCGCACGGCGACGCGATTGCTTGCCGCGCAGGCGAAGCTGACCGTTCGCTCGCGACCGAGGGACGTCGACGCGGCGATCGTCGGCTATCCGGGCCACGTCGACATCCCGGCCGCGGAGCTCGCGCTCGGCCGCGTGCCGGTCGTCTTCAACCCGCTCGTGTCGCTGACCGAGACGCTGGTGGACGACCGGCGACGGTTCGCGCCGGGATCGCCCGCCGCCCGGGCGCTGCGCGCGCTCGACCGCGTCGCGCTCCGGCGCGCGGATCTCGTGGTCGCCGACACGCAGGCGAACGCGCGGTTCCTCGCCCACCTCGGCGGGATCTCGCACGTCGAGGTGTGCTTCGTCGGGGCGGAGGAGCGCGTGTTCCGGCCCGTCTGGCGGCCTCCCGACCGGTTCCACGCGCTCTTCGTCGGCAAGCTGATCCCGCTCCACGGTCTCGAGACGATTCTCGAGGCGGCGCGCCTCGCACCGGAGATCCCGTTCCGCATCGTCGGCAGCGGCCAGCTCGAGCCGCTGCTCGCGACGGCACCCGCGAACGTCGAGCGGGTGCCCTGGCTCGAGTACGAGCGGCTGCCGGAGGAGCTCGGCCGGGCCGGTTGCTCGCTCGGCGTCTTCGGCACGGGCGACAAGGCGCAGCGGGTGATCCCGAACAAGGCGTTCCAGGCGCTGGCCTGCGAGACCCCACTCGTGACGGCCGACACGCCTGCTGCGCGAGAGCTGCTCGAGCACGAGCGGAGCGCGCTGCTCGTGCCGCCGGGAGACGCCGAGGCTCTCGCGGCGGCCGTCCGGCGGCTCGCCGCGGACACGGACCTCGCGGTGCGGATCGCGTCGACCGGCCTCGCCGCATACCGCACCTACGCGAGCGAAGACGTCCTCGGCAGGCGCTGGCGAGCCCTCCTCGAGCGGCTCGTCGAGCGCTCATGAGCCCCGCCGGATGGCGGCTCGTCCTCTGGACCGCGATCGCCGCGTTCGCAGCCGGCTTCGGCGCGCTTTCCGCGCTCCGGCACCTCGCCTTCAGCACCGGCCGCTTCGACCTTGGCAACATGGTGCAGGCCGTGTGGTCGACGGCGCACGGCGACGTGCTCGCGGTGACGGGGCTCCAGGGGCAGCAGTTCTCGCGGCTCGGCGCGCACTTCGACCCGATCCTGGCCGCCTTCGCACCGCTCTGGTGGCTGTGGCCCGACCCGACGATGCTCGTCGTCGTCCAGGCGATCGCGATCGCCCTCGGCGCGCTGCCCGTCTTTCTGCTCGCCCGCAAGCACCTCGACTCGGACCGCGCGGGCGTCGGCTTCGCGATCGCGTATCTGCTCTATCCGCCGACGCAGTGGCTCGCTCTGAACGAGTTCCACCCGGTCGCGCTCGCGACGCCGCTTCTCCTCGCCGCCTTCTGGTTCCTCGACGAGGACCGACTCGTGCCCTTCGCCGTCGTCGCCGTCGCCGCCTGCCTGACGAAGGAGCACATCGGCCTCGTCGTCGCCGCCCTCGGGCTCTGGTACGCGTTCGGGCGCGGCCGCCGCCGCGCCGGCCTCGTCATCGCAGCCGCCGGCACCGCGGTCTCCGCCGTGGCGATCGGGCTCGTCGTGCCGCACTTCGCGCCGGCCGGCTCGTCGCCGTTCGAAGGTCGCTACCGGGCGGTCGGCGGCGGCCCGCTCGGGATCGCCGAGACGCTCGTCACCGATCCGCTGCGCGTGCTCGGCGAGATGTTCGACGGCCACGGCCTCCCGTACCTGCTCGAGCTCCTGCTGCCGCTCGCGGCGCTGCCGCTCCTGGCGCCGCTCGTCGCCGCGACCGCGCTGCCGGAGCTCCTCGCCAATCTGCTCTCGACGACGCGCACGCAGCAGTCGATCCACTTCCACTACACGGCTGCGGCGATCCCCGGGCTCGTCGCGGCGGCCGTCTTCGGCGCCGCCCGGCTGCGGACGAGGCGCGACCTCGTCACCGGGCTCGTCCTCGTCGCGCTCGCGTCGAACTACGTGCTCGGAGCCGTGCCACTGTGGGCGCTCGTTCCCCGGCGGCGAGGATCTCGGCACGCGGGAGCACGTCGTCAGCGAGCACGACCGGATCGCCGCGCGGGCGCTGCGCCTGATCCCGGACGACGCCGTCGTCACCGCCACGAACTCGCTCGGCGGCCACCTGTCCGGACGGCGGCGCGTGCTCAGCTTCCCGGTGCTCGACGACGCGACCTGGATCGCGGCGGACGAGACGCGGCCGGGCTACCGCGACCGGATCGCGCCGCTGGCGACGAGCGAGGCACTGCGGCGGCTCCGGCTCGACCCGGGCTGGCGGATCGTCTTCGACGAGGACGGGATCACGGTGTTTCGGCGAGCCTAGAGCGGGACGTCTGCGGCAGCAGGTACGCGCAGAGGGCGAGCGAGACGAGCTGGGCGCGGCGGTCGTCCTCGGCGGCGGCGAGCGGGACGGCCCAGACCGCGTACCACGGCGCGAGCCAGGGGGTCGTCAGGAGCAGCAGGCAGGCGGCGCGCGCGAGCCGGACGCGGCCGCGGTGCGCCTCGCGGGCCAGCCAGGCGAGCCCGAGCACGAGCGCGACCGTCGGCGAGCCCGAGCGCCACGGCGTGGGGGACGCCGAGGTCCTCGAGCCGCTGCGGGATCGCGTAGCTCGTCTGGCCGCCCGCGTTGCGCGCCAGCGGGCCGAATGCCCGGAGCCAGTCGACGCCGTAGCGCCAGGTGGCCACGAGCGCGACGGCCACGACGGTGATCGCGAAGCCGGCGTGGCTCACGGGCCGGCGCACGGCACGGGCGTGGATCGCCCGCAGCGCGAAGAAGACGATCGGCACCCACTTGATGAAGATCGAGAGCGCCCAGGCGACCGCGGCGGCGATCCGCCGTCCGGCCGCGGCGAAGGCGAGCGCCCCGAGGACGAGCGCGAGCATGAGCGCGTCGTTGTGGCCGCCGCCCGCGAAGTGGACGGCGAGCAGCGGGTTCCAGCCGACGAACGCGGCGGCGTAGACGGGGCTGCTCGAGAGCCGCGCCGCGAGCCAGGTGAGAACCAGCATCGAGAGCGCGGCGACGACCTTGAAGGTCCAGGCGGCCGCCTGCTCGGACGAGCCGCTCACCGCGGCGACGCCTTCCGAGACGACCGTGAACACCGGCCCGTAGACCGAGATCGTGTCTCGCCAGTCGAAGCCCGCGTGCTCGTACGCGGGGTTCTGCGGCACCTCGCTCGGCGTGTCCCGGTAGGGGTTCTGGCCGGCCTCGGCGATCTCGCCGTACTCCCAGTACGCCCACGCGTCGGTCGAGAGCAGCACCGGCGCCGCCAGCGGCAGCAGCTGGATCGCGACCGCCAGCGCACCGACGGCGACGAGTCGAGGCGCGCCGCGGCGCAACAACGCAAGCGCCACGAGATACGCCGCGAACGCACCCGCGAGGCAGGCGAAGAAGACCGTCACCCAACCGGTGCCACCGTCGGCCCGGCCCGCGTCGTCGGGGACGAGCGGAGCCCCCTCGGCCCAGGCGGCGGCAACACAGCCGCCGACGAGGAGAAGCGTGAGCGACGCAGCCGCGAGGACGCGCGCTACTGCGCTCAGGGGATGACCGGCTCCGTCGGCGGGGGCGGCGGGGGCTCGACCGGCGGCGGAGGCGGCGGCGTCACAGGGGGCGGAGGCGGTGGAGGCGTCGTCGCCCTGGGCGGGGGAGGCGGCTTCGGCGCGGCGGGCGGCGGTGTCGTCGTCGCGGGAGCCGTCGGCGTCTCGGTCGTCTCCGTCGTCGCCGGCGCGACGTAGTCGTCATCGTCGTCGTAGTAGCCGAACGAGCGGGCGTACTGACCCTGCTCGAGCGTCGACCACTCGGGCTCGTCGCCCGGGTCCTCGAACTCGAGCGGCTCGAGATGCCCGATCGCGGCGCTCATGAAGAGACGCCAGATCTGGGCCGGGAAGCTGCCGCCCGAGACGCTGATCCCGTGCACGTTCTCCATCGGGATCTCGCCCTTCGGATAGCCGACCCAGACAGTCGTCTGCAGCCGCGGCGTGTAGCCCGCGAACCAGGCGTCGGCATGGTCGTCGGTCGTCCCGGTCTTCCCGGCGGCCGGGTGGCCGTACGAGGCCCCGGTGCCCGTGCCGTACTGAACGTTCTGCTCGAGGATGTCGGTGACGACGTACGCCTCGCCCCTGCTGAGCACGCGGCGGCAGCGCTTCTTGCCCCAGTCGGCGCTGTCGTCGACCTTCCCGCCCGGGAGCACGACGCGCCGGATCGCCATCGGCTCGCAGGCGACGCCGCCCGCGGCAAGCGTCGCGTAGCCAGATGCCATGTCGAGCGGCGAGACCGCGATCGAGCCGAGGCCCATCGAGGGCACGTAGGCGCCGTCGACACGCAGCTCGGTCTGGACGCCCAGGCGCTTGGCCATCTTGCCGACGCGCTCGGGCGTGACGTCGAGCGTGAGCTGGGCGTACACGGTGTTGTCCGAGGCCAGCGTCGCGCGCGCGATCGACGTCCAGCCGCTGTAGCTGTGGGAGTAGGTCTCGACGCACCACCAGCTGCCGTCCTCGCAGTTCCCGTTCGGGTCCGGGCGGTAGTAGAACGGCGCCGAGACGTAGCCGGTCGTCGACGGGTTGACGCCCATGTCGACGGCCGCTGCGAGGACGAAGGTCTTGAAGGTGGAGCCCGCCTGCCGGCGCGCCTGCGAGAGCAGGTTGAACTGGTTCTTGCGGGTCCCCGGCGTCACGGCCGTCATCGCGCGGATCGCGCCGTTCGCCGGATTGATCGAGATCACGGCGGCGGCCGGATCAGTCTTCTCGTAGAGCGTTTCCTTGATCGCACGCTTCGCGACTCGCTGGAAGCGCGGATGGATGGTCGTGTAGACCTTGAGCCCGCCGGAGCGAACGGTCGCCACGCCGTACTCGGCGATCAGCTGCTCCCGCACGTAGCTGAAGAAGTACGGCTCGCGGATCGTCGTGTAGAGCTTGCCAGCCTTGAGCCCGAGCGGCCGAGCGACCGCCCACTCGTACTGCGGGCGCGTGATCCGGCGCGTCTCGAGCATCGCCCGCAGCACCTGGTTGCGGCGGTTGAGGGCGGTCTCGGTCTTGTTGAAGGGGTCGTAGGACGACGGTGCCTGCGGCATGCCGGCGATCAGCGCCGCCTCGGTGAGATTGAGCTTGCTGGCGGGCTTGGAGAAGTAGGTCTGCGAGGCCGCCTCGACGCCGTAGGCGAGGTTGCCGTAGTAGACGTAGTTCATGTACGAGGAGAGGATCTCGTCCTTCGTCTGGGCGCGGTCGAGCTTGATCGCGAGGCAGGCCTCCTTGATCTTCCGCTCGATCGTGCGCTCGCGCGAGACCGGATAGAGGTTGCGCACGAGCTGCTGCGTGATCGTCGACCCGCCCTGGACGAACTTGCCGGCCCGCACGTCGGCCCACATGGCCCGGGCGATGCCGGTCGGGTCGATGCCGTCGTGCGTATAGAAGCTGCGATCCTCGATCGCGACGGTCGCCTTCGGCAGCCAGGGGCTGACCCGCTCGAGCGGGACGGGCTGGCGGTTCTGCTCCGCGGGGATGGCACCGAGCGTCGTCCCGTCCGCGGCGTAGATGAACGAGTTCTCGCCGATCGTGACCGGTTTCAGCGCGTTCAGGTCGCAGGAGGAGCCGAGTGTGGCGACGCTGGTGACGCCGACGCCGACCACGACGAGGAACAGCACGAGGGCGGCGAGGACCGCCAGCAGGACGGTGCGCCGACGGTGCCGCTTGCGCTCGAGGCGCTTCTTCTTGCGGCGCCTGGCGCCGAAGACGTCGTCGATCGCGTCAGGCCCGCGCGAGGACCCGCGAGGCGGCGTCATGCGAAGAGACCCTGCTCGCGCAGACGGCCGTGCACACGGAGACGCAGGTCGTGCTCCAGCAGCTCCGCCGCGCTCTCACTCTCGGTCCAGGCGCGCAGGGTCAGCGTCGGCGAGCCCTCGAGAGAGCTCACGAATACCTCGTCGCGCTCACCGGGTGCCTCCTCCCGGAGTGCCTCGACGAGCGATCCGAGATCGGTGGCGGGAGGAACCTGCACTGTGACCTGGGCGTATTTGGCGGGACTGCGGATCGTGGAGTTGCGGATGGTATCCGACGCAAGTTTCTCGTTCGGGATCACGAGCCGGGCATTGTCGGACGTGCGGATGAAGGTGTAGATCAGCGTGATCTCCTCGACCGTCCCGCCGACGCCGTCGACCTCGATCCAGTCGCCGAGGCGCAGCGGCTGCGTGAGCGCGATCATCAGCCCGGCGACGAAGTTCCCGAGCGTCCGCTGCGAGGCGAAGCCGATGATCACGCCGAGGACGGCGGAGGAGGCGAGCAGCCCGCCCGCGACGGCGCGAACCTGCGGGATCACGAGCAGGGCCGAGAGGACGCCGAAGAAGACGATCACCGCGGTGATGCTGCGGCGGAGCACCCTGAAGCGCGTCACGGCGGCCGGCGACGCGTTCCGGCTCACGATCCGGCGGTCGACGATGCGCGCGAGCAGGAGCGTCGCCGCGACCACGGCAACGACGATGATCAGGCGTTCCCACGTGTCCACGCGTCTCGGTTCGACGGCGGAGCGCGCGTTCCTCAGGCGGTATCGTCGCGCCGTGCGGGCCGTACTGGCCATCTTCGTCTGGAGCCGGCTCGCACTCTGGGGGGCGGCGATCCTCGCGCTCGAGGTCTTCGTGCCGAACCGGCATCCGGAGGCCGATCGCTGGGACACCGCGCGGCTGCACGAGCTCGGCTACGGGATCGACGTCTGGGCGCGCTGGGACAGCGACTGGTACCTCCGCATCGCCGAGGAGGGGTATGCGGACTCGCCGTCGAGCACGCCGGCGTTCTTCCCGCTCTACCCCGGGACTCGTCGGTGCGCTGGGACGGCTGCTCGCCGGCCACTACGTCCTCGCCGGGGTGCTCGTCTCGCTCGCCGCGTGCCTGTGCGCGTTCGTGCTGCTGTACCGGCTGGCGGCGCGGCACCTGGACGACGCGGGCGCGATGCGCGCGGTGCTCTACCTCGCTGTGTTCCCGACCGCGCTCTTCCTGCAGGCGGTCTACAGCGAGTCGCTCTACCTGGCGCTCGTCCTCGCCGCCTTCCTGCTGGCCGAGCGGGGTACATTCCTCGGCGCGGGAGCGGTCGCCGGCCTCGCGATGCTGACGCGACCGGTCGGAGTCGCGCTCCTGCCGGCCCTCGCCGTGCTCGCGTGGCGGGCGCCGAACCGAAGGCGCGCACTGCTCGAGCTCGCGGTCGCCGTCCCGATCGCCGCGCTGTACCCGGTGCTGCTCGGCGTCTGGATCGACGAGCCGTTCGCGTTCTTCCGGGCGCAGGAGGGCATCTGGGAGCGCACGCTCTCGTGGGCAGGGCCGCTCGGCGGTCTCTGGGAGGGCGTGGCGGCGGTGTTCGATGCCGACCCTCCTCGGGAGCTGGCGCTCAACCTGCAACAACTCGCGTTCACGCTGCTCTTCGTCGCGCTGGCGGTCTTCGTCTGGCGCCGCATCGGCGCGCCGTACGGCCTGTTCGCGGTCGTCAGCCTCGCGATCCCGCTCTCGTTCCCGGCCGAGCGCATGCCGCTGCTCTCGATGTCGCGCTTCGGACTGGTCGTCTTCCCGCTCGTGCTCGCGCTGGCCGTTCTCGGGGCGAGGCCGCGCGTGCACGATGCGATCGTGGCGGTCTCGGCGCTCCTGCTTGGCGTCGCCGTGGTGCAATGGGCGTTGTGGCAATGGGTGGCATGAACGCTCGGATCGTCGCGTGGCTCGCGGTCGTGACCGCGCTCGCCGCGGTCGGGTACGCGAGCCGTGCGGTCGCGGGCAAGCCCGACGACGACGTCCTCTACCAGTACGAGGTCGCGATCAACGGCATCATCGTGTACCTGATCCTGCTCGGGATCGTCTACGCGATCGGCAGCGGCCTGCCGCGGCGCGAGTTCTTCGCGCTGCACCGGCCGGCGAGCTGGCCGCGCGCGCTCGCCCTCGCGCTCGGCGGCTATGTCGCGATCTTCGTCGGCGCCGGCCTCTTGCTCGTCCTGCTCGGCGCAGGCGACGAGCAGGGCCTGACTCCCGACGACTGGGAGCCGAGCAAGGCAGGCGCCTACGCGGCGAACTTCGTCGCCGTCGCCTTCGTCGGCCCGATCGTGGAGGAGCTGACGTATCGCGGCGCCGGGATGACGCTCTTCCTGCCCTTCGGCGCCGCCGTCGCCGTCGCCGTCACCGCGATCGGCTTCGGCCTCGGGCACGGTCTGCTGCTGGCGCTGCCTGCGCTCGTCTTCTTCGGGCTCGTCACCGCCGTGCTCCGCCTGCGCACCGCGAGCGTCTACCCCTGCATGCTCGTGCACTGCGCGTTCAACGCGACCAGTCTCGTCGTCGCAGTGACAGCCTGACCGGTCGTTATCCTCGCGGCGTGCGAGCACTTGCAGCCGCTGTCGCAGCGCTCGCGCTCGCCGGGACGGCGCACGCAGCGCCGCCGGTCGTCACCGCCGCCGCGGCGCCGGCGACGGGCATCGCACCGCTCCGGGTCGTCCTGACCGCGAGCGGGGACGCCGCCTCGTATCGCTGGGACCTCGGCGACGGCGCGACGGCCGACGGAGCGCAGGTCGCGCACGTGTACGCGCCCGGCCGCTACGTCGCGACCGTTACGGCGACCGGACCGACCGGGGAGACCGCGCAGGCACAGGTCGCCGTCGTCGCGCGACGGCAGACGGTGTCGCTCACCGCGCCGCGGCTCGCCGCGTACGCGCACCGACCGTCCTGACGGGCGTCCTGCGCCCCGCGCGCCGCGCCGACGTGCGGATCTATCGCGACGCCGCGTATGTGACGTCCGTGCGCAGCGGTCCCGGCGGGCGGTTCCGAGCGCGCGTCCTGCTGCGCAAGCCGGGCCGGTACGAGGCGCGCGCCGGCGCCGTTCGCTCACAGCCACGTGCGATCCGGGTGCGCCCCATGCTCGAGGCCTCGCTCGACCCGGTCGCGACCCTGAACGGCCGGCTCGTCGTCTCGGCCCGGCTCGTCCCCGCGACGGCAGGAAAGATCCGCGCCGTCGTGCGCCGTGACGGCCGCATCGTCGCGAAGCGGCGCGGCTCCTCGATCCGCCTGCGGCTGCCGACAGGCCGGCCCGCCCGCGTCACGGTCGGGCTCGCCACCACGCCCAGGCCGAGGCTTCGCGCCGATTCGGCGCACGCTTGCGACGCAGGTAGTCGCGCCCTCGCTCTCGCTCGGCGCGCGAGGCCCGAGCGTGGTCGCGCTCGAGCGACGGCTCGTCGCGCTGCGGTACGCCCTCCGCGGCGTCGATGCCCTCTACGCGACCGACACGCTCGAGGCGGTCCTCGCGTTCCAGAAGGTGCACGGGCTTCCGCGAACGGGCCGCGTCGACGCCTCCCTGTGGCGCCTGCTCGCGAGCACGACCGTGTCGCGGCCGCGCTTCGGCGTCAACGGCAACCGCATCGAGGTCGACAAGTCGCGGCAGGTGCTGTTCGAGATCCGGGACGGCGAGGTCGCCCGGATCGTGCACGTCTCGACGGGAGCGACGGGGAACACGCCGATCGGCACGTGGCAGGTCTACCGCAAGGTGAGCGGCTTCGACTGGGTGCTCTGGTACCCGCTCTACTTCCTTCGGGGCTTCGCGATCCACGGGTATCCGTCCGTGCCCGCGTACCCGGCCTCGCACGGCTGCGTGCGGGTGCCGATGTGGATCGCGCCCTCGCTCTTCGCACGCCACGGCTACGGCACGACGATCGTTGTCTACGCGTAGGGCGGCCCTCGTTGCGACCGCCCTCGTCGTCGCAACCGCCTGGGTGGCGTGGCAGGGGCTCTGGGCCCACGACGCCGTTCGCCGGCTCCCGTGGGTCGATCTGACCGCGCGCACCGTGGCCCAGCCCCCGGACGCTGGGTTGCGGGTGCTCCGGAGCCGCGGCGACGTCGAGGACGCGCTCCCGGCCGCGACCGTCCCGCCGATCGACTTCGGGCGGCGCACCGGGATCCTCGTCACGAGCGGCCCCCGCTCGAGTAGCGCCTACGAGCTCGAGGTCCTCTCCGTCGTCGAGGAGCGCCGGCGGATCGTGGTCACGGTGCGCGAGCGGGCGCCGTCGCTGGCCGTGCCGGGAGCACCGGCGCTCACGTTCCCCTTCCGGCTGATTACGATCGAGCGCAGCAGGAAGCCCGTTGTCCTCGACCGAAAAGGCAGAGACTGAGTCGCGCGCGTACGGCACGCTCCCGTGGGGGAAACACATGTTTCCCCCAAGAGCCCCCTTCTTCTCATCTCATGTGGGGGCACCTCACGGTTCCCCCACGCCCCTCCCTCTCATAGGCCAAGATCCCGGCCTATGAGCACCGAGAGCGACCCCGTCATCCGCCAGCTGCGCGAGCAGCTCTCCGACAACGACGTCAAGATCGTGGAGGCGATCAACGCCCGCCTGAAGCTCGTCGCGCGCCTGAAGCGCGTGAAGGAGGAGCGGGGGATCGACTTCCTCGACCCCGCCCGCGAGGAGTGGATGCTCCAGTACCTGACGCGGGCGAATCGCGGCCCGCTGTCGGGCGACGGCCTGAAGGAGTTCTACTCGGAGCTGCTCGACCTCACGAAGCGCGAGGTCAGCCGCGAAGAAGGGGCCTAGTCCTCTTCCTCTCGGGCGAACTCGTCAGGCGAGACGCTGTCGAGAAAGCGCCGGAACTCGGCGGGATCGAGATCCGCCAGGGGCGTGACCGCACCAGCTCGTCCGCGTCGCCGGCCTCGCCCTCGAACTCGATCCCGGACTCGTCGATGACGTCGTCGGCGGCGAAGATCTTGGCGCCGCAGCGAACCGCGAGGGCGATGGCGTCCGACGGGCGCGAGTCGATCTCGATCTCCGAGCCGTTCTGCTGCAGCGTGATGCGCGCGTAGAACGTGTTCTCGCGAAGCTCCGTGACGGCGACCGAGATGACCTCGGCGTCCAGGTGGCCGAGAATGTCGGTGACGAGATCGTGGGTCATCGGCCGCGGCGTGGATGCGTTCTGCAGCTTGACGAGGATGGCGGCCGCCTCGGGATGGCCGATCCAGATTGGGAGGAACTTGTTGCCGTCGGCCGTCTTCAGCAGGACGATCGGCTGCTTGCCGACCAGGTCGAAGCTGACGCCGTAGATCTCCATTTCGCGCATCTCTACGAGGGCCTCCGATTCAGTGTAGCCCGAGCGGTTCGGGGCAAACCGTCCGGCTAGGGCGGCGGGTGCAGGGCCGGCACGACGTCGTCGAGCGGCACACGGATCCGCTCCTCCGTCTCCGGGTCGACGAGGTCGGCGCGCCGGTCGGGCACGCTCATCGGGTCCAGCCCGCGCAGGACGTAGGTGCGTCCTTCGTAGATGACATGACTACCGATCCTCATTCGCCGCAGTGCGCCGCAGAGCGCACTCGAATCCTCCGCCCAAACGGGGGATGGCGCCATCCCCGAACGGGGGATCCTGCGGCCGCGTAACCACTGACGGGCCGGCGCCGTTGCACCTGCGATGGTCTGGGTGCACGACATCGAGTCGCTCGAGGCGCTCGCACAGGACGAGGCGACGAGGCGCCTCTGCCTCCGCATGGCCGCGATGTCGAAGGCCGGCACGCTGGAACCGTTCATGTCGACGCTGCGCGCCGACGACGAGGTGGACGACGCCACCAAGGGGACGATCGCCGAGATCGCCGGCGACACGTACTTCCTGCATGCGGTGGAGGACTACCTCCGGCGCACGGCCCTCTTCCACTGAGCGACCGCTACAATCCGGCGTCGCGGGCGATTAGCTCAGTTGGTTAGAGCGCCGCTCTGATAAGGCGGAGGTCCGTGGTTCGAATCCACGATCGCCCATCCTTTGGCAGCGGGGCCGATCTTCGATCGGCCTAAGGCATCCGCTCTCGCGGATGCCTTCCACGCCGAAGATCCCTGAAGCTGTGCAGTGCTGCCCGCGGTCGGTCGTCCGCGATCCTGAAGGACTAGAGGGCTTCGAGCGTCTCGACGAGCTCCTCGAGCTTCACCTCGTTGCCGAAGTGGATCTCCAGCTTGCCCGCGCTGACGCGCGCGGGGAACCCGGTCACGTGCTCGGCGGCCGCCCGTGCCCGTTCCGCCATCGCGGGGTCGACCGGTGCCGAGCCGCGCGGGCGTCGTGCCGCACCTCCCTCTTGAGCCGCCCTTTCAGCCCCGCGGACCGACATGCCCTCCTTGACGATCCGCTTCGCGAGCCGCTTGCGGGCGTCGTGGTCCGGCAGCGCGAGAACGGCTCTCGCGTGACCCTCGGTCAGCTCGCCGCGGGCGACCATCCAGAGCACCTCCTCCGGCAGCTCGAGCAGCCGCAGCCTGTTCGACACCGCCGGCTTCGAACGGCCGACGCGCTCGGCGACGTCGCCGAGAGAGAGCTCGAACTCGTCCACGAGCGCGGCGTAGGCGCGCGCCTCCTCGACCGCGGACAGCTGCTCGCGGGCGACGTTCTCGACGAGCGCGAGAAGCAGCGAATCGCGGTCGTCGGCCTCGCGCACGATCGCCGGCAGCGTCACCAGGCCCGCCTCCCGGGCCGCCCGCCAGCGCCGTTCGCCCGCGATCAGCTCGTAGCCGCCCGCGGCACGCGGACGGACGACGATCGGCTGCAGGAGGCCCTGCTGCTTCAGGGAACTCGCGAGGCCCGCCGTCGCCTCGGGCTCGAACCGCCGCCGCGGCTGGCGCGGGTTCGCGTGGATCGAGTCGACAGGCAGCTCGGCGAGCTGCGTCGCCGACTCGTTGCCGCCGATGAGCACCTCGAGGCCGCGTCCGAGGCCTCTCCTGGCGGTCGAGCCGGTCACGTTGCCGCCCCGCTGGCCGTGCCAGCGGCCGGAGGGCGTGGCCGGCTCGACCGCCTAAGAGCGCTGGACAAGTTCCATCGCCACCTTCCAGTACGCCTCCGCTCCGCTGGAGTGGCGGTCGTACACGATCGCGGGGAGGCCGTGGCTCGGCGCCTCCGCGAGACGGACCGAGCGCGGCACGACAGTGGTGAAGACGAGATCGCCGAAGTGGCGCCGCACTTCGGCCTCGACCTGGGCGGCGAGCCGAGTGCGCCCGTCGACCATGGTCAGGAGGATGCCCGCAATGCCGAGCCTGGGATTGAGCCGTGCCTTCACGAGCTCGATCGACCCGAGCAGCTGCGACAGGCCCTCGAGCGCGTAGTACTCGGCCTGCACCGGCACGATCACCTGGTCGGCGGCCGCGAGAGCGTTCACCGTCAACGGCCCGAAGGACGGCGGGCAGTCGAGGAAGGTGAAGCCGTACCGATCGCGCGCGTGCGCGAGCGACGCGCGGAGATAGCGCTCGCCGTCGGCGTGGCGCGAGAGCTCGACCGCGGCGCCGGCGAGATCCGGCTTCGCGGGCACGAGCTGGAGGTTCTCGAACCGCGTCGGCCGCGCGATCTCGGCGACCGGCGCGCCGTCGAGCAGGTCGTAGCTGGACGTCCCGTTCGCGCGCTCGCCCAGTCCGGACGTGGCGTTCGCCTGCGGGTCGAGGTCGACGAGGAGCGCCAGCTCGCCGGCCTCGGCGAGGCACGCGGACAGGTTCACCGCGGTCGTCGTCTTGCCGACGCCGCCCTTCTGGTTCGCGAGCGCGTAGATCCTGCCGGGCATGCGTAGAGCGTAGAGGGGGCGTCGGATTATCTTGTCGGCCGTGAGAACAGCCGCGCCGCCCTATGCAGGCGAGGGCCCACATGCCCTCTGGCACGTGAGCGAGGACGACTCGATCGAGCGGTTCGAGCCGCACGTGAGCGCGACCGCCACGAGCACCGAGCCGCGCGTCTGGGCGATCGACACGCGGCATCTGCCGCTCTACTGGTTCCCGCGGCAATGCCCACGCGGTACGTTCTGGGCCGACGAGAAGACCTCCCCGGAGGACGCCGCCCTGCTCCACGGCTCCACCCGGGTGCATGCGATCGAGTCCGCCTGGCTCGAGCGGATGCGGTCGGCCCGCGTCGTCGCCTACCGGCTGCCGGAGACGGCCTTCGAGCCCGATCCCGAGGTCGGCGGCTACTGGGTCAGCAGGAGCGCGGTCGAGCCGGTCGAGGTGATGGAGCTGGGAGACCTGCTCGGCCTCCACGCCGACGCGCGGATCGAGCTGCGGGTCGTGCCGAATCTCTGGCTGCTGTGGCAGGCAGTCGTCGGCTCGACGCTCGAGTACAGCGGCATGCGGCTGCGGAACGCCGACCCCGCGCCCGCGGTCTAGGCCAGCGGCCGCTTCTTCGCGACGCCCGGCCGGCGGGGGAAACCCGCCGGTGTCGGACCAACCTTGCGCAGGACGAGAAAGCCCGGCGGCGACTCGGCGAGCTCGGCACTCAGCTGCTCCGCTACGCGTGCAACGCGTTCGGGCTCGGCGCTCGGGCCGACCCACAGCACGGCGGCACCGCCCTCCGCGACGAGCGGCAGACACCACTCGGCGGCCACGGGCGGGTTCGCGAGCGCCTTCGCGAGGGCAACGCCGTACGCGTCCGCGGGCTGCTCCTCGGCACGGCCCCAGACGACGCGCAGGTTCGGGAGCTCCGCCGTCCACCGCTCCAGGAAGCGGGTCTTCCGCCGCTCCGCCTCGAGCAGCGTCACCTCGCGGTCGGGCAGCGAGGCCGCCAACGGGATGCCCGGCGTGCCGCCGCCGGAGCCGACGTCGACGATCGGCCCGTCGAGGCCACGGACGAGCTCGAGCCCGGCCAGAGCGTCGTCGAGGAGGACGCGCCGCGCCTCGTCCCGATCGCGGATCGCCGTCAGCCCGGGCGTCGCGAGCACCGCGTCGAGCCAGCGGTCGAGGAGCTCGTGGTTCAACGGCCCCTCCGGATCGGAAGCGGTTGCGCGCGGAGGGCCCCGTGTCTAGACAGAGATGTTGCGGGGTATGACGACGACGTAGCGGTTGGGCTCGGTGCCCTCGCTGAGCGTCTCGACCTCGGGATCGTCCTTCAGCCGCTCGTGAACGATCCGCCGCTCGACGGCCGTCATCGACTCGAGCTCGACCCGCTCGCCCGTCGCCGACGCCCGCTCCGCAGCCCGCAGGGCGATCCCGTCGAGCGCAACCTGACGCCGGGCGCGGTAGCCGGCCGCGTCGACGACGACGCGCTTCCGGTCCTCGTGCGCGCGGAAGAGGATCGCGTTGGCGAGGTACTGGATCGCGTCGATCGTCTGGCCGTGGCGGCCGATCAGCATCCCGAGCTCGCCGCCGGAGCACGTGACGACGATCTCATCGCCGCTGTCGTCGATGTCGATCGTGCACTGCACCCCGATCTCGGTGGCAACGCGAGAGACGAGCTCGCGCAGAAGCGCCGCGTCGTCGCTCTCGTCGACCGGAGGGGCGCGGCTCGATGTCTGCGGCGACATCGTCCCCGTCGAAGGACTCGCGACCACCCGCGCCGGCTCGTAGCCGACCCCGAGCAGCCCGCGCTGGCCCTCGCTCACGACCTGGAAGCGAACCGCACTCTTGTCGAGCCCCGGGTGCCGGCGCTCGAGCTCGCGCAGTGCCGCCCACTTCGCCTCGCCGACGGTCTCGCCGGTCATCTCGGTCGAGACCTCGGTCACGCCGGCCGCCCGGTCAACGGCGCGCGCCGCCCTTCTTCCGCTTCACCTTCCGGACGCGGGGCGGCTGGGCAGCGCCGTTGCCCGCCTTCGGCTCAGGCTTCGGCTGCGCGCCGTCGTCAGGCTGCTTCGCGGCGTCCTGCTTCGGCGGCGTGCGCGAGCTCTTCTTCGGCGGCGGCTGCTTCTTCGGCACGAGCCTGCGCGTGATCAGCCCCTGCCCGGTCGTCCACAGGTTCGTGGTCAGCCAGTAGAGCATCAGGCCGGCCGGGAAGTTGAGCACGAACGGGATGAACGCGATCGGCAGGATCAGCATCAGCGCGCGCTGCGCCGGCTGCATCGTCGTCGACATCAGGTACGTCGACGTGAGCTGGCTGATCGCGTACGCGACGATCAGGAGCGGGCCCCAGCCGACACTCGTGTCGTCCGTGATGTTGACGAGGCCGAGCCACTCGAGGCTCGACTCGGGATAGAGCGGCAGGATCTCGTCGTCGAAGTCGCGCAGCACGAAGAAGAGGCCGATGAAGATCGGGATCTGGAGGAGAATCGGGAGGCAGGACGAGGCCGGGTTGATCTGGTTGTCCTTGTAGAACTGCATCAGCTCGGCGTTCATCCGCTGCCGGTCGTGCTTCCAGCGCTGCTGGATCGCCTTCATCTCCGGCGCGTGCGCCTGCAGGTTCTGCATCGAGTGGATCTGCCGCACGGTCACGGGGACGAGCAGCATCCGCACGATGATGACGAGCGCGACGATCGACCACGCCCAGGTGAGCCCGACCGAGGTGTGGAGCGTCTCGAGCGCCCAGGTGAGCAGGTCTTCGAGCGGAGTCAGGGGGTGCGCGAGGATCACGCGTAATCGACTCCGCCGTGGCTCCACGGGTTACAGCGGAGGAGACGCCAGCCGGCCTTCGCCGAGCCCTTCAGGAGCCCGTACTTCGAGAGCGCGTCGAGCGCGTACTGCGAGCAGCTCGGGTGGTACTTGCACGTACCGGCCGGCGTGAGCAGGCCGAAGGTGTAGCGCCACGCGTAGACGAGACCGATCCCGACGACCTTCACTGTGTCCGCTCATTGGGCCGCCTTCTCCAGCACCTCGGCGACGCGCTCGCGCAGCCACTCGTGCCCGCGCGTGTCCGCCGGCTCGGCGAGCCCGGAGCGCGCCACGAGCACGTAGTCGTGCCCGGGCCGCACCTGCTCCGCGAGCTCGCGCCAGGTCTCGCGCAGCTGCCGCTTCACCCGGTTGCGGACGACGGCGCTGCCGACCGACTTCGGCACGGCCAGGCCGAGGCGCGGCTCCTGATCGTCGTCTTCGGGCCGCGGAAACCAGTAGAGGACGAGGAACCGGGTCGACACCGACCGGCCCTGCCGGTACACGGCATCGAAGTCCCGGGAGCGGGACAGGCGGTTCCGCCGCTGCACGGTCCTGACGATAGCGCGGGTCGACGGCTACGCGGAGAGGCGCTTGCGGCCCTTCGCGCGGCGGCGCTTGATGATCGCCTGGCCGGCCTGCGAGGACATCCGGGCCCGGAAGCCGTGCTTGCGCTTGCGGCGGCGGACGTTTGGCTGATAGGTGCGTTTCACTGGTCCGGCTCGTTCCTGTCGTACTTTCCGGGCGAAAGAAACCCCGCCGATCGGCGGGTCGCGAGAGTGTAGCGGAGGCCGTTCGGAGCGTGTTATCCACACGGGTGGCGGGCGAAGGAAAGAGCCGCAAACACCCAACCTCGGCCAGCTCCGGCCACGAGATTTCCACACCTGTGGATAGTCGTGTGGACGAGCAGAAATACCTGCAAATTGCGCACTTTTTCGTGTGTTGAGGGGGATTGAGACCGCTCCGAGACGCTGCTATGCTCGCGCCGCCGCGACCCCCGGAAGGAGCCGACCCGACGCTGTGGAGCACGAGAACGAGCTAACCCCCGAACGTCTGTGGGAAGAAGTAGCGGGTCGACTGAGGGGGGCGCTCAACGAGGCGACCTTCGGCACGTGGTTCGCCGAGTCGGCCGGAGCCGAGCTCTCCGACGACACCTTCACCGTCGCCGTCCCGAACGACTTCACGCGTGAGTGGATCGAGGGGCACTTCCTCGGCCTGATCAACGCGGCCGTCAAGGACGCGACGGGCGAGGAGCGCCACATCCGGCTCACCGTCCGAAACGGCGACGGGCCGGTGTCCGACACGCCGGTGAACGACGAGGCGCCGCCGGCGCCCGAGCCGGAGCCGCTGGTCGGGATGAGCCTGAAGTACACCTTCGACCTCTTCGTGATCGGCTCGTCGAACCGGTTCGCGCACGCGGCCGCGCTCGCCGTCGCCGAGGCCCCGGCCCAGGCCTACAACCCGCTCTTCATCTACGGCGGCACCGGGCTCGGCAAGACCCACCTGCTGCAGGCGATCGGCCAGTACATCGCCGCGCACGGCAACGGCCTCACCGCGCGCTACGTCACGAGCGAGACGTTCATGAACGACTTCATCAACTCGCTCCGCGACAAGCGCATCGAGGGCTTCAAGCACCGCTACCGCAACTACGACCTGCTGCTCGTCGACGACGTCCAGTTCTTCGAGGGCAAGGAGCGGATCCAGGAGGAGTTCTTCCACACCTTCAACTCGCTCTACGAGTCGGGCAGTCAGATCGTGATCTCGTCGGACCGCCCGCCGAAGGAGATCGCGACGCTCGAGGCCCGCCTGCGCTCGCGCTTCGAGTGGGGCCTGATCACCGACATCCAGCCTCCCGACCTCGAGACGCGCATCGCGATCCTGCGCAAGAAGGTGAAGACGGACGGGATCTACATCTCCGATCCCGACGTGGTCACCCACGTCGCCGAGCGCGTGACGACGAACATCCGCGAGCTCGAGGGCGCGCTGACGCGCGTCGTTGCGTTCTCGTCGCTGACCGGCCGGCCGATGACGGTCGAGCTCGCCGAGGACGTGCTCAAGGACGTCTTCCCCCAGGGCCAGCCCGTCGAGATCTCGATCCGCCGCATCCAGGAGACCGTCTCCGAGCGCTTCGGCATGATCGTGAACGAGCTCTGCAGCGCCAAGCGCTCCCAGGCGATCGCCTACCCGCGCCAGGTCGCGATGTACCTCTCGCGCGCGCTCACCGACTCGTCGCTGCCGAAGATCGGCAAGGAGTTCGGCGGCCGCGACCACACCACCGTCATGCACGCGAACGCGAAGATCGAGGGCATGATCCGCGAGGATCGCTCGGTGTACAACCTTGTGCAGGAACTGACGGCGAGGATCAAGCAAGCCGGATGAAAACTGTGGATTCCTGCGGAAGGGTGCGTGGTCCTGTCGACAACTCTGGATTCTCCACCGTCGTCGTCCACGCCCTCGACGCGGCTCGCCAGGCCGATTCGCGCCGTCTTCCCCGTCGTCCACACTCCCTAGTACTGCTACTCGAAGATTTAAAGGAAGATCATGGAGATAGAGATCGCCGAGGCTGTGACGGACGAGGGTGTGACGACGAACGTGGCCGCAACCGGAACGGGCATGAGAATCACCTGTTCGCGCGACGAGCTCGTGGCGAAGGTCGGCGTGGTGTCGCGCGCCGTCTCGACCCGCGGCACCGTGCAGGTGCTCTCGGGCATCCTCGTCTCGGCCGACGGCGGCGCGCTCTCGCTCGCCGCCACCGACATGGAGCTGTCGCTCCGGACGACGCTCGAGGCCGAGGTGGACGGCGACGGGGCCGTCGTCATCCCCGGGAAGCTACTCACCGATCTCGCGCGGCTGCTGCCCGAGAACGAGGTGACGATCGAGTACCGGCCCGAGGAGGGCGTGGCGCAGATCGCCTCGGGCTCCGCGAGCTACCGGCTGCACACCTATGCGGCCGAGGACTTCCCGCGCCTCCCGCCCGTCGACGCCCAGCTGCACGCGATCGACCGGGACGCGCTCCTCGAGACCGTCGATCGCGTCGCCCGCTCGGCGTCGCGGGACGAGTCGCGGCCGGTGCTGACGGGCATCCTCGTCCGGTTCGAGGCCGGCAAGCTCGTGATGGTCGCGACCGACTCGTACCGGCTCTCCGTCAAGGAGACCGAGCTCGACGCCACGGCGCCGGAGCTCGAGGCGATCATCCCTGCCCGCGCGCTGCAGGAGCTCACGCGCCTAGGCGCGGCCGCCGGCGACACGGTCGAGCTCGGCGTCCACGAGAACCACGTCGTGTTCGGGGTCGGCGACGCCTGGCTGACGACCCGCCGCATCGACGGGCAGTTCCCGAACTACCGCCAGCTGATGCCGGAGACCTTCGACGTCGAGCTGACGATCGGCCGCAGCGAGCTCTACGACGTCGTCCGCCGGATCGCCGTGCTCGCACAGCGCAACTCGCCGCTCCGGCTGCACCTGGCGGAGGGTGAGCTGACGGTGTCGGCGCAGACGCAGGACGTGGGCGAGGCGAAGGAGTCGCTGCCGGTCGGCTACTCCGGCGAGGAGTTCCTGATCGGCTTCAACGCCGAGTTCCTCCGTGACGGCGTCGACTCGATCAAGGGCGACGACGTGCTCGTGAAGCTCATCAACCCGCTGCGGCCGGCATTGCTCGTCGACCCGGCCGGCGACTTCACGTACCTGATCATGCCGATCAGGCTGGCCGGCTAGAGCTGGCGGCTAGCGGGAAGCGGCCTGATCGTTCGGCAGGTCCGGCTCCGCGACTTCCGGTCCTACGAGCAGCTCGAGCTCGAGCTGGTACCCGGCCTCGTGCTCGTCACCGGCCCGAACGGCGCGGGCAAGACGAACCTGCTCGAGTCGCTGCACGTCGGGACGCAGGGCTTCTCGCCGCGAACTCGCTCTGATGCCCAGCTCATCCGGCTCGGCACGACGGCCACCCGCGTGGCGCTCGCCGGCGACAACGCGGGCCGGGCCCTCGAGCTCGAGGTGACGCTCCAGTCCCAGGGAGGGAAGCGGGCGAAGATGAACGGTGCCCCGCTCCGCTCCGCCGAGCAGCTGCGCGCGGAGGTCTCGACCCTCGTCTTCACTCCCGACCGACTGGCGGTCGTGAAGGGCGGCCCCGCGGCGCGGCGCGCGTACTTCGACCGCGTTCTGGGCCGGCTGCTCCCGAGCCGCGCGCCGCTGCCGGTGCAGTACGCGGCCGCCGTCGGCCAGCGGAACGCCGCCTTGAGGCGAACGTCGGTAGGTGCCTCGTCGCTTGACTCGGTGTCGCCCTGGACCGGACAGGTGGCCGAGCTCGGCGCGGAGCTCGTCGAGCGCCCGGCAGGAGGTGCTGTCGCTCCTCGGGCCGCCCTTCGCCGCGCGCGCCGACGAGCTCGGGCTGCAGGAGGCGACGCTCGAGTACGACGGCGAGCCGCCGTCGGTCGACGCTCTGGAGGCGCGGCTCGAGCGCGATCTCGAGCGCGGCGTGACGGGCCTCGGCCCGCACCTCGACGACATCGTCGTCCGGGCCGGGACGCGCGAGCTGCGCACGTTCGGGTCCCAGGGCGAGCAGCGGCTCGCGGTGCTCTCGCTCCTCCTGGCCGAGGCCGAGCTCCTCGCCGACCGGCGCGCCGCTCCGCCGCTCGTTCTTCTCGACGACGTCCTCTCGGAGCTCGACGCGGCGCGCCGCCGGACGCTCGCCGAGCGGATCGCCGGCATCGGCCAGGCGATCGTCACCGCCACCGGAGCCGAGGCGCTGCCGGTCGAGCCGGCGCAGCTGCTCGACGTCGTGCCCGGCCGCGTGACGTCCCGCTGATGGACCGTCTGGCGACGAGAGCTCGAGCAGGAGTTGCGCCGGCTCGCCCCGGCGGGGAGCGCGGGCATGGCGGAGATCGTGCGCGTCTGGCCGCAGGCGGTCGGCGAGGAGAACGCCCGCCGCGCGTGGCCCGCCCGGCTGGCCCGCGACGGCACGCTGCACGTGAACGCGAGCGACTCCGATCTGGGCCTTCCAGCTCGGAATGCTCGCCGACACGATCCTCGGTCGCCTGCGCGTCGAGCTCGGGGAGGAGGCGCCGCCGGCGCTCCGCTTCGCCCCCGGGCCGGTGCCGGAGCCGCCCGCGGAGGCGGTTGCGGGTAGGCTGACGAGAGCCGTCGAGCCGGCCGCGCAGGACGTCGAGCTGGCGCGTGCGGCGGCCGCCGCGATCGGCGACGAGGAGCTGCGCCGGACGGTCGCCCGGGCCGCCGCGGCGAGCCTGGCGAGGGCCCGGCTAGAGCCCCGATCCGACCGGTGATTTTGCTACACTTACTCTCGGCCCGCAAGATGGTCATTTGCAGGGCTTTTTTGATGACTGAAACCGCCTATACCGGAAAAGACATCACCGTTCTGGAGGGCCTCGAGCCCGTCCGTCTGCGACCCGGTATGTACATCGGCTCGACCGGGGCGCGGGGTCTGCACCACCTCATCTACGAGGTCGTCGACAACTCGGTCGACGAGGCCCTCGCGGGTCGAAACGACCTCGTCGACGTGACGCTGCACCCGGACAACTCCGTGACGGTGCGCGACGCCGGCCGCGGCATCCCCGTCGACATGATCGCCGACCAGGGAATGCCCGCCCTGACCGTCGTCTTGACGAAGCTCCACGCAGGCGGGAAGTTCGGCGACGCCGGCTACAAGGTCTCGGGCGGCCTGCACGGCGTCGGCATCTCGGTCGTCAACGCGCTGTCGGAGTGGCTGCGGGCCGAGATCCATCGTGACGGCCGGGTCTACGTTCAGGAGTTCGCGCGCGGGGTTCCGCAGGGCGACATGGAAGAGCTCGGTCCCGCCACGGACAGCGGAACCATCATCACGTTCATGCCCGACGGGGAGATCTTCGAAGAGATCGAGTGGTCGACCGAGACGCTCGCGCAGCGGCTCCGCGAGACGGCCTTTCTCACCCGCGGACTTCGCATCAAGCTCACAGACGAGCGCGCCGGCGGCGAGCAGGTCGAGTTCCACTACGAGGGCGGGATCCGCGACTTCGTCGCGCACGTGAACGAGTCCAAGGACACTGTTCACAAGCACATCGTCTACTTCGAGGGCGAGACCGAGCAGGGCCAGGTCGAGGTCGCGATGCAGTGGAACACGAAGTACGTCGAGTCCGTCTTCTCGTTCGCGAACAACATCAACACGACGGAGGGCGGCTCGCATCTCTCCGGCTTCAAGGCCGCCCTCACCGGCACGCTGAACAAGTACGCGCGAGAGAAGGCGCTGTTGAAGGACAAGGAGGAGAATCTCGAGGGCGAGGACGTCCGCGAAGGCCTCGCCGCGGTCATCTCCGTGAAGCTGACCGAGCCACAGTTCGAGGGTCAGACGAAGACGAAGCTCGGCAATCCCTGGGTGCGCGGTCTCGTCGAGCAAACGGTCAACACGCGGCTCGCGGAGTTCCTCGAAGAGAACCCGGCCGACGCCAAGCAGATCATCACGAAGGCGATCTCGTCTGCGCGTGCACGCCAGGCAGCGCGCAAGGCACGTGACCTGACGCGGCGGAAAGGGGCGTTCGGCGGCGGCATGGCCAAGAAGTTCGCCGACTGTCAGATCCGCGACCCGGAGCTTGCCGAGCTCTTCATCGTCGAGGGCGACTCGGCCGGCGGCTCGGCGAAACAGGCGCGCGACAAGTCGAATCAGGCGATCCTGCCGCTGCGCGGGAAGATCATCAACTCCGAGAAGAACCGGCTCAACAAGGTGCTCTCGAACACCGAGATCCAGTCGCTGGTCCAGGTGATCGGCACCGGCATCGGCGACGAGCTCGACATCGCGAAGCTGCGCTATCACCGGATCATCGTCATGACGGACGCCGACGTCGACGGTGCGCACATCCGGACGCTGATCCTGACGTTCATGTACCGCCACATGCCGGAGCTGTTCGACCGCGGCCACGTCTACATCGCGGTGCCGCCGCTCTATCTCGTCAAGCTCGGCAACCGCGAGACGTACCTCGAGAAGGACTCCCAGCTCGAGGACCTCCTGGTTCGCGACAAGTTCCCGTCGCTCGAGATCACCGCGCGGGACGGCGAGCCGGTCAAGCTGACCGAGGCGCGCTACGGCCGCTTCCAGCGGGCGCTCGCCGAGTTCGACGGCTGGTCGGCGCGGCTGCGGTCGGACTTCGGCGCTCAGGCTGCAGACTTCGTGATCGGGCACCGGCTCGTTGAAACCGACGCCGGCACACCTGCCGCGCTTGCACACGAGCTCGAATCGTTCCCCGGCAACGGCCACACCTTCTCGATCCTCAGCGCGTCGGACGACGAAGTGGAGGTGAAGGTCGTCGAGGCAGAATCGAGTACCTCGGTCAACGTCCGCGTGCCGAGTGCGCTGCTCGTCTCGCCGATCTACCAGAACGTTCGTCGAACCTATCTGCGCCTGGGCGAGATCGCGGGCGGCTTGCCCCCCTTCGAGCTGGCCCTCGGTAAGAAGCGCGCTCGCGCTCAGACCTTCGACGAGCTGCGCCAGGCGGGCTCGATCTCGCGAAGGAGGGCCTGCAGATCAGCCGCTTCAAGGGGCTCGGCGAGATGAACCACAGCCAGCTTTGGGACACGACGATGGATCCGGCGCGGCGCATGCTCGTGCGGGTCGAGGTCGAGGACGCGTCGGCCGCCGATCTCTGGTTCTCGCGCCTCATGGGCGATCAGGTGGAGCCTCGCCGCGAGTTCATCGAGCAGAACGCCCGCGACGTCAAGTTCCTCGATGTCTAGGGGTCTCATGAATCGGAGGAGCGGAGTTGTCTGAGCTCGACGGCGGGGGTGCTCTGGGCGCCGGGCGGATCGAGGAGCGCGAGCTCGAGCAGGAGATGCGCTCGAGCTTCCTCGGCTACGCGATGCACGTCATCGTCAGCCGCGCGCTGCCCGACGTCCGGGACGGCCTGAAGCCGGTGCATCGCCGCGTGCTCTACGGCATGCACGAGAACGGCATGCAGCCGAACCGGCCTTACAAGAAGTGCGCGAACATCGTCGGCGCGGTGATGGGCTCGTACCACCCGCACGGAGACACCGCGATCTACGACACGCTCGTGCGCATGGCGCAGCCGTTCTCGTCTGCGCTACCCGCTCGTCGACGGCCAGGGCAACTTCGGCTCACTCGACGGGGATCCCGCGGCCGCGATGCGCTACACCGAGTGCCGACTGACCCGCCTGGCCACCGAGATGCTGCGGGACATCGACGCCGACACCGTCGACTTCAAGCCGAACTACGACGAGTCGCGCCGCGAGCCGACCGTGCTGCCTTCCCGGTTCCCGAACCTGCTCGTGAACGGCTCGTCCGGAATCGCGGTCGGGATGGCGACGAACATCCCGCCGCACAACCTCAGCGAGGTGATCGACGGGATCGTGGCGATGATCGACGACCCGGCCATCGACGTCGAGCGCCTCTCGCGGCACGTCAAGGGCCCCGACTTCCCCACAGGGGGCTACATCGTCGGCCGCTCCGGCATTCGCGACGCCTATCGCTCTGGCCGCGGCCGCATCGTCATGCGCGCGCGCGCCCACGTCGAGGAGCTGCGCGGAGGCAAGAACGCGATCATCGTCACCGAGCTCCCCTACGGCGTCAAGAAGGGCGGCGAGGGCGGTGTGATCGAGAAGATCGCCGAGCTCGTGGAGAGCAAGGTGCTCACCGAGATCCCCATGACGGACGACGCGCTGCAGGATCACTCCGACAAGACGGGCATGCGGATCTACATCGAGCTCAAGCGCGAGGCGATCCCGCAGGTGGCGCTGAACAAGCTGTTCAAGCACACGCCGCTGCAGTCGAGCTTCGGCTACAACGCCGTCGCGCTCGTCGACGGTGTCCCGAAGACGCTCAGCCTGCTCGAGCTGATCACGCACTACCTCGCCTACCAGCGTCAGGTCGTGACGCGGCGGTCGAAGTACGAGCTGCGCCAGGCGGAGGCGCGTGCCCACGTCCTCGCGGGTTACCTCATCGCGCTCGACAATCTGGACGCCGTCATCAGCCTCATCCGGGAGACGAGCGACGGCAGCGAGAGCGAGAAGCTCCAGGAGCGCTTCGACCTCACAGAGATCCAGGCGCAGGCGATTCTGGATCTACGGCTCCGCCGGCTCTCCGGTCTCGCGCGGAAGGAGATCGAGAGCGAGTTCGCCGACCTGCAGGAGCGGATCGCCGAGCTCCGCGCGATCCTCGGCGACGAGGCGCGCATCGACAGCCTGATCCGCGACGAGCTGCTCGAGATCAAGAGCATCTACGCCCGCACGGACGACCGGCGCACGGAGATCGTGGCCGCCGAGGACGAGCTCTCGCTCGAGGACATGATCGCCGAGGAGGACATGGTGATCGCGATCACGCGGTCGGGCTACATCAAGCGGCTCCCGGTCACTGCCTACCGCGAACAACGGCGCGGAGGCATCGGCGTCATGGGCATGGAGCTGAAGGAGGAGGACTACATCGAGCACCTCTTCGTCGCCTCGACCCACGACTACATCCTCTTTTTCACCTCCGTCGGCAAGGTCTACCGGCTGAAGGTGCACGAGCTGCCGCTCGGCTCCCGCCAGTCGCGCGGCCGCGCGATCGTCAACCTCCTGCCGTTCCGCCAGGACGAGCAGATCCGCGCCGTGATTCAGACGCGTGACTTCAAGGACGCCGAGCACCTCGTCTTCGGCACGAGGAAGGGCGTCGTCAAGAAGTCGCGCTTCGAGGACTACAACACTCCTCTGAAGGCGGACGGGATCATCGCGATCAAGCTGCGTGAGGACGACGAGCTGATCGGGGTTCGTCACACCTCGGGCGACGACGACATCCTGATGGTCTCGCGCAAGGGCCAGGCCGTCCGCTTCCATGAGAGCGCCGTGCGTCCGACGGGCCGCTCGACGGAAGGGGTGCGGGGGATGACGCTCCGCGAGGGCGACGAGGTGATCGAGGTCAACAACGCGACCGACGAGGCGGACCTCCTCGTCGTGACCGAGAACGGCTATGGCAAGCGCACGCCGATCCGCGACTACCGGCAGACCGGCCGTGGCGGGCTCGGCGTGAAGACCGTTCAGCTGACCGAGGCGCGTGGGCAGCTCGTCGGCGCACGAGTGGTGCGCGACGGCTACGCCGTGATGCTCATCTCGACCGGCGGGACGGTCATCCGGATGCCGGTCGACGACATCAAGCGTCTCGGCCGTGCGACGCAGGGAGTGATCGTCATGCGGCTTCGCGGCGACGAGCGCGTCTCCAGTCTCGCTCCGGTCGTCGAGAGCGATGACGACGCGGGGACGGAGCCCGACGCCGATCTCGAGTCCGATCGCGAGCCCAGCCTCGAGGTCGCCGTCGAGCCCGGCGACGAGCCGGACTTCGACGCTGACGGCTCGCCGCCCTCCGCGGGGTAGGTCTCGGCCGATTTCGGCGGTTCCCTCTTCTCAAACTCCGGAAAGGCGTGTATATCTCCGTCTGGAAGGGTCGCCGCCCAAGCCTGACAAGGGATAGACATGGCTTACACCGATCAGGTTGATCTTCTTGAACCCATAAATCTCGCCGAGCACCTCGACAAGGTCGAGCTCTATCTCGGACAGGTCTGCCAGATCGCGGGCATCTCGAAGATGCAGCTCGACTACTGGACGAACAAGGCGCAGATCCCGACGAAGGGCAAGAAGCAGCGGATCTACGACGTCGACGCGCTCGAGACGGTCATGCTGATCAAGCAGGCGAAGGACCGCGGGCTCAACCTCGGCGCGGCGATCGACGCCGCGCGCCGCTTCCGGCAGCTGAACGGCTAGCCGCCGCCCCCGTTCCCGCTGCCGCGCTGCATGAAGGCGGTGAGCATGTCGATCGGCGCCGGGAAGACGATCGTGGTCGCGTTCGTCGCGCCGATCTCGAGCAGCGTCTGCAGGTAGCGCAGCTGCAGCGCCATCGGCGAGCGGGCCATCACGTCGGCGGCGTCGGCGAGCTTCTGCGAGGCCTGGAACTCGCCCTCGGCGGCGATGATCTTCGCGCGCCGCTCGCGCTCCGCCTCCGCCTGCCGCGCCATCGCGCGCTGCATGCCCGGCGGGGATCTCGACGTCCTTCACCTCGACGATCGAGACCTTCACGCCCCAGGGCGAGGTCGCCTCGTCGATGATCGTCTGCAGGATCGTGTTGATCTTGTCGCGCTCCGAGAGGAGCTCGTCGAGCACGTGCTGGCCGAGCACCGAGCGCAGCGTCGTCTGCGAGATCTGCGACGTCGCGACCATGAAGTTCTCGACCTGCACGATCGCGTTCTTCGGCTCGATGATCCGGAAGTAGGCGACCGCGTTGACGCGCACCGGCACGTTGTCCTTCGTGATCACCTCCTGCGGCGGCACGTTCAGCGTGATCGTGCGGAGGTCGACCTTCACCATCCGGTCGATGACCGGGATGAGGAAGAAGAGACCGGGGCCCTTCGGGCTCGGCAGCAGCCGGCCGAGACGGAAGATGACGCCGCGCTCGTACTCGCGCGCCACCTTGACGGCGGCGAAGAGGAAGAGCAGGAGGATGACGACGACGGCGGCGAGCGCGATGAGGGCGATCGACATCTACGTCCTTTCCGAGTCCGGGTTGGCGACGACGAGCTCGAGCTCGTCCTGGTGGACCGACTCTACGCGCACTTGCTCGCCCGGCCGGAGCGGTGAGCCGTCGGCGCTGCGCGCACGCCAGAGCTCGCCGTCGACGAAGACGTGTCCGTTGCCGCGGACCTGGCGCGGGCTCGCCGACGAGCCGGTGTGCCCCGACGGCCGCCGGCCGCCGGCGTGCCTGAGCGGCCTTCGTGAAGGCGAAGCCGAAGAGCAGCGCGAGCGTGATCGCGATCGCGAGGGCGAGCTGGATCGAGACCTGGTAGGCCTCGCCGGCCGGGTCGAAGAGCATGAGCGCGCCGATCACGAACGTGATCGCTCCCGCGACCGAGAGCGCGCCGTGCGAGACGACGAACGCCTCCGCGACGAAGAACGCCGCCGAGAGCAGCATCAGCAGGAGGCCGGCGGCCGAGACCGGCAGGACCTGCAGGCCGTAGAGGCCGACGATGAGGGAGATCGCGCCCACGGTGCCCGGGAAGACGAGCCCCGGGTTCCAGAGCTCGACGACGATGCCGATGAGGCCGATCGAGAGCATGAGCGCGACGACGTTGGGGTCGATCAGGAGGTCGAGGATGCGCTTCCACGTCGACATCTCCGTCCGCTCGACGGTCGTGCCGGGCGGCGTGGAGATCTTCAGTCCCTTGGCCACCGTCGTCGTCCCGTCGATCTGGCGGAAGAGCGACTCGTAGTCGGCGGCGATCACGTCCGCGATGTTCAGCTCGAGCGCCTCGCGGGCGCCGTAGTTCGACGCGTCGCGCACCATGCTGCTCGGCCGCCTCGACGTTCCGGCCGTTCTCGCGCGCCAGCTCGCCGATGTAGGCGGCGGCGTCGTTGACGACCTTCCGCCGCAGGTCGTCGGAGAAGTCCTCGCCGCTCGTCGTGATCGGCGTCGAGGAGCCGATGTTCGTCTGCGGCGCCATCGCCAGGACGTCCGAGGCCATCGCGATCACGGCGCCGGCGGAGTCCGCGCTCGAGCCCGGCGGCGCGACGTAGACGATGACCGGGATGTCGGCGGCGAGGATTCCCTTGACGATCTCCCGCATCGAGGAGCCGAGCCCGCCGGGCGTGTCCATCTCGATCGCGACCGCGGCGTAGCCCTCACTCTCGGCCCGCTCGATCGCGTCGAGCAGGTAGTCCTGCGTGACCGGGTTCACGTCGTTCTCGAACTCGGCGACGAGGACGCGTTCGGCGTTCCCCCCGTCGGTGCCGCTGAGGGCCGGCCGGAAACAATCAGTGCCGCGCCGGCCAAGACGGCTACGAGCGCTCCCAACAGAAGAAGGCAACGCCGCGACAAGTCGTAAGGATTCTATCAATGCAGGGCCTTTTCTCTTGCGGGCGAAGGGGTCGCCTGCCACGTTCAGGTGGCTTCGCCATGAGGTTTCTCGCCGCCACAGCTCTCGCCGCCGCCGTCTTCCCGGCAGCCGCATGGGGTCAGCAGGCAACGATCGTGCAGCGCGACGTCCCGCTCGGCTCGACCCGCTCGCTCGCCTCCGGTTCGGCGCCCGAGCGGTTCGATCTCGTCGGCCTGCACTGGCAGGGCACGGGCACGGTGCGCTTCCGCGATGCGGTCGCTCGGCGGGCGCTGGAGCGAATGGGTGACCGCTGCGCCCGAGGCGGAGGATCAGCCCGACGCCGGCACGGCCGAGCGTGCGAGCACGCGGCGCTGGCGGCTCGGCAACCCGTGGTGGGTCGGGCGAGTCCGACCGCATCGAGTACCGGCGGTCCGGGACGGGTCACGCGGCTGCGGGCGTTCTTCGTCTGGAGCCCGTCGGCGGCGATCCCGCTCCGGACGCTCCAGAAGGCCGGTGCGCCGCCGATCGTCTCGCGCGCGGGCTGGGGCGCGGACGAGTCGATCCGGCGTGCGGCGCCCCGCTACGCGCCGAGCGTGCGCGTCGCCGTCGTCCACCACACCGCCGGCTCGAACGGCTACACGGCGGCGGAGTCGGCGGCGATCGTGCGCGGGATCCAGGTCTACCACGTCAAGGGCAACGGCTGGAACGACATCGGCTACAACTTCCTCGTCGACAAGTACGGCAAGGTCTTCGAGGGCCGCTACGGCGGCATCGACCGGAACGTCGTCGGGGCGCACGCGGAGGGGTTCAACACCGGCTCGGTCGGCGTCGCCGTGCTCGGCGAGTACAGCTCGCTCGCGGTCGCGGCGAAGGCGCAGGAGGCGCTCGCGCGGGTGCTCGCCTGGCGGCTCGACCTCGCCCACGTCGAGCCCGGTCACGACGGTCTCGTACGCCTCGGGAGGCAACCCGCGCTTCGCGCCCGGCGACGCCGGTCTTCCTGCGCGCGGTCTCCGGGCACCGCGACACGGGCTTCACGGACTGCCCGGGCCGGGCGCTCTACGGCGCTGCTCGGCGACATCACCGGCGACGTGGCCGAGCTCGGGCTGCCGAAGCTCTACGCGCCCGTCGTGACCGGCGCCGTGCCCGGGAGCGTGAGGTTCCGGGCGCGCCTCTCGGCGGCGCTCGACTGGACGATCGAGGTCACCGACAGCCGCGGCGCCACCGTGGCCTCGACGACGGGGTACGGCCAGGCAGTCGACTGGACCTGGCCGGCCTCCGGCCTCCCGGCCGGGCGCTACTCGTACGCGATCCGTGCGCCGGACGTGACGCCCGCGCTCGGGCAGATCGGCGGCGGCGAGCTCGTCCCCGAGGGAACGCTCGCGTCACGGGCCTCGCGGCGGAGCCCACCACGATGACGCCGAACGACGACGGCGTGGACGACACGACGACGATCTCGTACACGCTCTCGGCGCCGGCGATCGTGACGGCGACCGTCAGCGACTGCGCTCGGCCAGGACGTGGCGCGGGTGTCGCGGGTCTGGCGGCGGGCGGGCGAGCACGAGGTGCGGTTCGACGGCGTCAATCTCCCCGACGGGGTCTACAACGTCGACCTCGAGCGCCCAGGCGACCGGCGGCCGGATCGCGTCGGGCTCGGTGCAGGTCACGGTGACGCCGCGACGCTCGGCTTCCTCGCCGCCGACCGACGCGCGTTCTCGCCGAACGGCGACGGCAGCGCGGACAGCGTCAACCTTCTCGTTCCGGCTACAGGCGCCCGTCCGAGGTTCGCGTGCGCGTGCTGCGCGACGGGAAGTGGGTCACGACGCCCTTCGAGCGGGCCGTTCGAGGCCGGGCACTCGCCGTGCCGTGGAACGGGGCGAAGCGGCTCGGCCGCGCCCGCGACGGTGAGTACGAGGCGGTCGTCGAGGCGACCGACGTGTTCACGACGCTCGTCGCTCGTCGTGCCGTTCGCGCTCGACACGACCGCGCCGAGGATCCGGATCGTGCGCGGGCGCCGCTGAGGTCTGGGCGCGCGAGCCCGTGCGCCTCGTCGCTCCGCGTCGGCGCGCGGAGCTTCAAGCGGGAGCGTCGATGCGCGCCGGTGAGTCGCGCGTGTCGGCGCCGCGGCTCGGGCTCGTCCGCATCGTTGCGTGGGACGCCGCCGGCAACGCGAGCGGCCCGGTGTCCCGACGGTAGCGGCCAGTAGCATAGGCGGGTGCAACCGTCGCCGCCGCCCGCCGGTCAAATCAGCCGAGAGCTGCGACGACCCGCCGCTCCTCTACGACAGGCTGAGCGACCCGATCTTGGTGAAGCGAGCGAAGGACGGCGATGCAGCGCGCGCTCGCGGCGCTGTGCGAGCGGCATGCGCCGCGCGTCGAGCAGCTCGCGCGCCATCTCCTGCGCGATCCGGAGGACGCGCGCGACGCCGCGCAGGACGCGCTCGCGCGGCTCTGCGTGAAGCTGCGGCAGTTCCGCGGCGAGTCGGCGTTCTCGACGTGGCTCCACCGGCTGACGGTGAACGCGTGCCGCGACGTCGCGCAGCGCCAGCTCGCGCGCCGCTGCGAGCAGCTCGATCGAGGACTGCGCGCGTCTCGCCCGAGCCCGGGCCGGCGCGGCACGCTCGAGGCGGCCGAGCTGCGGGCCGAGCTCGGTGCCTGTCTGGCGACGATCTCGCCGGCGCAGGCCAAGGTGGTCGTGCTCAAGGACGCGCTCGACTTCAGCTTCGAGGAGATCGCCGGCGCCGAGGGCATGCCGGTGGGCACGGCCAAGTGCTACGCGCACCGCGGCCGGCGGGCGCTCAGCCAGCTGCTGCCGGACGAGCGGCTCAGCGCATGAACAAGGCCGAGATCGAGGCGATCCTGCCGCACCGCGATCCCTTTCTCCTGCTCGACGAGGTGCTCGAGCTGCGAGCCGGGAGCGCGCGTCGTCGCCCGCAAGACGGTGACGGAGGAGGACTGCGCCGGTCACTTTCCCGGCAACCCGATCATGCCCGGCGTGAAGATGGTCGAGGCGCTCGCGCAGGCCGGCGCGGTGGCGGTGCTCTCGGAGGAGGCGAACCGCGGCAAGCTCGCGCTCTTCGCCGGCATCGACGACGTCCGCTTCAAGCGGATCGTGCGCCCCGGCGACGAGCTTCGGCTCGAGTGCGACCTCGAGACGGTCCGCGGCCCGATCGGCAAGGGCAAGGCCCGCGCGACGGTCAACGGCGAGCTCGCCGTCCGCGGAACGCTCACCTTCGCGGTCGACCGCTCGTGATCGGGAGCGCGAACGGCAGGCGGATCGGGATCACCGGCCTCGGCGTGCACGTGCCCGAGCGGGTGATCACGAACGCGGAGCTCTCGACGATGGTCGACACCTCCGACGAGTGGATCGTCGAGCGCACCGGCATCCGCGAGCGGCGCTTCGCCGCGCCCGAGGAGGCGCTGACCGACATCGCGCTGCCCGCGGCCCGCGAGGCGCTGGCCAAGGCGGGGGTGGAAGCCGCGGACATCGACCTGCTCGATCTGCGCGACGGTGACGCCGGACATGATGTTCCCGACGAGCTCGGCGCTGCTCGCCGACACTCTCGGCGCCGCGGACGCGGCTGCCTACGACCTGCTCGCGGGCTGCACCGGCTTCATGTACGCGGTCGCGCAGGCGTACGGGATGCTCGCGTCGGGCCTCGCGCGGCGCGCGCTCGTGGTCGGCGGCGACGTGCTCTCGAAGATCCTCGACCAGGGCGACCGCTCGACGCTCGTCCTCTTCGGCGACGGCGCCGGCGCCGTCGTGATGGAGCCGGTCGACCGCGGCGGCTTCCTCGGCTTCGAGCTCGGCGCCGACGGCGGCGGCGGCGAGAATCTCTGGCTGCCCGGCAGCGGCTCGCGCCACTTCGACGAGCCGGACTCGTTCGTGAAGATGAACGGCCGCGAGGTCTTCAAGTTCGCGACGCGCGTGCTGGTCGTCCTCGGCCGAGAAGATCCTCGCCGAGTGCGGCAGGACCATCGACGAGATCGACGTATACGTTCCCCACCAGGCGAACAAGCGGATCATCGACTACGCCGCAGGCAAGCTCGGGATCCCGGAGGAGAAGGTCGTCGTCAACGTCGATCGCTACGGCAATACGTCATCGGGATCGATTCCGCTCGCGCTCGCGGACGCGCGCTCGGACGGCCGTCTGCGAGAGGGCGAGCTCGTGCTCATGACCGGCATGGGCGCCGGCCTGACCTGGGGCTCGGCGCTGATGGAATGGACCGAGGAGCGGGTGGCGGCGTGAGCGGCCTCGCCTTCTGCTTCCCCGGCCAGGGCTCGCTCGAGGCCGGTATGGGCCGCGACATCGTCGAGGCGATCCCTGAGGCGCGCGAGGTCTTCCGCCTCGGCAGCGAGGCGTCCGGGCTCGATCTCGAGCGGCTCTGCTTCGAGGCGTCGGAGGAGGAGCTCGTCGAGACCGAGGTGCAGCAGCCGGCGCTGATCGCGACGAGCCTCGCGCTTCTCGCCGCGCTGCGCACGCGCGGGTTCCGGCCCGACGTCGTCGTCGGCCACTCGGTCGGCGAGCTCGCCGCGCTGGCGTCGGTCTCGGCGATGACGCATCTCGGAGACGATCGCGCTCGTGCGCGAGCGCGGGCTCGCGATGGCGGAGACGGCCAAGCGCTCGCCGGGCTCGATGGCGGCGATCCTCGGGCTCGAGGACGAGGTGGTCGAGAACCTGTGCCGGAAGATCGCGGGCGTGTGGCCCGCGAACTACAACTGCCCGGGACAGATCGTCGTCTCGGGCGAGGACGGCGCGGTGCGCGAGCTCTGCGCCGAGGCGGAGAACCTGGGCGCCCGGCGCGCGATCAAGCTGAAGGTGTCGGGCGCGTTCCACAGCCCGCTGGCGGCCCGGGCGGCCGACCGGCTCCGGCCGGCGATCGACCGGATCGGGTTCCGCGAGCCGGTGGCGCCGTTCATGTCGACCGTGACGGCGAAGATCGAGCCCTGCCAGCGCTTCGCCTCGCTGCTCGTCGACCAGCTGACCGCACCGGTCAAGTTCACGCAGTCGGCGACGGAGCTGATCCGCGGCGGCGTGCACACGTTCGTCGAGGTCGGCCCGGGCAACGTGCTCTCGGGACTCGTCAAGCGCATCGACCGCAGCGTCAAGGCGGTCTCGGTGAACGACCTCGCCGGGCTGGACAAGCTCGAGGAGAAGCTCCGAGCCGCGTGAGCTTCTGCTCGCTCGAGGGCAAGACGGCGCTCGTCACCGGCGCGTCGAAGGGAATCGGGCGGGCCATCGCGGCCGAGCTCGCGGCCGCCGGCGCCGCCGTCGTCGTCGGCTATCGCTCCGGGCCAGGACGAGGCGGAGGCGCTCGCGGCCGAGCTCGGCGGGCGCGCGGTCCAGGCGGACGTCTCCGACGCCGAGGACGCGAAGCGGCTCGTCGAGGAGGCCGGCGACCTCGACATCCTCGTCAACAACGCCGGGCTGACGCGGGACGGCGTGCTGGCGCGCATGACCGACGAGGACTGGCGCGTCGTGCTCGAGACGAACCTCTCGTCCGTCTTCTACACCTGCCGCGCGGTGACGCGATCGATGATGCGCAGGCGCGCAGGGTCGATCGTCAACATCTCGTCGATCGTCGGCGTCCACGGCAACTGGGGCCAGACGAACTACGCGGCCTCGAAGGCGGGCATCATCGGCTTCACGAAGTCGCTCGCGCGCGAGCTCGGCTCGCGCAACGTTCGCGCGAACGTCGTCGCGCCGGGATACGTGCGAACACGGCTCACGGACGTGCTCCCGGAAGAGGCGACGGCAGACGATGCTCTCCAACACGCCGCTCGGCCGGCTCGGCGAGCCGAAGGACGTGGCCGGCGCTGTACGCTTCCTCTGCTCCGACGAGGCCTCGTTCATCACGGGCGAGGTGTTGCTCGTCGACGGCGGCCTCGGAATGTAGGGAGTGGATGTAGGGATGTCGAGCAACGGAAGAAGGCGGGTCGTCGTCACGGGGCTCGGCATGGTGAGCCCGCTCGGGAACGACGTCGAGACGACGTGGTCGAACCTGATCGCCGGCGAGTCCGGCGCCGCGCCGATCCAGCAGTTCGACGCCAGCGAGTTCCCGGTGCACTTCGCCGCCGAGCTGAAGGATTTCGAGCCGACCGACTGGATCGAGCGCAAGCAGGCTCGACGCATGGACCGCTTCGCGCAGATGATCGTCGCGGCGGCGCGGCAGGCGGAGTCGGACTCCGGCCTCGAGATCGGGAAGGAGTCGGACCGGGTCGGCGCGTCGATCGCGACCGGCATCGGCGGGCTCGGTGCCTTCCAGGACTGCTTCGAGACGCTGCTCGAGCGTGGGCCGGATCGTGTCAACCCGTTCTCGATCACCGCGATCATTCCGAACATGGGGGCGGGCTGGGTCTCGATGGAGCTCGGCACACGCGGGCCGCTCTCGTCGCAGTGCACCGCGTGCGCGGCGTCGAACATGGCGATCGGCGAGGGCGCCGACGCAATCCGCCTCGGCCGGGCAGACGCGATGTTCTGCGGCGGCACCGAGGCGGGGATCACGAAGGTCGGCATCGCGGGCTTCGGCGCGATGCGGGCGCTGTCGCGCCGAAACGACGACCCGAAGGCAGCCTCGCGACCGTTCGACGCAGGGCGCGACGGGTTCGTGATGGGCGAGGCCGGCGGTGTCGTCCTGCTCGAGGAGCTCGAGCACGCAAAGGCGCGTGGGGCCAAGATCTACGCGGAGCTGCTCGGCTACGGCGTCTCGTCCGACGCGAACCACATCACCGAGCCCGATCCCGATGGCACCAATCCGGCACGCGCGATGACGATGGCCTTCGGCGACGCCGGCATCGACGCGTCCGAGATCGGCTACATCAACGCCCACGGCACCTCGACGCCGCTCGGAGACGCGTCGGAAACGCGCGTGATCAAGCGCGCCGTCGGCGAGGAGAACGCGCGCTCGATCCCGGTCTCGTCGACCAAGGGCGCGACCGGTCATTGCCTCGGCGCCGCTGGAGCCGTGGAGGCGATCTTCACGGTGCTCGCGACGAAGGAAGGCGTGCTGCCGCCGACGATCAACTACGAGGTCGAGGATCCCGAGTGCGACCTCGACTACATCCCGAACGAGGCGCGGCGCTCGGAGATCGAGATCGGCGTCTCGAACTCGTTCGGCTTCGGCGGGCACAACGCGTGCATCGTCTTCCGCCGCTTCTCGGACTCCGACTAGGTCAGCTCGACCAGGCGTCCGTCCGGGTCGCGTAGGTAGGCCGACCGGCCCCAGTCGTAGTCGCGCGCCTCCGCGCCGACCCGCTGTGCGGCCTCGTCGACGTCGCGGACGCCGAGCGCGAAGTGGTCGACGTTCGGCGGCTGTCCCTCGGCGGCCTCGCCCGTGACGTGAATCAGCAGCTTGGCGCCGCCGAGGTCGAAGATCGCACCGCCCGGCCAGCGGCTCTCCGGCGCGGCCTCGAGGACGCGCTCGTAGAACTCGATCACCTCGTCGGGCCGCTCCGTGAAGAGCGCGATCTCCGCGATGCGCACGGGCCGAATCCTCTCACGCCCATCGTCTGCGAAGGACGTGTCCCAGGCTTAAAGCCTCGGCCATGGCCCGAGCGGCCGCCGTCGGACGGGTACGGCTTCGGTATTGCGGGTGCGGTGTCACGGCTTTGTTACGCCTTCGCAGACGAACTGCGGAGGCCGGTAGGCTGCCGCCCATGGCGCGCTGGGCGACCTTCGACTGCTACGGCACGCTGATCGACTGGAACGCCGGCATCGGCGGTGTGCTCGAGCGCCTCTATCGGCGCCGAGCAGGCTCCCGAGCTGCTGCGGCGCTACCACGAGCTCGAGCCCGAGGTACAGGCGGAGTCCTACCGCACCTACTCCGAGGTGCTCTCGCTGACGCTCGAACGGCTCGCGAACGAGATCGGCTACGGGATCCCCGAGGGCGAGAGCGGCGCTGCTCCCGCAGTCGCTGCCGGACTGGCCGGCGTTTCCCGAGGTGCCGGACGCGCTCGCGGAGCTGCGCCGCCGCGGCTGGAGCCTGGCGATCCTGTCGAACACGGATCGAGAGCTGATCGAGGCCTCGCAGCGCACGCTCGGCGTGCCAGTTCGACCTCGCCGTCGTGGCCGAGGACGTCGAGTCCTACAAGCCGGCCCACGGGCACTGGGAGCGGTTCTTCGAGCTGACGACGGCGGATCGCGACCGCCACGTGCACGTCGCCGCCAGCCTCTTCCACGACATCGCGCCCGCGACGGAGCTGGGGTTGACGACGGTGTGGATCAACCGGCTCGGCGAGCAGGCCGAGCCGGAGCCCGATCGCGAGCTGCCCGATCTCGTCGAGCTGCCGGACACGCTCGACGAGCTCGTCTCCCAGTGACTCGATCGGGGACCCTGCGTCCACCGCGCGACGACGAGTTCGACGCGATGCTCGCGCTGATGAACGCGCACCAGCTCGCCGCCTTCGGCGAGGAGGACGTGACCGCCCACGAGCTGCGGGCGTGGCTGACCGCGCCGTCGGTCGACGTCGAGCGCGACATCCGCGTGCTCGAGCAGGACGGGCGGCTGGTCGGGTACGTCGACGTCGACCCGACGCGGGACGAGCCGCCGATGCTGGTGGTGCGATCTCAAGGTCGCGCCCGACGCCGACACCGACGCGATCACGCGCGAGCTCGTCGGCTGGCTCGAGCAGCGGGCGCAGAAGGGCACGCTCAGGGTCTGGACCTCCGCCGGCGACGAGCGCGGCGTCGCCACGCTGACGCGCCTCGGCTTCACGCCCTCCCGGCACTCGTACCGGATGGAGATCGCGCTCGAGGACGAGCCGCGGCAGCCCGTCTGGCCGGACGGCGTGACGGTGAGGACGCTGCGGGAGGACGAGCACGAGGCGTGTCTACGAGGCGGTCGTCGAGGTCTGGCGCGACACCTCGGACCCGACGGACGAGACCTTCGACGAGTGGGCGCACTGGATGATCCGGACGGAGACGTTCGATCCGACGCTCTGGTTCCTGGCGCATGCGGGCGAGCGAGCTCGCGGGCTTCTCGCTCTGCCGCGAGGACTCGACCGACTCGAACGCCGGCTACGTCGCGCACGCTGGGCGTCCGGCGGCCGGGGCGCCGCCAGGGGCTGGGCGAGGCGCTGCTCCTGCACTCCTTCGCGGAGTTCCGGCGACGGGGGTACCGGCGCGCGACCCTCGGCGTCGACGCGACGAGCCCGACCGGCGCCACCCGGCTCTACGAGCGGGCCGGCATGCGCATCTACCGCGACACGGTCTTCCTGGAGAAGAGGCTCTAGGTGGAGCTGCGCGCGGCTCGTGAGGAGGAGTCGACCGCGATCGCGGAGCTGATGAGCCTCTACTCGCCCGAGCCGATCACGGAGGAGCGCGTGCGCCGCAACTGGTCGGCGCCCGGCGTCGACATGGAGCGCGAGTCTCGCGTCGCGCTGCAGGACGGCGAGGTCGTCGGGTTCGCCTCGATCGAGGTCGAAGACGACCACGCCTGGTTGGCGCTGCACGGAGACGGCGCGCGGCGAGCTCATCGACTGGGCGGTCTCCGCCTCGCCCGTCCGTCTCTACTCCGGCGGGTGGGAGCGCAACGAGGACGTGCGCGCGGCGTTGCTCGACCAGGGGTTCTCGCTCGTCCGGCACTCGTACCGGATGGCGATCGACGTCGCCGAGGCGGATGCGGCGCCGCGCTGGCCGGACGGCATCGGCGTGCGCGGCTTCGAGCGAGGCGGACGCGGAAGCCGTGTACGAGACGCACATGGAGTCGTTCGAGGACTCGTGGGAGCACACGCGCCAGCCCTACGAGGAGTGGGCGTACTGGAGCTTCCGGCGCGCCGGTTTCCGTCCCGAGCACTGGCGCCTCGCGTTCGACGGGGATGAGCTCGCGGGGATCGCGCTGTGCCGCGCAGTCGCCTCAGGCGCCGGAGACCGGCTGGGTGTCGATCCTCGGCGTGCGGCGGCCCGTGGCGGCGGCGCGGGCTCGGCAAGGCGCTCCTCCACGAGTCGTTCCGTGTGCTCGGCGACGCGGGGTGCAGCCGCGTCGTGCTCGGCGTCGACGCGTCCAGCCTGACGGGGGCGCAACGTCTCTACGAGAGCGTCGGCATGCGCGTGCTCTCGACCTTCGACTTCTACGAGCGCGCCCTGTGAGCCGGCTGCGCGCGCGCTGTCCCGACTGCCGCACGCTGACCGCGGTCGCGCTCGGCCCGGAGTACCAGTGCCACTCGTGCGGCAGGGAGTTCGGCGCCGGTCTCGTCCGTGTCCCGCGCGCGTGGGGTCGCCGGCGGCGAGGCGATGGCCGCGGCCGCGTGGCTCGAGCTGCCGTACCCGGAGACGGGCGTGGTCGAGGAGGCGACGCTGGCGGAGCAATCCGTCGCGCTCGCCGCCGACCTCCCCGGCCGCCCCCTCGTCCTCGGCGGCTGCTGCTGCTCGCACGTCGGGGCGGTCGAGGGCCTCTCGGCCCGCGAGGAGACGCTCGCGGTGATCTGGATCGACGCCCACGGCGACCTCAACACGCCGGCGTCGTCGCCCTCGGGCAACGCCTGGGGGATGCCGCTGCGCATGCTGGTCGACGGCGGCGCGGTGGAGCCGGGGCACGTCGCGCTGCTCGGTGCCCGCAACCTCGATCCACCGGAGGTGGAGTTCATCGAGAGCAGCGGTATCCGGACGGGCGCCGGACGCGGTGGAGCGTGCGCTCGACGGCGCCGACGCCGCCTACGTCGCGCTCGACTGCGACGCGGTCGAGCCGGGCGAGCTCGCGGTCTTCATGCCCGAGCCGGACGGGCATCCGCCTCGACGAGCTGGAGGAGCTCCTGCGCGACGTCTCCGGCCGGACGCGCGTGGCCGGCGCCGGCCTCACCGGGCTCGTGGCCGACGAGGCGAACGAGCCCAAGCTGGCTGCCCTGGTCCGTGCACTCGGCTTGTAACCGCGGCGGAAAGAGCCGGGTCTAAACTCAACCGATGGCCGAAGCCCCGAGCAGGATCGACGTCTCGATCGAGCACAAGCACGCGCCGCCCGAGCCGCCGGCGAAGCAGCATCCGAACACGTGCCCCTCGTGTGGCTCGCACTATCGCGACGACGAGCTCGAGGCGTCGCTGCGCGTGTGCACGCACTGCGGCCACCACTTCCCGGTCAAGGCGCGCGAGCGGATCGCGCAGCTCGCCGACCCCGACAGCTTCGAGGAGGAGGCGGCCGACCTCCGCTCCGCGGATCCGCTGGGCTTCTTCGACCTGCGTGCGTACAAGGATCGTCTCGCGGAGGCGGAGCTCGCGACCGGGCTCGGCGACGCGATGGTGATCGGCTCCGCCACGATCGAGGCGCTCCGGTGCCAGCTCGCGGTGATGGACTTCTCCTTCATGGGCGGCTCGATGGGGTCCGTCACCGGCGAGAAGTTCGCGCGGGCGTGCGAGAGCGCCGCCGACCGCCGGGACGCCGCTCGTGTCGGTCTCGGCGTCGGGCGGCGCGCGCATGCAGGAGGGGATCCTCGCGCTGATGCAGCTGCCGAAGACGGTCGTCGCCGTCGAGGAGCTGCACGAGGCGGGCTGCGGGCTCATCAGCGTCATGGCGCATCCCGACCACCGGCGGCCTGCTCGCGAGCTTCGCGAGCCTCGGCGACGTGCTGCTCGCCGAGCCGGGAGCGCTCATGTCCTTCGCCGGCCCGCGGGTCGTGGCGCAGACGACGCGGGAGAAGCTGCCCGACGACTTCGGCCTGGCCGAGTCGAATCTGCGGTTCGGCCATGTCGACGCGATCGTCCCGAGGGCGGAGCTCCGCCCGACGCTGGCCCGGTTGCTTCGTCTGTTCGGTACGGACTAAGGTGCCGCGTGACGCCGAGATCAGGCTCCGGGATCGATTGAGCAAGCTGAGCGGGCTCGACCTCCTGCGCGGCGCGCGGCTCTCCGGTGAGCTCGAGCGCCTGCAGCGCCAGCTCGACCGCATCGAGGCGGAGCCGACCGACGCCGAGATCTGGCGCTCCGTCGAGCTGGCGCGCCACCAGGACCGTCCGTACACGCTCGACTACGTCGAGCGGATCTTCGAGGACTTCTTCGAGCTGCACGGCGACCGCGGGCGGGCGGACGACGCCGCGCTCGTGACCGGGCTCGGGCCGGCTGGAGGGCCGGACGGTGGCGCTGATCGGCCATCAGAAGGGCCGCGACATCAAGGAGCGCACGACGCGCAACTTCGGCATGGCGTACCCGGAGGGCTATCGGAAGGCGATGCGCGTGATGGAGCTCGCCGACCGGCAGGGCTTCCCGCTCGTGACGCTCGTCGACACGCCCGGCGCCTATCCCGGCGTCGCGGCCGAGCAGCACGGGCAGGGAGGGGCGATCGCGCGCTCCCAGGCCGTGATGGCGCGCCTCGGCGTCCCCACCGTCGCCTGCATCATCGGCGAGGGCGGCTCGGGCGGCGCGGTCGCGATCGCGCTCGCAGACCGCGTGCTGATGCAGGAGAACGCGATCTACTCCGTCATCTCACCCGAAGGCTGCGCCGCGATCCTCTGGCGCGACGCGGGCGAGGCGCAGAAGGCGGCCGCCGCCTTCAAGCCGGACGCCGCCCACTGCCTCGAGCTCGGCGTCGTCGACGGGATCGTGCCCGAGCCGCTGGGCGGGGCGCAGGAGAACCACGACGAGGCCGCGCGGCTGCTCGCGGCCGCGCTCGCGGACGCCCTCGAGGAGCTCGACGACATCCCCAAGGCCGAGCTGCGGGCGGCGCGCCGCGAGAAGTTCCGCGCCATGGGCGTCCTCGCGGGCTGAGCCGAGCGGCTTTCCACACCATCCACAGGCTTATCCCCGGCCGGAAAGCGGCCTCTGGACGCGCCGAAGCCGGCGTGTCGCCGGCCTCGACGTGACCCCCGCTTCGTGTGAGATGCGAAGCGAACCCACACGCATTCCCACCTCGCACAGTGCTTGCCCGGCCCCCCGCGGATCAAACATCGGGTTCCCCGCCTCGTCGGCGCGGTAAGACTTCCGTCGTGCCGCCCCTGCGTGAGTACCGCCGCAAGCGCGATCCGGCCGCCACGCCGGAGCCCTTCTCGGACGGGAAGCGGCGCCGTCGGAAGGCGCCGATCTTCGTCGTGCAGCGCCACGACGCGAGCAGGCTGCACTACGACTTCCGCCTCGAGATGAACGGCGCGCTGGCCAGCTGGGCGGTGCCGAAGGGCGTGCCGCTCGAGCCCGGCACGCAGCACCTCGCCGTCCACGTCGAGGATCATCCGCTCTCCTACGGCGACTTCGAGGGCGAGATCCCGAAGGGCAACTACGGCGCGGGCACCGTCGAGATCTGGGATCGCGGCACCTACGAGCTCGTCGAGGAGAAGCGGGACGGCGGGCTCACCGTCCACCTCCACGGCGAGAAGCTCGAGGGGCTGTGGGCGCTCGTGCCGGCGAAGCTCTCCGGCGACCCCAAGAACTGGCTGCTCGTCCGGAAGCGCGAGGCAGAGAAAGTGTTGCTGCAACACAGAGTCACCTCGCGGCACCGCTACGCGCCGATGCTGGCGACGGTGTCGGAGACGGTGCCGACGAGCGCCGGCTGGCTCTTCGAGGTGAAGTGGGACGGCTATCGCGCCGTCGCGACGATGCGCGGCGGCGAGGTCGAGCTGCGCAGCCGGAACGACAACTCGCTCAACGAGCGCTTTCCCACCGTCGTGCGAGCGCTGGAGCGGGCGCTGCGCACGCCCGACTGCGTGCTCGACGGCGAGGTGGTCGCGATCGGGAAGGACGGCCGCGCGACGTTCTCGGCGATGCAGCAGGGAAGCGACGGCACGACGTACGTCTACGTCGCGTTCGACGCGCTCGAGATCGAAGGCGAGCCGATCGTCGGCCTGCCGCTGCGCGAGCGCAGGGAGCGCCTGGCCGCGCTGATCGACCGCCGCCGCGGCGGTGTCCAGGTCTCCGACACCTTCGACGACGGCCCGGCGCTGTACCGCGCGGCCGAGCAGCAGCAGTTCGAGGGGATCGTGGCGAAGCGGACCGACTCCGTCTACGAGCCGGGCAGGCGGTCGCGCAACTGGCTCAAGATCAAGACGCACGGCCGCCAGGAGTTCGTCGTCGCCGGCTACACCAAGGGTCAGGGACGCCGCGCCGGCCGGTTCGGCTCCCTCGTGCTCGGCGTCTGGGAGGACGGCCGGCTGCGGTACACCGGCAACGTCGGCACCGGCTTCAACGACGGGGAGATCGAGAAGCTCTGGCGGCGGCTGCGAAAGCTGGAGCAGAAGGAATGCCCGTTCGACGAGGTGCCGAAGATGCCGAAGGTGCGGCGGGGCGACGTCGTCTGGGTGCGACCCGAGCTCGTCTGCGAGGTCGAGTTCGTCGAGTGGACGCACGACGGCAGGCTGCGCGCGCCGTCCTACCAGGGCCTGCGGGAGGACAAGCCCGCGACGGAGGTGCGGCGGGAGCGACCGCCGATCGAGGCGGAGCTCAAGCGCGGGTCCCGCGTGCTCAAGCTGTCGAATCTCGACAAGCCGTTCTGGCCGGACGAGGGGATCACGAAGGGCGACCTGCTCGCCTACTACCGCGACGTGGCGCCGGTGCTCGTGCCTCACCTGCGCGACCGGCCCTTCACGATGAAGCGCTATCCCGACGGCGCCTACGGCAAGTTCTTCTTCCAGAAGGACGCGCCCAAGCACATGCCCGACTGGATCCCGCGGTTCCGCGCCACGGCGTCGACGCGCGAGAGCCCGCGCCGCGTGCGCGAGATCGACTTCGCGCTCGTGAACGACGAGCTCGCGCTCCTGTGGACGGTGAACATGGGCTGCATCGACATGAACACGTGGTACTCCCGCGTCGACAAGCCCGACCGCCCGGACTTCGTCCTCTTCGACCTCGATCCGTCGCCGGACGTCGGCTTCGCGGAGACGATCCAGGTGGCGCTGCTCGTCAAGCAGACGCTCGACCTGCTCGGGCTCGAGTCCTTCCCGAAGACGAGCGGCTCGGAGGGCATCCACGTGCTCGTGCCGATCGAGCGTCGCCACACGTTCGACGAGACGCGCGAGTTCTCGGAGATCGTCGCCGGCGCGATCGCGCGGGCGCACCCGAGGCTCGCGACGACGCAGTGGGTGAAGGCGAAGCGCCGGGGAGTCCTGATCGACTCGAACCAGAACGGGGAGGGGAAGACGATCGCGTCGGTCTACTCCGTGCGGCCGAAGCCGGGCGCGCCGGTCTCGACGCCGCTCCGCTGGGACGAGGTGAGCGAGTCGCTCGACCCGGCGGCCTTCACGATGGATGCCGTGCTCGAGCGCATCGCCCGCCACGGCGACCTCTTCGAGGGCGTGCTGACGACGCGGCAGGCGCTCGGACCGGCGTTGCGCTCGCTGCGCTAGAGATCCCGGCGCGCGAAGCCCCACGCGGCGAGCGCCAGCACGCCGACGAGGTAGACGAGAACCCAGACGGGAAGCCAGGAGCTGTACGTCTGGCCCCCGCCGAACGGCCCCAGCTCGACCGCGAAGCGCGTCGCCCCGCGCGCGTCGAGCGTCAGGCGCTGCAGACGCGTCCTGGTAGAGCGCCTCGAACGGCAGCGCCCACGAAGTCCGCTCGGCGACGGTCAGGAGCGTCTCCGAGCCGATCGCCTCGCCGATCTGCCCGAGCAGGCCGCCGACGAGCCCGGCGCCGAAGAGCATGAAGATCGCGATCCCGTTCGCGGTCGCGGACAGGAAGACGGAGCCGAGGAGCGAGAGCGCGACGAGCAGCATCACCGCCGCGGCGAGCTCGAGGGCGGGTGTGACGACGCGATCGGGCATCCAGCCACCGGCCCCGTCCGTGATCAGCACCGCGCCCGCATAGACGAGCGCGACGTACACCGCGGAGACGGCCGCAGCGCCGGCGAACCGGCCGAGCAGGAACGTCGTACGACCCAGGGGCCGCACGACGAGCGGCTGCAGGAGCCCGCGCTCGGCGTCGCCGCGAACCGCGCCGAGCGTGAGGAAGACGGCGAGCACGGTGCCGAGGAAGAGCGTCGCGAACATCGCCATGCCGAGGAGCGTCGCGCCCACGAACTCGTCCGGCTCGACGCCGATCGGCGGGAAGGTCTCGTCGAGCTCCTCGTAGGCCTTGCCGGCGCCGAGCCAGTAGAGGAAGAGGAAGGCGATCGTCAGGAGCGCGACGACGACGAAGACACGCCGGCGGAGGCTCTCCCGCAGCGCGTACGCCGCGATCGTGACGGCGTGGCTCATGCTTCCTCGCCGACCGCGTCGAGGTAGACGTCCTCGAGCGTCGAGCGCAGGACGCGAACGCCGTAGACCGCCTCACCGGCGCGCGACGAGCTCGGTGACGAGCCGCGGCACGTCGTCCCGCGTGGCGCCCGCGATCAGCCGCGTGCCGGCGTTCGTGTCCAGCTCGACCCCGCGTGGCCGCATCAGCTCGTCCGGCCGCCCGGCGGCGACGATCCGGCCGTCGAGCAGGATCGCGACGCGGTCACAGACGAGCTCGACCTCGCTCAGGAGGTGCGAGTTGAGCAGCACCGCGATGCCCCGGTCGCGCAGGCTCTCGAGGAGGCCGCGGATACTCCGGCGGCCGGCCGGGTCGAGCGCGCTCGTCGGCTCGTCGAGGAACAGCACGCGGGGCGAGCCGACCAGCGCCTGCGCGATCCCGAGGCGCTGCTGCATCCCCTTCGACATCGCCTCGACCTTGCGCCGGCGTGCGTCCGTGAGGCCGACGAGCTCGAGTAGCTCCAGTCGCTCGCCCTGGCCCGCCGCGCGAGCCGGTCAGGCGCTGATGGAGCGAGAGCACCTCGTCGGCCGTGCACCAGCCGGGGAAGCGGAAGAGCTCCGCGAGATAGCCCATCGCCCTGCGCGCGGCGAGCGAGCCCGCCGGCGAGCCGCACACGGCGGCGGTGCCGGCGGACGGCCTGACGAGGCCGCAGCCGATCTTGACGAGGGTCGACTTGCCCGCGCCGTTCGGCCCGAGGAGGCCGAAGAGCTCGCCCTCGGCCAGCTCGAGGTCGACGCCGCGGAGCGCGGTGATCGAGCCGTACCGCTTCTCGAGTCCCTGGACCGCGAAGGCCGCTATCGCTCGTCCAGTCGGGAGGGGTGGCCGAGCATCGACAGCTCGGCGATGTCCCGCCGGAAGAAGAGCGATGTCGTCCAGTCGGTGACGACGCGGAGCTTGCGGCGAGACGAGGGGCAGCTGCAGCAGGTGGTACGAGCGCGTCACGAACCAGCCCGGGAAGCCGCGGATCTTGATGCCGAGGACGTCCGCGATGCCCTTGTAGCGGCCGAGCGTCGCGACCTGGCCGAGCATGCGGTACGCGTAGGGCTGCGAGTCGCCGCGGAGGTTCTTCGCGAGGCGGCGGGCCTGCCGGAGCGCGTGCTGGCAGGTCGGCGGGTCGGTTCGGCCCGGCGTCGCGGCGTTCGGGACGGCCGCGCAGTCGCCGAGCGCCCACATGCGCGGACGGCCCTCGACCCGCAGGTGCGCGTCCACCTTCACCCGGCCCCGGTCGTCGAGCGGCAGCCCCCACTCGGCGAGGAGCGGGTGGGCCTTGACGCCGGTCGTCCAGACGAGGGTGTGCGTCGGGATCCGGGTGCCGTCCGAGAGCACCGCCTCCCGCTCGTCGACCGACGCCAGCATCGTCGAGACGTGGATCTCGACGCCGCGCCGGGCGAGCGCGCGGCCCGCGTACTCCCCGAGCCGGCTCGGGATCTCGGCGAGGATCGTCGGGGCGGCGTCGACGAGCACCCAGCGCTGGCGGCGCCTCTCGCAGCCGCGGAAAGTGGCGCAGCGCGTCGCGCGCGAGATCGGAGAGCTCGGCGAGCGCCTCGACGCCCGCGTAGCCGGCGCCGACGAAGACGAAGCCGAGATGCCGGCTCCGCTCGGCGGGGTCGGTGGTGGCGTCGGCGGCCTCGAGCTCGCGCAGCACGTGGTTGCGCAGCTGGATGGCGTCGGCGAGATCCTTGAACGGCAGCGCGTGCTCGGCCAGGCCGGGCACCGGGAACGTGCGCGGCACGGCCCCGAGCGCGATCACGAGCCGGTCGTACTCGATCCTGAAGCGCGCCGGCGTCGGGCGTCTCGACGCGCGACGCTGCGGGCGCTCTCGTCGAGCGCGGTGACCCGGCCCAGGACGAGCTCGGCGTGCGGGCACATCTGCCGCAGCGGGACGACGACGTGCCGGGGCTCGAGCGTGCCCGACGCCGCCTCGGGCAGGAGCGGCGTGTAGAGCATCGAGCTCTCCGGACTGACGATCGTCGCGCCTGCCCGGCCGAGCAGCCGGGCGACGTAGGCGCCGGCGAAGCCGCCGCCGACGACGAGGGTGCCGCCTCTCGCGCGACGCTCGGCCACGGGACTCATCCTGCCATGCGGTTCCGACTTGACAAACACTTATGCCTTTCATTAGGAATTCAAATCTCCACCTCGTCGATAGGCAAAGGAAGGAACCGATGCGCAGAGTCGCCGCCGCCCTGTTCGTGATCGCCCTCGTGTCCGCATCCGCGGTCGCCGCCGCGACGTCCGACACGAGACTCACCCTCGTCGCCTACTCGACGCCGCGCGAGGCGTACGCCGAGATCATCCCGGCTTTCACCAAGACCGAGGCGGGCAAGGACGTGTCGTTCAGCCAGTCCTACGGCTCCTCGGGAGAGCAGTCGCGCGCCGTCGCGGCGGGTCTCGACGCCGACATCGTCGCGCTCTCCCTCGCGCCGGACGTGGACGCGCTCGTGAAGGCGGGGCTCGTCGACGCGAACTGGGACCGCCAGTCGTACCGCGGCATGGTGCACCGCTCCGTGGTCGTCTTCGTCGTCCGCGACGGCAACCCCAAGAAGATCAAGGGCTGGAACGACCTGCTCCGGTCCGACGTCGAGGTGATCACGCCGAACCCCTTCACCTCCGGCGGCGCCCGCTGGAACATCATGGCTGCCTACGGCGCCTGGCGGCGCACTGGGAAGACCGACAAGCAGGCCCAGGACAACCTTCTGAAGCTGTTCCGGAACGTGTCGGTGCAGGACAAGAGCGCGCGCGAGTCGCTGCAGACCTTCGCGTCGGGCAAGGGCGACGTCCTCCTCGCCTACGAGAACGAGGCTCTCTTCGCCCGCTCGAAGGGCCAGAACATCCAGTTCACGATCCCGCGGCAGACGATCCTGATCGAGAACCCAGTCGCCGTGCTCAAGGCGAGCGAGAACAAGGCGACGGCGGAGGCGTTCCTGCGCTTCCTGCGCTTCCCGGCCTCGCAGCGCGTCTTCGCGAAGAACGGCTACCGCCCGGTGCTGAAGTCGGTCGCGGACGAGTTCAAGAAGCAGTTCCCCGAGCGCCCCGGCCTCTTCACGATCGACGACAAGACGATGGGCGGCTGGGACAAGGTGCAGAAGCGCTTCTTCGACCCGCGCACCGGGATCATGGCGCGCATCCAGCGGCAGGTCGGAGGCGATACGGGGTGACGAGCGTTGTCTAGCGTCGCTCTTCCGGCCTCGGCACGTCGAGCGAGAGCGGGGATCCCGCTCTCGCTCGGTGTCGTGATCGCCTACCTGACGGCGATCGTCGCCCTGCCGCTCGCCGCCCTGACGTGGCAGGCGACGACGCTCGGCGGGAACGGGGTTCTGGGATGCGATCACCGAGCCGCAGGCGGTCGCGGCCCTGAAGCTGACGATCGGCGCCTCGATCGCGGTCGCTCTCGTCAACGCCGTGGTCGGCACCGTGCTCGCGTGGATCCTCGTGCGCGACGACTTCCGCGGGAAGGTGATCGTGAACGCGGTCATCGACCTGCCGTTCGCGCTGCCGACGATCGTCGCCGGCCTGACGCTGCTCGCGCTCTACGGGCCGCAGTCGCCCGTCGGCGTCGACCTCGCCTACTCGCGGGCGGCGATCGTGCTCGCGATGCTGTTCGTGACGCTGCCGTTCGTCGTCCGCACCGTGCAGCCCGTGCTGCTCGAGCTCGACCGCGAGATGGAGGAGGCGGCCGCGTCGCTCGGCGCCCGCGGCACGCAGGTCTTCCGCCGGATCGTCTTCCCGAACCTCTTCCCCGGGATCCTGTCGGGGGTGGCGCTCGCCTTCGCGAAGGCGGTGGGCGAGTTCGGCGCGGTCGTCCTGATCACGGGCAACCTGCCATTCGACACCGAGGTCGCGTCCGTCTACGTCTTCGGGCAGCTCGAGAGCGGCAACTCGGGCGCCGCCGCCGCGGTCTCGGTCGTCCTCCTGCTCCTCTCCTTCGGCATCCTGCTCGCGATCGGTGGCGTCCGCCGGTGGGCGACGAGGCACGATCAGCTTGCGTAGGCTCGTGCTCCGCTTCACCGGGCTCGCCTACCTCGCCGTGGTGCTGATCGGGCCGCTCTCGCTCGTCTTCTGGCGTACCTTCGAGCACGGGTTCGATCAGGCGTGGGCCGCCGTCACGTCGCCGGCGGCGCTGCACGCCTTCAAGCTGACGATCCTGATCACGGCGGTCGCCGTGCCGGCGAACACCGTCTTCGGCATCGTGGCGGCCCTCGCGATCGTGCGCCAGCCGTTCCGCGGCAAGGGCATCGTGAACGCGGTCGTCGACCTGCCCCTCGCGCTCTCGCCGGTCGTCGTCGGGCTCGCGATCTTCCTGCTCTACGGCCGCGGGTGGCTGGTTCGACGACCTCCCCTTCGACGTCCTCTTCGCCCTGCCGTCGATGATCCTCGTGACGATCTTCGTCTCGCTGCCGTTCGTCGTGCGCGAGGTCGTGCCCGTGCTGCGCGAGGTCGGCATCGAGCAGGAGCAGGCGGCGACTACGCTCGGCGCCTCGACCTGGCAGGTGTTTCGGCGCATCACCTTCCCGTCGATCCGGTGGGCCGTCGCGTACGGCGTCGTGCTCACGACCGCGCGCTCCCTGGGCGAGTACGGCGCCGTCGCCGTCGTCTCCGGCCGTCTCGCCGGCGAGACCGAGACGGCGACGCTGCACGTCGACGAGCGCTTCCAGGCCTTCGATCTCGTCGGCGCCTACGCCTCGTCGGTCGTGCTCGCGCTGTTCGCGATCGGCGTCCTGGCCGGCATGTCGTTCCTCAGACCCAAGGAGGGTGTCGCGTGATCTCCGCTCGCAACGTCTCGAAGCGCTTCGGCGACTTCACCGCGCTCGACGACGTCTCGCTGGACGTCGAGAGCGGCGGCCTGACGGCGCTGCTCGGCCCGAGCGGGTCGGGGAAGTCGACGCTGCTCCGCGTCATCGCCGGCCTCGAGCAGCCGGACGGCGGCGAGATCGTCATCTCGGGCGAGGACGCGACGTCGCTGTCGCCGCAGAAGCGTGGCGTCGGCTTCGTCTTCCAGCACTACGCCGCGTTCAAGCACATGACCGTCCGCGACAACGTCGCGTTCGGGTTGACGATTCGCAAGCGGCCGAAGGCGGAGATCAAGGCGCGGGTCGCCGAGCTGCTCGAGCTCGTCCAGCTCTCGCCGTTCGCAACGCGTTATCCGGCGCAGCTCTCGGGCGGACAGCGGCAGCGGATGGCACTCGCGCGCGCGCTCGCGGTCGAGCCGAAGGTGCTGCTGCTCGACGAGCCGTTCGGCGCCCTCGACGCGCGGGTGCGGGCCGAGCTGCGCGCCTGGCTGCGCCGGCTCCACGACGAGGTGCACGTCACGACCGTGTTCGTCACCCACGACCAGGAGGAGGCGATGGAGGTCGCCGACCAGGTCGCGGTCATGAACCACGGCCGCATCGAGCAGGTCGGGCGTCCGCGCGAGCTCTACGAGCACCCGTCGTCCGAGTTCGTCATGAGCTTCGTCGGCCCGGTGAACCGCGTCGACGAGACGTGGGTGCGTCCGCACGACCTCGAGCTGCTCAGGGACCCCGTGGACGGCGCGGACGAGGCCTGGGTCGAGCGGATCGTCCATCTCGGCTTCGAGGTGCGCGTCGAGCTCGTCCGGCACGACGGGGAGGAGCTGTGGGCGCAGGTCACGCGCGACCGCTGCGAGGAGCTCGAGCTGCAGGCGGGTCAGATCGTCTACGTGCGCACGTCGCGCGAGCGCGTCTTCGCCTGACCGGCCGCGACCAGATCGGCCAGCGACGTCTCCTCGAGCACGCTCCGCATGCTCGATCGCAGCTCGATCCAGACCTCGCGCAGTCCGATCGCCGCGCCGGTGTACTCGACCTCCTCGGGGCGGGCTCCACGCACGGTCGCGATCGGCCCCTCGACGGCGCGGATGACGTCGGCGAGGCTCACGTCGGCCGGCGGTTTCGCGAGCCAGTAGCCGCCCTCGGCGCCGCGCTGGCTCGCCACGATCTCGGAGCGCCGCAGCTCGAGCAGGATGTTCTCCAGGAACTTGAGCGGGATGCCCTGCGCCGTCGCCAGCCGCTCGCCCTTGACCGGGCCGGGAGGTGCGACGGCGAGCTCGGCGAGCGCACGAAGCGCGTAGTCGACCTTCGCCGAGACTCGCACGCCGCAATCTTAGGCCGGTGCGGCCTCCCGCTCGGTGGTCCAGGCCTCGCAGATCTCGCCGACGTGGCGGTGGTCGGTGCCGCAGCAGCCGCCGAGGACGTTCACCTTCGGCAACAGCGCCTTGAGAGCACCGTGCCGCGCGCCGAGGTCCTGCGGGTCGCCCGCGTCGAGCTCCTCGGACTCGTCCAGCTCCGCATGGCTCTTCGTCGACGCGTTCGTGCGCAGGCCGCCGATGCGTCCGACCCACGGCGCGCCTTCTTCGAGGATCGCCTCGAAGTGCGTCGGGTGCGCGCAGTTGATCATGTAGTAGGCGGGGCCGTTGCCGGTCTCGCGGTCGACCTGCTCGATCGCGTCAGCGAGCGGCTGCCCGTTCGGCAGCCTCCCGTCCGTCTCGACCGTGAACGAGATGACGGCCGGCAGGCCGGCCTTCTGCGCGGCACGGGTGACGCCGATCGCCTCGTCTGCGTAGGTCATGGTGATCGCGGTCACCATGTCGGCGGCGGTGTCGGCGAAGGTGGCGATCTGCGTCGCGTGGTAGGCCTCGGCCTCCGCGGCGGACAGCATGGTCTCGGGGCTGTAGCCGTCGCTGTGAGGGCCGACGCAGCCGCTGATCACGACCGGCGCGTCGGACGGCGACTCGTGGCGGAGCTCCTCCATCAGCGCGATCGCCTTCCGGTTCAGCGCGTCGAGCTCGTCGCGCGAGTAGCCGATCTTCGCGGCCCAGTCCGGGTTCGCGCGCCACGTCGGGCTCTCGAGCACGAGTCCGACGCCGTGCTCGCGCGCGAGCTGCACGTACGGCCGGAAGTAGCGGCGGAGCTCGTCCGTGCCGGCGTCGTCCTTGAGCAGGTCGAACGCGGCGAACTCGGGTAGGTCGAGGCCCTGGTGGAAGATCAACGTCGTCTCGATGCCGCCGTCGGTGACGAAGACGCCGCCGTCGAGCTGGGGCAGGTGCTGGCGGTACATGGTTCCTCCTGGGTGTGTCGTCCAGCGAACGTACCAGGGGTGCCTCAGGCCGTCAGTGCGGATAACCGGCTTTCGAGGAACGCCCGCTCGGCGGCGTTCATCTCCAGCGACAGCGCCGTGCGGTAGGCCTCCGCGGCCTCGTCCCGGCGCTCGAGACGCCGCAGCAGGTCGGCGCGGGCGGCATGGAGGAGGTGGTAGCCGGGCAGCTCGATCCGGTCGATCAGGGCGAGGCCGTGCTCCGGCCCGTCGGCCATCGCGACGGCCACGGCGCGGTTGAGCTCGACGATCGGCGACGGCTGCATGCGAGCGAGCTCGGCGTAGAGGGCGGCGATCTGCGGCCAGTCGGTGTCCTCCGGCCGCTCGGCGTCGACGTGCAGCGCCGCGATCGCCGCCTGCAGCTGGTAGGGGCCCGGCGCCCGGTGCGCGAGCGCCCGCTCGAGCACGCGTTGCCCCTCGTCGATCCGCGCCCGGTTCCAGCGCGACCGATCCTGATCCTCGAGCAGGACGAGCGCGCCGTCCGCGTCACGGCGGGCCTCGCGGCGGGCGTCCTGCAGCAGCATCAGCGCGAGCAGGCCGAGCGCCTCGGGCTCGTCCGGCATCAGCAGCGACGAGCAGCTTCGCCAGCCTGATCGCCTCCTCGCAGAGATCGGCCCGCACGTGAGCCTCGCCGACGCTCGTCGAGTAGCCCTCGTTGAACACGAGGTAGAGCACGGTCAGCACCGAGCGCAGCCGCTCGGGCAGCAGGTGGTCCGGCGGCACGCGGAACGGGATCGCCGCGTCGCGGATCTTCCGCTTCGCCCGCACGAGCCGCTGCGCCATTGCCGGCTCGGCCACGAGGAAGGCGTGTGCGATCTCGCTCGTCGTCAGGCCGGCGACCTCGCGCAGCGTCAGCGCGATCCTCGCGTCGGCCGCGATCGCCGGGTGGCAGCAGGTGAAGACGAGGGCGAGCCGGTCGTCGGGAATCGAGCTCACGTCCTCCTCCTCGGCGGGCAGCTCCTCGAGGCGGGCCAGCAGCTCGGCCTTGCGCGCGAAGGTCTGCTCCCGCCGCAGCCGGTCGACGGCGCGGTTGCGCGCGGTGGTGATGATCCAGGCGGCGGGGTTGGCGGGCGTGCCGTCACGGGGCCAGCGCTCGAGCGCGGTCGTGAACGCGTCCTGCACCGCGTCCTCGGCGCGGTCGAGATCGCCGAGGACGCGGGTGAGGACGGCAACGGCACGGCCCCACTCCTCGCGGAACGCGTGCTCGACGCTCAATGCTCGACGAGTGGCCTCAGCTCGACCGACGCGCGGCCCGCCACGGGGATCTTCGCCGCGATCTCGATCGCCTTGTCGAGGTCCTCGCAGTCGAGCACCATCAGGCCGCCGAGCTGCTCCTTCGTCTCGGCGAAGGGACCGTCGGTGACGATCGTCTCGCCGTCGCGAACGCGAACGGTCTTGGCGGTCGACGGGCTGTCGAGCTCGGCGCCGAAGCCGATCGCACCGGTCGGCCCGAGCTCGGCGAAGAGCGCCTCCCACTTGGGGATCTCCTTCGCGCGGGCGGCCTGCGCCTCGTCGGGGCTCATCTTCTCCCAGGCATCGATGTCCTCGGACAGGTTGGTCAGCAGCGCTGCGTACTTCACGACGCACCTCCCCCGTTCTCGCTGGGATCGACAAAGATCGGGCGCACCTCGATCGCGCCGTACGACGCGCCGGGGATCTTCGCGGCCCAGGTGCAGGCTTCGTCGATCGAGTCGCACTCGAGGACGTAGTAGCCGCCGAGCGCCTCCTTGAGCTCCGTGAACGGCCCGTCGGTGACGACCGTCTCGTCGTTGCGGACGCGGACGGTCGTGGCGGTCGAGGTCGCGTCCAGCTCGTTCCCGTCCTTCATCACGCCGGCCGTGCGGGCCTCCTCGCCGAACGCCATGTACTGCTCGTACGCGGCCTTGCGCTGGTCGTCGGAGAGGGACTCCCAGCCGCTCTCGTCGCTGTAGATCAGTGCCAGATACTGCATGCGTTCCTCCTCTCTGGGGTCGATTTCACCATGTAGACGAGCGAGGTGTGGCGAAATCGACAGGCCGGCTCAGCCGGCTGCGAGCAGCCGCCGCAGCAGGGTCAGCGCCCCCGCCTTGTCGAGGTACTCGTTCAGGTTGCCGCACTTCGGGCTCTGGACGCACGACGGGCAGCCCGCCGCGCACGGGCAGCCGGTCAGCATCCGCGCGGTGTCGGCGACCCAGCCCTCGAACCGGTCGAAGCCGCGCTCGGTGATGCCGACGCCGCCCGCGTGGCCGTCGTAGACGAAGATCGTCGGCAGGCCCGGTCTGGAAGTGGATGTTCGTCGAGAGGCCGCCGATGTCCCAGCGGTCGCACATCGCCCACAGCGGCAGCAGGGCGATCAGCGAGTGCTCGGCGGCGTGGAGCGACGAGAGCAGCGTCGGCATGTCCTCGAGCCCCTCGAGCTGCGCGCTCGGTCGGGCAGAACCAGATCGCCTCCGTCTCGAAGCTCGTCGCCGGCAGGTCGAGCGGGACGGTCTCGAGGGTGTCGCCGCCCGAGATCGACTTGCGCTGGTAGGCGATCACCTGCTCGGTCACCGAGACCCGGCCGAAGTGGAGCGGCAGGCCGAGCCTCGATTCCAGCCGCAGCGGCTCCACGATCGCCGTCTCGGTCTCCTTCTTCGCCTGCGTGTACCAGTCGACCGACGCCTCCGAGACGAGCGCCGTCCTGGCCTCGAGGTCGAGCGCTCGCACGAGGTGCTGCTCGCCGAGGTGCAGGTAGACGGCGCCCTCGTGGATCGTCGAGAACGCGCGCGAGCGCTCGACGAGCCCGAGCACGGAGCCCGTCGCCTCGTCGACGACGGTGAAGGACTCGCGGTCCGCCGACCGCAGCGCCACGCGTGCGGCCGGATAGTCGGTGCCGGCCCAGACCCAGCCCGGCGTTCGTCCGCTTCAGCTCGGGCAGCACGGCCGCCCGCTCGAGCGCCTCCGGGCCGAGGGTCTCGGCGTCGGCCTCGTCGATCGGGCCTTCGAAGGCCGCCGAGAGGACGTGCCCGTCGAGCACCCGCGGGTTCGCGCCGTCGAGGATCGCCGCCTCGACCGTCCGGCCGAGCAGCGCCTCGGGGTCGCGCATGAAGAACTGATCGAGCGCGTCCTCGCTCGCGATCAGCACCGCCAGGCCGGGGCCCGCGCCGGCCGGCGCGGCCCCACTGCTGCCGCAGCGACGAGACGGTGCCCGGGAAGCCGACTGAGATCGCGCAGTCGAGCTCGCCGATGTCGATGCCGAGCTCGAGCGCGTCCGTCGCGGACACGCCGAGCAGCTCGCCGGCCATCAGCCGGCGCTCGATCTCGCGCCGCTGCGCCGGCGTGTAGCCGGCGCGGTACGGGCGCCAGCCGCTCCGCGACGTCGGCCTCGACGCGGTCGACCGTGAAGCGGTGGATCAGCTCGACCGCCTTGCGGCTCTTGGCGAAGCAGATCGTGCGCAGGCCGCTGCGACGTGAGGCCCGCGAGCAGCCGGGAGGCGTCGCCGAGCGCGCTCGCGCGCTGGCCGAGCTCGGCGTCGAGCAGCTCGGGGTTCCAGAGCGCGACCGTGCGCTCGGCCCGCGGCGCCGCATCGGCGTCGACGACGCGGGCAGGCGCGCCGAGCAGCGACTCGGCCAGCTGCCCGGGGTTGGCGATCGTGGCGGACGCGAGCACGAACTGCGGCTCGGAGCCGTACACGCGGGCGAGCCGGCGCAGCCGGCGGAGGACGTTCGCGACATGCGAGCCGAAGACGCCGCGGTAGACGTGTGCCTCGTCGACGACGACGAAGCGCAGGTTTGCCAACACGTCGCCCCAGCGGTCGTGGTGCGGGAGGACGCCGACGTGGAGCATGTCCGGGTTCGTCAGGACGACGTTCGCCCAGCGCCGGATCTGCCACCGGCGCTCCGTCTCGCGTGTCGCCGTCGTAGATCGCGGGCTTGACGCCCTTGAGGCCGAAGGCGCCGAGCGCCCGGGCCTGGTCCTGCGCGAGCGCCTTCGTCGGGTAGAGGTAGAGCGCGCGGCTCTTCGGGTCGCGCGAGAGGAGGTCGAGCACGGGCAGGTTGAACGCGAGGCTCTTGCCGCTCGCCGTGCCGGTCGTGACGACGACGTTCCCGCCGGCGCGCACCGCCTCCCACGCCTCCGCCTGGTGCCGCCAGAGCGCGGTGATGCCCTGCGCGACGAGCGCCGACGCCACGCGCGGATCGAGGTCGTCCGGGAACGGCTCGGCGCGTCCCGTCTTTGCCTCCTCCATGCCGAGGTAGGCGAGCTCCTCGCCCTCGAGCACCGGCGCCCACGGCGCGATCGTCGTCACGTCGTCTCAGCGTACTCGCGGAACCACGCCATGAAGTTCACCCACGCGTTCGCCCGCTGGGCGTCGGACATCCCGGCGATCCCGCGATGCTCGAGCGTGACCCGCGTCACCGTGCCGGCGCGCTCGAAGCGAACCTCGACCTCGGTGTCGCCCGGCGGCAGGTGCACGTTGCGATAGCTGAGTACGACGCGCTCGCCGGGCTCCCAGACGCGGACCCGGCCGAGCTCGTACCCCTCTCCGGTCGTCTCGTCCCAGACCTCGAGCCAGCGGCCGCCGACTCCCGGCTCGATCAGGATCGTCTTTGCGCGCTCCGGGTCGTTCCAGCTCCACCGGCCGGAGCGGTACCAGTTGCCGATCTCCTCCGTGAAGAGCCTGAACGCGGTGTCGGCGTCGACCGCGACGTCGATCGCTGCGGACGACCTTCATCGACGCTCGGCGTGGGCTCTTGAACGAGGTGAGCTGGTCGTCCCAGAACCGGGGCAGCCACTCGACGAGCCCGGTGAACGGCTCCGCCCGCAGCCGGTAGAGGCGAAGCCGCGCGTCGCTGTCGACCGCGACTACCTCGACGAGGCCACCGGCGCGCAGAACGCGCAGGTGCCGGCTCATCGCGGGCGCGCTCACGCCGATCGAGCGGGCCAGCTCGCCCGCCGGCCTCGGCTCGTCGCGGAGGAGGTCGACGACTCTTCTGCGGGTGGGATCGGCGAGTGCGGCGAGCGTCGCATCGAGGTTGACAGACATTAACGACATAGTTAATCATTAACGACGGACGTAAGAAAGGAGCAACCATGGGTACGCAGAGGGTGATCCCGATGCTGTCGTACGAGGACGCCGGGCGGAGCGCGGATTGGCTCGCGGAGGCGTTCGGCTTCAGCGAGACCGGTCGGTGGAGCGACGACGACGGCACGGTCACGCACGTGAACATGGAGCTCGGCGGCAGCGAGCTCATGCTCGGTCTGCCGAGCCGCGACTACCAGAGCCCGCGGCGCCACGCCGAGGTCTGCGAGCACGCGCGCCGCTGGTTGGAGACGCCGTACATCGTCGACGGTGTGCTCGTCTACGTCGACGATCTCGACGCGCACTACGCGCGTGCGAAGGCGGCAGGCGCCCGCATCCTGAGCGAGCCGGCGGACACCGGGCACGGCCGCTCGTACCGGGTCGAGGACGTCGAGGGTCACCGCTGGATGTTCACGGCGGCCTCCTAGAGGTACGGGCCGAGCTCGCGCTCGTAGTGCGCGCGCGAGCGGGCGCCGACGACCGTCGCGCGCGGCTCGCCGTCGCGGAAGAGCATCACCGTCGGCAGGGAGAGCACGCCGAAGCGCGACGGGACGCCGATGTGCGCGTCGATGTTCAGCCGCACGAGCGCGACGTCGTGCTCCGCGGCCAGCTCCTCGAGGATCGGCTCGATCGCGTCGCACGGCTTGCACCACGGCGCCCAGAAGTCGACGATCGTCGGCCCGGGCGCCTGCAGGACGTCCGCCTCGAAGCTCTCGTCCGAGACCTCTCTCACACCTGCCCCCGCAGCGTCGCCAGCCGCAGGGCCGGCACCTTCCAGATCGCCTCGAGCACGATCCCGCGGGACATCTTCGAGCCGCCCACGCGCCGGTCGACGAACCTGATCGGGATCTCCACGACCCTGAAGCCCGCGCGGCGGGCCCGGAACGTCGTCTCGATCTGGAACATGTAGCCCCGCGCCTCGACGGCGTCGAGGTCGATGCGCTCGAGCACGTCGCGGCGGAAGCACTTGAAGCCCCCCGTCGCGTCCTTGACCGGCATCAGCAGCAACTGGGTGTAGAGCGAGGCGCCCTTCGAGATCGCCCGGCGCAGGAGCCCCCAGTCGCGCACCTCGCCGCCGCGCACGTAGCGCGAGCCGAGCACGAGGTCGGCGTCCGCCGCGGCGGCGATCAGGCGCGGCACGTCCTTCGGGTCGTGCGAGAAGTCGCAGTCGATCTCGAGCACGAGCTCCGCGCCGGCCGCGAGCGCCTGCCGGAAGCCCGCGATGTACGCCGGCCCGAGCCCCTCCTTGCGCTCGCCGGTGGAGCACGTCGACGAACGGCAGCTCGGCCGCGAGCCGGTCGGCGAGCTCGCCCGTCCCGTCGGGCGAGTTGTCGTCGATCACGAGCACGCGATCGTCCGGCCCGAGCACCTCGCCGAGGGCCCGCAGCATCGGCTCGAGGTTCTCGCGCTCGTCGTACGTGGGCAGGCAACGACGGCCGCATCAGACGCTTTTGAAGGAGGGGGCTCACGGGGACCAGATTCCCCGTCGGACGACGGCACGCACGTGCCTATGATCGCTGCAAGTGGCGACGACCCTGCCGAGGAACGACGAGCTCGCCGACCAGCTCGAGCTGCTGGCGGATCTCTGCGAGCTCGAGGGCGAGGACTCGTTCCGCGTCCTCGCCTACCGGCGCGCGGCCGGGCGCATCCGCGAGACCGGCGGCCCGGTCGCCCAGCTCGCCCTCGACGGCAAGGCGAAGAACCTGACGGGGATCGGCAAGACGATCGAGGAGAAGATCGTCGAGGTCGTCGAGCTGGGCGAGATGAAGGCGCTCACCAAGCGCAAGGCGATCATCCCGGCCGGAGGTCGTGAAGTTCATGCACCTGCCGGGGCTCGGGCCGAAGACGGCCCGGCGGATCTGGCAGGAGCTCAACGTGACGACGCTGGACGAGCTGAAGGCGGCGGCCGAGCAGGAGCGGCTCCGCTCGCTCGCCGGGCCTGGGCGCGAAGTCGGAGACGAAGATCCTGGAGGCGCTCGCGCAGGCGCCGCCGGATCCGCGCGAGTCGAGGCGGCTGCTCGGCGACGGCCTGCCGGCGGTGCTCGCGGTCGTGACCGTTCTCCGCGAGCATCCGGCCGCGGTGAAGGTGTCCGAAGCCGGGTCGGTGCGCCGCCGGCGCGAGACGTTTCGCGACCTCGACATCATCGCCACGTCCACCGACGCACCCGCGCTGATCGACTACTTCACGTCGCTGAAGTGGGTCGCCGAGGTCGTGGCCAAGGGCGACACGAAGGCCACCGTGATCTCGAACGACGGCCTCCGGTTCGACCTCCGCGTCGTGCCGCCGGAGTCGTACGGCAACCTGCTGCAGCACTTCACCGGCTCGAAGGATCACAACGTCGCGCTCCGCGAGGAGGCCCAGCGCCGCGGCTTCTCGGTCTCCGAGTACGGCGTCACCACCGTCGAGACCGGCGAGGTCGTGACGGCCGAGGACGAGGAGGCGATGTACGCGCATCTCGGCTACGCCTACATCCCGCCCGAGCTGCGCGAGAACGGCGGGGAGCTGGAGGCTGCGCGCGCGGGGACGCTGCCCGTCCTCGTCGAGCGAGCCGACCTCCGCGGCGACCTGCACGCCCACTCGACCTGGTCGGACGGGAAGGCCTCGCTCGCCGAGATGGCGATCCGGGCGCGCGAGCTGGGACACGAGTTCCTCGCCATGTGCGACCACGCGCAGCGGCTGCGCGACGGGAAGCTGCAGAAGCAGTGGGAGGAGATCGACACGATCAACGAGCGGCTGGCGCCGTTCCGCGTGCTCAAGGGGATCGAGGTCAACATCCGCGCGAACGGCGAGCTCGACGTCGACGACGACCTGCTCGCGCAGCTCGACTGGGTGATGGCGTCGGTGCACACGAGCTTCGACAAGGATCCGACGGGCCGCGTGCTGGAGGCGATGGAGAGCCCGCACGTCGACTGCATCGGCCACCTGACGAGCCGCAAGATCGGCAAGCGCGGGCCGTCCGGGATCGAGGTCGAGAAGGTCGTCGAGCGCGCCCTCGAGACCGGCACCTTCCTCGAGATCAACTCGCAGCCGGACCGTCTCGACCTCCGCGACGCGCATGCGCGCCTGGCAGGCGAGGCCGGCCTCACGCTCGTCGTCTCGAGCGACGGCCACTCGCTCGGCGCGCTCGGCTACGTCGAGCTCGGCATCGCGCAGGCCCGGCGCGCCTGGCTGACGAAGGATCAGATCCTCAACACGCGCCCCTGGCCGGAGATCGAGAAGCTGAGGAAGTGAGCTTTCGCGAGGACGGCGCCGCGGCGGTCGACTGGGTGGCCGACTATCTCGAGCGGGTGCGCGACCTGCCGGTGCTGGCGCAGGTCGAGCCCGGGGAGCTGCGGGGGAGGCTGCCGCCGTCGCCGCCCGAGCAGGCCGAGCCGTTCGCCGCCGTCCTGCGCGACCTCGACGACGTGCTCATGCCGGCACTCACGCACTGGCAGAGCCCGCGCTTCTTCGCGTACTTCGCGAACACCGCGTCGGAGCCGGGGATCCTCGCCGAGCTGCTCATCGCCGGCCTGAACCAGACCGGCATCCTCTGGCGCACCTCGCCGGCGCTGCAGGAGCTGGAGGAGGTGACGCTCGACTGGCTCGCACAGCTGCTCGGCCTGCCGGCCGGCCTCCACGGCCACATCGAGGACACCGCCTCGACCGGCACCATGACCGCCCTCGCGGCCGCCCGGCAGGCGAAGCCCGGCGCGCGTGTCGTCGTCTGCTCCGAGCACGCGCATTCGTCGGTCGCGAAGGCGTGTCGCCTGCTCGAGCTCGAGGCGCGGCCCGTGCCGGCCGACGCCGACTTCCGCGCTGCAGGACGGACGCGCTCGACCTCGACGGCGCCTGCGCCGTCGTCGCGACGATCGGGACGACCTCGACGAGCTCCGTCGACCCGGTCGCGGACGATCGCCGACGCGTGCGAGCGCGAGGGCGTCTGGCTGCACGTCGACGCGGCCTATGCCGGCTCGGCGGCCGTCTGCCCGGAGCTCAGGCACCACTTCGCGGGCTGGGAGCGTGCCGACTCGATCGTCGTCAATCCGCACAAATGGCTGTTCACGCCGATGGACTGCTCGACGCTGTGGACGCGGCGGCCCGACGACTTCCGCGCCGCCTTCAGCCTCGTGCCCGAGTTCCTGCGCGTCAGCGAGGAGGTGACGAGCCTCTCCGAGCTCAGCCCCGCGCTCGGCCGCCGCTTCCGCGCGCTCAAGCTCTGGGCGGTGCTGCGCTGCTACGGCCGCGAGGGGCTGCAGGAGCGGATCCGCGAGGCGATCCGGCTGGCGGCGCTGTTCGAGGGGTGGGTACGCGCAGGAGCCGGGCTGGGAGGTCGCCGCGCCGCGTCCGTTCTCGCTCGTGTGCTTCCGGCGCGACGCGCTCGGACGAGGAGAACGAGGCGCTGCTCGAGCGCGTGAACGCGAGCGGCGAGATCTTCATCTCGCACACGAAGCTGAACGGCCGCTACGTCCTTCGCCTCGCGGTCGGCAGCGCGCGCACGACCGAGGACGACGTGCTGCGCGCCTGGGACGTGCTCAGGCGGGAAGCGGCTCTGGCGTAGGCGCGAACGCCGCGAGCAGCGGCTCCAGCAGCTCCGCGTCGCCCTCGAGGCGCACCCCGTCGCAGCTCCCGGTTCACGAGCAGGTGGTAGAAGCCGATCGCGTCGCTCTCGACGAGGAGATCGGGGTCCTCGACGAGCCCCGGCTCGGCGACGCCGTCGACGAGCGACACCTCCTCGTCGCCGATCCGGAAGGCGATCGTCCCCTGCGTCGGCACCGGCGAGAGCCCGATGTCGACGGCGTGGATGAGCCAGCCCGGCTCGAGCGCGTCGAGCGGCGGCGGGCCGAGCGAGCGGACACCCCAGCGCGCGAGCTCGTGGATCACCGGCCGCAGGTCGCGTCCGTACGCCGTCAGCTCGTAGACGGTGGAGGCGGCCGGCGGCGGCAGCCTGCGCTTCTCGACCACACCGGCGGCCTCGAGGTCGCGTCAGGCGGGCGGCGAGGATGTTCGTGCCGATCTTCGGCAGCCCGGCGACGAGGTCGGTGTAGCGCTTCGGGCCCTCGAGCAGCTCGCGGACGACGAGCAGCGACCAGCGCTCGCCGACGAGGCAGAGCGCGTGGGCGATCGGGCAGTACTGGCCGTACGCGCGCACGCTTCAACTATACAAGATCATCCTTGAGGATGACAAGAATCCACTTGCGAAATGCAAGTAGCACCTCTAGAGTCGAGGACGACTAAATGCGAAAGGACTAACGATGGTTGCCTCGCCCAACAGGAAATGGCTTGCACTGGCACTGCTCTCGCTCGTCCAGTTCATCGTCGTGCTCGACATCGCGATCGTGAACGTGGCGCTGCCGTCCATCCAGGCCGATCTCGGCTTCTCGCAGGAGAACCTCCAGTGGGTGATCAGCGCCTACGCGCTCGTCTTCGGCGGGTTCCTGCTGCTCGGTGGCCGCACGGCCGACCTCGTCGGTCGCCGCCGCGTCTTCATGCTCGGCCTCGTCGCATTCGCGATCGGCTCGCTGCTCTGCGGGCTCGCCTGGTCCGAAGCCTCGTTGATCGGCGCTCGCGCGATCCAGGGACTCGGTGCCGCGGCGATCTCACCGGCTGCGCTCGCGATCCTGATGACGACGTTCGCAGAAGGCCGCGAGCGGAACATCGCCCTCGGCGTCTGGGGCGCGGTCGGCGGCTTCGGCGCCGCGGCCGGCGTGCTCCTCGGCGGCATTCTCACCGACCTGCTCGCGTGGGAGTGGATCTTCTACGTCAACATCCCTGTCGCTCTCGCCGCGCTGGCCTTCGCGCCCGTGCTGCTCACGGAGAGCCGTGACACCCGCGTCAAGAGCTTCGACGCGCTCGGGGCGTTCCTCGTCACGGGCGGCCTGACGACGCTCGTGCTCGGCATCACGCAGGGCAACAACTGGGGCTGGAGCTCGGGTCGCACGATCGGCGTGTTCGTCCTCGCCGCCGCCCTGCTCGTCGGCTTCGTCGGGTGGGAGCTCCGGGCGCCGGAACCGCTCATGCGCTTCGGCATCCTGCGGACGACGACCGTGCTCGGGGCGAACGTGACCGGGTTCATCCTCGGTACCGCCCTCTTCTCGATGTTCCTGATGCTGACGCTCTACATGCAGCAGGTGCTCGGCTACTCGGCCATGAAGACCGGCATCGCGTACCTCGCCGTCGCGGGAACGTCGATCATCTGGGCGAACGTCGCCGCCGCGCTCGTCGGGCGAGTCGGTGTGAGGACGCTGATCGCCACCGGGATGGGGCTCCTGTCGGTCGGGATGCTCCTCTTCACGCAGGTCTCGGTCGACGGCTCGTACGCCGCCAACCTGCTGCCGGGCTTCCTGATCATCGCGGTCGGGACTGGCGTTCTGCTTCGTGCCGATCTCGATCGCGGCGCTCGCCGGCGTCAAGCAGGCCGAGGCCGGCCTCGCGTCCGGGCTGATCAACACGTCGCAGCAGATCGGCGGCGCGGTCGGCATCGCCCTGCTCTCCACGATCGCGATCTCGCGCACCGAGAACGAGATCGCCTCCGGGACGGGCACACCGGAGGCGCTGACCTCGGGCTTCCAGATCGCGTTCTGGGTCGGCGCAGCGATCGCGGCCGTCGGTGTCGTCGCGGCGCTCGTCCTGATCCGCAGCGAGCACGTGACTGCGGAGGCGCCCGAGGCCGAGCCGACCCCGGTTGCCGCCTAGAGCAGCCGCAACACCTCGAGAAACTCAGCGGGGCCGTCGACCACCAGGTCGGCGGCCTCGCGGAGCTCTGCCGGGCCCTCCGCCGAGGCGACCGCGACCGCGATCCCGACCTCGAGCCCGTGCACGGCCTTGAACGCGTCGAGGTCGGTCGTGTCGTCGCCGGCGTAGAGGGCGCGAGCGAGCCCGCGCTCGCCGAGGAGGTGCGCCACGGCCGTCCCCTTGTGGGCGGCGACCGGCGGCCGCAGCTCGAGCACCTTGCGGCCGAACCGCGCCACGAGCCCTTCGGCGCGGGCACGCGTGGCAACCGCCTCGAGGAACCGCTCGGCCTCTTCCTCGTCCTCCGCGCGCCGGTAGTGGAACGTGATCGTCAGCGGCTTGCGCTCGACGTCGTCCCAGTCGACGGTGGCGGAGAACTGCAGCAGCCGCTCGCTCCAGTCGCGGGCCTCCGGCACCAGCTCGAGGCCGTGCTCGCCGACGTACACGAGCTCGTCGAGCCCGACCACCCGCCGCGCGTCCGCGCCGGCGCGGCCGCTGATGCACGCGACCAGGGCGTAGCGCTCGTTGAGTCGTCGGAGCTCGTCCCGGGTCACGGGCGGCACCGCCGCCTCCTGCGGCACCGCGACGATCGGCGCGAGCACTCCGTCGACGTCGAGCAGGATCGCCGCCTCCGACGGTGCGTTCGAGATGCGCGCGAGCGGAGAGAGCTCGTCCACCGGCCTAGGATACGGCCGGTGAGGCTCGTCCTGATCGGCGTCGTCGCGGGCCTGTTCAGCGCCCTGTTCGGCGTCGGCGGCGGCATCGTGATCGTGCCGCTGCTGATCCTGGCCGCCGGCTACGAGCAGCGGCTCGCGACCGGCACCTCGCTCGCCGCGATCTTCATCACGGCACTCGCGGGCGTCGTGCTCTACAGCTTCGAGGGCCATGTCGAGGTCGGGCACGCCGCGGTCGTCGGTGGGCCGGCCGCCGTCGCCGCGGTCCTCGGGGCCTCGCTCCAGCAGCGCGTCCCGGTGCGGACGCTCAGCTACGCGTTCGCGGTCCTCCTCACCGCCGTCGGCGTCTGGCTGATCGCCGGATGAGCACCGGCACGATCGTCCTCGGTCTCGCGCTGGGCTTCGCCGGCGGGCTCCTCGCGGGCCTCTTCGGCGTCGGCGGCGGCATCCTGTTCGTGCCGGCGCTCGTGGGGCTCGGGCTCGGCCAGCTCGACGCGGAGGCGACCTCGCTGCTGGCGATCCTCCCCGCCGTCGCTGCGGGCGCGTGGCGCCAGCGCGGCTACGGGAACGTCCGCTTCCGGCACGCCCTCGTCGTCGGCGTCGCCTCGATCGTCGGCGTCCAGGCCGGCGTGCTCGTCGCCACGAGCATCTCGGAGGATCTGCTGCGCCGGCTCTTCGGACTGCTCCTGCTCGGCGTGGCCGCGCAGCTGGCATACCGTGCGTATGCTGCAAAGCGATGAACGACGAGGAATTCTGGCTCCCGCTCGTCGACGAGCCGATCGGCAGCATCGTCGCGCAGCTCCAGGCCGACGATCCCGAGATCGACCGGCTCGTCGGCTCACCTCGGCGGATTCTGGCGTTCCGCACGTTCGCGTACATCCGGGTCGGCATGAAGCTCGGCGAGCTCTTCGTCGAGAACGACCTGCCGCCCTACGACGGCTCCGACACCTGGGCCGAGCTGCTGCTGAAGGATCCGGCGAATCGGGCGGCCGTCGCGGCCGAGATGCGGAAGGTCGCCGAGGAGATCGCGGCCGATCCGAAGTTCGCCGACGAGGACGCGCTCGGGCCGGACGACGCCGCGCGCGAGCGCTTCCGCGACTTCGCGCGCCAGCAGCTGTCCTAGCGCGCCAGCTCGACGATCCCGCCGGGCTCGAAGAGGCCGAGCAGGATGCGGGCCGCATGCGAGCGGGCATCGTCCCCGAGCGACTCGTCCAGGAAAACGTCCTCGCCGTACAGGCCGAGGTCCTGCACCGCCCAGGCGTGGCGGTAGTACGAGAGCGCGAGCGGATCGACCTCGGTGTCGCCGTAGCCGTCGAGGAACCAGGCCGTCTCGTGGGGCTCGACGAGCCCTGTGCCGATGCCGCCGACGACGAACATCAGGTCGCGCTCCTTCGGGGCGAGGATGACCTCGTCCCAGTCGACGAGCCAGAGCGCCCCGGCATCGTCGATCAACACGTTCCAGGTGTGGAGGTCGGCGTGGCAGAGGACGGACGGCAGGATGAGCCGCTCGAGCCGCGGCCCGAGGTCCTCCGTTCGGTCGGCGATGGCGAGGATCTCCGCGCGGCGGCCGGCCCAGACGGCGCGGCCTCGCCGACGGCATCGTCGGCCCCGCGACCGTCCGCGACGGCGCGGTCGACGCGACGCACCAGGCCGAGCTCCGCCGGCCTGTACGTCTCCCGCGGCATCAGGTCCGAGAGCTCCGTCGGCAGGACGGTCTCGTGGAGTCGGCGGATCTCGCGGCCGAGCTCGACCCAGTGCCGCTCGAGCAGGCCGGCCTCGACCCCCGTGCGACCGTCGACGAGGGGGTAGACCGAGACGGCCAGGCTGCCCGCCTCCACGGCGTGCGAGCCGCCGGCCGAGCGGATCGGAGCGACGACGTGCCGGAGGCCGCTGTCTGAGAGGTGTCCGGAGACCGCGGCCGCGACGCTCCGCGACCCCGCGGCGTCGCGCAGCTTGACGAGGTACCGCAGGCCCGCTGCCGTTCCGACCCGGAAGACCCGCGCCGACGGATCCTCGCCTCCCGGCAGAGGCTCGAGCGACGTCGCTTCGATGGCGTAGTGCGCGCGCAGCGCAGAGACGACCGCCTCCTCACGGAACTCCGAGCGCTCCCGCATGGCCCTAGGGCGCGAGGAGGCTCGCCAGCAGGATGGCTGCGAAGCCGACGACGGTGAGCGCGACCCGCTTCGCGGACGGATGCTCATGGGCGTGCGGCAGGAGGTCGGTCGCGCCCATGAAGAGGAAGAAGCCGGCATAGATCGCGAGCAGCGCGCCGAGCTGCTCCTCCCCGATCGAGAGCGAGGCGCCGACGATCGCGCCCGCGAGCGGCGCCGCGGCGTCGACGGCGAGCCACCTGATCGGCCCGGGCGCGGTCCCCGGACTGGCGCAGCACGAAGCCGACGGTGTTGATCCCGTCGGCGAAGTCGTGGCAGACGACGGCGATGAAGACGAGGAAGCCTGTCGCCGGATCGAGCCCGAAGGCGAGGCCGATGCCGAGCCCGTCGATGAAGCTGTGCAGAGAGAGGCCGGCCGCGCCGAGGGCGCCGACCTGAGCGTGCGCCCGCACCTGCTCGGGCTCGTCGCGATGGTGCAGGACGACCGCCCGCTCGGCGAGGAAGAAGAACAGGAAGCCGGCGCCGACGTAGAGGCCGACCCGCTGCGGATCGCCGACCGACTCGATCGACTCCGGCAGGATGTGGAAGAGCGCGACGGCGACCACGACGCCTCCGGTCAGCGCGATCACGGTCGCCAGGTCGCGCGCGAGGCGCAGTGCCACGAGGCCTCCCGCGAGCGTCGAGAGGACGGTCACCCCGGCGAGCGGGACGGCCACCCACGTCATGCGGCGCACCGCCGGCACGTGCCGTAGATGTCGAGGTCGTGCGCCGTCGGCCGGAAGCCGTGCAGCCGCCGCAGCTCGGCCTCGGGCGGAGCGGCGCAGAGGTCGGTCTCCTCGACGCTGCCGCACGTGGTGCAGACGAGGTGGTGGTGGTGGCGCGGGCTGCACCGCAGGTACACGGTCGTGCCGTCCGAGAGCAGCGGCCGGACGAAGCCCTCGCGCCGCAGCAGCTCGACGGTGCGGTAGGTCGTGGCGAGACCGAGCCGGGGGTGGAGCCTGCGGGCGCCGTGCGTGGAGCTCTGCGACGCTGAAGCTGCCGTGCCAGTCCTCGACGAGCTGCACGATCGCCCGGCGCTGCGCCGTCGTGCGGGTGCCCGCCGGGAGAGCGACCTCGCTCATCGGGTCGAGTGCTATATGAGAATGAGTCTCATTCTCATGTCGAGACGAGCCCGGCCCTGACGGCGCGCCGCAGGCCTCGGTACCCTCAGGAGCACGCGAATGAAGGTTCGCCTCCTCGCTCTCTTCGTGCTGGGCGCCGTCGCCGCTGCAACCGGCGCCGGTGTCGCCACGACCGCCAAGTCGCCGGTCGCGACGGCGAGCGCGTACGCCGTCGCGATCGTCGTCCCCGGGCAGGCCGGGTCGTCCGCCGGCGCCGTGCAGGCTCCGGGCACGACGCTGGCCGCCGTCGCCGATGCGATTCGCGTACCCGGCCGACGGCTCGCTCGTCCGCACGGGTGCGCTCTCGACGAGCGTCGCGTCGCGCACCGGCGGCACGCCCGTGGCGCACGCCGTCACCGACGTGCTGACCGGGTCGCTCTTCAACGGTGAGATCACCTGGGAGAGCGCCGCCGGCCGCGCCAAGTCGACGGACGCGGCGAGCGACGCGACCGGGTCGGCCGTGCAGGGGCTCGTCGTCCTGGGTCAGCCCGTCGAGCCCGTGCCGAACCAGCGCATCGCGCTCGCTGACTGGGGGTTCCTCGTCACGCTCGAGCAGGCGCTCGAGGCGAGCGCCGACACCGACTCGAAGGACGCGCGCATCACCGTGACCGCGCTGCACGTCACGCTGACCGCCGAGCATGCGGGACTGCCGCCGGGAACCGAGATCCTGGTCGGCCACGGTGACGCCGGCACCTCGATCCCGGTGGTCGAGCCGCAGGAGACGGTGACGACCACGACGACGACGGTGCCGACGACGCCGACCGAGCCGAGCGTGCCGGGCAAGCGCAAGCCCCGGCTGCCGAAGCCGCCCGAGCCCGGCGCGGTGCCGCCCGGGCTGCGCAACCCGATCATCCGGCCGCTGCCGACGGACATCCACGCCCCGCTGTCGCCGAGCGGCTACGTCTTCCCGATCTACGGGCCGGCCTCGTTCACGAACACGTACGGGGCTGCCCGGGCGACCGTCACCTGGCATCACGGGGAGGACATCTTCGCGCCGCTCGGCGCGCCGGTTCTCGCCGTGGCCGACGGCACCGTCTTCTCCGTCGGCTGGAACGACATCGGCGGCTTCCGCTTCTGGCTCCGAGACCGGCAGGGCAACCAGTTCTACTACGCGCATCTGTCCGCCTTCTCGCCGCTCGCCGTCGACGGGACCGAGGTTCGGGCGGGACAGGTGATCGGCTTCGTCGGCAACACGGGAGACGCGCAGGGGACGCCGTACCACCTGCACTTCGAGATCCATCCCGTGTCGCTCCTGCCCATGGGCTACGACGGCGTCGTGCCGGCGTACCCGTACCTCATCGCGTGGAGGCGTCTCGAGGACATCTCCCTCGCCGCCGGGAGCGGTTGGGCGCCCCCCGTGCCGCCCAGCGCGCAGGCACCGAGGCCGGGCGCCTTCCTGCTCGGCGCGACCGACATCTCCGGCGCGAGCGGTCTCGAGCCGGGCTCGTTGCAGCGCGCGCTCGTCGCCCCCGCGGCGGCGGCAGGCGACGGCGCGATCGGATCCGGTTAGGGCTAGGCCGAGGGGCTGGTGGTCGGCCCGTTGTCGCTCGTCGTCGAGCTCGAGCTGTAGCCGAAGTCGTCCGAGCTCTCGCCCGTGATCTTCTCCATCAGCCACTTCCGCGTCTGCGGGCCGGTCATCGGGTTGAAGAGGATGCCCATGGTGATCCCGGTCAGCAGCAGGATCGTGTTGCGCGAGCTGTGATCCTTCTTCCCCTGCATGCGGTCGGTCGCCTTCCGCAGCTCCTCGATCGTCCGCTTCAGGTTGTCCTGAATGTCCTTGTCGGTCGCGACGCGGGTCGCCGTCGAGGTCAGGTTGCGGTTCCCGAGCAGCTCCGAGTAGACCTCGCGGGCCGCGTTGAAGGCCTCCTTCAGGTTGTCACGGAGCTCCTCGTCGTGCAGCGCGCGGTCGACGTACGGCCGCACCGTCTCCGTCGTGTCCGTGATCCGTTCCTTCGTCTTCGCCATTCCAGGTCGTCCTTTCGCTGTCGTGGTGCCGCTTCTAGGTATGTCCAGTCCCCGGTGGCTGCAAACGGGCGGGTGAGGCGGCCTGGCGCAGGACCGCGGTGCGCTGGCGCGAGCGCGCGCGGGCAGGTCGGTCGAACACGTGCTCCAGCACCTCCTGGATCGTGTCGACGGGGACGAACGTGAGCTGCTCCCGCGTCTCGTCCGGGAGATCCTCGAGATCGGGCTCGTTCTCGCGCGGGAGCACCACGCGCGCGAGACCCGCCCGCTCCGCCGCCAGGGCCTTCTCGCGGATGCCGCCGATCGGGAGCACCTGCCCGGTGAGCGTGATCTCGCCCGTCATGCCGACATCATCCGCCACCGGCATGCCCTTCACCAAGGAGGCGATCGCCGTCGCCATCGTGATCCCGGCCGAGGGGCCGTCCTTCGGCACCGCGCCGGCCGGCACGTGGATGTGGACGTCGTGCTCGGCGAACCACTCCGACGGTACGTCCAGCTCGTCGGTGTGCGAGCGCACCCACGACAGCGCCGCCTGGGCCGATTCCTGCATCACCTCGCCCAGCTGGCCCGTGATGTGCAAGCGGCCGCGTCCGGGATAGGCAGTCGCCTCGATGAAGAGCACGTCGCCGCCGACGGCCGTGTAGGCGAGGCCCGGTCGCGACACCGGGGTCGGCCGTCCGCTTCCGCACCTCGCTCGAGAAGCGCCGCGTCCCGAGCCACTCGCGCAGCCGCGCCTCGTCGACGCGCACCTTCTCGGCCTTGCCCGTCGCGATCTGCGTCGCCGCCTTGCGGCACAGCGCGGCGATCTGGCGCTCGAGGTTGCGGACGCCGGCCTCGCGCGTGTACTCGGTCACGACGAGCCGCAGCATCCGGTCCGGGATCGTCAGCCGGCTCTTCGTCAGGCCGTGCTCCTCCAGCTGCTTCGGCACGAGGTAGCGGCGGGCGATGCCGAGCTTCTCCTCGTGCGTGTAGCCGGACAGCTGGATCACGTCCATCCGGTCGAGCAGCGGCCCCGGGATCGTGTCGAGCGTGTTCGCGGTGCAGATGAAGAGCACCTTCGACAGGTCGAACGGGAGGTCGAGATAGTGGTCGCGGAAGGTCGAGTGCTGCTCCGGGTCGAGCACCTCGAGCATCGCGGACGCCGGATCGCCGCGGAAGTCGGCGCCCATCTTGTCGATCTCGTCGATCAGGAACACGGGGTTGCGCGACTCGGCGTCCCGAAGGGCGCGGATGACCGTTCCCGGCATGGCGCCGATGTAGGTGCGGCGGTGGCCGCGGATCTCCGCCTCGTCGCGGACGCCGCCGACGGAGATCCGCGCGAACTTGCGGCCGAGCGCGCGGCCGATCGAGTGGCCGAGCGACGTCTTGCCGACGCCGGGCGGGCCGACGAAGCACAGGATCGGCCCCGAGACGTCGCCCTTCAGCTTCGCGACCGCCAGGTACTCGACGATCCGCTCCTTCACCTTCTCGAGGTCGAAGTGGTCCTCGTCGAGGATCGCGCGCGCGTGCTCCAGATCGAGGTTGTCCTCGGTCAGCTCGGTGAAGGGCAGGCTGAGGATCCAGTCGAGGTACGTCCTGATGACGCCGTACTCGGCCGCCGCCGCCGGCAGCTTGTCGAGGCGGGCGAGCTCCCGCCGTGCCGCCTTGAGGACGTCCTCGGGCAGGCCCTTCGCCTCGATCTGCTCGCGCAGCTCGTTGATCTCGGCCTGCTGGTCGTCACCCTCGCCGAGCTCGTCCTGGATCGCCTTCAGCTGCTGGCGGAGGAAGTACTCGCGCTGGCCCTTGTCGATCTCCGAGGCGACCTGCGACTGGATCTTCGAGCCGAGCTCCATCACCTCGAGCTCGCGGCCGAGGATGCGCGCGACCTTGCGCAGACGCTCCTCGACGTCGACGGTCTCCAGCAGGTCCTGCTTCTCGTCCGTCTTCAGGCGGAGAGTGGAGGCGACGAGGTGGCAGAGCGCGCTCGGATCGTCGACGTTCGCCGCGGCGAGCTGCAGCTCCTCGGGCAGGTAGGGCGTCAGCCCGATGATCCGGCCGAACTGGCTCTGCACGTTCCGGGTGAGCGCCTCGACCTCGGGCGAGTCGGGCAGCGACGTCGGGGAGCTCCTCGAACTCGCCGACGAGGTACGGATCGTCCCCGGCCGGCGCCACGAACCGGATCCGGTCGAGTCCCTGGACGAGGATGCGCAGCGTGCCGTCGGGCACCTTGATCATCTTGTGGATGACCGCCCGCGTGCCGACGCGGTAGACGTCGTCCCAGCCGGGCTGCTCCGGTTCCGCGTTCTTCACGGTCAGGAGCGCCAGCATGCGGTCGCCGACGACGACGTCGTCGATGAGGCTGATCGAGCGCTCCTGGCCGACCGCGAGCGGCGTCATCGACTCCGGGAAGACGACCGTCTCCTTCAGCGGCAGGACCGGCAGCACCGTCGGGAGGTCCTCCGGCAGACCGGCCTGCTCCAGGTCGAGCTCCGTCATCGAGCCGCGGTCCTCATGAGCGCCGGATCGAGATCTCGACCCGGGACAGCCGGGCGGGCCGCTCCGCGATCGGGAACGTGACGGTCAGGAGCCCGCGGTCGTAGCTCGCGGTCGCCTGCGTCGACGTCGACGTCCTCCGTCAGCTCGAGGACGCGCTCGAACGGTCCGTACTCGATCTCCATCTGCTGGTACACCTGGCCGGTCGACGGGCGGCCGCTCGCGAACGCCCGCGATCCGCAGCGAGCGCTCGTCGAGAGCGACTTCGATGCTGTCGGGATCGATCCCGGGCAGCTCCACGACCACGGTCAGCTCGTGCGGCTCGGTCGTCTGGAAGCAGTCGACGGTCGGCCTGAACCCGTGCCGCAGGCCGGAGAAGCGCGGGACGCGCCACAGGTCCGAGAAGAGCTCCTCGATCTCCCCTCGGAGCCGGTCGATCTCGCGCCGCGGCATCGCTGGAGACCCTACCTTCGCAACTAGGATCCGAGCCATGGCAGCCGTCCGTCGGATCGTGAGGCTCGTCGGCGCCGCGCTCGCGCTCGGCACCTACGTCTGGTTCGCGGCCGTGCGCAACGTCGGTCGTGTCAAGCGGCGCAAGGCCGCTCGCCGTCGTGCCCGCACCGCCGGCCGTTGAGCGCGTCGAAGCAGCCGCTGAACGAGCGGTGGACGAGGTTCGTGCTCCGGCACCGCTGGCTCGTCCTCGGCGTCTGGATCGCGATCCTCCTGACGGGCGGCGCGCTCAGCGCGGACCTCAACAAGCTGCTCTCGAACGAGTTCACCGTTCCCGGCACCGACTCCGAGCACGTTCGCACGACCCTGGAGCAGCGCTTCGGCCAGCGGGACGACGGCTCGTTCCTCGTCGTCTTTCGCGTCGACGACTCGAGCGACGCAGCGACGCGGCGCGAGCTGCAGGCCGGGCTCGTGCGGGGCGCAGCGGTGCTCGAGGGCGGCCGGGCGCAGCCGCTCCAGACGGCGGGCCGCAACGTCGTCTTCGGCACGATCGGCTCGCCGCTCGACCTGGCCGACGCGAAGGAGCTGACCGGTGAGGTCGCGAGGCCGTGGGCGAGCCTGGGGGCGCCGAGACGTTCGTCAGCGGCACTCCGGCGATCCAGGGCGACCTCGACCCGATCTTCGAGGAGGACCTGCTGAAGGGCGAGGCGATCGCGCTTCCGATCGCGCTCGCCGTCCTGCTCGCGGTGTTCGGGCTCTCGTTCGCCGTGCTGATGCCGTTCATCGTCGCCGCGTGCACGATCACCGCCACGCTCGGCGTCGTCTGGATCGTCGCCCACTACATGACGACGGCCGTCTACGTGACGAACCTCGTCCAGCTGATCGGGCTCGGCATCGCGATCGACTACTCGCTGCTCATCGTCTACCGCTTCCGCGAGGAGCTCGCGCCCTGCCGGCGGCGGCTCCCGCCGGGCAGAGCCCGGCTCCGGACGCCGCTGACGGCGCTCCAGCCGGCGGGCCGTATCCGAATACTGTCCCGCCGGCCTACGCACCGCCAGCGACGCCCCAGGAACGCGCGAGGCGCTGCGAGTCGAAGGACGAGGCGATCGTGCGGACGATGGCGACGGCCGGACGTGCGGTCGTCTTCTCCGGCGCCACGGTCGCGATCGGCCTGTCGCTGCTCCTCTTCATGCCGCTGCCGTTCATGGTCTCGATGGGCGTCGGCGGCTTCCTGATCCCGCTCATGTCGATCGTCGCCGCGATCACGCTCCAGCCGGCGCTGCTCTCGCTCTTCGGTCGCCGCGGCATCAGGCGCGTGCACGTGGCCGACTTCCTGCGGGAGCGGCTGCGGCTGCCACTGCCGCGTTTCAGGGGGACGGCGGACGCCGAGCAGGGCGCCTGGGCGCGGCTCGCGCGCTCGATCATGCGGCGCCCTCTCGTCTACCTCGCCGTCGGCGCGACCATCCTCGTCGCGGCCGCCGCGCCCGTCCTCGACCTCCAGCTGACGCCGGGATCGGCGCGGCGGCACGCCGCAGTACCCGGAGTCGATCCGCGGCTTCAACGTCCTCCGCGGCGCCGTCGGCCCGGGCGCGCTGGCGCCGACCCAGATCCTCGTCGACGCGGGCGCGGCCGGTGCCGTGCGCCGGCCCGAGGTGCAGGCCTCGGTCCGCCGGCTGATCGCAGAGGTGGAGCGGGACGGGGAGGTGGCCCGCGTCGACTACGGCCCCGCGGCGCCGTATGTCGACGCGAGCGGACGGTATGCCTACGTCAGCGTCGCGGGCCGGCACGAGTACGGCGAGGAGGAGGCGCAGGACTTCGCGCGACGGCTCCGTGACGACGTCATTCCGGCCGTCGGCTTTCCCGGCCGGCGCGACCGTGCTCGCCGGCGGCGGGCCGGCGCAGGGGATCGACTTCATCGACAGCGCCTACAGCGCGTTCCCGTGGCTCGTGCTCGCGGTGCTGATCCTCACGTACATCACGCTGCTGCGGGCGTTCCGCTCGCTGCTCCTGCCGCTCAAGGCCGTGCTGCTGAACCTGCTCGCGATCGGCGCGACCTACGGCCTCCTCGTGATCGTCTTCAAGTACGGCGTCGGCGCCGACCTGCTCGGGCTGTACGAGTTCGAGCAGGTCGAGGCGTGGATCCCGATCTTCCTCTTCGCGATGCTGTTCGGCCTCTCGATGGACTACGAGGTCTTCCTCGTCTCCCGCATGCGGGAGTTCTGGGACGAGGGCCTGTCGAACGAGGAGGCGGTCGCGCAGGGACTGGAGCGGACGGGGCGCATCGTCACCGCCGCCGCGATCGTCATGGTCGCGGCCTTCGCCGGCTTCGCGGCCGGGTCGATCGTCGGCCTGCAGGAGTTCGGGCTTGGCCTCGCGTTCGCGATCTTCATCGACGCGACGCTCATCCGCGCGCTGCTCGTCCCCGCGCTGATGCGACTCTTCGGGCGCTACAACTGGTGGCTGCCCGCGCGCGTCGCGCGGCTCGTGCGTGTCGAGCCGTCGCCGCTCGTGCACCAGTAGGTTCAGGAGGTGCACACTCCACCCGCGCTGCGCGGCGGCTTCGCCGTACGTCTCACCGGCCTCGTCGGCGGGCTCGTCCTCTGCGCGGTCGGCACGATGTTCTTCCTCGAGTCCGAGCTCGGCCTGCCGCCCTGGGACGTCCTGCACCAGGGCATCGCCGAGCAGGTCGGCATCTCGTTCGGGCTCGCGAACCTCATCGTCTCGGTGCTCGTGCTCGCGCTCGCGTGGCGACTCAGCGCGCCGATCGGGCTCGGGACGCTCCTGAACGCGACTCTCATCGGCACGCTCGTGATCGCGCTGTCCGCCGTCGAGCCCGTGACCGCGCTGTCGGAGGAGGGCCTCGGCGTCAGGATCACGCTCCTCCCCGCCGCCCTCGTCTGCTTCGGCGTCGGCTCCGCGTTCTACATCGCCGCGGGAATGGGCGCCGGCCCGCGGGACTCGCTGATGCTCGTCGCGTCGCGGCGCGCCGGCGTCCGCATCTCCACCGCCCGCGGGGTGATCGAGGTGCTCGCCCTCGCGGTCGGGTTCGCGCTCGGCGGCACCGTGGGCGTCGGCACGCTCGTCTTCGCGGTCGGCATCGGGCCGGTCGTGGAGTTCTCGTTCTGGCTTCTCGGCCGCACGCCCCTCGCCTGGCCCGCAGTAGCATCGTCCGCGGCATGAAAGCGTCGCTCGCCTTCGGCTCGCTCCCGTGGGGGAAACCAGGTTTCCCCCACGAGCCCCCTTCTTCCAACTTGAGGTGGGGGAACCTTCCGGTTCCCCCACGCCCCCTCCCCCGCCCTCATGGGCCACAACCCGGCCCATGAGGGCAAAGGGACTCATCGCCGCCGGCGGCGAGGCGACGCGGCTGGGCGAGCTGACGCGCGTCGTCAACAAGCACCTGCTCCCGGTCGGCGGCTGGCCGATGATCTACTACCCGCTGCAGCTGCTCCAGCTCGCCGGTGTCCGCGAGGTGATGATCGTGACGGGGCAGGGTCACGCGGGCCAGGTGATCGACCTCCTCGGCGACGGCCGGCTGCTGCGCCGCGGCGCCGAGCAGCCGCTCTTCGACCTCGATCTCACCTACAAGGTGCAGACCGAGTCCGGCGGCATCGCGCAGGTCGTCGGCATGGCCGAGAGCTTCGCCGGCGACGACAAGCTCATCGTCTGCCTCGGCGACAACATCTTCGAGTACGCCGAGGTGGAGGCGATCTCCGGCTTCGTCGACGGCGAGGACGGCGCGGCGGTCTTCGTGAAGGACGTGCCCGATCCGGAGCGCTTCGGCGTCGTCGTCTACGGCGAGGACGGCGGCGTGTGCGACGTGGTCGAGAAGGCGGGCGTCGTCGACCTGCGCTACGACGCGCCGCCGTCGAGCGACGCGGTCACGGGCCTGTACTGCTACTCGCCCGACGTCTTCGGGTTCATCCGCGAGCTGCGGCCGTCCTCGCGCGGCGAGCTCGAGATCACGGACGTGAACCGGCACTACGCGGAGGCCGGGCAGCTGGCCGCCCACCGCGTCCGGGGCTGGTGGGAGGACGCCGGCACCCAGGAGTCCCTGCCCGAGATCGGCGCGCTGATCGCCCGGACCGGCGTCAACAAGGTCTGATGGACGGCCTGCTCCGCTTCCCGCTGGCGCGCTTCGAGGACGAGCGCGGCTGGTTCGCCGAGCTGATGCGGTCGGGCGCCCTGCCGAAGCCCGTGCGGCAGTCGAACCTCGTCTTCTCGCGCCGCGGGGTCGTGCGGGGGCTCCACTACCACGAGCGCGGCCAGGACGACCTCTTCGCCTGCGTCCAGGGCATGGTCCGCGTGGTCGTGCTCGACCAGACGACGGGCGAGACGTTCAGCGAGGACATCGGCGACGAGAACCCGGTCGCGATCTACATCCCGGGCATCCACGCCCATGGCTACGAGGCGCTCACGGACTGCCTCTTCCTCTACCACGTGACCGAGGAGTACGACCCGGCCGATCCGGACGAGCACGGCGTCTGCTGGGCGGATCCCCGTGTGCGCCATCTGTGGAGCACGACCGAGCCGATCCTGTCCGCGAGGGACCTCGCCGCTTGCTGATCACCGGCGCCGGCGGCCAGCTCGGGCGCGCCCTCGCAGCAGAGTTCCCGGACGCTCAGGCGCTGACGCGGCGCGAGTGGGACGTCTCGCTGCCCCCTCCGCCCGGGCTGGAGCCGGACCTCGTGCTGCACGCGGCCGCCTGGACGGACGTCGACGGCGCCGAGGCCGACCCGCAGGCGGCCGCCGCGGTCAACGTCGGCGGCACCGCGAACGCCGCCGAGCTCGGCGCGCCGCTCGTCTACTACTCCTCCGACTACGTCTTCGACGGCTCGAAGGGGAGCCCGTACGTCGAGTCCGACGGGCCGAACCCGGTGTCGGCGTACGGGCGGACGAAGCTCCACGGGGAGGCGGCCGCGGGCGAGCGGGCCTGGATCGTGCGCACCTCGTGGCTCTTCGGCCCGACCGGCCACAACTTCCTGCGGACGATGCTCCGACTCGGCGCCGAGCGCGACGAGGTCGGGGTGGTCGACGACCAGCGTGGCTGTCCCACCTATGTCGGCCACCTCGCCGCCGCGACGAAGGCCGTGCTCGAGCTGCCGTTCGGCACGTACCACGTCGCCGCCGACGGCGACTGCACCTGGGCCGACTTCGCCGAGGCGATCTTCGAGGAGGCGGGCGTCGCCTGCCGCGTGCGCCGGATCGCGACGGCGGAGCTCCCCCGCCCGGCGACGCGCCCCGCGTACTCGGTGCTCCGCAGCGAGAAGGGCGCACCGACGCTGCCGCACTGGCGCGACGGGCTGCGCGAGTGCGTGGCCCGCCTGGCGTAGCATCGCGCAGGTGGCGAGCTACTCGTTCCTGACCACGTGGATCCTCGACGCCCGCCACGAGGACGTCTGGGATGCGATCTACGAGATCGAGCGGTGGCCGGAGTGGTGGCCGGGCGTGCGCAGCGTGCAGAAGCTCGAGCACGGCGACCCGAACGGCGTGGGGTCGCTCTACCGCCACGAGTGGCGCAGCGTGATCCCGTATCCCGTCCGCTTCGAGACGCGCATCACGCGGATCGAGCTGCCGCACCTGATCGAGGCGGCCGCCGACGGCGAGCTCGCCGGGACCGGCCGCTGGCGGTTCTTCGGCGGCCGTGAGACCGCCGTCACGTACGAGTGGAACGTGCGCACGACGAGGGCGTGGATGAACGCCGTCGCGCCGATCGCGCGGCCGATCTTCCGCTGGAACCACAACGCCGTCATGCACCGGGGCGGCGAGGGCCTGGCGCGTCTGCTGGGGGCGCGCCTCCTGGCCGTGACGTAGCCTGTTCGCGTGCGCGTCCTCGTCACCGGCGGCGCCGGTTTCATCGGCTCCCACTTCGCCAAGCGCCTCCGCGGCGCGGGCGACGACGTCGTCGTGCTCGACAAGCTGACGTACTCGGGGAACCCCGCGAACCTCGACGGCAGCGGCATCGAGCTCGTCGTCGGCGACATCTGCGACGCCGCGGCGGTGTCGGAGGCGGCGCAGGGCGCCGACGCGATCGTCAACTTCGCCGCGGAGACGCACGTCGACCGCTCGATCCTCGGCTCGGTCGACGTCGTCAACACGAACGTCCTCGGCACCTTCGTGCTGCTCGAGGCCGCGCGCGCCGCCGGCAGCCGGCTCGTGCACGTCTCGACGGACGAGGTCTACGGAGACGTGCCCCCGGGCGCGTCGTCGTCCGAGAGCGATCCGCTCGCTCCGTCGAGCCCCTACTCGGCCGGGAAGGCCGGCGGCGACCTGCAGGTGCTCGCCCACGTGCGGACCTACGGGCTCGACGCGGTGATCACGCGCGGCTCGAACACGTACGGGCCGAACCAGTATCCGGAGAAGCTCCTGCCGCTCTTCGTCACGAACGCGCTCGACGGCGAGCCGCTGCCGCTCTACGGCGACGGCGACCAGACGCGCGACTGGCTCTACGTCGAGGACCACTGTGCCGGGATCGAGCTCGCGCTCCGGCAGGGCAGGGCGGGCGAGGTCTACAACCTCGGCGGCGGCGAGGAGGCATCCAACCGCGAGATCACGAGCCTCGTCCTCGAGCACACGGGTGCCGACGAGTCGCTCGTGCGCCGCGTCGAGGATCGGCCGGGGCACGATCGCCGCTACTCCCTCGACACCACGAAGGCGCGCACGGAGCTGGGCTGGGAGCCTCGGTTGCGCCTGGCCGAGGGCTTTCCCCGGACGGTCGCGTGGTACCGCGAGAACCGCGGCTGGTGGGAGTCGATCAAGCACTCGGGCGGCTATCGCGAGTACTACGACAGGCAGTACGCGGCTCGGCTCGGCTCGGCCTAGCCGCAGGCCTTCTCCGCCTCCTTCCGCAGGCGGTCGATCTCCTTGCGATCGCCCTGCACTTGCTCCGAGCGTGCGAGCAGGTCGAGCACGCCGTCGCACTGGCCCAGGGCAAGGCGCGTGAACGCGAGGTTGTAGCTCGCGTACGCCTCGGTCAGGCTGCCGGAGCCCGCCAGGCCCGCGACGGCGCCCTCGAGCAGCGGCAGCGCTCCCTCGTAGTCGCCTGCCTGCATCAGCTCGAACCCCTGATCGTTCAGCGCGGACGGATTGCCCGTCGGCGGCGGCGGCGGTGGCGGTGGGGGCGGTGGCGGTGGTGGGGGTGGAGGCGGTGGCGGCTCATCCTCGGGCGCGGTCGTCACCGTCGTGACGACGGTCGTCCCCTCCGCGGTCACGGTCTCACGCACCGTCTTCGGCGGCGACGCTCGGCGCGGCCTGCGTATCGCCGCCCGTGCCGTCGTCCGCGGTCACCGCGGCCGCAAGTGCCACGCCTGCGGCCATCAGCGCCGCCAGGCCGGCGAGGAGCAGCGGCACGCGACTGCGGGGTCGTGAGCGCGGTGAGGCGTGCGCGGGACGCGCGATCGCCGTCTCTCCGGCAGCGCGATCGAGCGCCGCGCGAAGAGCTGCGACGAGCTCCGCGGCTGTCGCGAAGCGTGCGTCGGGTGCCTTCGCGAGGCCCTGAGCGAGCACACCGTCGACCTGGTGCGGCAGCTCCGGGTTGACCGCGCTCGCCGATGGAATCGGCGCGTTCACGTGTGCCGCCGCCTCGGCCGTCGGCGAGTCGCCGCTATAGGGGCGCGTACCGGTCAGCAGCTCGAACGCGACCACCGCGAGGGCGTATCTGTCGACGGCGGGCGTGGTGGGCTCGCCGCGCGCCTGCTCGGGCGCGAGATAGCCCGCCGTCCCGAGCACGGTGCCGGCGGCGGTGAAGGAGTCCAGCCCCACCGCACTCGCGACGCCGAAGTCGGCCACGTGCACGGAACCCTCCTCGTCGAGCAGGAGATTGCCCGGCTTGACGTCGCGGTGGACGATCCCGCGCGCGTGCGCCGTGTCCAGCGCTGCCGCGACCTGAGCCGAGCCACTGCAGAGCGCGGCCGGGCGACTGGGCGCCGCCTGCGGCGATGCGGTCGGCCAGCGAGCCGCTCGGCACGTACTCCATGACGATGTACGGGCGTCCGTCGTGCTCGCCGACGTCGAAGATCGTGACGATGTTCGGCGTGTTCGAGAGCCGCGCCGCGGCCAGGGCCTCCCGCGTGAAGCGGCGCCGGATGCCCTCGTCGTCCGCGAGGTGCTCCGCCAGCACCTTGATCGCAACGGTTCGCCCGAGCACGCTGTCGGTCGCGCGGTACACCTCGCCCATGCCGCCGCGGGCGACCCGCTCGGGGTCGCGATAGCGTGGTGGAAGTCCCGCGTGCTCCGTCATCCGATTCGGCCTGCCCGCGCCGGGCACAGTGAAAACGGAGAGGAATGACTTGAAGGTTCGGTAAAGAAGGCCGGAAATCGCAGGCTTCTTTGGCTAGCCTCAACGGCCCGGGCCTACACGATGCGGCGATCCCCTCTCTCCCTCATCCCGGCCGTGTCTCGTCGTCGTCGCGACGGCCGCGGCAGGCACGAGCCCGGCTCCGGTCGAGCCGCGTCCGGTCAGCGCGACGACGGTCTTCGTCAGCGGCCGCGGCTGGGGCCACGGCGTCGGCATGAGCCAGTACGGGGCGCTCGGGTTCGCCAACGAGGGCCGCGGCTTCGCGGAGATCCTGGCCCACTTCTATCCCGGCACCACCCTGGGCGCCGCCCCGGTCGCGCGCGTGCGCGTCCTCCTGCAGGAGCAGCGACCGGCGGTGACGATCTCGTCGCCGGTGCCGTTCCGCGTTCGCGACGTCTTCGGCAAGACCTCGCAGCTCGCCGGCCGGCGACGTACGAGCTCGGCCCGAAGCTCGAGCTGCCCGTCAACGGCGTTCCGACGGCGCTCGCCGGGCCGATCATCGTGCTGCCTGGGCACGCGCCCCCTCCAGGTCGGAGCGCTCGCGGCCGGGGAGGCGTACCGCGGGCAGCTCGTCGTCTCGGTCACCGGACAGCGGCTGAGCGTCGTCAACGACGTCGGGCTCGAGCAGTACCTCGCCGGCGTCGTGCCGAAGGAGATGCCGGCTGCGTGGCATCCCGAGGCGCTCAAGGCACAGGCGGTCGCGGCGCGCTCGTACGCGCTCGCGCACCGCGTCACCGGCAAGGCCTTCGACCTCTACGCTGACGTGCGAAGCCAGGTGTACGGAGGCGTGAAGGCCGAAGACCAGCGCACGACCGCCGCGATCGACGCGACCGCGGGCCAGGTGCTGCTCTACGCGGGCCGGATCGCCGACACGCTCTTCCACTCCACCTCGGGCGGGCGGACGATCGCCGCGGTCGAGGCGTTCGGCAAGGATGTGCCCTATCTCGTGGCGGTCGACGATCCACACAGCGCGCTCTCGCCCGTGCACCGCTGGGGGCCGGTTCCCGTCGTGGACGCCGCCGCGCGCAAGGGCCTCGGGCTCACGAGCTCGATTCTCGGCCTGCGGCTCGCCCGGGAGCCTTCCGGACGGGTTCGCACCGCCACGATCACCACCGCGGCCGGCGAGACGACCGTCACCGGGACGACGCTTCGCCGGGGCCTCGGCCTGCGCTCGACGTGGGTCACGGCCGTGAGCTCGCTGACGCTCACGCGCCCGGGCACGCCCGCCGTCTACGGCCGCCCCGTCGTGCTGACCGGGGAGGTCAGGGGGGCGAAGCGGGTCGTGCTGTCGCAGCGGATCGACGGCGTCTGGCAGCAGGTGCTCGCACGCGCCGTCCGGCGGCCCCTTCACGTTCAGCACGAAGCTCCTCGGCCCGACGAGCTTCCGGCTCGCGGCCGGCACGCTGACGGGACCTGTCCTGAAGCTGCCGGTCGCCCCGCGCGTGCGCGTCACGCGCGAGCCCGCCGCGCTCGCCGGCACCGTCGTCCCGCCCGCTCCCGGCACGGCGGTCGACGTCCAGCGGCTCGAGGGCGCGTCGTGGACCTCTGCGGGCCGGGCCCTCGTCGACGACAGCGGGTGCCTTCCGTGCCGAGCTCGAGCTGCCGCCGGGCTCCTACCGGGCCCGGGTCGCTCCGGCCGGCGGGTACGCGGCGGGCGTGAGCAAGACGCTGCGCATCGCGGGATGATCCGCGCAGCTCTCGCCGCCCTCGCGGCCTGCCTGCTCTTCCCCCAGGCCGGGGCAGCCGCTCGGTATGCGGTCGGCGCGGCCTCCGTCGACGACCTGCCGACGGCTGACAGCGGGCGCTCGGCGCGCGGCGCCGAGAGCCTGGCGCCGATCCCCGCGGTCGTGGTCGAGCGCGAGCGGACGCCGAGCCTCCGCGCGCTGCCCGGGGCGACGTACGTGGAGCGCCTCGTCAATCGGCGGCGCCTCGCGTTCACGCCGGACGACCCGCTGCTCGCGCGCCAGTGGCACCTGCCGGCGAACCGGGCCTTCGACTTCTGGGCCTCTTCGCCCGCGCTCCCGACGGTGCCGGTGGCGGTGATCGACTCGGGTGTCGACAAGACCCACCCCGAGTTCGCCGGCAAGATCATCGGCGGCAAGTCGTTCGTCGGCGGTTCGCCCTACCTCGACCGGGAGGGCCACGGCACCTTCGTCGCCGGGCTGATCGCCGCGACCGTCGGCAACGCCGAGGGCATCGCCGGCATGGCGCCGTCGGCGCAGCTGCTCGTCGCCAAGGTCGTCAACCCGGCGTTCCCGGACGAGATCGACGTCGTCGCCGAGGCGAAGGCGATCCGCTGGGCCGTGAACGAGGGCGCGCGGGTGATCAACATCAGCCTCGGCGGCGTGCGCGACCCGCTCGACCCCACCCGCGACGCCTACTCGCAGCTCGAGGCGGCGGCGATCGACTACGCGCACCGGCGGGGCGTCGTCGTGGTCGCGGCTGTCGGCAACGGCAACGTCGCGCCGACGCAGCCGTGGCCGTTCGCGAGCTACCCGGCGGCCCTGCCGCACGTGCTCGGCGTCAGCGCGCTCGCCCGCGACGGGTCGGCGCCGTTCTTCTCGAACCGGGACAAGATCTACAACGACATCGCCGCTCCCGGTCAGGCGATCTTCTCGACGCTGCCGCGCGGCCTGACGTCCCAGTTCAGGGACTGCGGCGAGCAGGGGTACTCCGGCTGCGGCCCGCTCGACTACCGCACCGCCTACGGGACGTCGTTCGCGGCGCCGCAGGTGAGCGCGGCCGCCGCCGTCCTGCTGGCCGAGCAGCCGAGCCTCAAGCCCGACCAGGTGACGGCGCTGCTGACGCGCACGGCGGCGGACGTGAGCGCCGCGACGGGCTGCTCGTACTGCCCGCTCGGTCGCGACGAGCTCACGGGCTGGGGCACGGCTCGACGTCACGGCCGCGCTCCGCGCGCTCGACGGCGAGATCCCCGCTCCCGACCGCTTCGAGCCGAACGACGACGCCGGTCCGGCGGCGATGCGCCTCTGCTGCCAGATCAAGCGCGTCGTCGCGACGCTCGACTTCTGGGACGACCAGAGCGACGTCTACGCGATCAAGCTGCGCCGCGGCCAGCCGGTCTACCTGAGCGTGCGTGGGCCCGCCGAGACCGACACGAACCTCATCCTCTGGACGCCCGAGACGACCCGGGTGGAGGACATCCGCCAGCGCGATCGCATCGCGAAGCAGTCCGCGCATCCGGGGCCGCGGGAGAACCTCGCGTATCGCGCGCAGCGGACGGGCTGGCACTTCGTGCAGGTCAAGCTCGGCTCGAGCGGCGCGGGCCGCTACAAGCTCGTCATCGTCAAGGCCTGAAGTCACGGGCGGCGGCCCATGTGGCCGCCGCCCGCTGATCCCTACTTGCCGCGCGCGAGCACCTCGCCCGTCATCCACGGGTGGATGAGGCACATGAACAGGTGCCGGCCGCGTTCGAGACCCGGCACCTCGACGGTTCCGCCCGGCGGGGCGCCGGTGTTCTGGAACACGTCGGGATCGCTCGCACTCGGGCACGGGCTCGAGACCGCCGAGCAGGTCGTTGACCTCCTCGACGCAGCCGCCGCCGAACGCAGCGACCTCCGAGTACGTGTGGAACTCGCCCCCCGTGTTCCGCACGAGCAGTCCCTGCCCCGAGCGCACGCCCGTGTACTGCGGGACGTTCTTCCACGCGGGCGCATCGCCGGTCGTCACGAGCTGGGTGACGAACTGGCCGAACGTCGTCTTGCCGTTGCCGACGCACGTCCCGGGCCCGATCGCCGCGTTGAACGATGCGGGCTCGCAGTCGTCGGTCATCTCGATCTCCCTCGGTGGGTTCGGGAAGAACTGCGCCCACGCGGTACCGCCGAGCGCGAGCAAGACCGCGACACCCACGACGAGGCCGACCAAGCGTCGTTGAAGCATTTGCCGCCTCCTCCGTTCGTCTGCCGAACAGGATCGGACGATCCTACGCCTGTCCGGCGGTGGCGCAAGGGCCTACTGGTTCTCGAGCAGCTCCTCGTCGGCGACGTCGCGCACGCGGCGCGCCGGGTTGCCGACCATCAGCGCCCGCGGCGGGACGTCCTTCGTCACGACCGCGCCCGCGCCGATGAACGCCTCCTCGCCGATCTCGAGCGCCGGGCAGATGACGACGCCGCCGCCGACCCGGGCGCCGCGGCGGATCGTCGGGCCCTTGACGTTGCCGAAGCGCTTCTCGGTGCGGCCCATCCAGTTGTCGTTCGTCGTCACGACGCACGGCGCGATGAAGACGTGCTCCTCGAGCGTCGAGTAGGCGGTGATGTAGGCGTCCGCCTGGATCTTCGTCATCGCGCCGATCGTCGTGTCGTTCTCGACGAGCGAGCCGCGGCCGAGGACGACGTCGTCGCCGATCTCGACCCGCTCGCGCACGCAGGACTGGTCGCCGAGGATGACGCGCGCGCCGATCGTCGTGCCCGGCGAAGACGATCGCGCCCGTCGAGACGATCGTGCCGTCGCCGAGCCGTCGCCGGCGGCAGCGGCTCGCGCTTCGCGGTCGATCGCGGCGAGAGCGTCGGCTGCTTGCCGACGACCGCGCCCTCGAGCACCTTGCACGCCCTCGCCCAGCACCGTGCCCGGGTACACGGTCGCAGTCGGGTGGACCTCAGCCACGCAGCGCCTCGGTCAGGCGGTCGAGCGCGCGCACGACGCGCAGGCCGTCCTCGGCCTCCGACGTGGTCGCCGGGGCCGTTCGCGACGAGCTCGAGGAAGTGCTCGCACTCGAGCCGCAGCGGCTCGTCGTTCGGGATCTTCGGGCTGAAGATGTCGCCGGTGCGCGTGCGCCACTCGCCGTAGGTCCCGGCCGGCTCCCACGGCGCCTTCTCGTAGACCGTCACCTTCCGCTCGAGCTCCATGTCGTCGAAGACGGCCATCTTCTCGCGCCCGACGACGGTCAGCTTGCGCATCTTGTGCGGGTCGAGCCAGGAGAGGTGCATGTGCGCGATCTTCCCCGAGGGGAAGCGCAGGTAGCAGAAGACGACGTCCTCGACGCCCGGGTTCAGGAACGCGTTGCCGTTCGCGGCAACCGCGTCGGGCTCCTCGCCGACGAGCTGGAGGATGACGGAGAGGTCGTGCACGCCGAGCGACCAGAGCGCGTTCTCGTCGCGGCGGATGATGCCGAGGTTCTGGCGGTTCGAGTACACGCACAGGAGCTCGCCGAGCTCGCCGCTGTCGAGGAGCTCCTTCAGCTTGAGGACGCCCGGGTGGTAGAGGAGCAGGTGGCCCGGCATGAGCACGAGCGCGCTGCTCCCGCGCGAGCCGCAGGAGCTCCTCCATCTCGGCGCCCTTCATCGCCGGCGGCTTCTCGACGAAGACGTGCTTGCCCGCCTCGAGCGCCTGCTTCGCGAGCGCGTAGTGGGTCGGGCACCGGCGTCGCGATCACGACGGCGTCGAGGCCGTCGTCGCCGAGCAGCTCGTCGAAGTCCGCCGTCACGCGCGCCTCGGGATACCGCGCCGCGATGCTGCGCGCGCAGCTCCTCGGAGACGTCGCAGAGCCAGGCGAGCTCGGCGAGCTCGTCGAAGTTGCGGACGAGGTTCTTGCCCCAGTAGCCGAGGCCGATCTGGCCGAGCCTGGCCACCTAGAGCTTCCAGACGTTCGGCGCGCGCCCGGCCCTTGTCGCCGGTGGCATTGCGGAAGTCGACGATGACCGCGCCGTCGTCGACCAGCGCGCCGTAGTCGATGCCGGGGTGGTCGGTGACGATCGCGACGCAGTCGTACGGCTCCGGCTCGAGCGGGACGGACGCGAGGCCGAGGCCGGGGAGCTCCGGCACGTGCGGGTCGTGGTAGCTGACCTCGGCGCCGGCGGCGCGCAGCAGCTCGATCAGCTTCAGCGCCGGCGACTCGCGCACGTCGCCGATCCCCGGCTTGTACGACACGCCGAGCACGAGGATCTGCGAGCCCTTCAGCGACTGCTCCCGCCCGTGGTTCAGCGCCTGCGAGATGAGCGAGCGGCAGTAGTAGGGCATGTTCTCGTTCACCTTGCCGGCCAGCTCGATGAACTCCGTGTAGAAGCCGTACTCGCGCGCCTTCCAGGTGAGGTAGAACGGGTCGATCGGGATGCAGTGGCCGCCGAGGCCGGGGCCGGGCTTGAAGCTCATGAAGCCGAACGGCTTGGTGGCCGCCGCGCCGATCACCTCCCAGACGTCGATCTCGAGCCGGTCGCAGAGCTGCGCCAGCTCGTTGACGAGGGCGATGTTGACCGAGCGGAAGATGTTCTCGAGCAGCTTCGTCAGCTCCGCCGCCTCCGGCGACGAGACCCGGTGCACCGTGTCGACGGCGCCCTCGTAGAGCGCGGCCGCCTTCTCGGTGCACGCCTCGGTGATGCCGCCGACGACCTTCGGCACGTTCTTCGTCGTCCAGTCCTCGCGCCCGGGATCGACGCGCTCCGGCGAGAACGCGAGCCAGAAGTCCTCGCCCACCTTCAGGCCGGTCGCCTCGAGCCGCGGCAGCAGCTCCTCGCGGGTGGTGCCGGGGTAGGTCGTCGACTCGAGCACGACGAGGTGCCCCGCCCGCAGCCGCTTCGCGATCTCCGCGGTCGCCGCGGTGACGATCGAGAGATCCGGCTCGCGCTGCTTCGAGAGCGGCGTCGGCAGCGCGATCAGGATCGCGTCGGCGTCTCGCAGCTCGTCGTAGTCCGTCGTCGCGCGCAGGCCGCGCTCGCCGGACGAGCCGCTCGAGCGTCGCCGAGGGGACGTCCTCGATGTAGCTCTCGCCGCGGTTCAGCATCGCGACGCGCTCGGCGTCCCGGTCGACGAGCAGGACGGAGCGGCCCGCGTCGGCGAACACCTCGGCGAGCGGCACGCCGACGTAGCCGGCGCCAACGATGGCCACGTCGGTCGTCATCGGCGCACGATCCTACCGACGAGCGTCGCCGCGATTCGCTCTGACGCGTGCCCGTCGCCGTAGAGCACGGGCCGATCGGCCGGCATGCGGGCGGTCTCGACCGCCCGGACGAGCGCGTCCGGGTCGTCGTCGACGAGCACGTTCGCGCCGACGTCGACGGTGTCGATCCACTCCGTCGACGGCCGCATCGTCACGCACGGCACGCCGTACCAGTAGGCCTCCTTCTGCAGGCCGCCGGAGTCCGTCAGGATGACGCGCGCCTGCGAGGCGAGCGCCGCGAGCTCGAAGTAGCCGAGCGGCTCGACGAGCTCGACGTGCGGGGCAAGCGCGAGGTGCTCGCGCTCGAGCGCCGCCCTCGTGCGCGGGTGGGCGGGGAAGACGACCGGATCAGCGAGGCGATTCAGGCCCTCGACGAGGCGGCCGAGGCGGGGCTGGACGACGTTCGCCTCGCGGTGGATGGTCGCGACGACGTACGAGCGCGGCTCGTGCTCGAGCCGGACGCGCTCGCGCGCCAGCGGCGCGAAGAGCCTGCTCGCGTCCGCCATCACGTCGCCGACGACCTCGATCCGGCCGGGCACGCCCTCCGCCTCGAGGAGCTCGCGCGACCGCTCGTCCGGGCACAGGAGAAGGTCGGCGATCCGGTCGACCGCGATCCGGTTGCGTTCCTCCGGCATGGACAGGTCGCCGCTCCGCAGGCCCGCCTCGACATGCGCCACCGGGACGCCCGCGGCCACCGCCGCCTGCGCGCCGGCGAGCGTCGAGTTCGTGTCGCCGAAGACGAGCGTGACATCCGGCCGCTCGGCCGCGAGCACGTCGAGCAGGCCGGGACGCATCAGCTCCGGGTCGGCCGAGCGCGTGTCGAGCGAGTAGGAGGGGGGCGGCGAGCGCCGAGCTCCTCGTAGAAGACCTGCGAGAGCTCGCGGTCGTAGTGCTGCCCCGTGTGCAGCGAGACCTCCTCGATCCCCGCCTCGCGGAGCGCGAGCGCAAGCGGCGCGGCCTTGATGAACTGCGGCCGGTTGCCGACGACGGTGAGGACCTTCATCGCGCTCGGAGCCTAGTGATCGAGCCAGTCGTGTCCCGGCGCGGTTCACCCTTCCGGTTGTTGACGCCGATTCCGGCGATCCCTATTACAAGTCATATGAGCCGTCGGGGTCTCGCCGTTCTCACGGTGGCGGTCGCCGCCGCCGTTCTCGCGCCCGGAATCGCAAGGGCGGGCTACGGCGTGCAGCCGATCGGCCAGACCGTCGCCGTCACGACGAGCGGGATCGGCTACATCGTGTCACCGGAGCGGCTCGACTTCCTCGTCTATCTCGACGGCCGCGACTCGGAGCCGTTCGTCTGGGTGTCCGACTCGCCGGCGATCAACTCGTCGGGCACACCGGCCGGATCCGTGGTGGCGTCCTGCAACGGAACCGCCTTCCGCCCCTGGGTCGAGCCGGGCAAGCACGTCTGCTCGGTCAGCACGGTGCTGATGCGACCCGGCCGCACGTACTACTGGTGGCTCGACTACCGGCGGCTCGAGGACGGATCGACGACCTCGCAGAAGACGATCAGCGGGCCGTTCGCATTCCGGCTCGAGCAGGCGCCCGCGACCCCGCCTGCGACGACTCCGCCCGCGACCACCACGCCCCCGACGACCAAACCCCCTGCCACCCGCCCGGCGACGCCTCCCACCGCGGCGCCGAAGCCGACGACGCAGGAGAGCACGAAGACGTGGCACTCGGCGCCGACGCTGCCGACGCGGAACCGCTACACGGGCGACCGCTCGATCAAGCACCAGCGGCTCACGGACGTCGTCTACGAGACGATGAAGGAGCTCGGCCTCCCGCGGACGCTCGCGATCGGCTGCTGGACGGAGCCCGACTTCGACGCGGTCGCACGGAGCGCCGACTTCGTCGTGCACCAAGGCAACACGTCCGTCGCGGGCTTCTGGCTCGGCAAGCAGCCGCGCTGGCTGCACCTCGCTCCGGATGTCTGCACCTGGATCCAGGGGCTGCTCGACACCCGCGTCCCGAGTGCCCGGCGAGCGTTCGGGCTCACGGTGGCGCTGCACGAGACGCTCCACGCCTACGGGATCAGGAACGAGGCGCAGACGAACTGCTTCGCGGTGCAGCTCGTCTCGTTCGCCGCCCGGCAGATCGGCCTGGGCCCCCGGCGGAGCGACTACCTCCGCACGCTTGCGATCAACATGACCCGGCGCACCGCACCGAGTGGGTACTGGAACCACGACCGCTGCCGCGACGGCGGCGAGTGGGACCTCCTGCGGACGACCGTCAACCTTCGCTGACGGGCGGCTCGAGCACGCGCTGCGCGACCTTGAACGCATGGTTCGCCGCCGGGACGCCGCAGTAGATCGCGCACTGGAGCAGCACCTCCTTGATCTCGTCCGGCGTCAGGCCGTTGCGGAGCGCGGCCCGCACGTGCATCTCCAGCTCGTCGTAGTGGCCGAGCGCGACGAGGGCGGTCATGCGTGATCGCGCTCCGCGTCCGCCGGTCGAGACCGGGGCGCGTCCAGATCTCGCCCCACGCGTAGCGCGTGATCAGCTCCTGGAAGTCGCGCGTCAGGTCGGTCGTGCCCGCGACGGCGCGGTCGACGTGGTCGTCGCCGAGCACCTCGCGGCGCACCCTCATCCCCTCGTCGCTCACGCGAGCACCGCCTCGTTGAACGCCGCCGGCTGCTCGACGCTCGCGAGGTGGGCGGCATCGAGCTCGACGACGGGGCCCAGCTCCGCGAGCTGGCGCCTGTTGTCGTCGTCGACGACCGGGTCGTGCCGTCCGAGGATCACCGTGGTCGGGACCTTGATTCGCGCGAGGTCCGCGCGCAAGTCCATCCCGCCGATCGCCTCGCAGCAGCGGGCGTAGCCCTCGGCCGGGGTCGAGGCGAGCTGCGCGCGCCAGGCCGTCGCTGTCGCCGAACCGCGGCGTGAACCAGCGGGCGACGACCGCGTCGGCGATCGCCTCGACGCCGCTGCTCGCGCACCGTCGCTGCGCGCTCGAGCCATTGCTCCGGCGGCGGGAGGTACGGCGCGGTGCAGGCGAGGACGAGCCGCGACACCCGTTCGCGTGTGCGCGGCGAGCCACATGCCGACCATGCCGCCGAGGGAGAGACCGCAGAAGGCGAAGCGCTCGAGCCCGAGCTCGTCGGCGAGCCCGAGCGTCTCGTGCGCCAGCCCCTCGATCGTCGCCGGGCCGGCCGGCGACTCGCCGTGCCCCGGATGGTCGTAGCGCACCACGCGGTACCGGCGCGGCGAGCGCGGCCAGCGTTCGGGTCCCACATGCGGTGCGTCGTACCCAGCGAGCTCGCGAGGACGAGCGGCTCGCCGCTCCCCTCGGCGACGTGATGGAGGGTCAGCCGAGCTCCTCGCGGTAGGCGGCGAGCGCGCGGTCGACGAACGCGCCCGCGGAGCCGAGGTAGTCCTCGGGCTCGACCTTCGCGGCCCGCTTCCGAGGTGCGTCTCGGCCGCACGTTGGCGCGCATCCGCTCGGCGTCGACCTCGAGGCCCGCGAGCGCCGCCCGCGCCGCCGCGACCGCGCCTCCGCTCGTGCGCGAGGAGCTCCGCCGAGCGGCTCCCACTCCGCGTGCCAGGCGCCCGCCGCCCGCTCGTGCTCGTGCTCGCCGGCGAAGCCGGTCGCGAGCGCGTGCGCCCGCCGCGCGCAGGCGCGCGCGAGGACGGCGTCGACGGGGTTTCGCTTGTGCGGCATCGTCGACGAGACGCCGCCCGGGGCGGGGCGCACCTCGCGCGACCTCGTCCTGCGCGAGCAGCGCGACGTCGAGGCCGATCTTCGCGGCCGCGCCGGCGACGAGGTCGAGCGCGCCGGCGAGCTCGAGCGACGGGCCCGCGCGTCGCGTGCCACGGCACGACGGGCTCCTCGAGCTCGAGCTCGCGCGCGTACGCCTGGAGGACCTCGATGCCGTTCTCGCCGAGGAGCGCAAGCGTCCCGCCCGCGCCGCCGAGCTGCGCCTGCAGCCGCACGCCGAGCAGCCTGCGGCGCGCGTGCAGCAGCCCGACGAGCCAGCGTCGACGCCTTCAGCCCGAACGTCGTCGGCACCGCCTGCTGCAGCAGCGTGCGCGCGGCGAGCACCGTGCCGCGGTGCGTCTCGGCGAGCTCGGCGCACGCGCGAGCGGCACCGTCGAGCTCGGCGACGACGAGCGTCCGCGCGCGCCGCGCGCGACGAGCATCGCGGCGGTGTCGAGGATGTCCTGGCTCGTCGCGCCGACGTGCGCCTCGCGCGACGCCGCTCCGCTCGCGGAGCGCGCGGACGAGCGGCTCGACCGGGTTCCCGGCGGCGCGGCCCTCGCGCGCCAGCGCGGCGATGTCGTAGAGCGATGCGTCGCAGGCGGCCGCGACGCCGTCGATCCCGCGCGCGCGCGGCGAGCGCACGCTCGGCGTCGAGCATCGCCTGCACCCAGGCACGCGCCGAGACGGCCTCGCGCAGCTCGTCCGGGACGAAGATCGGGCCGAAGAGCGTCAGAGCTCAAAGAACGCCGTCTCCCGCTCCCCCTGCAGGCGGACGTCGAAGCGCAGCCCGTCGCCGTCTCGCTCGGCGACCATCGTCGCGTCCTCCGCCTCCTCGCCGGGCGCGTAGAGGCGGGTCAGCACCGGCTTCAGCAGCCCGCGCGCGAAGACCATCACCTCGAGCCGGCGGACGCCGGCGGGCACGAGGAAGCGGTACCGGCCGTCCGCGTCCGTGCCGCAGCGGCCGAAGCCCACGGCGGGATCCCACAGCTCCAGCGATCGCGTCCTCGACCGGGGCTCCGTCGCCGTCGAGCACTCGCCCACCGAGCTCCACGGTCCCGCCCGGGCAGCTCGTTCTGCGGGCGGCCGCAGAGCCCGAGGCAGAAGAACGGGCCGACCGTCTGCGACGGCGGTCCTCATTCCTCGAACGGTGTCCGCCGGAGGACGATGTCGAAGCGGTAGGCGAGCGCCCACTCCGGCTCGGTCGTCTCGAGGTCGAAGCCGGCACACGAGCCGCTCGCGCGCGGCCGGGTCGCGCACGGAGTTGAAGATCGGGTCGAACGGGAAGAGCGGGTCGCCCGGGAAGTACATCTGCGTCACGAGCCGCTGGACGAACGCGCGTCCGAAGAGCGAGAAGTGGATGTGTGCCGGGCGCCAGGCGTTGGGGTGGTTCTGCCAGGGATAGGCGCCGGGCTTGATCGTGACGAAGCGGTACGCGCCGTCGGCGTCGGTGAGCGTGCGACCGGCGCCGGTGAAGTTCGGGTCGAGCGGCGCCGGGTGCTGATCGCCGTCGTGGTGGTAGCGCCCGGCGGCGTTCGCCTGCCAGACCTCGACGAGCGCGCTCGGCACGGGCCGGCCGTCCTCGTCGAGCACGCGGCCGGTGACGATGATGCGCTCGCCGAGCGGCTCGCCGTCGCCCTGCCCGTGAGGTCGTGGTCGAGCTCGCCCGATCGCGTCGTCGCCGAACACCGGCGCCGCCAGCGCGTGCACCTCCTCGGGCAGCGGCAGCAGGGTGCGGCCCGGCGAGCGCGCGACCGTCGAGCGATAGTCCGTCGTGGAGGTACGGAGGATCGACGTCGCTCACGCGGCCTCCCCTTTCGTCCTCAGCGAGCGCAGCGCCTCGAGCTCGCGGTCGGTCGGCGGCGGCGTCTCGCGCAGGTCGTCGGCGACCCGGAGCTCCCAGCCCGTCGCCGCGCGCGCCTGCTCGACCTCCACGCCGGGATGCAGCTGCGTCAGCGTCAGCTCGCCTCCGTCGGGCTCGAGGATGCCGAGGTCGGTGACGACGACCGTGACCCTCGCGCCGACGCTCGTCCGGAAGTCGAGCTGCTCGACGAAGGAGCGCGGCGTCTGTCGCAGCATCACGAAGACCTCGCGCGCGGCGGTCGCGATCTCGGGTGCGCCGCCGGCGCCGGGCAGCCGCACCGTGGGGGCGTCGTAGTCGCCGATGACGGTGCTGTTCAGGTTGCCGTGCCGGTCGATCTGCGCGGCGCCGAGGAAGCCGACGTCGATCCGGCCGCCCTGCAGCCAGTACGCGAACATCTCCGGCACCGAGACGACCACGTCGGCGGTCTCGGCCAGCTCGCCGTCGCCGATCGAAAGCGGCAGCACCGTCGGGCTTGGCGCCGATCGTGCCGCTCTCGTAGACGAGCACGGTGCGCGGGCGCGTGCGTCGCGCGCGCGAGGTTGCAGGCGAGGCTCGGCAGCCCGATGCCGACGAAGCAGACGCTGCCGTCGCGGAGCCGGCGCGCCGCCTCGACGGCCATCATCTCGTCCGCGGTGTAGGTCGGCGACGCTCACGCGCCGCTCCTGGCTGCGCGGTACTGCGCCACGTCGGCCGTGCCGAGCACGTGCTGCTCCATCCACGCGCGGAACGTATCGCGGTCGCGGCTGATCGCGTCCCAGCGGACGTAGAAGTCGTTGTCGCGGTCGTAGTAGCCGTGCGCGTACGACGGGTGCGCGCCGCGCGGCGCCACGCAGACGGCGTCGATCACCCAGGCCGGCAGGACGATCGCGCCCGGCACGGGCTCGAGCTCGTCGACGATCTCCTCGACGGTCACGATCGTGCGGGCCGGAGGCGAGCACGACCTCCTTCTGCACGCCGAGGATCCCCCAGAGCTGCACGTTGCCGCGCCGGTCGGCGCGCTGGGCGTGGACGATGCCGACGTCCGGGCGGTGCGCGTGGCACGGCCGTGAGCTCCTCGCCGGTGAACGGGCACGCGATCGCCGCGAGGCGCGTGTGGGCGCGCGAGGTCGTTGCCCGCGTAGCCGCGCAGCACGCCGAACGGGAGATTCGGCGGCTCCGGCGGCGTACGCGGCCGCCATGCCCGCGTGGGAGTGCTCCTCGAGCTCGAGCGGCCCCGGCCAGCCGTGCTCGACCGCGTCGCGGAGCCGGTGGAGCGAGCCGACGCCCGGGATTCCCGCCCCACGAGAAGACGAGCTTCCGTGCGCAGCCCATGCCGATCAGCTGGTCGTAGATCACGTCGGGCGTCATCCGCACGAGCGTCAGGTCCCGTCTGCCCTGGCGGATGAGCTCGTGCCCGGCGGCATGCGGGATCAGGTGCGTGAAGCCCTCGAGAGCGACGGTGTCTCCGTCGCGCACGAGGCCCGCGACGGCCTCCCGCAAGGCGAGCAGCTCAGACATCGACGACCCCGACGTAGTTCTCCGCGAGCGCGGTTGCCGCCGCCTGCGAGCTCGTCACGTGGCGCAGCTGCGAGAGCTGCAGCCTGCGGTCGAACGCGTTCGCCTCGGGGTGCAGGTGCAGCATGGTCGTCATCCACCAGGAGAAGTGCTCGCAGCGCCAGACCCGCCGCAGGCACGTCTCGGAGTACGCGCGCAGGCCGGCGTCGTCGCCGCTCGCGTACCAGTCGACGAGCGCCTCGGCGAGCACGCGAACGTCGTGGATGGCGAGGTTGAGGCCCTTCGCCCCCGTCGGGGGGACGATGTGCGCGGCGTCGCCGGCGAGGTAGAGACGCCCGTGCTGCATCGGCTCGCAGACGAAGCTCCGCATGCCGGTGACGGCCTTCTCGAGGATCGGCCCCTCCTCGAGCTCCCAGCCGTCGACGGCGGTCCGGTGCTGCAGCTCGTCCCAGACGCGGTCGTCGGGCCACAGGCGAACGTCCTCGTCGTGCGCCACCTGGACGTAGTAGCGGGAGAGGCGCGGCGAGCGGAGCGACAGCAGCGCGAAGCCTCGCTCGCTGTACGCGTAGACAAGCTCGTCGATCGACGGCTCGACCTCCGCCAGGATGCCGAGCCAGCCGAACGGGTACTCGCGCTCGAACGTGCTCAGGAGGCCGGACGGAATCGACCCGCGGCAGACGCCGTGGTACCCGTCGCAGCCCGCGACCACGTCGCACTCGAGCTCGACGGCGCTTCCCTCGTGCGTGTACGTGACGCGGGGCCGGTCGGAGTCGACGTCGTGCAGGGCGACGTCGTCGACCTCGAACAGGAGCGGCAGGCCCTCGTCGAGGCGGGCGGCGATCAGGTCCTTCACGACCTCGGTCTGGCCGTAGATCACGATCGACGGCTCCTGTCAGCTCGTCGCATCGGCACGTGGTGGCGCTCGCCGTCGAACTGGAGGTGGATGCCGCCGTGGACGATGCCCTCGCGGTCGAGCCGCTCCGCCACGCCCGCGTCGCGGAGGAGGTCGACCGTGCCCTGCTCGAGCACCCCGGCGCGGATTCGCTGCTCCACGTACTCGCGCGAGCGGTCCTCGAGGACGACCGACTCGATCCCCGCCCGGGCGAGGAGCCGCGCGAGCGTGAGCCCCGCAGGCCCCGCTCCGACGATGGCGACCTGTGTCCGCACGCGTCCTAGAACGGGTACGGATGAGGGCCGTTCTGGACGGTGATCCAGCGCAGCTCGGTGAACTCGTCGGCCACCGCCCGGCCGCCGAACCGCCCGTAGCCGCTGTCCTTGACGCCGCCGAACGGCATCTGCGGCTCGTCCGCGACCGTCTGGTCGTTGACGTGCACGATCCCGCTCTCGAGCCGCTGTGCGAGGGCGAAGCCCCGGTCGGGATCGCCGGTGATGATCCCGGCGCTCAGCCCGTACGGGGACGCGTTCGCGCGCCGGACGGCCTCGTCCGCGCCGTCGACCACCTCGATCGCCGCCACCGGCCCGAACGTCTCCTCCCTCGCGAAGGCCGAGTCCTCGGGCACGTCCGTCAAGAGCGTCGCCTGGAAGGCCGGGCCGACGGCCTCGCCGCCGGCGAGCACCTTCGCTCCCTTCGCCACGGCCTCGTCGACGCGGCCCCGCACCGTCTCGAGTGCCTGCTCGCTGATCAGCGGCCCGATGATCGTGTCGTGCTCCTTCGGGTCGCCGACCTTGAGGCCGCGGGTCTTCTCGGCCAGCCGCTCGGTGAACTCGTCGGCGATCGAGCGGTCGACGAGGATCTTTCGCGTCGACATGCAGATCTGGCCCTGGTGCAGGAAGGCGCCGAACGCGGACGCGTTGACGGCGTACTCGACGTCCGCGTCCCCGAGCACGATCAGCGGGTTGTAGCCGCCGAGCTCGAGCAGGATGCGCTTCAGGTGGCGGCCGGCCGCCTCCGCCAGCTTGCGGCCGGTCGCCGTGGAGCCGGTGAAGTTGAGCCGCCGAACCGCTGGATGCTCGATGAGCTCCTCGCCGATCGGCGCCGCCTCTCCGGGGGCGTGCGTGACGACGTTGAGGGCGCCGGCAGGCAGCCCCGCCTCCCCGAGGATCTCCCCCCAGAGCAGGCCGCCGGCGATGGGAGACCACTCCGACGGCTTCAGCACGACGGTGTTGCCGAGCGCGAGCGGCGCGGCGAGCGAGCGCGCGGAGAGGATGAGAGCCGCGTTCCAGGGCGCGATCGCCCCGACGACGCCGACCGGCTGCCGCACGCCCATCGCGAGCCGCCCGGGGGTGTCCGTGGGCAGCACCTCGCCGAGCGGCGCGTAGGGGAGCGCGGCCGCCTGGCGCAGCAGCCCGGGCACGAAGTGCAGCTGGAACATGCCGAAGCCGAACCCTGCACCCGGTCTCGCGCGCGAGCAGCTCGACGACCTCGTCCGTGCGCGACTCGAGGATGTCCGCGGCCTTGAGGAAGACGCGCTGTCGCGCCTCCGGGGGCGTCTGCGACCACTCCGGGAACGCGGCGGCGGCCGCCTCGACGGCTCGGCGGGCGTCCTCGCGGCCGCCGGCGGGAACCTCGGCGACGACGTCGCCGGTGAAGGGATCGCGATCCTCGAAGGTGCGGCCGTCGGCGGCGTCCGTCCACTCGCCGCCGATGTACTGCTGTGCCCGGCGAACGTCGACTGCCTGCGTCGTCATGTGTGCCTCCTCACGCTAGGTGCGCGTCGCAGTGATGTAGGTCCAGCAACAGCGGAAGGTCGGCCTGCCGCCGAAGATCGTGTTCAGAGACTCCCGCAGGAGGTCGAGGCGATCCGCCGCCGCCTCCTCCGACGCCGGCACGCCGTCGACCTTCGCCGACCCGCCGACCCAGCCGAGCACGGCGTCGGCGTAGGCGGCGAGGAACTCGTACCACTCCTCCACGCTCGCCTCGATCGTCTGCTCGGAGACGTCGTCGACTCGGAACCCGGCCTCGCGCAGCGCGTCGAGGTAGTGGTCGAGCGGTCGCGGCGCGAGGAAGACGCGGTCGCGCCAGTCGAGGTATGCCTGCAGCGCGCTCCTCGTCGTCGAGCACGTCGCGGTACGCGGCCCAGCGCGGATCGGTGCGAACGAGCCCCGTCGCCACCTCGTGGACGACGTACACGGTCTCGTCGATGATCCACTCGTTCTCGGCGGCGCGCGGGTTCCGCAGGTTGCCCGAGTTGATCCGGACGCGGCCGCCCGGGCCGCAGCACGCGCGCCCACGCGGCCAGGGTGGCGCCGAGGTTCTCGTAGAGGTGGATCGCGTTCGTCGAGACCAGGTGGTCGGCGCCCGGGAAGGTCGGGCCGAGCGCCTCGTCGACGTCCTCGAGACGCCGCTCCTCCCGGAGGAAGCGCAGGCGGCGGAAGGCGACCCGCTCGTCCGTCGCGAGCCGCTCGACGGCGACCCGCAGGAACTTCGGCGAGCTGTCGACGATCACCATCCCGACCTGGCGGTCGAAGATGCGCAGCCGGAGCCGGTCGAGCAGGATCCCCGTCCCGCCCGAGTAGTCGACGAGCACCTCGCCCTCCCGCAGGTCTGCCGCGAGCTGCTCGACCGTCGGGTCGAGGTTGCGGTACCAGCCGTGGTTCTCGACCGTGTCGTAGTGGAGCCCGAACTCGTCGACGGGCTCGTCGACCCACTGCTCGTCGGGCACGCGCTCGAAGTCGTCGGGCCAGGCGAACACGTAGCCCGGCGCGGCCGAGGGTCGGAGACCGGACGGCTCAACGCCGTGTGCGCCGCGACGAGCTCGGCGACGGCGCGCTGCGGCAGCCGGCCCCAGCCGCAGGGCGTCGCGATCCCGAACTCGGTGTCGGCGGCGTGCGCCGCGGCGATCGCACGGCGTGCGTCGTCCTCGCTCTCGCCGGGATGGATCAGCCCCAGGTAGAGCTCGGTCGCCGCCTGGAGCCGGAGGCCTGCGAGGGGTGCGAAGAACGCCTCGTCGTGCGCACCCGCGCGGCACGGGCATGTGGATCCACGAGATCGGTCGCTCGAGGCCGGCCGCGAGCGCGTTCGCGAGGTCGGCGATGCGCCCGAGGTCGCCCGGCACCGTGCGCGGGCGCGCCTCGTCGTGGCCCGAGCAGAAGTGGAAGCCGAGCTCGACGGCCGCCGGCACCGACGCTGCTGATGCGCAGGAGCCGCTCGAGGATCCCGCCCCGGACGTCCGGGAACCAGGCCGGCACGTCGCCCTCGAGCATGCCGACCTCGAAGTTCGTGTCCCACTGCAGCGCGAGCTGGTCGTGGGGGATCTCCTCCAGCATCCGGGCGAGGTCGGCGAGCATCGCGCGCTCGTAGGCGGGCTCGACGACGGACTGGTCGTCGAGCGCGACGAAGGCGCTCACGGGCGCGAGCGGTGTCGGCAGCGAGACCTGGAACCTGCAGCCTCGCGGCACGACGCCGTCGCGCTTGAGCGTGGCGAAGACGCGGAACGACGCCACGGCCGCCTCGGCGTAGCCGAGCTGCTCGAACTCGAGGTCGGGCGCCTCGCCGTCGCGGCGGAGGCGCAGGCGCGGCAGCGCGCGGTACGAGTGCGGCTCCGGCGGCGCGACCTCGAACGACGCCCGGGAGCTGAGAACCGGGTACTGCCAGACGATCCAGTCTGCGCGTGGCCCGGTCTCTCCGTCGGGGAGTCGCCTGAGCCGGTCGCCGAGCCCCGCGCCGAGCGTGCGAGAAGACCTCGGCGGCGGTCGAGAGGGGGACGCTGCCGACGAGATGGACGCCGAGCGGCACGAAGCCGGCACGCGCGGAGGCCCGCTGCGCGCTTGCTACGACCACGTCGGGCTGGGCCGCGGCATTTGTATGCAAAACCCTACACGGCCTCCCGATCAGCGACCGTGTGCGCCCGCAGCGGCCGATGTTGTATACATCGCGCCATGGCGGCCCCTGGCCAGGTCGTGCGCCCTGCCCGAGGCGTGGACGGCGTCGGCCGTGCGTCGGTGCGCAGACCGCGGCGTCTCGGCGACGTGGTGCTGGCGGTCGTGTCCGTGGTTGCCGCGCTCGTCGTCTGGGAGCTCGTCACGAGGACCGGCATCATCTCGGAGACCGACCTGCCGGCGGCGAGCACGACCGTCGACAAGCTCTGGTCGCTCGCCCAGACGAGCCACTTCTGGACGTCGTTCGTCCAGACCGTGCGCGGTTGGGCGCTCGGGCTCGTCCTGGCGACGGTCCTCGCCGTGCCGCTCGGGATCTTCCTCGGCACGAACCAGTTCGCGCTGCGTGCGCTGCGGGTGCCGATCGAGTTCCTGCGCCCCATCCCGTCGGCCGCGCTCATCCCGCTCCTCTTCCTCACGCTGGGCACGACGCTGCAGAGCGAGATCTTCCTCGCCACGTTCGGGGCCTTCTGGCCGCTCCTGATCCAGACGATCTACGGCGTTCGCGACGTCGACCCGCTCGCGCTCGACACCGGTCGCTCCTTCGAGCTCGGGCGGTTCGAGAGCCTCTACCGGATCACGCTCCCGAGCGCCGTGCCGTACATCCTCACCGGCTTCCGGATCGCCTCCCAGGTCTCGCTCATCCTCGCGTTCACCGCGGAGCTCTTCATGGGCATCCCCGGCCTCGGCCAGGAGGTCAACTACGCCTCGTCGTACGGCCTGAACGAGGAGCTCTACGCCTACGCGCTCGCCACGGGCATCCTCGGCCTCGCGATCCACTTCTCGGTCAGCGCGGCGGAGCGCCGCGTCCTGCGCTGGCACCCGTCGCAGCGAGGGACGGCCTCGTGAGATCCCGCGCCTACACGCCGCTTGCGATCGGCGCCGAGATCGCCGTCCCGATCGCGCTGCTCGTCGCCTGGCAGGTCTGGACGGTGCGGGCGGACTCCCAGTTCTTCCCGCGGCTCTCGACGATCCTCGTCGAGTTCCAGAACATCTGGCTGTTCTCCCAGTTCACGGAGCACGTCGTGCCGAGCCTCGTGCGCGTCCTGCTCGGCTTCGCGATCGCCGTCGTCCTCGGCATCGCGGTCGGCATCCCGCTCGGCCTCTCGCGGCGGGGACGCGTCGCCGCGATGCCGCACATCGAGTTCTGGCGCAACCTGCCACCGCCCGCGCTGCTGCCGATCTCGATCATCCTGCTGCACTCGATCGGCAACGTCCAGAAGGTCGGCTTCATCGCCTTCTTCTGCTTCTTCCCGATCCTGCTGAATGCGATGGACGGCGTGCGGAGCATCGAGCCGACGCTGCTCGAGACGGCCCGCTCCTACGGGATCCGCGGTGCGGAGCGGATCCGGCGCATCGTGCTGCCGGCCGCCATGCCCCAGATCGCTGCGGGGATGCGGAACAGCCTCTCGCTCGCCGTCATCATCATGGTGCTCGCGGAGTACTTCTCCAGCACGAACGGCGTCGGCTACGTCCTCCTGGTCTCGAAGAACACGTTCGAGATGGCGCCGATGTGGGCCGCGATCCTGCTGATCGGCGTGCTCGGCTACCTGCTCAACCTCCTGTTCATCCTCGCCGAGCGTCGCTTCCTCGCCTGGCACCGCGGCTGGCGGGCGGCGACGTCGGCATGAGCGAGGCCGGCGACCAGGCGCTGCTCCGGGTCGAGGGCCTCGGCAAGACGTACGGCGCGGGCGAGCGCGCGACGCACGCCATCGGCGACGTCTCGCTCACGGTCGCGGCGGGCGAGTTCGCCTGTGTCGTCGGGCCGTCCGGCTGCGGCAAGACGACGCTCCTCAAGTGCATCGGCGGCCTGATGCAGCCGACTCGGGGCCGCGTGCTGCTGAACGGCAAGCAGGTGACCGGGCCGCCGGAGGAGCTCGCGCTCGTCTTCCAGGAGTACAGCCGCTCGCTGCTGCCCTGGGCGACCGTGCGCAACAACGTGCTGCTGCCGCTGCGGCACAAGCAGCTGTCGCGCGCGAAGCGCCAGGAGCTCGTGGAGGAGTCGCTGGAGGCGGTGGGGCTGACGCGCTTCATCGACCATCACCCCTGGGAGCTCTCCGGCGGCATGCAGCAGCGGGTGGCGATCGCGCGGGCGCTCGCCTACCAGCCGGCGGTGCTGCTGATGGACGAGCCGTTCGCCTCCGTCGACGCACAGACGCGCGGCGACCTCGAGGATCTGATCCTCCGCGTGCGCGACGAGTACGGGATCACGATCCTGTTCGTCACGCACGACATCGACGAGTCCGTGTACCTCGCCGACCGCGTCGTCGTCCTCACCCACTCTCCGACCGAGGTCAAGGAGATCGTCCCCGTCCCGCTTCCCCGACCTCGCGACCAGCTCGCGACGAAGGAGCTGCCCGACTTCACCCACCTCAGAGCGCACGTGTACCGCCTGATCAAGCGGGAGCAGGCCGCGGCCCCCGAGCCGGTCGCTCCCGCCGACCTCGCCCACGCATGAGATCGATCGACGTTCGAGGAAAGGAGTGGACATGACCGAAGTGGCCACCGGAAGGACCGGCCGCCGCGGCCGCCTGCTCGTGACGGCGCTCGCGGCGACCGTGCTCGTCGGCGTCACGTCGAGCGCACAGGCCACGCAGCAGCAGACAGCCACCGTACGGGTCGCGACCCTGCCGATCGCCAACGCGCTTGCCGATGGACCTCGGCATCCGCAAGGGCTTCTTCCAGGAAGAGGGCATCGAGATCAGCAAGACGACGCTGCAGAGCGGCAACGACGTCGTCCTCGCGGTTGCGAACAAGAACGCCGACATCGGCTACCTCGGCTACGTCCCGATGATGATCGCGCGCACGCAGGGGATCCCGTTCACGGCGGTCGCCGCGAGCGAAGTGGAGGGCACGTCGAACGACGACAACTGGCAGAACATCCTCGTCAAGGGCGACAGCTCGATCCGCGGGCCGGCCGACCTCAGAGGCAAGACGGTCGCCGTGAACGCCCTCAAGGGCGTCGGCGAGGTGATGATCCGCGCCGCCCTGCAGAAGCGCGGCGTCGACCCGAACTCCGTCAACCTGCTCGCACTGCCGTTCCCGGCGATGCGCTCGGCCCTCAGCAACGGCCAGGTCGACGCGGTCTGGACGCCCGAGCCGTTCCTCTCGCAGATCCTGAGCGACGGCGGCCGCACGGTCATGGCACCAGGCCCCGAGCTCGGACGGTTCTGGCCGATCGGCGGCTACGGCGCGCTGAACGAGTGGATCACGGGCAACCCGGCCGTGGCGGCGCGCTTCCGGCGGGCGATCAACCGCTCGCTCTCGTACGCGCAGGCCAATCCGAACGAGATCCGCGACCTGCTGCCCGCGGCCTCGCGGAACGTCCGGCTGCCGATCTGGAGCCCACTCGTCGACCGCCAGAAGCTTGTGCAGCTCGCGCAGTACACGAAGCAGTACGGCGTCATCTCCAACCTGCCGAATCTCGCGGCGATGGTGCCGAGCACCGTCACCGGCGGCAAGAACCTGCAGGGGACGGTCGGGAGCCGCTTCATCGCGCTGCGGCTCGACGGCGTCGGTCTCACGACCGTGCCGGCCGGCCGCTACACGTTCGTCGTCAACGACACGTCGAAGACCCGGAACTTCCAGCTCACCGGGCCCGGCGTGAACAAGTCGACGAGCGTCAGCGGCGTCGTGCGGGCGACGTGGACGGTATCGCTCAAGAAGGGCACGTACAGGATCAGCTCGGTGGGCACGCCGAGGCTGCAGCGGACGCTCCGCGTCACGTAAGGCCAGGCGGGAGGGGGCGCCTGCGGGCGCTCCCTCCCCGCTACGGCGCGAAGTGCGAAGTCGGGGCGATCTCGACGTCGAGCAGCAGCGGCGCCGTCCGTGACGCGAGCGTCGGCACGGCCTCGTCGAGCGCCGCCACGAGCTCGGCGTGCGTCGCGATGCGGCGCGCCTCGCAGCCGAACCCGCGGGCGAGGTCGGAGATGCGAACCTCGCCGAAGCTCGGCCACGGTGCGTCCTCGCCGTGGCGCTCCGCCAGGCGGTCCATGATCGCGTAGCCGCCGTTCGCGAGGATCACGTAGAGGACGCCCGCGCCGTAGCGGGCGGCGCTCCAGAGCCCCTGGATGCCGTACAGCGACGAGCCGTCGCCGACGACGGCCACCACGGGGCGGTCCGGCAGCGCGAGCCGCAAGCCGGCGGCGCCGGGGATCGCGAAGCCGAGGCCGCCCATGGCGGCGCTGAGGAACCCGAGCGGCTCGCGGGCCGGCAGGCGCTCGTGCAGCTCCGGGCGGTCGACCGGCGCCTCCTCGACGACGACCGCATCGGGCGGGAGCCGCTCGGCGAGGGCGGCCAGCACGTGGCTCGCCGTCAGGGGCTCGCCCTCGGGCGGGGGTGGCGGTGCGGGAGGCGGGCGGAACTGGGCAGGAGCGGGAGCCTCGCGCTGCGGGAGCTGCTGCACGAGTGCCGCGACGACCGCGGCCGGCGGGGCGTGGACGGCGAGATCGACCGGGCTGCGGTGCACCTCGCCCGCGTCGTCGCTGACGAGCGCGATTCGCGTCTCGGGCCGCGTCAGCCTGCCCTCGGCCCAGGGCGACTGGCGGAAGACGGGGGCGCCGACGACGACGAGCCTGTCGTACGGGTCGAGGGTCGCCCGCAGCCGCGTCCGGTCGGCCGGCAGGAAGCCGGCGAAGAGCCGGTGATCCTGCGGGAAGCCGGCGCGGGCGCCGAACGACTCCTGGTAGACCGGCGCGACGAGCCGCTCGGCGAGCTCGACGAGCGCCGCCCAGGTCTCCGGGTCGTCCGCCCCGGCGCCGACGACGAGCGCCGGCGAGGCTGCGTCGCCCAGGAAGGAGGCGAGCGCGTCCACCGCCGCCGCATCGGCGGCAGCCGCGTGCAGCACCTCTCCGGCCGCCGCGTCCTCGCGCGTCTCGTCGACGGGCGCCGACCAGTCGTCCATCGGCACGACGACGAGCGCCGGCCCCTTGTGCGCGCGCGCCTCGTGGTAGGCCCGCGCGACCGCGCCGGGCACGTCCTGGGCGCGCACGGGCTGGTCGACCCAGACCGGATAGTCGCCCGCGAGGCCGTGGAGCCGGCCGGTGAGGAACGGCTCGAAGACGAGGTGCCGACGGTCCTGCTGGCCGACGACGACGACGAGCGGTGCTCGGTTCACGCGGGCGGTCGCGAGCGCTCCGACGGCGTTGCCGAGCCCGGCCGTCGTGTGCAGGAGGACGAATGCGGGCCGGTCGCGCCCGATCGCGTACCCCGTCGCCAGCCCGACGACCGAGCCCTCGTGCAGCGCGAGCACGAACGTGAGGCTCTGCGGCAGCCCGGCGAGAAATGGCACCTCCGTCGAGCCCGGATTCGCGAAGATCGTCGTCAGGTCGCGCTCAGCCAGGACGTCGAAGACGGCGTCGCGGACGGTGCGGGTCAGCCCCAGACCTCCTCGGCCACCTCGACGATCAGGCGGAGCTTGGCCCACTGCTCCTCCTCGCTCAGCATGTTCCCCTCGACCGTCGAGGAGAAGCCGCACTGCGGCGAGAGGCAAAGCTGGTCGAGCGGCGCAAATGCGGATGCCTCCTCGATCCGCCGCAGGAGCACGTCGCGGTCCTCGAGCTCGCCCCGCTTCGTCGTCACGAGCCCGAGCACCACCTGCTTACCGCCCTTCGGCAGGAAGCGGAGCGGCTCGAACCCGCCTGAGCGCTCGTCGTCCCATTCCATGAAGAAGCCGTCGACCTCGAGCTCGTTCAGGAGCGCCTCGGCGACGAAGTCGTAGCCCCCTTCCGCCGCCCAGCCGGAGCGGAAGTTCCCGCGGCACATGTGGGTCGTCACGCTCATGCCGGCCGGCCGCTCGGCGAGGGACTCGTTGATGTGGCGGATGTACTCGACGTGCTGCCGCTCCGGGTCGCCGCCGATCGAGGCGATGTACTCGCGCTGGTGCGGGTCGTTCATGTAGGCGAGGCTGGTGTCGTCGAACTGGAGGTAGGTGCAACCGAGCTCGCCGAGCCGGCGCACCTGCTCGCGGTACGCGGCCGTCAGGTCGGCCCAGAACTCGTCCATCGTCGGGTACACGGTCTCGTCGACGGCCGCCTTGCCGCCTCGGTAGTGGACCATGCTCGGGGACGGGCATCGTGAGCTTCGGGACGTTCGTCTCGACGGTCTCCCGGAGGAACTCGAAGGCGTCGCCGAAGATCGCCCTGGAGACGCCGATCTTGCCGTCGACGTGGAGCGCGGCCGGCGTGAACTCGATGTCGCCCTGCTCGTTGTGGAACTTGACCTTGATGTGGCCGGCTTCCTTCGTGACGCCGTCGAGCTGGTAGATGAAGTCCATGTGCCAGGACTCGCGGCGGAACTCACCGTCCGTCGCGGAGCGCAGGCCGACCTCCTCCTGCTTGCGCACGATCTCGCGGATCGCATCGTCCTCGACGCGCGCGAGCTCAGCGGCGTCGATCCGGCCTGCGGCACGGTCGTCCCGGGCCTGCAGGAGCAGCGGCGGCCGCAGGAGGCTGCCCACGTGGTCGGCGCGGAACGGCGGCGTCGTCCGGGCGCTCATGCGCGGAGCACCCTACTCTGTATGCAGGCGCGGCGAGGGGATGGGCAGGCGCCCCGACAGGCGTCCGCACGGGCGCCGTTTGCATGCAACTCCGGCGTCGGCGGGTTAGGGTCCGCGCATGCCACGCGGTGACGCGGCCAACTCGCAGACGATGAAGGCGACGCTCGGCCTGCGTGAGCTGCTGCTGAGCGGCGCGTTCAAGCCGCGCGAGCGCGTCCCCGAGCTGCGGCTCGTCGAGGAGCTCGGAGTGTCGAGGACACCGCTCCGGATCGCGCTGATGACGCTCGAGCACGAGGGGCTCCTCGAGACGCTCCCGGGCGGGGGCTTCGTCGCGCGGGAGTTCACGCACGACGACATCAACGACGCGATCGAGCTGCGGGGCGTGCTCGAGGGCACGGCCGCGCGCCTGGGCGCGGAGCGCCTGGAGTCCCCTGACGAGCTCGAGCCGCTGCGCGAGCTGTCGCACGAGATGGAGGAGATCGTCCGCGACCCGAGCGTCGAGGCGTTCGTCGACTACAGCGACCTCAACGAGCAGTTCCACCGGGCGCTGCACGCACTCGCGAAGAGCGCCCAGCTGACGCGGGCGCTCGAGAACATCATGGCGCTGCCGTTCGCCTCGCCGAGCGGCCTCCTGTTGATGGTGCAGGCCCAGCTGCCGGCGTCGCGGGAGGTCGTCGTCGTCGCCCAGCACCAGCACGTCGCGATCCTCGAGGCGATCGAGACGGGCCAGGGCGCGCGCGCCGAGGCCGTCGCGCGCGAGCACGCGCGCATCGCGCTGACGAACCTCGAGCTGGCGTTCGAGCGGAGCGACCTGCGCGAGCGGGTGCCCGGCGGCGGGCTGCTCCGCGTCTAGGCGACGTGCGCATTCGAGTCCGCGCAGGCACGATGAAACGTCGGTAAGCCACCACGACCACGCGCCGATGCGGAGCGCTAGCGTCTTCCACGTTGAGAACCTTCGCCCTCCTCGTTTGCTTCGCAGCGCTGGCGAGTGGGTGTGCAGGCGACGAAGACGCGGCAACGACTGCTGATACAGAGAAGGCGTACACACTTTCGATCAGCGGCTCCGCGGACGCGGCTGGGGACGAGGCCGGGGTCGATCTAGAGGCGCTCGTACAGCGGTCCGTCGAGAAGGTGCTGGCGGAGCTCCCGCACCGCGGTCGGGTCGGGATCGAGGTCAAGATCGACCCGGCCTGGGTGATTCCCGAGATTGGCGTTGGCGGCACCACCGACCCCCGGAGCGGAACCGTCTTCGTCCAGCTCGATTACCCGCTTCGCGACGGCGCAGAGACGTGGATCCCGGCCACTCTGGCCCACGAGTTACATCACAGCAGCCGAATCCGCACCGGCCCCGGCTACGGGGAGACCCTTGGCGAGGCACTCGTCACGGAGGGGTTGGCCGACCACTTCGTGGGAGAGGTCTTCCCAGCGACGCCGCCGCACCCGTGGGACAGCGCGCTGTCGAAGAAGCAAGAAGCTGACCTCTGGCGTCGCGCCAAGCCTCTCTTAGAGGCTGCCGGAGGCTACAACCACCGTCCCTGGTTCTTCGGCGGAGATGGCATACCGCGCTGGACTGGCTACACGCTCGGCTACAGGATCGTCGACGCCTACCTGACCGGTAAGGGACGAGCAGCCGATGCCGTTGGCGTAGAAGCGAGCACGATCATCGAGCCGTACGCAGCGACTACGGGCAGGTGATCAGCGAGGCGGTTTCCCAGACACGCCCACGTTTCTCCGACCTTGTGACCTTTACAACAAGCAGCCTGGTTGCACTCGGTATTTGCGGCTATTCGCACACGAAGAGCCGGAATTTACGTGGTTACCGGTTCAGGCGTTCAGATCCAGCGCCAGAGTTTGGCGAGGCCGATCGTGACGGGTGCGATCAGCACGATGACCACGACTACACCCCAGAAGAGGGACGGCTCGTCGAAGAGGCCGACCTTGAAGTTCATGCCCATCACGCCCGCGATCAGGGCGCCGGGAAGCAGGATCACGGAGGTCAGCGTCAGCACTTTCATGATTTCGTTCGTGCGGTGCCCGCCGCGGGCGATGAGGACGTCGAACGAGCCGACGATCGCCTCGCGCGCGTCGCGTGCCTCCTGCACCGTCGACTCGAACCGGCTCAGCAGCGAGGCGAAACGCTCGCCGGAGTCGTTGTCACCGAGCGCCTCGAGCTCGGGATGCGTGAGCGAGACAAGCGCGGAGCGGTGTGCGGCGAGCGCGCGGCGGAGCTTGCCCACCTCCTTGCGCATCTCGATCAGCCGTTCGATGTACTCGGAGCCCTCCGCGTTGCCGCGCATCGCCTCGATGTCAAACTCCTCCAGGCGTTGTTCGATGCGCTCGAACGCGGCCGAGTAGGAGCCGAGTACCCACTCGAGCAGGGCGGCGAGGAAGCCGGGGCCGTCGAGGGAGCCGGTGTCGCCGGAGCCGGAGACTCTGGACGCGAACTCCTCGAGCACCGGAATCGGCTCGTTGTGGGCAGTGATCACCCAGTTCTCGCCGACGACGCATTCGAGCGAGATCAACTCGCCCTCGTCCTCCTCGTCCGGGGCGTAGGTGGTGACGTGGATGTAGCGGCCGTGGTCTTTGAAGACGGGCTGGTCCTGCGAGTCGGCGAGGCACTCGCGGGTAGTGCTGTCGAGCCCGAAGGTGTCCGCGACGCGGTGCGCGTCCTCCTCGGAGTCGCGATCGACGTCGACCCAGAGCAGCTTCCCGCCCCGCAGCCGTCTCGGCCGGTCGCCGAGGTCATCGAGTTTCTCGACCTGATCGCGGTCAAACAGAATTGCTTCGCTCATAAACAGCTCCCTCCACTGGCGCCGCCGCATGGGGATACCCAGGCTCGAGATTCGGAACCGTTCCGCGCTCACCAAACCTTTACATTGCGGCTGACTGATCGGTCCGGTGCGTGGGTAGAAACCACCGCAGGTGGCGCGCGGCGATGAGGGGTCGGACGCCAAGACGGCGGCGAACGTTCACCTAGGGGCTCGCTGCGCAGCCACCCTCTTGACGCTGCCGAAGATCCATGCGCGTGGAAGCATGCGTTCACGCATAGAGGTACTCGGTCGGGCCTGCGCGGACCGCCGCCTCTCACGCGCTCGTTGTCACTTTGACGTCGGCATTCGAGCGTCCAGCTCGACGCGTGCGAACATGTGTTTGTGACGGCGCAGCCTTCCATACCCTCAGGGTGCGTGTGTCGTAGGGCGGCGCGGAGCGGCGGCAGCGGAGCCCCTGAGCTGCGCACGGCGCCACGGGACGACGACTTCCCGCACGAAAAGGTCGACGATCGCCGCGGCAGGGACGGCGACGAACGCTCCGACGGCGCCGCCGAGGGAGGCGCCCACGAGGACCGCGACGAACACGAGCAGTGGGTGGATGTCGAGCTGATCGCCCTCGACGACCGGGGAGATCACGTAACCCTGCAGATTCTGGATCAAGATCGACGCCAGGAACGTCAGCACGAAGGTCCGGGGGCTGTCCAGCGCCGCGATCGCGAGGAGTGGGATGCGCGCCAGCCAGCTGCCGACGAGCGGGATCAACTCTCCGAAGGCCACGACCACGGAGAGTGGGATCGCGAACGGAACTCCGATCACGATCAGCGAGACGTACGTGAGCGCCCCGACGATTGTCATCACGATGATCTTCGCGCGGAGGTATCCGCCAATCCGGAGCCAAGACCGGTCGAGGACGAGGCCGGTGCGGCGCCGATGATCGGAGTGGGTCAACGACAGGACGAAGTCACGGATCCGCAGCCGGTTCGTGAGGAGGAGCAGCGAGACGAAAAACACCGCAAGCAGGTCGAGGAAGATCGAGAAGACGTCGCCCGGAAGCGCGGCGGCCCGCTCGCCCGCACGGTCGAGGATCGCGTCTCCGAGCCGCGACAGCTGCTCCTCAAACGGCGGCAGAGCAGGGAAGTCGGCCCGAAGCTCGGCGTACGCCTCACGGATTCCCTCGTAGCGGTCGGCGTACTCCGGCGCGCGGTCGGCGAACTCGACCACCTGGCCGAGAAGCGGGGGCACGACGATCCAGCCGATGCCGACGATGACTGCGAAGCATGCGATGTAGATCACCACCGCGGCCAACCCGAGCGGCAGGCGAAAGCGCCGGTGAAGCCACTCGCTCGGCCCCGTCAGCGCGGCAGCAAGGAGCACGCTCACAAACAGGACGAGCAGGACGTGGCGGACCATGAACAAGACGACGACCGCGACGACGGTCAAGATTGCGAATAGCAGCCCGAGATAAATCGGCAGCGCCCGGTGGACGAACGACTCACTGGAATCGCCCGACGGCGCCATCTCGACCGGATACCCATGAAGCGGCGGTGCTACTCGTCCGGCCCGCAACGCCGGATCACGACGAGCCGTCGTAGGCGGGGGCCAGAGTCGCCAGCCTTGATCGGTGTCTGCCGAGTCGGAGCCGCCATTTCAGCACCCGAATGGAACCTCGAGCGCACGCAAGCAAGGACGGGTCTTCCGCCTGCCCGGCGAAGGGCCAGCCCGATCACTTCGGATCATCGCTCAGCGAAGGAGCGCGAGAGCTGTGAGCGTAAAGAGCAGCGCCGCGGCGACGAACCAGAGCGTGGGTGTCAGGGCTGGTCTGCGCCGTCTCCGCTTCCGCCCCGGCTCGAGGTAGCGCACGATTAGCGGCCGCTCATTACGGGCTGCTCCTGCCCTATTCGGCTTGCGGTCGTTGCGGGCCTCAGGTCGCCGGCGTGCACGATCGCGTGCGCGAAGAGTCCGGTCGTGAGCAGAGTCATTGAGAGCATTAGCGCCGCAAGCCGCCGCATCGACAGCTAAACGGCTATCAGCGAGGCCAGGGTACGGCGACGCCGCCAGCCGCAGCGATGCACTAAAGGGCGGCCCTCGCCTCTCCTCTGTTCAGAGCTATGCGAACATCAGTTCGTGACTGCGCAGCCTCTCCGCCCATACGGTCCGCGGTCGACTCCAAAGAGCGGTTTAGCGCTATTTCCTTCATGGGCCGTGAAGGGATCGAACCTTCGACCTTGGGATTAAGAGTCCCCTGCTCTACCAGCTGAGCTAACGGCCCGCGGCGGGGAAGTGTAGCCGCGCTCCGGGCGAGCCGAGGAAGGCTTCCGTGCCCGCCCGGCTAACCTTGTTCCTGCAAACGGGCCGCAGGAGGTTGGTGCGTGTCAGTGCGACCAGACCAGCAACGCCACGCGGCCGTCCGACGCCTGCTGGAGGACGACGTCCGCCATTCCCCCGCCGAGCTGCTCGCGATCCTGAACGCCGTCTCCGACGGGATCATCGCCCAGGACCCGACCGGCGCCGCCGTGTACGCGAACGACGCGGCGGCGAGGCTGTGCGGCTTCGGCTCGGCCGAGGAGTTCCTCGCCGCGCCGCGGGACGACGTCCGCGCCCGCTTCGAGATCCTCGACGAGCAACGACGGCCGCTCTCCTTCGAGGAGCTCCCCGGGCGCGAGGCGCTGCTCGGGCGAGCCGAGGAGCGAACGGTCTGCTACCGGCTGCGCGCCACCGGCGAGGAGCGCTGGTCGCTCGTGAGCGCCAAGCCGGTCTTCGGCGCCGACGGCAGCGTGAAGCTCGCCATCAACACGATTCACGACCTGACCGACCGGATGCGGGCGAGCGAGCATGTGCGCCTGCTCGGCGACACGAGCGCGCTGCTGGCGGCATCGCTCGACTTCGAGGAGACCCTGGAGCGCGTCGCCGACCTGCTGGTGCCCGGGATCGCCGACTACGCGCTCGTCGACCTGGTCGAGGACGACGGTGCCATCCGTCCGGTCCTGATGCGCCACGTCGTCCCCGAGCAGGAGGAGCTGTTGCTCGAAATCAGGCAGCGCTTCCCGCCCGGCGGGAACCCCGGGCACCCGGTCTCGCGGGTGCTGACGAGCGGGGAGCCGCTCCTGATCGAGGTCGCCGACGCGGACGTGCTGCGCGCGGCGGCCGTCGACGACGAGCACCTGCGGCTGTACGAGCGGTTGCAGCCGGCGTCGTACATCGTCGTTCCCTGCGTCGCCCGCGGGCGCACGGTCGGCACGCTCTCGCTCGGCACGGGTGTGTCCGGCCGTCGCTACACCGCGGAAGACGTCGCCTTCGCCCGCGTCGTCGGCGGACGCATCGCCCTCGCGGCCGAGAATGCGCGCCTGTACCGCGACGCGAGCGAGTCCTTCGCCCTTCTCGACACGCTCCTCGTCTCCGCGCCGGTCGGCATCGGCTTCTGGGACCGCGAGCTCCGCTTCGTGCGCCTGAACGACGCGCTCTCGCGCCTGAACGAGCTGCCGATCGAGGATCACCTCGGCAAGACGCTCGCGGAGGTGATCCCCGAGATCGCGCCCGGGCTCGAGCCGCTGTACCGGCAGGTGCTCGAGACCGGCCGTCCGGTGACGCACGAGGAAACGATCGGGACGGGCGGCTCCGAGCGGCAGTGGATCTCCAGCTACTACCCGGTCCGGGCCGCGACCGGGCAGATCACGGGCGTCGGTGCGGTGATCATGGAGGTGACCGCGCAGCGGCGGGCGGATCAGCGGCTCAGGCTGCTGGCGGAGGCCGGCGCGCTCTTCTCGTCGTCGCTCGACCCGCAGGAGATCTTCGAGCGGGTCGCTCGCGTCGTCGTGCCGCGCTTCGCCGAGTCCTGCAACATCTACGTCGCCCAGGGAGAGTCACTCGAACGTGCGGCGTACGCCCACGCCGACCCCGAGCTCGAGCCGGTCGTCGCCTCGCTGCCGCAGTCGTATCCGATCGGCGAGGGCTCGACGGCTCTGATGGCGCGGGTCTTCAGCCGCGGCAAGCCGATCCTCGTCCCGACGCTGACGCCGGAGTTCATCGACAATCTCGAGTCGCTCGGCGTCGAGCGGGACGCCTTCGCCAGGATCGGGACGCAGTCGATGATCTTCGTCCCGCTCGTCGCGCGTGGGGAGGCGCTCGGCGTCATGACCATGGGCTCCCGCATCCCGGGCCGTTTCGACGAGACGGATCTCGAGCTCGGCGAGGAGATCGGCCGCCGTGCCGCGGTCGCGATCGAGAACGCGCGGCTCTACGCGGAGACCGAGGCGCGCGCCCAGGCCTCGCAGGCGCTCCAGTTCGTCCGGGACGGTGTCTTCTTGCTCGACGCCGACCAGGTCGTCAGGCTCTGGAATCCGGCCGCCGAGCGCATTACCGGGCTGTCCGAGTCGGAGATGCTGGGCCGCCACGCGTCGGAGGTGCTGGCGTCGTGGCCGCTCGAGCAGGTGGGCGAGCGCGGGCAGACGCTGCCGATCGAGGTCGGCACCCGGGAGCTCTGGCTCTCGCTCACCGCCTCCGAGTTCCCGCAGGGCACTGTGTACGCGTTCCGCGACCTCACCGACGAGCGTGCGCTCGAGCGGCTGAAGAGCGACTTCGTCTCGACCGTCTCACACGAGCTGCGGACGCCGCTCGCGGCCATCTACGGTGCGGCGATGACGCTCCGGCGCGTCGACGTGCCGCTCGCGCCCGAGCAGCGCGAGGGCATGCTGGCCGTGGTCGCGAGCGAGTCCGAGCGGCTCGCGCGGATCGTGAACGACATCCTCTACGCGAGCCGGCTCGACTCGGACGCCGTCGACGTCGCGATCGCGCGCGTGGACGCCCGCGAGGTCGCCGCGCTGGTCGTCGCGGCAGCGCGGGCGCACCTCCCGCCGGCGATCGAGCTGACGCTGCGCGCGCCGGACGGCCTGCCGCCCGTCGCGGCAGACCCCGACAAGGTGCGCCAGGTGCTCGTGAACCTCGTCGAGAACGCGATCAAGTACTCGCCGGAGGGCGGGCCAGTGGAGGTGAGCGTCGAGGCGGTACGCGACCGGCTGCGGTTCTCGGTCAGCGATCGCGGGCTGGGCGTCCCAGCCGCCGAGCACCACCGGATCTTCGAGAAGTTCTACCGCCTCGACCCGAACCTGACGCGCGGCGTCGGCGGCACCGGCCTCGGTCTCTACATCTCGCGCGAGATCGTCCGCCGGATGGACGGCCGGATCTGGGTCGAGTCCGAACCCGGTGCCGGCTCGACGTTCTCCTTCGAGCTGCCGCTCGCAGCTGGGTGAGCGTCGAGCGGCGGACGGGCGTCGCAGCCGCCGTCGCGGTCGCCGTCTGTAGCGACCTGGCCCTGAGAGAACGAGAGAGGCGGCCCGCAGGCCGCCTCCGATCTCGCAACGTGGGGTGAAGCGGGTTAAGCCTCGTCGACGTACGTGGTGCGTCTGCGGGTGGTGGCGACCCTCTCGCCGCCGAACCCGCCCCACGAGGACCAGAAGATCATCGAGAGCACGAGGCCGAGGACGCCGACGACCATCAGGATGACGCCGATCGTGTCGATCTCCAGGCCTGACACGGTCGCGTTCACGGCCCAGGTCAGGATGGCGCCGACTGCAATCAGAAAGATGCTGACTCCGAGACCCATTCGTTCCTCCGTTTCAGTGGTGGGTGCAGCGTTCTGTGTACGTGCGGGTCGCTGCATAAACGGATGACAGGTCGTTTCGGGTGCGGCTTTCGTTAGGCTCGCGGCGGTGCGTAGGGGCTCGATCGTCCGCATCACGATCTACGGCGTCGTCGTGGGGATCCTCGCGTCGCTCATGGCCGTCCTGATCCCGTGGCTGCCGACGTCCGCCTCGGAGGAGATGGACCGGATCGAGTTCACGTTCTGGTTCACGACGGTCATCTGCATCGCTGTCTTCGCTGTCGTCGGCGCGGTGATCATCTACTCGGTCCTGAAGTTCCGGGTGTCCGACGACGACGAGAGCGACGGCCCGCCGATCCACGGCCACACGGGCCTCGAGATCTGGTGGACGGCCATCCCGGCGGTGCTGGTCACCGCGATCTCCGTCGTCTCTGCAGTCGTGCTCGCGAAGAACGACGACGCGGGCGACAACCCGCTCCGGATCGCGGTCACGGCCCAGCAGTTCGCCTGGCGCTTCGAGTACCCGGGCGACGATCCCGTCACGTCGGGAACGCTCGTCCTCCCGCTCGACCAGAGCGTCAAGCTGACGCTGCGCTCCCTCGACGTCATCCACTCGTTCTGGGTTCCGGAGATGGGGCAGAAGTCGGATGCCGTCCCGGGGATCGAGACGACGCTCGTGCTGACGCCGACGCGGCTCGGCGAGTACGCGCTCGTCTGCACCGAGCTCTGTGGGCTCGGTCACTCGACCATGCGCGCACCCGTCCGAGTCGTGGAGCAGCAGGACTACGAGGCATTCCTCGCGGACGCCGCTGCCGGAGGCGGCGACGAGAACGACCCGGACGCGATCTTCGTCACCGCCGGCTGCGCCGGCTGTCATGCGTTCGAGCCGGCCGGATCGGATGCGGAGGTCGGCCCTGGCCTCGACGACCTCGCCGCGCGCGCCGAGGAGGCGGGTCAGCCGGTCGACGAGTTCATCCGCGACTCGATCGTCGATCCGAACAAGGTCGTCGCGGACGGCTACCAGCCAGACGTCATGCCAGGCACGTACGAGTCGTCGCTCTCCGACGAGCAACTCGACGCGCTCGTGCAGTATCTGGGCGGAGAGCAATGACCGAGGTCGTGCACCGGAAGCCACGAGGCGCACCACGCACCCGCCGCCGCCGCGGACGGGTCTCCATCACCTGACCGGGCCCGGCTACCTGCGCGCGATCTGGATGTCGGCGCTCTTCTGGGCGATCGGCTTCGGGATCGTCGTCTTCTTCCGCTGGCTCGGCGGACTACGAGCCGATCGTGAAGTGGGACGTGATCACCGTCGTCGCCTTCCTGACGACGATGCCGATCGGCTTCCTCGCCGGCATCGGCGCGTTCGACTACTGGCTCTACTACATCTCGGGGCGACCGACCCGGCCGGAAGACCACTCCGGTCACGGCGCGCGCACCTGGCGCGACTACTTCAAGGTCAATACCGACCACAAGGTGATCGGCGTCCAGTACCTCGTGACGACGTTCGTCTTCTTCACGATCGGCGGCTTCTCCGCGATGATCTTCCGCGCCGAGCTGGCCAGGCCGGACCTGCAGTTCGTCGACACGCAGACGTTCAACGGCCTGATCTCGATGCACGCCGCGCTGATGATCTTCCTGTTCATCATCCCGGCGTTCGCCGGCCTCGCGAACTTCGCCGTGCCGCTCATGCTCGGTGCGCCGGACATGGCCTTCCCGCGGCTGAACGCGCTCTCGTTCTGGCTGCTCCCGATCGCCGGGATCATGATGGTGTCGAGCTTCGCCGTGCCCGGCGGCGCGTTCGCGACCGGCTGGACGAGCTACGCGCCGCTCGCCTCGGAGCAGCCGCTCGGCCAGGTCTTCTTCAACATGGGCGTGCAGTGGGCGGGCGCGAGCTCGATCATGACCGCGCTCAACTTCCTGGTCACGATCATCACGATGCGGGCGCCGGGGATGACCTTCTGGCGCATGCCGCTCCTCGTCTGGGCGAACTTCACGACCTCGCTGCTCGTCGTGATCGCGACGCCGTTCATCGCCGGCTCGCAGTTCTTCGTCATGTTCGACCGGATCATGCACACGAACTTCTTCACGGTCGACGAGGGCGGGTACATGCTCGGCGTACCAGCACATCTTCTGGTTCTACTCACACCCGGCCGTCTACATCATGATGCTGCCCGGCTTCGGGATCATCTCGGAGGTGATCGCCGTCTTCTCGCGGAAGCCGATCTTCGGCTACCGCCTGATGGCGCTGTCGCTGATGGCGATCCTCGTGCTCGGCTTCTCGGTGTGGGCGCACCACATGTTCGTCGCGGGCATGGCGCCGTGGCTGCGCGTGCCGATGATGGTGACGTCGATGATCATCGCGGTGCCGACCGGGATCAAGGTGTTCTCGTGGTTGGCGACGATGTGGGAAGGCCGGCTGCACTTACGCACGCCCATGCTCTTCGCGCTCGGCTTCCTGTCGATGTTCGTCCTCGGCGGCCTGTCGGGCATCTTCCTCGCCTCGGTGCCGATCGACATCCACGCCTCGGACTCGTACTTCATCGTCGCGCACATCCACTACGTGCTCTTCGGCGGCTCCGTCTTCACGATCTTCGCGGGCATCTACTACTGGTTCCCGAAGATGACCGGGCGGATGTACAACGAGCGGCTCGGCAAGCTCCACTTCTGGGTCACGTTCGTCGCCTTCAACGGCACGTTCTTCCCGATGCACTGGGTCGGTCTGCAGGGGATGCCGCGGCGCGTCGCCGACTACGCCGAGGAGTTCGGCGACTGGAACATGGTCATCACGCTCTTCTCGTTCCTGCTCGGCGTCTCGACCGTGATCTTCTTCTACAACGTGATCACCAGCTGGACGCGCGGACCGATCGCGCCGGCGAACCCGTGGCGCGCGCTCACGCTCGAGTGGCAGGTGAGCTCGCCGCCGCCGGTGTTCAACTTCGACGAGATCCCGCAGGTCGTCGGCAGCCCGTACGAGTACGGCGTGCCCGGCGCGCGACACGCGGTGCTGAACGGGGATCGCGCCGCCGTCGGGGCGCACGACGAGGCCCCCGTCCGGTGAGCGAGCCCGGCACCCGGAAAATCCTCGTCGTCGCCAACGAGACGCTGATCGGCGACGAGCTGATCGACGCGGTGCGGAGGCACGCGGAGGCGGGGGACGTCCTGGTGCGGGTGATCGCGCCGGTCAACGAGCCCCGCGAGGGTTACGTCGTCTACGACAACACGAGGCGCGCGGTGGCAGGGCGCCGGCTCGACCGCACGCTCGAGAAGCTCCGGGAGGCGGGCATCCCCGCGATCGGCGACGTCGTCGACAACGAGCCGCTCACGGCCGTCCGCGACGCGATCGCCCAGGACGAGCCGGACGAGGTGATCGTCTCGACGCACCCGGAGGCGAAGTCGGGCTGGCGGCGGCGCAACCTGATCGACGAGATCCGGCGCACGGCCGGCGACATCCCGGTCGAGCACGTCGTCTCGGACGTGGCCGCGCGCACGGGCGACGAGAACGTCCTCGTGCTCGCGAACGAGACGGTGCTCGGCGAGCCGTTGCTCGAGCGCATCCGCGAGCGGGCGAAGCGAAGTGCGAACGTCAGCTTCCTGATCATCTCGCCGCAGAGCGATCCCACCCGCGGGTCGCATCCGGAAGCCGAGCGGCGCCTTCGCTCCGCGCTCGCGACGCTCCGCTCCGAGCAGATCGAGGCTCACGGGCAGATCGCGCACCCGGACCCGTTCACCGCCGCGATGCACGCGGTCCGCGACGAGCGCATCGACTCGATCCTCGTCTCCACCTTCCCGGAGCAGCGCGGCTCGTCGTGGCTGCGCGGCGACCTCGTCGGTCGGCTGCAGAAGGAGGCGAAGGTGCCCGTCGAGCACGTCGTCGTCGAGCCGGAGCAGGTCGGGACGCGGCTCGTGAGCGCGCACGCAGACGCGACCATCACGGCCCGCCGATCGCGCAACCAGAGCTCGCGCATCGACGCCCCCATCCTCGGCATGTTCCTGTTCATCGCCTCCGAGGCGATGCTCTTCGGCTCGTTCTTCACGGCGTACTTCTTCGTCCGCGTCGTCAACCCGGACGCGGAGCCGTGGCCGCTGCCGCCGTATCACCTGCCGGTCTTCGTCGCGGGCGTGAACACCGCGATCCTCGTCACCTCGAGCTTCTCCATGCATTGGGCGCTGCAGTCGATCAAGCGCGGCAACCGCAACGGCCTCAAGGCGGGGCTCGTGCTCACGTTCTTCATGGGCCTCGCGTTCCTGCTCACGCAGATGCTCGAGTACGCCCGGATCGGCTTCAACCCGTCCGACGGCGCGTTCGGGACGATCTTCTTCGGGCTGACCGGCCTGCACGGCGCGCACGTCTTCGTCGGGCTGACGCTGCTCGCGGTCGCGATCGCCGCGCCTTCAAGGGACACTTCACGCCCGAGCACCACCACGGCGTCGAGATCCCCGGAATCTACTGGCACTTCGTCGACGTAATGTGGATTGTCGTCTACGCCACGATCTACCTGATCTGGAGCCCATGGCCGGAAACCCGTTCCGCAGCGAAGCAGAGGCATATCGCTTCCTCCTGCTGACGATCGGGTACTTCGCGCTCATCGTCGCGGCGGCGACGATCAACACCTGGCTCGGCCTGATCGTCTTCGTCGCGCTGTCGGCGCTCGTCGTCGTGGCGGTGGGTGCGTTCCCGCAGCAACGAGCCGGTGCGAGCGCACGTCAGTGCCGCGCCGCGAGCGCCGAGGACGAGCGGCGGATTCTCGTGATCGCCAACGAGACGGTCGGCGGCGCCGAGCTGCTCGACGTGCTCCGCCGGAAGGCGGAGGGGGTGCACGAGGAGATCCTCGTCGTCTGCCCGGCGCTCAACTCGGTCGTCCGCCACTGGGCCTCCGACGAGGACGGTGCGCGCGCGGCCGCCCAGCAGCGTCTCGCCTCGTCGCTCGCACGTCTCGCCGCAGAGGGCGTCGAGGCGCGCGGCGAGGTCGGAGACGGCGATCCGTTGCAGGCGATGGAGGACGCGCTCCGCACGTTCGGCGCCGACGAGATCGTCATCTCGACACATCCCGAAGGCCGCTCGCACTGGCTCGAGCGCAACGTCGTCGGGCAGGCGCGCGAGCGCTTCGACGTCCCGATCACGCACGTCGTCGTCGATCTCGAGGCGGCGCGGGACGGCTAGAAGCGGGTGAGCTCGCGGACGACCTCGCGCGGCTCGGGCCAGTACAGGAGCTCGACGGCCTCGTCGAGCCCGCACCAGCGGTACGTCGTCGTGCTCCCAGTCGAGCTCGGGCTCCCAGGCCGCGGGCGCCTCGGCGACGAAGCAGTCGACCCGCACCGGCCCGATGCCCGGCGTGCCGCTCCCAGTCCTCCGGGCTCGTAGACGAACGTGTGCCCGGTGGAGCTCGGGCTCGACCGCGAGCCCGTCTCCTCTCGGAGCTCGCGTCGGGCCGCCTGCGCGGCCGACTCGCCGGCCTCGACGCCGCCCGCGACCGAGTGCCAGTACGCGCCCTGCTCCTGCGAGCGGTGGAGCACGAGGAACTCGACGCCGCGGCGGACGACGACGAGCACCTCGTGCGGGCGGCTCACTGTCGAGCCGCTTATTGGGGGAAGACGACCTCCGCCCGCAGGCCGTCGACGTCGCGGAGCTCGAGCGTGCCGCCGAGCTCGTCGCGGACGAGCGCGCTGACGATCGAGAGGCCGGTGCCGCTCGCTCTGGCCGCGCAGCCCGCGCGCCGTCGTCGGCGATCGCCAGGGTGACGTCGCCGTTCCTCTGTGCGAGCTCGATCACGCACCGTCGTGCCGCCGTGCTCGAGCGCGTTCTGGAAGAGCTCCGAGAACACGAGGGCGAGCGCTGTCGCCCGCTCGCCGGCGAGCGAGACCGGCTCGAGCGTCGCCTCGACCGTCCTTCCCGGCGACGAGGCCCTGGACGAGCATCGCGCGCAGCCGGTCGATCAGCTCGCCGAGGTCGACGTCGTCCTCGCGGTGCTCGGTCAGCACCTCGTGCACGGCTGCGATGGCCAGGATCCGGTTGACCGAGTCGGTGAGCGCCTTGCGCGGATCCACGTCGGTCGAGCGCGCCTGGAGCCGCAGGAGCGAGGCGACCGTCTGGAGGTTGTTCTTGACCCGGTGGTGGATCTCCTGGGCGAGCACGCCGCGCATCACCGCGCGTCCGTGCTCGAGCGCGACGGCGGCGTGGTGCGCGATCGCCTCGAGCAGTTGCCGGTCCTCGTCGGTGAACGGGACGTCGCGGTCGCAGACGAGCTCGCCGATCTGCCGCCGCTTCCAGCGCAGCGGCAGACGCACGGCGTGGCGGCCGGCGCGGCCCTCCGGCCACGCGATCTTGCCGTCCTCGAGCACGAGCGCCGCTCCCGTCGCGTCGACGGCCGTCATCGTCGTCTTCACGATCGCCTCGAGCGACTCCTCGAGATAGAGGGACTCGGAGACGGCCTCCGAGATCCGCGCGAGCGCCTCCAACTCGTGGACGCGCCGCTGCGCCTCGGCGTAGAGCTTCGCGTGCTCGATCGTCTGGGCGACCTGGGAGGCGATCGCGACGAGCAGGTCGATCTCCAGCTGCTGCCACTCGCGCGGGTTCCGCGTCCGCACGTTGAGCGCTCCCGCAAGCTTCTCGCGCGCCAGGATCGGCACTGCCAGGATCGACTCGTACTCGTCCTCGTGCAGGTTCGGGAACTGCTTGAAGCGCGGATCGAGGTGCGCGTTCGCGGAGATCGCGATCGGGGCGCGCTCGGCGGCGGCGGACCCCGTGATGCCCTCGCCCGGCCGCATCCGCGGCCTGCGTGTCATCTCGTCGACGCGCGAGCCGTGGGTCGCGCGGAGCACGAGCTCGTCCGCGCGCTCGTCGTAGAGGTAGACGAAGCACGCATCGGCGCCCAGGGCCTCCTCGACCCGGGTCGCGACGAGGCCGAGCACCTCCTCGAGATCGAGCGTCGAGTTGACGGCCGCGATCGTCTCGGTGAGCAGCCGCAGGTGACGCGCCGGGGCGTCCACGCACCGATTGTAGTTCGGCCTTACAAACTCCTTACCGCACAGCAGGGAAAAACTCACACGCGCGGAATAGGTTCGCGGGAATGGGCAGTGTCGCGTTCGATCTCCGCAGCGTGAAGGGATTCATGGTCGCGGACGCCGACGGACGGTTCGTCGGCCACGTCGAGGCGCCGATGTACGGCACGCAGCCGGATGTCCCCGACGCCCTCGCCGTCCGCTCGGGGCTCTTCCGGCGCCGGCATCTCGTCCCCGCCGAGGCGATCGGCGCGATCGACGAGACCTCCCGCGTGATCGGCCTCTCGGTCGAGCGCGCGAGCATCCGCACCTTCCTCTAAGCAGCGCTCTTTCGCGCGAGCGAAGCGAAGCGCAACCGCCGATGCGGTCGCGACCAGTTGCGGGCGGAGCGGGATTCATTCCCGCGCAGCCCAACCGCGGCCCGTGCGGCGCACCGAAGAAGAAGGGGGCTCACGGGGGAAACATGGTTTCCCCCGTGCTAACGATCACGGGCCCCCATTGGGGACCCGCGATCGGCCGTCAGCAAAGGTCACGCCGCTCGCCTTGCGGCGTAGCCTCAACCTCTGATTTTGAACCTTCCCGGGGCGTCTGTCCAGAACGTCTTACAGAACGCCCAGGTAGCGGTCGAGCTCCCACTGCGTCAGCTGGATCCGGTACTCGTCCCACTCCTTCTGCTTGAGCTCGATGTAGCGCTCGAAGATGTGGTCGCCGAGCGCCTTCCGCATCAGCTTCGAGCCGGCGAGCTCCTCGACCGCCTCGCCGAGGGTCTCCGGGAGCGCCACGATCCCGCGCTCCTTCCGCTGCACGGGCGTGAGGTGGTAGAGGTTCGTCTCCATCGGGTCCTCGAGCTCGTAGCCCTGCTCGATCCCCTCGAGGCCTGCGTGCAGCAGCGCTGCAAACGTCAGGTAGGGGTTGCAGGACGGATCCGGGCAGCGGATCTCCGCGCGCGTCGCCTGCTCCGAGCCCGGCTTGTAGAGCGGGATCCGGATCAGCGCAGAGCGGTTCCGCTGCGACCAGGCGCAGTAGACAGGCGCCTCGTAGCCGGGGACGAGCCGCTTGTAGGAGTTCACCCACTGCGCGAAGATCGCCGACAGCTCCCGCGCGTGCCTGAGCAGGCCGGCGATGAACGACTTGCCGGCAGCGGAGAGGTGGTACTGATCCTCGCCGTCGAAGAACTGGTTGCGGTCGTCGGTGAAGAGGGACATGTGCGTGTGCATGCCCGAGCCGTTCTCGCCGAACAGCGGCTTCGGCATGAAGGTCGCGTAGACGCCGTTCTTCGCCGCGATCTCCTTGACGATCAGCCGGTAGGTGATCGTGAAGTCGGCCATGTCGAGGGCGCCTGCGTAGCGCATGTCGATCTCGTGCTGCGACGGCGCCACCTCGTGGTGGTGGTACTCGATCGGGATGCCCATCGACTCGAGCGCCTGGATCGTGTCGTTGCGGAGCTCCGTCGCCGCGTCGAGCGCGGTCATTGCGAAGTACCCGCCCTCGTCGAGGGTCTCGGTGCCGGTGTTCGACTTGAAGAGGAAGTACTCGAGCTCGGGGCCGACGTTGAACGTGTCGAAGCCCATCTCGTTCATGCGTGCGAGTGCCCGCCGCAGCACGTAGCGCGGATCGCCCTCGTACGGCAAGCCGTCGGGCGTGACGACGTCGCAGATCATCCGGCCGACGACCGCCTCGCCCTCGCGCGACGGCATCAGCCGGAACGTCTCGGGGTCGGGGATCGCGACCATGTCCGACTCCTCGATCGCGTTGAAGCCCGTGATCGACGAGCCGTCGAAGCCCATCCCGTCGTCGAGCGCCTCTGCGATCTCCGCCGGGGTGATCGCGAAGCTCTTCAGATGCCCCTCGAGGTCGGTGAACCAGAAGAGCACGTACTCGACGTTCTTCGACTCGATCTCCTTCAGCACGCGCTTGCGCGACTCGGGGCTCGACGTCGCCCGGTGCTCGCTCTCGACCATCGCCATGCGGTTTCCTCCTTTGAAAACACGAAAGCCTCGGAGGCGGAGGTCCGCGTCCGAGGCAGCGTCGCCCACGAAAGACCGGCCGAGTCTACACGACCGAGCGGCTCACGACTCGGGCCGGCGGGCGAGGTAGACGAGGAAGTCGTCCGCCGGCGTGGGCGGCAGGTCGTTGTGCTGGCCGCGCACCTCGATGTCGGCGAAGCCCGCCCGCTCGAGCATCAGCACGAGCTCGTCCTTGAAGTAGGACGTCTCCGTCAGGAGGTGTTGCTCCTCGCCGGCGAGCTCCCCGTCGCGCCACATGAAGGCGCTGATCTCGTGCGTCGCGCGCTGGGCAAGCGGGTCGAACGCGACGACCCGTGAGGTCAGCGCATACTCGGCGCCGTCGCCGCCGGTGCGACGGGCGTTCGGCTCGCGCCGTGGCTGCGGCAGCTCGGCCTGCTTGTCCGCGAGCCAGTACTGCCACTGAGCGCTGCCGGCGTACGGAACCTCGTTGTCGAACACCAGCAGCCCGCCGGGCTCCAGGTGCGCGTACAGCCGCCGCAATGCCTCGGCGTCCTCCTCCCGGCTGCTGCCCAGGCCGAAGCCGCCGCAGACGAACACCGTCCGGTAGCGGCGGGGGAGGTCGAGCTCGTGCATCGCCTGCGCGTAGAGGTTCGTCTGCAGCCCCTCTCGCTCGGCAGCCTCTCGGCAGTACGCGAGCATGTCCGGCGAGATGTCGCACCCGTCGACGTCGAGCCCCGTGCGGAGATAGGGCAGCAGCAGGCGCCCGGTCCCGCACGCGACGTCGAGGGCCGGCTCTCCGTCCTCGACGAAGCGGCGGAAGTAGTCGATCTCCGGCCCGCCCTGGTTGAACTCCGCCCACCAGCGGGCGACGAGGCCGTAGTGCCACGTGTGTCCGGCAGCGCCCACTCCCTACCCCGACCGCTTCAGCTTCCCGTGCCGCTTCGCATACCGCTCGCCGATCGAGAAGATCCAGAGCCCGAGCGGGATCGAGGCGGCGCCGATGACGAGCAGCGGCCACACGTCCGCCCAGGCGAGACCGGCGCCGTCGAGGATCGACGCGCGGATTCCCCGGAGCGCGTACGTCGCCGGCGAGATCACCGAGAGCCACTGCATCCACTCCGGCAGCACGGAGACGGGGTAGTAGACGCCCGAGACGACGAGCAGCATGCCCTGGCCGACGAAGCCGAGCTGCGCGCCCTTCTCGGGCGAGATCAGCGGCAGGACGGCGGTCATCATCCCGATGCCGAAGAACGAGACCGACGCGAGCAGCAGCAGCACGATCGCGGCCGGGAAGTTCGCGTCCGGCAGCGAGAGCCCGAAGAAGAGCGCCACCACGATGAAGAGCAGCGTCGCCCGGATCATGCCGTAGAGCACGGCGAAGATGCCGCTGCCGCCGAGGTGCATCGCCCGCGAGAGCGGCGCCATGAACGTGTACTCGATCGTGCCCTCCCAGCGCTCCCACGCGACCGTCTCGGTGAGGAACTCGAAGATGATCCCGAGGTAGGCCCAGACGACGGCGCCGATCAGGAGCGTCGTCGTCGCGCGCGTGACGTCGATGTCGCCGCCCGTCGCCTCGAACCCCTCCGCGATGAAGACGATCGTGAGCGTGTTCGCGATCGTCCAGACCATGAACGCGACGTCCCACCAGATGTAGCGCCGGGTGAGGTAGACGTTGCGCTCGACGACGCCGCCGAGCCCGATCAGCTGGTGCCTCATCGTCAGTGCGGCCGCTCTCATGTGAACATCTCCCGGTCCTCGTCGTCGTCCTCTGCGGCCTCGTCCTCGAACGTCCGGCCGGTGGCGGAGAAGAACGCCTGCTCGAGCGTCTCGGCGCCGTGGCGGCGCTTCAGGTCGTCGGCGGGCTCGAGCGACAGCAGCTCGCCGCGATCGAGGATGCCGATCCGGTCCGCGAGCGCCTCGGCCTCGTCGAGGTCGTGCGTGCAGAGCAGGATCGTCGCGTCGTGCTTCGCCCGCACCTCGCGGATGAACTCCTGCACCTCGAGCTTCGAGCGCGGATCGAGACCGGTGGTCGGCTCGTCGAGCAGGAGCAGCACCGGGCGAGGTCAGGAGCGCACGCGCGAGCGCCACCTTCTGCTGCATCCCGCGTGAGAGGTTCTCCATCGGCTCGGTGCGACGGTCGGGCGGGAAGCCGACGCGGCCGAGGATCTCCGGGATCTGATGACGCGTCTCCTTCGGGCCCATGCCGTAGAAGCGGGCGGCGTAGTGCAGGTTCTCGCCCGCCGACATCTTCTTGAAGAACGAGGCCTCGACGGAGACGCGGTTGACGAGCTTCTGCACCGTCCGGGACTCGGTGAAGACGTCGTGCCCGAACACCTTCGCGCTGCCGCCGTCGTGGAGGAGCAGCGTCGAGAGCAGCCGGACGAGCGTCGACTTGCCGGAGCCGTTCTGGCCCAGGATCGCGACGCACTCGCCCCGCTCGATCGTGAACGTGACGCCGTCGACGGCGGCACGGCGCTTGCGCACGAACCGCCCCGCCTTCTTGTCGCGCCGGACGAACTCCTTGCGCAGGTCGCGCACGTCGACGGCAGGCACCGCCCGGCTCGCCTCAACTCCCTCGCTCATCACTGCTACCTCGATCATCGAAACTCCTCTGCCTCACAAGAGCACTCCAGGACCACGGCACGCGACGCCCGCGCAACGGCGGGCCGCGGCAACGGGTGTCCTAGATGTGGGCGAGGAATCTCACGAGCCTCGACCTTAGCAGCGGCTCTCGCGGCGCCGCAAGCTCGCGGCGTTGCGTCCGTCCCCGGTCGCTGCTACGTTGCGACGTAGGCTCCGCCGGCGCAGGCGGACCGTGGCAACGGCGCCACGCAGCTCACTCGAGCTGCGGGCGCTTTTTTTGTGGTCCGAGACGGAGGCGACGGAGATGTCGGAACTGAAAGGGATGCACGACCTGCTGACTACGAGTGCTCTGCTGACTACGAATGCTGGGAGGCAGTCATGATGAAGGTCGAGGCCATCGTCGTTCGTGACCGCGTCGAGACGGTGATGGACGCCGTCGAGGAGCAGACCGGGCACGTCGGCGTCACCGTGATCGAGGCGGTCGGCCACGGCCGGCAGCGCGGCATCACGCACGAGTACCGGGGGCGCGTCTTCGAGTCGCGGTTCCTGCCGAAGGCGTAGCTCCTTCTTCGTCGTGAAGGACATCGCCGACCGGTCGTCGAGGCCATCGTGGACTCGGCGCGCACCGGCCACGAGTCCGGCGACGGGATCGGCTGGACGATGCCCGTCTTCGACGTCACGCACAACCGCACGGGCCGGAGCTCGAGGAGGTCGAGGTCGGATGACGACCGAGGAGCTGGTCATCGCGGCACGACGATCTGGGTGGTCGTGGCGGCGATCCTCGTGATGTTCATGCAGGCCGGCTTCGCGTTCCTGGAGGCCGGGCTGACGCGAATGAAGAACGTCGGCCACATCGCCGCCAAGAACGTCCTCGTACTCGGCGATCGCGTCGATCGTGTACTACCTCGTCGGCTTCGGCATGGCGTTCGGCGACGGCGGCAACGGCTTCATCGGCGGCAGTGGCTTCGCGTCCGACGTCGACACGCTGCTCGCGATCGGGACGGCTCCGTTCAGCTGGTTCGCGACCGTGCCCGCGGCAGGCGCATACCTCTTCGAGGTCGTCTTCTGCGGTCTCGCTCGCGATCGTCTGGGGCGCCATGGCGGAACGGACGAAGCTCTGGGTCTACTTCGCCTTCGGCATCGTCTTCACGCTCATCTACTCGACGGTCTCGCACTGGATCTGGCACCCGACGTGTGGCTCTTCGCGAAGGGGATGCAGGACTTCGCCGGCTCGACTGTCGTCCACTACCAGGGCGCTCTCGCCGCGCTCGCCGGGGCGCTCCCTCGGCCCGCGGCTCGGCAAGTTCGGCGCCGACGGCAAGGCGAACGCGATTCCCGGGCACAACATGGCGTTCACCACGCTCGGCGTGATCATTCTCTGGTTCGGCTGGTTCGGGTTCAACGCGGGCTCGACGCTTGGCGTGCAGAGCGGCGACAAGCTCGGCTTCTTCGCCTACGTGGCGCTGACGACGAACATGGCCGCGGCGGCCGGCGCGCTCGGCGGCGTCTTCATCTCGTGGCTCGTGATCAAGAAGCCGGATCTGTCGATGACGCTGAACGGGGTCGTGGCCGCGCTGGTCGCGGTTACGGCCGCGTGCGGCTTCGTCGCCCTGGGCCGCGATCGTGATCGGCTTCCTCGCCGGCGTCATCGCCGTCGTCGGCGTCCTCGCGGTCGAGCGGGCCAGGATCGACGATCCCATCGGCGCCGTCGCCGTGCACGGCATGGCCGGCGTGGGGGCACGCTCGCGATCGGCATCTTCGCGGTGCCGGCACTGGCGGAGAACCTCGCCACCGGGACCGGTGGGCTCTTGGTATACGGCTCGTCTCGACAACTCGGCACCAGGCGCTCGGCCTGCTCGCCGTCGGCGTCTTCACGTTCGGGATGTCGTTCGGCACGCTCTGGCTCATCAAGAAGACGATCGGGATCCGCGTCGAGCCGGACGTCGAGCGGGCCGGCCTCGACGTCTCCGAGCACGGCATGTGGGGCTATCCCGAGTTCTACATCCCGGTTCCGGCGGCTACGGCACCGAAAGCCACGGCCATCTCGGGCCTGCGCACGCGCGGCACGGCGCTCCGGCCCATGTGGTCGCGGCGACCGCGCTCGAGCCCTCGGGCTAGACGGATCGATGGGCGGGCCTACCTCAGGCCCGCCCCCGAGGCGTTGCTCGTCAGCCCAGGCCGAGCAGGCGCGCCGCGTTGTGCTTGAGGATCAACGGCCTGACCTCGTCCTTGAAGTCCGCCTGCTCGAAGTCGCGGAGCCAGCGGTCGGGCGTGATCATCGGGTAGTCGGAGCCGAACAGCACCCGCTCCCGGAGCTGCGTGTTCGCGTACCGGACGAGCTGGGGCGGGAAGTACTTCGGCGACCACCCCGAGAGGTCGATGTAGACCTGCTGCTTGTGCAGCGCGACCGAGATCGCCTCGTCCTGCCACGGGAACGACGGGTGCGCGAGGACGATCTTGAGGCGCGGGAAGTCGACCGCGACGTCGTCGACGTACATCGGGTTCGAGTACTTGAGGCGGATGCCGCCCCCGCCCGGCAGCCCGGAGCCGATGCCCGAGTGCCCCGTGTGGAAGAGCGCAGGCAGGCCCGCTTCCTCGATCACCTCGTAGAGCGGGTAGAACGAGCGGTCGTTCGGAAAGAACGCCTGCAGGTTCGGGTGGAACTTGAATCCGCGCATGCCGTGGTCGCGGATCAGCCGGCGAGCCTCGTCCACGGCGCCCGGCTTGTTCGGGTCGACGCTCGCGAACGGGATCAGCACGTCGGGGTTCGCCGCTGCGACCTCGGCGATCTCCTCGTTCCGCACCGCCGCACGCCCCGTCACGGTCTCGGCGTCGACGGTGAAGACGACGGCCGCCATGTTCCGCTCGCGGTAGTAGTCGGCCACGTCGGCGACGGTCGGCGTGCCGCCCTCGCCGAAGTACGCCCGCGCCGCCTCGCGCCACTCGGGGAGGAGGCCGTCCTCGCCCGTTCGACCCACCTCCGCGTGGGTGTGGACGTCGATCGCGACGATCGTGTCCAGGTCGATCGTCAGCGGAACTCCTCGCCGGTGCGTCCGACCACGAGGCTCACGACGTCATGCCCGTCATCTGCCCGCCGCTCGCGGTGATCACCTGGCCGTGGACGAAGTTCGACCACGGCGAGCAGAGGAAGAAGATCGGGCCTGCGGCCTCCTCGGGCGTGGCCGGCCGACCGAGCGGGATCACCATCGGCGCCAGCTGCCGCATCTTCTCGGGGATCCCGAGCGGGATCTCGACCCCGTCCCGGACGAGACGCTCGCCGCCGTTGTCGGCGGCAGCGGTCAGGCGCGTCTCGACGAAGCCGAAGGCGACGGCGTTGACGTTCACCTTGAACGCGCCCCACTCGCGCGCCAGCGTCTTCGTCAGCCCGACGAGCCCCGCCTTCGCCGCCGAGTAGTTGGCCTGGCCCAGATTGCCCTGGGTGCCGGAGATCGAGGTGACGTTCACGACCTTGCGGAAGTCCTCGCGCCCGGCGGCCCGATCGGCCTTGCCGGCGTCGCGCAGGTACGGCGACGCAGCCCGGAGGAGCTTGAACGGCGTCACCGTGTGGATCTCGAGCATCGCCCGGAACTGCTCGTCGCTCATCTTGTGCGCCATTCCGTCCCACGTGTAGCCGGCATTGTTGACGACGATGTCGAGCCGGCCGAACTCGTCGGCGGCCTTCTGGACGAGCGCCTCGGGGACGCCGTCCTTCGTCAGGTCGCCGCCGAAGACGATCGTCTCGCCGCCGATCGCGGACGCGGTCTGCTGGGCGAGGTCCTCGTCGAGGTCGGTGACGAGCACGCTGGCGCCGTGCTCGGTGAGCAACTCGGCGACCGCGCGTCCGATGCCCCGCGCCGACCCAGTGACGATCGCCGCCTTGCCGTTCAGGACTCCCATTGCTCCTCCGCTCCTCGACCCGTTCGGGAGCATCAGGTTACCTGAGAGTCAGCGCAGCGGGAAGCCGGCGTGCAGCGCTCGCACCGCGCTGACGAGGCCGTTCCGCAGGCTCTTCGCCTGGTGCGGGCTCAGGTCGGCGAGCATCTCGCGCTCGAGCGCGTCGACCGCGGCGTTGCAGGCCTCGAGCACCTTCCAGCCGTCCGCCGTGAGCGCCGCGGGGAACACGCGCTGGTGGTTCGGATGAGGCGTGCGCTCCACGAGGCCCTTCTTCTCGAGCGCGTCGATGACCTCGCTCATCGATTGCGGCGTCATGTACGAGCGGCGTGCCAGCTGCGCGTTCGAGAGCTCGCCGCCGTGCTCGAGGATGCTCAGCGTCGTGTACTGCAGCGTGGTCAGCCCATAGGGCTTGACGCGCTCGTTGATGTTCGCGCGCAGCGCGCGCTCGAGGCGTGCGACCACATAGCTGATCCGCGGCTCGGGGTGCCCGTGGTCGGACTCGTGGAGACGGGCCGGCTGGCTCACGTCCACATACTGTCAGGTAACCTGCGATTGTTCACGCGGCAATGAACCTCGCCCGCATCCTGACAGGCGGCGCGGCCGTGCACGGCGACCGGCCGGCCCTGTGGTTCGAGGGCGACGCGGTGTCCTATGCGGAGCTCGACCGGCGGGCGGCGGTGGCGGCCAACGAGCTGCGTGCGCGCGGGGTCGGCCCGGGCGATCGCGTCGCGATCAAGCTCCCGAACTCGCCGGCGTTCGTCGCGGCGTACTTCGGAGCGCTCCGGCTCGGCGCGATCGTCGTCCCGCTGAACATCCTGCTCGCGCCGCCGGAGATCGAGGAGCGGCTCGGGGTGTCGAAGGCGGCTCTGCTCGTCGACGAGGCGCTCCCGGTCGTCGGCGAGGCGGTCGCCGACCTCGCCGTAGCGGGCGACGGCGACCCGGCCGTCATTCTCTTCACCTCCGGCACGTCCGGCCGCCCGAAGGGCGCGATCCTGACGCACGGCGGGATCCACGCCGCCGCAGCCAACGCCGCGGCAGCGATGGCGTTCACGTCGGGCGACGTCGTCCTCGGCGCTGCGCCGTTCTCGCACGTGCTCGGTCAGTCGACCGGCATCGTGTCGACGTTCCTCGCGGGAGCCGCCGTCGCCGTCGTGCAGCGCTTCGAGCCCGCTGAGACGCTGGCGACGATGAGCGCGACCGGGACGACGATCCTGCTCGGCGTGCCGACGATGTGCATCGCGCTGTGCCAGGCGGCGCACGGCGCCGAGGCCTTGCCGCCGGTGCGGATCGCACACGTCGGCGGCTCCGCCGTGCCGACGGAGGTCGCACGTGACTTCGAGCGGACGTTCGGCGGCGAGGTCTACGAGGGCTACGGGCTCACGGAGCTGAGCGGCATCGCCACGACCTACTGCCGTCGGACAGCCGCGGAAGCCCGGCTCGGTAGGGATGCCGCTCGGCGGCACCGAGGTGCGGATCACCGAGCCCGACACCGACGGCATCGGCGAGGTGCAGTTCCGCGGGCCGTCGGTGATTCCCGGCTACTGGAACGATCCGGAGGCGACGGCGGCCGCGATCGACTCGGACGGCTGGCTGGCCACTGGCGACGTCGGCTACCTCGACGACGACGGCTATCTGTTCCTCGTCGACCGTAAGAAGGAGCTGATCATCCGCGGCGGCTACAACGTCTACCCCCGCGAGGTCGAGGAGGTCCTGTACGCGCATCCGGACGTCCTCGAGGCCGCGGTCGTCGGCGTGCCGCACGAGACGCTCGGCGAGGAGGTCGGCGCGCTCGTCGTGCTGCGGCCGGGCGCCTCGGTGTCGGCGGAGGAGCTCCAGGCGTGGGCGAAGGAGCGCGTCGCCGCCTACAAGTACCCGCGCCGGATCTCGACGGTCGACGAGCTGCCGAAGGGCCCCACGGGCAAGATCCTCAAGCGCGCGATCGACCGCGACGCGCTCTCGCGGCAGCCTTGAGCGGCCGGGGAGCGGGGCGCACCCGTTCCCCGGCCGCTCGTCACGATCGTCAGTCCGCGTTCGGGTCGTACGTGCCGAAGTTCCGCACGTCCCACTCGCGGAGCGGGGCCAGCGGCTCGTAGTCGATGAAGCGCGCTGCGCCGAGATCGAGGCTCGACTCCGCGTCGATCATCGCCGCGGTCTGTGACATTCCGTAGGCCGACGTCTGGCCCCAGCGGCGGCGGTCGAGCCGGCCGATCAGCGTCACGAAGCCCGTGATCCGCTCGAGCGCGGTCTGATTGCCGTGGCCGGCCGAGGAGATCCAGGTCGTCCGCAGCAGGTGCCCGTTGCCGGCGCGGGCGATCGTCCGTGCATACGCCGCCTTGTACGCCTCGGAGTCGACCGGGTCGCCGATGTTGTCGACGACGATCACCGGCCCGCGGATCTCGCCCGTGTACGCCATCTGGTGCTCCGCGGAGGCGACGGCCGCCGGATCGGCGCGAACGCGAGGCGTCGCGTTGAGCGTCGCGAGGTCGGCCTCGAGGTCGAGCCCGGCTGCGTCGTAAAGGTCGCGGACGAGCTGCGAGCGGCCCGAGTACGTGAGCAGGTCGGCGTAGTCGACGCCGTTGTTCCAGAGCGGGTTGCCGCCCGCGGCGCGCTCGATCCCCTGCCGCACCTGAGCCGGGTTCGCGAAGCCGAACACCGTGCCGACGACGGGGTTGAGCTCGCCGCCGATCTGCTGGATCCACGCCTGTGCGGTCTGCGGCGGCGGTGTCGCGCCCATCGTCCACAGCGGCATCTGCTCGTACGCCGCGGCCAGCCCCAACCGGGCCTGGCCGGCGGGCGTCGACATCGCCTGACGCACGAGCGCGTTGATCGCGGCGTTGTCGGCGGTGGGGTTGGTCACGTTCGCGAGCGGGATCGGCGCGTTCGGGTTGACCAGCGTCTTCAGCGCGAACAGGCCGTCGAGGTGCGAGTTGAACGTCGCGATCTCGCCCGCCCCGCCGCCTGCCGAGAGCAGCGCGCCGTCGAAGATCTGCGGGTAGATCTCGATCGCGAGGCGCGAGACGAACCCTCCCCGCGAGCCACCGATCGTCAGCGTGCGCGTCGGCGTGCCGAACCGGGCGATGAACGCCGACCGGACCGCGAGCAGGTTGTCGACGGCCTGCCGGAACCGGTAGCCGACCGGCTCTCGCGTCGTGCCGCCGATCGCGTACCCGTTCTCCATCATCCACTGCTGGAAGACCCCGGGGTTCGTCGGGCTCGCATTCGCGAAGCCGTCCAGGTCGAGGATGACAGTGCCGTTCCAGGGCGTCGGCTTCGCCATGCGCCACGGCGTCCCGTCGGCGAGCGTGCCCGAGATCACCTCCGTGGTCACGGCGGTGGCGGCGCCGGCGGGTCGTGACGTGGCGGCGACGAGCGATGCCACGACGGCGGCCAGCGCGAGCGCGAGTCCGACGCGCGCACTCTGCTTGAACATGTGCTTCCCCTCCCTTTCGTGGTCTCCGGCGGCGGTGCCGGACACGAATGTCCTCGGCGGCATGGTCTCAGGTAACCTGAGACTCGTCAAGCCTCCTGATACTCGTCAGGAGAAGGCGAGCGGCAGCTTGCTGACGCCGTACCGCACCCACGTCGTGTGATGAACGTGTCGGAGTCGCGAACCGCTGCGGCGATGTCCTCGTACTTCGTCACCGCCCAGAACCCGCCGGCCCGGTTCGTCCAGGCGACCGGGCACCGAGCGCGCAGATCTGCCTGGGCGCCGAGGGGATCGTTCAGCGCCGGGGCGGCGAGCGGGTCCCAGTCAGACGGCTTCTCGGACACGGGCGAGATCCAGTGGGAGGGACGACACGCCCCAGCGCGGCCAGGACGTGCGAACGACGGGGCCTGCCGGCGAGATCCACTCGGTGCGCGCAAGCAGCTCCTCGAGCGCGACACGAAGCTCGAGCTGCGCGAGCGGCATGCCGATGCACTTGTGGATCCCGATCCCGAAGACGAGGTGCTTGTTCGGTGAGCGGTCGATCACGCACTCGTCGGGGTCGGGGAAGGCGTCGGGATCGCGGTTCGCCGCTGCGAAGACGAGCTCGACCGCCTCGCCGGCAGGCAGCGTGCGGCCGTGCAGCTCCACGTCGCGCACGGGATAGCGCACCATCGCCTGCACCGGCGTCTCGTGCCGCATGAACTCCTCGGCCGCGGCCGGGATCAGCTCCGGCTCGCGGCGGAGCCGCTCCTGGGTCTCCTCGCTCTCGGCGATCCGCAGGATCGAGATCCCGAGCGCGCTCGTGGTGGAGTCGTGGCCGGCGGAGATCATGAGCCGGATTGCGCCGACGGTCGTCTCCTCGTCGACGTCGGCTGCGAGGAGGTCGTTCGCCATCCGGCAGCGGCCGCCGGCGACGAGGCGGCGGCAGTAGTCGTAGAGCCGCTCGTTCGCCTGACGGAAGGCCTCACGGTCGTCCCGCTGCTCGGGCCCGGCCTCGAAGACGTCGTCGGACGCCTGCTTGATGATCGGCCAGTCCTCGTCCGGGACGTCGAGCAACTCGCAGACGACTCGCGCCGGCAGCGGATAGGTCAGGGCCGGCGCGATGTCGCCGCCCCCGGCGGCCAGCAGCGGCTCGAGCAGCTCGACCACGAACGCCCGCACGCGCGGCTCGAGCTCCCGCATCCGCTGAGACGAGAAGTGCGGCTGCAGCAGACGGCGGAAGCGCGTGTGGTCGGGACGGTCGGTCTCGAGCGGGATCCGCGACGTGCCGTAGCGCGGCCTGAGCGCATTCGAGAACGTGTCGGTGTCGCGCGCGACCGCGACGACGTCCTCGTAGCGGAGCACCGACCAGAAGCCGCCGAGGTCGTCCGTCCAGGCGACGGGACACCGTCTGCGCGTCTCCTTCTGCACCGCGGGCGGATCGGCTCGCGCCTCGGGAGCCAGTGGATGCCAGTCCGCGGTGCGGTCGAGCACGGCCGTAGTTATATCAGGTTACCTGATACACGGCAACGGGCAGCGTGGCCGGACCGTAGAGCGGCCACGGCACCATGCGGACGTCGCCGGCGAGCTCGAACCGGGTCGTGCGCGCGAGTAGCTCCTCGAGCACGATCGCCATCTCCGCGCGCGCCACGTGGGCGCCGGGGCACTTGTGCGGGCCGTGGCCGAAGGCGAGGTGCGGCGGCTCCCGGTCGAGCCGGAACTCGTCGGGCTCCTCGAAGACGGCCGGATCGCGGTTGGCCGCCGTCAGCACGAGCGCGACCTGCTCGCCCTCCGCGGATCGGGCAGTCGCGGATCTCCGTGTCGGTCCGCGCCGTTCGGGCGAAGCCCTGGTTCGGCGTGTAGAGCCGCAGGAGCTCGTCGACGGCTCCGGGGATCAGAGCCGGCTCGGTGCGCAGGCGCTGCTGAAGCGCCGCGTCCTCCGCGAGGTGCCGCACCGCGCTCGCGATCGCCGCCGTCGGCGCGACGTGCGCGGCGATGACGAGCTGCCGCACGCTGCCGGCGACGAACTCGTCGTCCTCGTCGAGCACGAGCAGCGCACTGACGATGTCCTCCTCCGGCGCGAGCGGCTCGGCGCGCCGCTCGCGCACGAGCTGCCGGCACGCGTCGTAGAGCCACTGGTTCTCGCGCTCTGCCGTCTCGGTGTCGAGCTCCTGCTGCGCCCGCTCGAACGCCTCGCTGTGCGCGTTCAGCTCGAGCGCGCGCTCCCGGGGGAGACGCACGAACTCCGCGAAGACGAGCGTCGTCAACGGCGAGGTGACCTCGGCGACGACGTCGCCCTCACCGCGCGCGAGCAGCGGCTCCAGCAGCTCGACCGCGAACGTGCGGATCGTCGGCTCGAGGTTCCGCACCCGCTCTTCGGCGAGCGCAGCGTTCAGCGGACGCCGGTAGCGCGGATGCTCGGGCGGGTCGAAGTGGAGCGGCGCACGGCGACCCGAGACGGGGTTGCTCGGCACCACGATGCCGTGCTCGCTCGTGAACGTGCCGTAGTTCGCGCTCACGGCCTTCACGTCGTCGTAGCGGGTGAGCGCCCAGAAGTCCCAGCGGGCGCCGCGCGCGACCGGGCGCTCGCGGCGCAGCCTCGCCCACGTCGCGTGCGGGCTCTCGACGAAGTCCGGCGCGAACGGGTCGAAGTCAGGCTGCAAGGCGCACCGGCACGGACAGCGTTCCCCATTCGGGCCACCGCGTCATCGTCGGCTCGCCCGTGACGTCGATGCGCGAGGTCCGGCCGAGGAGCTCCTCGAGCGTGAGGCGCAGCATGAGCGTCCCCAACGGCGCGCCCGCGCAGCGGTGCGGGCCGAGACCGAAGGCGAGGTGGCGGCGGATGTTGGGCCGGTGGAGGATGAAGCGGTCGGGGTCGGGGAACACGTCCTCGTCGCGGTTCGCCGAGGCGAACACGACGGCGACCGGCTCGTCCTTCGGGATCAGCCTCCCGCGCACGACGACGTCGCGCGTCGGCGTCCGCGCGAAGCCGCGGTACGGCGTCAGCAGGCGGAGGTACTCGTCGACCGCGGCGGGGATGAGCGAGGGGTCGGAGCGCAGCTGCTGCTGGACGTCCTCGTGCTCCGCGAGGTGGATCACCATCGCGCCGATGAACACGCTCGGCGCGATCATCCCGACGACGATGAACTGGCGGATCGTCCCGAGCAGGAGGTCCTCGGGCAGCCCGGTCGCGAGCAGGCCTGCCGTCGGATCGTCCTCGGGGTCGCGCGGCTCGGCCTTGCGCGTGGCGATGATCTCGCGCGCGATGTCGTAGAGCTGGAGGCTCGTGCGCTTGACCTCCTCGTCGACGAAGTCCTGGACGGCGACGTTGAACTCGCGCGAGGCGTCGCGGATCCGCAGGCCGAGCTCCGGCGAGAGGTTGAAGAACTCGGCGAAGACGTAGCCCGGCAGCCGGTAGGTGTACGCCTCGCAGATGTCGACCTCGTCCGCGCCGACCAGCGGCTCGAGCAGGCCGCCGATGATCGCGCGCAGCCGCGGCTCGAGGCGCCGCATCTTCTCCGGCGGTGAAGTACGGGTTGAGCGCCGCGCGGTACGGCGTGTGCTCGGGTGGGTCGAGATGGAGCGGCGGCCGGCGGCCGGTGAACGCGAGCTTCGGCACGACGTTCTGCACCGTGGTCGTGAACGTCGCGGGATCGCTCACCGCAGCGACGACGTCCTCGTAGCGCGTCAGGGCCCAGAAGCCGTTGTACCCGTCGCTGTGGGCGACCGGGCAGCGCTGCCGAAGCTCGGCGAACTCCTCGTGGAAGCTCGTGAACGTCTCGGGTGCGAGCGGGTCGAAGTCGCTCACGCCGGCAGCACGCGGACGTGGTGCGGCTCCACGTACAGCCACACCTCCGTGCCCTCCTCCAGGATCGGCGTGTCCACGCTCCACGTCCGGAAGGTGTGCTCGCCGATCCGAACGACGTGCTCGATGTTCGGCCCCGAGGAACGCGGCTGCGCGGATCTCGCCGCGCCAGCGGTTCGGCGTGTCCGGCTCCGTCCTGGGCGAGCCGCGTGCGCTCCGGCCGGCACAGCGCGACGGCGTCGTCGCCGGCCGCCACGCCCTCCGCCGCGACGGCCTCGACCGCGCCGAGGTCCGTCTCGACGACGGCGACGCCGTCGCGAAGCGAGCTGACGGTGCCCTCGAGCTCGTTCGACGAGCCGACGAAGTTCGCGACGTACCGAGTCGCCGGCTCCGTGTAGATCGCGTGCGGGTGCCCGACCTGCGCGACCTGGCCGGTGCGCATGACGGCGATGCGGTGCGCGAGCTCCATCGCCTCCGCCTGGTCGTGGGTCACGTAGACCGCGGCGAAGCCGAGCTCGCGCTGCATCGACAGGAGCTCGAACCGCAGCTGCTCGCGGACCTTCGCGTCGACGTTCGACAGCGGCTCGTCGAAGAGGACGAGCTCGTCGCCGCCCACGAGCGCGCGCGCGAGGGCCACGCGCTGCTGCTGGCCGCCGCTCATCTGGCCCGGGTACTGGCGCTGCAGCTCGGGGATGCCGACGAGCTCGAAGACGCGGCCGACCCGCTCCGCGATCTCCTTCCTCTTCAGGCGGCGCCCCTGCAGCGGGATAGGCGACGTTCTGGAACGCGGTCATGTGCGGCCAGAGCGCGTAGGACTGGAAGATCATCGCGAGGCGGCGGCGCTCCGGGGGCACGTCGATGCCCCGGGGGTACGAGAAGACGGTCTCGCCGCGGATCTCGATCTCACCGGCGTCCGGCTCCTCCAGCCCCGCGATCGCGCGCAGCAGCGTCGTCTTGCCGCAGCCGCTCGGACCGAGCAGCACGACGAACTCGCCCGGGTTCACGTCGAGCGAGACGTCGTCGATCGCGCGCGTCTTCGAGCCGTCCTCGCGGCGGAAGGTCTTCGCGAGCCCGCGAACCGAGACGATCGGGTTCGGCGCGTCGGTCATACGGGACGGCGCCGCACCGCGGCGGGAGAAGATCGGCGCGCGGCCGCGCCGCTTGGTGAGTGCGAGCACGGTGACGACGACGCTGCCGGAGACGAGGACGAGCATGACCGACAACGCTGCCATCTCCGAGAAGAAACCGTCGTTGTAGACCTGGAGGATCTTCCAGCCGACGACGGGGTTGCCGGGACCGGCGAGGATCGACGAGGCGGTGAGGTCGCCCACGCAGCGCACGAAGAGGAGCGCCCAGCCGGCCGCGAGCCCCGCCTTCATGAGGGGAAGGTAGATGCGACCGAACGTGCGCGCCTCTCCCGCGCCGGCGACCCGCGAGGCCTCCGGCAGCTCCCGTCCCACCTGGCCGACGGCGCTGTCGGCGGCGACGGCCGTCTGCGGGAAGTAGAGGGCGAGGTAGGCGAGCATCAGGATCAGCGTCGTGCCCGCGAGGTTGAACGGCTCGCCGCCGAGCGCGAGCACGAAGCCGACCGCGAGCACGATGTGCGAGAGGGTGGCGGGGAACTTGATCGCCCCGTCGACGCACGCGCCCGAGCCGAGGAGTCGTGCGGACGACGAAGAGCGACACGACGGCAGCGGCGAACACGCCGATGGTGGCGACGACGAGCCCCAGCTTGATGCTGTTGAAGAGCGCCTCGCGGGCGACGGGCTCGTTGAAGATCCCGTCGCGGTACGCGCGTCAGGCTCAGGTTGCCCCAGGGGATGTCCGCCGTCCAGAAGCCCTCGAGCGACACGATGACGAGAGCGAACAGCGGCAGGATCGTCGTCACCACCATGTAGCCCACGACCGCCCCGCGAACCGGCCAGCGCCAGCGGCCGAGGCGGACGGGAGTCGCCCGCTGACCCTTGCCGGAGACGGCCGCGAACCGGCCGCGCCGCAGGACGAGCACCTGCGCCCACCACGCCGCCGCGACGAACACGATCATGATCGCGCTCAGCCCGATGGCGACGCCCTCGTCCGGCGGGAAGTCTGCGAGCACGCGCACGATTCGCTCCGAGAGGACGTGGATGTTCGCGCCCGTCCCGATCACGAGCGGGATCGACACGAGCCCGAACCCGCTCCACGCCATGAGCAGCACGGCCCCGGCGATGCTCGGCATCACCGCCGGCAGCGTCACCTTTCGCAGCGTTCGCAGCAGGCCGGCACCGCTCACCCGCGATGCCTCCTCGAGCGCCGGGTCCACGTTGCGCAGCCCGGCCGTGAGGAGCAGGAACGCGTACGGCACCTGGTACACCGTGTAGACGAGCAGGAGCCCGAAGAACGAGTAGATGTTGAGCGGGCCCTCGAACCGCTCGATCCCGAACCAGCCCAGGACGTCGCGGATCCAGACGTTGAGAAAGCCCGCGCCCGGCGACAGCAGCAGCACCCACGCCGTCGCGCCCGCGATCGGCGGCAGGAGGAACGGGACGAGCGGGAGCGACTCGGACAGGAGGCCCATCCGTGCGTCCGTCCGCTCGTTCACCCAGGCGAGCACGCCGCCGAGGACGAGCGCGATCGCCGAGCTGCCGACGACGACGAGGAGCGTGTTCTTGATCAGGGTCGTCAGGCCGGGCTCGTCGAGCGTCCGCCGCAGGCCCGAGAGATCGAGCTGGCCGTCCGTGTAGAAGATGCGCACGATCACCGTCGCGAGCGGGTAGATCGCGAGCGCGGCGATGCTGAGCGCCACGATGGCGCTGATGACGTTGAACGGGGTGAGGCGGCGGCGCACGAGGCGCCGCCGCCTGGAAGCTCCTGCTACCCGAGCGGTAGCACTCACCCTCCTAGTTGACGCCGAATGCCCGGTAGATCGCCGTTGCCTGCTGCTGTGACACGTTCGCGTCCACGCGCGTGTAGCCCGTCGGCGCGGTCTTCACGTCCCACGGCGAGATCGAGCCGGGATCGGCGTTGAGCAGCGCCTGCCCGCCCGGCGTGAGCAGGAAGTAGGCGAACAACCGGGCCGCGTTCGGATGGGTCGCGTCCCGCGTGATCCCGATCACGGCCTCCGGGCCGGTGGTCACGCCCGGCGTGTTCATGGCGAGCGGGGCGCCCGCGGTCGATGAGCGGCTGCATGATCGACGGCACGCCGGGCACCGCGATCGCGGCCTCGCCCGAGGCGAGCGCCTGCGTGAGCGGGGCGACGCCGGCGTAGAGCCGCGAGGCCTGCGCGCGGAGCCGCTCCAGGTACCCCATGCCGCCGTTCCGCCGCGCAACCGTCCACCACAGGTCGACGAAGGCCGGCGAGCTCGTCGGGTCGGTGAGGATGATCCTGCCGCGCCACTTGGAGTCGAGCAGATCGGCCCAGTTCTTCGGCGCGTCCGCAGCGGAGACCGCGTTCTTGTTGTACATGATCCCCGACGGCTGCAGCTGGACGACGGCCGAGCCGCTGTTCGTCAGGAACTTCTTCGGATAGAGCGGCGGCACCTTCCCGGTCGGCCACCCGGGGATGCCCGCGTTCTTGGGCCCGATGATCCAGCGCCGCTCCACCGAGGCGCCGAACCAGGGCGAGTTCGAGACCAGGATCAGGTCCGCCCGAGGGTTCCCGGCAGCCGACTCGGCGCCGAAGCGGTCCTGCAGCGCAGCGGTGCCGAAGCGCGTCCACGTCGCCTGCACGCCCCAGCGCTTGGTGAACGCGTCGACGACCCGCCGCACCGACGCGTCAGGTGGCACGGTGTAGAAGTTGAGCGTTCCCTCGGCCCGCGCGCGCTGGGCGAGCGCCTGGAGTGCGGGGCCGGGATGCAAGAGCGTCGCCGGCTTCGGCTTGCCCTTGCCGGTCGCCGTCGTGTTCTCGGCTGGGCGGGCACCTGCACCAACCGCAACCATCAGCGACACCGCGAGCGCCGCGATTCCTGTCGCTGCTGCCGCCACCACCTTCGAACGGAAAACCTTCATCGATCCTCCTCGGTCGGTCGGCGCAAGATATCAGGGAGCCTGATACTTCACAATGCGCCGATTGGGTCAGATGACCCCACGCGACCGGAGGTCGGCCACGCGCGCGGCAGAGTAGCCAGCAACCTCGGTGTAGACGCGCTCGTTGTGCTCGCCGAGGTAGCGGCGGCGGCCCGAGCTCGGTCTCCGAACGGGAGAAGGATGATCGGCAGGCCGGGCCCGTAGGCGTCCTCGACGACGCCGTGGCCAGGGTGCCGCAGTGGGGCGGTCTCGCCGCGGCGCAGCACCTCTTCGTCACGCACGGCCTCCCGAGGCTCGCGCACGGGCGCCGCCGCGACGCCTGCGGCCGTGAGCTGCGAGACGACGGCGCTCGTGGGCAGCGACGACGTCCACGTCTCGACCGCGGCCTCGACCTCGCGGAAGTTCGCGACGCGCGCCGGCACCGTCGCGAAGCGCTCGTTCTCGAGCAGCGCGGGCTGCCCCATCGCGGTGAAGAGCCGGGCACACTCGTGGTCGTTCGTCGCGCAGATCGCGACGTGACCGTCCTCTGTCCGGAAGATGCCGAAGGGCGTCAGGCGGATGGTGCTGTTCCCGGTCCTGGCCGGGATGCCGAGTCGCTCGAGCAGCTCGAACGGCTCCGACGCGACGAGCGAGGTGACGGCGCCGAGCATCGACACGTCGACGAACTGGCCCTCCCCCGTGGCGTCCCGGACGCGGAGGGCCGCCAGAATCCCGATCAGGCCGAACAGCGGCGAGACGAGGTCGGCGAACGGCATGCCGATCTTGACCGGCGGGTCATCCTCCTCGCCGGAGAGCATCATGATCCCGGAGAGCGCCTGAATGACGGTGTCGTACGCCTTGTCGTCGCCGGCCGGGCCCTCGGCGCCGAAGCCGCTGATCGGCGCAGTACACGACGCGCGGGTTCACGGCGCGGCAGGCCTCGTAGCCGACGCCGAGGCGGTCGGCGGTGCCGCGGCTGAAGTTCTCGACGACGACGTCGGCCGCGCGGACGAGGTCGGCGAACACGCCCGGGCCCTCCGGGTGCTTCAGGTCGAGCGTGACGCTCTCCTTGCCGCGACCGCGGCTGAGGAACGGCAGCGACAGGTCGGTGTCGCTGCGTCGCTGCATGGCGATGCCGTCCTCGCCCGCGAAGGGCGGATGGCTGCGCACGCGATCGCCACCGCGGGGGTGCTCGACCTTGATCACCCGCGCGCCGAGTGCCGCGAGCAGGAAGGTCGCGTACGGGCCGGCGAGTGCGCCCGTGAGGTCGACGACCGTGACGTCGGCGAGCGGCTTCACAGGAGCCGGCGCTCGATGAACTCGGAGACCTGCGCCGTGATCGCGTCGTCGTCCCAGGTGCGCTGGTCGACGTTGTGCGCGCCGATCTCGCAGACCGGGATGCCCTCCTCCTCGAGGGCGCGCGTGATGAAGGGGGCGCCGCGCAGCGCATCGCCGACGAGATGGACGACGCCGTCGATCCGGTTGTGGCGAGCCTCCTTGACGTACCACTCGCTCGACCAGGGCGGCATGTTGATCAGCTCTCCGAACGCGGCGAACCGCCCGGCCAGCGCGCGGAGCGGGTCGTCGCCGTAGCGCAGGTAGGCGTCGGCCGCGACGGCCAGGTACATCGACCAGACGAAGACGGCGCCGTATCGAGCCTCGAAGTGCCGATAGAACGCCATGTTGAACCACAGCCCGCGGCCGACCCACATCAACCGCACCCGCTCGTGGGCGCCGTCACCCGCGGCCACACGCGCAGCGACCTCGTCGTGCAGTGCGCGGGCGGCGTCGACGGCGTACTGCGTCCCACGGTGCCACTGCGGGAGCATCACGGCCGGGATGGCCTCCGCCACGGCGACCGGCGAGGGCGACGTCGTCGCGATCAGGTCGCGGGTGCGCAGGTTCCACTCCGCCTGCTCGTTCGCCAGCCGCATGACCTCGGCGAATCGCTGCTCGTCGAAGCTCCGGCCGGTCGTCGTCTCGACGAGGGCGACGAGCTCCCGAAGCTCCTCGACCATCAGGTCGAGCCGCTCGGTGCCGATTGTCGTCTCCCAGTCGGTCTGGATCGTCTCGTGCCAGCTCGCCGGGATCTCGTTCGCGACGGTCGACGACAGTGGGTGGAATGCGGCGCCGCTCTCCCGCGCCCAGAGCTCGAAGATCTTGCGCTGCGCATCGTCGGTCAGGTGCGCGACGAGGAAGGCCGGCCGGGGCAGACCGCCCCAGGGCGCGTCGTCGTCGTCCGTGAGCGACGACGCGAGCGCGAGCGAGCCGTACTGGTCGCTCCAGTCGGGGTAGCCGCGGTCGCGGAGCTCACCGAGGTACGACGCGGACTTCCGCTTCGCGGCGCAGATGGATGCCCACCACTGGTTGACGACGTACGGGATGTCGAACGTCCGGAAGAGCTCGTGCGGCGCGTCGGCGTTGACGACTGCGATCGGCTCGCCGCGCGCTGCTCGGTCGCGGAGCTCCGCGAACCATGCTCGCTGGTGGGCGCTCGCGGCCCGCGCAGCCTCGAGCGGGGCGGCCTGGTGCGCCTCAGACATCGAGGTCGACCCCGCGCAGGTCGTAGGGCTGATGGTCGAGCAGGACGGTGGGGATGCCCGCAGCGGCGAGCGCGTCGCGCTGCTCCGGGAACTCCCAGCGGAGCCCGTCGTCCCCCTCGAGATAGAACGCGAGCGCAACGTCGGCACCTGCGGCCCGCGCGGCCGCTGCGGTCGCCCGCGCGCGCTCGGTGCTCGCCCCCGCGCGCGTGCGAGCAGCGGCTGCTCCAGGCGGCGCGCGATCGCGTCGACGGCATCGCCGTCCTCGTCGGTGAGCGGCGGCGGACCGTCGACGAGCGTGGCGCCCGCGGCCTCGATGCGCGCGGCGAGCGCCGTGTCCGCGTGCGTGCTGCCGGTGACGTACACACGGCGCGCGTCGGCGGGTGGCTCCGCTCGGCGCCCGGCCTCGCGTTCGGCGTTGCACGCGCGGATCGCGGCCGGCAGCGCCTGCTCGTCTGCGCCGAGCAGCGCGCAGAGATCGTGGACACGTGCGCGGTTCCAGCGCAGCGCTCCGGCCGAGCCCGTGTGCTGGACGTCGAACAGGTACACGCGTGGCACGGCCGGGCCGGGATCGAGTCGCCGCAGCTCCCGCAGCGTGTAGAAGAGGCGCAGCTGTGCCTCCTCCTCGCGCGACACGAGCAGGAGCTCCAGGTCGTACGTTCCGTCGAGCAGCCGCTGCAGCTGCGAGCGCGTCCGCTCGCCCACCATCGGCTCGATGTACCGGTCGGCGAGAGCGGTCGGACCGCCCGGCTCCCCGGTCACCGGCACCGCGTCGACGCCCGCCGCAACCAAGACCTCGGCGGGAAGACCGCCCCCGACAGTCCCGACGACCACGGGGGCGACGCTAGCTGAGTATCAGGTTACCTGCAACAAGGCGAGACTACGTGATCGAGAAGGTGACCGAGACCGTCGCGCTCACCGCGCTCTCGCCGCCCTCGACCGGGAGTCGAGCCGAGCTCCTCCGCCGCCGCCTTGTCGGCAGCCAGCGGCATGGGCTGCGGCGCCGAGCCGCCCTCGACGACGGCCGTGACGCGGCCGAGCGAGACGTTCGCCGCGCTCGCCAGCGTCTGAGCCTTCGTGCGCGCGTCCTCGACTGCCGCGGCGAGCGCCTGCCGGTAGAGCCGCTCGGGGTCGCTGTGGGTGAGGCTCGGGCCCGAGATCTGATTCGCGCCCGCCGCCGCCGCGGCGTCGATCACGGCGCCGACACGCGCAAGCTGTGGCACCGTCGCCGAGACGGAGTTGTGCGCCGAGTAGCCCTGGATGCCGCCGGTCTCGGTCAGCCGCGTCGAGACGCTGACGTACTGCGTCTGCAGGTCGGTCGCGCCCGCGGCCTTGAGCGCGGCGAGGACACGCCGCATCTCGGCGGCGTTGGCGGCGAGCGCGGCTCTCGCGGTCTCGCCCTGGCTCTCGACGCCGATCCAGAGCGTGGCGCGGTCGGGGGCGGCCGACACCGAGGCCGTTCCCTGCACGGTGATGCCGTTCTCCAGGTCTCCGGCCGCGGCCGGAGCGTCGCCCGCACGCGTCACCGCGGCCACGGCCGCGAGCGCGAGGAGGCTGCTGATGATGATGGTGAGTCGTCTCATGCCGTCGATACGCCGCCGAAAGGCGATCTGTCACAGTCGCGGCGATGGACGTTCGCTTCGTCGACTGCCGCGAACGCGAGGCGTATCTCGCGGGGCACATCCCAGGCGCCGCACACGCCGACCCCGAGACGGATCTCACCGGTCGGGAGGGCGGCGGCCGGCACCCGCTGCCCGCGGCGGACGACTTCGCCCGCTGGGCGTCCGCGGCCGGCATCGGCGAGGGCACGTTCGTCGTCGCGTACAACGGCGCCGGCGGGTGGGCGGCCAGGCTCTGGTGGCTGCTCCGCCATTTCGGCCACGACGAGGCGGCGACGATCAGCCTGGACGCCTGGCGAGGGCCGCTCCGCGCCGGGGAGGAGACGATCGAGCCGGCGACGTTCGTCGCGCGGCCCCGCGACGACGACACTGCCTCGGCGGCGGAGATGCTCGGGCGGCTCGGTGACCGGAGCCTGCTGCTGGTCGACGCCCGCGCGCCCGAGCGCTTCCGCGGCGAGGTCGAGCCGATCGACAAGGTCGCCGGCCGCATCCCCGGCGCCCGCAACCTCTACTTCGCGCGGGCGGCACCGGTGCCGGAGGACGTCCTCGCGGCGGACGAGATCGTCGTCTACTGCGGCTCGGGCGTGACGGCGTGCGTCGACGTGCTCGAGCTCGCGCTGGCGGGCCGGCCGGATGCACGGCTGTACCCCGGTTCCTGGAGCGAGTGGTCGGGCCTCGGCCTGCCACTTGAACGCGGCTGACCGTTCGCCTATCGTGAGAGCGATGGCGCGCCGCGCGGAGACGACGAAGCAGAATCCGATTCTCGTCGTCGACGTGCGCCTCTTTGCGCGCTAGCCGGCGTTTCGCCCTCCGCCTCGGCGCCGGCTAGCTGATCAGAACGAGAGAGGCGAGAAAGATCACGGCGACGACGAAAGGCGCCAACCATGCACGAGCCATCAGCATCCGCATTCTGCAGCTGCTCGACCCCGGTTCCCGCGCAGCGCGCCACGCACAAGGGCGCGGCCGAGACGGTCTGCGAGCGCTGCGACAAGCCTCTTCGCCTCACGTTCGGCTTCGACGAGCAACGAAACGGCCCACGATGGGCGGCGTAGCCTCGGTCGCCTACCCGGGCCGCGACGGCGCCCACAGCGCCGCCGCCTGCGATCGCCTCTTCCCCGAGGCGAAGCCCACCCCTCTCCCCAGCTTCGCCGAGGTGGTCGAGGCGGCAACGCTCGGCTCCGTGGAGTTCGGCGTCCTCCCGATCGAGAGCTCGCTCGCAGGGCCGGTGGCGGAGACGCACGACCTCCTCTACGGCTCCGGGCTCTCGATCGCGGCCGAGACGATCCTGCCGATCCGGCATTGCCTCGTCGGCGTCGCGACGATCCCTCTCGACCGCATCCGCGAGATCCGCTCACATCCGGTCGCGCTCGACCAGTGCCGGCAGCTGCTTGCAGGCGATGCCGGAGGCGCGCACGCTCGCGGCCGGGACGACCGCCGATGCCGCGGCGCAGGTGGCGGAGCTCGGGGACGACTCGGTGGTCGCGATCGCGAGCGAGCGGGCGGCGCGGCTCTACGGGCTGACCGTGATCTCCGGCAACGTCGGCGACCATCCCGAGGCGTACACCCGCTTCGTCGCGGTCGCCCCGTACACGCGCCTCGACCCGCCCCAGGGGGAGTGGCGCACCGCGTTCTCCTTCGTCACCGATCACCGTCCGGGCGCGCTCCATCGCGCGATCGAGCCGTACGCACGCCACCGCGATCGACCTCGTTCAGCTGGTGTCGCGTCCCATCCCGGGGTCGCCGTTCCGCTACCGCTTCGACGCCGTCCTGGGCGGCCATCCGCTCGACGAGAACATCGCCGGCGCGCTCGCCGAGGTGCGCGAGCTGACGCGGGAGCTCCGCGTCTTCGGCTCCTACCCGGCGGCGGCTCCCTACGCGGCGGCCGTCGAGGAGCTTTCGAGCCCGGGCAGGTAGCGGTACCAGGTCGCCGGGATGTCCGGCGCGGCGAGGCGGATGAAGAGGACCGGCGCCGGCGGCCGGGGCGGCGTGGGCAGCGTCATGGCCACCTCCTCGAGCAGGCGGTCGCCCTTGCGCAGGTTGCACGGCGCGCACGAGGTGACGACGTTCTCCCAGACGGAGTCGCCGCCCTTCGAGCGCGGGATGACGTGGTCGAGCGTCAGCCTGCCGCCGCTGGTGCCGCAGTAGACGCAGCGCCAGTTGTCGCGCGCGAAGAGTGCGCGGCGCGAGATCTTGCGCTGGATCGCCCGCGGCACGCGCACGTACTGGACGAGGCGGATCACGTGCGGCCAGACGTAGGTGTCCGCGGCCGAATGCAGCAGCTTCGGGAGGCTCTCGATCACCTCGGCCTTGCCCTTCCAGACGAGCACGTGCGCACGCCTGACCGTGCAGACGTTCAGCGGCTCATAGCTCGCATTCAGGACCAGGACTTGTTGCAACTCGTCAGGAATGTACCAACCACGCGGGTTGGCGACCCTCTCGCGCTACCGCGCCATCGCGCGTTCGACGGCCTCGAGCTCCTCCGGCGAGAGCGCGATCGCGGCCCGGCCGCGCGTCAGCTCCTTCACGTAGAGGCGGGCGTAGTCGCGGCCCTGGATCGCGGTCAGGACCGTGCCCGTGCGGGTCGAGTCGAGGAAGGCGAACGAGGCGGACTGGTGCCCGCCGGTGCCGGCGTAGGCGTCGTAGCGGACGACCGAGGTGTTCGTCACGGAGCCGTCGACGCGGCGATCCACACGCGAGAGCGCCGCCGCCACCTCGTCGACGGCGCGGTGCAGGTCGTCGATGCGCCCCTGCAGCGAGACGGCGAAGTCGACGAGGTCGGCCTTGGAGCCGCCGAGGACGACACGCTGTGCCTCGCGCAGGCGGCGCAGGCGCGTCAACAGCCAGAGAGACGAGCCCGAGGGCGATGACGGCGACCGCGGCCGGCGGCGCAGGCGACGACGAGCTCGAGCGTCACTCGAAGGAGAAGATGACCCGGTACTCCCGCGAGTTGTTGTCCGTCCGCGCCTCCTGCGGCACGGGATCGACGTCGACCCGCAGCGTCCTCGGCTCGCCGAAGTCGATCGAGGGGAAGTCGCGGAAGGTGACGCTCTTGACCTCGCCCGGGTTGATGATGTCGATCTTCTGGGTCTTCGTCACGGGCGTCGGCGTCTGCTGGATCGTGAGCGTGACCTCGATGTCCACTTCCTGGTTGTCGCCGGTGTTCTCGACGTCGACCCGGAAGGCGAGGTCGGTCGACGCGACGATCGTGTTCTCCGTCGTCGTCGAGAGCTCCTCGTTCGCGGGCAGCACCGTCACGCTGTCGATGGCGGTGCCGTGCAGCCCGGCGCCGGTGCCGCCCGTCGTGGGCTTGCCGTTGATGCGCTGCCAGATCGGCACGAGCGTCCGTCTGCTCGCGAGATCGGGCGTCTGGACGAAGTTCGAGTCGGGCACCTCGACGCCGGTCACGTCCTCGTCGGTCAGCACGGTCTTCGTCGGGATCACGTAGAGGTCGTCCCAGACGACGTCGCTCGTCGTGAGCCGTTGCGCCTGCGAGACGAGCAGGTCGCCCGCGGTCTGGGCGTCGTCGGTGCCGCGCGTGCGCCGGAAGGCCTCGGCGATACCGTCGAGGCCGGCGACCCGGAACTCGAGCGACTGCACCATGTCCTCGTGGGCCGCGCGCAACGGGCCGGGCGGGTCGAGCCCCTGCGCCTGGCCGACCGCGAGCGTCTGCTGCTGGACGAGGGCGGCGAGCTGGCGGTCGAGCTCGGCCGGCTGGATCGCCTGCGTCGTCAGCACGTCGTTCAGGCGCCGGCCGACGGCTTCGGACGACCGCTGCGACCTCCTGGACGTCGGCGACGTAGTCGCGATAGGTGTCGCGCCGCTGGTCCTCGCGGCAGCTCTGCACCCACAGCACGAGCACGACGACGATCAGGATCGCGAACGCGATCAGGCCGATCAGGCGCAGGAGCGGGGCGAAGCCCGTCGCGGGGCGGAGCGGCGGCCGCGGCCCGCCGCCCGAGGACCGGCCCAGCGGCCGCCGCAACGAGCGCTCGCGGCCCGGCTCCTCGCGGGTCTGTCCCTCCCGGGTGGCGGGCTCCTCGAAGAAGTCGAACTCGAAGTCGGGTTCGCGCTCGCTCATGGTGATCTCGACCGATGTCCGGGATCGATCTCGCGAGACTGTAGCCGCTCGCCCGGACCGCAAAGGAGTCCGGGCGGCAGTAGCCAACCCACACGGAGATCGTGTCGTCCGCTGCGCCCGTCCTCGCCACGCGCGAGCTCGTCCTCGACCGCTACCGGCCGTTGCGGCCGCTCGGCAGCGGCTCCTCGGGCTCTGTCTGGCTCGCGCGGGACGAGTCGAACGGCCTCGACGTCGCGCTCAAGATCGTCCCGCGCGAGGGCAAGGCCGGCTACCGGGCCGAGCGCGAGGCGGAGGCGGCCGCGCGGCTGCGCCACGAGCGCTGCCTGCGCGCCTACGGCTTCGGCTCGGACGCCGGCCACGTCTACATCGCCTACGAGTACGTCGGCGGCCGCACGCTGCGCGACGCCATGCGCGCAGGCGAGCTGCGCGACGCCGAGGCCGTCGAGGCGGCGAGCCAGATCCTCGAAGGGCTCGCGCACGCCCACCAGCGCGGCATCGTGCATCGCGACGTCAAGCCGACGAACGTGCTGCTCGCCGACGGCGACGGCATCTCGGTACGGCTGCTCGACTTCGGGCTCGCGCAGTTCGACGAGGCGGACACCCTCACCGCCGTCGGCGACGTGCCGGGCACGCTGGCGTACATCTCGCCCGAGCGGCTGCGGGGCGCGGAGGCGGTGCCCGCGAGCGACGTGTGGGCCGTCGGAATCCTGCTCTGGGAGGCGCTGGCGGGCCGTCATCCGTTCTGGGGCGTCCCGCTCCCGCAGATGGCGGGCGCGATCGAGACCGGTGCGCCGGCGCTCCAGCCCGAGCGGCCCGACCTGCCGAAGCGGCTGCTCGCGACCGTCGACCGCGCGCTCGCACGCCGATCCCGCCCGGAGGCCCTCCGCCGCCGCTCTCGCCGAGGAGCTCCGCCACGCCTGGGACGAGCGGCGGCGGCAGCCGAGGAAGCGGGCCCGGCGCCAGCTCGGATGTCGAGCCTCCGGATGCCGAGCCTCAGCGTCCCCCGCCCGGCCGTGCCCAGGCCCAGGAGCGCCGAGGCGTTCATCCCGCCCGCGCTCGCGGCGCTCGCGGTGCTCGCGGGCGGGCTGATGCTGCCCTTCTATCCGTCGGGCTGGCCCTACGTCTTCGCCGCGCTCGTCGCGCTGCGTCGCAGTCGTGGAGCCCGCGGCTCGCGCTCGCACTGGCGCTCGCCGTGCCGGTGCTGCCGCTCGGGAACCTCGCGCTCGGGCTGGCCCTGCTCTACGCCCTCGTCGCCGCAGGGTGGCTCGCGCTCATGTGGCGCGACGCCCGACACGGGCTCCTCTGCGTCGCCGGGCCGCTGCTGCTCCCGCTCGGCCTGATCGCGCTGCTGCCGCTCGTCGCGCAGCTCGCCCGCGGGCCCGTGCGCCGGGCGGCGCACGTTCTCGCAGGCGTCGGCCTCGCTGCCCTCTCGGCCGGGCTCGCCGGCCGGCCGCTCCCGTTCGGCGCCGAGGCCCCCGCGCCGCTCGGTCTCGCCGAGAGCGAGAGCCTTCGACAGGTCGCCGCGGGCCTCCTCGACGCGCTGCCGGCCGTGGTCACGCTCGAGGCGCTCGCCCTCGCCGCGGTCGCCGTGGCGATCCCGTACGTGCGCGGACTCTGGCCCGCCGCGGGGCTCGGCGCCGGCATGCTCGCGGCGCTGCTCCTGCTCGCTCCGGAGGCGTCGGCGCTGCCGCTCGTCGCCGCCGCCTGGATCACCTGCGGCTGGCTCGTTCTGGCGAGATTCGCTCCTGCGCGGGCGCAGTAGACTCGTCGTTTCGGGTATCACCCGACAGGAATGAGCGTGCTGCGCACCATCGAGCAGAAGATCGAGGGTCTCTTCGAGGGCGTCTTCGGCCGTGCGTTCCGCACCCATGTGCAGCCCGTCGAGCTGGCGCGGAAGCTCGCGAAGGAGATGGACGAGCACCGCACGATCTCGGTGTCGCGCGTGTACGTGCCGAACGAGTACTCCGTCTACCTCTCGGAGCCCGACCGGGAGCAGTTCTCGAGCTACGAGGGCTCGCTGATCGGCGAGCTGCAGGACTACCTGATCGAGCACGCGAAGCGGGAGAGCTACGCCCTCCTGACCCCGCCGAAGGTGCTCATGCAGACCGACGCCGACCTCTCGATCGGCGAGTTCGGGATCGCGACCCGCATGGTGCAGGCAGAGGGGCGCCGCGCGCCGGCCCGCGACGAGCCGGCCGAGCAGCTCGAGCCGGGCGCGACGATGGTCTACAAGCCGAAGGCCCAGCCGCCGACGGAGGCGGTCTCGCCGGAGGAGCTCGGGGTCGTCGAGCGCGAGGAGGCGTCGCTCGTTCTGAACGGCCAGAAGCGCGTGCTGAACGAGCGCAGCGTCGTGCTCGGCCGCAGCAAGGAGTGCGACGTGCAGGTGCCCGACGCCAACGTCTCCCGCCGCCATGCCGAGCTGCGGCAGGAGGGCTCCTCGTGGTGGGTCGTCGACCTCGACTCGACGAACGGGCTGGAGCTGAACGGCAAGCGCGTCCAGCGCGCCAAGCTCACCGACGGCGACAAGATCACGCTCGGCAGCACGGATCTCGTCTTCGGCCGCACGAGAGCATGAGCGATATCTCGGTCGATGCCGCCCTCCTCGCCCTCAAGATCGCGTTTCTCGTCCTGCTCTACCTGTTCATCTGGCGCATCGTGCGCAGCGCGAGCCGTGACTTCCGCACGAGCCCGGCGCAGGAGAGCGTCCTGATCGCCCCGGAGGAGGCTGCCGCGCTCGGCCTCGCGCCGCAGCGCGTGCGCGCGACGCCTCGTCGTCGTCGACAGCCCGGCGCTCGACAAGGGGGAGCAGATCCCCGTCGACTCGCTGCCTGTCTCCTTCGGCCGAGGCGGCCAGAACGACGTCCCGCTCGACGGCGACGACTTCACCTCCGCGAGCCACGCGCGGTTCGAGTCGCGCCGGGACGGCGTCTGGGTGGAAGATCTCGGCTCGACCAACGGGACGTTCGTGAACGGAGCGCGGGTGACTACTCCTCGCCGGCTCGGGAAGGGTGATGTGGTGCGCGTGGGCAAGACCGATCTGCGAGTGGAGCTCTAGGCGATGGGCGTCACGCTCGGCCGCTCGGCCGTGGTGTCCGACACCGGCCGCCGGCGCCGCAGCAACGAGGACTCCTATGTCTGCGAGCCGCCGCTCTTCGCCGTCGCCGACGGGATGGGCGGTGCGCAGGCGGGCGAGGTCGCGTCCGGGCTCGCGGCCGCCGTGCTCGAGGAGGCGAACGGCGACGAGTTGCGCGAGGAGCGCATCGTCGAGCTGATCCAGGAGGCGAACCGGCGCGTCTTCAAGCGCTCGCACGAGGATCCGTCGGCGTCCGGCATGGGCACGACGATGACCGTCGCCGTCACCGGTCGCGACGGCGCCGTCCTGATCGGCCACGTCGGCGACTCGCGCGCGTACCGCATCCGCGGCGGCAGCCTCGAGCAGCTGACGAAGGACCACTCGCTCGTCGGCGAGCTGATGCGCAGCGGGAAGCTGTCGCCGGAGGAGGCCGAGACGCACCCACAGCGCTCCGTCATCACGCGCGCGGTCGGCACCGAGCCCGACGTCGACGTCGACACCTTCACCGTCGACGCCGAGGCCGGAGACGTCTTCCTCCTCTGCTCCGACGGTCTCACCGACATGGTCTCGGACAGCGCGATCGAGTCGCTGCTCGCCGAGCGCGAGGGGGAGCTCGAGACCGTCGCCCGCAGCCTCGTCGAGGCGGCGAACTCGAGCGGCGGCGAGGACAACATCACCGTCCTCGTCTTCGAGATCGTCGAGAGCGGCTCGGGCGCCGACGACACGGTCGCGATGCCCGCCGCGGCGACGAAGCTCTCGGCCGCCGACGACGAGGACACGCTCTCCGGGCTCGAGGCCGTGCCGCGCGGTCGACACCGCGGTCGTCTCCGCTGCGGACATCGAGGAGCATCTCGCGGCCACGGCCGAGCTGCCGACGCTGACGCAGGCGACGACGCTCGAGCGGCCGACGATCGAGCGGCCGGCCGAGCCTGCTCCGGCTCCCGAACGGAAGCGGAGCCTGGGGCCGCTCCTGCTGCTCGTGCTTCCTCCTGGTGGCGATCGCCGTCCTCGTCGTCTGGGGGCTCAACCGCTGACTGCGCGCAACCGCGAGCTGCTCAACCTGGTCGCGGTCGGTCTTCTCACAGCGATCGGCTTCGCGAGCGTCTACATCGCGAGGCAGGACGTCGTCTCGACGGAGTCGCTCGGCTACGCGGGCCTTCTTCCTGGCGCTGTACCTCGTCGCGCACCTCGTCGCGCGCTACACGGTGCCGTACGCCGATCCGTACCTGCTGCCGATGGCCGCGCTGCTCTCGGCGATCGGGGTGACGATCATCTACCGGCTCGACCCCGATGACGCGTTCCGCCAGAGCCTGTGGATCGTGATCGGCGTGGCGTTGTTCTCGCTCACGCTCATCGCGCTCCGGCGGGACTACCGCGCGATCGAGAGCTACAAGTACCTGTTCGGGCTCGGCGCGCTCGTGCTGCTCGCTCTCCCGGCGCTGCCCGGGATCGGCCAGACGATCAACGGCGCTCGCCTCTGGGTGAAGGTGGGCCCGCTCCAGTTCCAGCCGGGCGAGTTCGCGAAGATCCTCCTCATCGTCTTCCTCGCCGGGTACCTGCGCGACAAGCGGGAGGTGCTCGCGCAGGGCCGTCTGAAGGACTTCGGGCCGCTCCTCCTGATCTGGGGCGCCGCCATGCTCGTCCTCCTCCAGACGAACGACCTCGGGAGCGCGCTCCTCTACTTCGGGATCTTCCTCGCGATGGTCTACGTCGCGACAGGCCGCGCGCTCTACGCCTTCGGCGGGCTCGCGCTGTTCCTCGGCGGGGCTGCGGCCGTCTATTCGTTCGTGCCGCGGGTCGAGTCGCGCGTCTCGGTCTGGCTCGACCCCTGGGCCGACGCGGACGGTGCCGGCTACCAGTCCGTGCAGTCGCTCTTCTCGATCGGCAACGGCGGCTTCGGCGGCACCGGCTTCGGCCGCGGCACGTTCACGACGACCGAGGGGAACCCGATCATCCCCTTCCTCAACACGGACTTCATCTACTCCGCGATCGCCCAGGAGATCGGGCTGGTCGGCTCGTCGGCCCTGCTGCTGATCTTCATGCTCTTCATCGCGCGCGGGATGCGCGTCGCGCTCGCGGCCGACGACGGCTTCTCGAAGCTGCTGGCGGCCGGGCTCACGTTCGGCTTCGCGCTGCAGACGTTCATCATCGTGGGCGGGGTCCTCCGCGTCATCCCGCTGACCGGGATCACGCTGCCCTTCGTCTCCTACGGCGGCTCCAGCGTCGTCGCCAACTTCGTCCTGCTCGCAGGGCTGCTGCTCGTCTCGAACAGGGCGAACGCGCGCACGTGAACAAGCCGATCTCACGTCTCGCGGTGCTGGCCACGTCGATGATGGTCGTGCTCGTCGTCGCGACGACGTACTGGCAGGCCTGGGCCGCCGGCGGGCTCGCCGACCGGCAGGAGAACCAGGTCGAGCGCGTCGCGCAGTTCACCGTCAAGCGCGGCCTGATCGGCTCGCGGCACGTGCCGCTCGCGTGGAACACGACGAAGCGCGTGAGCGGCCGGACGCTCTACTTCCGCCGCTACCCGACGAACGGGCTGGCCGCGCACGTGGTCGGCTACTCGACGCAGGGCCGGGCGCGGGCGGGGCTCGAGCGCTCGCGCAACGACTACCTGACCGCCTCGAACCAGAACCTCTCGACGCTGGTCGAGTCCTCGCTCGACAAGCTCAAGGGCTCGACGATCGAGGGGAACGACCTCGTGCTGAGCCTCAACATGCGCGCCCAGCGGGTCGCGATGGAAGGGCTGGCGGGGCGCTGCGGCGCCGTGGTCGTGCTCGAGCCGGCCACCGGCCGGGTGCTCGTGATGGTCTCCTCGCCGACGTACAACCAGAATCTGATCGAGTCGAACTTCGGCGCGATCGACCGGATCACGGCGCCCTGCAAGCCGGTCGCGCCGCTCTACAACCGCGCCACGTACGGGCTGTACGCGCCGGGCTCGACGTTCAAGGTCGTCACGGCGGCTGCGGCGATCGACTCGGGGCGCTACCGGGCGACGTCCCGCTTCGTCGATCCCGGCTACTGCGAGGTGTACGGGAGGCGCGTGAACAACTACGACACGACGAGCCCGTTCGGGAACGTCGACCTGCGCCAGGCACTCGTCAACTCGATCAACTCCGTCTTCTGCAACATCGGCAAGGACCTCGGCGCGAAGCTGATCGTCGACTACGCCAAGCGCTTCGGCTTCTACGAGACCCCGCCGCTCGAGACGCCCGACAACGAGCGCGCACCGAGCGGGCTCTACAAGGGCACGAAGCTGTTCGACCCCGAGGTCGACTCGGACGTCGACGCCGGCCGGTTCGCCTTCGGCCAGGAGCGGCTGCTCGTGACGCCGCTGCAGATGGCCATGGTCGCCGCGGCGATCGCCAACGAGGGCGTCGTCATGGAGCCGCACGTGATCGACCGGATCGTCTCGCCGAAGGGCTCGACCGTGACCCGCTCGCGGCCGAAGGAGATGCAGCGGGCGGTGAAGCCCGAGACCGCAGCTATCGTCGGCGAGATGATGAAGGACGTCGTCGAGAGCGGCACGGGCACCGCCGCGCAGGTGCCGGGCGCCGTCGTCGGCGGCAAGACGGGCACCGCCGAGACCGGCGTCGCCGGCACGAACAATGCCTGGTTCATCGCCTTCGCCGGCAAGCCCGGCGAGCCGCCGAAGCTGGCGATCGCCGTCGTGCTCGAGCAGCAGAACGGCACGGGCGGCCAGCTGGCCGCGCCGATCGCACAGGACGTCATGCAGGCACTCCTCAACCCGACGGCGAAATAGACGAGTCGATGGCGACGACCGACCACATGATCGACACGCTCTTCGACGGGCGCTATCTGATCACCCGCAAGCTCGGCTCCGGCGGGATGGCGAAGGTCTACCTCGCCGAGGACCAGGAGCTCGGCCGGCGCGTCGCGATCAAGATCCTCGACGATCGGCACGCCAGCGACGCCCAGTTCGTCGAGCGGTTCCGCCGCGAGGCGCAGAACGCCGGCGGTCTCTCGCACCCGAACATCGTCTCGATCTACGACCGGGGCGAGGCGGGCGGCTCGTACTACATCGCCATGGAGTACGTGGAGGGGCGCACGCTGAAGGAGCTGATCGTCGCCCGAGGGCCCTCGCCGATCGGGATCGCCATCGACTACACGCGGCAGATCCTCTCGGCGCTGCGCTTCGCGCATCGCAAGGGCATCGTCCACCGCGACATCAAGCCGCACAACATGATCGTCGACGGGGACGGTCGCGTGAAGGTGATGGACTTCGGCATCGCGCGGTCGAGCACGAGCCAGATGACGGAGGCGGGCTCGATCATCGGCACCGCGCAGTACCTCTCGCCCGAGCAGGCCCGCGGCGCGCCCGTCGACCAGACCTCTGATCTCTACTCGACCGGGATCGTGCTCTACGAGCTGCTGACGGGCACGGTGCCGTTCAGCGGCGACACGCCCGTCGAGATCGCGATGAAGCATCTGTCGCAGACCCCCGACCCGCCGTCCGCCCACAGGATCGAGGTGCCGCGCGATCTCGATTACGTCGTGCTGCGCGCGCTCGCCAAGGATGCGACCGACCGCTACCACTCCGCCGACGAGATGGACTCCGATCTGGAGCGCATCGCGCGCGGCGTCGGCGTGTCGGCCGAGACGGCGGAGGCTGCGACGTCCGTGCTGTCCCGGACGGAGGTGACGGACGCGCTCGCGACGGCTCCGACGGCGTACACGCCGGGCCGCTACTACGAGTACGACGAGACCCGGCGGCGCCGCTCGATCTGGCCGTGGCTCCTCGCCGCCGGGTTGTTCGCGCTGCTGCTCGTCGGCGGCGTCTTCGCCTACCAGCAGCTGCAGGATCAATTCAGCGGCACCGAGGCTGTCACCGTTCCCGACGTGGAGGGCCTGGTGGAGTCGCTCGCCGTGGAGGACATCGTCGACGCCGGCCTCGAGCCCAACGTGCGCCGCCAGCCGGACTCGGACGTCGAGCGCGGTCTCGTCGTCAGCCAGGACCCGGAGACGCCGCAGCGGGTCGACCCGGGCACGTTCGTCACGATCATCGTCTCCTCCGGGAAGCCGAAGGTGCGCGTGCCGAGCCTCGTCGGGCGCACCCGGGACGAGGCGGTTGCGGAGCTGTCGGACGCGAACCTGAGAGCGAACGTCGTCGAGGTGAACTCCTCGGAGCAGTCTGGCATCGTGCTCGCGACCTCCCCGAAGGCGGGCGAGACCGTCGTCGAGGGCACGACCGTGCGCGTCAACGTCTCGAAGGGGCCGAAACCGGTTGCAGTGCCGAACGTGGTCGGACAGCAGTACGCGTCGGCCGAATCGGCGCTCCAGGGCCTCGGCTTCGGCGTCGCGCGCGCGAACGTGGAGTCCGACGAGCCCGCCGGCATCGTCGTCGGCCAGTCTCCGGGTGCCGGCTCCGAGGCCTCCAAGGGCTCGACCGTGACGCTGCAGGTCTCCGAGGGCCCGCAGACCTCGGAGGTGCCCGACGTGACGAGCCAGGACGAGGCGTCGGCCCGCGCCCAGCTCCAGAGCTCCGGCTTCCGCACGCACGTCGTGCGGGAGGACACGGAGGACGTCTCGCTGGACGGCCTCGTCATCTCGCAGGATCCGCCGGGCGGGAGCGAGCTCGAGCCGGGCGAGACGGTCACCCTCGTCGTCGGCCGGTTCGTCGAGCCGGCGGAGGAGGAGGAGCCGATCGTGCCGCCGCCGCCACCGGACACCACGACGACGACGCCGTGAGCCGGCGCCTTCGCGTCGCCCTGATCGCGGGCGGCCGCTCGAGCGAGCACGAGATCTCGCTCGCGTCGGCGCGAGGAGTGCTCGGGGCGCTCGATCCCGCCCGCTACGAGGTGACGACGGTCGCGATCGACCGCGGCGGCCGCTGGGAGCTCGAGGGAGAAAGCAACAGACTGTTGCAAGGTCCCGTCGCGGAGACGCTGCCGGTGCTCGCCGACTCGAGCCCGGCGCGCGCGCTCGGGGCGGTCGACGTCGCCATCCCGATCCTGCACGGGCCCTTCGGCGAGGACGGAACCGTGCAGGGGCTCCTCGAGCTGGCCGGCGTGCCGTACGTCGGCGCAGGTGTCGCGGCGTCGGCGCTCTGCATGGACAAGGACCTGTTCAAGGCGGTGCTCCGCGACCGCGGCATCCCCGTCGCGCGCAACGCCACGATCCGGCTCGGCGACGAGATCGAGAACCCGTTCGGCTACCCCGTCTTCGTCAAGCCGGCGCGCCTCGGCTCGTCGGTCGGCATCACGAAGGCGCACGACGAGGCCGAGCTGGTGGAGGCCGTCGCGCTCGCGCGGAGGCACGACGAGAAGGTGCTCGTGGAGGAGTTCGTCGCCGGCACCGAGGTGGAGTGCGGCGTGCTCGGCAACGTCGGCCTGCGCCGCTCGCCTCCGTCGTCGGCGAGATCGTCCCGCACGCGGAGTGGTACGACTACGCCGCCAAGTACGACGAGGGCGGCTCCGACATCGTCGTGCCGGCGCGGATTCCCGACGAGACGGCGCGCCGCGTGCAGGAGCTCGCGGTCGACTCCTTCATCGCGACCGAGTGCGAGGGGATGGCGCGCGTCGACTTCTTCGTCCGCGAGGACGGCGAGGTGGTCGTCAACGAGCTGAACACGATCCCGGGCTTCACGCCGACGAGCGTGTACGCGCGCCTCTTCGAGGCCTCCGGCATCGGCTACGCGGAGCTGCTCGACCGGCTGATCCAGCTGGCGCTCGAGCGCCACGAGCGCCGCTCGGGCCTCGAGTACTAGGTCGCCTTCACCTCGTTGACGTGCGCGTTGCCGTCGAGGTCGGTGATCCAGAGCGTGTAGAAGCGCGCCGGCGTCGCCGTCGATCTCCCACGTCGTCCGCACGCCGGCCGTCTTCGAAGCGGCGACGACGGTCTCGAACGGCCCGGTCCGCGACGAGCCGCTGCGGATCTCGGCCTGGAAGCCCGGCGTGTCGGTCGTGACCGTGAGGGACGAGAGCTCGCGGTCGGCGCCCGCGTCGAAGCACCAGGCCGACGCCCTCCTTGGTCGACGAGAAGTCCTCGTAGGTCGATGTCGTCCAGTAGGTCGCCCCGGTCGCCGTCGGTGGCGTCGGCCACGCGCTCCGGATGCTCGACCTTGTCGTCGCCGAAGGGGTCGTACGAGGCCACGCCCTGCAGCTGCACCGGCGTGCGTCGCGTCTGCGCCCGCGTCGTCGTCGTCCCGCGTGAGCAGGATCGCCGCGGCGGCCGCTGCGGCGAGCGCCAGCAGGAGGAGCGGGAGGAGGAGCGCGCGCCGGCTGCCGCGCCGCGTCCTCGGCTGCCGCGGGCGTGGCGCCGGCGCGGCCGGGGCCTTCAGGATCATCGTCGAGTCGCCGTCCGCCCTCGAGTCGAGGTCGGCGAGGCACGCCTCCAGCTCCTCCACGACGTCGTCCATCGACGCGGGCCGGTCGGCGGCCGTCTTGGCCAGCATCCGCTCGACGAGCGCAGCGAGCCGCAGGGGACAGTCCGGGCGCCGCTCGAGCAGGCTCGGGAGCGGCTCGTTGACGTGCTGCATGGCCACGGTGACGAAGTTGTCGCCCGCGTACGGCACGTCGCCGACGAGCAGCTCGTAGAGCACGACGCCGAACGAGTAGACGTCGGTCTGGGCGTCGACGTGCTCGCCGCGCGCCTGCTCGGGGGCGATGTAGTGGCTCGTGCCGAGGATCGTGCCGCTCTCGGTGCGGCCGACCGCGTCGATCGTCCGGGCGATGCCGAAGTCGGTCACCCTCGCACGGCCGTCGGTGCTGATCAGCACGTTCTGAGGCTTGACGTCGCGGTGGATCAGTCCCTGCTGGTGCGCGAAGGCGATCGCGCGGCCGATCTCGAGCCCGAGCTCGATGACGCGGCGCGCCGGCAGCGGGCCGGCCCGCTCGACGACGTCCTTCAGCGTCTCGCCGTCGACGTACTCGAAGACGATGAACTGGCGCCCGTCGGCCTCGCCGCGGTCGATGACCGTGACGATGCCCGGGTGCGACAGCTGCGCCGCGGCCCGCGCCTCGTGCCGGAAGCGGTCGACGAAGTCGCCGTCCTCGCCGTGGTGCTCGTGCAGGATCTTCAGCGCGACGTTCCGCTCGAGGAGCGTGTCGTAGGCGCAGTAGACGCTCGCCATGCCGCCGGTGCCGACGACGTCCTTGAGCTCGTACCGGTCCGCGATCAACTGCCCCACAGGCATCCGAAACCTAGCGTTCCCGCAGCGGCGAAAAGCTAGTCGAGCACGGTTAGTCGAGCACAGCTGCGAGCGCGTCTTCCCAGACGTCGAGCGCCTCGTCGAGCTCGGCGTCGCGCGATCACGAGCGGGCACAGGACGCGGATGCAGTTGCCGTGCACGCCGGCCTTGAGCAGGAGCAGCCCGCGCTGCAGGGCGGCCTCGATCACCGCGGCGGCGAGGTCGGGGCCGGCTCCTTCGTGGCGCGGTCCTGGACGAGCTCGATCGCGAGCATCGCCCCCAGGCCGCGGACGTCGCCGACGGCCGGGAAGCGCTCCTGCCAGGCGAGCATGCGGCCGCGGATCACCTCGCCGATCGCGGCGGCGCGGTCGCAGAGCGCCTCGTCGTCGATGACGTCGAGCACGGCGTGCGCGGCGGCCAGGGCGACCGGGTTGCCGACGTAGGTGCCGCCGACGGCGCCGTCGTGCGCCGCGTCCACGATCTCCGCCTTGCCGAGGACGCCGGAGAGCGGCAGCCCGGAGGCGATCGACTTGGCGACCGTGATCAGGTCGGGCTCGATGCCGTAGTGCTCGATCGCGAACAGCTTGCCCGTGCGACCGAAGCCGGTCTGCACCTCGTCCACGACGAGGACGATCCCGTGCTCGTCGCAGAGGTCGCGGAGCGCGCTCATGTACGCCCGCGGCGCGGGCACGAAGCCGCCCTCGCCGAGGACGGGCTCGATCACGATCGCGGCGACCTGCTCGGCGGCGACCTGCGTCACGAACAGCGACCGCAGCTCGTCGAGCGCGGTCATCCAGTCGGGGCCGCGGTAGTCGTTGGGGAAGGGGACGCGGTAGACCTCGGGCGCGAACGGGCCCATCCCGGCCTTGTACGGGTGCGGCTTCGACGTCAGCGTCATCGAGAGCAGCGTCCGGCCGTGGAACGCGCCCTCGAAGGCGACGACGGCCGGGCGCCGTGTGTAGAGGCGGGCGAACTTGACCGCGTTCTCGACGGCCTCGGTGCCGGCGTTGAAGAACGCCGCCTTCGCCGGCCCGGCGAACGGCGCGCGCTCGAGCAGGCGCTCCGCGAGCGCGACGTAGTTCTCGTACGGGCACGACCGTGAAGTCGGTGTGGAGGAAGCGGGCCGCCTGCTCCTGCACCGCCTCGACGACCCGCGGATGGGCGTGGCCGACGTTCAGGCAGCCGACGCCGCCCGTGAAGTCGATCAGCGCGTTGCCGTCGACGTCGGTGATGGTGACGCCCTGCGCGTCGGCGACGACGACCGGCAGCGCGATCGTCTTCGCGTTCGCGACGGCGCGCGCCTTGCGCTCGAGGAGCTCCTGGGAGCGCGGGCCCGGAAGCGCGGTCCGCAGCTCGATCGTCCGGGTGGTCGCCATAGAGTGACGATAGCGAAGCGCCTCGGAGAGTCTGCATACATGAATACTCGGTATTCAATCGGCCCGGACGACCTCGATCCCGACCCGCTGGAGCAGTTCCGGCGGTGGTACGCGGAGGCCGAGGCCGCCGCGCTTGCGGCGCCCGAGCTGGCGGCGCCCGAGGCGATGGTGCTCGCCACCGCGACCCCGGACGGCCGCCCGTCGGCGCGCATGGTGCTCCTGAAGCGCGCCGACGAGTCGGGCTTCGGCTTCCACACGAACTACGAGAGCCGCAAGGGCGAGGAGCTCGCCGCGAACCCGCACGCCGCCCTCCTCTTTCACTGGCAGCCGCTCGGCCGCCAGGTGCGCGTCGAGGGCACCGTGGAGCGGGCCTCGGCGTCGGAGTCGGAGGAGTACTTCAGGACGCGTCCGGTCGGCAGCCGCCTCGCCGCATGGGCCTCGCCGCAGAGCCGGCCGCTGCGCGACCGCGCCGAGCTCGAGCGACGATACGAGGAGGCGAGGGCGCGGTACGGGGAGGACGTCCCGCTGCCGCCGCACTGGGGCGGGCTCAGGCTCCTACCCGACGCGTACGAGTTCTGGCAGCACGGCGAGGATCGCTTGCACGACCGCGTGCGCTACACCCGCGCCGGCGACGGCTGGCGCCGGGAGCGGCTCGCGCCTAGAGCTCAGCCCCGCGCGGAGGCGGGACGCAGCGCGCCCGGCGTGTAGACACCGAGCGGGTTCCAGAGCAGGTAGCCGCGCACGCCGATCCGGCGCGCCGCCTCGATCTGCGCCCGCACCTCGGCAGGTCCGTAGGTGCGGCCGTAGGAGAAGTCCTGCAGCCACGGGATCAGCTCCGCCTTGCTGCGCCGCAGGTCGCGCCGGAAGTGGACGAGGGCGAAGTAGACGGTCTCGGCCGGGGCGGCGTTCGGGTCGTCGAGGTTGTACTCGCCGGGGTTGTAGTGCGACGGATAGACCATCGGGTACATCGAGTCGACGTAGCGGCCGAGGCGCTTCGGCACCTGGCCGACGCCGAGCTCCCGGGTCGCCGCGAGGCCGAAGACGTCGGCCGAGACGCGGACGCCGAGCGGCTTCAGACGCTTCGACGCGTACTGCAGGAACTCCGCGATCACCCACCCCTTCGCCTTCCCGCTGTCGCGCGGGTAGACGATGTCCGTCCATGTCCCCGTCGGAGGGGAAGCGGACGTAGTCGAACTGGATCTCGTCGAAGCCGGCGCGGGCGGCGACCTCGGCGATGGACACGTTGTAGTCCCACACGCGCTTGTCGTGCGGGTTCGACCAGCCGAGCCCGGCGTGGTTCGTGCCAGTTCGAGCCGTCGCGGCGCTTGATCGCGAGGTGCGGCGCGTTCCGCGAGAGCACCGGATCCTCGAAGGTCGACGACTCGGCCGATCAGGTAGATGCCCTGCGCGTGCAGCTCTCGGGCGACCTGGCGCGGCTTGTAGTACGGCCGCGCGGCCCCGATCTTGCCCGCCAGCGGGACGGCCGAGGGCACGAACCCGATCTCGCCGTTCTCGTCCTTGATGTCGAGCTGGATCGTGTTCAGGCCCTCGTCGCGCAGCGCGACGTACTCGTCGAGCTTGCCGTCGAGGGAGGCGAGGCGCCATCGTCACGTGGACGCCGCGCACCTCGTCCGGCAGGGCGCGCGGCTGTGGAAAAGCCACCGGCTTCGGCTTCGCCGCGACGGTCGCGGTGGGCTGCGCCTGCTGCCCGCGGCCCTCGTTGCCGGTGATCGTCTTCGACCCGAGCGCGATGCTCGCGAGGGCGGCAAGCGGCATGGCAATGAGCACCAGGCGGCGCCGGCGCCGCCGACGGCGCGCGGCCTCGCGCCGCGCTCGAAAGCGCTCGTTTGGCTCAAGCGGCTCGAAGAGCATCGACACGGGCGCGGGAACGCTATGTGGAAAACCCGGTTTTCGCAACCGGGACCGTAGAATCGGCGCGTGGTTCTCTCGGACCGGACGATCCGTCGCTTGCTCTCGGAGGGCCGGATCGAGATCGATCCCTACGACGAGTCGCTGATGCAGCCGTCCAGCGTGGACGTCCGCGTCGACCGCTACTTCCGTGTCTTCCGCAACTCCCGCTACCCGTACATCGACGTGAAGCAGGAGCAGGAGGAGCTGACGGAGCTCGTCGAGATCGACGAGGAGGCCTTCATCCTCCACCCGGGCGAGTTCGTGCTCGGCTCGACGCTCGAGCGCGTTCGGCTGCCCGACGACCTCGTCGCGCGGCTCGAGGGGAAGTCGAGCCTCGGGCGGCTCGGGCTTCTCATCCACTCGACCGCGGGCTTCATCGACCCCGGCTGGGACGGCCACGTCACCCTCGAGCTGTCCAACGTCGCCAACCTCCCGATTACCATCTACCACGGCATGAAGATCGGCCAGCTGTCGTTCGTGCAGTTGAGCGAGCCGGCGGAGACGCCGTACGGCGCGGGCGCGCTCGGCTCGAAGTACCAGGGCCAGCAGGGGCCGACGCCGAGCCGCTACTGGAAGAACTTCGAGTGATCCTCGTCACCGGGCGGCACCGGCTTCGTCGGCTCCGCGATCGTCCGTGCCCTGCGCACCGCGGACCGGCCGGTGCGGGCGCTCGTCCGCGACGAGGCGGCCGGCGAGGAGCTCCGCGCGCTCGGCTGTCGAGACCGTCGTCGGGGACATGACCGAGCCCGCGAGCCTGCGCCGGGCCGTGCAGGGGGTCGACACCGTCGTCCATCTCGTCGCGATCCTCAGCCGGCAAGCCCGAGGACTTCGAGCGCGTGATGACCCAGGGGACGCGGGATCTGGTCGCGCTCGCGAAGGAGGAGGGCGTTCGCCGCTTCGTCCTCATGTCCGCGCTCGGGACGACCGAGGAGACGAAGGAGCTCGTCCCCTACTACGGCGCGAAGTGGGAGATGGAGCAGATCGTCGCGGCGTCGGGGCTCGAGCACGTCATCTTCCGGCCGAGCTTCGTCTTCGGTCCCGGCGGCGGCGCGCTGCAGCAGTTCCGGCGGATCGCGAAGCTCGCGCCGGTGACGCCGATCGTCGGGTCCGGCGAGCAGCGGATCCAGCCGATCTGGATCGACGACGTCGCCGCGTACTACGCGGCCGCGATCGACAAGCCGGAGGCCGCGAACCGGACGTTCGAGCTCGGCGGCCCCGACGTCGTCAGCTGGAACGAGTTCTGGTCCCGGCTGAAGAGCACGCTCGGCCAGCGGCGGCCGTCGCTGCACATCCCCATGGCGCTGATGCGGGCGCAGGCGGTCGTGCTCGAGCGGCTGCCGAGCCCGCCCGTGACCCGCGACCAGCTGACGATGCTGGAGGCCGGCGACAACGTCGTCTCGAACTCCGACGCGACCGACGTCTTCGGGCTTCCGCTCGTCCCGCTCGACGAGCAGCTCCGGCGCTCGGTCTGACCGACCGTCCCTAGGGGCCATGCCCCAGGCTTAAAGCCCCGGCCGTGTCCTGCGCGGACGACGGCGAGACAAAACCGCTGCACATGGCGTTCCCGATGCTCGCGAGGGACATGTCCCGGGCTTTAAGCATCGGCCACGGCCTGAACAGGCGCTCTCGAGAAACGGGAGGGCCGCTTGCGCGGCCCTCGTTTCTTCGGTACTCAGCGTTGGATTGGTAGGAGCGCTTCCGGCCGGCTTCGAGAAGTCGGCGGCGCGGTAGACGCGAATCCCCTACGCGTGGCTATGGCGATTCCCCTGTGGGTCTCGGGGACACGCCCCTACCCGCTGGTACCTCCACTGCCCGTACTGGAATCTGTCACTACCGGACCACCTCCTTTCCGCGGTACTCGGAATATAGCTACTGGAGGACGACGGACAACTCGAGACCGCGATCGAGCGGGACGGTGACGCTCTCGAGCGTCGGGTCCGCCTGCCGGGCGGCGGAGTAGGCGCCCAGCGTGTCGGCGTGCGAGAGCACGTTGTCGGCGACGACGAGGCCGCCGGGCTCGAGCTTCGTCCGCGCGAGGGCGAAGAGCCGTTCGTAGTCCTCCTTCTCGGCGTCGAGGAAGACGACGTCGAACACGTCCTCGATCCGGCGCGAGCGTCTCGAAGGCGTCGCCCTCGACGAGGTCGGCCCACTCGGCGAGCCCGGCCTCCTCGATGTTGCGCTCCCACGCGTCCGACCTTCGCGTGGTCGTGCTCGAGGGAGACGACTCGACCCCCGAAGAGACGTACGCCGGCGGCGAGCCAGATCGTCGAGTAGCCGCGGGAGCCGCCGATCTCGAGCACCTCGCACGCGGTCTGCGGCGTGACGAGCGCATGGAGGAACTGCCCCGTCGTCGGCGCGACCTGCCGCGCGCGCTCCGAGGCCGGCAGGCCGCGCTCGCGCTCCTCGGCGTCCTCCGCCTCGAGCCGCGCGAGCACGGCGCGCACCCGTTCGTCCAGCATCAGTCCGGCACCTCGACCTTCACCCACCCGTCCTCGACCCGAACCGCGAACGTCGCCACCGGCTCGAACGCCGGCAGCGTCAGCGGCCGCCCGGTCGCGATGTCGAAGCGCGAGCCGTGGCGCGGGCAGATCGCGATGCACTCGTCGGGCTCCCACTCGCCCTTCGCAGAGCGGCCCGTCGTCGTGCGAGCAGCGGTCCTCGAGCGCGTAGTAGGCGCCGTCGCAGTTGTAGACGCCGATCCCGACGAGCCCGGCGTAGACGATCCTGACGTGGCCCGGCGGGAGCTCCTCGACCGGGCAGACGTCGACGATCACGGGTGTCCCGTGCGGTGACGGTTCGGCCCTCTAACTGTCGCCGCGCGGGACACTACGAGATCGTCAGGTCGCCGGAGCCGGTCCACTCCTCCGGCAGCGGGGTTCCCTTCGCCTTGTGGAGCGCGACCTTGAGGACGCCGAGGCCGAGGATGGCGCACTTCAGCCGCACCGGCGTCAGCGGGATGCCGATCTCCTCGAGCAGCTCCTCCTTCGGCATCCGCGCCACCTCGTCGGCGGACCGGCCCTGCACGATCTCGGTCAGCATCGACGTCGCCGCCTGGGAGATCGCGCACCCGCGACCCTCGAAGCCGACCTCGGCGATCGTGTCGCCGTCGAAGCGGAGCGAGACGGCCACCTCGTCGCCGCACAGCGGGTTCTGTCCCTCGGCGTGCGCGTCGGGCGCGTCGAGCAGCCCGTGCGAGCGGGGGTTCTTGTAGTGATCGAGGATCACTTCCCGATACAGCTGGTCGAATTCGGACATCTAGACGGCTCACCTAACCGAGCGTCTGCTTGACCTTGTGGAGCCCGTCGACCAGCCGGTCGATCTCCTCGGGGATGGTGTAGAGGTAGAAGCTCGCGCGGTTCGTGGCGGCGACGCCGAGCCGCTGCATGAGCGGCTGGCGTGCAGTGGTGGCCGCCGCGGATGGCCACGCCCTCCCAGTCGAGGATCTGGGCGACGTCGTGCGGGTGGATGCCCTCGAGGTTGAACGAGACGATCCCGGCGCGCTTGTCGGCGGGCGGCCCGTACTGCTCCACCCACGGCAGCTCGGAGAGCCGGTCGAGAGCGAGCACGGTCAGCTCGTGCTCGTGTCGGGCGATGGCGTCGAGCGCCGATTTCCGACAGGTAGTCGATCGCGGCGCCGAACCCGACCGCCTCGGCGATCGGAGCGGTGCCGGCCTCGAACTTGTGCGGCAGCTGGCCCCAGGTCGTCCCCTCGACGGCGACCGTCCTGATCATGTGGCCGCCCACGTTGAACGGCGACATCGACTCGAGCAGCTCGGCGCGGCCCCAGAGCGCGCCGGCCCCGCTCGGGCCGCAGAGCTTGTGGCCGGAGACGGCGAGGAAGTCGACGCCGAGCGCCTGCACGTCGATCGCCCGGTGCGGGGCGGCCTGCGCGGCGTCGACGACCATGATCGCGCCCTGCTCGTGCGCCCAGGCGGTCAGCTGCTCGATCGGGTTGATCGTGCCGAGCGAGTTCGAGACGAGGTTGTTCGCGACCACCTTGACGCGGCCGCTCTCGGCGATCCGGTCGAGCGCGTCGAGCTGGAGCTCGCCGTGCTCGTCGATCGGGAGCGCCTGGAAGTCCGCGCCGGTCCGGCCCGCGATGTATTGCCACGGGACGAAGTTCGAGTGGTGCTCGAGCTCCGTGACGACGGCGACGTCGCCCGGCCCGAGGTTGTCGAGCCCCCACGCGTAGGCGACGAGGTTCAGCGCCTCCGTGGCGTTGCGCGTGAACACGATCTCGCGCGACGCCGGCGCGTTCAGGAAGGCGGCGACCTTCTCGCGCGCGCCCTCGTACGCCTCGGTCGCGCGCTCCGCCAGGCGGTAGACGCCGCGGTGCACGTTCGCGTACGAGTGGGAGTAGAACTCGGTCATCGCGTCCAGCACCTGGCGCGGCTTCTGGGCCGACGCGGCCGAGTCGAGGAACGCGACGCGGCTTGCCGTTCAGGAGCTCCTCGAGGTACGGGAAGTCCGACCGCACGCGGTCCGTGTCGAGCTTCGGTGCGGTGGTCACCGCCATTGCGTCCATGGTACTGGCCTCGTCCTCTACGCCCCGGCGCGCTAGCTCCTGGGCTCGACCTTGCCGTTCGAGGCCGCCCGCTGGGCGACGTCGCGCTCGCGCTCGACCGCGGTGGCCGCGGCCGTGAGCAGCTCGCCGAGCAGCTTGACCCGCTCGCGCTCCGACGTCAGCTGCAGCAGCCGCTGCTTGAGCTCGGGCGCGAACTCGAACCGGCCCGCGAGCTCGAACGAGAGCTGGGCGGCGTCCTCGGGGGGCGGGTCGACCTCGGCGCCCGTCAGGTCGACGAGGCGCCGGAAGAGGTCGAGCGCAAGCGCCGTGTCCTCCGGCTCGGCGGGGTCGGGCTCCTCCGCGAAGTCATCGACGAGCCCGGTCTGGAACGAGCGGCCGCTCGTCAGCTCGAGCAGCCGGAAGCGCTCGCGTCCCTCGACCACGATGTTCAGCCGGCCGTCGTCGAAGCGGTCGAGGACCTCCGTGATCGCCGCCCGGGTGCCGACCTCGCGGAGCCCGTCCTCGTCCGCGTACACGAGCCCGAACTCCTGCTCGAGGTCGAGGCACTCGCCGATCAGCTCCTGGTAGCGGTCCTCGAAGATGTGCAGCGGGATCTGCTCGGTCGGAAGGAGCACGATCCCGAGCGGGAAGAGGCCGAGCTCGGGCACGGGGGAAGCCTATTGCGCGTTGAAAGCCGGCGGTCGCCCAGATCCGGCCGTTGCGCTCGTGGACGAGCCGCAGGCCGTGTGAGGTGGCGGCCTCGACGAGCGTCTCGTGCGGGTGGACGAACACGCGGAACCTCCTCCGCGCGAGGCGGAAGAAGAGGTTCTGAAGCCGGACGAAGAGCCGGATCGCCGCGCGGTTCGCGCGGGTAGCTGAGCGCGAGCGCGACGCGCGTCCGGCCGGCGGCGGCGGCGAGGAGCTCGGGGCCGTCGGGCGTGCAGCAGACGACGCGGTTCATCGCCACCAGGTCGGCGGGCTCGACCGCCTCGGGCTCCGCGACGAGGTCGACGAGGCGGAAGTCGACGTCGACCCCGGCCTCGGCGAAGAGCTCGCGGGCGAACGGCTCGTAGCCCGGCACGACCTCGACGAGCCGGCCGTGCTCGACACCGCCGCGGACGAGCTCGGCGACGAGCGCGCCGACGCCGCCGCCGATCTCGAGCGCGGAGCTGCCCGCCGCGTGCGGCGAGGAAGTCGCGGAGCTCGCGTCGTCGTCTCGTCGAGCCCCTTCTTCCGGTAGCGGCGCAGCGACCGTCGTGCGAAGCGCTCGCCGAAGAGCTCGTCGCAGCCGTGAGGCGGGCAGCAGCTCACGGGCGCCGGCGCGAAGTGGCCGCGCGAGACGAGCCGACATCACCGTCACGCCGTCCTGGTTCTCCATCTCGCCGCGGATCCGGATGGTGCCTCGGTTCGGGTTCCGCTCCGACGGCCTCGTCTCGAGCACGGTCAGCCGGCCGCTGAGCGTGTCGCCGGGGCGGACGGGCGCGAGCCAGCGCAGCTCCTCGATCCCTGGCGAGCCCATGCTGGCCGCGGCGTCGAGCATCGAGTCGACGTAGAGCCGCATCCACATCGCGCCCGTGTGCCAGCCGCTGGCGATCAGTCCGCCGAACACCGACGACCGCGCCGCGACCGCGTCGGTGTGCATCGGCTGCGGGTCCCACTCGCGGCCGAACGCAACGATCTCGTCCTCGGTCACGGTGCGGCTGCCGAGCTCAAACACCTGACCTGCCTCGAAGTCCTCGAAGTACAGCGCGGGCATGCGGGCAGCCTACGGCTATGGTCCCGCCCGCATGAGCGACTACGTCTTCACGATGTACCGGGCCGACAAGTTCTACGGGCCGGACCGGCAGGTGCTCGCCAACATCTCGCTCTCGTTCCTGCCGGGCGCGAAGATCGGCGTGCTCGGGCCGAACGGCGCCGGCAAGTCGACGCTCCTCCGGATCATGGCCGGGCTCGAGGAGCCGTCGAGCGGGATCGCCGAGCTCGCGCCGGGCGCCACGGTCGGCTTCCTGCCGCAGGAGCCCGACCTCGACGCCGACAAGAACGTGCGCGAGAACGTCGAGGACGGCGTGCGGCCGATGCGCGACCTGCTCGACCGCTTCAACGAGATCTCCGCCCGCTTCGCCGAGCCCGACGCCGACTTCGACGCCCTGCTCGCCGAGCAGGCGAAGGTGCAGGACCTGATCGACCGCCACGACGTCTGGTCGCTCGACGCGACGCTCGACCGGGCCATGGACGCGCTCCGCCTGCCCGACGGCGACCGCGACGTCACCACCCTCTCGGGCGGCGAGCGGCGGCGCGTCGCGCTCTGCCGGCTGCTGCTCTCCTCGCCCGACCTGCTGCTCCTCGACGAGCCGACGAACCATCTCGACGCCGAGTCGGTCGCCTGGCTCGAGCGCTTCCTGGAGTCCTACAAAGGCACCGTCGTCGCCGTCACCCACGATCGCTACTTCCTCGACAACGTCGCCGGCTGGATTCTCGAGCTCGATCGCGGCAAGGGCCTGCCGTTCCAGGGCAACTACTCCTCGTGGCTCGAGCAGAAGCAGGCGCGGCTCGCGGTCGAGGAGAAGACCGAGTCGGCCCGGCGGCGCACCCTCGCGCGCGAGCTCGAGTGGGTGCGCATGAGCCCGAAGGCGCGGCAGGCGAAGGGGAAGGCGCGCCTGCAGGCATACGAGCGCCTGCTGGCGGAGGAGCAGAACGTGAAGCTCGACCGCGTCGAGATCCACATCCCGGCCGGCCCGCGGCTCGGCGACGTCGTCGTCCAGGCCGAGGGCGTCGCGAAGGGCTTCGGCGACAAGCTCCTCTTCGAGAACCTGACGCTCTCGCTCCCGCCGGGCGGCATCGTCGGCGTGATCGGCCCGAACGGCGCCGGCAAGACCACGCTCTTCCGCATGATCGTCGGCGACGAGAAGCCCGATGCGGGCGAGCTGCGGGTCGGCGACACGGTCGAGCTCGCCTACGTCGACCAGTCCCGCGGGGCGTTGACGCCCGAGAACACCGTCTGGAAGGAGATCTCGGGCAACCTCGACACGATCGAGCTCGGCAAGCGCGAGGTGAACTCCCGGCAGTACGTCTCGTGGTTCAACTTCAGGGGCTCCGACCAGCAGAAGCGCGTCGGCGACCTCTCCGGCGGCGAGCGGAACCGCGTCCATCTCGCGAAGCTCCTCCGGAGCGGCGGCAACGTGCTGCTGCTCGACGAGCCGACGAACGACCTCGACGTCGACACGCTGCGGGCCCTCGAGGAGGCGCTCGCTCGACTTCGCCGGCTGCGCCGTCGTGATCTCGCACGACCGCTGGTTCCTCGACCGGATCGCGACCCACATCCTCGCCTTCGAGGGCGACAGCCAGGTGACGTGGTTCGAGGGCAGCTACGCGGACTACGCCGACTGGGTCAAGGAGACCCGCGGCGCGGACGCGCTCGAGCCGCACCGGATCAAGTACAAGCCGCTCGTCCGCGCCTAGTAGGGGACGTCGCCCAAGGGTTAGTCGGAAGGAAGTCTTCAGGCGGGAGTCGTGCCCAGCTTCTGCTGGGCGGCAACGAACGGCGGCGGGCCGAGGATCTCGATCGTGTCGCTTCGTTCGGCAACCTCGCGCACTCTCGCGAAATCAGGCGGCCGCGACCCAGGCACGGCGTCAGGGTTGGCCGGCTCGCACAGTTCCCGGTATTGCACCTCCGCCCATCCGGTCCCGGGCACCGTCAAGCACAACAGCCGCGCAGTCTCGGAAGTCACGAGGAAGGCGTGTGGCACACCGCGCGGCGCCACGAAGACGCCGCGCTCGCCGACGCGATGCTCCCGGCCGTCGATGTGGACGAGGATCTCGCCCTCAAGCACGTAGAGCACCTCGTCATCGTCGGGATGCAGGTGCAGAGGCGTGGGCTTGCCAAGTACTTCGCGATCCTCGAACAACGCGAACGCGCCGGCGGTTTCCGCTGAGGTCGCCTTCATCGTGAACAGTCCGCCGCCGGCGAACCAGAACTGGTCGCCCTCGCCGTCCTGTCGGATCACCGATGCCGGACCGGTCATGAGATTCCTCCAGTTGTTATGGTACTACGATGATCATCACAGCATTGCAGTATCATGATGAGAATGTCAATCCCATATGAACGCACGGGCAGAACGCAGCAAAAGGCGCGAACCCGGAACGCTCTCATCGGCGCCGCGCGTGAACTACTCGCCGAGGGAGAAACGCCGAACGTCGAGAAGACTGCCGATCGAGCAGGAATCTCCCGCGCCACCGCCTTCCGCTATTTCCCCAACCAGCGTGCGCTGCTTGTCGCCACCTATCCTCAGATCGAGGAACGGTCGCTGTTAGAAGCGGACGCCCCGGAAGATCCGATCGCCCGACTGGACGCCGTAACTGAGGAGTTGGGGCGCCAAATCCTCGAGTACGAGCCAGAGCTGCGCACCCATCTTCGCCTCTCGCTCGAACCAGCGCCAAATCCGCCCGATGAGCTTCTTCTTCGCCAAGGCCGGGCCATCCGCTGGATCGAAGACGCGTTGAGGCCGATCCGCGATCGCATGCCAGAGCGCGATCTTCGGCGGCTCGTGCTCGCGATACGCGCCACGATCGGCATTGAACCTCTCGTCTGGCTGACCGACGTCGGCGGCGTGTCCCGCGAACAGGCGGTCGACATCATGCGCTCATCAGCCCGCAGCCTCCTGCGAACCGCACTCTCCGACTCCGACCCAGCCCGATAGGCAAGGCGCGCATGACGCGGCGGTACGGTGCTACGCCCGAGCCTACCCTCAGATGACATTCCCGAACACTGGCGCAAGCGACGTCGTGGGTGCTCAACCCGCTCAGCGCGAAGAGGTGTACATCAAGGCCGAGCTGCCGAGCTTTGCCCCCGTCGAGTCGTACGCGGTCACATGAGCGGGACGCGACCCCAGACTCCAGCGAGTCTCCGGAACCTCGTAGAGGAAGAAGCTGGCGCCGATGGGTTCCGAGACTATGACGAGAGGAAGATCGAGCTCGTCGCCATCCTCGAAGGTGACCGTGATCCTCGTCAGGTCAACGCTGCGGACGGCGCTGGCGATCAACACTGACTCGTTCCGGCCGACCTCGGGAATGTCGCGGTAGAGAAGGTCGATCGCACGAGAGTGGGCGTTCTCGCAGGTCAACCCGAATCCACTGATACCCCAGCAGAAGCCGGTGGCCGCGGGAGCGACGGTGAGTTCGTAGTTCCCGCTCGCCAAGCGGAACGTATGCACGGTTCTTGCCTCAGAGGTTGCGGTTCCCGGCCCACGCGTGGGTTCAAGTCGGTCGAACAGGCCGAAGTCGATCTGGACGGTCTTTGGCGCCGTATCAGCACTGAGGAAATCGAGGACGACGCGGTCTAGCCCGACTGCGGGCGCGGCGGCTCCAATGACGAGCGCAAGCACGGCGGCGAAGGTAAGTGCCCGGTGCGGCTTCCGTTTCCATCGGCGTCTAGGTGCAAGCTCCCCCGCCCGACGCTCGACGCCAGCCCAGTCCATCGCGTACCCAATGTGGGCGGCTCGTTGGAAACGGCCCGCCAGGTCGGCGTCGAACGCTGAAAGCGGATGCACTGTCGGCTCCTTCATCTACGTGTGGTCCCATGGGCGGCGTCGTCAAACGAACGTTGATACCCGAGTTCGGCGGCGAGAGCAGCTCGCGCTTGTGCGAGCGTCGCTGCCACCGTCCCCTCAGCGATCCCACAGGCGTGAGCAATGTCGCTGTACGAGAGGTCGCCGACGTAGCGGAGAAAGACAATCAGTCGCTGGCGTGGGGGCAACTTGCGAACCGCGTTCGATAGCTCCGGATCACGCTCCGGGTCTGCGAAGCCGGGGTCGGCCAGGTCGTCAAACGGCGCGGACAACGGTTGGCCGCCGCGCTCTAGAGCAGTACGAATCGCGATCTTCCAGATCCACGCTTCGAGCGGCCCGTCACCGCGAAACTGCTCCCGTCGAGCGAGTGCTCGGGCGAACGCCTCCTGCACCACTTCCACAGCCGCGTCGTGATCCCCGGTCAGACACGCGATCGCGTTCCCGAATACCTGGTGTCGGCGTCGGTACACGTCCTCGATCTGATCGGCAGGGAGACTCATCGACTGTCCTAGAGAGGTTTCGCCACGGAGTTTCCTTTAGAAGCCGAGACCACAGATTCGCTCAGTCATCTATGTCCGCGCTCAGGCGTCACTCGTGAACACTGGCGCATGCCAGTGTCATGATCAGCGACTCGTGTGGGAGTTGAGGTCTGGTTTGCGCGGTTTGAGTTGATGCCAGATCTACCGGTCTGGGCAGATGAGTGGTGCCAAGCCTTTCTGGGAGCGAGGCCGGTGGCCGTCCTCGTCTCCGTGTTGCATCTGTCCGAGGTTGTCGGTGTTCGACTTGCCGATGGACGCGAGGTTGTGGTGAAGCGTCGCGTCGATGAATCGGGTCGAGCGGGCCGTTGCGTTACGGCGCAGAGACTGCTCGCCGAGCAAGGCTTTCCCTGTCCGATGCCGCTGACCGACGTGATCGTCAGCGACGGCGTCGCGGTGCATGCGGAGCGGTTCGTCGGAGGCGGCGAGCTTGAGGCGAATGACACACCCGAGGCAGCCGCAAGATCGGGTCGGCTTCTGGCCGACCTTGTCCGCCGCCTGGCGGCCCTTGACCTCGATCCGCCGCTGCCAAACCCGGAGTGGGTGCGATGGGACGCGATGGCCGAGCGCCACGCGGCCGCAGCCGTGCCCCCCTGGCTCGAGGACGCCACCCGGCGCGTGCAGGCAAAGCTGGCCGGATGCGACCTGCCACCCCTACTCGGTCACGCCGACTGGGAAGCGCAGAACATGCGCTGGCGGCACGGAGAGGCACACGCCGTCCACGACTGGGACGGCCTCGCCTGGTTGCCCGAAGCGGCGATCGCCGGAAGCGCGGCTGGGATCTTCGCGAGCCACGGCAGGACAGCACTCGCGCCGCTCGAAAGCTCCGAAGCCTTCCTTCACGCCTACGAAAGCGAACGCGGCGCCCGCTTCTCGCCCTACGAGACGGAGATCGCCTGGGCGGCGAGCATCTGGGAAGCTCTGCACAACGCTCGCGACGAACTGATCCACAACCGGCCGAAGCTCAACTACGAGCCGCTGAAAGCACAACGAGTCGAACGCCTCGCCCGAGCCGACGCCTGACGGCGACGCGAACCTTTCTCTCCTCGACACGTTCCTCGGGGGCCATTCCCGAACACTGGCCCAGGCGGCGGTTGCAGCTTGCGATGAGTTCGTGAGTGTTCGCTGGTCTTATCGGCAAATAAGGAGGCGACATGGGCAACGTGGTTATCGACATGAGCATGTCTGTGGACGGCTACATCGCGGCACCCAACGACAATCCGGAGCAGGGGCTGGGCGAGGACGGGATGCGGCTCCACAACTGGGCGTTCGACGATCCTTCGGTGTTCGAGCAGGTGTACGGCGACCTGGTCGAGGAGACGGGCGCCGTGGTCATGGGCCGCCGGTCGTACGACAACTCAATCGAGGCGTGGGGCGGCAAGGGCCCGTTGGGCGATGTCCCGTGCTTCGTGGTCACTCACAACCCGCCCGCGGGCTCAGACCCGACCTTCACGTTCGTCACCGACGGGATCGAGAGTGCCCTCGCGACGGCTCAGGCAGTCGCGGGCGAGAAGCGGATCGGGTTGATGGGCGCGAACATCGACCAGCAATTCCTCGCGGCTGGGCTCGTGGACGAGATCAGGATCCACGTGGTCAACGTCCTGCTTGGCGGGGGTCGCCGGCTTTTCGACGAGCTCCCGCAGCGGATCGAGCTGGAGCAGACCGGGCTCAGCGAGACCGACGGCGCGACGCATCTCGAGTACCGCGTCGTCCAATGAGGTGTCCAGCGGAACTGGGTATGGGCGCCTCGTCTTGAAGGGAGGCGAGTGGCCGACGCGCACCTTCCTTGCGGGCTTCACGCGTGTCCCGTTCAGCTGCACGCGACCTCCGAGCCCGCCTCCGTGGCTGCGCCCGGGGTCTTGAAGAACCGCGCCGCCCAGAGCCACTTGTCGATCCGTACGTAGTCCATCCGGCCGCATGACCGCAGTCAGCGGGGCTGCGACTCGAGCTCCCGCAGCGCCTCGACCGCCTCGTCGACCGACCAGCAGATGCGTCCGCAGGCCTCGATCGCCCCGGCGACGAAGAGGTTCATCCCGTCGCCGGCCGAATTTCCCCTCCGTCGCTCGAGGCGCAGGTCCGTGACGAGGCCGACGATGCCGTGGTACCGCCTCTCGTCGCGTGCGACGAGCTCGGCGAACATCCCGATCTCGCAGGCCGTGCCGTCGTCGATGCTCGGCCCGTCGAGCCAGGCGAGCAGCACGTTCGCGGAGCGCACGCCCTCGGCGTCGACGCGGTACACCTCGGCGGGCGTGAGCTCCGTCAGCTCGCCGAACTGCTCGTGCGGCACGAAGCACTCGAAACCCTCGCTGCGAAGCCTCGCTGCAAGTCCGTCGAGCCACGCCCGCTCGGCCTCGGAGAAGAGAGCACCCGCGACGTAGATCCGCACGTCAGGCCGGCTCGGAACCGAAAGGGATCGTCAGGCGCCGCGGGAGCACGAGCGCAAGCATGCCCCAAGAGTCGCCCGGGCCGGGTGGAGCCACTAGTTGGCGTGAGCCAAACAGTGCGCCAGCGAAGCATCCATCGCCACTCTGAAAGACCCAGACGCCGTCTGGAAGATCCTCGGCCTTCATGTGGCGAGCCCCCTTCGGGTGACCTTCCCGACCGCTGGCCCAGCCGAGACTTCAGCCCGCGCCGATAGCGCCTTCGATGCGAGCACGAAGAGGCTCGGTCGCCCCGACCTCGTCAAGCAGCCTCCGAGCGAAGCTGTCTGTTGACTGCCGCGTCATCGCGAGAAGAAGGTGCTCCGTTCCGGCGTGGGCATGACCTCTGGCGTCAGCGAGTTCACGCGCCTGGTTGAGGAGTGCCTCAACGCTCGCGGTTAGTTCAGCCATGGCCGCATCATGTCGATTTGCTTCGACGTCATTCCTCAGGCGACAGGCCCAGATGGTTGCCGAACGGGCTAGGACCTTCGATTGGTCGTTGGTGACGTCGCTCACGACGCAACCACGGTGGAGTGATCCTGCCGGACGCTCTCTGCTGGCTCTGGCGCGCCCGCCCACGGAGCTGCTGACGCGCTCCAAGTAGCGAGGTGCGGTTCACCACACCGCCGCGAGGACGACGCCAATCTCGTCCCGCAGGCGGAGGCACTTCCGCCTCCGGGCCGATGCGCCCGCGGGACCGCGTCGCGCAGGATTCGGGCATGACACAGATCTTCGAATCCCACATTCCGTCGAGGCTCGACCTCGACGTCACAGAGCTGCGCAGCGTCCTCGACGGAGACGTCGTCGTTCCCGGCGACCCCACCTGGGACGACGCGCGGCAGGCCTGGAACCTGACGGTCGACCAGCGGCCTGCGGCCGTCGCGCTGCCCGTCACCGCCGCAGACGTGGCCGCGGTCGTGTCGTTCGCCCGCGAGCACGACCTGCGCGTCGCACCGCAGGGAACGGGTCACGGCGCGAGCGCCATGGGCGACCTCTCGGACACGATCCTCGTCCGGATGTCGAGCATGCGCGGCGTCGAGATCGATCCCGAGGCGCGCATCGCCCGCGCCGAGGCAGGCGTGATCTGGATCGAGGTCGTCGAGGCGGCCGCCGAGCACGGGCTCGCCGCGCTCGCAGGCTCGTCGCCGGACGTCGGCGTGGTCGGCTACACGCTCGGCGGAGGCCTCTCGTGGCTCGCCCGCAAGCACGGCATCGGCGCCAACCAGGTGACGGCCATCGAGGTGGTCACGGCCGACGGCTCCTTCGTGCGCACCGACGCCGAGAACGAGCCCGATCTGTTCTGGGCGCTGCGCGGCGGCGGCGGCTCGTTCGGGATCGTGACCGCGATCGAGTTCAGGCTGCTGCCGATCACCGAGGTCTACGCCGGCATCCTCTGGTTCCCGGTCGAGCGCGCAGCCGAGGTGCTGAACGCCTGGCGCGCGTGGACGGACGACGTGCCCGACGAGATGACGTCGGTCGGCCGCATCCTCCAGTTCCCGCCGATCCCGGAGATCCCGGAGCCGGTGCGCGGCCAGTCGTTCGCCGTCGTGCAGGCGATCTGGCTCGGCGACGAGGCGGAGGGCGCGAAGCTGCTCGAGCCGCTGCGGGCGCTCGGGCCGGCGATGGACACGGTCGCCACGATCCCGGTGACGGCGCTCTCCAGGCTCCACATGGATCCGGAGGGGCCCGCGCCCGGCGCCGGCGACGGTCAGCTGCTCGACACGATCGACCGCGACTTCGTCGACCGCGATCGTCGAGCACACGGTCGGCTCGCCGCTGCATCTCGGTCGAGATCAGGCACCTCGGCGGCGAGGTCGCACGGTCGCGCTGCGACCACGGCGCGCTCGGTTCGTTCGAGGGCGAGTACCTCATGTTCGCGGTCGGGATCGCGCCGACGCCGGAGGCGAAGGAGGTGATCGAGGCGACCGTCAGAGAGCTGCTCGACGCGATCGAGCCCTGGGCCGCCGAGCACACCTATCTCAACTTCGCCGACTCGAGGCGGAAGGCCGTGACGCTCTTCTCGAGCCTCAGCTACCACCGCCTGCGCCGCATCAAGGCGACTCGTCGACCCGGCGAACCGGATCCGCAGCAACCATCCGATTCCCGCCGCTCGGACGTAGCGCCTGCGGATACCCTCGTCGGGTGGACGAGGGGCGACAGCACTACACCCTGACGTTGGCCGTCCTCGTGCTCGCGGGGACGGCCTTCGCGTTTCAGCAGACGATGGTGTTCCCGGCCCTGCCGGAGTTCCAGCGCGAGCTCGGCGGCACGACCGCGTGGGTGACGTGGGTGCTGACGGCCTTCCTCGTCTCGGCGGCCGTGACGACGCCGGTGCTCGGCAAGCTCGGCGACCAGTTCGGCAAGGAGCGCATGCTCGTGATCAGCCTGTCGATCTTCTTCGCGGGCTGCGTCGGCGCCGCCTTCGCCTGGAATCTCTGGTCCCTGATCGCGTTCCGCGCGCTCGCCGGCGCGGGCGGGGCGCTCTTCCCGCTCGCCTTCGCGATCATCCGCGACGAGTTCCCGCCCGAGCGGGTGCAGGTCGGGATCGGGGTCATGTCCGCCGTCTTCGGCATCGGCGGCGGCTTCGGCATCGTCCTCTCCGGCGTCATCGTCGACCACTTCTCGTGGCGACTGCTCTTCGTCTTCGGGTCGATCCCGGTCGGGCTGTCGATCCTGCTCGTGCACCGCTACGTGCCCGAGTCGCCGATCCGCACCCCGTCGCGGGTCGACGTGCCGGGTGCGCTGCTGCTCTCGGGCGCGCTGATCGCGCTCATGATCGGGCTGACGGAGGGCGAGAACTGGGGCTGGACGTCGCCGGCGGTCGTCGGGCTCGGCGCTGCTCTCGCTCGCGCTTCTTCGTGCTCTGGGGGCTCGTCGAGCTGCGCGTGCCGGAGCCCATGGTCGACCTCGCCATGCTCGCCTATCGGCCCGTCCTGCTGACGAACGTGACGACGCTCATCTCCGGCTTCGCGCTCTTCAGCTGCTTCGTGCTCATTCCGGCCTTCGTCGCCGCGCCCGAGAGCCGGGGCTACGGGTTCGGCGCGAGCGCGACCGTCGCCGGCCTGTACCTCCTGCCGAGCTCGGTGGCGATGCTCTTCTCCGGCCCGCTCGCCGGCGTGGTCGGGCGCCGCTTCGGCCCGAAGTGGCCGCTCGCCGGCGGCATGGCCATCGCCGGGCTGTCTGCGGCGGCCTGTTCGCGACGGCCGACGGAGAGTCCGTCAACGTGCTCGTGGCGAGCGCGGCGCTCGGCTTCGGCGTCGGCGCCGCCTTCGCGGCGATGGTCTCGCTGATCGCCGCGAACGTCGATCCGCGCGAGACCGGGGTCGCGACGGGCATGAACACCGTCGATCCGGATGGTCGGCTCCGTCGTCGGCGGCCAGCTCGGCGCGGCAGTCCTGACCGCCCACACCATCCCGGGCACGTCCGTGCCGAACGAGTCGGCTTTCACCTGGGCCTTCGGGCTCGCGGCCGGCGCGGCCTTCATCGCCGCGGCGATCGCGCTCTCGATCGCCCGCCGACCGCTTCCCCGCGGCGCGCTCGCCGGCGGTCTGGCGGGGACGCCGCCCCAGGCGTAGGCTGGAGCCCGTGCAGGCGATCACGCCGTACCTGCTCTACGAGGACGTGGCGAAGGCGCTGGAGTGGCTGTGCGAGGCCTTCGGCTTCGAGGAGGTGCTGCGCTTCGCGGGCGAGGGCGGCGTCGTGAACCACGCCGAGATGCGTCTCGCGGGCGAGTCGATCTACCTCGGCTACCCCGGCGACGACTACCGGAGCCCGAAACGGCTCGGCACGCGCACCGCGCTCGTGCACGTCTACGTCGACGACGTGGACGCCCACTACGAGCGCGCGAAGGCGGCAGGCGCCGAGATCGAGCGGGAGCCCGAGGACCAGCCGTACGGCGACCGGCGGTACGACGTCCTCGACCTCGAGGGGCAGCTCTGGTCGTTCGCCACGCGCGGCCGGCAGGTGCCGCCGGAGGAGTGGGGAGCGCAGCGGGCTGGCTAGGCTCCCGACGTGGACGCCGACGCCGTCGAGATCAGGGTCCTGGGCTGCCTGCTGGAGAAGCAGCGCACGACGCCCGACGTCTATCCGCTCTCGCTGAACGCGCTCCGCGTCGCCTGCAACCAGGCCACGAATCGCGATCCGGTCGTCGAGTACGACGAGCCGACGGTCCGCGCTGCGCTCGACCGTCTGTCGCGCAAGGGCTGGGCGCGACTCGCGAGCGGACCCGGCAGCCGCGCCGCCAAGTATCGCCAGCTCTTCGACGAGGCCCTCGGCCTGCTGCCGTCGCAGTCGGCGCTTCTCGCGGTGCTGATGCTGCGCGGCTCGCAGACGCCGGGCGAGCTGAAGGGCCGCTCCGAGCGCCTCTATCCGCTCGGCTCGCTCGAGGACGTGCATCGCACGCTCGACGCGCTGATCGAGCGCGAGCTCGTCGAGCGGCTCCCTCGCCGGCCCGGCCAGAAGGAGGAGCGCTACGCGCACCTGCTCGGCGGCGACGCGCCGCCGGCGGCCGAGGTGTTCGAGAGCACGCGGCGCCGCCGCCGCCGTCCGGCCTCGAGGAGCGCGTTCGCGTTCTCGAGGAGCAGGTCGCCGCGCTCCAGCGCGCGCTCGACGAGCGCTGACGGCCGCTACCGTGCGGGCGTGAACCCGCTCGACGAGCTGCGCGGCACGTTTCGCTCGATCGGCGACCAGCTGCGGCGCACCGCCGGCCCGGAGGTCGAGGAGTTCTTCTCGGAGCGCTTCGGGCCGCGTCAGGAGCCGACGCGGCCGCTCGCCGAGGTGCAGGCCGAGCTCGACGCGCTCGTCGGCCTCGAGACCGTGAAGGAGCAGGTGCACGCGCTCGTCGCCTTCCTGCAGGTGCAGGCGCGGCGGAAGGAGCACGGCCTGCCCGAGGTGGCCACGAGCCAGCACCTCGTCTTCCTCGGCAACCCGGGCACGGGCAAGACGACGGTCGCGCGCCTGCTCGCCGAGATGTACCGCTCGATGGGGCTGCTCTCGCGGGGGCATCTCGTCGAGGTCGACCGCGCCTCGCTCGTCGGTCAGTACGTCGGCCACACCGCGATCAAGACCGATCGGGCGATCCGCCGCGCGCTCGACGGCGTGCTCTTCATCGACGAGGCCTACGCGCTCACGCCCGGCGAGGGCGACAGCCGCTTCGACTTCGGCGCCGAGGCGGTCGAGACGCTGCTGAAGCGGATGGAGGACTACCGGCACCGGCTCGTCGTCATCGTCGCCGGCTATCCGCGGCTGATGCGCGCGTTCCTCGACTCGAACCCCGGCCTGCGCTCGCGCTTCGCGCGCGAGATCTCGTTCCCGGACTACACGAACCCGGAGTTGCTCACGATCACGGAGAAGCTCGCGGGCGAGCACGAGTACGAGCTCGCGCCGGGGGCCGCCGACGTGCTGGCGCGGATCTTCGCCGGCGCCGAGCGCGGCGAGGGCTTCGGCAACGCCCGCTTCGCGCGCACGCTCTTCGAGCAGGCGCTGAACAGGCAGGCGCTCAGGCTCGCTCGCGTCGAGGGCAACGAGCTGGCCGAGCTCGAGCGGGAGGCGGTGATGACGCTCACAGCCGAGGACCTCACCGAGGCAGCACGACTCCTCGGCGAGGGGGTCGAAGAGAGGCCCAGGCGGCGCCGCTGGCTCGGCGTCTGAGCCGGCGCCGTTCGCTACGGCGTGCAGATCGCCGACGCGGGCGCCGGCAGGTGGTGCAGGCCGATCGTGACCGGCGTCTCGGGCAGGAGCCCGAAGTTCGCCAGCGCGAGCGGCAGCCGCGTCGCGGCCTGCATCTCGTGCGAGTGCGTCCAGTAGCCCACGTACGCCTCGATCGGAGCGTCCGGGTTGAGCTGCCGCAGCCGTGCGGAAGAGCTTGCCGGACTGCCGGTGCTGGTCGAGCACGATCCGGTCGGCGACGCTCCACCAGAGCTGCAGCGGCACGCACGAGGACGCGATCTGGCGCGCGTAGGTGATCGGGCTCCGCGACGCCCAGGCCTGCGGCACCTTGCTCGGCGAGCCGCCGACCTCGCTCCGCGCGAGCAGCCGAAGGCCCGGGCCGATCGGGCCGCCCCAGAGGCGCCGGCACGTGCGTCCGCACGAGAGCCGGCGGAAGTTGCGGTACTGGAGGGCGAAGTTCGAGACGGCGTCGAAGGCGGCCGCTCCGGCGAAGAGCTGCGGATAGCGGCCGACGAGCAGCAGCGTCTCCTGGCCGCCCATGCTGCCGCCGAACGCGTAGATCTGCCTGCGGTCGATCTTCAGCCAGGGCAGGGTCCGCTCCAGGATCTTCGGCAGGCGCGCGAGATCGTCGATGTGCCCCTTGTAGCCCCAGGAGTGGGCGGCGAGCTTGCGGCCGTGCGCGTCGGGATTGACGACGGCGAACTGCCCCCGCGCCGGCAGGTTGCCCCAGTTGGACGCGTTCGCCTTCCCGGAGAGGCCGCGTCCGTGCGGCGAGATGATGAGGGGGATCGGCGGGTTGTTGCCCTTGCGGTACGTGCGCCGGGAGCAGCACGTACGCCCGGCTTTGGCGGCCGTCGTGAGCGCGGTAGCGGATGACGATCCGGCGCGCCTTCGGTCTCGCGGCGGCCGACCTCGCAGGAGCGAACGCGAGCGTTCGCAGCCGGCCGCTCCGCACCTGGGCGACGACCTCGATCGTGCCGCTGAGACCCGACAGGTCGAGCGTCTCACCCTCGACCCGGTCGAACGGCCGGCCGCCGATCGTGACCGCGCCGAGCCGCTTGCCCCGGGGCAGGCGCAGGCGAAGCTTCACCGTCGTGGGCAGGCGCTCGGGCAGCTCGACGGTGGCCAGCACGCTGCCGTCGCGAGCCTCGAGCGCGTACGAGACCGAGCCGAAGCTCGTCGGCATCCGCTCGACCGCGATCCGCTTCCCCGCGCGCAGCCACGGCCGCGGCGTCGCGAACGCGAGCTCGAGGCCGCGCGGCGCACCGTCGGGCTCGCGGGTCTCGTGCACGAGCATGGAGCGCAGCGTCGTCAGGAAGGCGGCGTTGCTCGCGCCGTTCGGGGGTAGGTACATCGCGCGGTGGTACAGGCCGCCGAGCGGTGTCACCGAGGCGGCCTCGCCCGACACGTACGTCTCGGGCGTCATCGCGACCGCGAGCGTGCCGTAGAGGCTGAGGACGAGCTGGTCGGCCTCGTCGTTGTCGGCGAGGAAGCGCGCGACGTTGATCCCGTAGACCTGGTCGGTGCCGCCGGTCGGGAAGACGGGGTCCGGGTAGAGCGCGTAGGCGCCCGCGCGGACGACTCCCACGAGCCGGGAGCCGTGGCGGAGGAGATAGCGCAGCGCCCCACGCGCCTCCGCGCTCCCCGGCCGGATCAGGCCCGACGCGAGCGCGTACGGAGCGACGAGGTTCCAGTAGCTGCCGAGCCGCGCCTCGGTGAGCGATCCGTACGGCCGCTCGCCGTCGATCAGCTGGGCGGGCAGGAAGAGGGAGCCGTCCGGCAGCCGTCGCTGCGACACGCGGATCGCCCGCCGCAGGCCGTTCTCGAGCCGGGCGGCGAGCTGTCGGCAGCGCTGGGCAAGCGCGGGGTTCGCCGGTCTCGGCCCAGACACGGCCCATCGCGAGCAGGCCCTGCCAGGCGACGGCCTGCGAGTGCAGCCCGTAGACCGAGTCCGGGATGTCCGACGAGTAGCGCTCGCGGCCGAGCAGGCCGGCGCGACCGGTCGTGATCTGGCGGCCGAGAGCCTCGACGTAGCCGCGCAGCTTCGCGCGTGGCCTGGCGCACGTACGCCCGGTCGCCCGAGAGCCGGTAGAAGAGCGCCGAGCCGACGAGCTTCTCGCCCATCTTCCAGTTCGGGTACGGCGTCGCCTTCCGGGTCAGCGAGGTCCGCAGGATCGAGCGGGCGACGCCGGGCTGGCCCCACTCCGCCATCACCTGCGCGACGTCCACCCCCTCCGGGAACGAGAACTGCTCGTAGGGGTTGCCGATGCTGTAGCGGTAGGTCAGCGTCAGGTTCTGGATCAGCAGGTTGCGCGTCGCGTCGTTGACGCGCTCCTCGGGCACGGTCACCTGGACGCCATCCGCGAGCCGCTTGCTCCAGTACGCGACGAGGCCGGCCCGGGCGGCGTCGTACCGCGCCTGGTCGACGGCGAAGACCCGGGCGCGGCGCGGGTGGTTGAGCCAGCCCGCGTAGAGCGTCGTCGTGCCGGCGGGCACGCGGAAGACGAGCGCGCGGCCCTTCGTCGGCCGGAGGCGCACGATCGCGCGGCTGCGGGCATCCACCTCGAGCCGGATGAAGCTCGCGAGCCCGCCTGCCTTCGCGTCCTGGGCCGCGAACGACTCCTGGCGATAGCGGTTGCCCGCGGCGTCGACGTAGCCCGTCTCGAGGATCGGGAGGTGACCGTCCGCGAGCCGGGCGGGGCTGAGCCGCCTCAGGCAGGTCCCGTAGCGCTCCTTCCCGGCCGGCCCGACGAGCACGGTGACGCTCCGCTCGCCCACCCGGTTCGCGATCACCTGGCTGCCGTCCGCGACGTGCAGCGCGACCGTCCCGGCGCCCTGCACCCCCTGCGGCTGCCCGAACGGGAGGTAGTAGACGCCCGAGTCGGTGAGCGCCTTCTTGCCGGGCGCGCGTGCGTAGAGGAGGGGTGGCAGGAGACTCGCGGCGGCGCCGTACGTCGGTCCGCTCGCGGAGCGGAGAAGCTGCTCGCCCCACACGTCGCGGCCCGAGCGCAGGACGCGCGCGACCCGGGCGGTGTGTCCGGCCGAGGCCCGCGGCTCGGCGCATGCGCCGGGAACGGCGGCCAGGCCCGACGTCTCCGAGACGGCAAGGCTCAGCAAGAGCACGGCGAGCGCCGCGCCCGCCAGGCGTCCTCGGTTCGGGGCGGCCCGCACCGGCCCAAACCTAACGGCGGCGGCAGGACGATGCCAGCCGCGGCCGAACGAACGAGTCATGCCCCGGCGACTTGCGGCAGGCGTCGCGATCGCGGCCGCGGTGGCCGGCTGGTTCGCGCTCGGGCGGGCGCTGCCCGTCCAGCCCGCCGGCGCCACCCGCGCCGATGTGCCGCTGCGTGTCGCGAGCTCGCTGCCGGAGTGGCGCGCTCCCGGCGCCCGGCTCTCGGTCGTCGGCTGGGCCGGCGCGGACGCGACCGTTCGCCTCGTCGCAGACGGCCGTGCGATCGGCCGCGCGCGGGCAGGCACGCTCGGCCGGTTCACGCTCGCCGCGAGAGCCCCGCGCCGAAGCGGCTTGTACCGGCTCGAGGTCGTCTCCGACGGCCGCCGCCGCAGCATCGGGCGTCTGCGCGTCCGGCCGGTGGTTGTCGCCGCCGCCGGCGATGTCAACCTCGGCGATCGCACCGCCCACGCGATCTCCACGCACGGCTTCGGCTATCCGTGGACGGGCGTCGCCCCGGTTCTCCGGAAGGCCGACCTGGCGATCGCGAACCTCGAGTGCGCCGTCTCGCGCGGCGGCGTACCGGCGGTCGGCAAGGAGTACACGTTCCGTGGGAGCCCCGCCGCCATGCCGGCGATGGCGCGGGCCGGCATCGACGTGCTCTCGCTCGCGAACAACCACTCGGTCGACTACGGCACCGGGGCCCTGCTCGACACGATCCGCCACGCCCGCCGTGCCGGCCTCGAGACGGTCGGCGCCGGCGCCGACCTCGGTGCCGCCCGCCGCCCCGTGCGCGTCGAGCGCGGAGGGCTCCGCATCGCGATCCTCGGCTACTCCGACGTCCGGCCGCTCGGCTTCGACGCAGGTAGCGGACGGCCAGGTGCCGTGCCGGCGTTCGCGGAGCTGATCGATCCCGACGTCCGTCGTGCACGGCGCACCGCAGACGTCGTGATCGTCTACTTCCACTGGGGCACCGAGCTCGCGACGGAACCCGACTCGCGCCAGAAGCGACTCGCCGATGTCGCCTTCCGGGCGGGTGCGACGATCGTGCTCGGCGCGCATCCGCACGTCCTCCAGCCCGTTCAGCGCGGCGGGAGCAAGCTCGTCGCGTGGAGCCTCGGCAACTTCGTCTTCTACGCGAACTCGCCGGGGACGACGTCGACCGGCGTCCTGCTCGCGCACCTCGGCGCGGACGGCGTCGTCGGGCAACGCCTCGTGCCCGCGGAGATCAAGGGCGTCCGGCCGGTGCTCGCTACGCCGTCGCGGTGATCGTGATCCCGCCTCGCGCCTTCTGGACGAGCGTCACGGTGACGCGCTCGGGCTCGAGCTCGAGCGTCTGCGCGACGTCGTCCCGGATCCGCACCGCGAGCGCCTCGCAGAAGACGCCCTCGTTGCGGAACGACGCCAGGTAGAGCTTCAGCGACTTCGACTCGAGGCAGAGCCGCTCCGGTTCGTACTCGATCGTTGCGACGTACATGTCCGGCTGGCCCGTGATCGGGCAGACGGCGACGAGCTCGTCCGACTCCAGCTCGACGAGGGCGACGCCGGGGTTGGGGAAGGTCTCGAGGCCGGCGTAGTGCTCCGAGCCGGCGTGGCCGAGGGCGACGAACTCCGGGAGGTCCGAGGACGTGCTCACGGGGCTTGCGGGATGCGCGCCTCGAGCGCGGCGCCGAGCGCCTCGCGCACCGGCTCGAGCTCGATGCGGTCGAGCACGTCCTGGAAGAAGCCGCGCACGATCAGGCGCTCTGCCTCCTGCCGCGAGAGGCCGCGGGCCATCAGGTAGAAGAGCTGCTCGCGGTCGACCTGGCCGAGCGTCGCGCCGTGCGTGCAGCGGACGTCGTTGGCGAGGATCTCGAGGCCCGGGATCGAGTCGGCATGCGCATCCTTTGAGAGCAGGAGGTTGCGGTTCTCCTGGTACGCGTTCGTCTTCTGCGCGTCCTCCTCGACGCGGATCATCCCGCGCCAGACGGCGCTCGACGTGTCCCGCAGCGCGCCCTTGAAGGCGAAGTCCGAGGTCGTGTTCGGCGCGATGTGCTCCTGGAAGGTGTCGTAGTCGAGGTGCTGCGAGCCGTCCGCGAAGTACGCGCCGGTCACGCGCGAGGTCGCGCCGGGGCCGGCGAGGTCGTTCTGGATCCGGATCTTCCCGCGCTTCGAGCCGAAGCCGCCGGCGACCCAGTCGAGCTCCGCGTCGCGCTCGACGCGCGCGTGATGGGTGCCGAAGTGCCAGGTCTCGCGCGAGACGTTCTGCACCGAGACGTACTCGACCTTCGCGCCCTGCCCGACGAAGATCTCGACGGCGGCGTTCACGTACCCCGCGAGCTCGGGCGCGGTCGAGCGCGTACTCCTCGATCACGGTGAAGCGGCTCTCCGGCTCGGCGACGACGAGGAGGCGCCAGAAGAGCGAGCCGCCGTCGACGTCGTTGATCACGCGGACGTAGAGCGGCTGCTCGAGGACGACGCCCTTCGGCACCTGGACGAGCGAGCCCGTGCTGCCACATCGCCGCGTTGTGCGCGGCGAACTTCTCGTCGGTGCCGACCAGCTCGCCGAGCCGCGGGTGGTCGCCGAGCGGCTCGAAGGTGATCCCGTCCGGAGCGCGCTCGATCTCGAGCCCGCCGTCGGAGACGCGCACGATGCCCGCCGCCTCGAGCTCGAGCATCCCCGGCACGGAGGCGACGCCGTTCGAGCCGTCCGCCGTGAACGAGTCCGGGTCGAAGCCCTTGAGGTCGGTGAAGCGCCACGACTCGTCCTGCGTCGTGGGCAGCGGCAGCGCGCGGTAGCGCTCGAGCAGCTCCGGCCTCATACGTCGAACCTCCGGTGGAGCATGAGCAAGTTGCCGTCCGGATCCTTGAACCAGGCCTGCTTGCAGACGCTCGTCACGATCGTGTCGCCGTCGAACGCGACGCCCTTCGCCTCGAGCTCCGCGCGCGCGGCGTCCACGTCGTCGACGCGGAGCGCGAGCCCCGCCGGGCTCGGCCCGAACGGCTGGCCGATGCTGGACGGGTCGAAGATGTCGAGGGTCACCTGCCCGGCGCGGAGCTCCATGTCGTGCTCGCCCTCGGACTCGATCTCGAGCCCGAGCGTCTCCGTGTAGAACCGCCGCGCCCGCGGCAGGTCCTGCGTCAGGAAGCCCACGAAGTCGACGTGCTCGACCTTCATCGCTGCGGGGTCGTCCCGTCCGCGTACGGCGCGTAGCGGTGGTGGAGCATGAGGCTGTTGCCGTCGGGGTCGCTGAACGGCGCGATGAAGCAGACGCCGGAGTCGATCGTGTCCACCGCGAACTCGACGCCGGCCTCCTCCAGTTGCCGCCGCGCCGCCTCGACGTCGGCGACGCGGAGCGCGATCGGCGAGCTGCTCGGCGTGAACTCGGGGCGCCCGGTGTACTCGTGCGGGAGGATCGCGATCGTCAGGTTCGACGTCTCGAACTCGGGCCACTCGTCGGACCAGTTCGCGCTCCGCGGCAGCCCGAGCGTCTCGCCGTAGAACCGGATCGCCCGCTCCTTGTCCAGGGTCGGGACCGCGACGAAGTCGATGCGCTCGACGTCCATCAGGGCGCCGAGTCGTCGGTGTACGGCGCGTAGCGGCGGTGGAGCGTGAGTGGATTCCCGTCGGGATCGCGGAAGGTGGCCATGTGGCAGACGCCCGTGTCGAAGGTCTCGCCGTCGAACTCGACGCCCTTGTCCTCGAGCTCGGCGCGCGCCGCGGCGACGTCGTCGACGTGGAGGAGCGCGATGCTGTTCGCCTGCGGCGCGAACTCGCCGCCGAACTGGGTCGGGTACCAGATCGCGAAGCAGGTCTCGCCGATCCAGAACTCGTTCCAGGAGCGCTCGTCGGGCCGTAGGCCCAGCGTGTCGACGTAGAACGCTCGCGAGCGCTTCCCATCGGTCGAGGGCACGCCGACGACGTCGACCTTCGTGACGGGGTCACGGGGTCGAGCCGTCCCGGTACGGCGCGTACCGACGGTGGAGGAGGATGCGGTTGCCGGCCGGGTCGCTGACACCGGCGCCGCGGCAGGCGCCCGAGTCCCACATCTCGCCGACCTCGAGCCCGGCGGCCTCGAGCTTCGCCTTGGCGGCCGCCACGTCGCGGACACGGAGCGCGATCGTCGCGGGCGGCAGCGGAGCGAACTCGTAGTCATGCGTATGCGGCGTCATGACCGCGAGCGTCACGTTGCCGGCCTCGTACTCGATCCAGTCGTCGTCCGGCGAGTTCGGGTTCCTCGGGAGGCCCAGCAGCTCGCCGTAGAAGTGCTTGGCCTGCGTCGATGTCGCGGACGGGCACGCGGACGTAGTCGACGCGCTCGACGTCGATCACGGCTGCGAGCCGTCGGCGTACGGGGCGTAGCGGTGGTGCAGCATCAGGCCGTTGCCGTCGGGATCCTTGAAGAACGCCATGTGGCAGACGCCGGTGTCGAACGTGTCGCCCTCGAACTCGACGTCCTTCGCCTCCGAGCGTCGCGCGCGCGGCGGCGACGTCCGCGCACGCGGATCGCGATCGCGCCGAGCGGCGTCGTCTCCATCGGCCGGCCGATCCGCTCCGGGAAGACGAGCGAGACGGTGACGTTGCCGAGCGCGAACTCCGGCCAGTCGCGAGTGGGACTTCGGGTCGCGCTCGAGCCCGAGCGTCTCGCCGTAGAACGCCAACGCCCGGTCCTGTCGGTGCACCGGGATGGCGACGAAGTCGACGCGCGGCGCCGATCAACCCACGGACCCTTCCATCTGCAGCTGGATCAGGCGGTTCATCTCGACCGCGTACTCGAGCGGGAGCTCCTTCGTGATCGGCTCGACGAAGCCCGAGACGATCATCGCGGAGGCCTCCGACTCGGAGAGCCCGCGCGACATGAGGTAGAAGAGCTGCTCCTCGCCGATCTTGGAGACGGTCGCCTCGTGGCCGAGCTCGACGTCGTTCTCGTCGACGCGGATGTACGGGTAGGTGTCCGAGCGCGAGTCCTCGTCGAGGATGAGCGCGTCGCAGACGACCTTCGACTTCGCGCCGTTCGCGCCCTTGGCCACCTCGAGCAGGCCGCGGTAGCCGGCGCGCCCGCCGTCCTTCGAGATCGACTTCGAGTTGATCACCGAGGTCGTGTTCGGCGCGACGTGGACGCACTTGCCGCCCGCGTCCTGGTGCTGGCCCTTGCCGGCGAACGCGATCGAGAGCACCTCGCCGTGGGCGCGCTCGCCCATCAGCCAGATGGCCGGGTACTTCATCGTCAGCTTCGAGCCGAGGTTGCCGTCGACCCACTCCATCGTCGCGTCCTCGTAGGCGACGGCGCGCTTCGTGACGAGGTTGTAGACGTTGTTCGACCAGTTCTGGATCGTCGTGTAGCGGCAGCGGCCGCGCGGCTTGACGATGATCTCGACGACCGCGGAGTGCAGCGAGTCGGACGAGTAGATCGGCGCCGTGCAGCCCTCGACGTAGTGCACGTAGGCGTCCTCGTCGACGATGATCAGCGTGCGCTCGAACTGGCCCATGTTCTCCGCGTTGATGCGGAAGTAGGCCTGGAGCGGCAGGTCGATCGAGACGCCCGGCGGCACGTAGATGAACGAGCCGCCCGACCAGACGGCCGAGTTCAGCGCCGCGAACTTGTTGTCGTTCTGCGGGATGATCGTGCCGAAGTACTGCTTGACGAGCTCCTCGTGCTCGCGCAGGCCGGAGTCCATGTCGAGGAAGAGGACGCCCTTCGCCTCGAGGTCGGCCTGGAGCTTGTGGTAGACGACCTCGGACTCGTACTGGGCGCCGACGCCGGCGAGGTACTTCTTCTCCGCCTCCGGGATGCCGAGCTTGTCCCACGTGTCGAGGATGTCGGCCGGCAGGTCCTCCCAATTCTTGGCCTGCTTCTCGGTCGGCTTGATGTAGTAGTAGATGTTCTCGAAGTCGATCTCGGCGACGTTGCCGCCCCAGGTCGGCAGTGGGCGGGCGAGGAAGTAGTCGAGGCTCTTGTGGCGGAACTTCCGCATCCACTCGGGCTCGTTCTTGTGCTCGGCGATCGCCTCGACGATCTCGTGCGAGAGGCCGCGGCCCGACTTGAAGAAGTAGTTCTCCGCCTCGTCGGAGTTCGAGAAGCCGTACTGGTACTCGTCCCGGATCCCGCGGACGACCTCGGTCTCGCTGCTGCTCACGCTGCCACCTCTTCCTTCGGAAGCCACGCATCGTAGCCCTGCGCCTCGAGCTTCTCGGCGAGCTCGGGGCCGCCGCTCTCGACGATCCGGCCGTCCGACGAAGACGTGCACGTGGTCGGGCGTGACGTAGTTGAGGATCCGCTGGTAGTGCGTGATCACGATCGCGCCCATCTCGGGGCCGACGAGCTCGTTGACGCCGCGCGCGACGATCCGCAGCGCGTCGATGTCGAGCCCGGAGTCGGTCTCGTCGAGGACCGCGATCCTCGGCTTCAGGAGCGCCATCTGCAGGATCTCGACGCGCTTCTTCTCGCCGCCCGAGAAGCCGTCGTTCAGGTAGCGCGAGGCGAGCTCGCGCGGCACCTTCAGGCGCTCCATCGCGGCGAGGATCTCGGTGCGGAACTCCTTCACCGGGATCGGGTCGTCGACGCCGCCCGCCTTGGCCTTCCGGATCGCGTTGATCGCGCTCCGCAGGAAGCTCGTGACGGTGACGCCGGGGATCGCGTGCGGGTACTGGAAGGCCAGGAAGAGGCCCTTCTGCGCGCGCTCGTCGGCCTCCATCTCGACGACGTTCTCGCCGTCGAGCAGGATCTCGCCCTCCGTGATCACGTAGGCGGGGTGACCCGCGATCGCGTAGGCGAGCGTCGACTTGCCCGAGCCGTTCGGGCCCATGATCGCGTGCTTCTCGTTCAGGTTGGCCTCGAGATCGACGCCCTTGACGATCTCGGTGCCGTCCTCGAGCGCGACGTGCAGATTCTTGATCTCGAGAAACGCCAACTTCGTGATCCCTCTTTTCCAGGCGCCAAGCCGTTTCTAGCGGCGCCTTGTAACTCGATGGTAGCCGATCAGACCCGCCAGGAGCGATCCGGTAACGGCCGCGATCGACCCCATCTTACCGAGGCGCAGCCGGGCCATCGTCCAGGCACTCGAGCCGCGCGAGCTCGCATCGAAGCGGCCATGGGCGCCCGGATCGCCCGGCAGTGTCTCCCAGAGGTTGTCGGGCGAGCCGACGGGCTTCGGCTCGCCGGTCGTCTGGGAGCTCCAGCCGTTCCGGAGCAGGGCGAGATCGCCCGCCCGCGGCGAGAGCTTCTGGCCCCAGAGGAGCTTCTGCGCGCCCCAGCTCACCGGCAGCTCGCGCTCCGGGTGCTCGCAGACGTGCGAGGACGGCCGCCGCGGTCACCTCCGGGCGGTAGATCGGCGGCACGGGCTGCGGCTGCAGGCCGAGCTTCTGGCGGGCGCGGTCGAACTGCGGCGTGTTCATCGCCCCCGGCAGCACGAGGCAGAGGTCGACGCCGGCGCGCTGCCGCTCGAGCTCGACCCGCGCCGACTCGAAGAACGCCCGCGCGGCCGCCTTGGAGGCGCAGTACGCCGCCTGCAGCGGGATGCCGCGGTAGGCGAGCGCGGAGTTGACGTCGACGAACGTGCCGCGGCTCGCCTTCAGGTGCGGGAGCGCGGCCCGGTACGACAGGGCGCGGCCCATGAAGTTGACCTCGAGCACACGGCGGAGCTCGTCCGGCTCGAGCTCCTCCACCTCGGCGTAGACCGTGACCATGACGGCGTCGACGAACGTGTCGATCCGGCCGAAGCGCTCGACGGCCCGCCGGCAGAGCGACTCGGCGTCCTCCTGGCTCGTCGCCTCGGCGGTCACCGCCAGCGCCTCCGCGCCGGCGGCCTCGATCTCGGCGGCCGCGGCCTCGAGCGCCTCGCCGTTCCGGGCCGACACCACGACCTTCGCGCCGCGTGCCGGCGGCGCCGCGCGCGACCGCCCGGCCGATGCCGCTGGAGGCGCCGGCGACGACGAGCACCTGCTCGGCGAGCGGCTTCTTCACGCTCTCCGGCCTGCCCCGGCGGCGAGGGCGACAAACGGTGGTACCCTTGCGGCATGCCCGGAAGCATTGGCTGGCAAGGCCTCGTCGTCATCCTCCTGATCGCCCTGATCATCTTCGGCCCGAAGCGGCTGCCCGAGATGGGGCGCTCGCTCGGGCGCGGCATGCGCGAGTTCAAGGACTCGATCACCGGCAAGGATGACGACGACGACTTCGATCGCGACGACCGTCCGCGTGAGGAGCTCACGCGTGGCGAGTCCGAGCCGGTCGTCTCCGCCACGGCGCGCGAGCGCGACACGACTCCCTAGCCCACCGTGAGATTCCCGCGGCGCCTTCGCCACGGTGAGGAGGCGAGCCTCGTCGAGCACCTCGACGAGTTGCGTACGCGCCTGATCTACGGCCTCGGCGCCGTGGTCGTCGCCTTCGTCTTCACCTACTGGCAGCGCGACTGGCTGCTCGAGAAGCTCAAGGAGCCGCTGCCGGACGGGTTCGAGCTGATCACGCTCAGCCCGGGCGAGCCGTTCGTGACGTCCTTCACGGTCGCGTTCTACGCGGCCGTCGCGATCGCGCTGCCGATCCTGATCTGGCAGATCTGGGCCTTCCTGGCCCCTGCGCTCACGGAGTCGAGCCAGGCGACGATCGCGCGTCTCGTCGGCGCCGCGACCGTGCTCCTCCTCTGCGGGATGGCGTTCGGCTACTTCATCGCGCTGCCGAACATCCTCGACTTCCTGCTCACCTTCGACGCGGAGCAGTACCAGATCGAGGTTCGCGCCCGCGAGTACTTCGGCTTCACGGCGCTGCTCTTGCTCGGGTTCGGGGTGATGTTCGAGCTGCCGGTCTTCATCCTCGGCCTCGTCCGGCTGGGGGTGCTGAGCTCGGCGACGCTTCGCCGTAACCGGCGCATCGGCTACGGCCTCTGCCTCATCTCGGTCGTTCTGCTGCCGGGCGTCGACTTCGTCTCGATGGGCCTCCAGGCGCTGCCCGTCGTCGTCCTCTTCGAGGCGTCCATCTGGCTCTCCGTGTTCTTCGAGCGGCGCTGGGAGCGCGACTACCAGCGCGAGTGGGGCGGAGTCGAGTTGTGACGCGCGTCCTCTCCGCCGACTGGGTGCTGCCGGTCGAAGGGGAGCCGATCGAGGACGGCGCCGTCGCGATCGGCGAGGACGGCCGGATCGCGGCGGTCGGCCCTGCGTCCGAGCTCGGCCGCGGCGAGCACCACGCGGGCGCGGCGATCGTGCCGGGCTTCGTGAACGCGCACACGCACCTCGAGTACGCGGTGTACGCCGCGTTCGGCGACGGGCTCTCCTTCGCGCCCTGGCTCGCGACGCACATCGAGCGCAAGGCGCGCATCGACCGCGACGACATGGAGGCGATCGCGCGGCTCGGCGCCGCCGAGTGCCTCGCGTCGGGCGTGACGACCGTCGGCGACGCGAGCTTCGCCGGCGCCGCCGCACACGCGTGCGCGGAGCTGGGGCTCCGGGCGATCGTCTACCTGGAGGTCTTCGGCCGCGATCCCGAGCACGCCCGGGCGCAGTACGAGGAGAAGCTCGAGTACGTGCGGCCCGTCCTCTCCGAGCTCGTGGCGGCCGGCGTGTCGCCGCACGCGCCGTACACGTGCACGACGGAGGTCTACGAGCTCTGCCGCTCGCTCGGCGTGCCGGTGATGACCCACTTCAACGAGAGCGCGGACGAGCTCGACTGGCTCCTGCGCGGCGAAGGGCCGATGCGACCGGTCGCCGACCTCCTCGTCGACCCGGACGGCCAGACCGGCATCCGCCGCCTCGCGGCCGCGGGCGTGCTGGACGAGCGGGTCGTCGCCGCCCACTGCGTGAAGGTCGACGCCGAGGAGATCGCGCTCCTGGCGGCGCACGACGTCGCGGTCGCGCACTGCCCGCGCTCGAACGCCTTCCTCGGCTGCGGCATCGCGCCGCTCGACGAGCTGCTGGCGGCGGGCCTCCGCGTCGGAGTCGGCACGGACGGCGTCTCCTCGGTGCCCTCGCACGACTACTTCGAGGAGCTCCGGGCCGTCGTCGCGGCCGCGCGGGCCCGCACGGAGCGGGCGGATGCGCTCTCGCCGGCGGCCGCGCTCGAGCTCGCGACGATCGGCGGCGCGAGAGCGCTCGGGCTCGCGGACGAGATCGGCTCCATCGTTCCCGGCAAGCAGGCCGATCTCGCCGTGATCTCGCTTTCCGGCTCGGCGTATCTACCATGGGAGGAGCCGGCGGCGGCAGTGGTCTACGGAGGCGGCACGGGCCGCATCGTCGCTACTCTCGTCGGCGGCAGTTGCCGATACGAGAAGTCCGATGACGAGAAAGGAGGGATCGAATGGCACGAGCTGACCGTCGCCGCGTCGCGCGCGCGAAGCCGGCTGCTGCGAGAAGCGGCGGCGGGCGCCCGACCGACCATAGCCGCGCAGTGATCGAGGACACGATGTTCTTCCCGAAGCTGCGGCGGCACGCGAAGTGGATGTTCGTGTTCCTCGCCCTCGTCTTCGCCGGCGGCTTCGTCGTCTTCGGCGTCGGCTCGGACGTTCAGGGCGGCATCGGCGACATCTTCCGCGACAGCGGCGCTCGGCACCGACACGCCCTCCGTCCAGGAGGCGCGCGAGCGCGTGGCAGAGCAGCCGAACAACGCGGAGGCCCTCCGCGACCTCGCGACCGCGCTCACCGTGGAAGCGCAGACGGACGAGGCGACCGAGGTGCTCGCCCGCTATACGGCTTTGCGCCCGAAGGACGAGATCGCGCTGCGCGAGCTCGCCGGGCTCTACCTCACCCAGGCGAACCGCCTCCAGGGCGAGGCGGAGCTGACGCAGCAGCGCGCGAACTACCTCACGGCCGGCGCGACCTTCACCGATCCGCTGCAGCTGCCCGGCGGCACCTCGACCCTCTCCGACGACCCGATCGTCCAGGCGATCACGACGAAGGCAAACGCCGAGGTCAACGCGGCCTACACGGCCGCCCAGGACGCGTACAGGAGCGCCGCCGACTCGTACGACAAGGTCGTGGTCCTCGTGCCGACCGATCCGAACATCCAGCTCGAGCTGGCACAGACCGCGCAGCGCTCCGGCGACCTCCCGCGGGCGATCGCCGCCTACGAGCGCTTCGTCGAGCTCGCTCCCGACGATCCGTCCGCGCCCGATCGTGAAGCGCCAGATCAAGCAGCTGAAGGCGCTCACGAGCACGACCACGCAACCGTCGGGTTAGACTCCCTCGCGCCGGGGAAGCCGGCGGACAGAACTGCGGGCGAGACGGGGGAGCACACATGAATTTCGACGTCAAGACGGAGAAGCTGAGCGACGAGCAGTACGTGATCTCGCTGGCCGGCGAGGTCGATCTCTACACCGCGCCGGAGTTCAAGCAGCAGCTTCTCGAGGTGATCGACCAGGGCGCGAAGGAGGTCATCGTCGACCTCACGTCGACGACGTTCATCGACTCGACCACGCTCGGCGTGCTCGTCGGCGGCGTCAAGCGGCTGCGCACGAACGAGGGTCAGCTCTCGCTCGTCTGCAGCGACCGCAACATCACGAAGATCTTCGAGATCACCGGCCTCGACCGCGTCTTCACGATCTACGAGACGCGTGACGCCGCGGTCGGCGCGGGCTCGACCGCGTAGGGCTCGCTTGGCGTTGCGCCGGCGCCTCTCGGCCTTCGGTCTCCTCGCGGCGGTGCTCGCCGCCAGCGGCTGCGGCACCGTCGGCTTGCCCGAGGAGGGCGAGGGCGACACCGCCGCGGGCCGCGAGCTCTTCATCGCGAACTGCGGCCAGTGCCACGTCCTCGCCGATGCGGGCACGAAGGGGACGATCGGGCCGAACCTCGACGACGCCTTCGTGCAGTCGCGCGCCGACGGCCTCGGCGACGCGACGATCCAGTCGGTCATCCGCGGACAGATCTCCTACCCGGTCGAGGAGCCGTCCACCGGGTCACCGGGGATGCCGGCCGACATCGTCACGGGTGAGGACGCGGACTCCGTCGCGGCCTACGTCGCCTCCGTCGCTGGGCTGCCGGTCGCGCCTCGGCCGGCGCCGCCCGCCGGCCAGGACACGGGCGGTGAGAGCGAGACCGGCGGCGAGACCGAGACTGGCGGCCAAACCGAGACCGGCGAGGAGACGCTCGACGGCGCGGCGATCTTCGCCGACGCCGGCTGTGGCAGCTGCCACACGCTCGCTGCGGCGAACGCCTCGGGGACGATCGGGCCGAACCTCGACGAGTCGCAGCCGGATCGTGAGCTCGTGATCGACCGCGTCACGAACGGGATGGGGGCGATGCCCTCCTTCTCCGACTCGCTCTCCGAGGAGCAGATCGCCGCCGTCGCGGACTTCGTGGCTGACAGCGCCGGCGGGTAAGTGCCTCTCCAGGCAATGCAGTCCATCACTTCCGGCGCGCGATCAGCCGCGCCATGCGTCGTCCTCAGTCGCGCCCATATTGACAATATGGGCGCTCCCTGCGTCCTAGCCTGGCTTGCTGCTCACACGCCGGAAGCGGGGCGGCATCACCTGAAGAGACACTAGCCGCCCCGTGGCGACGCGGATCCTGATCGCCGAGGACGAGACGATCATCCGGCTCGACCTGCGCGAGCTGCTCGAGGCCGCCGGCTTCGAGATCTGCGGCGAGGCGCGCGACGGCGAGGAGGCGGTTGCACTGGCACGGTCCGAGCAGCCGGATCTGGCCGTCCTCGACGTCAAGATGCCCCGCCTCGACGGGATCGAGGCCGCGCGGCGGATTCTCGACGAACGCCCGATCCCGATCGTGATGATCACCGCGTACGGCGAGCACGAGCTGGTCGCCCGCGCGGTCGAGGCGGGCGTCTTCGGCTACCTCGTGAAGCCGTTTCGCGAAACCGACCTGCTGCCCGCGATCGAGACCGCCCGGGCGCGGCACGAGGAGCTCACGGCGCTGCGCGAGGAGGCGGAGTCGTTGGCCGAGGCGCTCGCCGCGCGGAAGGTGATCGAGCGGGCGAAGGGGCTCCTGATGGCGAAGGAGAGCCTCTCGGAGGCCGACGCGTTCGCCCGACTCCGCAAGGCGAGCCAGGTCTCGGGCCGGCCGCTCAGGATCGTCGCCGAGGCCGTCGTCGCGACGCTCGAGCAGGAGTGAGCTCCTAAATGTGGGGCGGCTCCTGGGTCCGGGGAGCCGCCCACCCACATCCCCCACCAGGTAGTCCGGCGACGCGCGGAAAACTTGCGGCTACGTCTGCGCGAGGAGGCGCGTCTCCTCGCGCCGGCGGCGCACCCGGAGCACGAGCCAGAGCAGGACGCCGAGCGAGGACGAGCGGGCCGAGGACGACGAGCGCGTAGAGCGCGATCACGCCTTCCCAGACCAGTACGTCCTTGATCCCGTCGAGCTTGCTCTCGCCCGCGGGGACGACCGCGTCGATCCGCTCCGTCGTCAGCGTCAGGGCGATCGTCGCGAACCGGCCCTCCGCGTTGGTCGCGCGCAGCTGGGCGCGGAGCTGGGTCAGCTCCTGGCGCGCGGTCGCGCGCCGCGAGAGCAGGATCGCGCGCTCCGCCTCGGACAGATCCGGGTTCGCGAGCTGCTTCGTCAGGCTTGCGATCCGCCGCTGCGCCTGCTCGACCTGCCGCGTGTACGTGTCCACGGCCGGCTGCAGGTCCTCGATGCCGAAGCGCTGGCCGAGGATCGTGCCGAGCTGCGAGAGCTGCGTCATCGCGCTCTGGACGCGCTCGATCGGCACGCGCAGGACGATGTTCGCCGAGCCGATGCCGCCGCGCGGCGCGTCGTAGGCGAGGGACGAGACGCTGCCGCCGAGCGACGACGCGATCCGCTGTGCCTTCTGGGTCGCCGCTGACAGCTCGTCGACGTTGTCGACGCGGAGCTGCAGCTCGGCCTGGTAGCGCTGCACACGCGTCGGGTCGGGCGCAATCGCGGCGCCCGAGTCGGCCGCCGCCGGCGGGACCGCCAGCGTCGCCTTCGGAGCGGCCAGCGGGGCGGTCGTGCGGACTTCGGGGGCCGCCTCCGATGCGCCGATCGCGGCCAGGTCGCCGCCGCCGTCGGAGACGTCGCCGCGCGAGAGCCCGATCACGCCGGCGGCGACGAGCGCCACCATCACGGTCGCCGGCGCCGCGACGAGCACGAAGCGCCGCCATTCGAAGCGGGCGAGAAAGGGCGTGCGCGCGGGCTCGGTGACGGCCAGCGCGCGCACGCGCTGCCGCAGGTCGGCCGGCGCAGCGGGCCTGGCCGCGCGCAGCTCGCTGATCAGCGACTCAGACATGTGTAGCCACCTTTTCCTCGAGTTTTCCCAGTGCGCGCGAGAGGCGCGTCGAGACGTTCGTCGGGCTGATGCCGAGCACGCGCGCGGTCTCCTCGCCGTCGAGCTCGAGCAGGACGCGGAGCGCGATCACCTCGCGCTCGGCCGCGCTCAGCGAGGCGAGCGCCGCCTCGAGGTCGGGCGAGAGCCCCTCCCCGAAGGCCTCCTCGACCTCGTCGGGCGGCGCGGCGCGCTCCTCGCGGCGGCGCCTCCGCTCCTCGGCGCGGAACCAGTCGAGCGCGGTCGTTCGTGCGATCTGGCAGAGCCAGGTGCGGGCGGAGGCGCGGCGCGCGTCGAAGCGCGCCCACAGGCGCAGGGCCTTCTCGAACGTGTCTGCGGTGAGATCCTCGGCGAGCGAGCGATCGCGGGTGAGATAGACGAGATAGGCGTACACGTCGTCGAGATGCTCCTCTGCGGCCGCGGCGAAGCTCAGCTGACCCACATCGGGCCGTCTCCGGAGGGAGATCGTCATCGCCTGCACACGGTTGCTACGCCGCCGGACGGGCTGCCGTCACACGTGCTGAGCGGACTCGAACAGCTGCTCCCAGCGCGCCAGGAGTCGCTGCAGGTCGTCGCGGGCCGCCTTGTGGGCGGCGAGCGTGTCGACGTCGGCCCAGTCGTCGGCGAGCTTGCGCTCGAGGTCGGCGAGCTCGGCCTCGCGCGCCGCGATCGCCGCCTCGAGCTGCTCGAGCTCGGTCGGTCTCGGCTTCGCGGCCCGAGTCGGCTTCGGCTTCCCCGTCTTTGGCTTCTCAGCCGTCGGCTCCTTCGGCGCCGGCTGGGCGAGCCTCCTCGTCGGCCCGGATCCGCACGTAGTCGGCCCAGCCGCCCGGGTACGAGCGCAGGCGGCCGTCCTCGATCGCGACGATGCGGTCGGCGACGGCGTCGAGCACTGCGCGGTCGTGCGAGACCAGCAGAACCGTCCCCGGGAACGCCTCGAGGGCGGCCTCGAGCGCCTCGCGGCTCTCGAGATCGAGGTGGTTCGTCGGCTCGTCGAGGACGAGGAAGTTCGAGCCGCTCGCCACGACGAGCGCGAGCGCGAGGCGCCGCCGCTCGCCGCCCGAGAGCGCGACCACGGGTCGCTCGTGGGCATCCCAGCCGGTGAAGAGGAAGCGGCCGAGCAGCGCTTGGGCCTGCGGGCGCTGCAGCCCGGTCGCCCCCATTGCGCACTCGAGCACGCTGCCGCGCTCGTCGAGCTCGACCTCGTGCTGCGAGAAGTAGGCGATCTGGACGCCGTGGCCGATGCGGCCGAGCCGGCTGCCGACGATCGCCTCGAGCAGCGTCGACTTGCCCGAGCCGTTCGGCCCGATCAGCGCGACGTGCTCGCCGCGCTCCAGCACGAGCTCCGAGTCCTCGAGCAGGTGCTTGTCGCCCGCGGCGAGCGAGATGCCTTCCGCCTCGACGACCATGCGGCCGCTGCGGGCGGGCTTCAGGAACTCGAACCCGAGGGTGCGTCGCTTGCCCTTCGGCGCCTCGACGCGGACCTTCTCGATCCGCGCGATCTGCTTCAGCTTCGCCTGCGCCTGGCGCGACTTCGTGCCGTAGCGGAAGCGCGCGACGAAGCGCTCGAGACGCGCGATGTCCTCGGCCTGCCGCTCGGCGAACTTTGCCTGCATCGACGCCCGGGCGGCCTGCTCCTGCCGCCACACGTGCCACTGGCCGGGGAAGTAGATGGACTTCCCGGCCTCGAGCTCGAGGACGGCCGTCGTCACCGACTCGAGGAACCAGCGGTCGTGCGCGACGATCACGACGGCTGCGTCGATCGTCGTCAGCTCCTGCTCGAGCCACTCGATCGAGGCCATGTCGAGGTGGTTCGTGGGCTCGTCGAGCAGGAGCAGGTCGGGCTGTCCCGCCAGCGCCCGCGCGAGGGACGCGCGGGTCAGCTCGCCGCCGGAGAACGACTCGAGGCCGCGGTCGAGATCGTCGTCCGTGAAGCCGAGGCCGCGCAGCACGCCGGCGGCATGGTCGCGCCAGGCGTAGCCGCCCGCGTGCTCGAGCCGCGCCTGCGCCTCGCCGTAGCGGCGGAGCGTCTCGGGCGCGTGGTCGCCCGACGCCATCGCCTCCTCGAGCCGGCGGAGCTCGCGCTCGGCGGCGACGAGATCGGCGGCACCAGAGAGCGCGTACTCGCGCAGCGTGTGGCCGCCGAGCCGGGGCGGGCGCTGGTCGTGCAGCGCGACGCGCGCGCCCTTCTCCCACGCCAGCTCGCCGCCCTGGAGCTCCACCTCGCCGATGAGCGAGCGCAGCAGCGTCGTCTTCCCGGCGCCGTTCGGCCCGGAGAGCGCCAGCCGGTCGCGGCGCTCGACCTTGAAGGAGACGCCGTCGAAGAGCGGGTCGCCCGAGAACTCCTTGCGGAGGCCGGATGCGATCAGGACTGCCATGCTCATCAGGGTAATGCGCGTGCTCGCCCTGGACATCGGCACGTCCTCCGCCCGGGCACGCGTCTACGACGAGAGCGCCGAGTGCATCGCCGGTCGGCAGGAGCGCTACACGACGACGCGCGGCCACTCCGGTCGGCGCGGCGAGTTCGACGCCGAGGAGCTGCTCGCGGTGACGCGGGAGGCGATGGACGAGGCCGCAGCGGGAGGCCGGCGGCGAGGTCGACGCCGTCGCGATCTCGTGCTTCTGGCACAGCCTCGTGGGCGTCGACGGCCGCGGACGCGCGGTCACGCCGGTGCTCACGTGGCGTCAGGTCGACGGTGTCGCCGACGTGCCGCTCGACACCGACGCCGTTCACGCCCGCACCGGCTGCCCGCTGCACCCGAGCTTCTGGCCGATGAAGATCGCCGGCCTCCAGCGCGCAGGGCGTGCGCCCCGCGCGCTACCTGTCGTTCTCGGATCTCCTCACCGGCGGCCGCACGAGCCTCTCGATGGCGAGCGGGACGGGCCTGCTCGGCCTCGACGGGCGCTGGGACGAGGAGCTGCTCGCGACGCTCGGACTCGAGGAGGCGCAGCTGCCCGAGCTCGCCGACGAGCTCGTGCTCGGCGACGGGGCGGCGGCGAACCTGGGCTCGGGCGTGTTCGGGTGGCGCACGGGCGCGCTGACGATCGGCACCTCGGCGGCGCTGCGCACCGTGCACGAGCCGAGCACTCCCCGGCCCGGGTCTCTTCCTCTACCGCGTCGACGAGGAGCGCGTGATCGAGGGAGGAGCGATCTCCGACGGCGGCAACCTGCTCGACTGGCTCGAGCGGCTGCTCGGCAACGTGGAGACCGACGGGCTGGCCGCCGATCGCCCCGGCGAGCTCGACTTCCTCGCGCTGCTCGGAGGCGAACGCAGCCCCGGCTGGCGCGCGGACGCCCGCGGCGCGGTCTCCGGGCTCACGTTCGGCTCGGAGCCGCGTGACCTCGTCCGTGCCGCGCTCGAGGGAGTCGCGCACCGCCTCGCCGAGATCGCCTCTCTCATGCCCGAGCTGGAGGAGGTCGTCGGCTCGGGCGGGGCGCTCCTCGGGAACCCCGACTGGGCCCAGATCCTCGCCGACGTGCTCGAGCTGCCGGTGACCCTGTCAGGGGCGGACGAAGCGTCCGCCCGCGGCGCGGCCGTCGCCGCCCTGGCGAGGCTCGGGATCGAGCCGCCCGCGGCGCCTCTCGGGCGCGTGTTCGAGCCCCGCGCAGAGCGCTTCGAGGCGCACCGCGCGGCGCGGGAGCGCCAGCGCGCGCTCTACGAGACCTTGACCTGACCGGGCTCCCGCCCGAGGCTGTTCACAAGACTGTGCGCCGCCTCGGCGATCGCGGCCGCGTCGATCCGAGCCGCCGCCAGGAGCTCCGCCGGCTTGCCCGAGTGCGGCAGCTCGCGCACCGCGAGCTTCAGGACGGGCGGGCGCTCGTCGAGATCCGCGAGCGCGTCGAGCACGGCGTCGCCCAGACCGCCCTCGGGCCGGTGATCCTCCACCGTGACGATCGGCGAGGTGATCGCCCGCAGCGTGTCCACGTCGACCGGCTTCACGGAGTAGAGGTCGATCACGCGCGCGTCGATGCCGTCGCCGGCAAGCGTTTCCGCGGCCTTGAGCGCCTCGTGGAGGGTGATCCCGGCGCCGATCAGCGCGACGTCGGAGCCGTCCTTGAGCGTCCGCGAGCCGCCGACGGGGAAGTCCTCGTCCGGGCCGTAGAGCACGTCCGTGTCCGCCCGCGTCGTCCGCAGGTACGAGATGCCGTCCAGATCGGCCATGGCTCGGACGAGCGCCGCCGTCTGGTTCCCGTCGCACGGGTAGAGCACCGTCGACGTGTTGATGGCGCGCAGCGCCGCGAGATCCTCGAGCGCCATCTGCGACGGCCCGTCCTCGCCGATCGAGACACCGGCGTGCGAGCCGCAGAGCTTGATCGTCGCCTGTGAGATCGCCGCCATCCGGATGAAGTCGTACGCCCGGGAGAGAAATGCGGCGAAGGTGGCCGCAAACGGCTTCCAGCCGAGGATCTGCATCCCGACCGCGGCGCCGACCATTTGCTGCTCGGCGATGTAGAGCTCGAAGTACCGCTCCGGGAACGCCTTGCCGAAGATCTCCGAGAACGTCGAGTTGTCGACCTCGCCGTCGAGCGCGACCACGCGCGGGTCGTCCCCGCCGAGGCCGGCGAGCGCCTCGCCGTACGCCTTCCGTGTCGCGACCTGCGAGCCCAGCTCGTAGCGGGGGTGCTCGCCGCCGTCCGGTGTCGAACCGGTGCGGCTCGCCGGATGGCTTCGGCACGTCGACGACGTGATTCCGGATCGCCGCCCATCTCGGCCAGCGCCTCCTCCGCGTCCTCGGCGGACATCGCCTTGCCGTGCCAGCCCGGCTGATCCTCGATCTTCGAGTAGCCCTTGCCCTTGAGCGTGCGTGCGATCACGGCCGTCGGCCGCCCCGTCGTCTGCTCGGCCTCCTCGTAGGCGCGGTGGATCTCGTCCACGTCGTGCCCGTCGATCGTGATCGCGTGCCAGCCGAAGGCGCCGAAGCGCTCGGCGTACGTGTCGAGGTTCCAACCGTGCCGCGTCTCGCCGCGCTGGCCGAGCCGGTTGACGTCGACGATCGCGGTCAGGTGGTCGAGCTGCTCGAACGACGCCGCGTCGAGCGCTTCCCACATCGACCCCTCGGCGAGCTCACTGTCGCCGCAGATCACCCAGGTCCGGAACGGCAGGCGGTCGAGCTTCTTGCCGGCGAGAGCGACGCCGACGCCGATCGGGAGCCCCTGTCCGAGCGAGCCCGTCGCGACGTCGACCCACGGGAGAACGGGCGTGGGGTGCCCCTCGAGCCGCGAGCCGAGCTGCCGATAGCTCATGAACTCGTCCTCGGAGATCACGCCCGCGGCGCGGAAGAGCCCGTAGACGAGCGGCGAGGCGTGACCCTTGGAGAAGATGAGCCGGTCGTTGGCCGGGCTCTTCGGGTGCTCGAAGTCGTACCGGAAGTGGGCCGCGAGGAGGACGGCGGCCAGATCGGCCGCCGACATCGAGGAGGTCGGATGGCCGGACTTCGCCTTGGCGCTCGCTCGAACTGCGTCGACTCGTAGCTGCTGGCCCAGCTCCCGCCAAAGCTCGCGCTCGTCCATCTCGGCTCCTCGCTCGTCGTTTGTCGTAACGTAGCGGGGGATGAGAGTCGCGGTTGCATTCGACCACCGCGGGGTCAAGCTGCGCGAACGCGTGCTCGAGCAGATGGGGGCGTGCGGGGTCGAGACGATCGATCTCGGCACCGACGACGCGTCGGTCCGGATCGACTACCCGGACAAGGCCCGCGAGATCGGTGAGGCGATCAACGAGGGCCGCGCCGAGCGCGGCATCCTCATCTGCGGCTCCGGCGTCGGCGTCGCGGTCGCCGCCTCGAAGATCGCCGGCATCCGGGCCGCGAGCGTGTCCGACTACTACTCGGCGCGCCAGGGCGTCGAGCACGACGACATGAACGTGCTCTGCCTCGGCGCCGAGGTGGTCGGCGCCGAGCTCGCGTCGGAGCTCATCCGGGCGTTCCTGTCGGCGCGATTCGACGGCGGGGAGCGCTACGTGCGGCGGCTGAAGAAGGTCGAGGCGATGGAAAGGGAGATGCGACATGACGAAGTCACGACTGCATGAGCTCAGCGAGCACGGGGTCAGCGTCTGGATCGACTCGATCTCTCGCGAGTGGATCGAGGACGGTTTCCTCGCGAAGCTGATGCGGGACGACGCCGTCGTCGGCGTCACCTCGAACCCGACGATCTTCCAGAAGGCGATGGCCGAGGGCGACCGCTACGACGCGCAGCTGCGCGAGGTCGCGCCGCAGGTCGACGACCCGACCGAGCTCTTCTTCGCGCTCGCCGCCGAGGACATCAAGGATGCCTGCGACATCCTGCGGCCGGTGTGGGACGAGGGTGGCGGCCAGGACGGGTATGTCTCGCTCGAGGTCGAGCCCGGGCTCGCCTACGACCGGGAGCGCACCCTCGAGCAGGCGCTGCGGTTCCACGAGGAGATCGACCGGCCGAACCTCTTCGTCAAGATCCCCGCTACCGAGCCCGGCCTCGGCGCGATCGAGGACGCGATCGCGAGGGGCAAGTCGATCAACGTCACGCTCATCTTCTCGCTCGACCGCTACCGCGCCGTCGTCGAGGCGTACGTTCGCGGACTCGAGCGGCTCGTGGAGGCCGGCGGCGACCCGTCCCCCGTCGCCTCCGTGGCGAGCTTCTTCGTCTCGCGCGTCGACACCGAGGCGGACAAGCGCCTGGAGGCCGTCGGGAACGCCGAGCTGCAGGGGAAGCTCGCGATCGCAAACGCGAAGCTCGCCTACCAGCACTACCTCGAGGCGTTCCGTGGCGAGCGCTGGGAGCGCCTCGCCGCAGCGGGAGCGGCGAAGCAGCGCTGCCTCTGGGCCTCGACCTCGACGAAGAATCCTGCGTACCGGGACGTCATGTACGTCGAGGAGCTGATCGGACCCGAGACGGTCAACACGATGCCGCTCGAGACGATCGAGGCCTTCCAGGATCACGGCGAGGTGCGCGGCGACACGCTGCTCGAGGGTGTCGACGAGGCGAAGCGGCTGTTCGAGGAGCTGCGCGCCGCCGGCGTCGACTACGACGACGTGACCGAGACGCTGGAGCGCGAGGGAGTGCAGAAGTTCGCGGACTCGTTCGAGGAGCTGCTCGCCGGGATCCGCGAGAAGCGGGCCGAGCTCGCCGCCGCGTGACGGAGTCACGCGGCCAGGAGGGGGTGCGGGGGAACCGGCAGGTTCCCCCGGAGAAGCGCGCTGCTGCGGAGCAGCGGCGACGGCGCGCACGGGGGTTGCGGGGGAAACCGGGTTCCCCCGCGCGAACGAGCCGGAGGCGAGTGAGGCGGCTGAACGAGTCGTCCAGCGGATCTGGGCCCGCGACACCTCGCTCTGGACCGGCGCCGACGAGGACCGCTGGCTCGGCTGGCTGGACGTCGTCTCCCGCGTGCGGCCGCGGCTCGACGAGCTGACGGCGTTCGCCGAGACCGCTGCTGGCCACTTCGACTCCTTCGTGCTGCTCGGGATGGGCGGCTCGAGCCTCGCGCCGGAGGTGCTGCGGCGCGCGTTCGGCGCCGACGCGTTCCACGTCCTCGACACGACTCATCCGGCGGCGATCCGGCGGCTCGAGCGCGAGCTCGACCTCGAGCGCACGCTCTTCCTCGTCTCGTCCAAGTCGGGCTCGACCCTCGAGACGCGGTCGCACGCGGACTACTTCTGGGAGCGCTCCGGCGGGCAGGGCGCGCACTTCGCCGCGATCACCGACCCCGGCTCGGAGCTCGAGCGCCTGGCGACGGAGCGCGGGTTCCGCGCGACCTTCCCCGGTGAGCCCGAGATCGGCGGCCGCTACTCGGCGCTGTCGCTCTTCGGGATCGTCCCGGCGGCGCTGATGGGCGTCGACCTCGAGCGGTTCCTCGATCGCGCCGACGAGATGACGGAGGCGCTGCGTCTCGAGGAGGGGAATCCCGGCCTCGAGCTCGGGCTCGCGCTGGGCGAGGGCTGGCGTGCGGGACGGGACAAGGTCTGCATCGACGACGATCCGTCGGGCTTCGGCCTCTGGGCCGAGCAGCTCATCGCCGAGTCGACGGGGAAGGAGGGCAAGGGTCTCGTGCCCGCGCCGGGCGAGTCGCCCGACGGCCCCGACCGCCAGCGCGGCGAGGTGCGCCTGGCCGATCCGTACGAGCTCGCGCAGGAGTTCCTGCGCTGGGAGTTCGCGACCGCGGTCGCGGGGCACGTGCTCGGGATCAATCCGTTCGACCAGCCGGACGTCCAGGCCGCGAAGGACAAGACGAGCGAGGTGCTGGCCGCCGGCGAGCCGGACCTGTCCCCGCGCGGCTCGCTCGACGAGCTGCTCGCGGGCGCGCGCGAGGGCGACTACGTCGCGATCCAGGCGTTCGTCGATCCGGCGCGCGAGGACGAGCTCGCGCCGCTCGTCGCGCGGGCGCACGAGACGGGCTGCGTCGTCACCAGCGGCCTCGGCCCGCGCTACCTGCACTCGACGGGTCAGCTGCACAAGGGCGGCCCCAACACGGGCCTCTTCGTGCAGGTCGTCGACGACGTCGGCGAGGAGATCGGGATCCCGGATCGCGACTTCGGCTTCGGCCGCCTGATCGGCGCGCAGGCGGCCGGCGATCTTGCGGCGCTCGAGGAAAGGGGTAGGCGTGTCGTCCGACTACGGTTGGAGGAGGTCTGACTAGATGAAGATCGGCATGGTCGGCCTGGGTCGCATGGGCTCGGGGATGACGCGGCGCATCGAGGCGAACGGCCACGAGGTGGCGACCTACGACCCGAACGTGAAGTCGACCGCGAAGACGCTCGGCGCGCTCGCGAAGCAGCTCGAGCCGCCGCGCCACGTGTGGGTGATGGTGCCGTCCGGCAAGGTCACCGAGGACACCGTCCGCAAGCTCCTCCGCGTCCTCGAGCCCGGCGACACGATCATCGACGGCGGCAACTCGAACTTCCGCGACTCGCAGCGGCGCTACAAGGAGGCGCGGAAGGAGAAGATCGCCTTCGTCGACGTCGGCGTCTCCGGCGGTGTCTGGGGCTTCGAGGTCGGCTTCTGCCTGATGGCCGGCGGCGACAAGGCTCCGGTCAAGCGCCTCACGCCGATCTTCGAGGCGCTCGCGCCCGAGGACGGCTGGGCGCACGTCGGCGGCTCCGGCGCGGGCCACTTCGTGAAGATGGTCCACAACGGGATCGAGTACGGGCTGATGCAGGCCTACGCCGAGGGCTTCGAGCTCATGTACCACTCCGAGTTCGACCTCGATCTGAGCGACATCGCCGGCATCTGGCGCTACGGCTCGGTCGTCCGCTCGTGGCTCCTCGAGCTCCTGCACGCCGCGATGGAGGAGCACGGCGACCATCTCGACGACATCGCGGGCTACGTGCAGGACTCGGGCGAGGGCCGGTGGACGATCAACGAGGCGATCAACGCGAACGTGCCCGTCCCGGCGATCAGCTCGGCGCTCTTCGCTCGCTTCGCCTCGCGCCGGGAGATCGACTTCTCGGCCAAGGTGCAGGCGGCCCTGCGGAACCAGTTCGGCGGCCATGCCGTCCAGGCCGTCGAGTCGGCGAAGGCCGCCCCGGATCCGCGGTGAGCACCCCCGAGAACCCGCTCCTCGAGGGTCTGAAGCTCCGCCGCCGGCCGGAGCCGTGCGCGATCGTCATCTTCGGCGCGTCGGGCGACCTCACGAGCCGCAAGCTCTTCCCGGCGCTCTACTCGCTCGCCTACCGGCGCCTGCTGCCGGAGCGGTTCGGGCTCGTCGGCGTCGCCCGCACCGAGCAGACGACCCGGCAGTGGGCGACCGCGATGAAGGCGGCCGTCAAGGAGCACGGGCGCGACCCGTTCGACGAGGCGGTCTGGAAGACCCTGACGGAGGGTCTCCACTACGTCGCCACCGACTTCGCCGACGACGAGGGGCAGAACCGGGTCGCCGAGGCGCTGCACTCGCTCGACGAGGAGCGCGGGACGGACGGGAACCGCCTCTACTACCTCGCCGTCCCCCCGGCCGCCTTCGAGACGATCGTGCAGGAGCTCGGCGAGCGGAAGAGCAGGGTGCGCGGCTGGACGCGGCTCATCGTCGAGAAGCCGTTCGGCAACGACCGCGCCTCCGCGCACGGCCTGAACGAGACCGTCCAGCGGTGGTTCGACGAGGGCGAGATCTTCCGGATCGACCACTACCTCGGCAAGGAGACGGTCCAGAACATGCTGGCGCTGCGGTTCGCGAACGGCATCTTCGAGCCGATCTGGAACCGGCAGTTCATCGACCACGTGCAGATCACGGTCGCCGAGTCGATCGGCGTCGAGGGCCGGGCGGCCTTCTACGAGCGCGCCGGAGCGATCCGCGACATCGTCCAGAACCACCTGCTCCAGCTCGTGGCGCTGACGGCGATGGAGCCCCCGATCGACTTCACCGCCGACTCCGTCCGGAACGAGAAGGTGAAGGTGCTGCGCTCGCTGCACACGCCGGGGCCCAAGTCGGTCGTCCGCGGCCAGTACGGCGCCGGCTTCGTCGAGGGCGAGGAGGTGCCGGGCTACCGCGAGGAGCCTGGGATCGACCCGGACTCGACGACGGAGACGTTCGTCGCCGCGAAGCTCTACGTCGACAACTGGCGCTGGGCGGACACGCCGTTCTACATCCGCGCCGGCAAGAGGCTGGCCCGGCGCGAGACGACGATCGCGATCCAGTTCCAGCGCGCACCGCACCCGCCCTTCGCCGAGATCGCGGGCGACGGGCTGCGCCCGAACGTGCTCCTCATCCACGTGCAGCCGGACGAGGGCGTCTCGCTCGCGATCGGCGCGAAGGTGCCCGGCCAGGGGATGTCGATCCGGACCGTGCACATGGACTTCCTCTACGGCGGCGCCTTCCGGACGGGCCTGCCCGAGGCGTACGAGCGCCTGATCCTCGACGCGATGCTCGGCGACGCGACGCTCTTCACGCGCGCGGACGAGGTGGACGAGCAGTGGGCGCTCGTGGACGCCGATCGTCGCCGCGTGGAAGCGTGACCGGCCGGTGTTCCCGAACTACGAGGCCGGCACGTGGGGGCCGCCGCAGCGCGGACGAGCTCATCCACCGGGACGGGCGGTCGTGGCGAAGACACTGACGGACACGAGGCTCGCGGACGTCGAGCGGGCGCTGACCGAGGAGCGTGACGAGGGCGTCCAGCGGACGAGCGTCATGACCCACATCGTCTGGGCGCCGCAGGCGTGGCTGAAGGCGGCCGAGCGGACGCTCGCGGGACTCTCGGAGCGCCATCCCTCCCGCACGATCCTGCTCACGCCCGCGCCGCGGCGGAAGGACGGCATCGACGCGCTCGTCGACGTCCGCACGTTCACGGTCGAGGGCTCCGAGCGCGCGATCGCGTCCGAGGTCGTCGAGCTGACGCTGAAGGGCCGGCGCGCGACGGCTCCCGCGTCGATCGTGATGCCGCTCCTCATCACCGACCTGCCCGTGTTCTGCCGCTGGCGCGGCGAGCCGGGCTGGGACTCCGAGGAGCTCGCGCAGCTCGTCGGCGTGATCGACCGCCTCGTCGTCGACTCGGGCGAGTGGGACGGTCTGCCCGACTCGTACGTCGGCCTGGCCTCGCTCTTCGACCGCGTCGCCGTCTCCGACATCGCCTGGACGCGGACGGCGGGCTGGCGGCTGCGGCTCGCCGAGCTCTGGCCGGGCATCCGGCGGCTGGAGTCGCTCCAGGTCACCGGGCCCGAGTCGGACGCGCGGCTCCTCGCCGGCTGGCTCCGCACGCGGCTGCGGCGGCAGGTCGAGCTCACGCACAGGCCGGCGAAGACCCTACGCCGTGTCGCCGTCGACGGCGAGACGGTCGAGCCGCCGTCCGGCCCGGCGCCGACGCCGAGCGACCTCCTCTCGGAGCAGCTCGACGTCTTCGGCCGCGACCCGATCTACGAGGCCGCGGTCAGCGCAGCCGGGTGAGGTCGAGCCGCCCGTTCGACGAGACCGGCTCGTCGAAGCGGCCGCCCGCCTCCTCGACGATGACCCGGATCGGCGGCGATGTCCCAGACGGCGACGCTCGGCCGCGTCGACCGCGACCTCGGCGGCGCCCTCCGCGACGAGCATGTGCGCCCAGAAGTCGCCGAAGCCGCGCACGTGCCAGGCGTCGAAGGCTGCGTCCGGCGGCGGCCGGTCGAGCGCGTAGAGCAGCGTCGCGTCCTCGAGCCGCTCGATCGCCGAGACGGCGATCGGCGTGCCGTTCAGGTGGGCGCCGCCGCCGCGGGACGCCCACCAGCGCCGTCCGAGCGCGGGGGCGGACACGACGCCGACCCGGTCGGCGAAGGCGATCAGCGTCGCCCAGACCGGGATGCCGCGCGTGAAGTTCCGGGTGCCGTCGATCGGGTCGATGACCCACCCGCCGGCGTCGGCGCCGCCGCTCTCCTCGCCGAAGACGGCCTCACCGGGACGCTCGCGCTCGATCCGCGCGCGCAGCCGCTCCTCGACGGCCGAGTCGGCGTCCGAGACGGGCGTCAGGTCGGGCTTTACCTCGACGCGGAGATCGCTTGCGCGGAACCGCGGCAGCGAGATCGCGTCCGCGTCGTCCGCGAGCGAGAGCGCGAAGGCGAGGTCGGCGTCCACGCGCCGAGCCTATCTCCGGCGCAAGCCGCGATCCGCTCCCGCGCAAAATCCCTGAAGGCGGCCGCTTGCGCGGCCGCGGCTGCCGGCTTCCGCCAGCGTTGGCGTTACCTCTTGACGACGGTGAAGACCGGCTTCGCGACCTTCAGCTTCACCGGCGCCGACCAGGCGAGCTGGGGCTGCTTCGGCAGCGTCATGTTGAAGCCGCGGACGCGGTAGTACCAGGTGCCCGGTGCGAGCGGCAGGAGCGCCGACGTCGCGGGCGTCTTGATGTTCGCGACCGGCTTGAACGGGTTCGGCGTCCGGCTCCACTGCACCTCGTACTCCTGGGCGCCGAGCGCCGGCTGCCACGCGACGAGCGGCGTGCCGTAGAAGGACGGCGTCGAGCGGGTGGCCGAGACGAGCTTGCCCTTGGGGGACAGGCCGCTCGCGAACGGCCGCTTGGCGCCCGTCACGACCGGCGGGTTCGTCTTGCCGAACCGGAGGACGCGGCCCGGACTGGCAGGCGTCCTGCGGCAGCTCCGACTCGCGGTACTCGATCGGGATCGCAGGCGCGGCGCCGAGGCTCGCCGCGGGCGGCGTGTCCGGCGGCTTCAGGACGACGTGCACGGGGACGACGGTCCAGTAGTAGCCGCCGGTCGGCCAGGCGGTGTCGGGCAGGTCGATCTTCGGCTCCCGTACCTGCCATGACCCCCGAGCCGGAGCCCGTGCTCGTGCCGCCTGTGGACGTGCCGCCGGTCGAGGTGCCGGTGCCCGTGCCAGCTCGTCGCGGCGGCCTCGGTCGTCGACGGAGGGCGAGCCGTCGAGCATGAACGTCGCGCCCTCGCCGCCGAAGTCGAGCGCCTTCGTGCGCGCCTTGGCGACGTCCTGGTCGGTCTGGGGCAGCCCCAGCGGGCCGTTCAGCCGCGGGGCGTAGGCCGGGCTGCCGACGATGGCGCCGCGGTAGACGATGTTGACGCAGTCACGGTCGGTCGCGACGTAGACGCGGTACAGCTCGGCGGGCTGGCGCAAAGGCGTAGTCCATCGGGCCGCCGCGGTCGCCGCCGAACGCGAAGCCGGGGGTGAGGCCGTGCGCGCTGCCGCTACCGGTCGTGTTGACCGTGTCGGCGACGGTGGCGACGTTGGCCAGCGTCCCGAGCGAGAGCGGCGGCTGGACGTCGGTGTAGAGCGGGCTCCACGGGCCGTACGACGTCGTATGCAGGCCGCTCGCGACCTCGCCGTAGACGGTGCGCTTCGCGCGCACCCGGAACGAGATCGAGCTCATCCACTCGGGGCGTGGCGTGGAAGGTGTAGAGCTCGCGCGCGTCGGCGACGTTGGTCGTCGTCTCGAACGTCCACTTGGCGCCGTGCAGCCAGACCTGGTACGAGGTCGCGCCCTCGACGGGCGACCAGCGGACGAGGCCGGGATAGGGGCTGTCGAGGTCGCGCGGGATCGACGACCAGCGGACGTTGAAGCCGAACGGCTTGCCCCACGGGGTCGGGCCGGCCTTGGTGATCGCGCGCACGTGCGCGTAGAGCGCGTACGGCGAGCCCGTGATCCACGGCAGGGCGAGGTCGATCGCGATCGTCGGGGCACGGAGGCTGTCGGTCAGCTTCGGGGTTGCCGGCGCGGTCGTCTCGCCGCCGGTGGTGGCGGTGCCTGGGGTCGCGGGGGCGCTCGCGGGCGCGGTCGTGGCGGCCGGCTCCGCGAGCTCGTCGCCGACGTTCGTCCAGACGATCGAGCTGCCGCTGAAGCGCCGGCTCGTGGCGAGCTCGAACTCGTAGCGGAGGGCGCCGGCCACGGGACGCCAGGCGAACGACGGCGTGCGGGAGAACTCGTGCCGGGTCGGCTCCTCGGCGCGCAGGAGGAAGGCCTTCAGGCCCTTGGGCGCGGCGGGCGGCCCGGCGTCGACGCGCGCCTGCGCGACGGCGGGTAGCGCGAGCCCGAGGGCGCAGAGAACGGTAAGGCAAGCGGACCGCATCGTCAGTGAGGTTGTCGGCCGCCCATCGGCGGCCGGCTCTCCCTCAAACGGGGTATAGAAGGCGTGCCCGCGCGCGAGTACGAGGGCGTCGTCGCCGTGGCGGCCGACGAGCTGGACCGATGCCGGCAGGCCGTCCTCGGCCGGCACCGCACGGGAGCGCGAGCGCGGGCCGGCCGACGGTGTTGAACGGGAGCGTGAAGCGGATCATCGTCTCGCGGAGGTCGAGGTCGCCGATCCCACCCGCCCCGACGCGGCGGCGCGACGCACGGAAGCGTCGGCGTCACGAGCAGGTCGAGCTCGGCGAGCGCCTCGTCGACCTGCTCCCGGTAGCGCTCGCGCTCGCGGCGAGCCTGCTCGACCTCGGCGTCGGTCACGCGCAGGCACGCCTCGACCTTGATCGCCACGTCCTCGCCGTAGGCCGAGCTCGACTCGGCGAAGAGCTCGCGGTGGACGTCGGCGACCTCGCGCTGGAAGACGTCCGCCGGGCCCTCCCAGAGCGGGACGTCGAGGCGGCGGCGGTCGGGGAAGCGCGCCGCGGCGGCCTCCACGCGTTCCCGCGACGAGCGGGTCGGCGTGCTCGGTCCAGGCGACGCCGACGCGGAGCTCGTCGAGCGACGTCGAGCTCGCCGCCGCTCGAAGCCGGGCGCGAGCATCTCGAGCATCGCCGTGCACGTCTCGACGTCGCGCGCCATCGGCCCCGCGTGGTCGTACGACGGCCGCGAGCGGCCAGCAGCCGTCGAGCGGGACGAGCCCGTAGGTCGGCTTGAAGCCGACGACGCCGCAGCACGCCGCCGGGATGCGGATCGACCCGCCCGGAGTCGGTGCCGAGCGCCGCGTCCGCGAGCCCGAGGACGAGCGCCGCCGCGTTGCCGCCGCTCGAGCCGCCGGCGACGCGGCCCGGCGCGGCCGGGTTCGGCACGGTGCCGAAGTGCGGGTTCTCGGAGGTCGTCCCGTAGGCGAACTCGTGCAGGTTCGTCTTGCCGACGTTCGCGTAGCCGGCGTCCTCGAGCCGCCGCACCGCCGTCGGCCGTCGCCGCCGGGACGTGCCCGGCGAAGATCGCCGAGCCGTACGTCGTCTCGAGCCCGGCGGTGTCGAAGAGGTCCTTGACCGCGAGCCGCACGCCCGTCGCCGGGCTCTCCGGCCGCGCGAGGAAGATCCCGTCAGGCGTCAGTCGAAGGCGAGGTAGAGGAACGCGACGCCGACGGTGCCGGCGAAGAGGAGCAGCGAGAGCCCGAAGAGCGCCCAGCCGAGGACGAGGTTCTTGCGCTCGAGCTCGGGGGTCATCTCCTTCACAGGAGCACCGGATCGAGGGCGGCGGCGACGAAGAGCAGCGCGAGGTAGGCGAGCGAGTAGTGGAAGAGGATCGCCGCGCGGCGGCGGGACGGGTCGCGTCGCAGCCGCTCGGCCAGCCAGAGGAAGCGCGGCGCCGAGCACGACGGCCGCGCCGGTGTACATCGGCCCGAGCCACAGGCCGACCGCGATGCTGAAGCCGACCAGGGCGATCGTGTAGAGCACGATCTGCCGCGTCGTCTCGTCGTCGCCGCGCACGACCGGCAGCATCGGCACCTTCGCCGCGGCGTAGTTCTCCTTGATCAGGAGCGCCAGCGCCCAGAAGTGCGGCGGCGTCCAGAGGAAGACGATGAGGAAGAGCCAGAGCGCCGGGAGCGCGAGGCTGCCCGGTCGCGGCCGCGTAGCCGACGAGCGGCGGCACGGCGCCGGCGGCGCCGCCGATGACGATGTTCTGCGGCGTCGAGCGCTTCAGCCAGCGCGTGTAGACGAGCACGTAGAAGAGGTTGCCGACGAGCGCGAGCACCGCGGTCAGCACGTTGACCGCGCTCGCGAGCAGCACGAACGAGAGCGCCGACAGGACGAGCCCGAACTCGAGCGCGCGCTCGGGCGGCACGCGGCCGGCCGCGACCGGGCGGCGCTCCGTGCGCTTGCCCATCAGCCGGTCGAGGTCGCGGTCGAGCACGTGGTTGAGCGCGCTCGCGCCGCCGCAGGCGAGGGCGAGGCCGACCATCGCCGCCGCGAACGTGCCGCCGTCGGGGACGCCCTGGGCGCCGACGAACATTCCCGCCGCGCCGGTGATGAGCAGCAGCGACATGATCCGCGGCTTCGTCAGCGTGACGTAGTCGCGCCACGGTCCGGACGAGGCGGGCTCGCCGCGGAACGCCTGCACGCACGACACGAGCGCGGCGGCGAAGGCGAGCGCGGCGAGCGTCGCGTGCAGGCCCGCGGCGCCGTGATCGCCGCAGCCGCGCCGAAGAGCGCGAGCGCGGCGAGCGGCCGGACGGCAGCAGCCGCCGGTACGCGACCCAGGCGGCGACGGCGACCGCGACGAGCGGCGGCAGCGCGAGCGCCGACAGGAGCGAGTGCGCGGCCGCGGGCCCGGCCGTGCCGGAGACGACCGCGACGCAGGGTCGCCGCGGCGCCGCCGAGCGCGGCGAGCCGCAGCCAGGGGCCCGGGGTCAGGTCAGAGCGCACCGCGCTCCTTGAGCCGCCGGCGCAGGTCGTACAGCGGCCGCGCGCTCGTGACGTAGGGGACGGTGTCGAAGTTGTGCGGCGGCGGCGGCGAGGTCGTGTACCACTCGAGCGTGTCCGCGAGCCACGGGTCGTTGCCCGCGCGCGGGCCCTTGCGCGACTTGAGGATGTTCCAGAGCGACGACGAGGATGCCGAGCCCCATCACGTAGGAGCCGATCGAGGAGGTCAGGTTGTAGGCCTCCCACAGGCCGTCGTCCGAGTAGGTGTAGATGCGGCGCGGCATGCCGAGCAGCCCGAGCATGTGCTGCGGGAAGAAGGTCACGTTGAAGCCGATGAAGACGAGCCAGAAGCCGAGCTTGCCGAGCCCCTCGCTCGAGCATCCGGCCGAACATCTTCGGCCACCAGAAGTGCAGCCCCGCGAGGATCCCGAGCAGCGAGCCGCCGAACAGCACGTAGTGGAAGTGGGCGACGACGTAGTAGGTGTCGTGCACCTGCCAGTCGATCGGGAAGGCGGCGAGGAAGATCCCCGACAGGCCGCCGATCGTGAAGACGGAGACGAAGCCGAGCGCGTAGAGCATCGGCGTGTCGAAGTGCAGGTTGCCGCGCCAGAGCGTCGCGAGCCAGTTGAAGATCTTCACGCCCGTCGGCACCGCGATCACCATCGAGGCGATCATGAAGAAGCTGTTGAGCACGCTCGGCATCCCGACCGTGAACATGTGGTGCGCCCACACGAGCAGCGAGAGGAACGCGATCGAGGCGGTCGAGAACGCGACCGCCTTGTAGCCGAAGATCGGCTTGCGCGCGAAGACGGGGATGATCTCCGAGATCATCCCGAACACGGGCAGCACCATGATGTAGACCTCGGGGTGCCCGAAGAACCAGAAGGCGTGCTGGTAGAGCAGGGCGTTGCCGCCCTCGTCCGGGTTGAAGAAGTTCGTGTCCGCCTGGCGGTCGAGCAGGAGCAGCGTCAGCCCGGCCGAGAGCGTCGGCAGCACGAGCACGAGCAGCACGGCGTAGGTCTCGATCGCCCAGACGAAGAGCGGCATGCGCGTCCAGGTCATCCCGCGCGTGCGCATGTTGTGGATCGTGACGATGAAGTTGATCGCGCCGGCGAGCGAGGAGATCGTGAGGATGTGGAGCGACAGGATCCAGAGGTCCTGGCCGTTGCCGACGTCCTTGACCGAGAGCGGCGGATAGGAGGTCCAGCCGGACTTCGCGGGCCCGCCGGCGGCGAAGAACGAGAGCAGCAGGATCACGCCGCCGAAGAGGAAGAGCCAGTACGAGAGCGCGTTCAGCCGCGGGAACGCCATGTCCCGCGCGCCGATCATCAGCGGCACGAGGAAGTTGCCGAAGCCGGCGAGGATCGGCACGACGACGAGGAAGACCATCGTCGTGCCGTGCATCGTCATGACCTCGTTGTACGAGTCGCGGGTGAGGAAGTCGTTGTCCGCCTGCGCGAGCTGCGTCCGCAGCAGGACCGCCATCACGCCGCCGGCGAGGAAGAACAGCGCCCGACGTGGCGATGTAGAGGATCCCGATCCGCTTGTGGTCGACGGTCAGGAGCCAGCTCGACGACGCGGCCACGTTGCCACTGGGGGATCGGTCGTCTCGGCCCTGACTGCCACCGAGCACCTCCTCCCGCAGGTACTCGGTCAGCGCGTCCATCTGGACGTCCTGCCAGTCGCCTCCGACCGGGGGCATCTCGCCTCGTCCGAGCCGGACGACCTCCTCGACCGCCTCCTCGTCCGCGAGCAGGCCGTTGCCCTTGAGCGCCGGGCCGATGTCGCCCTCGCCCTCGGGGCCGTGGCACTTCGCGCAGGCGCCGACGAACGTCTCCTCGCCGAGATCCGACGTGCCGTCCTCCTGCGCGTCGGCCTCCTCCTCCAGCCACTCCTCGAACTCCTCGCGCGGCATCGCCTCGACGGACGCGTTCATCACCGCGTGCTGGGCGCCGCAGAGCTCCGCGCACTGACCGCGGTAGACGCCCTCCGCCTCGGCGTTGAACCACGTCTCGTTCGTGATCCCCGGGATGGCGTCGATCTTGCCGCCGAGCGCCGGGATCCACCACGAGTGGATGACGTCGAACGTCGGCGCGGTCACCTCGAGCTTGACGTTCTGGCCGACCGGCGCGCGGAGCCGGTCGACGGCGATGACGCCGTTCTCGTAGGTGAAGTTCCAGTTGTAGCGGTAGCCCTTGACGAGGACGTCGACCCGCCCGCCGTCGGCGCTCGCGCTCGGCACGTCCGCGATCACCGGGAGCTTGTAGAAGACGAACGCACCGATCGCGACGAGGACGAGCACGGGCGCGACCGACCACGCGATCTCGAGGTTCGTGTTGCCGTGGACCTGCGCACCGTCCTCCAAGCGGGCCCGGCGGCGCCGCCGATAGCGGACGATGAAGAGGATCAGCGTGATCTGGACGAGCAGGAAGATCGCGCCCGTGAAGATCGCGACCCAGTAGTAGCTCTGCTTGATCGCCTCCGCGTTCGGCGACATCGGCTCGACCGGCGCGACGCCGCCGCTGCCGGCGACCGCCGTCCCGGCGAGAACGAGCGCACAGACGACGGCGAGTGCGAGAGACCGGCGCACGGCGCTGCCATTCTATGAAGGTGACCGAGACCGCGCGTGCCCGAACCCGCGTCGAGCTCCCGGCCGGACGCGACTCGCCCGTTCGAGGTCTACGTGAACGGCGTCCTGCAGAGGGAGGGGGCCGACTTCCGCGTCCGTGGCCGCACGCTCGTCTTCGAGCGGGAGCTCCAGCGGGAGGGGCGCCTCGGCTTCTGGCGCTGGGCCGTCGATGGTGATCGGCGTCGCCGGCACCTACCGCCAGAACGACTCCGTCGACGTCGTCTACGCCAGCGGCGGCGAGCGGCGCGTCGCGAGCGGGCTCAGGCTCGTCGAGGACTGAGCCCGACTCGGCTCAGCGGCCGCTTCCGCATCACGGCGCGCGCCCGGCGGCCGCTGTCGCCGCTGCCAGCTGGTCCGCGGGGGCGTCGGTCAGCTGTCCCGGCTCGAGCTGCCAGCTCCAGTTCCCCTCCTTTTGCCCGGGCCGGTTCATCCGGGCCTCGTTGCCGAGACCGAGCACGTCCTGCGCCGGCAGCATGCAGAGCGCGGCGCGCGAGGACATCGCCAGCTCGATCAGGCGCCAGTGGTCGCGCCTCGGGAAGGCGCCGGCGAGCGTCTCGGTGTCGTGGGTGGAGGTGTAGACGGCCTGTTGCTCGCGGTGGTTCTCGAGGCGGTGCGGGTTGCTCGCCGGGCCCCGGAGCGCCCAGAGCAGGACCGCCATGCCGGGGAAGCCGAGCCGGTCGCGCAGCTCGACGACGTCGGACGTGATCACGCCGAGGTCCTCCGCGAGGACGGGCAGCGGGCCGAGCTCGCGCTCGGCGGCTCGGAACGGCGCCTCGCCGGGGCCGGGCAGCCAGCGCCCGGTGCGGGCGTCGGTCTCCGACGCGGGGATCGCCCAGAACGAGGCGAAGCCGCGGAAGTGGTCGATCCGGGTGATGTCGACGAGCTCGAACGTCCGCCGCAGCCGCTCGACCCACCAGCGGTGGCGCTCGCGCGCCAGCGCCTGCCAGTCGAAGAGCGGATTGCCCCAGTGCTGGCCCTCGGGCCCGAGGTCGTCGGGCGGGGCGCCCGCGACGACGCCGTCGAGGAAGAGCTCGGGGTGGGAGCGGTGGTCGACGCTGTCCCAGGCGACGTAGATCGGCACGTCGCCGATCAGCCGGACGCCGCGCTCGCGAGCGTAGGCCCGGAGCTGCGACCACTCGCGCTCGAAGCGCACCTGGTCGTCGAGCGTGCCGCCGGCGGCCTCCCAGTCGGCTGCCCAGAAGCGCTGCCGGTCGCGGTAGGCGGCCACCTCGGCGTCGGAGACGGGCGAGTCGGGCTCCGCCAGGAATCCGTTCCAGGCGGCGAAGGCGGACGACGAGGCGTAGGGCGAGCCGACGTCGTCGGGCGGGCCGAGCGGCAGCACCTGCCACCAGCTCTGCCCGGCGGCCGCGAGCCAGTCCACGAATCCGTACGCCTCCGTGCCGAGACGCCCGCCCGGCAGCGAGGTGGGGTGCAGCACGATCCCGCTCGATCGAGGAAGGTTCACCTGTTTACGGTTCCCGCCGCGCTGAAAGTCTCCGAAGCGTGCCCCTGCCGAAGAAGCAACCGCCACGCATCCAGATCCAGAACGTCGAGCCCCAGGTCGACTGTGGCAGGTACGCGGTCAAGCGCACGGTCGGCGATCGGGTCGAGCTCACGGCGGACATCTTCAAGGACGGGCACGACCAGCTTCGGGCCGTCGTGCGCTATCGGCGCGAGGGAACGCGGAAGTGGCTCGAGGAGCCGCTCGAGTTCCTCGGCAACGACCACTGGCGCGGCGCCTTCGAGGTGACCGGGCTCGGACGCTGGCAGTACACGGTCGAGGCATGGGTCGACCCGTACGCGACGTTCGTCGACGAGCTCGACCGGAAGATCGCGGCCGAGCAGGATGACCTGAGCGGCGAGCTCGCCGAGGGCGCGGCGCTGTTCGGCGACGGCGAGCTCGAGGACTGGCGTGCGGCGGCGCCGGCGCTCGGCGGGCGCGAGCGGCTCGGGAAGACGACCCTGGACGCGGCGCTCGAGGTCGACGTCGAGCGCGAGCGCGCCCGGTTCGGCAGCTGGTACGAGCTCTTCCCGCGCTCCTGGGGCGGGTTCAAGGGTGTCGAAAAGGTGGTGCCGAAGCTCGCGGAGCTCGGCTTCGACGTCATCTACCTGCCGCCGATCCACCCGATCGGGACGACGAACCGGAAGGGCCGCAACAACGCGCTCGTCGCGGCGAAGGGCGATCCCGGGAGCCCGTGGGCGATCGGCGGGCCCGAGGGAGGGCACGACGCGATCCATCCCGAGCTGGGGACGCTGAAGGACTTCGACCGGCTCGTCGCGACCGCCGAGAAGCACGGGCTCGAGATCGCGCTCGACTTCGCGATCCAGTGCTCGCCGGACCACCCGTGGCTCGAGCAGCATCCGGAGTGGTTCAACCGCGGCCGGACGGCACGCTCAAGTACGCGGAGAACCCGCCCAAGCGCTACCAGGACATCTACAACGTCAACTTCGACTCCGAGGACTGGCAGGGGCTCTGGCAGGCACTGCGCGACGTGCTGCTGCACTGGTGCCGGCACGGCGTCCGCGCCTACCGCGTCGACAATCCGCACACGAAGTCGGTGCCGTTCTGGGAGTGGGCGATCCGGGAGGTGCGCGCCGAGTTCCCCGAGACGATCTTCTTCGCGGAGGCGTTCACCCGGCCGGCGATGATGACGACGCTGGCGAAGATCGGCTTCGGCCAGTCGTACACGTACTTCACGTGGAAGAACACGAAGGCGGAGCTCGTGGAGTTCCTCGGCCAGCTGCTCGGCTGGGCGCAGTTCTACCGGCCGAACTTCTTCGTGAACACGCCGGACATCCTGCACGAGTACCTGCAGGTGGGCGGCCCGGCGGCGTTCGAGGCCAGGCTCGTTCTCGCGGCGACGCTGTCGCCCTCGTACGGGATCTACTCCGGCTTCGAGAGCTTCGAGAACGTGCCCGTCCGCGAGGGCAGCGAGGAGTACCTCGACTCGGAGAAGTACGAGCTGAAGCGGCGAAAGCTCGACGGCCCGCTGCTGCCGCTCGTGCAGCGGTTGAACGAGCTTCGGCGGGCGGAGCCGGCGCTGCAGCGGTTCGAGAACCTGCGGCTGCTCGAGACGCACGGCGACCACGTCTTCGCGTACGTGAAGGGACGATGTCGCGGTTGCGGTCAACCTCGATCCGTTCCAGCCGCGGGAGGACGTCGTCGTCGTGCCGCCGGGGCGCGGGTATCCGGACGAGTTCCCGGTGCGCGATCTCCTGACCGGCGAGCGCTACCGCTGGCGCGTCGGCCGCAACTACGTCGGCCTCGCCCCCGGCGGCTCGCACCTGATGAAGCTGGGCGCATGACCGCCGCGCAGCCCCAACCGCGCCGATCCGTCTCAGAGACGATTCGCGTTCGGGCTACCACACGCGCACGCACAGAAGTGCAACGACTTCGTGACGGAAGCGTCAACGCATGAGCGAGCCCGGGCACTGGTTCGAGTCCAATCCGCTCTGGTTCAAGACCGCCGTCTTCTACGAGATCCACACGCGCGCGTTCTTCGACGGCAACGACGACGGGTCCGGCGACTTCCGGGGCCTCCAGAACAAGCTCGACTACCTGCAGTGGCTCGGCATCGACTGCATCTGGCTCCTGCCGTTCTACCCCTCGCCGCTTCGCGACGGCGGCTACGACATCGCCGACTTCTACGGCATCAACCCGGACTACGGCACGGTCGAGGACTTCCGCGCCTTCGTCGAGGCCGCGCACGAGCGCGGCATCCGCGTCATCGTCGACCTCGTCGTCAACCACACCTCGTCCGACCACCCCTGGTTCCAGGAGTCCCGGCTGAGCAAGGACAACCCGAAGAGCGACTGGTACGTCTGGACCGACAACCCGGACCTCTACTCGGACGCGCGCATCATCTTCATCGACACGGAGGCGTCGAACTGGACGTACGACCCCCAGCGCGGCCAGTACTACTGGCACCGCTTCTTCAGCCACCAGCCGGATCTGAACTACGAGAACCCGGAGGTGCAGGAAGCGATGCTCGAGGTGCTCCGCTTCTGGCTCGACATCGGGCTCGACGGGTTCCGCCTCGACGCCGTGCCGTACCTCTTCGAGGAGGACGGCACGAACTGCGAGAACCTGCCGCGCACGCACGAGTATCTGAAGCGCCTGCGCTCCGAGGTGGACGCGGGCTATGCCGACCGCATCCTGCTCGCCGAGGCGAACCAGTGGCCGGAGGACGTCGTCGACTACTTCGGCGAGGGCGAGGGCGACGAGTGCCACATGGCCTTCCACTTCCCGGTGATGCCGCGCATGTTCATGGCGCTCCGCCGCGAGGAGGCGCTGCCCATGATCGAGATCCTCGACCACACGCCCCAGATCCCGTCGCGGGCGCAGTGGGGGCTCTTCCTCCGCAACCATGACGAGCTGACGCTCGAGATGGTCACGGACGAGGAGCGCGACTACATGTACGCCGAGTACGCGAAGGATCCGCGGATGAAGCTCAACCTCGGCATCCGCCGCCGGCTCGCGCCGCTGCTCGACAACGGCCGCGCCGAGGTCGAGCTGATGCACGCGATCCTCTTCTCGCTGCCGGGTTCGCCCGTGCTGTACTACGGGGACGAGATCGCCATGGGCGACAATGTCTACCTTGGCGACCGGGATGGCGTACGGACTCCGATGCAGTGGACAGGCGACCGCAACGGCGGCTTCTCGCGCGCCGACTTCGCGCAGCTCTACCTGCCGCCGCTGATGGATCCGGTCTACGGCTACAGCGCCGTCAACGTGGAGGCACAGCTGCGCACCCCGACGTCGCTCCTGCGCTGGCTGCGTCGCTTCATCGAGCTGCGCAAGCAGCATCCGGTGTTCGGCGTCGGCGACGTGCACGTGCTGCGGCCGGCGAACACGAGGATCTTCGCCCACATCCGCTCGTTCTCCGAGGACATCGTCCTCTGCGTCCACAACATGGCGCGCTCGGCGCAGGCCGTCGAGCTCGACCTCTCCGCCTTCAACGGGCACATCCCGGTCGAGCTCTTCGGCAACACCGAGTTCCCGCGCATCGGCGAGCTGCCGTACCTGCTCACCCTCGGGCCGCGCGGGTTCTTCTGGTTCCAGCTCAGGGATCCGGCCGATGAGCAGTAGCGCGCACACCGACCTGCGCAGCCGGATCGAGGCCGGCGACCTCCACTTCCTCGACGGCCTCGTCCTCCTCGGCACGATCGCGTCGCAGCGCTGGTTCGGCGGCAAGTCGCGGGACGTGCTCGACGCGCGGGTGCTCGACGCCGTCGTCGCGCCCGGCGGGCCGCCGATCCTCGCCTTCGCGATCGTCGAGGTGCGCTACGGCCTCCAGAGCCACGACCTGTACCACCTGCCACTCGGGTTCAGGCCGACGGACGACGGCTGGAACGTGTCCGTCATCGCCGAGACGGAGGGCTGGACGGTGTACGACGCGATCGCCGACCCGGCGCTCATCAGCGAGGCGGTCGGTCTCATGCGATCGGGGACGACGCTCGAGTTCGACGACTCCCGGATCACGTTCTGGGGAGCGGACGACCTCGTCGACCGGACCGACGAGCTCGACTCGATCAGGCCCATGGGCGCCGACCAGTCGAACAGCTCGGTCGTCATCGGCGAGTCGGTCGCGCTCAAGCTCTACCGGCGGATCGAGCCGGGCGTGAACCCGGAGCTCGAGATCCTGCGGTTCCTGACCGAGCGCGGCTTCGAGCACGTGGCGGCGCTCGAGGGGTACGTCGCCTACGAGGGCAGGCCGCTCGAGACCACGCTGGCGCTGCTGCAGCGCTACGTCCCGTCGCGTGGCGACGGCTGGCAGCTGGCGCTGGACACGATCGAGTCCGACCCGAACTGGCTGCCGGCGCATGCGGCCCGGCTCGGCGAGGTGACGGCGCTCCTGCACAACACTCTCGGCAGCGACGCCGCCGACCCGCACTTCGCACCGGAGGAGCCGAGCTCGGAGGCGCTCTCCCTCCTGTCGGCGTCGGTCGACGAGGAGATCGAGCACGTCTTCACGACGCTGCCCGACATCGAGCCGATCGCGCCTCTCAAGGGGCGGGGCGAGGAGGTGCGCGACCGGCTGCGGCTGCTGACCCACATCGGCAGCGTCGGCAAGGTGATCCGGACCCACGGCGACTACCACCTCGCCCAGGCCCTGCGAGCGAACGAGGAGGACTGGCTCATTCTCGACTTCGAGGGCGAGCCCGCTCGCAGCGTGCCCGAGCGGCGACGCAAGCGCTCGCCGCTGCGCGACGTCGCGGGGATGCTGCGCTCGTTCGCGTACGCAGCCTCGGCGTCGAAGCTGCAGCGTGGCGTCGAGCCGCCGGCCGGGTGGGAGGAGAACTGCCGCACGAACTTCCTCGACGGCTACCTCGCGGCGGCGGACCCGGCGCTGCTGCCGGCCGGTGAGCAGGCGATCGAGCGGTTGCTGATGGTCTTCGAGCTCGAGAAGGCGGTCTACGAGCTGCGCTACGAGCTCGACAACCGGCCCGACTGGGTCGGGATCCCGGTGGCGGGGATCCTGCGGATGCTCGAGGCCGAGTTCTGATGGCGAAGCCGGCCGCGTCGACGCCCGGCAGCCGGCTGGGTGAGCTCGACCTCCATCTCGCGGGCGAGGGCCGGCACGAGCGGATCTACGAGCAGCTCGGCGCCCATCTCGTCGACGGCGGCGTGTCGTTCGCCGTGTGGGCGCCGAACGCCCAGAAGGTCGCGGTGGTCGGCGACTGGAACCGCTGGGACGGCGACGTCGACATGCTCGAGCCGACCGGCTCGTCCGGCATCTGGCACGCCGTCGTGCCCGGCGCGGGCGAGGGCGCGAAGTACAAGTTCGAGATCGTCGGGCGCGACGGCCAGCTTCGCCTCAAGGCCGACCCGTTCGCGTTCGCGGCAGAGGTGCCGCCGAAGACCGCATCGGTCGTCTACCGCTCCCGCTACGAGTGGCAGGACGACGACTGGCTGACCACACGCCGCGCCCACGACCTGCTCGTCCGGCCGCTCTCGATCTACGAGGTGCACGCGTCGTCGTGGCGGCTCGGGCTCGGGTGGCGCGAGCTCGCCGAGCAGCTCGTGCCGTACGTCCAGGACCTCGGCTACACGCACGTCGAGCTGCTGCCGGTCATGCATCACCCGTTCTCCGGCTCCTGGGGGTATCAGGTGACGGGCTTCTACGCGCCCGTCTCCACGCTCGGCCCGCCGGACGACTTTCGCGCCTTCGTCGACGCGATGCACGCCGCCGGCATCGGCGTCCTCCTCGACTGGGTGCCGGCGCACTTCCCGCGCGACGAGTTCGCGCTCGCGCAGTTCGACGGCACGGCGCTGTACGAGCATGCCGACCCGAGGCGCGGCGCCCATCCCGACTGGGGCACGCTCGTCTTCAACCTCGGACGGAACGAGGTGCGGAACTTCCTGCTCGCGAACGCCCTGTACTGGGTGCGCGAGTTCCACGCCGACGGGCTGCGCGTCGACGCGGTCGCCTCGATGCTCTATCTCGACTACTCGCGCAAGGAGGGCGAGTGGGTGCCGAACGCGTTCGGCGGACGGGAGGATCTCGAGGCAGTCTCGTTCCTGAAGGAGCTGAACGAGGTGCTGCACGACCGCGAGCCGGGTGTCCTCTCGATCGCGGAGGAGTCGACTGCGTGGCCGGGCGTCTCGCGGCCGACCTACCTCGGCGGTCTCGGCTTCGGGTTCAAGTGGAACATGGGCTGGATGCACGACACGCTCGAGTACTTCTCGAAGGACTCGATCCACCGTCGCTTCCACCACCACGAGCTGACGTTCTCGCTCGTCTACGCGTGGAACGAGAACTTCGTGCTGCCGCTGTCGCACGACGAGGTCGTGCACGGGAAGGGCTCGCTGCTTCGCGCGCATGCCGGGCGACCGCTGGCAGCGCTTCGCGAACCTGCGGGCGCTCTACGGCTACATGTGGGCGCATCCGGGCAAGCAGCTCCTCTTCATGGGCGGGGAGTTCGGCCAGGAGCGCGAGTGGAGCGAGCCGGCCGGGTCGCTCGACTGGCACCTGCTCGAGGATGCCGACCACGCGGGCGTCATCGGCGTCGTCCGCGATCTGAACCGCGTCTACCGCGACGAGCCGGCGCTGTGGGAGCTCGACTTCTCCCACGAGGGCTTCCGCTGGCTCGAGCCCAACGCGGCGAACGAGAACGTGCTCGCCTTCGCGCGGGTCTCGAAGGACGGGACGCGGTGGCTCGTTTGCCTCTGCAACCTCTCACCCGTGGTGCGGAGTGGATTCCGCGTCGGTCTGCCCGTCGCCGGGCGCTGGCGCGAGGCGCTCAACACCGACTCCCGCTTCTACGGCGGGTCCGACGTCGGCAACGGCTGGGGCGTCGAGACCGAGCCGGTGCCGTGGATGGAGCAGGAGCAGTCGGCAGAGGTCACGCTGCCGCCGCTCGCGACGGTCTGGCTCGTGCCCGAGACGGCGTCGGGATCGAGCGAAGGCCGTCCTCGACGAACGCTCGATAGCGGGCGCGGGCGCGACGAGGATCCTCCGCCAGGAGGCTGAGGACGGCCTCGACGTCCAGCAGGCCGGGCACGGCGCCCAGTCCGGCGGTGGCGCGGTAGCTGCTCCAGCGGTGGTCGGCCGGGTGGGCGCAGAGGCCGGCCCGAACCGGGTTGAGGACGACGTAGCGGTGCACCTCGAGCAGGTGCGAGTCGCTCAGGATCAGGCGTCGGGTCGTACCGCTCGCTGAACACGTGGCCGTGACCGCCGTGGCGGCGGTTGAACCCGCGCGCGTAGACGCTGTTGAGCGCCTGGATCCCGAGCGCGAGGTTCGGCCGCGGCGTCTCGAGCATGAGGTGGTAGTGCGTGCCCATGAGGCAGTAGGCGCTGATCCGCCAGTCGTATCGGCGCGTGACGACGTGCAGACGACGGAAGAACCGTCGGCGATCGGCGTCGTCCGCGAACAGCATCCGCTCGAACGTGGCGCGCGCGACGACGTGGAAGCGGGCGCCGGGGTACTCGATGCGGAGCGCCTGGCCCATGGGGAAACGATGGCCGCGGTCGAATCGGGGCGCAAGGCGGCGCGGCGAATTGTCACGCATTCGTTGCTCATTCGTCGCTGTCTCGTCACGATCGCGGCGCTACACGAACCGCGAACGGTCTCTGAGACCGTCGCGGCGCGGCGGCGGCCCTCGGCGGGGCCGGGACGGGTCGGTGGGTAGGGTTCGGCAATGTCCGAGCGGGTGAACTCGATCGAGGTGGAGGGGCTCGTCCGCGAGTTCAAGAAGGGGCCCCGCGCCGTCGACGGCATCGACCTCCACGTCGACCCGGGCGAGATCTACGGCTTCCTCGGGCCGAACGGGGCGGGGAAGTCGACGACCGTGCTGATGCTGACGACGCTGCTGCCGCCGACGGCGGGCTCGCGCGCGGGTCGGCGGCTACGACGTCGTCAAGGAGGGGCCGAAGGTGCGCTCGGTGATCGGCGCCGCGCTCCAGGAGGCCGCACTCGACCCTCTCCTGACCGGACGCGACCACGTGCGCCTGCAGGCGACGCTCCAGGGGGTGCCCCGTTCGGAACGCGGGCAGCGTGCCGACGAGCTCCTCACGCGGGTCGGCCTCAGCGAGGCCGCAGACCGCAAGGTGAAGGGCTATTCGGGCGGCATGAAACGGCGCCTCGACCTCGCCCTCGCCCTCGTCCATCGCCCCAGCATCCTCTTTCTCGACGAGCCGACGACCGGCCTCGACCCGCAGAGCCGCACGGCGCTGTGGGAGGAGGTGGCGCGGCTCGCCCGCGACGACGGCGTCACCGTCTTCCTGACGACGCAGTACCTCGAGGAGGCCGACGTGCTCGCAGGGCGCGTCGGCATCATCGACCACGGCCACATCGTCGCCGAGGGGTCGCCGGCCGAGCTCAAGGCGGAGATCGGCCTGCCGAGCGTGCACGCGCTGCCCGCTGCAGCATGACGATCGCGCCCGGCTCGGCGGGAATCCTGGCCGAGTTCGGAGAGCCGCTGCCGGACGCCACGAAGGACGTCGCCGTGCGGCTCCGCGAGGGCGTCGCCGGCCTGCCGGCGGTCGTCCGCGCGATCGACGCGCAGAACCTGCCGCTCGCCCACCTCGAGATCCAGGCTCCGACGCTCGACGACGTGTTCCTCGCCAAGACCGGCCGCTCGCTCGAGGGCGCCGGCGAGCAGAACGGCATGCCGCCCGCGTCGTGACCGGCGCCGCGTCGCAGGTGGGGGCGCTGGCCCTGCGCTCGATCACTCGCACCGCCCGCCAGCCGGCGAGCGCGATCCCGCCGCTCATCTTCCCGGTGATGCTGATGGCCGTGAACGCGGCCGGGCTCAAGCCGTCGACCGAGCTCCCCGGCTTCCCGACCGACTCGTTCCTCGCCTTCGCGCTCGCCGTCCCCTTCATCCAGGGAGCGCTCTTCTCGACGATGAACGCCGGCACCGACCTCGCGCGCGACATCCAGACCGGCTTCCTGAACCGGCTCTCGCTGACCTCGATGCGCGGCTCGGCCCTGATCGCCGGGCAGCTCGGCGGCATCGTCGTGCTCGGGCTCGTCCAGGCCGTCTTCTACATCGCCGTCGGGCTCCTCGCCGGCGTCCACTTCGCGTCCGGGGTGGGCGGCATCGCCGTCCTGCTCCTCTTCGCCGCGCTCGTGTCGGTCGGGTTCGGCGCTGTCGGGATCTACCTGGCGTTGCGCACCGGCTCCGGCGAGGCGATCCAGGGGCTGTTCCCGCTGCTCTTCGTCTTCCTCTTCATCTCGTCGATGAACGCGCCGCGCGACCTGATGGAGATCCAGTGGTTCAAGGCGCTCGCGTCGATCAACCCGGTCTCGTACCTGATCGAGGCGGTGCGGAGCCTGATCATCACCGGCTGGGACGCACGGGCGCTCGCGCTCGGCTTCGGCTTCGCGCTCGTGATCACCGTGGTCGGCCTCGCTGCTGGCGTCGTCCGCGCTCGTGACGAGGCTGACGCGGACGTGAGGCTCTGGCCGGTGGCCTCCGGTGTCGCCTGGCGGGCGTTGAAGAACGTCTTCACGAATCCGTCGATCCTCTTTCCCTCGCTGGCGTTCCCGCTCTTCTTCTTCACCGCGTTCGCGGGCGGCCTCGCCCAGGTCGCCGAGGTACCGGGCTTCGACTACGAGCCCGGCTACACCGCCTTCGTCTTCTGCTTCGTGCTCGTCCAGTCGGCCGCATTCGGCGGCGTCTTCACCGGGTTCGGGATCGCGCGCGACTTCGAGTCCGGCTTCGCGCGCCGGCTGCTGCTCGCGGCTCCGAACCGCACCGGGATCGTCCTCGGCTACGCCGTCTGCGGCCATGGTTCGCTGGGCATTCACCGCGACCGTGCTCACGCTCGTGGCCGTGATCGCCGGCGTCGACGTCTTCGGCGGGCCGGTCGACGTCTTCGGCCTGTACCTGCTGGCGCTGCTGGTCAACGTCTGCGCGCTGCTGTGGGCATCCGGGCTCGCGATGCGGCTGCGCACGATGCAGGCTGGCCCGCTGATGCAGATGCCGGTCTTCCTCATCCTCTTCTTCGCGCCGGTCTACGTTCCGCTCGAGCTCCTGACCGGCTGGATCGAGACGCTTGCGACCCTCAATCCGTTCACCTACGTGCTCGAGGCGACGCGGAACCTGCTCGCGGGCAACGAGGTGTACGTCGCGGTCGCGTTCGGGCTCACCATCGCACTCATCCTGGCGTTCGCGCTGTGGTCGCTGCGCGGGCTGCGCAGCGCCGAGGCGGCCGGCTGACGCGGTGCCCGTGACGACGACAGGCGGCGCTGGGAGCGAGTCCGACCGGCGACGGGCTCGTCGAGCTCCGGGGTGTGGGCGCCGCACGCGCGCGCACTCGCAGTTCGTCTCGATCGCTACCGTCCGCTGGTGGCCTCTACCCTGCGTCAGGTCGCACACCGCCCGCTGGGCGTGACCCCCGTCGGCGACGGCATCGTCGACGTCCGCGTCTGGGCGCCGGGCGCCGCGGCCGTCGCGTTCCGGTCGGCGCGCGGCACGGAGGCGTTGAGCCGAGGAGCGCGGGCGGCGTGTGGGCCGGCGAGGTCGAGTGCCGCGCCGGGCGACGACTACCGCTTCGTCGTCGACGGCGAGGAGTGGCCGGATCCGTGCAGCCGCTGGCAGCCGGAAGGGGTGCGCGGGCCCTCGCGTGTCGTCGACACGGCCGCGCTCGAGATCGCAGCGGGCCCCGGCCTCCGGCTCGAGGAGCTCGTCGTCTACGAGCTCCACGTCGGCACGTTCTCGCCCGAGGGGACGTTCGAGGGCGCGATCCCGCGGCTGCGCGCGCTGCGCGAGCTCGGCGTCACCGCGATCGAGCTGATGCCGGTGGCGACCTTCCCCGGCGAACCGCGGCTGGGGCTACGACGGGCTCTACGCCTCCGCGCCCCATCCGGCCTACGGCGGCCCGAACGGCCTTGCGCGGCTCGTCGACGCAGCGCACCGCGAGGGCCTCGGCGTGATCCTCGACGTCGTCTACAACCACGTCGGCCCGGGCAACGAGGCGCTGCGCGCGTTCGGCCCGTACTTCACCGACCGCTTCGGCGAGACGCCGTGGGGCGAGGCGATCGACTACGGCGAGCGCGGCGTCCGGGAGTGGGCGATCCAGAACGCCGAGCTCTGGGTGCGCGACTACCGGATCGACGGGCTGCGCCTCGACGCCGTGCACGCCGTGCAGGACGACTCGCCGCGGCACGTCCTCGCCGAGCTCGCCGAGCGGGTGCACGAGGCCGCACCCGGCGCGCTCGTGATCAGCGAGATGGGACCCGACGACTTCCGGCCGCTGCGGGAGTGGGGTCACGACGCGATGTGGCTCGACAGCCTCCACCACACGCTCCACGTCGCGCTGACCGGCGAGCGCGACGGCTACTACGCGCCGTTCGACGGCTCGATCGCCCAGATCGCCCGCGAGCTCGACGCGGCCGGAGGGGCCGCAGGATCGTCGTCTGCGCGCAGAACCACGACCAGGTCGGCAACCGGGCGGTCGGCGACCGGCTGGCCGCCCGAGCACCTGCGCGTCGCGCAGGCGGTCGTCCTCTTCTCGCCGTTCACGCCGCTGCTCTTCCAGGGCGAGGAGTACGGCGAGTCGCGCCCGTTCCAGTTCTTCACCGACCACATCGACCCGTTCATCGCCGACGCGACCCGTGACGGACGCCGGCGCGAGTTCGCCGGCTTCGCGGGCTTCTCGGCCGCGGACGTGCCCGACCCGCAGGCGCGCGGAGACGTTCGAGCGCTCGAAGCTCGATCCGCAGCCGCCGGACCCGCTCGTGACGCGCCTGCTGCGGCTGCGCCGCGAGCTCCCGCGCGAGCTCGACGTCTCGTTCGACGAGGCCGCGCGCCGGCTCGAGCTTCGGCGCGGCCGGGCGCGCCTCGCGTGTCGACTTCCGCTCGCTCGAGGTCGAGCTCGACGCGTGAGGCCGTGGCCGGGCAAGCCCTTACCCGCTCGGGCCGGAGTGGGACGGGGACGGCACGAACTTCTCGCTCTTCTCCGAGCACGCGACCAAGGTCGAGCTCTGCCTCTTCGACGAGGACGACCGCGAGCGGCGCTACGAGCTCACGGAGCGCACGGCGTTCAACTGGCACGGCTACTTCCCGGGCATCGGCCCGGGCCAGCGGTACGGCTACCGGGTGTACGGGCGCTGGGCGCCGGAGGAGGGCCACCGCTTCAACCCGGACAAGCTCCTGATCGATCCCTACGCGAAGGCGATCGAGGGTCCGATCGGCTGGGAGCGCGGGCAACACGCTCCCGTACGTCGCCGGGCGAGGAGGACGCCGACCTCGAGCGTGACGACGAGGACGACGCCGCGGCGATCCCGAAGTCGATCGTGATCGACCACTCGTTCAACTGGGAGGACGTTCGCGGGCCGAGGACGCCGTGGCACGAGACGGTCATCTACGAGACGCACGTCAAGGGGTTCACGAAGCAGATGCCGGGCGTGCGCGAGGACCTGCGCGGCACCTACGCCGGGCTCGCGTCCGAAGTCGGCGATCGACTATCTGACCGACCTCGGCGTGACGGCGGTCGAGCTGCTGCCGATCCACCACATCGCCGACGAGCAGGCGCTCGCGGCCAAGGGGCTGACGAACTACTGGGGCTACAGCTCGATCGGCTACCTCGCGCCGCACGCCGGGTACTCCGCGACGGGCTCGACCGGCGACCAGGTGCGCGAGTTCAAGGGCATGGTGAAGGCGCTCCACCGTGCCGGCATCGAGGTGATCCTCGACGTCGTCTACAACCACACCGCCGAGGGCAACCACCTCGGGCCGATGCTGTCGTTCAAGGGCATCGACAACCTCTCGTACTACCGCACCGTGCCCGAGACGCCGCGCTTCTACATGGACTACACCGGCACGGGCAACTCGCTCAACCCGGTGCATCCGTCGGTGCTGCGGCTGATCATGGACTCGCTCCGCTACTTCGTGATCGAGTGCCACGTCGACGGCTTCCGCTTCGACCTCGCCTCGGCGCTCGCCCGCGAGTTCCACGAGGTCGACCGCCTCTCGGCCTTCTTCGACATCATCCACCAGGACCCGGTGCTCTCCCAGGTGAAGCTGATCGCCGAGCCCTGGGACGTCGGCGAGGGCGGCTACCAGGTCGGCAACTTCCCGGTGCTCTGGACGGAGTGGAACGGCATCTACCGGGACACGATGCGCGACTTCTGGCGCGGCCAGGCCGTCGTCGGCGACTTCGCCTCCCGCTTCACCGGCTCGAGCGACCTGTACGAGCACGACGGCCGCAAGCCGTTCGCCTCGATCAACTTCATCACCGCGCACGACGGCTTCACGCTGCGCGACCTCGTCTCGTACAACGAGAAGCACAACGAGGCGAACCTCGAGGGGAATCGCGACGGGGACAACCACAACCGCAGCTGGAACCACGGCGTCGAGGGGGAGACCGACGACCCGGCGATCATCGAGCTCCGCGACCGCCAGATGCGGAACTTCCTCGCCACGCTGTTCCTCTCCCAGGGCGTGCCGATGCTGCTCGCCGGCGACGAGTTCGCACGGACGCAGCACGGCAACAACAACGCGTACTGCCAGGACAACGAGCTCTCCTGGCTCGACTGGGAGCACGACGAGCGCCAGCGGCGGCAGCTCGCGTTCACGAAGCGGCTGATCGAGTTCCGCCGCCGGCATCCGGTCTTCCGGCGGGCCGACTTCCTGACGGGCGAGGAGCGGCTCGGGCTCGGGATCGCCCGACGTCTGGTGGTTCCGGACGGACGGCCGGAAGATGACGATCGCGAACTGGCGTCGCGGCGACACGCACACGCTCGGCGTGCTCCTGAACGGGGCCGAGATCCCGACCGTGACCGCGCAGGGCGCACCGGTGATCGACGACACCTTCCTGATCCTGTTCAACGCCGATGCCGAGGCGATCGTCTTCACGCTGCCGGCGGTCTCGTTCGGGCGCCGCTGGGTCTCGGAGCTCTCGACAGCGGAGCCGGACGCCGAGCCCGGCGCCGTCGTCTACCCCGCCCGCGGCGTCGTGCCCGTGGAGGGCCGCTCGCTGTCGATCCTGCGCCGCATCGCCTAGGTGGCCGACTTCCGCTGCACCTACCGGCTGCAGCTCGGGCCGGATCTCGACTTCGCGGGCGCGCGCGAGCTCGTGCCCTACCTCCGCGACCTCGGCGTGTCGCATCTCTATCTCTCGCCCTCGCTGCAGGCCCGCGAGGGCTCGACGCACGGCTACGACGTCGTCGATCCGACGCGGATCTCGGAGCCGCTCGGCGGCGAGGAGGCGTTCCGCGAGCTGTGCGGCGAGGCGCGCCGCGCAGGGCTGGGCGTCGTGCTCGACATCGTCCCGAACCACATGGCGGCGACGGACGAGAATCCGTTCTGGCGCGATCCGCTCTGGCGCGCGCGGTTCTTCGACCTCGACTGGCGCACGGGCACGCACCGGCGCTTCTTCGACGTCGGCGAGCTCGCCGGCGTGCGGATGGAGGATCCCGAGGTCTGGGAGATCACGCACGCGAAGGTGATCGAGCTGGCGCGCGAGGGTCTGCTCGACGGGCTCCGCATCGACCATCCCGACGGGCTCGCGAACCCGCGCCGCTACCTCGAGCGGCTGCGCGAGGCGGGGATCGAGCACGTCTGGGTCGAGAAGATCCTCGAGCCGGGCGAGCAGCTGCGCGACTGGCCGGTCGAGGGGACGACCGGCTACGAGTTCCTGAACGAGGTCTGCGCGCTCTTCGTCGATCCGGCCGGCGAGGAGCCGCTGACGGCGCTCTACGAGGAGATCTCGGGCGACACGCGCGGCTTCCACGAGATCGCGCACGAGTGCAAGCTGCGGGAGGCGCGCGACGACGTTCGAGGAGGACGCGGAGCGCCTGCAGTCGCTGCTGCCGGCGCTCGACGTCGACCTGCCCGCGGCGCTCGCGTCGCTGCCCGATCTACCGGACCTACGTGCAGCCGTTCACCGGCCGCGTCGACGACGCCGACCGCGAGGCGGTCGAGCAGGCGGGGCTGCCGGCCGAGCTCGCGCGCATCCTGCTGCTCGAGGAGGGCGGCCACGACGCGTTCGTCCTGCGCTTCCAGCAGACGACGCCGCCGGTGCACGCGAAGGGCGTCGAGGACACGGCCTTCTACCGCTGGAACCGGCTGCTCGCGCTGAACGAGGTCGGCGGCGACCCCGCGCGCTTCAACGTGTCGGTCGAGGACTTCCATCGCTCGAACCTCGAGCGGGCGGAGCGCTTCCCGCGCCACCTGCTCGCGACGATGACGCACGACGCGAAGCGGTCGGCCGACGTGCGGGCGCGACTCGCGTGCCTCGCGGGCTGCCCGGACGAGTGGGCGGCGCTCGTGCGGCCGCGGCTCGACGGCTGGCGCGACGCGAACGAGGCGTACCTCATCCTCCAGACCGTCGTCGGCGCGTGGCCGCTCGACGGCGGCCGCCTGCGAGCTGTATCTCGAGAAGGCGCTCCGCGAGGCGAAGGTGCACACGACCTGGATCGACCAGGATCACGAGTGGGAGGCCGGCGCGATTGCTTACGCCGTAAGCTTGCTCGAGGACGACGACGTGCGCGGCCTTCGCCGAGCGGCTCGCGGCCGCCGCCGAGCGCGTCTCGCTCGGGATGACGCTGCTCAAGCTCACGTGCCCCGGCGTGCCGGACCTCTACCAGGGCGACGAGCTGCCCTACCTGGCGCTCGTCGACCCCGACAACCGGCGGCCGGTCGACTGGGAGGAGCGCCGCCGTGCGCTCGCCTCGCCGGAGCCGCCGCCGAAGCTCGACCTGATCCGGCGCACGCTCGCCCTCCGCGCGCGGCGCCCGGCGGCGTTCGCGGGCGCGTACGAGCCGCTCGACGCGGGCGGGGACACGGTCGCGTTCCTCCGCGGCGGCGAGGTCAAGGTCGCAGTCGCCCTCCGCGGCGAGCTCCGCGAGCCGCCCGCGACGGGCGAGTGGCGCGACGTGTACCGCACGCAGTCGCTGCTGGTGGCCGAGCGGGCCTAGCCGAGGCGGTCACCATGCGGCTCACCGGCGATCGGCGGCCTAGGATCCGCACGTGAGCGACGTCATCGACCACGTTGGTATCCGAGTCAGCGACTTGCCGGCGAGCCGGGTGATGTACGAAGCGGCGCTGGCGGAAATCGGCTTCGTGGTGCTGTCCGAAGGCGAGTTCGAGGGTGACACCTACGTCCTGTTCGGGCGCGGCGACAGCGATGACTTCTGCCTGCATACCGTCGGCAGCAAGCCCGGCCGCGACCGGGTGACCACGGTGCGCACATCGCCTTCTGCGCAAGCGATGCCCAGTCGGTCAGGCGCTGGCATGACGCTGCGGTGAAACATGGCGGGACCGACAACGGAGCCCCCGGTGTGCGGCCCGAGTACAGCGGCCACTACTACGCCGCGTTCGTCCTCGATCCTGACGGCAACAACGTCGAGGCCGTCTTCCACACGGACGCGGTCACCGAGCAGTGATGCCTGGAGTGGGCCGGGTTCGGGAAGTGACTCCGCATGGCTGAGCTGACCGGGACTGTCGAGGCACTCCTCGACCAGGCGCGTGAGCTCGTGACGCCCGAGGTCACGCGCTCGTCGGAACGGAGCACCTTCTTCTCGCGATGACCCGCCAGTCGACGGACAGCTTTGCTCGAAGGCTGCTTGATGAGGTCGGAGCAACCGAGCCCCTTCGGGCGCGGATCGAGGGCGTGATCGGCGCAGGCTGAGGACGGCGGCAGCCGAATCGCTAAGACGCTGGGAGGTAGGTGAGAAGGACCACTCCGGAGTCGAACCGCTTCATGTCGTCGAGCTCCATCCGGACGGTTCCTCTGTCGCCGAGCACGTGGACATTTCCCTCGCCCCAGACCAGGGGGTTCAGATAGACCTCGTACCTGTCGATCAGGCCCTTTTCGGCGAGCGCGTACGCGAACTCGCCGCTCCCGTGCATGAACAGGTCGCCGTCGACCGCGTCTTTCAGTTGCGGGATCGAATCCTCGAGATCGCCCGCCAGCACGGTCGCGTTCCACTCGAGATCCCCGGACAGGGTCTTGGACCCGACGTACTTTCGCATCGGGTTGATCATGTCCGCCCACTTCCCCGACTGGCTCGGCCAGTACCCCGCCAGCCCTTCGTAGGTCTTGCGGCCGAGCACCAGCCCGCTGGATTTCGCCTGGCGCTCGAACGAGTATTCGGCGTGGTCTCCGCCCGGCTGCACCCACTCGCCGACCGGGTCGACGACGCCGTCGATCGTGGCCTGTGTGGTCGCGATCAGCTTTCCCATCGACACTCCTTTCCCACCGGTCTCTTTGAGCCGCTCTACCCCGCCGAAGGCAAACGGGAACAGCGCGATCGGAGGGCTCGCCTGGGCCAGTGTTCGGGAATGACGCCCGAGGACGTGAGGCTGGTTGTGGCCGGAGGCGATGAGTTTTCGGTGGTCTGCCGGTCTCTACCGCATAGAGATCCGTAAGCCGCTCGAACGTTCACGCCTGCAACAACGACTCCACGGAGGTGGCATGAAGTTTCTTCTCACGTCCGCTGGCATCAAGAACACGAGCATCCACGACGCGCTGGTCGACCTACTGGGCAAGCCGATTGCCGAGTCGAGCGCCCTCTGCATTCCCACCGCGTCGTACGGGCACCCCATGGCCGGTCCCCCAGGGCATGGAACTTCATCAGCGGACAAGAGCCCCGCTGCCCAATGATCGAGTTGGGCTGGAAGTCCCTGGGAGTGCTGGAGCTCACCGCACTGCCCAGCATCGACGAAGAACTCTGGGTTCCCCTGGTCAAGGAGACTGACGCCCTGCTGGTGAACGGCGGCGACTCGTTGTATCTGTGCCACTGGATGCGGGAGTCCGGATTGGCTGACCTCTTGCCGTCGCTCGAGACGGTCTGGGTTGGATTGAGCGCCGGGAGCATGGTGATGACCCCCAGGATCGGGGAGGACTTCGTCATCTGGACTCCTCCTGACGGCGGCGATGAAGCGCTGGGACTGGTCGAATTCTCGATCTTCCCGCACGTCGAAAATCCGGACCTGCCGACGAACACTATGGCCGCTGCCGAACGGTGGGCCGCCGGCTTGTCGGGGCCTGCGTATGCGATCGACGATGAGACCGCCATCAAAGTCGTCGACGGCACCGTCGAAGTCGTCTCCGAGGGGCACTGGAAGCTGTTTACCCGCAGTGCGGTAGCAACCGAATCGGGCTACTAGGCTTGCGGCATGAAGATCTTCAATCTCAACGCAGACGAGTGGGATCGCACGGAAGAGCGCGAGGGCTGGCGCTTCAAGGACGCTTGGGTCGGCGCGCACACCGACGCCGAGCTGATCGGCGCGAGCATGTACGAGGTCGAGCCGGGTAACAAGCAGGGGCCATTTCACACCCACCACGCGAACGAGGAATGGGCGATCGTCCTCCGCGGCGAGCCGACGCTGCGCACGCACGAGGGCGAGCAGCAGCTGCGCCAGGGCGACGTCGTCGCGTTCCCGCGCGGCAAGGAGGGCGCGCACCAGATCCGCAACGACACGGACGCGCCCGTCCGCGTCCTCATGCTCTCCACGCTGATCGCGCCGGACATCGTCGAGTACCTCGACACCGGCAAGATCGGCGCGCGGAGCGTCGCCGGCGAGCGGATCATCTTCGCTCGCCCGGGGCCCGAGCTCGAATATTGGGAGGACGAGGACTAGCTAGGAGACAACGCCCGCTCGCTTGCACGAGCGTCGTCTCGCTTGACTCCCGGGGGCGTCGAGCGCCGCTGCGCCGCCTCTAGTCGGGCGGCGGCTGGAGGACGCGGAGGCAGATCTCGACCACGACCGGGTCGAACTGCGTCCCGGCCGCCTCTTCGAGCCGCCGCAGCGCTTCCTCGGCCGGCAGCCGCCTGCGGTATGGGCGGTCGGTCGTCATCGCGTGGAAGGCGTCGCACGCGAAGATGATGCGGGCCTCGAGCGGGATCTCCTCGCCGGACTTGCGGTCGGGATAGCCCGCCGCCGTCCCAGCGCTCGTGGCAGGCGCGGACGATCGAGCACACGTCGCCGAGCTGGTCGATCGGGGCGAGGATCTTCTCGCCGAGCTCGGGGTGCATCTCGATCAGCGCGCGCTCGTCGTCGTCGAGCGGGCCGGGCTTGAGCAGGATCGAGTTCGGGATTCCGATCTTGCCGATGTCGTGGAAGAGCGCGCCGAGCTCGAGCCGCTTCAGCGCGTCGCCGTCGAGCCCGAGCTCGGTGCCGACGCGCAGGGCGGTGTCCGTGATCCAGCGGGCGTGCGAGGACGTGTACTCGTCCCGTGCTTCGAGGGCGTTTGCGAGCGCCTCGACCGTGGAGAGGAACGTGCGCTCGAGCGACTCGAAGCTCGACGCGTTCGCGATCGCGAGCTTGGCCTGGTGGGCGAGGCCGTCGAGCAGCTTGAGCTCGCGCTCGCCGTAGGCGACCTCCGGCGGCATCGCGACGGCGATCGCGCCCCAGCGTCCGTCGACGAGCAGCGGTGCGATCGCGTAGCAGCCCGACCCACCCGCGGGGGCGTCCGAGAAGGCGGCGTACTCGTCCGGCCCGACGAAGTACGGGCTCGAGCCGCGTCGTGAACGGTGCGATGGCGACGGCCGCGAAGCGGCGGCCGACGATACCGGCCCCATCCTCGTAGCCGACGGCGCCGCGTGCGACGAGGTCGCCCGTGCCGGCCTCCTGGAGCCACAGCGAGGCATGCGGAGCGCCGACGATGCGCGCGGAGCCCTCGACGATCAGCTGCAGTACGCGGTCGAGCCCTTCGGCGCCGGCGAGCTCGCGGCCGAACTCGAGCAGCGCGTGCGCGCTCTCGGCCTCGCGCCGCTGCGCCTCGTAGAGGTTCGCGTTCTCGAGCGCGACGGCGGCGTGGCCGGCGAGCACCTCGAGCAGGCGGAGGTCGTCCTCGTCGAACTGGTCGAGCCCGAGCTTCGAGATCACGATCGCGCCGATCGTGCGCGCGCCGTAGTTGAGCGGCACGGCGATGATCGACTCCTCGATGTCGTCCGTTCCCTCGACCCGCACGGAGAACTCGCACGCGGACGCGTCGCGCGAGGAGGAGCGGCTTGCCGGTCTCGACGACGTGGCCGGTGAAGCCGACGCCGACCCGCGTCGCGAGCAGCTCGAGCGCGGCCTCCTTGGACGCGGTCAGCTCGCCCTGGAATGCGATCGGGACGAGATCGTCGTCGCGGCGCAGGAACACGCGGCAGTTGTGGTAGTCGATCAGCAGCCGGAGCTCGTTCGCGACCGTCATGCCGATCTCGGCGCACGTCCGTGAGCCGGTTCAGCTTCGCGCCGAGCGACTGCAGCATCTTCAGGTGCGCGATCGAGCGGAGGTCCTCGCGCGCGGTCTGCGGCGTCGGGCCGCTCCGTCGCCGCGTCGTCGAAGACGACCACCTGGTTCTTGCCGCGAGCCTTCGCGGTCATCATCGCCGCCTCGGCGCAGGCGATCAGCTCGCGCGCGTTCGCGGCGTGCTCGGGGCCGTGGGCGATCGCCGATCGAGACCGCGATGCTCGCCGGCCAGGTCGAAGTCGACCTCGCCGAGCCGCTCGCGCGAGCCTGGCCGCGAGCGCGACCGCGTGCGTCGCCCGCGTCCTGCCGGGCACGATGACGGCGAACTCCTCGCCGCCGATGCGGCAGAGGACGTCCGTGGAGCGCACGGCGCCGCGCAGCTCGTCGGCCAGCTCGATGAGCACCTGGTCGCCGACGCCGTGGCCGAAGACGTCGTTCACCTTCTTGAAGTCGTCGATGTCCATCATCACGAGCGCCACGCCGGCGTGGCCGACGAGGACGCGCGCGTCAGCTCGTGCCGGAGCCGCTCGTGGAAGTAGCGGTGGTTGTAGAGCCCGGTCAGCGAGTCGGTCTGGGCCTGGTGCTCGAGCCGCGCGCGGATGTGCGCGTTGTCGAGCGCGAGCGCGGCCGCGTCTCCGAAGCGCTTCGCGAGCTCGAACTCCTGCTCGGTGAAGGAGGCGTCGTCGCCGATCCGGTAGACGTTCAGCGTCCCCTTCAGCGACCCGCGCGCGACGAGCGGGACGACGATCAGCGCCTCGGGCTCGACCGGGGTGCCGGGCACGAAGCGGACGCGCGGATCGAGGTGGGCCTGGTTGGCGAGCACGGGCTCGCGGTTGTCGACGGCCCAGCCGGTGATGCCCTCGCCGAACGGGAAGCGCTCGCTCAGGATCTCCTCGGCCCATTCGCTGCGGACGAGCGCCGGCACGAGCTCGCGCTTCGGCTCGTCGGCCTCGTAGACGTGCAGCGCCTCGTACGGGACGATCTCGTCGAGGGTGTCGGCGATGCGGACGAGCAGCGAGTCGAGGCTCTGCTCCGAGAGCAGGTCGTGGAAGACGTCCGCGAGCCGGCGGTACGAGCCGACGAGCGGGTCGTCGCCGGCTTCGCGCTCGCCGGGGCGACGAGGCGGATGCGCGGCTCCGGCGGCGGTGCGAGCGAGCGGGATCGTCCATGGCGTCTGCCTCGACATCGGGCGTTTTCGGCTTCGGCTCTCCCTCGAACGGGTGAGCCACCGCGGCTCGTGTTGACACTCCCGGGCGCTCCGGGCACGCTGCCGGGTAGCCGCTCAGCGGCTGAGACCCGGGGGAGGCAGTGAGCGGGAGACGAGGACGGGCCGCGCGTGGGGCCGTTGGCGACCGTTGCGGTCGGCTACTCGCCGTCGTCGCGGCGGCGGCGCCGGCGGCGCCCCTGCGGACCCGCTCCGCCGGCGCGCCCCGTGCTCGCCGGGCTCGAGTCGACCGTCTCCGAGGTCGCGCTCGCGGCCGGGCTCGCGCGGCGTCGGCCGCCGCCGTGCAGGAGGCACGTGCCGCCGGCCTGGACACGAGCGGCGCCCGCGTCGAGGTCGTCGTGCGCACCGAGCCCGGCCTCGGCTCGGTCGTCCGCGCGGCGCTGGCCTCGCGCGGCGCGATCGTGACGCGGTCGCGCACGGGAGCCTCGTCAAGGCGCTCGTGCCGGTCGCCGAGCTCGAGAGCCTCGGTCGCGCGCCGGGCGTCGGCCGGGTCGAGGCCCCGCAGCGCTTCCACGTCGCCGCGGTCACGGGCGAAGGCGTCGATGCAGTCGAACGCGGCCGTCGCGCACGTCGACGGCGAGCGCGGCGCCGGCGTGAAGATCGGCATCGTCGACGCCGGCTTCGCCCAGTACGGACTGCGCCAGGTCGGCGGTGAGCTGCCGCGCGGAAGCGCCTCAAGACCCTCAACTTCTGCCACGGACTTCGAGCGGCACGTCCACGGCACCGGTGTGGCAGAGGTCGTCCACGACGTCGCGCCGGAGGCCGAGCTGCACCTGATCTGCATCGAGGACGCCGTCGACATGGCGGCGGCGACCGACTACGCGATCGCGAACGGCATCCAGATCGTCAACCAGTCGGGCGGCTTCATCAACACCTCCCGCGGCGACGGGAGCGGCGGGCCGGACACGCCCGACGGCATCGTCGCGCGCGCGCGAGCGGCCGGGATCCTCTGGGTCGCGTCGGCCGGGAACTCCGCCAAGTACCACTGGTCGGGATCGTTCGTCGATGCCGACGGCGACGGGGTCGGCGAGTTCGCCGGCGGCGACGAGAGCAACGACTTCTCCACGCGGGCCGGCGAGCAGGTCTGCGCCTACCTGAAGTGGGACGCCTGGCCGACGACGGCGGCCGACTACGACTTCATGTTCGACGACACCGGCCGGCGCGATCCTCGGCGGCTCGTTCAGCGCCGCAGACCGGCAGCGCAGCGAGCCGCTCGAGGGGTTCTGCTTCCCGTCGAGCACCGAGAGCACGTACGCGCTCGCGATCCGCGGCCCGCCGGGTAGCGCGCCGCTCCGCTTCGACATCTTCGTCGTCGCGTCGGCTCGCGGCACGCTGCAGCACCAGGTCGCCGCCGGCCAGCCTGATCGAGCCGGCCTCCGGGCCGCAGGCCCTCGCCGTCGGCGCGGTCTGCTGGGAGTCGGGCACGCTCGCGTCGTACAGCTCGCAGGGCCCCATGATCGGCGGCGGGGCCAAGCCCGACATCGCGGGCTTCGACAGCGTCTCTCCGCACCTATGGCGGCTTCTCGATCTGCGAGACGTCAGGCTTCGCGCGGCACCTCGGCGGCCGCGCCGCACGTCGCGGGCGCGGCTGCGCTCCTGAAGCAGCGGCATCCCGGCTACGGGCCGGCCGAGCTGCAGGCGGCGCTGGAGGCGTCGGCGCGCTCGATCTCGGCGCACCCGGCAAGGACAACGCTTCGGTGCCGGCCGGCTGCGGCTGCCGGTGCGACCCACCCCGACGACGTCGTTCCCGAGCAGCGTCGGCAGGCGCACGGCCGTGCTCGCCGGAACGGTGAAGCCGCATCGCTGGGAGGGCAGAGCCTTCTTCGAGTATTCGACCGACCCCAACTTCGGCACGGCGACCACGACGACGCCGGTGCAGTTCGCTGCCGCCGCCGGCGAGCTGCCCCTGGCGGTTCAGGTCGACGGGCTCGAGCCGACGACGACGTACCACGCGCGTCTCGTGGTCGAGAACGAGCACGGGGTGAGGCGGGCGACGCCGGTCGGCTTCACGACGACCGCGGCCTCCGCGCCGACGCTGAGCACGTCGCCGCCGACGAATCGCGGCCAGACCGGCGTGACGCTGAACGGCCTCGTGAACGCGAACAACGCGGCGACGACGTACAGCTTCGAGTACGGCCCCTCCCCGTCTCTCGGCCTCGCCACGCCGGTCGGCAGTCTCGGCGGTGACACCACCGCGGCCGTTTCGGCGGCCCTCACCGGCCTGTCGCCGGGCACGGTCTACTACTACCGGCTGTCGGGCTCGAACAGCTTCGGCTCAGCAGAGTCCGCGCTCGGCTCGTTCGCAACGCTGCCGAACGCACCGCCGGTCGTCTCCACGGGAGCCGCGAGCGCCATCGGCTCGGTCAGTGCGACGGTCTCGGCGACGGTCGATCCGCGCGGCAACCCGACCACGTACGCGTTCGAGTACGGGACGTCTCCGGCGCTCGGGTCGTCGACGCCAACCGGGACGCTCGCCGCGGGCGACGCGCCGCAGGCCGTCTCGACCACGCTCACCGGCCTCGCGCAGACGACGACCTACTACTACCGCGTCGTCGCGACGAACACGGCCGGCGGGCCGGTCGCAGGCACCGTGGCGGCGTTCACGACCGCGGCTGCGCCGCCCCCGCCCCCGCCGCCTCCACCGGCGGCGCCGCCACCCCCGGCTCCGCAACCCCCGCCGGTCGTCGCTCCGCCGTTCGTGCCGACCACGGTGAGCCCGACCACGACGACGGGTGCTGCGGGGCGCACGTGGACCGGCTCCGCGCACCCGAACGTCTATCGCGGCGGCGCCGGCCCGGACCGGATCGACGGACGCGCCGGCGCGGACCGCCTCTTCGGCGGCGGCGGCAACGACCGCATCACCGGCGGCCCGGGTCGCGATGTCATCGACGGCGGCGCCGGCAACGACCGCATCCTCGTGCGGGACAAGGCGCGCGACTCGATTCGCTGCGGCGCCGGCCGCGACACGGTCGTCGCCGACAAGATCGACTCCGTCGCGCGCGACTGCGAGGTCGTCGGCCGCAGGTAGGGACCTCAGCCGCTCGTCGTCCCGTAGAGCAGGCATGGATCGGCGACGGTTCATCGTGGGAGCGGCCGCGCTGGTCGCAGCGCCGGGCGCGCTCGCGCGCGTCGGCGGAGGGACGCCGCTCGCGCTCGTCACTGCCGATCTCGAGTCCAGGATCACGGCCGTCGAGCTCTCAGGCGGCCGGGTCGTCCGCCACATCACGACGCTGGAGGACCCGCGCAGCATCGAGCCGGTCCTCCAGTACGACGCGCTCGTCGCCCACACGGCGGCCGGTGCGGTCAGCCTGGTCGACGGCCTGCGTCTGCGTGTGCGGAAGGTGCTGAGCGGCTTCTCGGAGCCGCGGTACACGGCCGCGGAGCGCCTCACGCGGCACGCCTACGTCTCCGACTCCGGCACGGGTGAGATTGTCGTCGTCGACACGGTCGAGGGGCGCGTCGTCGCCCGTGCCGAGGTCGGCGAGGGCGTGCGCCACCTCTCGCTCGGCCGCTCGAATCGGCGCCTCTGGGTCGCCCTGGGAACGCAGGCGAAGAGGGTGGCGATCGTCGATGTGACGGAGCCCACGCGACCCCGCGTCCTCGCGCACGTCGAGCCGCCGTTCCTGGCGCACGACGTCGGCTTCGCCCCCGATGGTCGAGTCTGGATCAGCTCCGGCGACCGGCGGTCGCTCGCGCTCTACGACGGTCGCGGGCGCCTGCTGCGCGAGCTCGACGGCGACGCACCGCCGCAGCACGTGACCTTCTTCGGCGGCCGTGCATTCGTCACGAGTGGCGACGACGGGCTGCTGCGGGTGCACGCGCTGGACGGCAGGCTGCTGCGGACGCAGCGAATCCCGCTCGGCTCGTACAACGTCCAGCGCGGCTGGAGGCGCGTGCTCACGCCGTCGCTCTCGCAGGGGACGCTGTGCACACTCGATGCGGCCGGACGTGTGCTCACGCGGACGCGCGTCGCGCGCTCCTCGCACGACGCGTGCTTCGTGCTGAGCCGCTAGCTCGTCACTCAGGCGCCGCGTCGCGAGGCTCCCACCCGAGCAGCTCGCGGCCGTGCTCGAGATCCCAGAAGCGGCGTGGATTCCCGGACACGCCGTACACGATCGCGAAGGGCACGCCGTCGACCTCGAGGCAGCGCGCGATCAGCTCGGCGCAGTCGCGCCGGCTCAGCCAGACGGCTCGGAGCCGGTTCCTGAGCCCGTCGGCGTCCAGGTCGAGGAGTGGGTTCGTCTTGGTGCCCGCAGTCGGGTCGTCGTTCGCACGCACGGCGCCGATGCGGAGACAGAAGACGCGCAGCCCGTAGCGCTCCGTGTACAGGCGTCCGAGCGACTCTCCGTAGGCCTTCGAGACCCCGTAGAGCGAGTCGGGGCGCTGCTCGGTCGTGTGGTCGTAGCATCGGCCGTCGTCGGCCTCGTAGAGCGCAGGGGCGCCGTCGAGCTCGTACATGCCGATCACGTGGTTCGACGACGCGAAGACGACCCGATCGACCCCGGCCCGGCGGGCGGCCTCGAAGACGTTGTAGGTGCCGACGAGGTTGTTTCGGAGGACGTCGTCCCACGGTGCGTCCAGCTCCGCGGAGGCGGCGAGATGCACGACTCCCTCGATCCCGGCGAACGCTGGCTCGATCGCGTCGAGATCGGAGATGTCGGCGACGTGGCTCGGGAAGGCCTGCGCCGTCAGCGTGAGCGAGACGAGCTCGAAGCGATCGGCGAGATGCTCGCGCACGGCAGTGCCGATCGTCCCCTCAGCACCGGTGACGAGGACGCGCATGGCGTGCAGTCTGCCCGGCCTACACTCGGAGGGTGGATCCGAACGCGCTCATCGCACTGGAGTACACGACGATCGTCGAGCGGCTCGCCGCCGCGACCTCGACGAGCTACGGCGCCGATCTCGCCCGTGCACTCGTCCCCAGCCCCGACGCGGCGGAGGTCACCCGACGCCAGGCCCTGACCGCGGAGGCGATCGCGCTGCTCGACGAGGCCGAGGAGCCGCCGCTCCGAGGGATCCGCGACGTCCGGGAGGGCGCCGCCCACGCTGCCCGAGGAGGCGTGCTCGCGCCGGAGACGCTGAATGACGTCGCGGCCGCGATCGCCGGCGGCGTCGAGGCGCGGACTGCGCTCGACGAGCACGCCGCGACGGCCCCGCTCCTGCACGCGCTCGCGACCGCAATCGAGCCGACGCTTGCGCCGCTCGCCGACGCGATCCACCGCGCGATCGAGGACGACGGCTCAGACGTCCGGGACAACGCCTCGCCGAAGCTCCGCCGCCTGCGGAAGGAGCTCCGGGAGGGCCGGCAGCGCGTCGCGGAGGAGCTTCGCCGCCTCGCTCGCAAGAGCGAGTTGCGGGAGCACCTGCAGGAGGACTTCGTCACCCAGAGGGGCGGGCGCCCAGTGCTGGCCGTGAAGGCGAGTGCGCGCCGCAGCGTCCCGGGCATCGTCCACGACGCCTCGAGCTCGGGCCAGACGCTCTTCGTCGAGCCGTTCGAGGTCGTCGAGCTGAACAACGTCCAGTCGGAAGCGGCCGGCGCGGAGCGCGAGGAGGTGGAGCGCATCCTGCGCGAGCTGTCCGTCCGGGTGGGAGCGGCCGCCGACGAGGTGACCGCGCTCGTCGAGGCGACCGCGGCGATCGACCTCGTCGTCGCCGGCGGGATCGTCTCGCGGGGGTGGCGCGGCGCGCGGGTCGAGCCTGCAGGCGACGTGAGGCTGCGCGGCGCGCGCCATCCGCTCCTCGACCCTGCCGCCGCCGTGCCGATCGACCTCGAGCTCGACTCTCTGCGCGCGCTCGTCGTCAGCGGCCCGAACGCGGGCGGGAAGACCGTCGCCCTCAAGACGCTCGGCCTGGCCGCGCTGCTCCACCAGGCCGGCCTCCGGCCGCCCGCCGAGACCGCGGCACTGCCGGTGTTCGATCAGGTGTTGGCGGACATCGGCGACCAGCAGTCGATCGAGATGAGCCTGTCCACGTTCTCCGGGCACGTGCGGAATCTCGTCGAGATCCTCGGCACCGCGACTGAGCGGTCGCTCGTCCTCCTCGACGAGCTGGCGTCGGGGACAGATCCCGTCGAGGGCTCGGCGCTCGCCCAGGCCATCCTCGCGCGGCTCGCGACGCAGGCGCGGCTGACGCTCGTGACGACGCACTACCCGGAGCTGAAGGAGTGGGCGAGTGCCACCGAGGGGGTCGCGAACGCCGCCACCGGGATCGACCCCGAGACGCACGCGCCTCTCTACCGTCTCGCTCTCGGACGGCCCGGGACGTCGCACGCGCTCTGGATCGCTGAGCGCCTCGGCCTCGACGGTGACGTCGTCGGCGATGCACGCGAGCGGATCATGCCGGAGCGTCTGCGGATCGCCGAGCTGCTCGCCGAGGCCGAGGCGGCCGACCGCGCGGCCGTGGCGGAGCACGAGGCGGCGGCCGAGGCGCGCGCCGACGCGGTCGCGTCCGCCGCGGCTGCGGACGAGCGCGAGCGCGCACTCGCAGTCGAGATCGAGCGGGTGCGAGCTTCGGCCGCGCACGAGCGCGAGCTTGCCGCCGCCGCGGCCGAGCGGGAGCTCGCCGGGGCACGGGCCGAGCTGCAGGCGCTCCGCGACGAGATCCGGAGCGCCCGGCGTCGCGACCAGCAGGCCAGGCGGGCCTCGTCCGGCGCGGCGTCGCGTGCGGAGCGGGAGCGCGACCGCCGGCTCGGCGCGGCCTCCGAGCGGGCGACGAGGGCAGAGCAGCAGATCCGCTCGCTCGATCAGCCGCTCGCACTCCACGCACCGCTTGCGCCGGGAGACCCCGTCGAGGCCCCCGCGCTCGGCGTGCGCGGGACGATCGCGGCGATCGAAGGCGACGAGGCCGAGGTCGTCGGCGCCGCCGGCCACAGGATCCGGATCCCCGTCGCGCGGCTCGTCCCTGACGCCCGCGGCGGCGTCCGCGACGAGGAGCCGGAGCCGGCCGTCCGGGTCGTCGCGAGTGCCAGCGGCGACGTCTCCGACGAGCTCGACGTCCGCGGGCGCAGGGCTCAGGAGGCCCGCGAGGCGGTGCGCGCGTTCGTCGACGACGCGGCGCTCGCCGGGCTCCCGCTCGTGCGAGTCGTCCACGGACGCGGCACCGGCGCCGTGCGCACGGCCGTGCGCGAGGAGCTCGACGGCCACCCGCTCGTCGAGAGCCGCGAGTCGGAGTCTGCCGACGGCGCCACCGTCGTGCACCTGGCGGGCTCCTGACTCGAACCTCAGACGATTCACAGGCGGCTCACAGGAAAAGCCGCAACACTTCGCCTCATGCCCGGACTCCCCGTGACCACGAACGGCCCGACGAACGGGAACGCGCAGAGGATTCTCGTCGTCGACGACGAGCCGTCGATCGTCGACGCCGTCGCGACCGCGCTCCGCTACGAGGGCTTCGAGGTCGACGAGGCCACGAACGGCCGGGATGCGCTCGAGCTGGTGACCCGGCAGGAGCCGGATCTGATCGTGCTCGACTGGATGCTCCCAGACATCGATGGCCTCGAGGTCGGCAGGCGCCTGCGCTCCCGTGGCTACCGCACCGCCGTGCTCTTCCTGACGGCGAAGGATGCGACCGAGAACAAGGTCGAGGCGCTGCGCGCCGGGGGCGACGACTACGTGACGAAGCCGTTCAGTCTCGCCGAGGTCGTCGCGAGGATCCAGGCGATTCTTCGCCGCACCTCGGGCGCTCTGCCCGGTGACGTCCTCCAGTTCGAGGATCTCGTCCTCGACGAGAATCGACACGAGGTCTACCGCGGCGGCCAGTCCGTCGAGCTGACCGCAACGGAGTTCAACCTGCTCCGCTTCTTCATGCTCAACCCGCGCCGCGTGCTCGCCAAGGGCCAGATCCTGCAGAACGTCTGGCGTTACGACTTCGGCGGCAACGCGAACGTCGTCGAGACGTACGTCAGCTACCTCCGCCGCAAGCTCGACGCGCTCGGCCCGCCCCTGATCAAGACGGTGCGCCAGGCGGGGTACATGCTCGAAGCGAGCGACTAGGCATGCCGCGCCGGCTCTCGCTGCGCGCGCGCCTCGTTCTCGGGGTCATCGTTCTCGCTGCAGCCGGTTTGGCCGCGGCGAACATCGCCACCTACGCGTCGCTGCGGTCGTTCCTGCTCGAGCGCACGGACGACTCGCTCGCGGAGTTCGCGCACTCGCTCGAGGGTCCGCTCGACCACGGTCAGTGCCCCGGCGACCGCGACCGCGGGCCGTTCTTCGCGGGGGATCCGGGCGACTACATCGAGGTTCGCGCAACCGACGGTGGCCTTTTGTGCGACGCCGCTCAGGTGACGCGCTTCGGCGAGGCTGCGCCCGCACCCCCCGAGCTGCCGCCCACGGTCGAGGTCGGCCAGGGAAACGGCGGTGCCGAGAGCGCGCGTTACTTCACCGCGTCGAACGCCGACGGCGAGCGCTACCGCGTGCGCGCCTCGCCGGTGGACGACTTCGAGGCGACCCTGATCGTCGCGACGCCGCTGGCCGACGTCGACGCGACGCTCGACCGGCTCCTCGTCGTGATGCTGCTCGTCACCGTGGTCGTGTTGTTCGCGCTCGCGGCTCTCGGCCTCTGGGTCGTCCGCCTCGGGCTGCGGCCGCTCACGGCGATCGAGGGCACGGCCGGTGCGATCGCCGCCGGTGACCTCTCGCAGCGGGTCGAGCGCGCGGAGCCCGACACCGAGGTCGGCCGGCTCGGGATCGCGCTCAACACGATGCTCGGCCGCATCGAGGCGTCGTTCCGCGCCCAGGAGGCATCGGAGCGGAAGCTGCGGCGGTTCGTTGCCGACGCGTCGCACGAGCTCCGGACTCCACTCGCCGCCGTGCGCGCCTACTCGGAGCTCTTCACCCGCGGCGCCGATCGCCGGCCCGCGGACCTCGAGCGCTCGATGACGGGCATCACGCGCGAGTCCGAGCGCATGAGCCTGCTTGTCGAGGACCTGCTCCTGCTCGCGCGCCTCGACGAGGGCCGGCCGCTCGAGCACGAGCTCGTGCGGCTCGATGAGGTTGTCTCGGAGGCCGTCGAGACGGCTCGGACGGTCGAGCCCAAGCGGCCGATCGAGACGGAGATCGCACCGGCGGTCGTGCTCGGCGACCGGGACCGCCTGCGCCAGATCATCGACAACCTGCTCAGCAACGTGCGCGCGCACACCCCGCCCGAGACGCCGGTCACCGTCCGGCTGGCGAGCCCGAACGGCGCCGCGGTGATCGACGTCGAGGACCAGGGCCCCGGCCTGTCGGCCGAGGCGACCGAGCGCGTCTTCGAGCGCTTCTACCGAGCCGACGAGTCGCGCTCCCGCGCGAGCGGCGGCGTCGGGCTCGGCCTGGCGATCGTCGCGGCCGTCGCGCGTGCGCACGGCGGCACCGTCGCCGCGGCGTCGGAGCCCGGGAAGCGGACGACCTTCACGATCACCCTGCCGCTGGCGAAGCCGAACGGAAGGAGGAGAGATGACCGAGAGTGAGCTGACCCGCCGCCGCCTGCTCGAGCTCGGGCTCGTGCTGCCCCCGCTCGCCGCCCTGTCGGGCGGCGCCCTCGCGGACGCCGAGGCCGCGGTGCCTCTGGCGCCGACTCCGGCGATCGCGGACGCCGACGAGCCGACGCCCGAGTTGACCGAAGGGCCGTACTTCACACCGAACTCGCCGCGCCGCCGCTCGCTCGTCATCGCCGGCGTACCCGGTACCCGGCTGACGCTGAGCGGGCTTGTGCTGACGACGGCCGGCCGGCCCGTGGCGCGCGCCCTGATCGACTTCTGGCAGTGCGACGCGCGCGGCGTCTACGACAACGAGGGATACCGCTTCCGCGGCCACCAGCTCACCGACGCGAAGGGTCGCTACACGCTCTTCACGGTCGTGCCGGGCCTGTACACGGGCCGCACGAAGCACATCCACGTCAAGGTGCAGGCGCCCGGCGAGCCGGTGCTGACGACGCAGTTGTTCTTCCCGGGCGTCCCCGGGAACGCGAACGACGGCATCTTCGACACCCAGTGCCTCATCCGCAACTGGCGCCTCAGCAAGGGACGCAGGGTCGGGCGGTTCGACTTCGTGCTCGATCTCTAGGAGGGTTTGGCGGAATGTCGCTCGTCGCCGGGGTGCGCTGGTCGTTCCGAGGCAAGGACGCAGGGAGCGCCCGTATTGGTCAATACGGGCGCGACTGAGGACGCCGCATCGGGACGATCCAGCGCGGCCCGGCGGCTCAGCCGCTATTCCGCCGAACCCTCCTGGCC
>CAVQJO010000010.1:0-69163 GCA_963712865.1 uncultured Gaiellaceae bacterium
GTCGATCTTGGTGGTGAAGTCCGCCGGGTTCAGGTGCACGGTCTCGCTTCCCTTGGGCAGCCTGCCATTGCCGCCCTGCGCCGCGATGGCGCCGCCGGCCGCCGCCCCCAGCGCGAGGACGGCAGCCGCGGTTGGCAATGCGGCGCGGCGCATCAGTCGTCGCTCGCGCCGTCGTTCTCGCCGGAGCGATCGCTGTCACCAGCCGAGCTCAGGACGTTGAAGTCCTTGTCGACCTGGCTGCCGTCGGGGCGGGTGACCTCGACCTCGTAGGCGCCCTCCTCGTCGCCCACCTCGGTCTCAGTCAGCTTGCCGCCGCCGGTCTCCGCCAGCGCCGCCGCGCTCGCCCGGTCGAGGGCCTGGCCGCTGATCGCGCGGTCGCTCCCATCGTCGCCACCGCCGGCCGCGCCGGCGATGGCCGCGCCACCCGCGGCGAGAGCCGCGATGGCTGCGATCGCCATGACCGCGCCCTTGATCTTGTCCTTCATCTCGTTTGTCTCCTCGGCGTTGACGGTGCAGGCGCCAAGCTACGACGGGCCGCTGAGACGGCCCTGAGAGCGCTGCTCCTCAATCAGAGCGAGAGCGAGAACAGCGGCGACCAGACGCTCGCGTTGGACGATTCGCGCGAGCACCCGGCGCGGACGTGCGGACGCCCGCTTTCCCCGGGCGGAAGCAGGCGTGTGCGCGCAAGCGACGGGCCGTACCGCTACGACTGCTTCGCTCGCTCGCCGATTCGCCGATCAAGACGACGCAGTGCTCTATGAGCCTGGCGGCCGGTACGTTGCTGCGGCGGCCTTCCGCATCGCATCCTGGGCCTCGTCCATGTCGAGCAGAACGGTGGTCTCGACGCCCGATACCGCTCCGCCGGCGCCGACGGCCATAGCCAGCGCCACCGCCGACGCGTTGTCGGGCGCCTCCATCAGAAACACTCCGTCGAAAGCGCCAATGGCGTACCAGAAGCCCAAGAGCTTGCCGCCAAGTGACTCCGCCACTTCCCGCGCGGCGGCGCTCCTGTCCTGCGGCTGATCAAGCAGCGCCTTCATGGCGTCCGTCTTGTAGCTGAAGCGGCCGAGGTAAAGCGGCATGCGAGGCCTCCGCCCGACTGGAAAACGTTAGGACAGAGCGATCCTCGCGGATCGCTGATGCGCACGCAAGGCCACACGCTCGGCGTCTGGCGACCAACGTCGACCCGTGCTGCCTTCGCCTTGATTCCGGCACTCGATCACGGCATCGTCGAGGACTCCTTTCGCCCGGGAAAGCGGGCGTCGCACGTCAGCGCCGGGTGCTCGCGCCGATCGTCCAAGCCGGCCGTCTGGCGCGACGCTCGCCCGGCACTCGCTCCTCGCGCAGAGCAGGAGCGGTCGCGACGCCGCTACACGGGCGCGGCGACACCGCACCCAGCTGCCTACCGAGACCCGGACTCTTGCTCCTCGACCTTGGACAGGAAGTGACGCAGGTGGTCGGCTACGGTCCGCTTGGCGAGCCCGAGGGGAAACACGGGGGCGAGCAACCTGCCCTTGAAGCCACGGAGGTGGCGAACTCCGATTACCTCTACCCGGCTGCCGCCACGTGCCGATGTCGCCCTGAGCTCCCAGGTGCTCCCGGGCTTGAAGATGTTCGAGTCGGTGACCACGCCTTTGACCGATCCCGGCTCTGACCAGTCATAGCGCAGGCGCTCCCACACGTACCCGATCGGCCACGGGTTGCCCTCGGTGACCTCGGCGAACGTCTCCCCCGCGTCGTGGACCTGAAGGTGCTCGACGTGCACGTCAGGCCACAGCTCGGCCCGCCGCTCAGAGAAGTCGCGCGCTGCCTCGAGGATCCGCTCAGGAGCGACGGGAGTCTCATCCACAACGTGCACCGTTGGCACTATCCGATCCTAATCCGCAAGCTGCGGCCCGTCACGGAAGGGAGCGGTTGCGCCCGCGACCGCCGCTTCCCTGCATGGATATGCGAGCGCCTCAAGGGACGGCCAACACACGCCCGCTGCAGCGACCGGCAGGAGTCCGTCACGAGATCGAATGACGCCCGCTCTCGCCTGGCGAAGGAGGCGTCTGCCGGCAATCGGCTCGTGCTTCCGGGCCTCGTCCGTAGCGGGCGTCTCGTAGTCGACCACCGAGACGCTCGCAATCAGCCACGAGCGAGCGTCTCGGCGCGAGTGCGACGCCGGCGCCGCCGGCATGGACGAGTCGCTGGTGACGTTCAGTGACGGCTTGGGCCCGGCAGGCGCCGGCCCCAAGCGGTGGTGTCACGCAGGCGCGGGCGCCGAGGCCGTGACGGTGCGGCGGGAACGCAATGCCGCGACGGCGAGGGCGGCGAAGCCGAACAGTGTCCAGGCCGCGAGGACGGCGACGTGGCCGCCGGCGGCGGCGCCGTCGAAGTACCCGGTGCTGCGGAGCAGGTTCGCTCCCGCGCCCGGCGGGAGCAGCTGGCCGAGGGCGCCGACCGGCTGGGGCAGGAGCTCTGGGGCCGAGCCCGCGGCGGACAGCGGGTTGCCGACGAACACCATGGTGATCGCGGCGAGCGCCACGCCGGGCGCGCCGAGCAGCGCCTGCAGTCCGGCCACGGCCGCGGCGACCGCCATCACCGTCAGGCCGACCACGGCGGCGTTCGCGGCCGAGTCGCCGCCGACGACGCCGAGCCAGCTGGCGATGATCGCCGTCCCCGCGAGGCCGGCGAGCACCGATCCCACGACGACGAGCGCGGCGCGGCGGAGCGCGCCGCCGCCCACGGCCACGGCGAGCAGGCCGGTCACGATGCCCGCCAGCACGAGCGGCAGCACCGAGGACGGCAGCGCGATGCCGGCGCGCGTCGACGGCGCGACGTCCTCGACCGTGACCGGGGCGCCGCGCTCGCTCGCGACGTGCGAGAGCTGCTGCGCGACTATTGGGCTGGCCGCCGAGGCAGTCAGGACCTTTGCCCCATCCGGTGTGGCGACGAACGCGCCATACACGTCTCGGTCCTCGATCGCCTCGCGGGCGGCGGCTTCGTCGCCGTAGCGGTGGACGTCGAACGCGCCGTCCGCTGAGGCGAGGCGCTGCTCGAGCGCTTCGGTCGCCGCCGGTGGACCGGCGACGCCGACGGGCAGGTCGCGCGGCTCCACGCGGGCGCTCGGCCACGCGAACAGCGTCAGCACGAGCGCCGCCAGGAGCGGCACGAGGATGATCGCCGCCGCGGGCGGGCGGTGATTCGAGGTGTGTCTGGTCATGTCCCCAGCTTCCCGCCGCGAAGCGCCGCGGACATCGGGACGACACCCTGATCGGCACCCTGAATCTCAGGCCGCCCGCGGGAGCTCCTGCGGGACCGGTCGCTCGACCGCCGCGGCGCTCGTGAGCCGCAGCTCCTCGCCGAAGTGGCCGATCATGATCCCGCTGCCCTCGATCAGCCGGTAGGTCGACGCCTCGTGGCTCATGTCGACCTCTTAGGAGTTGGCCGCGCACCTGGACCCGGAACCGCAGGCGCTCCCACTCGGCCGGCAGGCGCGGCGCGAAGCGGACCTGCCCGTCAGAGTCGCGGAGTCCGCCGAACCCCGCGACCAGCGCCAACCAGGTGCCGCCGCAGGCGGCGATGTGGATCCCGTCGCGCGTGTTGCCGTGCGTGTCGTGCAGGTCCACGGCGCACGCGTCGAGGAAGTACTCGAGCGCCGCCTCGGGGTAGCCGACCGCGGAGGCGACGACGCTCTGGATGCAGGCCGACAGCGTCGAGTCGCCGGTGGTGAGCGGGTCGTAGTAGTCGAACGTGCGCCGCATCTCCTCCTCGGTGAACGAGTGGTCCACGAGGTAGGTGGCGAGCACCACGTCGGTCTGTTTGATCACCTGGTGGCGGTACAGCTGGAGCGGGTGGTGGTGCAGCAGCAGCGGATAGCGCTCGGCCGGCGTGCCGTCGAAGTCCCAGCGCTTGCGCTCGAGAAAGTGCTCGTCCTGCAGCACGATGCCGAGCTGCTCGTGGCGCGGCACGTACATCAGCTCGGCGGCGCGCCACCATTCCTCGACCTCTGCCTCCGTGAGCCCGGTCGAGGAGGCGAGCGCGTCCAGCGCCTCCGGGTCCGCGCCCTGCAGCCACTCGACGACCCGGACGGCGATCTCGAGGTTCTCCTTCGCCATCAGGTTCGTGTAGGCGTTGTTGTCGACCACGGTCGTGTACTCGTCCGGCCCGGTGACGCCGTTGATGCAGAAGCGCCCGCCGCGACGTTCGGAGAAGAACCCGAGCTCCATCCACAGCCGCGCGGTCTCGACCATCACCTCGGCGCCCTGGTCGAGCAGGAAGGCGAGGTCGCCGGTCACCCGGTTGTACTGGTGCATGGCGTGGGCGATGTCGGCGTTGATGTGGTACTGGGCGGTTCCGGCCGCGTACCAGGCCGACGCCTCCTGGCCGGTGATCGTGCGCCACGGGAAGAGCGCGCCGCCGTGGCCGACCTCGCGCGCGCGCTCCCGCGCGGCGGCGAGCATCCGGGCGGAGCTGCAGCACTGCCTCGCCCACTGCGGCGTCGTGTGGACCAGGAAGGGGACCACGTAGATCTCGGTGTCCCAGAAGTAGTGGCCCTCGTAGCCGCGCCCGGTCACGCCCTTGGCGGCCACACCGAGACCCTCGCCGCGGGCGGTCGCCTGCAGCAGCTGGAAGAGGTTGAAGCGAACGGCCTGCTGGACACCCGTGCACCGCCCACCTCGACGTCGCTCCGCCTCCAGAAGTCCTCGACGTGGCGCCGGTGCGCGAACTCGACGACGTCGTAGCCGTCGCGCGCCGCGCGGTCGAGTGTGCGGTCCACACGCGCCACCAGGTCGCCGGCCGCCGCCGACGGCGCCCAGTGGTAGGCGACGAACTTGGACAGCCGCACCGTCGCGCCCGCCTCGACCTCGGCCTGCACCACGATCCGCGCGCCGTCGCCGTCGGCTGTGGCCTCGACGGAGCCGCCGTCGACATGGTGCTCGATCCCGACGCAAGCTCGAGCCCGCTGTTGCGGGTGGCGAGCTGCAGGACGGCGCGCGTGCCGTCTGCGCGCGACGCGAGCGGCACCAGCACCTTCTCGGCGAACCCCTTGCCGCGCCGCGGGTCGTCCGCAGTCTGCTCCGGAGCGTGCGTGACGAGCTCCGAGCTGATCTCGACCCGGGCGTCGTCGAGCGCGGTCACCTCGTAGTCGATCGCGACCAGGTGGCGATCGTCGAGCGAGGCCAGACGGCGCGAGCGGATAAGCACACGCTTGCCGCGCGCGGTCTCGAACTCGACCTCGCGACCGAGCACGCCGATCTGCATGTCGAGCTCCCGCTCGTACCGGACGCCCGGCGGCTACCGCCTGAGCGAGGGCGGCAGCGTCGTCCTCCAGGGGAGCGGTTCCGACCCGGACGGCGACCCCATCACCTACGAGTGGTCGCCCGCGACGGAGCTGAACGACCGCACGCTCGCACAGCCGACGTTCTCACCACGCGACGACGGCACACGCACCTACACGCTCGTCGTGCGCGACGGCGACGCGACCTCCGCCCCCGCATCGACCACCGTCCGGGTCGACAACGTCGCGCCCTCACTGACGCTAACCGGCCCGCCGACGGGGACGCTGTACCGCGTCGGCACCGCCGTCCAGGTCGGCGCGAGGTTCACGGATCCGGGCATCGACGACGTCCACACGTGCAGGGTCGACTGGGACGACGGCACACCGCTACAGGCCGGCACCGTCACCGAGTCGAACGGCTCGGGCAGCTGCGCGGCGCTGCGGACGTTCACGTCCGCCGGCGTCTACACGGTGCAGGTGACGGTCGACGACGGTGACGGCGGGAGCGCGACCGTCTCGACGATGGTCGTCGTGTACGACCCGACGGCCGGCCGCCTCGTCGGCGGGGGCCACGTCACCGCGAGCGGAGGCCTCGTGGTCTTCACGGCCATCGCGCAGTACCTCGGCTCGACGCCCATCGGCGTGACTGCCGTCCAGCTGCCCGGCGGCGCGCGCTTCGCGAGCACGTCGATCCAGTGGCTCGTCGTGACCGGGTTCAAGTCGCAGTACCGCGGCGTCGGCCGGATCAACGGAACCGGCGACTACGGCTTCCTGCTGACCGCGTACGACGGCCAGCAGGCGGGCGGAGGCGGCGTCGACCGGTTCCGGATCAAGATCTGGAACCGCGCCACCGGCGCGATCGTCTTCGACAACGTGCTCGATCCGACCGCGACGGACGACATCGACCGCGCGAAGCCGCAGCCGGTCGGCTTCGGCAGCGCGATCACGATCTTCAAGTTCTAGCCGGCGCCGAAGGCGGCCTCGAGCACCGTCCGCTTCACGTTGCCGGCGGCATATGCCGAGGTGCCCGCGGTGAGCAGTTCATCAGCAGCGGCGACGAGCGCCCCGTAGGCGGCGCCTGCCAGGAGGCCGCCGGTCGAGGCTCGGCGCACTCCTGCGTCCCCGAGCTCCGCGAGGCTCGGCCCGCCCGGCAGCGTGAGGACGTTGACCGGCGCCTGCACGGCTTGCACGACGGCGCGGATCTGGTCGAGGTCGGTCAGCCCGGGCGCGTACAGGCAGTCGGCGCCTGCATCCCGGTAGGCGACGAGGCGCGCGATCGTGTCGTCGAGGTCGTCGACGTTGCGGATGTGGTTCTCGGCGCGGCCCGTGAGCACCATCGGCTCGGGCAGGGCGTGAGCGGCCTCGGCCGCCTCGGCGACACGCTGCGCCGCCAGCTCGACGTCGTCGACACGGCCGGTCGCGGGGTCGTAGTCCTCGATCGAGCAGCCCGCCGCGCCCGCCTCGGCGAGGCGCCGCACCGTCTCCGCCACACCGCCCGGCTCGTCCGGGTAGCAGCGCTCGCTGTCGACGTTCAGCGGGATCGTCGTCGCCGCCGCGAGAGCGGCGACATGCGCGACGAGCTCGTCGCGGCCGACACTCTGGTCGAGCCTGCCGAGCGACCACGCGAGCCCGGCGCTCGTCGTCGCGAGCGCCTCGAAGCCGGCGGTCTCGAGCAGCCGAGCGGAGCCGACGTCCCACGGGTTCGGCAGCGCGAAGAGCTGTTCGCGCGCGTGCAGCTCACGGAAGCGCGCCCGGCGCTCGGCGATCGTCATGCCCGAACTCTAGGAGGGTTTGGCGGAATGGCGCTCGTCGAAGGGGTGCGCTGCTCGTTTCGAGGCAAGGACGCAGGGAGCGCTCGTATCCGTGGATACGGGCGCGACTGAGGACGCCGCCTCGGGGCGAGCAGCGCGGCCCTGCGGCTCAGCCGCTATTTCGCCAAACCCTCCTAGCGGCGCAAGTGAGCAAGAAGCTGAAAGCGCCGACACACCCGACCGCCCTACCGTCGGGGCGAGTGACGAACCCGACCGAGGAGGGCCCGATGACACACCGACGGACAAGGGGACGCGTGGCCGTCGCCGCGCTGGGCGTGCTGCTCGCGACCGCGACGGCCGCGCTCGCCGCCGGCGGCACGTTCGTGGAGCCCGACGTGGAGGTGCTCCACACGTTCGAGGCAGCAGAGCCGAGCACGAGCTTCGGCTGGGCCGTGAGCACGATCGCCGAGCCAGGCTTCAACTTCCCGCTCCTGCAACGCCAGAACGCGCTGCTCGGCGAGCCGTTCAACGGCCCCACCTTCGACCGGGGCTCCGCCTACGTGTACTCAACCCGCACCGGCGCGCTCGTGCACCGCTTCGACGGCGCCGCCGGAGACTGGCTCGGCTTCTCCGTCGCCGATGCCGGCGACGTTGACGGCGACCGGTCGAACGACATCCTCGTGGGTGCGCCGGCGGGCAGCCCGCTCGCCCCGGGCTACGCCGACCTCTACTCCGGTCGCACCGGCGCGCTGCTGCATCGCTTCCGCGGCGAGCAGGGCGGCGACAGCTTCGGCTGGTCGGTCTCGAGTGCGGGCGACGTCAACGGCGACCGGCGGCCCGACGTGCTCGTCGGCGCCTCCGCGTTCAACGGTCACGCCAACGCCGGCCGCGCCTACATCTACTCCGGACGCACCTACGAGCTGATCCGCACGCTGACCGGGGACGCGCAGGGCGACGAGTTCGGCTCCGGCGCGGGCTGGAGCGCCGACCTCGACCGTGACGGCGTGCCCGATCAGATCGTCGGCGCGCGCGAGGCACGGGCCGCGGACGGGCGTCCCCGCGGCAAGGTGTACGTCTACTCGGGCAGGACCGGCGCGCGGCTCTTCACGATCGGCCCGGTCGCGCTGAGCCTCGAGCTGGGCTCGTTCTTCGTCGCGGGTGTCGGTGACGTCGACCGCGACGGCACGCCGGATGTCTACGCAGGCGACTACGCCGACCGGACGAACGGCATCCTGGCCGGGCGGGCGGCCGTGTACTCCGGGCGCGACGGGAGCGAGCTGCGCTCCTGGCTCGGGGCGGGCTCGGGTGAAGGGCTCGGCCCCGGAAGAGGTGCGGGCGACGTGAACCGGGACGGCGTGCCCGATCTCATCGTCGGCTCGTACAGCTCGAGCGCCGGTGCGACGCAGGCGGGCAAGGTTCAGCTCTTCTCGGGGCGCGACGGCTCGCTGCTGCGGACGATCACGAGCACGACGGCCGGCGAGAACCTGGGCTTCGACGCCGTCGGCCTCGGCGACGTGAACGGCGACCGGTGGCCCGACGCGCTCGTCTCGGCAGCGACCGGCGACCGCGTCTACGTGATCGCCGGACGGGGCGGCTGAGACAAGCGGCGGCACGGCGGCGCCCCCAGCCGGGCGTCGCCGTGCCTAACCGTGACGAGATGTGGGCGTCAGAGCAGACGTGGCGCATGTCACGCGTCTGCTCGACACGCCGCGTGTCGTCGTGGGCGAGTTCCTCTGCCCGCCCGACGACGACGCCTGGCGGGAGACGAACACGATCGGCGACATGCCGCACGTCGTCTTCCCGCTCGTCCCGGTCGAGATCTCGCAGGTCGACAAGGGCTCGATCCTGGCGACGCCGAACCACACGATCCTCTACGACGCCGGCCAGCTCTACGACCGCGGGCTCCGCAGCGACCGCGGCGACCACTGCATCTACGTCAGCGTCCGGCCGGGCGTCCTCGAGCGGCTCGCCGGGACCCGGCAGCAGCTGCCGCTCGACGCCCCGCTCGACCGGACGACGTACCTCGCCCGACACGTCCTGACGCGCCGTCTGCGCTCGGGCGAGATCGGTGGCCGGGAAGCCGAGCGCGAGACGCTGTCGCTCGTGCGAACGGCCCTGAAGAGCGTCGTCGAGCGACGACGCGCCAGGCGGGAGCACACGTTCGTGATGCACCGAGAGCTCGTCGAAGAGGCGAAGAGGAGGCTGGCGTCGTCGCTCCGGCAGCCCGTTCGCCTGACTGCCCTGGCGCGGGCGCTGCACACGTCCCCGTTCCATCTCGCACGTGTCTTCCGCAGCGAGACCGGCTTCACCGTCGAGGGGTACCGCCGCGCGCTCCGGCTCCGAGCCGCGCTCGAGCTGCTGCCGACGCACTCCTCCGGGCTGACGGCGCTGGCCCTCGAGCTCGGCTTCTCGAGCCACAGCCATTTCACGGAGAGCTTCCGGCGCGAGTTCGGCGTGCCGCCGTCGGCGTTGCGCTGACGCCTACGCGGCCGCCCGCGCTCGATCGACCTCGGCCAGGAACTCGAGCACGAGGTCGGTGAACCGCTCCGGCTCCTCCAGCTGGATCATGTGCGCGGCGCCCGCGAACTCGACCAGGCGCGCTCCGGCGACCGAAGCTGCCAGATGCCGCCCGGAGGCGAGGCCGCCGGGCTCGTCGGCGTCGCCGGTGAGCACGAGCGTCGGCACCCGCACCTCGTCCAGCCGCTCCGCGGCCGGCGGCTCGAGCGGCTGCGGCTTCCCTTCGGCCTTCGCTGCCTTGTACGAGTCCAGGATCCAGCCGTGCACCTGACGCCGAAGCTGCGCGTCGACGCGCGTCGTGGGCTGGCCCCACCCGTCGACCCACACCTGCGTCTCCAGCTCGGCCAGCTGCTCCCAGTCCTTCGCCTCCCAGAGGCGCTCCATCTCGTCCCAGGGAGGCGCCTCGACCCCTGCCGGAAGCTTGCCCTCGTACCCGCCGACGGCGCTCGCGACGCTGACGAACGCATCCACGCGCTCCGGGAACTCGAGCACGATGTCGAGCCCGATCATGCCGCCTCGCGACTGGCCCACGAGGTAGGCGGAGGCCGCGCCGACGTGATCGAGCACCGCGATCGCATCCTCGCGGTTCGAGAACTCGACGTCGTCCGTCTCCGTCCGCCCGAGGCCGCGCGTGTCGTAGCGGATGACGCGGTACCGCTCCGCCAACGCCGGCGCTACCCCGTCCCACATCCGCAGGTTGCCGAGGCCGCCGTGGATCAGCAGCAGCGGGTGCCCCTCGCCCTCCACCTCGTAGTAGATCCTGCCGCCGTCGACGTCGAGGAAACCCACGTCGCCGATGCTATGCGAGCCGAAGCTAGGCTGGCGCCGTGGAGCCGCTCACGCAGCAGAGGTGCGTCGCGTGCAACCGCGACTCGCCGCGGGTTACGGACGAGGAGATCGCCGTGCTCCACCCGCAGGTGCCGGACTGGGAGCTGCTCGAGGTCGACGGGGTCGCGCGGCTGCAGCGGGTGTTCCCGGCCGAGAGCTTTGCCGCCGCGCTCGCCTTCACGAACCGCGTCGGCGAGCTCGCCGACGCGGAGCGGCACCATCCGCTGCTCGTGACCGAGTGGGGCCGGACGACGGTCGTGTGGTGGACGCACAAGATCAAGGGCCTCCACGTGAACGACTTCATCATGGCCGCGAAGACCGACGAGCTCGCCGGCTCAGGTGACGTCGCGGCGGCGTAGCACCGCCGCGCTGACGAGCACGAACACGACGAGATAGGCAGCGAGGACGATGACCGCCTGCGCTGTCGAGACGTACGGCCCGGTGAAGGAGCCCGGCCCGCTGTCGGCAATCCGCTCCTCCGAAGCGCCGAGCGCTGTGGCGATCGAGTAGCCGTTGGAGCGCAAGAAGATCTGGGCCACCGGCTCGAGCGCGTCCACCGAGTCGGCGAGCGCGCTGAGCAGCCCCTCGATCACGAGCGCGTAGAGGATCGCGATGCCGATCGCGAGCGCCGTCCCGCGCGAGAGCACGGCGAGCATCATCCCGAGGGCCGCCCAGACGGCGAGGATGAACCAGCCGGCGGCGAGCGCGCGCACGAGCAACCAGACCGACGGCCACTCGACCTCGGCATCCTCGCCGAGGGCGATCACGAGGCTCGCGACGGCGCCGCCGACGAAGACCGTGACCGTGAAGGCGACGACGACGATGCCGAGCGCCAGGAGCTTGCCCGCGAGGACCGCAAGCCGGCCGGGCCGTTGCGTGAAGAGCGTCTTCACGACATCCCAGCCGTAGTCGCTGCCGATCGTGAGCACGCCGAGCATGAGCGCGAAGACGCCGCCGAAGACGGGGAAGATCCGGATCACGTTGCCGGCGACGCCCTTCGGCAGGAGGTCGGGCGTGAGCTCGTCCGTGTACGGGAGCACGTAGAGGAAGAAGACGGAGAGGGCCGCGAAGACGCCGAGCAGGACCCACGTGCTCGCGCGCTTGCGCTGGACGACGAGCTCGGCCGCGACGCTGCCCGTCATGACTCCTCCTCGCCCTGGGTCAGCTCGAGGAAGACCTCCTCGAGCGAGGCCCGCTCGGCGACCAGCTCGCTGACGGCGATGCCCGCGCCGACGAGGGCGCGGTTGATCGCCGGCGCGGCCGCCGGGTCGGCCGCGATGCGCAGCCGGCCGTCGACGATCGAGACGCGTTCGACCTCCCGCAGCCCGGCGGCGACCCGCTCGGCGTCCGCCAGCGGCTCCGCGCGGATGCTCAGCCCCGCCCGCCCGAGCAGCTCGTCGACGGTCCCCTCCCCCACCAGCTGCCCCGCGCGGATGACGCCGACGCGGTCGCAGACCTGCTCGACCTCGGTCATCAGGTGGCTCGAGAGGAGGACGGTGCGGCGACCCTGGCCGAGGCGCCGGATGAACTCGCGCATCTCGGCCATGCCGGCTGGGTCGAGGCCGTTCGTCGGCTCGTCCAGGATCAGCAGGTCCGGGTCCTTGATCAGCGCGGCCGCGACGCCGAGCCGTTGCTTCATCCCCTGCGAGTACGTCCCGAAGCGGTCGCCTGCCCGCTTGCCGAGTCCGACCTCGTCGAGCGCGGGCGCGATCCGCTCCTCGGGGACGCCCGCATGGCGGGCCAGCACGCGCAGGTTGTCGCGGGCGGACAGGAACGGATAGAGCGCGGCGGCCTCGATCATCGCCCCGATCCGCGCCAGCCCCTCCGGCGCGCCGGGCGCCGCGCCGAGCACGACCGCGCGTCCCCGCGTGGGCCGGACGAGGCCGAGCAGCATGCGCAGCGTCGTCGTCTTGCCGGCCCCGTTCGGGCCGAGGAAGCCGTAGACCTCGCCCCGGCGCACGCGGAGCGCGAGCCGGTCGACCGCGAGGATCTCGTCGCCGTAGCGCTTGGAGAGATCTCGGGTCTCGATCACGAGCTCGTGCTCGGCCATCGCACCCGCGTTCCTACGGCCCTCGACGCGGCCTGTCAACCGCGCTAAACGCGCGACGGCTTGCGGCCGATGAACGGCCCATGGTCCAACGTCGGCCGATCGCCTTCACGCTGCCCTGGCGGGGGCTCCTGCTCGCGCTCATGCTCGTGCTCTTCGCCGCGATGGCGGTGCAGCTGGAGACCGGCTGGGGCGGCGCCCGCGCCGATGCCGTCTTCCAGATCCTCGTCTACGACGGCGTGCTCCTGCTGGCAGGCATCTGCTGCGTCGTCCGCCGCTCGTCCTCGAAGCTCGAGCGCCGCGCCTGGCGGCTGCTCGGCGTCGGGGTGTTCGCCTGGGCGATCGGCGACATCTACTACGAGCTAGCGTTCGCCGACACGCCCGACAGCGAGATCCCGTTCCCGTCGCTGGCCGACGTCGGGTACCTCGCGTTCTATCCGCCGGTCTTCGTCGGCCTGGCCCTGCTCGCCCGCGCACAGCTCGTCCGCTTCACGAGGGCGTTCTGGATCGACGGCCTGCTCGCCGGGCTGACGGTCGCCGCTGTCGCCGCCGCGGTCGTCTTCGACCGCGTGCTCGCGTCGACCGGGGGCGACGCCGCCGCGGTCGCCGTGAATCTCGCCTACCCGCTCGGGGACCTGATCCTGCTCGCCCTGGTCGTCGGCTTCCTGGCGCTGGGTGCGCGACGCGTGTCGGCGCCGTGGCTCCTGATCTCGCTCGCGCTCGGCCTGTTCGCGGTCTCCGACTCCGTCTACCTCCTCCAGGTCGCGAGCGGGACCTACGAGTACGGCTCGCACGTCGACCTCGGCTGGCCGGCCGCGATGGTCCTCCTCGCGCTCGCGAGCGCGGTGACGACGACGCGGGCGACTCCGGCCGGCGATCTGCGCACGCTGCCGCTCGTGCCGGCGTCCTTTGCGCTCGTCGGCCTCGGCCTCATCGTCTACGACCACTTCGAGCGCATCGGCGCGCTTTCCCTCGCGCTCGCGGCGGGCAGCCTGCTCATGGTCGTCGCGCGCATGAGCCTGACCCTGATCGAAAACGGCGCGATGCTGCGCGCGAGCCAGCGCGACGCGGTCACCGACCCGCTCACCGGCCTCCGGAACCGACGGAGCCTCCAGGCGTCGCTCACCGAGCTCTGTGAGGAGGAGCCGCTCGAGCCTCACGTCGTGATGATGTTCGACCTCGACGGCTTCAAGGGCTATAACGACATGTACGGCCACGCCGCTGGCGACGCGCTCCTCGTCCGCCTCGCGGCCCGCCTCGACGCCGTCGTCGGCGAGCACGGCGTCGCGTACCGGCTCGGCGGCGACGAGTTCTGCGTCGTCACCCGCGGATCCGCCGACGACGCGGTGCACCTCCGCGAGCGCGCGGTCGAGGCGCTCACCGACGACGGCGAGGGCTTCTCGATCCGCAGCTCGTGCGGCGTCGTCGCGATGCCGGCGGAGGCCGCGACGCCCCCCGACGCGCTCCGCATCGCCGACGTGCGCATGTACGAGGAGAAGAACACGCGGCCTTCGGCCGGCAAGCAGACGATGCGTGTGCTGCTCTCGGCATTGCAGGAACGCGATCCCGAGCTGGCCGATCACACCGGCCATGTCACCCGCCTCGCGGCTGAGGTCGCCGACGAGCTGCAACTGGACGCGGCCACCGTCGAGACGGTGCGCCTCGCGGCGCAGCTGCACGACATCGGCAAGATCGCGATCCCCGATTCGATCCTCGCGAAGCCCGACCCGCTGTCCGACACGGAGTGGACGTTCATGAAGCGCCACACGATCATCGGCGAGCGCATCGTCGGCGCCGCGCCGGCGCTCGGCTCGGCGGCAGCGCTGATCCGCTCGAGCCACGAGCGCTGGGACGGGGCCGGCTACCCCGACCGCCTGCGCGGCGAGGAGATCCCGATCGGCTCCCGCATCGTGTTCGTCTGCGACGCCTACGAGGCGATGATCAGCGGCCGCCCGTACCAGCCGCCCTTCACGCCCGAGGAGGCGCGGGAGGAGCTGCGGCGGAACGCGGGGACGCAGTTCGACCCGCACGTGGTGGAGGCGGCGCTGCTCGTGCTTGCGCGGCCCGGCCGCATCTCGGTCGCGGCGTAACGTCCGCGCAACAAACCGACGGCGGGATCCCGCGTCGGAATGGCCATGCGCCGACGCTGGCCGGCAGCGCTCCCCCTCGTCGTCGCGACGGCGCTGCTCGCCGGTGCCCTGGCGTCGCCAGGGCGCTCCGGAGGATCTACGCCCCCGCGCGCCGAGCTCGTCGAGGAGCTGCCCAAGGCCGTCTCGACCGACCAGCTGCGCCGCCACCTGACGGCGCTGCAGCGCATCGCGGACGACAACGGCCGTACGCGCGTCGCCGACAGCCCGGGCTACGCCGCCTCCGTGCGCTACGTCCGGCAGGCGCTCGCCGGCATGGGCTACGCGCCGAAGGTCGAGCCCTTCCCGTTCGTCTCGTACCGGGAGCGCACCGAGCGGGCCCGGCAGGTGGCTCCGGTGCAGCGCCAGATCCGCATCGAGGCGATCGATTACTCGCCGTCGACACCCGCGCGAGGGCTGCGGGCGCAGGTCGTCTCGGTGGCCGGCGACGGCTGCTTGCCGAGCGACTACCCGAGCATGCGCGGGCGGATCGCCCTCGCACGCCGAGGTACGTGCTTCATCCGGCAGAAGGCGCAGTTCGCCGCCCGCGCAGGCGCGATCGCCCTGCTGGTCTACAACCCCGTCCGCGGGCCGATCGACGCCACCCTCGGCGATCCCGACGCGTCGACGATCCCGGTCGGCGGGATCGAGGAGCGGATCGCGACCTCCCTGCTCGGTGGCGGGCGCCCGACCGTCTCGATCACGATCCGCACCGAGAAGCGGCGCACGACGTCACAGAACGTCGTCGCGGCCACGCACGGGCAGGGCCAGGTGCTGATGATCGGCGCCCACCTGGACTCGGTGGGGGCAGGTTCCGGGATGAACGACAACGCCAGCGGGGTGGCCGCGGTCCTCGAGCTGGCCCGCGTGCTCAAGCTCCGAGCGCCGTCGCTGTCCGTTCGCTTCGGCTTCTGGGGCGCCGAGGAGCTCGGTCTTATCGGCTCGCGCGCGTACACGAGCACCGTCGAGCGGGCACCGCTCGTGGGGTATCTCAACTTCGACATGCTGGGCTCGCGGGGCGGCACGGCCGGTGTCTACGTAGGCCCGTTCGCGGAGCCGATGCTCGCTTATCTGCGGCAGCTCGGCGTCCGCGCCGAGACGGTCGACATCTCCGGGAGCTCCGACCACTACGGCTTCGCCCAGATCGGGGTGCCGACGGGAGGCCTCTTCTCCGGCCTCGAGTCGTGCTACCACACTGCCTGCGACCGCCTGAGCCGCATCGACTTCCGGCTCCTGCAGCAGCTCACCGCCACCGCCGCCGTCGGCGTCGCCTCGTTCGCGCCCATCCGTCCGTCCACGGGCTGACCTGCTAAGACCCCGGATGTGACCAGGCTCATCGCCCTGCTGATCGGCGTCCTCGGCCTCGGCATGGTCGTCTTCGGCGTCCTCGCGCTCAGGGACGACCCGCCGCGCTGGATGCTCCGCGTGAAGCGGCCGGGCTGGGTGCTCTTCGCCGGCCTGCTGACGATCGTCGTCGCGTTCCTCGTCAACGCGACCGTCTACAACATCGAGGACGACGTCGAGGATCAGGTCGGGCGGGTCGTCACCTGCGACGAGGTCGGCTCGCTCGAGGTCGAGGGCGAGAGCCGGGACGTCTACGCATGCCAGGCCAAGGAGGGCGGCGAGCACCTCGGCTGCTTCGTGCGCGTCGCCGAAACAGCGGTCGACGTCTCACGGCGGGCAGAGGAGCCCGGAGCACTCGGACCCGGCACCGTCGACTGCTGAGCCCTAGGATTGGCGGCGTGAGCGTGACGCCGGGGACGAGGCGGTGGGACGCCCTCGCCGCAGCGCGCACGAAGGGCGATGTCGGCGACGGGATCGCGTCCGTGCTGGCCTTGCTCGGCACGCCCGAGGTGATCTCGTTTGCGGGCGGCTTCCCTGATCCGGAGACCTTTCCGCGAGAGCGCGTTGCGACCCTCGTGCAGGAGTTCCTCGCCGACGGCGAGGCGAGCGCGTTTCAGTACGCGCCCACCCGCGGCCTCGCCGGCACGCTCGACGCCTTCGCCGGCCGTCTGGAGGCGCTCCAGGGGCGCCGCCCGGACGACGACGAGCTCGTCGTCACGAGCGGCGCGATCGAGGCACTCGAGCTCGTCGGCGCGTCGTTCCTCGACACCGGTAACACCGTCGTCGTCGAGGGCCCGACGTACCTCGGCGCGATCCAGGCGTTCCGGCGGTTCGAGGCGCAGCTCGTCGCCGTACCGCTCGACGAGCACGGGCTCGACGTCGACGAGCTGGCGCGCCGCCTCGCGGCCGGCCTGCGCCCGAAGCTCGTCTACACGATCCCGGATCACCAGAATCCCGCCGGCGTGAGCCTGTCCACCGAGCGGCGCGGGCCCCTCGTCGAGCTGGCGCGGCAGTACGAGTTCCTGATCTTCGAGGACGTCGCCTACCGCGAGCTCGGCTTCGCCGACGAGTCGCTGCCGAGCCTCTGGAGCCTCGCACCCGACGTCGTCGTGCAGGCGGGGACGACGTCGAAGACCTTCTTTCCCGGCGTCCGGCTCGGCTGGGCGGTGGGGCCGGCGGACGTGTCCGCGCGGCTTGTCGCGGCCAAGCAGACGACGGACCAGTGCGCGGGTGCGCTGGGCCAGCGGCTCTTCGAGGAGTCGGTGCGCCGCGGCTGGATCGACGAGCAGCTGGTCATGTCGCGCGCTCTGTACGAGCGCAAGTGCGAGCGTGCGCTCTCGGCACTTGCGCGGTCGATGCCCGACGGCGTGCGCTGGACGCGGCCGCGCGGCGGCTTCTTCACCTGGCTGACGCTGCCCGAGGGAGCGGACTCGGTCGAGCTCGCACGCCGGGCGGTCGAGCACGGAGTCGGCATCGTCCCCGGCACCCTGTTCTTCCCGGACGGCCGCGGCACGGACACGCTCCGCCTGTCGTTCAGCCTCGTCGACGAAACGCGGATCGACGAGGGCATCGAGAGGCTCGCGGCGCTGCTGTGAGCGAGTCGGGAGCGACGCACTACCGCTGGGAGGACCTGCCGAAGGAGGCGCTGAAGCCTGACCTCGGCCGCCGCCTGATCTCGACCGACCGGATGATGCTCGCGCACGTCTACCTCGACCAGGACTGCATCGTCCCGAAGCACTCGCACGAGAACGAGCAGCTCACCTACATCCTCGAGGGCGTCCTACGGTTCTGGCTCGGCGAGGACGAGTCCGAGGTGATCGACGTCGCCGCGGGCGAGGTCCTGCACATCCCCTCGAATCTCCCCCACAAGGCGCAGGCGCTCGAGACGACGCTCGACGTCGACATCTTCTGTCCGCCGCGGCAGGACTGGCTGCAGGGCACGGACGCGTACCTGCGCCGCTAGACGTCGAGAGTGGCGGGCTCGGACGACCCGGCGCCTAAGCCCTCTCGACCCTCGCCCGGAGGGGTCTGTCGAGGATCGCGGCAAGCCGTTGCACCTCGTCGGCCAGGGCGGTCTTTGGAGGGCGTCCGGCCTCGGCGAACCAGGCGATGACAACGTCGTCATCGGTCAGCGTCCAGGTGCCGGACATGGCGCCGCCAGCAATCACGAGGTTGGCCTTGCGGCTGACGAGCTTCCGCCGGCCCGGCGGGACGACGTGGGGGTCGGCGGTGCCCGGGCCGAGCACCCACTGGTCGTATCCGGGCAGGAGGCGCACGGCGCTGGTCGCGGCCGTCGTGGTCAGATCGTCGAGATCCTCCCTCAGCACGTAGGCGGGCTCGCCGTCGACGTCGACCTTGGCGAGGCGGTCTCCGATGTCCACAATCCAGGACTGGATCCGTTTGCGGCCGGCGCCGAGCCCTTCGCCGAGCCAGTAATGGAGGTGGTCGGGGGTCGCCGGCCCGTACGCCCGGAAATACGTCTCGACGGCCTGCTGCCCGGCCCGATCGAGGTCGGGCAGGCCGGCCCAACGCGGGTTGGTGTCGAGGCGCTGGAAGGTCGCGCGACCGTCGCGCGGCGGCCCGAAGCTCATATCACCTTGCCAAGCGAGCGGTTTGAGCAATGTGTCGGACTCGTCGAAGGCGGACGCCAAGTGGCGGAACGTGCGCCGGGCGGTGACTGCGGTTCCGAGCTCCTCCCGGGTCAGCGGCCCGTCGGCCAGCGCCTCCCGAACCGCTTTCCGGAAGGGACGGCCAGTCCTCGGGCGCCAGCCCGTAGAAACTCTGCCAGCTGGACAGCTCCCACATCCGGCTGGCGGCACGGAGCGCGAGGTACGCGCCGCCATCCTCGGGCGTCAGGAGATGGGTGGCGCCGCGGAAGGCGTACGTCTTGATGATCCGCCCCTCGGCCAGCGCGCGGGCCACCTCGCCCGGCCGTGACCGGACGCGCCGGACCCGGATGGTCAGTTCGGCCGCGGAGGCCGGGACGGCGCCCAGCCGGCGCACGACATCGGCGACCGGGGCGGTGCCGATCGGGTCCAGCAGCTGCCGCCGCATCCGCCACGACAGCGCCGCCGACCAGCTCAGCGACATGGCCGCACCCTAGCGCTGGCGGAGCGCCATGGAGCTACTTGAAGTGGAGCCCCCAGGCGAACTCGAACCGCCGACCTCCTGGGTGCGATCTATCGATGCGCGCGGCTCAAGCTTCGTGGGCGCCAAGCGCGCTGCGGCCCGCGGCCTCCACGGGCGGCAGTTCGGGGCTTACCAGCGCAGCGGCAGCTTCGTCGATGAGAGTCCGCTCGGCGCGACCGTAGATCGACTCGGCTTGCTGCGGACTGTCGCCGACTGCCGTGAGGCCGACACGGCCGTGCTCGCTGAGAGCGCTCATCATGTGGAAGACGACGCCTGTCTGGCGGGCCTGGTCGAAATGGAGGCTGTGACGAGCGACGATGTCGAAGAGGTCGTCGTGGCCTATCCCACGGAGCAGGGACGACTCGAAGTGGTCGGTCGCGATCATGTGCTTCTCCCGGCCGCTCGGAGCTGTGAAGAGGGCAGTGGCCGGATCGTATGTTCCGCCGGTGAGGAACTGGAGCGTCAAGAACGGGTGCGTGGTGCCGCCCTTGCGAAGATTGAGCTCGATCGCGTACGGATTCCACGCTCCGCCGTCGTCCCTCGTGACGACGAAGTCCACTGCGAATCGTCCCAGCACGCCCTCCCGCGCGAGTCGCAGCCCAATCTTCCTCGGCTTCCCCGCTGATAGCGCGGGCGTATGCGAAGTCCGCCGGGAAGCGACACCCGAGGTAACTCTGGCCGCTCGGACCGCCGAGCACCTGGTCGTGCGTCGAGAGGAGCTCGACCTCACCCAGCGGCGTTACGCGTAGTTGAACGCTCGGGCTTCGGACTTCTGCGGCCGTGAGGCGCTCCTCGACGATGCCTCCTCGATCTGCGAGGGCCGTCAGGTAGCGATCGACGGATGTCTGCTCGTGTTCGAGCACCATGGATCGCACACGGTCGGCGAGTTCGGCTCGCTCGCTTGGTGCGCCAGCCTCCGGGAGACCCGCGAGATCGACGAGCGCGTTCCCACGTCCTGCGACGCCCTCGTTCAACTTGACGAGCGCCTCTGTCACAGCCGGGCTCAATCCCCTTAGCCGAGCCAGCGCGTCGATGATGTCGTCGAAGCTCCGGAGGTCCTCGAACCCGACGGGATGCGGCACGCCCTCCTCCCGAAACAAGCGGCGACAGCCGCTCTTCGTCCCGAGCGGGAAGAAGCGCGGATCGGCGCCGTACATGGGGACGCCGAGCGCCAGAGCGAGATCGCGCTCTCGTGTCGTCGTCGCGTACGGCACGAGGTGGCAGAGCGCCGGATCGGGAATGAGCTCGCGAATCCGCTCGAGTATTCGGGGCCGCTCGAGCAGCTTCGAGCTGAGCGGTCTCGACGAGCCGTCGTGGGCCGCGACGAAATGGAGGCGCCCGCGCGCGTGGCTCGGGATGACGCCGACGAGCAGAGCCAGGTAGTACTCGATGATCGTCGGCGCGATCGGCAGCGACGTGACGTAGATCATCTGCAGCCGGGGCTGCCGGAGCAGCAGCAGGAGGAAGAGGAAGCGCTCCTCATGTGCCTGGACGATCGAGCCCGGCGTGGTCGCGTCCGGCGTGACCGACGGGATGACCACGACCGATTCACCAGGCGTGTTGAGCCGCATGATGCGCCAGACGGACTGGAGCCGCTCCTGAAGGAGAACGAACCGTTCGTTTCGCTCGTCTTCGCTCAGTTCGGCCAGAGCCGGCGCGACGGTCTGGCTCACGGGGCGGTCCTCACGGCGTTCAGCCCGAGGACGTTGTAGGCGGGCATCGGTCGCGAAAAACCGGGCAGAGTGAGCTCTCCTACCGGCTCCGAGACGACGATGCTCATCCGTCGCGGCGTGCACGCGTTGGCTGACCAGAATCTGCCCTCCGGCGGCTTGAGCACACAGCCGTTGGGCGAGATTCGTCACCGCTCCGATAGCCGCGTAGTCGAAGCGTTCTTGAAAGCCGATGACGCCGATCGTCGCGTAGCCCTGTGCGATTCCGACCGCGAACTGCAGGTCGTGCCCGAGCCGCCGCCATCTCTCGGCCAACTCCTCGAGACGGTTGCGCATCGCCACCGCCATTCGCGCTGCCTGCGCCGGCGCGTCCGGGCACGGGAGCGGGTCGTTGAAGAACACCATGATGCCGTCGCCGGTAAAACGCTCGAGGGTCCCATCGAAGCGGCTGATCAGGTCTCCGAGCGCAGCGTGGTACTCGCGCAGGACGGCCATGAGGTCCTCGGGCTCGACCGTCTCCGCGAAGGTGGTGAAGCCGCGCAGGTCGCAGAACAGCACGGTGATCTCGCGGCGATGGCCGGCGAGGAACGAGTCGTCGCCCGACGACGTGACGACCTCGACGACCTGGGGCGAAAGGAAGCGTTTCAAGCGCCCCATCCGCTCGAGCTCGTCGACCTGCTCGCGCACGCGTTGCTCGAGCATCCGGTTCCATTCCGCCAGCTCGGCCGCTTGCGCCTCAATAGTGTCGTGGTACTGCTTGATTCGGATCAGCGAACGGACACGCGCGAGCAGTTCGGTCTGGTCGAACGGCTTGACGAGGAAGTCATCCGCACCCGCCTCGATCGCCTTCACCTTCGCCTGGTCGCCGTGAGCTGTGATCATCACGACCGGCAGAAAGCGCGTGGCGGGCTGCTCGCGCAGCTGTCGACAGACCTCATACCCGTCGATGCCCGGCATGACGATGTCAAGCAGGACGAGGTCCGGCTGGCCAGCCGCAACCGCTTCGAGAGCCTCCTCGCCCGAAGCAGCGGGCACGACCACGTAGCCGCGGGGTGAGAGGACGGCGTCCAGGAGCTGGACGTTCTGCGGCAGATCGTCGACCACGAGAACCGTGCCCGCCACAGTTCCGTCCGCGGTCACGCGAGCCTTCCGGCTGACCCCGGCGCTCCGGTCGCCGGAGCGTCGGGGAGCGAGAACGTGAAGGTGCTGCCCACACCAATCCGGCTGTCCAGCCAGAGGCGCCCTCCGTGCAGCTCGATGATTCGCTTGGAGAGCGTCAGTCCCAGACCCGTGCCCTCGGCAGAGGCCGACGCATCTCGGCGCCCCTGCTCGAACGCATCGAAGATCCGAGCCCGCTCGCTTTCCGCGATGCCGATGCCCGTGTCCCTGACCGCGACGTGGATCTCATCCACGGCCCGCGCGGCGCGCGCCTCGATGCTGCCACCTGACGGCGTGAACTTCACCGCGTTCGTGAGCAGGTTCAAGATCACCTGGTTGAGGCGCAGCGGATCGGCGCGGACGAGATCGACGCCGTCCTCGACCGCAAGGTGCAGCGACAGACCCTGGCGAGACGCGCGCTCGCTCACCATGGCGAGACCGTGCTCGAGGGCCTCTCGCAACGACGTGGGAGCGAGCTCTAGCTCCATCTTCCCGGCCTCCACCTTCGAGAGATCCAGGATGTCATTGAGGAGGTCGAGCAGGTGGCGGCCGGACTTCCCGATGACCTCGAGGTATTCCTCTTGCTTGGCGTTCAGATCACCGATCAGGCGATCGAGCAAGACGTTGGAGAAGCCGATCACAGCGCTCAGCGGCGTCCGCAGCTCGTGCGACATGCTCGCGAGGAACTCGGACTTGTGCCGGCTCGCCACCTCGAGCTCCTGACTCTTGAGCGCCAATTCCCGAAAGAGACGCGCGTTTTGGATTGCAAGCGCTGATTGACTCGCAAACGTTTCCACCAGCTCGATAGTGGCCTGCGGAAACGTGCCGGGCGTGCGGCGGCGCACGACGAGCGCACCCAGAATTCGATCCTCCCGCACGAGAGGAACCGCGAGCATCGACCGCCAACCGGCCGACATGAGCCGGGTCAGATGCGCGTCCAGCGGAACGTCGGCGATGTCGGGGACCGCAACCGGCGTCCGCGTCAGGGCCGCACGGCCGACAAGGGTCTCCCGGAGACCGATACGCGTGGCACGAAGCGCAGCGACCAACTCCTCGCTCGTGCCGAACGCAGTCCGAACCTCGAATGTCTCCGCGTCATCGGCCAACTCGAAGATCGAGCCCCCTTCGGCGCCTGACAGCTGCACGGCGTGCGCGACGATCGACCCGAGTACCTCCTGAATGTCCAGGCTCGAGTTCACCGCCTCCCCGACCTCGCGCAGGCCTTCGAGCTCTTCGACCGACCGCGCGAGCTCGCGCGTGCGCAGCTCGAGCTGCTGGATGAGAGTCGCGTTCCGGATCGCGATCGCGCCCTGAGCAGCGAATGTCGTTGCGACGTCGATCTCCCGCGCAGTGAAGGGATCGACCGTTCGTCGCGAAAGCGAGATGACGCCGACGACCTCATCGCCGCTGAGCATCGGGACGCCTACGATCGTCCGAAAACCTCCGAGCCTACGAGCCTCCGTCCACTCGTAGTCAGGATCGGCAAGGACGTCCGCCAGCAGCACAGGACGACGCTCGAGCCCCACGCGCCCGACGAGCGTTCCCCGGCCAAGCGGAACCTCGCGCGCGGCGAGTTCAGATCGGTACTCCGGCGACCCTCCGGAGAACCACGCAAGCCGGTAGTGATCAAGCTCCTGCATGAAGATGATGCCGACGTCCGCCCGGCACAAGTGCATCGCGTGGCGCACGACCGTCTCGAATATCGGCTCGAGCGCGGAGCCGAAGCCCGACCGGCCGATGGCCTCGAGCACTTCGCTCGTTGCGATCTGCAGCTCATGCAGTTCTGCCCGGTCGCGCACCAGTTGTTCGACATCGACTGCCACGGATATCTCAGACGACGACCGGCCCGTCATTCCTAGCCCTCCGCAACGTGGAGTGACCGAGGCTCCATGTCGAACGAGGCCGGCGAAGCGAGCGTGCCGTCGATGCTGAGCGGCGGTGCGAGCACGATGTCAACAAAGAATCGCACGTTTTTCGCCCGGTGGTCCTACCGCGTTCGAAACAACCACCAGGAACGATCACGCGCTCAAGAGCCCCGCAATCGCTGGTCGGAGCTTGCCGCCTTGAACCACTGAGCGCTAGGCGCGCCCGCTGCTTCCTGATGTGCTGCGGCGCCGATCTCGTTTCGGCTGGTTGTGCGCGGGAGATACGTGTTGTCGCTTACGTCCGACGAGAACGGAGAGGAGAGGGACGAATGAGAAGACTCCTACTGCTGCTTGTGCTGGCGACGCTTGTGCTTCCGGTCGCGACGGCTGCGGCCCCGGCTGAGGTGGTCGATCCCTTGCGGCCCGCGCCGACGCCGGAGGACACTGAAAGCGTTCTGATCCTGCACGGTGCGTTCAACTATCCGGGCTACTGGTGGGATCACACGAACCTGACGGTCGCCGTCCAGGCACACCCGAAGGTAAGTGAGCAGTCGCTCGCCGCGGTGCACCAGGCGATCACTGATTGGGACTACGCGCTTCGCCAGGAATTCGGCGGCCTGATCACGCTCAGCGACGTGACCAACGAATACACCGCAAAGCACAAGGCCGACATCGTCCTCCACTACAACCCCACAGCCGGCGGCACCGTCTTCGGCGGATTTGCGATCTGCGGACACCACAAGTGCCCCAACGTCATCGTCCGATCCGATCTGCCGCCGAGCCTGGGCCTCGATCCTTATTCGCCGCAGTACCTGTATTACGTCACGATGCATGAACTCGGCCATGCACTCGGGCTTGGACATGCGGAGCCGCTGCTCGAGTCCACGGACCTCATGGGATATGGCTGGGACCGGAGCAACAACATCGTCCCAGTGCTGTCGGCTTGCGACCTGGCGGGGATTGCCCACGTCTTTGCATGGGCACTCGAGGGCGTCGAGCCCTACCCGCCGACACTCCCTCGCGTCTACTGCGACTAGGAACCGTCACACGCACTTGGGGGAGGGGCGGCGGCCATCGCCGCCCCTCCCCTCCCCTACGCCAAGATCGAGGCGTTCCCGAAGCGCGGCCGCGACCGCAATCAAGCGGGTTCTGGGTCGCCAGCATCGAGAGGAAGGCCCATACGTTTTCGCCTCAGCCCACGCAAGCCGCTCGTTCCAGCGGTTCTTGAGGTGGAGCTAGGCGGACTCGAACCGCCGACCTCCTGGGTGCGATCCAGGCGCTCTCCCAACTGAGCTATAGCCCCGCGGTGGTGGATTGTAGCGCGCCTCAGTTGAGCGCTTCGACGAGCTTGGCCTGCAGCTCGGGGTTCCAGCCGTTGATGAAGTCCCCGTGCGCGCCGTAGCGGCCCGAGGCCTGCAGCGGGGCGCCGAACTCCGTCGACGGATAGAGCATGATCAGGAGCAGCGTCGGCAGCGCGACCGGATGCGAGCCCGGGCAGCGCCCGCGGACGGAGTACGCGACGTGCCGCTTGTGATCCTCGCTGTCGAGGTCCCTGCCGTTCCAGCAGTTCGGGAACGTGACCCGGAAGCTGATCGAGTCGTCCTCACCGCACGCAGGCACGACGGCCGAGCGCGGCGTCGCGCCGAGCCCGCCGCACGCCCAGCCGACGACGCCGAGCGGCTGCGGCTTCCTTGCGCGCTGGTCGCCGGCGATCATCTTCAGCCCCGCCGGCAGCGCACGCACCGGCCCGGACGTGCGCCGGACGTAGTAGATCGTGGCCACGAGCGGCCGAAGCGGCCGTTTGCCTGCGTAGAGCGTCGGCACCCAGTACGCGGACGAGTCGCCGGCGTCGCCGCAGCTCGTGGCGCCGCCGAGGAGCGACTCGGGCGTTGTCGCCGAATCGACGGCGAGGTTGCCGACGTACGTGTGGTTGTGGGACGTGCCGGGCTTCCCGGCGAGCGCGATCGCGTCGTCGTTGTTCCGGTGGCTGAAGCCGCAGCCGACGACGAAGTAGCGGCCGCCCGGGAAGGGCCGGGAGGACTGGTCCGTCGCCGCGCGCACGGCCACCGCCGGCAGCGCGATCGCGCCTGCGGCAAGGAAGACGCCGACGACGAGTAGCGTTCGTCTCATGCCGAGCGTCCCCATTGTCGCACAGTGCTCGCCGTCGCCCTAGACACCGCCGGCCGCCCGCGTCTCGCGGACCTCGAGGAGCCCGGCGGCGCGACCCTCCGCGTGCTCGCGTGCGGGCTCTGCGGCTCGGATGTGGAGAAGCTGCGCCCGGAGTTCGCCGGGCGCGTCCTCGGCCACGAGGTCGTCGCCGAGACGGCCGACGAGCGGCGCGTCGTCCTCGTCCACCACCGCCCGTGCGGCGCGTGTGACCGGTGCCTGGCGGGGAACGAGTCGACGTGCGACGAGTTCGCCGCGCCGACGATCGTGCCCGGCGGCTTCGCCGAGCGTGTCCGCGCGACAGAGTCTGTCGACGTGCCGCCCGCGCTCGACGACGCCCGCGCAACGTACGTCGAGCCTCTGGCCTGTGTGCTCCGCGGCGCCGAGCGCGTGCCGCCTGGCCGTGTTCTCGTCGTCGGCCACGGCTTCGTCGGACGGCTCTTCGCCGAGGTCCTGCGACGGCGCGGCGACGACGTCTTCGTCCTCGACGAGCGGCCGGACCGGACAGGCAGGCCGCCGGACGGCCCCGTCGACGCCGCCGTGCTGTGCGCCCCGGCGGCGCCGCTCGAGCTCGTCGCGCCGGGCGGTACCGTCGTCGTCTTCGCCCCCGCCGGGCAGCTCGACCTCGACGACGTCTACCGTCGCGAGCTGACGCTCGTGGGCGCGCGCTCGGCGACGCCGCGGCACATGGCGGAGGCCGCGGCGCTCCTGCCCGAGCTGGACGTCCCGGAGCCGACGGTGCTGCCGCTGCGACGCTTCGACGAGGGTCTCGCGCTCTACACGGAGGGCCGCGCGCTCAAGGTCGTCTTCCGCCCGTGAGGGCGCTGAGGTTCTACGGCCCCCGCGACCTTCGCCTCGAGGACGTACCGCGGCCCGAGCCGGGGCCCGGCGACATGCTCGTCCGAGTCGAGGTCGCGCTCACCGACGGCACCGACCTGAAGACGTTCCGCCGCGGACACCCGGTGCTGCTCGGCGAGCTGCCGAGCCCGTTCGGGCACGAGTTCTGCGGCATCGACGCCAACGGCCGCCGTGTCGTCGCGGCGAACTCCGCTGCAGGCGACGAGCGTGGCGGGCCGCTCGAGCTCCTGAACGGCGCCTATGCCGAGTTTCTGCTCGTGCCGGAGCCGATCGCGCGGATTAACCTCCTCCCCGTCCCCCGCGGGCTCGACCCCGAGGTCGCGGCGATGGTCGAGCCGCTCGCCTGCTGCTTGCGCGGCGTCGAGCGTGCGGAGGTGGGGGCCGGAGACCGAGTCGCGATCGTCGGCGCGGGACCGATCGGGTTGATGCTCGCCGCCTGCGTCCGCGACGCCGGCGGCCTCCCCGAGATCGTTGGCGGGCGCCCGGAGCGCCGCGCGCTCGCTCCGCTGTTCGGCGCCGAGGTGGGTGACGGCGATGGCGCTGACGTCGTCGTCGAGGCGGCCGGCACCGAGGACGCGTGGCAGCGAGCCCTCGAGCTCGTCCGTCCGGGCGGCACGGTCGTCTACTTCGGCGGACGCGAGCGCGGCTCCGAGCTCCGCGTCGACACGTATCGGCTCCACTACGAGGAGCTGACGCTCCGCGGCGCGTTCCACCACGCACCGCGCCACGTCCGGGCGGCCCTCGCCTTCCTCGCGAGCGGCGCCTATCCATGGGAGCGCCTGATCACGCACCGCGTCGGGCTGGAGGGAGTGGCGGCTCTCCTCGCCGACCCCCCGGCCGACTACCTCAAGGCGGCGGTCGTGCCCTAGGGAGCCACGTCGAGCCCGGCGTCACCCGCCGCGCGACGCAGCCTCTCGTCGAGAGACACGACGACGAGCATGGGCTCGACGAGCACGAGCGCCGACGCGAGCTGAACCGCGTCGTGGGAGCGCAGTGCAAACGCCTCTGCGACCTCCGCCGCAGCAGACGCGACCTCTTCGTCGAGCTCAATCGACTCGATCGACTCCCACCAGAGCTCCAGCTCGGCCTTCGCCTGCAGAAAACCCGTCGGTGTCAGCCGCTTCGCTCGGCGGGCCGCCGCCAGCGCCGACCGAACCTCGACGTACGAAAGCCGAGACGAATACACCTCGTCGAGGGCGACCAAGGCGTCACGCGCAGCAGCGCTGTTCGCCTCGCCGACGAGAGCCGCAACGAGGGCGGAGGCGTCGGCGTACCCGTTCAGGCGCGGGAGTCGCGGTTACGCAGGAGCAGCTCGACGACCGAGCCTTCGACGGGCACCGGCTCTCCCATGACTCCCCGCCACGGCCGCCTGGCCGGGGTGAGCGTTCCCCGGGCGATCAGCTCCGCGCGCCGTGCTCGACTCCCGCCTGGTTGTGTCACGTGCGCGATCGGCGTTCCCCGTTCCGTGACGACGAGGTCTTCGCCCGACTTGACGCGGTCGAGATACGCGCTGAGGTTTGCGCGGAGCTCCTTGATCCCCACTTCCACGGCCATGATCGTAGTGTACTCTCCGCGCCGTCGAAAGTGTCCACTTCGGATTAGCCGAACAGCGTCAGCTCGGGCTCACGCTCGCCGCGGAGCACCTCGAGGTCGACCGCGACGCAGGCGATCCCGCGCGACTCGGCCAGCGTGACCGCCTGTGGCTTGAAGCGCTGCGCGGCGAGGATCCCGCGGCAGCCCGCCTTGGCCCGGTCGGCCCGGATGAAGCCGAGGTAACGCGTCAGCTGCTCGACGGCCTCGATCGTCCCGATGCGCTTGATCTCGACTGCGACCCAGCCGTCGTCGGCGTCCCTGCACATCAGGTCGACCGGCCCGATCTCGGTCATCCACTCACGCCGGTCGAGGCGGAGCTCGTCCTCCAGCCACCCCGGCGCCGCGGCCAGCGCCTCCTGCAGGTGCGCCTCCACCCCGTCCTTCTCGAGCCCGGCGACCTCGTCCAGCTCATGCTCCTCGTCGGCGAGCACCTCGGTGAATCGGATCTCGAGCCGATCCTCGGTCTTGCCCGCGCGCTTGCGGACGACGATCAGCCCGTCCGACTCCTCGATCACCGTCGGCGGTGTCATCCAGTTGCTCGGTCGGTAGCCTCCTGAGTCGGCGTGGACGAGCACCGAGCCGTCCGCCTTCAGCATCAGCAACCGGACCGCCTCGGGCAGGAACGCGTTCAGGCGGCCTGTGTACGTGACCTCGCAGCGGGCGACGACGAGACGCATGGGCCGGGACCGTACCGTCCGTTTCGGACGTGTCCGTCACGCGCGTTCCACGCCGTCACGTGCGTTCAAGACGGCGCCGTGCCGCCTCACTACGGTCGAGCCACTCGACCACGAAAGGCGGTTCCCGTTGCGCAGACCGATCGTCATCTCCCTCCTCGTCGCAGGCCTCGTCGCCGTGTCGGCGGGGAGCGCCTCAGGGGAGCGGCAGGGCTTCCTGAATGTCGCGAACGGCCGCTACGGCTTCACGGGCACGGCGGCGGGGTCGACCTTCAACGTCTTCCCGTTCTCGTTCAGCGTCAGGGGCTACTCGGACGGAAGTGCCACGGGCCGCTACTCGTACAAGCAGGTGCGGGACGGCGTCGAGCTGACCGTCGCGGGCTCGCTGACCTGCGCGGCCTTCCGGGACGACCATCTGTGGGTCGGCGGGAAGATCGAGCAGAGCTCCCGCGCGAACCTGATCGGCCTCGACATGTGGTTCCAGGTGCAGGACCGGAGCCGGGGCTGGCCATTCGAGCCGGACATGTCGTCGACCATCGGCGCCGGTGGCCCCGGGACGGCGCAGGCCTACTGCGACGCGGCGCCGACCGTGATGTTCCCGTTCTTCCTCGACCGCGGCGACCTCTACGTCAGCGGCTAGTCCGAAAGGGCGGCTCGGGGCCGGACCAGCACCGGCTCCGAGCCGCGCACGAGCTCGCGGTACCGCCCGGGAGTCGTCCCGGCCCAGGCCCGGAACGCGCGCGTGAAGTGGCTCTGGTCGGCGAAGCCGGCGTCGACCGCAATCTGCGCGAGCGACAGCTCGGCCGCGCCGAGCTGGGACGCCGCCCAATCGAGGCGAAGCGCGCGCGAGTACTCGCCGACGGTGACGCCGTGCTCGTGCCGGAACGTCCGCGCCAATCTCGCGGCGGAGACGCCGACCTCCGCCGCGAGCTCGCTCAGCGAGCCCGGCGCCGGCGTGCGCTCGTGCAGCAGCTCCCGTGCCTCCTGCAGCCACCGGGGTCGTCCGCGGGCAGCAGGCTGCTCCGACCGGACGGCGATCGCGAGCAGCTGCAGGGCGAGGCCCTCGACCGCGAGCGGCCAGCTCGCGTCAGCGGCGCGCAGCTCGCCGGCGAGGCTGCAGGCAACGGCGGTCGAGGCCGCCGCGCGGACGTGCCGCAGCCGGTGAAGCGCCCGGTCGAGCGCCGGCGGATCGCCGTCGCGACCGCGGATCGCCACGACCCGCGTCGTCTCGCGGCCGAACAGGCTCTCGTGCGCCGCCCCGGCCGGGAGCATGGCGAGGCTGTTGCGACCGAGCGACCAGTCCGTGCGGAGGAACGTCTTCGCGACCGCCCCGTCGAGCACGGCGACGACGTAGCCCCGCGCGAACTCGATCGGCGCGATCGAGTGGTTCGGGGCGAACGTGAGCAGCTGGATCTCGAACGGCCCAACGCCCACGCAGGTCGCGTGCGCGCCGCCGCGGGAAAGGCTCACACGCGTTGTGTCCATCGTCCTCTCAGACGGCCGCAGCCGGGCCCGGTTAGCGATTCAGCGCTTGCGCACGAGGGTGACGCCGTCGCGCACCGTCAGCTGAACGCACACGATCCGCGCGTCCGCCGCGAGCTTCTCGTTGAGCGCGGCGATCGCTTTCGAGTCGTCGTCCTCCGGATCGAGCACACGGCCGCTCCAGAGGGTGTTGTCGATCGCGATCAGGCCGCCGGGACTGAGCCGCGGCAGGACCGCCTCGTAGTAGTTGTCGTAATTCGCCTTGTCGGCGTCGATGAAGACGAAGTCGAAGTCGCCCTCGAGCCTCGCGATCGACTCGAGCGCCGGCCCGACGTGGACGGTGATCTTGGCGGCGTGCTCACTGCGCGCGATGTAGCGCTCGGCCACCGAGACATGCGTGGGATCGATGTCGCACGTGTCGATACGCCCGTCGTCCGGCAGCGCTGCGGCCATCGACAACGCGGAGTAGCCGGTGAACGTGCCGATCTCGAGGACCCTTCTGGCACCGATCGCGTGGACGAGCAGCTCGAGCAGCCGCCCCTCGGTCGTCCCGGTGAGCATCTGCGGCAGGCGCATCGTCGCCTGCGTCTCCGCCGCCAGCTCCCGTAGGAGCTCCGGCGGCGGTGTGGTGTGCGCCTCGGCGTATGCCTCGATCCGCTCGTCGATCACGGACGAAACCTACGTCTCAGCGCGGCGCTTTGCCGCCCGAAGCCACAGCCGGCGCGTCAGGCCGCTGAACGGCCTGACCACGAGCCAGTACGGGCGGAACCGGCGTCGTGCATCCGGGCTCGTAAGCAGCACCCGCGTCTCCGTCGTCAGCCGGCCGTCGACGAACCGGAAGTCGACGGCCATCTTGGCGTAGCCGGGCTCCGCGAACGCGTCGAAGTCGTCGACGACCCGCATGCCGCCACGCAGAACCCACGGCTTTCCGACCGCGACGAGCGTGTCGTCACCCGCCGGCCGGAAGAACGAGGCGCACATCGCGTCCCAGAGCGAGCCCGATTGCCCCGGGCGCAGCCCGCGCAGCCCGAAGAGGAACCGGAGGCCGGGCATGTCCTCGAGCCGCGCCTGCTTTACAGCCGCGAGCGCCTTCTCGGGCGACGCGTCGACGCGGATCGAGTGCCGCTCGCGATGGTGGAACTCGGGCAGGACATCGGCGGCCGTCACGGCCTGCGATCCTCTCACGCGTGCGCCGGCTCGTCGCGATCGTGGCTCTCGGCCTCGTCCTCGCTCCACCGGCGGGTGCAGGCGTGCGCGTCGTGCCGACGTTCGAACTCGAGGAGTACGAGGGCCGGGCGGCGCTCGGCCTGCTCGTCCCCGGCGCCGGCCCGACGGTCACTCGCGAGGCCGCGCTGGCGGCGCTGCTCCGCGGGCGCGTCGAGCACGACCTGCTCGGCGGCGTCCCCGGCGGCGAGCCCGTGCTCGAGCTCGGCAGGCCGGGAGCGCCCGAGATCCTCGTCTCGCTCCCGCCGGAGGGCCGTACCGACAACGACACGCGTTACCCGATCGCGGTGCTCGGCTGGGACGGCCTGCTCACCTCCAGCTCGACCCGGATCGACGGCCTCGTCTCGGTCGCGGACGTCGCGACCGGGCGGCTGCGAGCCGTGCCCGCCGAAGACCCCGTCGCCGCGCTCGAGCGGCTCGACGAGCGAATCGAGCGCAACGACAGCCGCCGCCTGCCCCTGACCCTCCTGCTCGCGGCGGTCGTGCTCGTGCTCGCCTTCTCGAGGCCGGTGCTCGCACTCAGGGCGATCCTCGTCGCGCTCGCCGCGAACCTCTGGCTCGAGCCCGTGCTCGCGGTCGCGGCCGGGGCGGCCGCGGTCGCGCTGCCGCTCGGGCTCTCGTGCACCGCGATCCTCACGGCCTACCTTCTGTCGCTGGGGCTCGATGCGGAGACGGTCGCGCTCTCCCCGCTCGGCCCGTCGCAGTCGGGTCGCTTCTACGGGATCAACAACCTCCTCGAGACGCTGCTGCTCGTGCCCTCCTTCGTCGGCGCCGCGCTCCTCGGCTCAGGCGGCGTCGCGGTCGCCGTCCTGGCGCTCGTCACGGTCGGCGGCAACCGGTTCGGCGCGGACGGCGGCGGCCTCGCCGTGCTCCTCGTCGGCTACGCGGTGCTGGCCGTGCGCCTCCGCGGACTCGGCCTGACGCCCGTGCGGATCGCTGCGCTCGCGACGGCCGCGGTCGCGCTCGCGCTCGTCCTCGTCGGCGTCGACGCGGCGACGGGCGGCGAGAGCCATGTCACGGGCGCGCTCGGAGACGGCCCCGGCGCGCTCGCCGGCGACCTCGCCGACCGGCTCGAGCTCTCCGTCCGCCGCACCGCCGCGAGCGCCGGGGCGGTGGCCGTCGTCCTCGTCGGACTCGGAGTGCTCGTGGCGGTGGCCCTCCGCCGGCCGCGCTCACCGGTCACGGACGCGCTGCTCGCGGCGATCGCCGTCTCGCTCCTCCTCAACGACACACCGTCCGACATCGTCGGCGTCGGCGCGGTCGCGGCCGTCGCGGTCGCCCGGGCAGGGCCGGCGGCGTACGCGAGAGCCACGCGCGCACGCCCGCCGACGGCGACTGAGACCGCGCGTTCGACCTCCCGTTAGACTCCGCGACGATGAAGCGCGCGGCCCTGACAACGCTGCTGCTCTGCGTCCTGCTCATGGCCGTCGCCGCGTGCGGCGGCGGCGAGGAGGTGTCCCCGACGCCGGAGACCGTGATCGGCACGCTGCCCGAGGGGACGACCGAGGAGGCGCCGGCATCGACGGTCGAAGGCGACGCCGCGGCGGGCGAAGAGGTGTTCACGGCGAACGGCTGCGGCAGCTGCCACACGCTCGAGGCCGCCGGTTCGAGCGGGTCGATCGGGCCCAATCTCGACGATTCGCAGCCCGACCTGGAACTCGTCGTCGACCGCGTCACGAACGGCGCCGGCGCGATGCCTGCGTTCGGCGAACAGCTGTCCGAGGAACAGATCGCCGACGTCGCCGCCTACGTCGTCGACAGCACCTCAGGCTAGGCCCGAGAGCTCGGTTCAGAATGACGCCCCTCCGATCCGGCGCGATCGGTGGTGGTTGGCAAGGACGCAGGGAGCGGTCGTATCGAACAGATACGGGCGCGACTGAGGACGCCGCCAGGCGCCGCCGAGCGTGCCGGAGCGGTGATGGCGTTCATTTTGAATCGAGCTCTTAAGCTCCCCGACGACTTTCCGCTCGCGGTCGAGGCGGTCGCGTGCGACCTCGACCGCACCCTGATCGGCGACGACGCTCAGCTCTCGCCGCGCACGCTCGAGGCGATCGCGGCCGTCCGCGGACGTGGAATCCCGTTCGTGATCGTGACCGGCAGGATGTTCCGCTCCGTCCGGCCGTACGCAGAGCGGGCCGGCATCGACGATCCGGTCGTCTGCTACCAGGGCGCCCTCGTCGCCGAGCCGGTGAGCGGCAGGTTCCTGCGGCACGTCCCTATCGACGTCGAGCTGGCCCGTGAGGCGCTCCTCGCGTTCGAGGAGGAGGGCGTGCACGTCAACTGCTACGTCGACGACGACCTGTACGTGGCGGAGCTGAACGCCTACGCGGAGCGGTATGCCGGCTTCCAGAACATCCCAGTGACGGCCGTCGGACGGCTCTCCGAGTGGCTCGACCGTCCGCCGACGAAGCTCGTCGCCGTCGACGACGAGCCGCGCATCGGCGAGCTTGCGGAGCGGTTCCGCGGCCGCTTCCACGAGCGGCTCTTCGTCGCCACGTCGCTGCCGGTCTTCCTCGAGCTTGCGAGCCCCGAGGTCTCGAAGGGCAGCGGCATGGCGTACGTCGCGGAGCTGATGGGCTTCGACGCGGAACGGACGATCGCGTTCGGCGACGGCGAGAACGACGTCGAGTTGCTCGAGTGGGCCGGCTACGGCATCGCGGTCGCCGACGCCCACCCGCGCCTCAAGGCGCTCGCCGACTGGACGTGCCCCGGCCCGAACGAGGCCGGCGTCGCGTCCGTGCTCGAGGCGCTTCTAGACTCACAGGCGTGATCGACCTCAAGGCCGCCCGAAACGACCCCGCGACGGTCCGGGCTGCCCTGGCGCGAAAGGGCGCGGCCGAGACGTTCGACGCGCTGCTCGCCGCCGACGAGCGCTGGCGCGAGCTCGTCCCGCGCGTGGACGAGCTGCGCGGCCGGACGAAGCTGAAGGGCAAGCCGACGCCCGAGCAGCTCGAGGAGCTGCAGGGCGTGAAGGACGAGCTGAGGTCGGCCGAGGAGGCGCTCGCCGCCGCGGAGGAGGAGCGCGACCGGCTCGCCCTCCGCGTCCCCAACGCCCCGCACGACGACGTCCCGGACGGGGCCTCGGACGAGGACGCGGCCGAGGTGCGGCGCATCGGCGAGCCACGCGCCGGCGAGGCGCGCGAGCACACCGAGGTGGGCCGATTCGACATGGAGCGGGCCGCGCGGATGTCGGGCGCGCGCTTCGGCTACTGGATCGGCGACACGGCCAGGCTCTCGCTCGCGCTGTATCGCTTCGCGCTCGACCGCCTGGCCGAGAAGGGCTTCATCAGCGTGCTGCCGCCCGTGCTCGTACGCGAGGAGGCCCTCATCGGCACCGGCGCGTTCCCGTCCGACGAGCAGAACGTCTACGAGCTGCCGGCCGACGGCCTGTACCTCGCCGGCACCGCCGAGATCCCGCTCGCGAGCCTCCACGCCGGCGAGATCCTGGAGGTCGGCGAGCTCCCGCTCCGCTACGTCGCCTTCTCGGCATGCTTCCGCCGCGAGGCAGGCGCGGCCGGCCGCGACACGCGCGGCATGATCCGCGTCCACCAGTTCAACAAGGTGGAGCAGTTCGCGTTCACAACGCCGGAGGCGTCGTGGGACGAGCACGAGCTCCTGCTCGCCAACACCGAGGAGCTCGTGCGAGAACTCGAGCTCCCGTACCGCGTCGTCGTCCTGCCCGCGGGCGACATGTCGAGCGCGTCGGCCAAGACCTACGACGTCGAGATCTGGTTCCCGAGCCAGGAGCGCTACCGCGAGACGGCCTCGGTCTCGAACACCACGGACTTCCAGGCGCGGCGGCTCGGCATCCGCTACCGCGGCGAGCGCGGCCTCGAGCCCGTGCACACCCTGAACGGCACCGCGGTGGTCGACCGGATGGCGCTCGCAATCCTCGAGAACTTCGGCGGCGACGTGCCTTCCGCGCTCCGGCCTTACGGCGCACCGGAGCGCGTCGAGCGCTAGCGCTCGAGCTCGCGGCGGAGCACCGATGCGGTCGCGACGAGCGCGACACGAGTGTCGTCGAGCTGCGGCTCCCTCGTCGTCAGCCGCTGCAGCGCGAGACCCGGCAGGATCAGGCCACGCAGGACGCCTGACGGGTGCTGAACCGCCTTCCACAGCTCCATCGTCGCGCCGAGCGAGAGGCCGACCACGAGCACACTCGAGACGACGGGCGCCGCGGCGATCGGCCACAGCCGGTCGACGATCGCCGTGACCGGGAGCGCGAGCACGGCAAAGTTCGTCCCGCACCGGGGTGCAAATCGGCTCGGGCGGGCGGTGCCGTCCCAGGCCCCGACGAGGCTCCGCCGCTCGACGGCAGCGATCGCGCGGTGCTCGGCGCCGTGCAGCCTGAGCGTCCGGCCCCGCATCAGCCAGACGACGAGCGCTGCCGCACACACGAGCCCGACCGGCAGCTCGAGCGCCGGCGAGAGGAGCGGCAGCAGCGCCGCGGGCAGGATCACCGCCGCGAGGAGGACGAGGCGTTCGCGGCCGCGCGCGACACCGGCCCCCCGTGCCAGCGGCCGCAGTGACGACGCAAGCTGGATCAGGCCGCGGAGCAGGGGGATCCTGCGTGCGCGTGCCGAGGCCGACGGCATCGTCCCCTCGTGCAGCCCACCGTCGGTCGTCGCGAACGCCCAGTAGCGCTCGCCGACGATAACCACGCCGTTCGGCCTGGCCATCCCGCCGAGCCGCGGGAGCGCCGGCGCCGCATCGGCACGCGCGAGGACTTCGAGAGCGGCGGCATGGTGCATGCGGACACCGTGCCGCATGCGCGGCCGCCCGGCAAGTGCCGGGCGGCCTAGCGAGACGTGTCGTTCGACCTAGTGCGCAGCTACCAGCGGCCGCGGCCGCCGACGAAACCCAGCAGCGCGAGGACGAGCACGACGATCAAGATGATGTAGAGCAGGTTCATTGATCCCTCCTGTTGCCCGCTTGTAGGAAGAGAACGAGCGAAGGCCGAATCGAGTTACGGCACTCGTAGCCGCATCTCAAGGAGCTCTCAGGAAACTCCCAGGAACCGGCGGCACCCTCGTGTCCAACAGTCCACACGAGGAGAGCCACACGTGAACGAAACCCACCTGCGAGCCGTCTCGCTCAGCACCCCCGAGCAGCTGACGGTCGAAGCCGCAGTATTCGAGATCAAGCGCGTCATCGCGGGCCAGGACGAGATGCTCGAGCGGGTCTTCGTCTGCCTCCTGGCGGACGGGCACCTGCTGATCGAGGGCGTCCCCGGCCTCGCGAAGACCCTGACCATCAAGACCGTCGCCAACGTCCTCGGCGGCACCTTCCAGCGGGTGCAGTTCACGCCCGACCTGGTGCCGTCCGACCTCGTCGGCACGCGGATGTACCGGCCCGGCAAGACGACGTTCGAGACCGAGCTCGGACCGGTCTTCTGCAACTTCCTGCTCGCCGACGAGATCAACCGCGCGCCCGCGAAGGTGCAGTCGGCGCTGCTCGAGGTGATGCAGGAGCGGCAGGTGACGATCGGCAAGGAGACCCATCCCGTGCCGGCCCCCTTCCTCGTGATGGCGACGCAGAACCCGATCGAGTCCGAGGGCACGTACGCCCTCCCCGAGGCGCAGGTCGACCGATTCATGCTCAAGGTCGTCGTCGACTACCCGAAGCCGTCCGACGAGCTGACCGTCCTGCACCGGGCGCTCGCCGAGCCCGTCGCCGTCGAGCAGCTGCTCTCGCTCGAGACCCTCGAGAGCCTCCGGCAGGCGACGAAGAACGTCTACGTCGACCCCGCGATCTCGCGGTACGCGCTCGATCTCGCCACCGCGACCCGACGACCCGCCGAGGTCGGCCTCGAGGAGCTCGCTCCGTTCATCGAGTTCGGCGCCAGCCCCCGCGGCCCCATCAACCTGCTCGTCGGCGCGCGGGCGCTCGCGCTGCTGCGCGGTCGCCGCTACGCGCTCCCGCAGGACGTCCGTGAGCTCTCGAAGGACGTGCTCCGGCACCGGCTCGTGCTCAGCTACGAGGCGCTCGCCGAGGACGTGACCCCGGATCAGATCCTCGACAAGATCCTCGACGCCGTGCCGATGCCCCGGCTGGAGCTGGCGCGCGAGGAGGTTGCATGACCGCGCTGCACGCGCTCGGCCCCGCTCGCTCGCCGGCCCGCCCCGGACCGGGCGACATCCCGCAGGCCCTGCTGCGCAAGGTCGATCTGACCGTTCGCCGCCGGATCGACGGCCTCCTCGCGGGCGACCACCGCTCCTGGCTGCTCGGTGACGGCACGGAGCTCGCGCAGATCCGGCCCTACACCCTCGGCGACGACGTCCGGCGGATCGACTGGAACGTGACCGCGCGCACGGGCGAGACGCATGTCCGCGTGCACGTGGCGGAGCGGGCAGCGGACTGCTGGCTCCTGCTCGACACGTCGCCGTCGATGACCTTCGGCACCGCCGACCGGCGGAAGTGGGACGTCGCGGAGGGCGCCGCGCTGGCCGTCGGCCACCTCGCGACCCGGCGCGGGAACCGGCTCGGCCTCGCGACGTTCGGCGACACCGCGCCGACGACTGCTCCGGCTCGCCAGGGCTCACGGGCGCTCCTGCCGCTGCTCCACGCGATTCGGCGCGAGCCCGATCTCGAGCCGTCAGGCCCGACCGACCTGGGCACGGCGCTGAAGCGGCTCGACCGCATCGCCCGCCGCAGCTCGGTGATCGTGGTCATCTCCGACTTTCGCGGTCCGCGCGGCTGGCGTCGGTCGCTCCTGCGGCTCGCGACGCGACACCAGGTCGTCGCGGTCGAGATCAGCGACCCGCGCGAGCTCGAGCTGGTCGACGTCGGCGACGTGTGGCTCGTTGACCCGGAGTCGGATCGTGCGGTGCGCGTCGACACGCGCGACAAGAAGCTCCGCGCCCAGTTCAACGAGGAGGCGGCCGAGGAGCGGGCAGAGATCGCACGCGAGCTCCGCTCGGCCGGCGTCGCGCACGTCGTCCTCTCGACCGCCGGCGACTGGCTGAAGCCGCTCGTCGGCTCACTTGCCCAGGAAGGGAGGCGGCGATGAGCTTTGCCTGGCCGATGGCGCTCTGGGGCCTCGCCGTTGTCGCGGTGCTGGCGATCGCCTACTTGTTCATGCAACGGCGTCGCCCTCGCTACGTGGCGCGGTTCACCAACGTCGACCTGCTGGCGAACATCGTCGCGCGCCGGCCTCGGTGGCGGCGGCACGTGCCGCCGGTGCTCACGCTCCTCGCGCTGAGCGCGCTCGTGGTCGGGCTCGCACGGCCGGAGATGGCCGTCGCGGTTCCCCGCGAGGAGGCCACGGTGATCCTCGCGATGGACAGTTCCGGGTCGATGACCGCGACCGACATCGCCCCCGATCGCATGGCGGTGGCCCGCGACGTCGCGAGCTCATTCGTCGAGGACCTGCCCGAGGACTTCCAGGTCGGCGTGGTCTCGTTCTCCGACCAGGCGGACGTGATCGTGCCGCCGACGGCCGACCGCGCCGAGGCAGTCCGCGCGCTGGAGCGGCTCGAGGCGGACAACGGCACCGCCCTCGGCGACGCGATCGCCCGCTCGGTCGAGCTCGGCGTCTCGAACCTCGACGAGGACGAGCAGCCGGCCGAGGGCGAGAGCCCCGTGATCGTGCTCGTGCTCTCGGACGGAGCCAACACGACGGGTGACTTCGAGCCCGTCGAGGCGGCCCAGCAGGCCGTCGACGCCAAGGTGCCGGTGTACACCGTCGCTCTCGGTACAGCGGAGGGCACGATCGAAGGCCCGGACGGCTACGGCGGGACCCGCACGATCGCCGTGCCGCCGGACCCGGAGACGTTGACCGAGGTCGCCGAGATGACCGGCGGTCGCTTCTTCGCCGCCGCCGACGCGGAGGCGCTACGCAGCGTCTACGAGGAGATCGGCTCGCAGGTCGGCGTCGAGGAGGAGCAGCGGGAGCTGACGGTGATCTTCACCGCCGCCGGCGCCGTGCTGCTGCTCTTCGGCGCAGTGCTCTCGTCGCTCTGGTTCTCCCGGCTCCCCTAGCTACGGCCGGGACGAAGCCCGCACGGCGGTCGCCTCCGAGGGGCGGCCGCCGGCGCGGCGCCCGTCCGCCGACCGGGACGCTCAGTACCCTCGCGGCGGGGTCGTCACGTGCGAAAGCGGACAAAGGACATCCTGTTCTGGCTCCTCGCGGGCTGCGCCGCGGTGCTGGTCGGGCTGTTCGGGCTCGTGCTCGCCGGCGTGATCCCGTTGGAGGCCCGCTCGGAAGCTCAGACGCTGGAGCCCGCGGTCGCTGCGACCACGGCTGCCCGACCGGAGCCTCTGCCCGCGGCGACGACGATCGTCGAGCGTGCGCCCGTCAGGCTTGCGAGGGTGACCGTCACCGCGACGCGAGGCAGCTGCTGGCTCGAGGCGAGGGCGGGCTCGGCGACCGGCCGCACGCTCGAGGCGGCGCGCACGCTCCTCGAGGGTGAGTCGGTGACTCTGCGCGCGCCGGCAGTGTGGCTCTCGCTCGGCGCCTCGGGCAACGTCGACGTGACCGTCGACGGACGGCCGCGCCGTCTCCCGTTCGGTACCGTCGCCGTCGTGCTCAGGCCGAGGCGGTGAGAACCGAGACGGCGTTGTTGACCGCGCCGAAGATGCTGCCGGAAAGCGCAGTGAACACCGCGACGGTCGCAACGGTGATGACGGTGAGCGCGACGGCGTACTCCGTCATCGTCTGACCTTCTTCGCGCGCGAAGCGCAATTTGACCATCGTCCGCATTTCTTGGCGCACCCCTGGGCCGCTGGACAGGACTCCCTCACACCATCGCCATCGGAACCTCATCCCGCCATCCCTCGTGCGGGTATGGCGGAACGAAGCGGTTACGCTGGCCACCGGCGGGGTGCCGGAGCGGTCGAACGGGGCGGTCTTGAAAACCGTTGGGCGTGCAAGCGTCCCGTGGGTTCAAATCCCACCCCCGCCGCTCGTGCGCCGAGGTCAGCGGCGAACGTCGAGGTCGCGCGGCTTCTCGTCCTCCGCCTTCGGCCGGAAGAAGAGCCCCCGCACCGCCTGCTCGACCTGGAACCTCATCGAGCCGCCGGCCTCCTCGGGCGGGCGCGACCAGGCGGATGCGACCTCGGCGCCGAAGAGGAGCGCGCAGGCGTAGAGGTAGATCGAGTAGAGAAAGACGAGCGCCGCGGTGAGCGAGCCGTAGACGACGCTGAAGCGGCCGGCCTTCGTGTAGATCCAACCCGTCGCGAGGGCGATGGCGGCGATGAACACGGCCGTCACGATCGCGCCCGCGAGCGCGTCCCGGGAGCGGATGCGCCGCGCCGGCACGAAGCGGTACAGGAGCAGCACGAGGCCGATCGAGACGAGGAACGGGACGCCGAGCACCGCGGCGTTCTTGCCGAGGGTCGAGTCCTCGACGCTGGCGATGGCCGCGACGCGGTCGAGCGCGCTGCGGACCGGCTCGCCGAGCACGCTGAAGGCCGCGACCGCGAGCACGAGCAGCGCCGTGCCGGCGACGAGCAGGAGGTCGACGAGCTTGCCGCGCGCGGCGGGGCGGCGCTCCTCGACCTGCATCGCGGTCTCGAGCCCAGTCCGGATCGCCGCCATCATCCCGCTCGCCGACCACGCGAACACGAGCAGGCTCGCGAACCCGATGGCACTCGTCGGCGTAGCGATCGCGACGATCGCGTCCTCGACCTGCTGCGCGCCCTCGGGGGATACCGGCAGCGCGTCCACGACGTAGTCGACGAGGTCATCGCGCACGTCATCGTTCTCGAGCACGAGGCCGAGCACCGACACGAGCAGGATCGCGAGCGGCGCCAGTGCGAACAGCATCCGGTAGGCGATGCCGGCCGCCTGCTGGGTGCATCTGTGCTCGAAGAACCCCTGGCCTGCCTGCGGCAGCACCCGCACGAGGTCGCGCCCGATGGCGAGCGGCCAGGTCAGCAGGCGGCGGAGCAACGGCTAGCGCGTGCCCGGTGGATCGAGGATGAGGTCTGCGACGAGCGCCGTCCAGCCCGTCTGGTGCATGGCGCCGAGACCTGCGCCGTTGTCGCCGTGGAAGTGCTCGAAGAAGAGCAGGTTGTCGCGCCAGGCCGGGTCCTCCTGGAGCTTCTCGACGCCGCCGTAGACCGGCCGGCGTCCATCCGCGCCACGGCGCCAGATCGAGACGAGCCGGTCGGCCAGATCCTGCGAGATCTCGAGCAGCGTCGCCTGCCGGCCCGAGCCCGTCGGGTATTCGAGCGTGTACTCGTCGCCGAAGACGCCGTGGAACTGCACGAGCGAGCGGACGAGCAGGTAGTTGACGGGAAACCAGATCGGCCCGCGCCAGTTCGAGTTGCCGCCGTACATCGGCGTCGTCGACTCGGCCGGCTCGTAGTCGATCGTCGCGCCGGGCACGCTCGGGACGCTGTACGGGTTCCCCAGGTAGCGCCTCGAGACCGACCGGACACCGTACGGCGAGAGAAACGCCTCCTCGTCGAAGAACGAGCGGAGCGCGAGCCGCAGCTGCTCCGGCCCGAGCACCGAGATCGAGGCCGATCGCTCCTCCGGGCGTAGGTGGACGCGCCCGACCGTGCTCCGGTCCTCGCGGGCCAGGCGCGCGCGGGCGCGGGCGAAGCGCTTGCCGAGCCGCGCGGCCTGCTCGACGGTGCGCGGCGGGACGTTGATGGCCGGCAGCAGTGGGATCATCCCCGCGATCGTCTGCACCTTCACGGCGGTCGTCTCGCCGGTGTCGCTGACGAGCCGGTCGTAGAAGAAGCCATCCTCGACGTCGTAGAGCCCCTGCTCGTTGAGCGCGCGGACGATGAGCTGGAACTGCTCGAGGAACTTGACCACCATGTCGTCGTAGACGTCGTTCTCCTCGGACAGCTCCACGGCGATCGCGAGCATCGTCAATGCGTAGAAGGCCATCCAGGCCGTCCCGTCGCCCTGCTCGAGCGTGTGCCCCGCCGGCAGGTGCGAGCGGTCGAGGGGGCTGATGTTGTCGAGCCCGAGAAAGCCGCCGCCGAAGACGTTGTTGCCGTCGGGATCCTGGCGGTTCAGCCACCAGGTGAAGTTGAGGAGCAGCTTCTGGAAGACCCGCTCGAGGAACTCCCGGTCGCGCGCGCCGTCGATGCGGAACACGCGCACCGCCGCCATCGCGTGCACCGGCGGGTTGACGTCGTCGAAGCTCCATTCATACGAGGGCAGCGCGCCGTTCGGGTGCAGGAACCACTCGCGGAGCAGGACGACGAGCTGGTACTTGGCGAAGGCGGGGTCGAGGTGCGCCCAGACGACCGTGTGAAACGCGAGGTCCCAGGCGGCGAACCAGGGGTACTCCCACGGGTCGGGCATCGAGAGCACGTCGAACGAGTCGAGATGCCGCCAGCCGTGGTTCCGCCCGGCCGCGTGGCCGGGCGGCGGCGGGGGCTGCCCTGGATCGCCGTCGAGCCAGCGGCGGACGTCGTAGGGGTACATCTGCTTGCTCCAGACGAGCCCGGCACACGCCTGGCGGACGATCTGCATCGCCTCGGCATCCGTACCCGGCGGCGCGAGGTGCGCGTAGAACGCGTCGGCGTCGGCCTCCCGCGCGGCGACGACGCCGTCGAAGCCGCGGCCGGCCCAGTCCGGCGGGGCATCGGAGTCGGCGAGCCGCACGCGCACCTCCGCCCGTCCGCCCGCTGGCACCGTCAGGCGGAAGCGGAGCGCCGCCTTCGTCCCGACGTGCTCCGGGTTGACGGTGTCCGCACCGGAGACGACGTGGTCGTTGATCCCGTCCTTCGGATACGGGGTGCCGCCGGCCGCGCCGAAGACACGTTTCGCGTTCGTCTCGTTCTCGCAGAAGAGCGCCTCCGGCAGCGCACCGCCGCCGGCGGAGGCGTCCAGCCGGTACCCGGCGAGCCGGTGCTCCTCGACGCACAGCCGGGCGCCGTCGGAGACGATCCGGGACCGGGCCGGGCCGTCGTCGCCCCAGCTCCAGGTGTTGCGGAACCAGAGCGTCGGCAGCACGTCGAGCGTCGCCTCCTCCGGGCCATGGTTCTGGACGGTGATGCGCGCGAGGATCTCCGTCGGCGAGGCCTTCGCGTACGTCACCTCGACCGACCAGTAGCGGTCGTCCGCGAAAGCGGCGGTGTCCAGGAGCTCGAGCTCGGGATCCGCCATGCCGCGGCCGTGGTGGAGGAGCTCGTCGTACGGGTAGGCGGACTGCGGGTAGTGGTAGCGCCACTTGAGGAGTGCGTGGCTCGGCAGGCCGTCGAGGTACCACCAGTACTCCTTGGCGTCCTCGCCGTGATTCCCCTGCGGCCCGGTGAGCCCGAACATCCGCTCCTTCAGGATCGGGTCGCGGCCGTTCCAGAGCGCCAGCGCGAGGCAGAGCTCGTGCCGGACGTCGGAGATGCCGGCCATCCCGTCCTCGTTCCAGCGGTAGGCACGCGAGCGCGCGTGGTCGTGCGGGAACGAGCTCCAGGCGTCGCCGTCGGCGCTGTAGTCCTCGCGGACCGTGCCCCACGCGCGCTCGCTCAGGTACGGGCCCCACTCGTACCACGGGTTCGCGGCGAAGAGGTCGTCCTCCGCACGGCCCGTCGCCTCCGCGAGCCGGGCGTGCTCGGCCGTAGGCCCAGCAGTGGACTCAGCCATCGAGCGCGGCCAGCTCGAAGAGGTGCCAGTGCCCTGCGCCCAGCTCGACGTAGAGCCCGTCCCGGAGCTCGTCACCGCTCCGCTCGAACCGGGCGCCCGTCGTGGGGTCGGCGAGCTCCCACGTACGCCCGCGCAGGTCGTCCCACGGCAGCGAGACCCGTCCGGCGGCGCCGGCGTCGCCGAGGTTGACGACGACGAGCGCCTGCGGCAACTCGCTGCGCCAGCCCCACGCGACGAGGTTCCGCCACGACTCGTTGCCCGGCCAGCCGCCGGTGTCGGCGAGCTGCCAGTCGCCGTCGCGGAACGCGCCGCCGGCGACCGCCGGCAGCAGACGGCCGTAGAACGACCGCAGGTCCGCGTCGGCCGGCTCGTCGGGCCTGCGGCCGAGGAAGACCGGCAGGCGCACCCTGCGGCCCTCGAGCTGGCCCTCGTGGATGAGCCGCGCGCCGGCCTGCGAGAGCGTCGTCACCGCGGCGGAGCGATGGCGGTCCGGCGCGAACGCGGCCGCCGCGCGCGGCTCGTCGTGGTTCTCGAGGAACCGGACGAGGCGCCGCTGGTAGCCGGTGTCGGCGGTCAGGTGGCCGCGAATTTGCTCGGCGCCCTCACCCGCGAGCCTGTCGTAGAGCCGCTTGTCGTAGCAGGCGTCAAAGCCCTGCTGCTGGAGCGTCCACTCGAGATCCCAGTACGCCTCGGCGAGGAAGAGAAAGCCGGGATGCGCCTCACGGACGGCGGCGATCATCGTCGGCCAGTATTCCTCGTTCGGCGGTGGCCCGACGCGCTCGCCCCACGTCCGCTCGAAGACGTCGTTCAGCACGAGCATCGCCATGTCGCAGCGCACGCCGTCGCACTGCTCGGCGATCTCGAGCAGCGTCGCGACGGCCGCGGCGCGCAGCTCGGCGGAGAACGCGTTCAGCTGCACGACGTCGGGCCAGGCAGGGAAGTAGGGATCGCGTCCGTTCTCGAGGGTCCCGCTCTCGCCGCGCACGAAGTACTCGGGGTGCCGGGTCGTCCAGGCGTGATCCGGCGCAACGTGGTTCGGGACGAAGTCGAGGATCAGTCCCAGGCCGCGCTCGGCGAGGGCCGCCCGCGCGGCGGCGAGCTCGGTCGGGCCACCGAGGTGGGGGTCGACGACGTACCTGCGAATGCAGTACGGCGAGCCGACGACGTCCTCCGGCACGTAGTCAGGCAGCGCCTCGCGGAACGAGGAGACGAGGCCGTCGTTCTCGAGCGCGATCGCGATCCCAGCCGGGCTGCGCTCCCAGACCCCCATCAGCCAGACGGTGTCGAAGCCGAGCTCGGCGATCGCGTCCCACTCGGCCGCCGGGACGTCGCCGAGCCCGACCGGCCTGCCCGCGCTCGCGCCCAGCTCGCCCAACCACACCCACGTGTTGAGCTCGTAGACGAACGAGGCGACGCCGTCCCTAGAGCTCGAGGTCGACGCCCTCCCCGATCACGGTGAAGATGTCGGTGACGGGGTTGACGTCGCCGCCGGCGGACACGGTCGCGCGGTAGGTGCCGACCGGGAGCGGGGCCAGGTCGGCCTGCTGCCAGCCGTCGTCGGCCGCCTGCAGCGCCGCCGCCGCCACCTGCGCTCCGCTGCCGGCGTCCCGGATCTCGACCGAGAGCGTCGCCCACTCGGCCTCCGGCTGTGCCCGCACCGCGATCGGCTCGGTCGCGAGAAAGGCGTCGTCGAGGTCGAGGCTGATCCCGGTGCCGGGCGCGAACGCCCGCGTCTGGTCGACCCGCTGCCGTCGCATCAGCCCGATCACCTGGTCGAGGGAGAAGTCGGCGTTCTGCAGGGAGGCGTGCCGCTCGCGCACGTAGATCTCGAGATCCTTGTTGCTCAGCTCGATCGGGGTCGCCGACACGCTCGGGACGGTGCCGTCCCCGCCCTGATCCTGGCCGTCGTACGTGCGAAGCGTGCGCAGCTTGCCGCCCTCGAGCCGGGCCGACTGGGCGGTCGGCTGGAAGACGCCGGCGATCGGCTTGATCGTGTGGCCGTGCTCGCGGTACTCGGCGTCGTCCGCATGCTCTTCGACCGCGTGCTGGATCGTGCGGTGGAAGTCGAGCGCAGCCCTGGCGCGCTGCGGATCGAGGCCCGGCACGCCATCGACCTCGGTGACGCGGGCGAGCTCGCCGCCGCCAGCGTCGATGCACGGGTAGATCGGCAGCAGCTGGTAGACCGACGTGAACGAGCGCAGCACGTCGGTCAGGTTCAGCAGCGTCACCGGGCCGAGCTTCTTCGTCATGCCGTTGGCGACGAAGTTGAGGGCGTTCAGCGACCCGCGGTACGGGGTGCCGAAGCTGATGAAGAGGCGGGTGCTCTTCCAGCCCTCGTGGAGCTCGAGGAACTGCCGGCAGATGATCCCGCCCATCGAGTGGCCGATGAGGACGAGCTTCGCGTCCTCGTTGCCCGAGCGCTCGCGCCAGCTCTTCAGCCACGCCTGGCTCTCGCGCGCGAGCCTGCGGGCGTGCACCCGGTTGTCCCGACGCCAGTCGTAGGCGAACTCGAAGAAGTTCACGCCGGGCGTGACGTCGAACTCCCTGCGGATCGTCTGCGAGACCTTGCCGTAGCCGTCGATCTTCCAGAGACCCGGGATGAGGTGGGCGTCGGGGATGACGCGGGGCGCCGTCACGCCGTCGCCGAGGTCGTCGGCGTCCGGGTCGTCGCCGTCGAGCTCGAGCCTCTTGATGCTCTTGCCGAGGCTCGTCAGCGCCTGAACCGCAGCGCCGCCCGAGATCGCCCAGACGTCCTTGCCGTCCTTTTGCAGCACGCTGCCCGTGATCCCGGGCAGAAGTACAATCACGTCGCTGACGGGCGTTCCGGGCACAAATGCTCCCAGCGTTGGCTCGTTCTATTGAACCGCTGCGGCCCGGCGCGGTCAATGCGTCGGGAGGCATCGATGTCCGACGAGATCTTCCCGAACGGGGTCAACGGCCTGACGGGCGACTACCTGCTGCCGCCCCTGGCGCCTGCCGACATCGCCGGCCGCGCGAAGCAGCCGACCGAGGATCCCGACGACGTCAAGCGGGTGAATCGGGTGCAGGCGGAACGATCCGAGTCGACGTACCGGCTCCCGTTCTACATCGACGGAAAGAACGTGGCCGAGGCGGGCTGGGCAATCGTGTTCAGCGAGGACGAGAACGACGAGGTGAGGGCCGAGCTCGAGCCGCTGATCGAGCACCGGCGGGAGCAGATCGGCGCGGCGAAGGTCAGGGTCCTCGACCACCACCCGGGCGAGCAGTGGGCGGAGTGGCTGGACCGGCACGGGACCGCACCCGGGAACGTCGATCCCGACAAGATCCCGTACTACGTCTTGCTCGCCGGGCCGCCGGCGAGGATCCCCTTCAGCTTTCAGTATCTGCTCGGAGTCGAGTACGCCGTGGGGCGCTTGAGCTTCGACGACGCGAGTGGGTACGGCCGCTATGTCCGCGGGATCGTCGACTACGAGACGTCCGGGCCGAAGCGCGACGCGGTGGCGACGTTCTTCGGCACCCGCCACCCGCAGGACGGTGCGACGACGCTCTCGGCGGACTCGCTCGTGGCACCGCTGGCCGAGCGGTTCCTCCCGGACGGGCGCGCCGGCAGCAACCTGCCGGGCTACCGCATCGAGCGCATGATCGGTGAGTCCGCGACCAAGGACGCGCTTGGAGAGGTCCTGGCGGGATCGGGGCCGTCGGGCCGGCCGGCGTTGCTGTTCTCCGCCACCCACGGCATGGGCGGGTGGCCCGCCGGCCATGCTGACCAGACGGCGCGACACGGTGCGCTCCTCTGCCAGGACTGGCCGGGTGTCGGCCAGATCTCGCAGAAGCACTACTTCGCAGGCGCCGACGTGACCGCGGAAGCGCGCGTGCACGGACTCGTCGCGTTCTTCTTCGCGTGCTTCGCGGCCGGCACTCCCCACGAGGACGCGTTCGCCCACGTGTCCGGCCAGCCGCCGCCGGTGCTCGCCGACGAGCCGTTCGTCGCCAGCCTCCCGAAGCAGCTCCTGTCCCACCCGGAGGGCGCTGCTCTCGCCGTCATCGGCCACGTCGACCGTGCCTGGGGCTACTCCTTCGTGTCGGGCGGAGAGCCACAGCTGCAGCCATTCGAGAACGCGATGGGACTGATCCTGCGCGGCGAGCCCGTCGGCCACGCGATGAAGGACCTCAGCGAGCGCTACGCGGTCCTCTCGACGAGCCTGACCAAGAAGCTCGAAGACATCGGCTTCGGTCGACTAGTCCCCGACGACGAGCTAGCCCGGCTCTGGACCGAGCGCAACGACGCCCAGAACTACGTCGTCCTCGGCGACCCCGCCGCCGCTGCACGAGTCGAGTAGGAGGGCTTGGCGGAATGTCGCTCGTCGCCGGGGTACGCTGGTCGTTCCGAGGCAAGGACGCAGGGAGCGCCCGTATTGGTCAATACGGGCGCGACCGAGGACGCCGCATCGGGGCGAGCAGCGCGGCCCGGCGGCTCAGCCGATATTGCGCCAAGCCCTCCTAGTAGCCCGCTCGGTCGGCCAGCAGCAGCACGACCAGGATCACGATCACGACCGCCTCGGCGATCGCAACCGCCCCGACGAAGGACGCCGTCTCCTGCCACCGCCTCAGCCGGCCCTGCTCGTGCTCGGCCAGCTCGCTCGCCTCGAGGAACCTCCCTTCCACGTCCTCCAGCCGAGACCTATCCACACGGTGGGTGACGTCTCTCAGCTCGGCACCGCGCAACAGCTGACGGGGGTCGCGATCGTCCCACCACGCCCGGGCGACCAGCTGCCACGGCTCGAGCAGCCGGCGCTTCCACGCCAGGTTGTCGGCGACGATGGCATCGACGAGCAGGTCGTGCGTGAGCTCGTACCAGAACACGTTGGCCCGCTCGTCGCTCCGGATGAGATAGGCCGACTCGAGCTCCTCGAGGACGACCCTGGGGTCGACATCGCCAGACTCCGGACCGGTCACGGTCTGGCAGCGGAACCGCGCCTCCGTGATGAGCTGCTTCTCGAACCAGTCGCGAATCGCGCGCTCGGCGACTCCTGTCGTCGCCGCGACCTCCTCCACCGTGGCCCCGTAGTAGCTCCGTAGCGCCCGGGGGATGTCCGCGTACGCCTCGACGTCCGCGAGATCGATGACACCGAAGTCGTCCCCCTTCTGCTTCGCGACGGACGTCCACAGCCTCCTGCACACGACCTGGAGCTGAACCGGCTGCACGTACGGCGCCTCGATCGTCGGTGACACCGCGGTCCGGGCTCTGGACCCTCACGAGCGCGAGCCGGCGGACGAGCTCGGCGGCCGCCTCGTCCGTGAACTCGACGCCGTGGTCGCGGGCAGGCAGCTGGATCGCGCTCTTCGCCGCCGCCCGATCGAGGAAGTCGAGCCGGTAGCGTCGCCTGCAGGTGGCCCGGGAGGAAGCGGACGTACCGGACGAGGCCGCCCATGTAGTCCTCCCGCATCGAGAAGAGCGCCCAGACGCGGCCGTTCGCGAGCGCCGCGCCGAGCTCCAGGAAGAACCCGGCCTGGCCCTCCCAGTCGGTCGGGTCGATGGTCAGGATCTCCTCGAACTGGTCGAAGACGAGCACGAGGAAGCCCCCGTCGACCGCCGCGGCGGCCTGCTCGACGACCTGCTCGAGGTCGAGCTCCGGCGAGCTCCTCCGGCTCGCGCTCGCCGAGGAGCCCGAGCGCGGTGCTGTAGACGTAGCGGTTGTGCACCCGCCCGTTCGCGGGCGGCGGCGGTTGACACGCAGCGGCACGGTCGGCCGGAAGCCGGCGCTGCTCGAGGAGCGGCCGCAGGCCGGCGCCTGGATGACCGAGGTCTTCCCGGCGCCCGACGGCGCGTGCAGGAGGACGATCCGCTCGGCGACGAGCAGGTCGGCGAGCTCGTGCGTCTCCCGGTCGCGCGCGTAGAGCGTCTCGTTCGTCCGGAACGCGCGCGGGCCGACGTACGGGATTGCCGTGATTGTCGTCGACGTCGGCCTGGTGCGATCACGTCTTCAGCCCCGTGCCGCGCGCGCAACTCGTCGAGGAAGCGGCGCGCGTCGCCCCAGTAGATGTTGACGCTTCGTCGCCGAAGTAGGACTCGAGGTACTCCTGGGCCGCCTCCGGCTCGATGAGCTGGTTCTCCGGGCTGAGCTGGACGCCGACGTGCGACGTTCTCCTCCATCAGGTGGCGGCCGCCGAAGCTCTTGATGGCCTGGAAGAGGACGCGGAAGTCCCAGTCGTCGAGGCGGAAGCCGATGAAGAGCAGCGACTTCTCGACGAGCGCGCTCCTGACGACGGCCGGGATGTCCGACGCCGGCGCGAGTGCCAGGCGGTGAACCAGCCGAAGTAGTCGTCCTCGGTGAGGACGAGCGACTGCGGGTGGTCGAACCGGCCGAACAGGTGGTAGACGAGCGGCCGCTCGGGCGTCGGCTCCTCGACGAGGTCCTGCGGGCTCGCGCCGTTCAGGTCGCGTGTCCGTTCCAGCGGAAGACCATCGTCGTCGGCTCGCGCGGCTCGGGCCTGTCGCGGAGGGCGTCCTGCAGCAGGTTCGTCCAGCCGGTGGTGACGTAGACCTTGACCGGCAGCTCGGCCATGACGCGGTACGGATCACCGGGATCGTTCCGCGCGCAGGCGCCGCCCGACCTCGACGATGGACGGGCCGGGCCGTCTGGGGGTCGAGCTCGAGCTCCCAGAAGGGTCGTCCGGCCCGGTCGCCGCGTCGCGCCGCTTCGCGATCTCCGTGGCGAGGTAGTCGAGCAGCTGCGCGCGCACGGTGCCCTGCGGCGCTGCGGACGCGGAGGTACTGCGCGACCTGGGCCAGGTCGCCCTGGTTGTGCCGCGCCATCGGCATCTGCCAGCGCTCGACCCAGCCGCGGGCGATGTCCTGGCGCGAGCCGAGGATCGCGTCCGCGAGCCCCGGGCCGAGGACCGGCGTGAAGTTGCCGGTGCGAATCTGCAGGCCGAGCGCCTGCCAGGTCGCCTCGCCGCGTCGACGCGAACTCGGGCCGGTAGTACGTGCGGCCGGAGCGCAGGCGGGAGAAGAGGACCGGCGCCCACCAGTCGTCCCGGTCGGCGACCGAGCGGCGCGCCTCGGCCATCGCCCGGTCGACGATGCCGTCCTTGGCGAGCGCCTCGAAGAAGGCGGCGGCGAACGCGTCCGCCGTCTTCATCGCCACGTTGCCCTGCATGCCGACGACCGCGGAGACGCCGGCCGCGGCCAGCCGCGGCCCGAGCGCGGCCAGCTCGCCCTCGTCCTCGCTCCGCCGCTCGTCGCCGGAGCCGGCGGACTGGCAGGAGCACAGCATGACGACGGTCGGGCGCCGCTCGCAGGCCGAGCAGCCGCTCGACGAGCTTCCGCCCGTCGACGGGGTCGGCCGTCCCGTCCGGGCCCTCGAGGTAGATCAGCGGCACGTCCTGGCTGACCGCGCCGTGGCAGACGAGGTAGAGGACGTCGACACCCTTGTCCAGCGCCTCCAGCACGGCCGCCAGCGTCGCCTCGCCCCGGCCGAGCTTCTGCACCGTCGTGAACGTCGCGAGCGCCGCGGACGCCCGCTCGAGCTCGGCCTCGACGTCGACGGGAGCGAGCCGCGACCCGCGCGCCGCGTAGCTCTCGATGTCGCTCGGCCCCGCCACCACCGCGAGCGCGCGGAGGTCGTGCCGCGCGAGCACCGGGATCGGCCGCCAGTCCGGGCTGCTGAGGTAGCGCGACAGCAGCACGCCGGACAGCGTCGCGATCGGGGCGCCGCTGGCCGGGTCGCGCAGCGACTCCCAGCGCACGGCGTGGAAGTCCGCCGGCGCGTTGATGTGAAGGCGCACGTGGAGCGTGAGCTCGCTGCTCGCGGCGATCGCCAGCGCCTCCTGGTAGAAGGCGCCGACGTCCGCGGGCCGGAGCACCATCTGCGTCAGCGCCTCGCCGTAGGCCGGCTCGTCGTCCCTCAGCAGGCGCAGCGCTGCGAGGTCGAGTGCGAGCGGCTCCTGCGGCTGGTCCCAGCGCTCGGTGTTCGAGCCGGGCAGGTCGAAGCGGAGGTTCGCGTAGAGGCCGTCGCTGGCGCGATCCCAGCGGAGCCCGAGCTCGAGATCGGCGTCAGTCGGCACGAGCGCGGCCCATCCCCGACCGAACCGGGCGCGTGAGTGCCGCAGCAACGTTGGCCAGCCCGGGCACCGAGCCTCTCCCCTTCTCGTTGCTGATCTGCACCCGACGATAGGGGCCTCCCGGGGAATGTCAAGGAGCCGTGTTGACCTCCGGAGGCGGCTGCGCGATCCTGGTCTGGTCCGCGAGGAGGACGGGATGAACGGGTTCAGGTTCGTGCCCCTCGACCGTTGCGAGGTCGTGCCGGCGCAGGTGGAGAGCCTCATCGGGCTGCTCCACGACGCGCCGCGAATGGCCCACGCGGACGCGTTCGTCCTCGTCCGCGAGGAGACGTGGGCCGACGCGCCGCTCTATTACGTCTTCGGCCACGAGGAGCTCGGCGGACTGCTCGGAACCGGCGTCGAGCTCGACGACCTCACCCAGGAGCGGCTGTTCGAGCTGCTGAACGTCCACGAGCACACGCGTGCGCCCGAGGTCGGCGTGAGCGAGGAGGCGGCGGGCCGAGCCGTCGTCCTCGACGCCGGCGGCGCGCTCGCGGGCGCCTGGGCGCCGGCGCTCCCGGAGACGGCCGCCGAGCCGCCCCCGCCCGTGATGCGGAACGGCGGCGACGCGCCATCCCCACCGCCCTCGGCCCCCGCGCCGCCCGCCCCGCCGCCGAGCTTCGCGCCGCCGCCACCGCCGTTGGCCGCGAACGGCGGTTCGGACGATGATCGCCGCGGCGACGAGGAGCCCTCGGTCGACGCCTTCTTCCGGCGCACTCCGCATCTCGAGCTCTCGGAGGAGGAGCCGCTGGCCGTCGGCCGGACGCTCACGGCGGCCGTCTTCCTCGACACGGAGGCGGCGCAGCCCGGCGAGACGGTGCAGGAGGTCGTGATCGACCTCCCCGACGACCTCGAGGTGCTCGAGATCGACGTCCTCCTCGCCGCGACGGAGCACTTCGCCGTCAGGAACGAGTGCATGAAGACCCTCTCGATGCACCGCGACGACGCACGCTCGCCCGAGCTCACGTTCGACCTCGAGGTCGTGTCCACGGAGCCCGTTGGCGTGGCGCCGGCGCTGACGGCATTCCTGACCTACCAGCACCGCCCCTGCGGCCGGGTGCACCGCACCGTCACGCTGCAAGGAGCGCCTCCGGCAGCACCGGCGCCGCCGGAGACCGCGGAGGCCGCTGAACCGATGCGACCGGCCGAGCTCGCCATCGACGCGCAGGCAGAGCCCGCCGATCTCACCGTCGATGTCGTCGGGACGCCGGCCAACGACGGGCGCAGCTTCCTCGTCACGGTGCGGACGTCGCTCCTCGACGACTTCGCGATGACGGAGCCCGAGCCGTGGAACTTCCCGCAGGGGACCGACGCGCTCGTCGCCGGGCCTGATGGGCCAGTTCACGCTCAAGGGCGCCACCCCCTTCAACCGCCAGGCGTCGCTGCGAGGGGCCGGCTTCGACCTCTGGGATGCGGCGCCGGAGTGCTTCAAGACGCTCTTCTGGCGCCTGCTCGACGAGCAGCAGCCGCTGCGCACGATCTTCGTCGCGTCCGAGGAGCCGCACATCCCCTGGGAGCTCATGCTCCCGTACCGCGAGCCGCCGAGCGGCGAGCCGGAGGAGCGGGAGGCGCTCGGCGTCGAGTTCGTGATCGGCCGCTGGGTCCATCCCGGCCACCGCTCGCCGAAGCAGCACGACCCGATCGGGGACAGCTACGTCGTCGCGCCGACCTACCCGGTGCGGCCGCTCAAGACCTCGGCGGACGAGGCCGCGTGGGTGTGCGACCGGTTCGCAGGCACGACCGTGACCCCGGCCGAGCAGGCGCGGCTCGACGAGATGCTGCGCGAGCGGCCGGTCGGCCTGCTCCACTTCGTGGCCCACGGAAAGTCGGATCCGGACGCGGGCCAGACCCTCGTGCTCGAGAACGACGCCGTCTTCTACGCGTCCCAGGTGCGGGGGATGCAGGGACTCAAGGAGGCCTGCCGGACAAAGGCGCCGCTCGTCTTCCTGAACGCCTGCGAGGTCGGCCGGACGACGCCGGCGCTCGTCGGGCCGGGCGGGTTCGCGAGCCGGTTCGTCGCCGCCGGCGCGCGCTGCGTGATCGCCCCGCTCTGGAGCGTCAAGGACTCGCTCGCGCACGAGGTCGCGGTCGCCTTCTACACGGCGGCGCTCGAGCAGCCGACGAGGCCGCTCGCGGACATCCTCCGCGACATCCGCGCGCGCTCGTACGAGGAGGGCGGCGGCGAGGACACCTACGCCGCGTACTGCTTCTACGGCGACCCGCTCACCGCGCTCGAGCGGTAGCGGCGCTCAGCCCGCGCCCTTCTCGCCGGCGATCATCCCGACGACGAGCCCGAGCACCGAGACGGTCAGCGCCCACAGCGCGTCCGAGGACTTCGGCAGGTCGGCGGCCTCCGTGGCGATCGCCGCGCCGGCGAGCACCGCCAGCAGCCCGAGGGCAGCCAGCAACCGGTCGAGGCGCAGCGTCTGCTGCTGCGTCGACGGCGCGGGCGGCGAGTCCTCGGGGCCCCGGCGTTCCTCGGCGGTCTCACGGCCGGGCTTGCTCTCCCAGAAGATCGCCGTCCGTCGTCTCCTCAGCCCGGCGCCGTGAAGCCGAGTCGCGCACTCCGGCGCAGGAACCGCCGCCAGACCATCGAGTCGCCGATCGAGTCGGGCAGGTCGAGCCGGCCGAGCGCCCGGGTCATCGCCTGCCGAGTGTTGCGGCCCGAAGTCGCCGTCCACGTCGAGGCGCTCACCGAAGATGTCGTTCAGCAGGGCCTGGCAGAGTTTCACGGTCGACTCGGCGGCGTTGAACCCGATGCCGGTCGAGTTGTCGGCGTGGATGTGATCCTCGTGCGGCGCGTTGTAGCGCCCGTGCAGGACGAAGCAGCTGTTGCTGCGGCAGATCGCGGCGAACGCCCAGTAGCGGCGCCGCTTCGCGAGCGACGGAGACGCGTGGTCCCGGTCGAGCGGCGAGATCTTGGTGTTCGCGAACACGAGCCGGTCCCAGTCGCACGCCCGGCCCTCCCCGTGCTTGCCGGGCTTCGACACGAACATGCCCGCCGTCGAGATCTGCTGCAGCGGGCCGAACGACTGCGGCACACGCTCGCGGATCTGCTTGACGGTCGCCTCGAGCACGGGCACGAAGGCCTCGGCGACGTCGAAGCTCCTCGGCGCCGGCGGCTGACCGCGCTCGTAGAAGAGCGGCACGCCGAGGATGTTGCTGATCCGCGTGATCCCCGGCGCGCGGCGGTCGTCCTCGTCCTCGAGCAGGCTCTCGTCGCCCTCGTCGACCCAGTCGTGACCCGCCGGGTCGAGGTCCGCCTCGAGCGCCGGGTCCTCCGGGTAGTCGTCCTCGCCGCGGCGCTCGTCGTCCACGGCCTCGGCCGTCTCCAGCCCCTCCTCCGCCGTCAACACCTCGTCGACGTCGATCTCGATCCCGGTCATGCCTCCTCCTGTCGGCTAGGAACGCTCGCGCCGCAGGTACGAGAGCACGAGCATCCCCCTCGGCCCGACCCGAGTCAAGCCGCGCTGGTAGAAGACGACCGTGGCGATGTTCCTCGTCGTCCTCCACCGCTCCGGCCCCGACTACGACGCGTCGGTGCCGCTGGAGGAGCAGTCCGGCTGGCCGGAGCACGCCGCTTTCATGGACGGTCTCGTCGAGAACGGCTTCATCGTGCTCGGCGGTCCGCTATCGGACGAGCATCGGGTCGTGCACGCGGTCGAGGCCGAGTCCCCGGACGCGGTGCGCGCGGTGCTCGGGAACGATCCCTGGAGCGGCTCACACCTGCTGGTCGACGCGATCGAGCCGTGGACGATCAGGCTCGACGGGCGCCAACTCTCACTCCCGGCTGACCGGCTGCATACCTGCCAGGCGACTCGCAGATCGCACGCCGGCACTGAGGCGGACGGGCAAGAAGAAAGCGCGGAGGCGCCGACCCCAAGCCGTCGGGTCAGGCCAGCACCTCCGCGAGCCCTCCGCAAGACGAGGGTTGGGGGAAACCCTCTGGACTCGTCGCCACTGTGGCGAATACAGCGACCCGATCGGCGTGACCCGGATGGGTCATTTCCAAGTCAGATCAGCTCGAGCTCGTGCGCGCGCATGACGGCCTCGAGCCGGCTGTGCACGCCGAGGCGGCCGATGATGCCGCGCACGTGGTTGCGCACCGTCTCGGTCGCGATGCCGAGCCGCTCGGCGATCGTCTGCCGTGGAGTGGCCCTGGGCGAGCTGGCGGAGCACCGCGAGCTGCCGCGGCGTCAGGTCGACCGACGTGGTCGGACGCTCGGGCGGCGACTCCTCCGGGTCCGCGAGGCCGAAGACGCCGACGATCGAGCCATGTTGGGTCAGCGTCGTCGAGCTGATCTCGGCCGAGACACGGCGACCGTCGGCCGTCCGGAGCGCCACCGACGCCTCGGTCGCGTCGACCGTGCCGAGCATCTTGGCTGCGAACTCCTGGCGCGCCTGGGTGACGTACTCGCGCTCGACGATCTGGGTGATCCGCTTGCCGCGCAGATCGCCGAAGTAGGCGATCGCGGCGGGGTTCATCCAGCGGACGACGGCGTTGCGATCGAGCACGTACGCCGGCACCTTGAGGCGGGCGATCGAGGGAGCGAGATCCGGCGCGATCCGGCGGAGCTCGTCGATGTTCGCTGGGTCGACCCCGGGGGTCGCCACGTCCACCTACCCGGCGTCGTACCTCGCCGGCTGTCGCCGGTCGTAGAACCAGGCGAATCCCAGTGCGAGCACGGCGATGACGGCGAGGGCCCCGAAGAATCCCCAGTGGAGGAGCGCCTGGCCGATGATCTTGAAGATGATCGCGACGAGGAGCCCCGCGGCGAGAACCCCCGCTATCAGTCCGAACCAGAAGCGCGCGCCCACGCCCTGATCCAACACGAACGGCGCGCCGAGCGCAACCGGCATCCCCTAGTTGGACGGTGCCGGAGCGCTCCTCGACCGGCGGCGCCACACGGCGGCCGCGAGCGGGCCGAGGACGAGCGTCGGCACGATCGTCAGGAACCGGAACACGAGCACGGCTGCGACCACGCTCGCATTCGCGCCGCCGAAGCGCGACAGAGCCGCGCTGAGACTCAGCTCGACGACGCCGATGCCGCCGGGCGTGATCGGGATGCTGCCGAGGAGGCGCGCCAGCGACCAGGCCGCGAACGCCTCGATGGCGCTCACATCGGCCTGGGGCACGTGTAGCGCCCGCAGCGACACGAGCAGCACCGCGAAGACGCTGAGGCTGCCCACGAGCGTCGCGAGCGTCAGGACGTGCCAGCGCCGGCGCAGCAGGCCGACGACCTCGAACCGGAAGCGCTCGAAGCTGCGCCCGTCCCACCGTGACGGGACTTCTGTTCAGGCGCGCCCGCGCCCACGTCGCGCCGCGCGCCGCGACGTCGCCGATGTCCTCGGCCATGCGGCTGCTGTACAGGACGGCCACGAGCCCGGCGACCGCGACCCCGAGGATCGCGACGCCGACGAAGGCGGCCGTGGCGAGGATCGCCGTCTCCTGGCCCGTCATCGTCAGCAGGAACAGCCCGACGATGGGATAGGTCAGGTTCGCGAACTGGTTCCAGAGACTGACGAGCGTCACCGATCGCGCGACCGACTGCGAGTCGAAGCCCCAGCTGCGCAGCATCCCGTACGAGCTCGCGATCCCGACGGCCGCCCCGGCCGGCACGAGGAGCGAGAGGGCGGTCGACGCCTGCGTCATCATCAGCGCCGGCCAGAAGCGGAGCCCGGGCAGGACGGCCAGCCAGGGCGGCGCGAACGTGACGATGTTGACGACGGTGGCGGCGAGCAGCGCCAGCGACCCACTCCCACGACAGCGTCTGCACGACGTCCCAGACGTCGCGGTAGTCCGCGATCCTGGGCAACAGGAAGAAGAACGTCGCGGCGACGAGCACGATCCCGCCGCCGGCGACGAGCAGCCGCTTCGACCCACGCATGCGGCCGATCGTCGCACGCCCGCCGGAGCACGGGCCGGCCGTCAACCCGCCGAGCGCTGCACCAAACGGCAACATTTGCGGTGCGCGGGGTGTTGTGCCTACCGTGTCGGCGGGGTTGGGAGGGAAATTCCGCTGCCGCCGTCGCAGGAAACCGACAATCGATCGCATCAGCAACGCTCGCGCCGCCGCGAGACGGCCGGGTTCGAGTTGCTGCGGGCCAAGCTGGACGTCCCGCCGCGGCGGCCCGGGCTCGTCGAGCGAACCCGCCTGGTGCAGCGCCTCGCGCGGCCCCGAACCGGCCGCGTCGTCAGCGTCGTCGCCCCGCCGGGATACGGCAAGACCACCGCTCTCGGCCAGTGGGCGGCGACCGACGGACGGCCGTTCGCCTGGCTCTCGCTGGACCGGCGCGACAACGACCCGGTGCTCCTCCTGACCTACGTGGCGGAGGCGCTCAACGCCGACGGTGCCGTGGCGCCGAGCGTCTTCAAGGCGATCTCGAGCGACTCGCTCTGGAGCAAGGGTCTCCCCCGCCTCGGCGCGGCGCTCGCGTCGCGCCAGGAGCCGCTCGTGCTCGTCCTCGACGACGTGCACGAGCTGGAGAACCACGATTGCCTGGACGCGCTCGTCGCGCTGCTTCCTCACGTGCCGAGCGGCTCGCAGATCGTCTTCTCCGGGCGGGCGGAGGCGCAGCCTCGGGTTTCCGAAGCTGCGCGCGGCTGGCGAGCTGCTCGAGCTCGGGCCGGCGAGCCTCGCGCTCAACGACGCGGAGGCGCACGCTCTCCTTGCCGCCGCCGGCGCCGACGTGACCGAAGACGAGGCTCACGCCCTCAACGCCCGGGCGGAGGGCTGGGCGGCAGGGCTCTATCTCGCCGCTCTCTCGGCCGACAGCGACGGCTCGTCGGTGTCGTCGCTCCGCGGCGACGACCGCTTCGTCACCGACTACCTGCGCTCGGAGGAGCTCGCGCGCGCCGATCCGGCCGAGGTCGAGTTCCTGCTGCGAACGTCGGTGCTCGACCGGATGTGCGCGCCGCTCTGCGACGCGGTGCTCGAGCGCCACGACTCGTCTCAGATGCTCGAGCAGCTCGAGCGAGACAACCTGTTCGTCGTCGCGCTCGACCACGAGCGCCGCTGGTTCCGCTACCACCACCTCTTCGGCGAGATGCTGCAGGCCGAGCTGGAGCGGCGCGAGCCCGAGCTCGTCGCCGACGCTCAACGGGCGGGCGGCCGCCTGGTGCAAGGCGAACGGCCACCCCGAGGACGCGATCGAGTACGCCGCGGCGGCAGACGACGTGGACGAGCTCGCGTCGCTCGTCACGGCGAGCGCCTTCCCCTTCTTCCGGGCCGGCAGGGCGACGACGGTCGAGCGCTGGCTGGCGCATGTTCGACGACGAGGAACTGCTTCAGCGATACCCCGCCATCGCCGTCTTCGGCGTGTGGATCCACGCGCTGCGTGGACGTCCCGACGAGGCCGAGCGCTGGGCGCTCGCGGCGGAGAACCCCCGCTACGACGGCTTGATGCCCGACGGCAGCCCGGTCGACGCGTGGGTCGCAACCGTGCGCGCGCTCCTCTGCAGGAACGGCGTCGAGCGGATGCGGCTCGACGCCGCGGCCGCCGTCAGCTCCCTGACGGCCACCAGCCCGTGGCTCGCGGCGGCCATCGTCATGCAGGGGGTCGCGACCCGGCTTTCGGGAGACCAGCATCGCGACCGGGCCGAGTTGGTCTTCAGGGAGGCTGCGGACGCGGCAACGGCCGGCGGCGCGATCTGGGCGGGAATCGTCGCCCGTGCCCAGCTGGCGCTCCTCGCCCTCGAGCGCGGCGAGCTCGACGACGCGGAGGCGGAGCTGGCGCTGGCCGGGGACTTCGTCGACGACGCGACCTCCTCGGAGTACGTCGTGACGGCCATCCTGCATGCCGCCACGGCGAGGGCCGAGATCGCCCGGGGCCAGGGCGCCCGCGCCCGGAACACGCTTGCGGCGGCCCAGCGTGCGCGACCGCGGCTGACGCACGTGCTCTCCTGGTTCGCGGTTCAGTCCTGCCTCGAGCTGGCGAACGCGCTATCTCTCCCTGGCGGACGTCCGCGGCGCCAAGACCCTCTGCCGGGAGGCCGAGGACGTCCTGCGCCGGCGCCCGGCGCTCGGCACTCTCGTCGACGAGGCACGCGAGCTGCGCGCGCGGCTCTCGACGGTCGCCGACGAGTCGTCGGGCTGGGCGTCGACGCTGACCGCAGCCGAGCTCCGACTGTTGCCGCTGCTGACGACGCACCTGTCGTTCCGCGAGATCGCGGAGAGACTGTTCGTCTCCCGGAACACGGTCAAGACGCAGGCGATCTCGGTCTATCGGAAGCTCGATGCGTCGAGCAGGAGCGAAGCGATCGACCGGGCGATCGAGCTCGGGCTCGTCGATGCCGCGCCGGCGGCCCGCGGCGCCGATTTCATCCGCTCGGGATGATGCCCGCGGACGCCGAGAGGCGTCCAATGAGAATGCAGCCGGTGGAGGAGTACAAGCTCACGCTGAGAAGGCTCGCGATGCGCGACGATCGCTACATCGACGCGCTCCTCAGCGAGGATCGTGCGAACGCGACGCTGGCCGGGATCGACCCGCGGTCGCACGCGCTGGCGCGGATCGCGGCGCTCATCGCCCTCGACGCCGCGCCGCCGTCGTACATGAGCGCCGTGGAGGCGGGACTCGAGGCCGGCGCCTCCTACGACGAGATCGTCGGCACGCTCATCGCGGTGATGCCGATCGTCGGCGTCGCGCGCATCGTCTCCGCCGCCCCGAACCTCGGCCTCGCGCTCGGGTACGACGTCGCCGACGCGCTCGAGACGAGGGGCTAGCTCAGCCCGCCGATCGCGTCGCCGATCAGCTTGGCGCCGAGCACGAGCAGCAGCACGGTCATGATCGCCGCGTTGTGCGCGGCCATCCACGTCTTCATCTCGTTCAGGATCGCGGGAGCCCTCGCCCCGAGCAGGAAGTAGACCGCGACCGGCGCGAGGATGGTGAGCGAGCCGACGAGGATGAAGACCGCGAGCGCGACGGCGCTCTCCCCGCCTGAAATGCCGGTCTGGGCGATCGCCGCGGCGGCCGCGATCGTCAGCGCCAGGTTCTTCGGGTTGATCCCGGAGAGGAGGAAGCCGGCGCCGAGTGACTTCCCGGCCGTGAAGCCGTCGATCGCCTGCATCCACTTGGGCATGGCCGCCTCCTCGCCCTCGCGCGGACGGCCGCGCCACGTGCGGGCGGCCAGCAGCAGGAACAGCAGCCCGAACAGGAGCTTCAGGACGCTGACCCAGGTCTCCGGGCTGCCGTCGTCCGCCTGCGCGTTGTCGCTCGCCAGCACGAGCACGACGCCGCCGACGACGGCCAGGCCGGCGATCCAGCCGAGCGCGAACGCCGGCCCGTTCGAGCGCGCGCGCGGCGTCCCGAGCATGAGCACGATCGCGATGATCGGCACCGGGCTGAGCGCGACGCCGATCGCCAGCGGCAGGATGTCCCCGATCGCCTGGCCCATCGGCCGACCTTACTGTCTCGCCATCGCGACCCGCAGGCGCTCCTCGGGCGTGATCAGGTGGTCGGTGTCCTCGGCCGCGGCGTCGACGTCGATCTGCACCCAGCGCACCTTGCCCGTGAACCCGCTGTCCTTGGCGCCGTAGTCGTCGCTCACCGGGGTCGCGCTGTCCGAGCCGACGTCCGTCGTCTCGTCGGCGGAGAAGAGCATCGGCACCGTTCCGTCGACGCGGCCGCTGCCGACCTGCTCGCCGTCGAGGTAGAGCGCGACGTCGCCGCCCTTGCCGAGACCGCCGCCGTCGTAGGTGAACTCCATCCGCACCTGGTGCTCGCCCGCGCGGGATCGCGCCGTCCCCGTAGACCTTGAACCGCTGCAGGCCGAAGAGGTTGTAGCAGTACGCCGGCTTGCCGTCCTTGACGTAGAGCGAGAAGCCACCGAAGGCGCCGCCCTGCGCGACGATCACTCCTTCGGCGCCGCCCTCGGGCACCTCCACCTCGGCCGTGAGCGAGAAGGACTTGTTCTTGTTGACGACGACGGAGTTCTCCGACAGCCGCCCCATGGCGCCGAACAGCAGCTGCGAGGTGCCGCGGACGAGCTGCGGCCGCCCCGCCATGTCGGCGTTGAAGCGCTCGAAGCGACGGTCGTCGAGCGGCAGCACGTTGTACTTGCCTGCCTCGATCAGGAACAGGCGCTGCAGCTCCTTGCAGCTTCTCCGGCTGGTCGGCGGCCAGGTCGTACGCCTGCGACCAGTCGTCCGGGCCGTAGAGCTCCCAGACGTCGTCGTCGAAGGCCGGCATCTCCGTCGGCCACCCAGGGGGTGCTGTGCCGCGTCACCGCGGTCCAGCCCTCGTGGTAGATGCCGCGGTTGCAGAACATCTCGAAGTACTGCGTCGTGTGGCGGTCGGCCGCGCCGGCGTCGTCGAACGAGTACGCCATCGAGACGCCCTCGAGCGGACGCTGCTGCACGCCGTTGACGCTGAGCGGCGCCGGCAGGCCGGCCGCCTCGAGCACGGTCGGCGCGACGTCGATCACGTGGTGGAACTGGGAGCGGATCTCGCCCTTCGCCTTGATGCCGCCGGGCCAGTGGACGATCGTGCCGTTGCGCGTGCCGCCCCAGTGCGAGGCGACCTGCTTCGTCCACTGGTACGGCGTGTCCATCGCGTGCGCCCAGCCGACCGCGTAGTGGTTGTACGCCTCGGGCGTGCCGAAGTCGTCGATCTTCGAGACCATGAACTCCGTCGTCTCGAGCCCGACGGCGCCGTTCAGGACGACGAGCTCGTTGAAGCAGCCGGTCGGCGTGCCCTCGGCCGAGGCGCCGTTGTCGCCGATGACGTAGTAGACGAGCGTGTCGTGCAGGACCTCGAGCTCGGAGAGCGCGTCGATCAGCCGCCCGACGTGATGGTCGGTGTGCTCGAGGAAGCCGGCGTACACCTCCATCTGGCGTGCGAGCACCGGCTTCAGGTCGTCGGGCATGTCGTCCCAGGCGGGGATCTCGTCCGGCCGCTCGGTGAGCTCCGCCGCGGGCGGGATGACGCCGAGCTCCTTCTGCTTCGCGAAGGTCCGCTCGCGGAGCGCGTCCCAGCCGTCGTCGAAGGCGCCCTTGTACTTGTCCGACCACTCCGGCCGGACGTGGTGCGGCGCGTGGGTCGCTCCCGGCGCGAAGTAGACGAAGAACGGCTTGTCGGGCATCAGCGCCTTCTGCTGCTTGATCCAGTCGATCGCGTGGTCGGTCATGTCCTCGGTGAAGTGGTAGCCCTCCTCCGGGCGTCCGGTCGGGCTCGACCGGGACCGTGTCCTGATAGATCGCCGGCGCGTACTGGTTCGTCTCGCCGCCGATGAAGCCGTAGAAGTGCTCGAAGCCGGAGCCCGTCGGCCAGGCGCTGAACGGCCCCATCGGGCTCGTCTCCCACACGGGCACCTCGTGGCACTTGCCGAACTGCGCGGTCGAGTAGCCGTTCAGCTTCAGGGTCTCGGCGAGCGGCGCCTTCGTGTTCGGCCGGATCGAGTTGTAGCCCGGCGCGGAGGTCGCGATCTCGGTGATCCCGCCCATCCCGACCGAGTGGTGGTTGCGGCCGGTCAGGAGCGCCTGGCGCGTCGGCGAGCAGAGCGCCGTCGTGTGGAAGCGGTTGTACTTGAGCCCATTGGACGCGAGGCGCTCGGCCGTCGGCGTCGCGCACGGGCCGCCGAACGCGCTCGACGCGGCGAAGCCGACGTCGTCGATGAGGATGACGAGGACGTTCGGTGCACCCTCGGGCGGCCGCAGCTGCTCGATCGGCGGGAACGACGTGGCCGGATCCTTCGCGTCGTACGTCGTCAGCCCGACCGGCGTGATGTCGGGGATCGGCAGGACATCGCGCTGCAGCGGGCTCTCGGGCATGCGACTCTCTCCTCGGACTTGGGGTGCGTTCATCGTCACGGATCGCGGCGCAGTCGCTCATCGCCCGAACGGGATGAACCGAGGTTTCATCCGGCCGGGGTGATGTCCTCGGCGATGGCGCAGGCCGAGGATCGAGCGGCGATGCTGCTCGTGCTGGCCGTGGTCGTGCTGTTCGCGCTGCCGTCACCGTGGAACCTGGTCGCCTGCGTCGTCTGCTGCGCGCTCTTCGTCCTCGAGATCGGCTTCTGGCAGCGCCGCGTGCGCGGCCAGAAGGTGCAGACGGGCGCCGAGAACCTCGTCGGCGCGACCGGCGAGGTGACCGAGGCGCTGGCGCCGGTGGGCCAGGTCCGCGTCCTGGGCGAGCTCTGGGAGGCCCGCGCCGCCGTGGAGCTCCCGCGCGGCGCACGGGTGCGTGTGGTCGCGCTCGACGGGCTGACGCTCGAGGTCGAGCCGGACGACACGTCGCCGGCAGTTCCGTGACCGCCACCGCGGCCGTCCTGGCGCTGCTCGCCGCGATGTGCTTCGCGCTCGCCGCGACGCTCTGGCAGCGCGCGGCACTCGGCCTCGAGGGCGTCTCCTTCCGCCGGCCGAAGACGTTCGTCGCCCTGCTCACCAACTGGGTCTGGCTGCTCGGTCTCGGAGCGCAGATCGCCGGCGTCGTCCTCCAGGCGGCCGCGCTCGACCGCGGTCGGGTCTCGATCATCCAGCCTCTGCTCGTGACGACGGTGGTCTGGGCGCTCCCGCTCGGCTACTTCCTGACGCACCAGGTCATCGGCATTCGCGAGGTGCTCGGCGCGGCCATCATCGTCCTCGGACTCGCGGGCTATGCGTGGTTCGGCGACCCCGCGGCCGGCGTCGACAACGCTCCGGGATCCGACTGGGCCGCGGCGATCATCCTCATCGTGCTCGCGTGCGCGGCTCTGCTCCTCTTTGCGAACCGCGGCGGCCCGGCAGCGAGAGCGGCAGTGCTCGGGACGGTCGCCGGGCTGCTCTACGGCCTCTCGGCGACGCTGATGAAGCCGGTCACCGAGAGCCTCCACACGGACGGCGCTCTCGACGTGCTCGCCAACTTCGAGTTCTGGGTCATGGCCGTCGCAGGGCTCGTCGGCTTCGTCGTCCAGCAGCTCTCGCTCGCGACGGGACAGCTGGTGCCCGCGGTCGCGACGGTCTCGGTCGCGAACCCGGTCGTCAGCGTCATTCTCGGCGCACTCGTCCTGCAGGAGAGCTTGGACAAGAACCCGCCCTGGCACGCGGTCGTGGCCGTCGGCGCTCTCGGAGTTGCGCTGCTCGGCGCGGCGGTGGTCTCGTCGGCCCGCGAAGGGAAGCGTACGGCGACGGCCGAGGTGCCCTCGCCGGCCTAGCGCGCTCCCCCGAGTCCCTGCCGGTCAGCCTCCCCCGCGCGATCCAGGTCGGCCGACGCCCCGAGCTCGCGGGCCACGTCCGCCTCGAGACGGGCGAGCTCGTCCTCGACGGCCGCCCGATGCTCCTCCGGGACCGCCTCGTGGAGCTCCTCGAGCAGAGCACGGAGCCGACGCGCGACCTGCACCGAGGAGGCGCCGTACCGGCGGATCTCGGTGATGCCGAGCGCGACGTACTCGTCCCAGCCGCGGGCCGGCATGAGCACACGCCCGGCCGAGCTGCCGGCCTGCTCGCGAGACTCGAAGTCTGCCGAGCCGACGACCTGCAGCAGGTCGCCCAGGTGGTTGAGCACCTGCACCGCGGTCGTCGGGTCGTTGACGGCGGGCGAGAGCGCCTTGATCGCGATGTCGACCATGATCCGGACGGCGAACGCGGGATCCTGCTCGATCGTCCGCTCGACGCCCTGGGCGATCATGCCGTGGAGCTTCCGCTCGGCCTCCGCACCGCCGACGTCGGCTCCGTAGGCCTGAATGAGCCGCCCTCCGGCCGGGACGAAATCGCCGACGACGTGGCTCAGGACGAGCGTGCAGCGCTGATGCCGGGCGAACCGAAGGAGCCCCTCGACATGAACCGCCTGGATCGAGCCGGGGCGGCGGGCTCGCACGGTCACGCTCGGTGTGCCGGGCGACCCGGGCGAGCCGCGCACGATCTCGGGGCCATCCGGCCGCGCGGCAGCCCGAAGCATCGACTCGACCGATCGCTTGCCCGCTGCCGCCACGAGTGCCGCAACGGCGACAGGACGCAGGCGGTGGACACAGCGATCGAGGAAGAAGAGGAAGAGGAGACAGATCCGCCGCCATCAGAGCCCCGGTGATCGTGACACCGAGGTTCGGGACAGAGTTCTCCTCGACGCCCGCGAGCAGCGTGAAGGCGAAGGTGAAGGTGCCGACCAGCATGGCAAGGAGGACGTGCAGCATGCGGTCGCGGTACCAGAGCCTGAGGTAGCGGGCGGAGAAGCTGCCGGTCGCCATTTGCACGACGAGGACGCTGACCGTGACGACGAAGCCCGTGAGCGCCGCTGTCGAGCCGACGATCGCCGCGAGCAGGTTGGTGGCCGTCGACGCCGAGTACTCGAGGTGCTCGGTGACGCCGATCCGGCGGTGGAGTGGGGCCTCGACCAGACCGAGTATCGCGCCGGCGATCCCACCGAGCAGCGGCAGGAACCAGAGCTCCCCTTCAGGTACTGGCGCGTCTTGAAGAGGAGCGCCCACACGCTCCCACTATCTCAGTGGCCGGGAGTGGCTAGGCGCACATCATCTGTTCCGGTGGACGACACGAAAAGATCATCCCGGCGGGATGACGTGGCCCGAGATGCCTGCTCACTAGGCTCGGTCACGACACTGGGAGGTGGAGCAGTGACAGAAGGAACCGGCACGATCGCGCCGGCAGTCCGGGCCTCGACGCGTGGGGGCACCCCCCAAACCTGCCGACGTGCTCGTCGTGTTCGGCATCACCGGCGACCTCGCGAGGGTGATGACCTTCCGGTCGCTGTACCGGCTCGAGGCGCGCGGGCTGCTCGACTGCCCGATCGTCGGCGTCGCGGTCGACGACTGGACGACGGAGCAGCTCACGGGCGCGCGCGCGCGAGTCGATCGAGGGCACCGGCGAGCAGCTCGACGAGCAGGTGTTCGACCGCTTCGCGGAGCGCCTTTCGTACGTCAGCGGCGACTTCGCGGACGCCGCCACCTACGACCGGGTCGGCACTGCGATCGAGGGGGCGGAGAGCCCGTCTTCTACCTCGAGATTCCGCCGTTCCTGTTCGGCACCGTCGTCAAGGGTCTGGCGCGGCTGGGCTGACGAAGGCGGGTCGCGTCGTGGTCGAGAAGCCGTTCGGCCACGACCCCGCGTCTGCCGCGCGTGGCGGCCGAGCTCCACCAGCACATCGACGAGTCGCAGCTCTACCGGATCGACCACTACCTCGGGAAGATGGGGCTCGACGAGATCATCGATCCTGCGCTTCGCGAACACGATGCTGGAGCCGGTCTGGAACCGGAACTACGTCCAGTCGGTGCAGATCACGATGGCGGAGGACTTCGGGGTCGAGGACCGCGGCCACTTCTACGATCCCGTCGGCGCGCTGCGCGACGTCGTTCGTCAACCACCTCATGCAGGTGGTGGCGGCCGCCGCGATGGAGCCGCCAGCCGGGCGGGGACCCCGAGACGCTCAAGGACGCGCGAGGTCGGCGTCTTCCGCGCGATCGCTCACCGCCGACCCCGCGCACTACGTGCGCGGCCAGTACGACGGCTACCTCGACATCGACGGCGTCGCGCCGGACTCGACGACCGAGACCTATCGCCGCGCTGCGCCTCGACATCGACAACTGGCGCTGGTCGGGCGTGCCCGTTCTTCATCCGCGCGCGGCAAGCGCCTGCCGGCCACCCAGACCGAGGTGCGGCTGGTCTTCAAGCATGCCGCCCCGCCTCGGCTTCTGCTTCAAGCGGCGACCGGAGCCCAACCAGCTCGTGATCAAGCTCGATCCGTCGACCGGCGTCCGGCTCGCATGCTCGAGGCCGCCGCGGCAACGACCGGCGAGGCCGAGCAGATCACGCTCGACATGGAGTTCGTGGCCAGGAGGGCGGCGAGGGCGCGACGCCGTACGAGGTGCTGCTGCACGCGGCGATGATCGGCGAGAGCGCGCGCTTCACGCGGCAGGACGTCGTCGAGGAGCACTGGCGCATCATGCAGCCGCTGCTCGACACCCCGCCGCCCGTGCACCCCTACGAGAAGGGGTCCTGGGGACCTGAAGCCGCGAACAAGCTGGTGGCGGACTACGGCGGCTGGCGCGGGCCGTGGATCTCGTGACGATCGGGGCCTCACTGTTCCTGATTGCGGTCGGCGCAATCCTCGATTTCGCCGTTACTGCGGAGGTCGCCGGGGTTGACCTGCAGGACGGTCGGTGTGATCCTGATGATCACGGGGGGAGTCGGGCTCGTGCTGGGCTTCGTGATGATGGCCGCGGCGGGTCGCGGTGGGGCGCCTCCGCCGCCTGACGCCGGGCCGCCGCCGGGCGAGGGGGTGCCCCCCCGATGAGCACCACCGACGAACGGGCAGCTGAGGTGCCAGGTGCCGAGACGCCGCCGCACCGTCGCCGTTCCCGCCGATCGCGGACTACGCATTCCTGTCCAATTGCCACACGGGCGCGCTCGTCGCGGCCGACGGGGCGATCGACTGGCTGTGCCGGTGCCTAGCTTCGACTCGCCCAGCGTCTTCGGGAGCCTGCTCGATCGCGAGGCGGGGTGCTTCCGCTTCGCCCCGTTCGGGATCAACCACCGACGGCCCGTGGTCGCGTACATCCCGGGGACGGACACCCTGCTCGAGACGACGTGGAAGACGCCCCAGACGGCTGGATCGTGGTGCGCGACGCCCTCACGATGGGGCCGGAGACCAGTGAGGACAAGATCACCCCGCATACACGACCCCCGCCGACGACGACGCCGATCACATGCTGGTTCGCACGGTCCTGTGCCTCGAGGGCAGCGTCGAGGTCGAGCTCGTCTGCGAGCCGGTGTTCGACTACGGGCGGGGCCGGCGGCGTGGACGCTGGTCGACGGCGACCGCCACACCGCCGACGCGAACCGCGCGGGGCAGACGATCCGGCTTCGGTCCGACCTCGCTGTCGGCGTCGAGGGCGATCGCATCCGCGGGCGACAC
>CAVQJO010000011.1:0-55068 GCA_963712865.1 uncultured Gaiellaceae bacterium
GGGGCGAGCGGCAGGAGATCGATCAGATGCCGCCCGGCCCGCAGCTGGACGAGCCGGACGGCCTCGTTCACGTGATCGACCCGGAGCCCCAAGACGCTCGTGTAGAAGCGCTCGGACGCCGCCTGGTCGCGGACCCGCAGGACAACGTGGTCCAGCTCGAGGACCTCGAGCGGCGGGCGATCGGCGGGTCCGGTCACCGTGGAGACTCTCGTTTCAGCAAGGGGTTCCCCGGCTTTCACTCCTCCGAGATCCCTCGAGTGGTCGGCGGCGGCCGGCTCCGCCCGGCCCAGGCCGGCGTGCCCGCGGCGAGATGGAGCGCGAGGGAGACCGCCCCTGCCGCGAAGACCGCGATGTTGACGGCGATGGCCCTCCGGTGGAGCCGCGAGAACTCCAGCGGGGCCAAGATCCCGGCGGGCGCCGCCTGGGCGCGGAGCCGGGCTTCGCGCGCCTGGGGGAGGAGGACATGGCCCGCGTACACCGTGCCGGCGAGCGTCAGCCCGAGCATCGCGGCCGTGCCCCAGCGGAGCGGGCTCGGCTCGCGACGGACCATCGCCAGGACCAGGACCAGGGCGATCGCGATGGCGACGAGCCCGAAGGCGTAGTACCCGGGGAAGAGGCCCTCCATCACCCGGACCGCCACCGAGCGGTCGACCAGGCGGAAGGTGGCCGGCGCGACGAGATACGAGAGAAACAGCTGCACCCCGAGGCCCGCCCCGAGGAGCGCGGTCGCGAGGCCGTGACACACGCTCATGCCTGCTGCCGCCCGGCTGCCATGCTGCTGAAATGATCCGGGGGCGAGCGCGCGGTTGTCAAGGCGCGGCGCCATCGCGCCGCCGTCGTTTGACACCCGCGGCGGGCGGCTGGTACCCTCCGCCGCGCCGAAGAAGTCACCGCCGCCATGCGCAGCCCTCGATCACCACGCTCGTCCCCCGCGCCGCCGCGCTGGCTCGCGCAGGCCCTCCGGGCGCCCATGTCGCCGGCGACGATCAGCCGGGTGATCCGGAGGCTCGAGCGCCACGCGCCGTCCTGGCGGCCCACCGCGGTCGCCGAGGTCGCGGCCGAGCAGCCGGATCCCCTACCGGGTCCTCGTGGCGTGCATCCTCTCGCTGCGGACCCAGGACGCCACCACGCGCGAGGCCGCCGAGCGGGCGTGTCTCCGCGTCGCCGACACGCCCGAGGCGATGCGGCGCCTCCCGCCCGCGCGAATCGCCCGGCTGATCTTTCCCTGTCGGCTTCTACCGGACGAAGGCCCGAGTGATTCGGGATCTCTCCCGGGATCTCCCTCGACCGGTTCGGCGGGCGCGGGTCCCCGACGACATCGACGCCCTCCTCACGCTCAAGGGCGTCGGCCGGAAGACGGCGAACCTGGTGGTCACGATCGGGTTCGGGAAGCCGGGGATCTGCGTCGACATCCACGTGCACCGCATCTCGAACCGTCTCGGCTTCGTCCGGACCGACAGCCCCGACCGAACGGAGCTGGCGCTTCGCGCCAAGCTCCCCGCTCGGCACTGGATCGGGTACAACGATCTCCTGGTGGCCTTCAGCGACGTCTGCCGGCCGGTGTCGCCGCACTGCTCGCGCTGCCCGGTGGCCGCGGCGTGCCATCGCGTCGGCGTCGGCCGGACCCGCTGAGCCCGCCCCCAGGCCGAAGGCCGTCCGATCAACACCCTCGGAGCGAGCGTAGACCAGTGATGAGCGTGACCGGCTCCCGTCGTCCGCGCCCTCCTGCTGGGACTGTTGCCGGTCGCGCTGGCCGCCGGCCTCTGGCGCGTCGAGCGGGACCGGCCGGCGTGGCTCCTGCCAGGGATGTCCGTGGGTGCGGCTCCGGCCGGGGCACCTCCGCCCCTCGCGCCGCGCCTGGTTCTCGCCGTGCACTATCCGTGGTACGGAACGCCCGCCGGCCCGGCCGGTCGCTGGTGGCACTGGAACCACGCCCGCCTCGGGATGCCCGAGCCGGCTCGGATCCTGGGGTTTCACGACCCGGGCCGCTCGATCGCGCCCGGACGGCGCGACCTCGGCGCGACCCACTACCCGGAGGATGGGCCGTACGACAGTCGGGACCCGGCGCGCATTCGGTGTCCGGCTCGCCAGGCCCGCGCCGCGGGGCTCGATGGGCTCGCCGTCTCCTGGTGGGGACACGAGCGTGAGGAGGCGCTCGGGCTCGCCGCACTGTTCCGGCACGCGGGCGAGGCGGGTCTCGTGCTCGCGCCGTACTACGAGACCGGCGGCCTGAGGCGCCGCGGGGCGCTCGGCGTGGCGGCGGACCTCGAGATCCTGCTCGACCGTCACGGGAGCGAGCCGGCCTGGCTCCGTGTCGGCGGCGCGCCGGTCGTGTTTCTCTACGCCTCGCACCTCCTGCGGCCGGCCGCCTGGGACGCCGTGCGCGCGCGGCTCACGGCGGGAGGACGGCGCCTGTTCCTCGTCGCGGACGTGAGGAGCCCCGAGTGGCTCGCCGCCCGGCCCGAGTGGCTCTCACGCTTCGACGCCCTCCACGTCTACACCACGGTGGAGTTCCTCGCGCGGGGCCGAGACCTCGGCCAGACGTACGGCGCGCTCGCGGCGCTCGCGCGCGCCGCCGGCCGGCCGTTCGTCCCGGCCGTCGCGCCCGGGTACGACGATCGCCGGGTACGCGAGCCCGGGCCTCGTCATCGAGCGCGCCAACGGGGAGACCTACGAGCAAAGCTGGCGGGCGGCCCTGTCGGTCGATCCCGCGTCGGTACTCGTGTCGAGCTGGAACGAGTGGCACGAGGGCAGCGAGATCGAGCCGAGCGTGGAGCACGGGCGCCGGTACCTGGAGGCGACCCGCCGGTGGGCAGAGCGATTCCGCCGCGGCGGCTGACCCGGGGCCAACTCGCCACCGGGCTCGAGCGCGCCGTCAGGCGGTCGACGCTGGCGTTTCCGGGGGCACGAGGGGCCCGGGAGCCGAAAGCCTCGGGGCCATGAAGACGAGCGTGAAGAGGTAAGCCAGCAGGCCCGGTGTGATGTCGTCGAGCCGCTGATCGGGCTTGACGAATCGCACGAGCAGGAAGATGGCGAGCACGGCCAGCACGCCCGCGAAGCGCGGGGGGTGACGCCCCAGGGCGCGTGGGGCGAGCAGGAGCACGGGAAGGACCAGGAAAATGTAGTGCCGAAGGCGCCGCTGTACGTCCAGCGTGGCAGGACCAAATGGATGTTGGGCGCGAGGTTGACGAGCGGGGAACACCGCGCCGATGGACGCTAGGAGGAAGAGCCCGGCCAGGGCCCCCCAGGCGCGCTCGCGGGATCGGTCGGCCCTCCCCTGCACTGTCACCGCCGGGCGCGCGAGAGCCGAATACGGCGCTCGGGTACCACACCGTCGGATTCCCGCGCACGTAGAGATCCGTGAAGCGCGGGACGATGCCGACGGCGAGCACGGGGTAGGCGACGAGGCCCGCCGTCAGGAGGCTCGGGAGGTAGGCGAGTCGGGCCGGGTCCGGGATCACGGCCCGGAGACCAGGACGTTCCGGCCGGGCGACGCCCGATCGCGGCGAACAGGAGGAGCAGGAACCCGACCAGCTCCAGGCCCTCCTCCAGCTCCAGGCCGAGCCCCGGGGCGCGATCCTGTGAACCACCGACTCGAGGTACTCGAGCGCCGCAGCCTCCGCGCGATCGTCGGGCCGGACCGAAATCGTGGCCGACTGCGCTCCGCCGACCCCGAGCATGCCGCCGCGGTCGTCCGGACGCTGCGCGAGCACGTTTGGCACGAGCAGCCCGAACGCACAGAGCGCCAGAATCGTTGTGTGCAGGATGCGACTCACTTGTCCTCCCTTCCGTCCCGGCCGCCCGGTGCGGTCGAGTTGCCGGTGAGCGTGCGCGAAGCCGGTTGCGGGGCAGCCTGGATTCGCTTGACGAGCGGTTGAGAGGCGCTTGTGTAGGGGTTTGATGCGGTGTTACGTTCGATCTCGATCTCGATGGAGTTCCGCATCCTGGGTCCGCTCGAGGTCGTCGCCGAAGGCCGGGTTCTACGGCTCGGCGGCGCGAAACAGCGCGCTCTCCTCGCGCTGCTGCTCTTTCACGCGAACGAGCCGGTGTCAGTCGACCGGATTGTCGATGAGCTGTGGGGTGAGCGTCCGCCGCCCACTGCGGCGAAGAACGTCCAGGTCTACGTCTCACACCTTCGGAAGGCCCTCGGCGACGGCATCGTGGTGACGACGCATCCGGGATACACGCTGCGGGTCGCTGAAGGGTCGCTCGACGCGCAGAGGGTGGAGCAGATTCTCGCAGCCGCCTCTGGTCGCCCGGCCGTCGAGCGCCTGGAGCTCCTACGGGCAGGTCTAGACCTGTGGCGAGGCCCACCGCTGGCCGAGCTGGCTGACCTCCGCTTCGTCCAGACCGAGATCGGCCGGCTCGAGGAGCTCCGGCTGCAGCTACTCAAGCGCCGGATCGGGACCGAGCTCGACCTCGGTCGTCACGAGGATGTCATCGTCGAGCTGGAGAAGCTCGTCGTCGCACACCCGCTCGACGAGCACCTGCGTGGTCAATTGATGCTGGCGCTGTACCAGTCGAGTCGACAGGCGGACGCGCTCGCGGTCTACCGCGACGCCCGGCGGGCGCTGACGGACGAGCTCGGGCTTGAGCCGGACGAGGAGCTGCGTTCGCTCGAGCAGCGGATCCTCGCCCACGACCCCACTCTGCGGCCGACCCCGGTCATGCCCGAGTCGGCTGGAGAGCACGTGGGTGGGCGACGCCGACGACGGCTGCCGCGGGCATTTCTCGCCGGCGTCGCTCTCCTCGCGGCGGCGGCTATGCTCGCGACCCTGCTCGCCCTCGCCGGCGACGATCCTCCGCCAAAGCTGGTCGTCCCCGCCAATGCGATCGCCGTGGTCGATCCCGAGCAGGGTGCGGTGGTCGCGGTGATTCCAGTCGGCCGACGGCCCGAGACCGTCGTCGCCGGTGCCGGCGCCGTCTGGGTGGGGAACGTCGGCGACCGCACGCTGTCGCGGATCGACCCGGAGACCTTCCGTGTGACGAAGACGGTTGGACTCGGTTTCGAGCCGACCGACCTTGCCGCGGACGCCGAGCGCGTCTGGGTGGCCGGAGGGTACGACCACGCGCTGTGGCGCGTCGACCGCGACGGCCTGGCGCGGGTCAAGATCCGCTTCGTCGAACGAGTCGGCCCGCTCCCGCCCGGGTTCGAGCGCGGTCGAGCGGGTGTCACGGTTGGTCGAGGCAGCGTCTGGCTCTCGCACGGCGACGAGGTGACCGAGTTCGATCCGGACACGGGGGTGATTCGCCGAACGGTCGCGGCGGGAGGAAGATGGCACCGCGAGATCGCCCTCGCCGACCGCCGGGTCTGGGTTGGTGTCAACAATTCCGCAGGACCCGGCCTGATGCAGGGTGTCGAGAGCATCGACCTGGCCGCCGACCACAGGGTCGACCACACGAAGCTCATCTCGAATGCCAGCGAGATCCACTTTGCCTCGCGGAGTCTGTGGGTCGCGATTCGTGTGGCGGGAGCGGTGTGGGAGCTCGATCCTGTCACCGGGCTGCTCCAACGCACAATTCCGGTCGGGAACGATCCTGAGGGGCTGGTCTTCCACGACGATTCGCTCTGGATCACGAACGAGCTGGACGCGACCGTGCGGCGCGTCGACGCGAGAGACGGCGAGACCGAGCTCCTCATTCCGATTGGCCACGCGCTGGAGGAGGTTGCGGTGGCGAACGGCTACGTCTTCGTCGCTGTGCGCTAGGCGTCGAGCGGTATCGTTGCGCCGGCCATGAGGATCGGCGTCGCGAAGGAGATCAAGCCGCAGGAGTACCGCGTCGCGCTGACGCCGGCCGGAGCCCGCGAGCTTATCCTCCGCGGGCACGAGGTGCTCGTCGAGACCGGCGCGGGCCTTGGCAGTGCATTCGCCGACGCCGACTACGCGGCGACCGGGGCACGCGTCGTCGCGGTGGACGAGGTCTGGGAGCGCGCCGAGCTCTTGCTCAAGGTGAAGGAGCCCATCGAGCCTGAGTACCGCCGGCTGCGCGAGAACCTCGTCCTCTTCACGTACCTCCACATCGCCGCCGACGAGCCGCTCACGCGCGCCCTGGCGGAAAGCGGCATCGTCGCGATCGCGTACGAGACCGTCGAGACGGACGACCGCCGCCTGCCGCTGCTCGCGCCGATGAGCGAGGTCGCGGGACGTCTGGCGGCGCAGGCGGGCGCCCACTACCTCGAGAAGCCGAAGGGCGGGCGGGGGCTTCTGCTCGGTGGCGTCGCGGGCGTGTGCGCACGGCAAGGTGGTCGTGATCGGCGGCGGCATCGTCGGCTACAACGCGGCCGTGATCGCCCTCGGCCTGGGCGCGCAGGTGACGATCCTCGAGCGCTCCGTCGACCGGATGCGGCACCTGGAGGAGATCCTGCACGGCCGCGTCAGCCTCGTCATGTCGTCGAGCCTCCAGATCGAGTCATCGACTGCGGACGCCGACGTCGTCATCGGAGCCGTGCTCATCCCGGGCGCGCTCGCGCCGAAGCTGCTGACGCGCGAGATGATCGCCGGCATGAAAGAGGGCTCGGTCTTCTGCGACGTCGCGATCGACCAGGGCGGCTGTGCCGAGACGTCGCGGCCGACGACGCACGACGACCCGGTCTACACCGTCGACGGCGTCATCCACTACTGCGTCGCGAACATGCCGGGCGCGGTGCCGATCACGTCGACGAAGGCGCTCACGAACGTGACGCTGCCGTACGTCGAGGCGATCGCCGACCACGGCTACGCCGCAGCTGTCGCGCTCGACCGCACGCTCGCCCGCGGCGTCAACGTGCTGGAGGGGCGGATCACCTACGAGGCCGTCGCCGAGGCGCACAACCTGGGCTTCACGCCGCTCGAAGACGCGCTCGCCTCGGCCGTCTAGGACGTCTTCGCGGCCTCGCACTCGGCGAGCGCCTCGTGGCTGCGGCCGAACGCCGAGGCGAACGCCTCTTGCCACGGAATGCCGTCCCCGATCGCCTGGTAGCGTCATCAGGTCGCTCAGGCCGACGCCGATCAACCGCGCGCATCGCCGCCATTGCGCTTGCAGGTCGGCGAGCCGGAGTAGGCCCTCGCGGACGACGGCGAGCTGCGCGAAGTACGTCGCCACGCCCTCGCCCAGCCACCAGGGCCGGCGACCGGCACCCTGGTCGGGGCCGGTGACTCCGAGCGCTCCTGCGCGCGGATGAGCTCGTACTGGATGAGGTGGAACGCCTCGTGCGCGGCGATCTGCAGCACCCCCACCGTCGGGATGGCGACCTCCGGCCGTCCCCGGGATGAAGTACGCCGGCCCAAACCACAACCTCGTCGCCGTGGCGTGCGCCACCTGATCCCCTTCCCAGAGGCTCCGGGAGTGCTCGGGCGACGACGTCGGCTCGTTCTGAGGATGTGCGAACCTCAACTCCGGTGCGGAGTCGAGGCCGAGGGGAGCGCTACGGCTTCGCTTGCGCCGCTGCCGCGTCCTTCTGGCTCTTCGAGGGGCTGATCTTGACGACGGCGTACGTCACCGCCGACGCGAGGCTGACGACGGCGACCATGTACACGACGAAGCCCACTAGACCGAGGATTGTTTCCATCCGCGACCTAGAATAGCCGCATGCCACGGGCGTGCGTCATCGTGCTTGACGCCGTCGGGGCGGGGGAGTTGCCGGATGCGGCCTCGTACGGTGACGAGGGGTCGAACACGCTTGGCAACGTCGCCCGCGCCGTCGGAGGCCTCGACCTGCCCGCGCTCGAGGCGCTCGGGCTCGGCAACGTGATGCCGCTGGAGGGCTGCCCGCCGCAGCCGGGAGCGCCCGCCGTGGCGGGTCGGCTCTTCGAGCGCTCGAAGGGCAAGGACACGACGACGGGGCACTGGGAGCTGATGGGCGTCGTCACGCCGACGGCGATGCCGACGTACCCGCACGGGTTCCCGCACGACGTCATCGACCCGTTCATGAACCGCACCGCCCGCGGCGTGCTCGGCAACAAGGTCGCCTCGGGCACCGAGATCATCGACGAGCTCGGCGAGGAGCACCAGGAGACCGGCAAGTGGATCGTCTACACGTCCGCCGACTCCGTCTTCCAGATCGCCGCGCACGAGGAGACGATCCCGCTCGAGGAGCTCTACGAGGGCTGCCGGATCGCGCGCGAGATCCTCACCGGCAAGCACGCGGTCGGCCGGGTGATCGCGCGGCCGTTCGTCGGTGAGCCCGGCAACTACGAGCGGACGCCGAACCGCCACGACTTCTCGCTCGAGCCCCGGCGGCCCAACTACCTCTCACTGGTGCGCGACGCCGGTCAGAAGGTGCACGCCGTCGGCAAGATCAGCGACATCTTCGCCGGCTGCGACATCGACGAGTCGCGGCCCACGAAGTCGAACGTCGACGGGATCAACCAGACGGTGGCGCTGCTGGAGGAGATCGACGAGGGCCTTGTCTTCACGAACCTCGTCGAGACGGACATGCTGTGGGGGCACCGCAACGACGCCCTCAATTTCCATCGCTGCCTGCAGGACTTCGACCGGCGGCTCGAGGACATCCTCGAGGCTCTCCGGCCCGGCGATCTGCTCGTGCTCACCTCCGACCACGGCTGCGACCCGACGACGCCGTCGACGGATCACTCCCGCGAGCACGCGCTCCTCCTCGCGTACGCAGCCGGCCGAAACGCGAACGGCGCGACGCACGAGGGCGAGTTCGCCGACGTGGGCGCGACCGTCAACGCCTGGCTCGGCGGCAAGGCGCCGTCGCGCGGGATCCCGGGCACGCCGATCCTGACGCCGTGAGCGGAGCGATCCGCCCGGCGGAGCTGATCGAGCGCAAGCGGAACGGGGAGGAGCTCTCCGCCGACGAGATCTCGGGGCTGATCCTCGGCTATGCGCGCGGCGAGGTGCCCGACTACCAGCTTGCGGCCTGGTGCATGGCCGTCTACTTCCGCGGGCTCTCCGGCGCCGAGACGTTCGCGCTGACGGACGCGATGATCCGCAGCGGCACGACGCTCGACCTCGGCAGCGCGCTCGGCCGGCGCGTGGTCGACAAGCACTCGACCGGGGGCGTCGGCGACAAGACCTCGATCGCGGTCGGGCCGATCGTCGCCGCCTGTGGCGTGCCGGTCGGGAAGATGAGCGGCCGGGGCCTCGGGCACACCGGCGGCACTCTCGACAAGCTCGAATCGATCCCGGGGTTTGACGTCGAGCTCTCGGTCGACGCCTTCGTCGAGCAGGTCAGGGAGGTCGGGCTCGCGATCGTCGGCCAGACTGCCGACCTCGTCCCCGCCGACAAGCAGCTCTACGGCCTGCGCGACGTCACCGGCACGGTCGACATCGTGCCGCTGATCGCGTCGAGCATCATGTCGAAGAAGATCGCCGGCGGCGCCGACGCGATCGTGCTCGACGTCAAGGTCGGCGACGGCGCATTCATGAAGACGCTCGAGGACGCTCGGGTGCTCGCCGAGTCGATGCTCGAGCTGGGCCGACGGGCCGAGCGCGAGGTCGTGTGCCTGCTGACCGACATGGATCAGCCGTTGGGCGCTGCGGTCGGGAACGCGCTCGAGATCCTCGAGGCGCGTGACACCGTGCGCGGCGAAGGCCCGCCGGACTTCACCGAGCTCGTGCTCGACGCGTGCGCGCGCATGCTCGCATTCTCGGATCTCGGCATCGACGTCGACGAGGGGCGGGCCCGTGCGGAGGGTGTTGTCGCCGACGGCTCGGCGCTCGAGCTGTACGAGCGCTGGATTCGGGCGCAGGGCGGCAATCCGGATCCCGAGTCGCTGCCTCGGGCGGCCGTCGTGCGCGAGGTCGAGGCGCCCCGGGCGGGGGCGGTCACGAGGCTCGGCGCGATCCAGATCGGCCAGGCCGCGCTCCATCTCGGCGCGGGACGCAGGGCGAAGGAGGACTCGATCGACCACGCGGTCGGCATCGTCTGCAGGGCCAAGCGCGGCGCGGAGGTCGCCGCCGGCGACGTCCTGGCCGAGGTACATGCGCCGGACGCCGCCGCGGCGGACGAGGCCGTCCGCGAGGTGCTGGCCGCCTACGAGCTCGGCGACGAGCCGGCGCCGGAGCGTTCGATCCTGCTCGGCGTCGTCGGCTAGGGATCTCTCAGTCGCCGCGCCGACGCAGCATGGTGGCGAGCATCGTCGCCACGTGCGCCCGCTCGCTGCCCTGCTCCGCGTACGCGTCGCCGCGGCAGACGGTCAGCGTGCCGCCGGCGCGGACGACCTCGCCCTCCGCGACGAGGAGCTCACCAGCCGCCGGCGCCAGCAGGTTGACCTTGAGCTCGACCGTGAGCACCTCCGCGTCGTCCGGCATCAGGGTCAGCGCCGCGTAGCCGCAGGCACTGTCGAGCGCGGCGACGACCACGCCCGCGTGCAGGAAGCCGTGCTGCTGGGAAAGGCGGGGTTCGACGGGCACCGCGATCGCGACGTGACCGGCCGCGACCTCCGCGAGCTCGGCGCCGAGCGTCGCCATTGCCCCCTGACGCGCGAAACTGGAGTGGACGCGCTCGACGATCGTGGCCGCGAGCGGAGGGCGCTCGGTCATCGGCGTAACCGCCCCGCCACGGCGGCGGCAGTCTCGTACTCGTGGGCGGTGATCCGGACGACGCCGGCCCGGAAATCGGCCTTGGCCTCTGGCGAGTCGAGCTGCTCCAGCACGGTCTGCATCGCGACGGGCGGATCCCACTCCTCGACCCGCGCCAGCACCACTCCGCTCGGGGAATCGCCTGGATACACCTGCGACTCGGACGGTGTCCAGTCGTGGACCGCCGAGGCGAGCTCGGCGCGACCGATGAGCTCCCGCTCGGGCGCACCCAGATAGACAAGGACGAGGTCGCCGGGGGCAAGCGCGTCGCGATGCGTCTCGCCCGAGTCGACGCCCCGACATCCCAACTCGCAGGAACGCCGCGATCCGTTCGCGCGACGACGGCCCCGCCGCGTCCCCCTTCACCGAGTCGAAGAGGTAGTGCGCCACCTGCGGGAGCGTAACGTGGCCGAGAGGCATGATCTCCCGGCGAACCCCGAGCGAGACGGAGGAACGGATGCGCCGCTTGAACTACCGAGTTGGGTCGCGGCGAGTGATGCGTGCCTGAGCTGCCGGAGGTCGAGACGGTGCGGCGACGGCTGGCGCCGGTGCTCGAGGGCCGCACCTTCGAGCGGGTCGAGATCGACGACGTGCGCCTCACGCGTCCGCTCGAGCCGCTCGAGGTGGCGGCGGAGCTCGAGGGCGAGCAGGTCGCCCAGGTCGACCGGCGCGGCAAGTATCTGATCGTGCGGTTCGTCTCCGGCCGGGCGCTCCTCGTGCACCTGCGGATGACGGGCACCGTGCTGCACGAGCCGGCGCCCGATCTCCCGCACAGGCGCGCACTCGTCACGCTCGACGACGGCACGCGCATCGCTTATCGCGACGTACGCCGCTTCGGCACCTGGCTGCTGCTCGAGCCCGGCGAGCTCGAGCCGTACCTGGCCACGAAGGTGGGGGAGGAGCCGCTCGGCCGTTTCAAGGCAAGGACGCTCGGCGAGCGGCTCGCCGGCCGGCGCGCTCCGCTCAAGGCGGCGCTGCTCGACCAGAGAACCGTCGCGGGCCTGGGGAACATCTACGTCGACGAGGCGCTCTGGTACGCGCGGCTGCACCCGCTCCGCGTCGCCGGCGACCTCGACGCCGACGAGCTGCGCCGCCTCCACCGGGGCGTCAGGCGTGCCCTCGAGCTGGGCATCGCGCGCCAGGGCTCCACGCTGACGGATTACCGGCTGCCGGACGGCTCGATCGGCTCGATGCAGCGCGAGTTTCGGGCATACGGGCGGCTCGACGAGCCGTGCGACCGGTGCGGCACCCCGATCGCGAAGACACGTGTCGGCGGCCGCGGCACCTGGTTCTGCCCGACGTGCCAGACCTTGTAACAGTCTGTTGCTAGGCCGCGATGCGCTCGTCGAGCGCGCCGGCCTGGCTCAGGCGCCAGAGCTCGGTGTAGCCGCCGATCGGGAGGCCGTCGATCACGATCTGCGGTACCGACCAGCCGCCGGTCAGCTCGTGCAGCGTCTGGCGAAAGGCGGGATCGTCGTCGAGCGCGGTCTCCTCGTACGCCAGCCCCTTCGCGTCGAGGAGCGCCTTCGCGCGGACGCAGTAGCCACACCAGCGCGTCGTGTAGATCCGGATGTGCTCCATCTCTCTTACAACGTATATCCGCGCGCATGGGTACTGCCCGCCGCCGCCTCTAGACTCGATCCATGGGCCGGACGTACAAGACCGAAGCGGTCGTGCTGCGCTCGTTCCGCTTCGCCGAGGCCGATCGCGTCCTGCACGTCTACACGGCCGACCGTGGCCGGGTGGGGGCGGTGGCGAAGGGCGTGCGACGGACGAAGTCCCGCTTCGGCGCCCGGCTCGAGCCGCTCTCGCACGTCGAGCTGATGCTGCATCAGGGCTCCGGCGAGCTGCAGACGGTCACGGGCGTCGCGCTCATCCGTTCGCACCACGAGGCGCGTGAGGATCCGTACCGCCTCGCCGTCGGCCTCGTGGGCGCCGAGGCGATGTTGCGGCTCTTCACCGAGCAGGAGGCGAACGAGCGCGCGTTCACCGCGCTGACGCGCTTCCTCGACCGGCTCGACGTACTGCCGTCGCGGGCGCCAGCACGGCCGGCCCTCGACCCGCTCGCGCTCTCCTTCCAGCTGAAGCTGCTCTGGCTCTCGGGCTACATGCCGCACCTCGACGCCTGCGTCGAGTGCGGGGTGGAGGAGGGACTCGTCGCCTACCTCCCGTCCGCCGGCGGCGCCGTCTGCCGCGCGTGCGGGCCGGGGACGATCGGGCTCTCCCCGGAGGGCCTGGCCGGCATCAGGTCGCTGCTTCTGAGCCCCCTCGCGGACGCGCGCGTCACCGAGCGCGCCGCACGTGAGTCCCTCTCGGTGATCACGGCGTCGTACGAGTACCACGGCGGCTTCCGCCTGCGCACGCTGTCGGCATGAGGCGGCGGCTGGACGGCGGCTACGAGCTCGACGACGACCCAGCCCGGATCGATCGCGAGGAGGTGCACCGCTTCATCTCCGAGGAGTCCTACTGGGCCGCGGGCCGGCCACGCGACGTGATGGACGGCCTCGTCGAGCGGGCGAGCCGGGTCGTCGGGCTCTACCACGACGGCCGCCAGGTCGGCTTCAGCCGGACGGTAGACGCGTCCGACGCGGGTCTCGTCTACCTCGCCGACGTCTACGTCCATCGCGACCACCGCGGCGGGGGCCGTGGCGTCGAGCTCGTCCGGTTCACGGTCGAGGAAGGGCCGTTCGCGGGCCGCCGCTGGATCCTGCACACCGCGGACGCCCATGGGCTCTACGAGAAGTTCGGCTTCGGCCCGGGCGAGCGGTTGCTCGAGCGGCCCGCCAGGCCGACTCTGTGTTGAAACAACAGTTAGTCAGCCGCTCTTCGGCGAGCGCCACTCCTCGGCGAGCCGGTCGACGACGTGCTCGCGGGCGCCGCCGATCGGGATCCGCTCCTGCGAGAGCGAGTCGCGGTCGCGGATCGTGACGGTGTCGTCCTCGAGCGTCTGCTCGTCGACGGTCAGCGCCCACGGCGTGCCGATCTCGTCCTGGCGGCGGTAGCGACGGCCGATCGCGCCGCTGTCGTCGTACTCGGCACTGACGACGCGGCGCAGCTCCTCGAAGAGCGCGCGCGCCTTGCCGACCATGTCCTCGCTCTTGCCGATCAGCGGCAGCACCGCCGCCTTCACCGGCGCGAGCTGCGGATGGAGCCGCAGAACCGTCCGCTCCCGCTCGGCGACGACCTCCTCGTCGTAGGCGTCGATCAGGAACGTGAGCATCGAGCGGTTGACGCCGAGCGCGGGCTCGATCACGTGCGGGACGAAGCGCTCTCCGGTGCCGGCGTCGACCCACTCCAGGTCCTTCCCGGACGAGCCGGCGTGCGCGGTCAGGTCGAAGTCGCCACGGTTCGCGATTCCCTCGAGCTCCGACCAGCCGATCGGGTAGAGGTACTCGATGTCGCTCGTCTCGCTCGAGTAGTGCGAGAGCTCGTCCGCGTCGTGCGGGCGCACCCGCAGGTGGCTCTCGCGGACGCCGAGCCGCACGTGCCAGGCGAGGCGCTCGTCGACCCAGTAGCGGTACCACTCGCTCGCCTCGGCGGGCGGCACGAAGTACTCCATCTCCATCTGCTCGAACTCGAGCGTCCGGAAGATGAAGTTGCCAGGCGTGATCTCGTTGCGGAACGACTTGCCGACCTGCGCGATCCCGAACGGCGGCTTGCGGCGCGCGATCTGGGCGACGTTCTTGAAGTTGATGAAGATGCCCTGCGCCGTCTCCGGCCGCAGGTAGACGTCCGTGCCGGTCTCCTCGACGGCGCCGACGCGCGTTCGGAACATGAGGTTGAACTGGCGCGGCTCGGTCAGGTCGCAGTCGGAGGTCTCGCCGGGGCGCTTGCTCGGCCGCTTGCCGCACTGTTCCTCGTCGAGCTTGTCCGCTCGAAACCGCTGCTTGCACGTGCGGCAGTCGACGAGCGGGTCGCTGAACCCGCCGACGTGCCCCGAGGCCTCCCACACCTGAGGGTGGAGGATGATCGAGGAATCGAGCGCGAGGATGTCCTCCCGCTCCTGCACCATCGCGCGCAGCCACGCGGACTTGACGTTGTCCTTCAGCAGGACGCCGTAGTGGCCGTAGTCGTACGAGGAGCCGAGGCCGCCGTAGATCTCCGACGAGGGGAAGACGAACCCGCGCCGGCGGCAGAGCGAGACGATCTTGTCCATCGTGACGGTGTCGGCCATCGGCAGAGGCTAGCCTCCGCGCATGGCGGGCGCGCGCGAGATCGTCGAGCTCCACATCGTCTCTGACTCGACGGGTGAGACTGCGGCCCGACTCGTCGCCGCGCTCGAGGCGCAGTTCCCCGAGCAGCCGTTCGAGGAGGTGCGCCACCCGCAGATCGAGACGATCGACGACCTCCAGCTGGCGGTGAACCGCGCCAAGGGGCGGCCGGCCGTCATGGTCTACACGCTCGTCGACCGGCAGCTCCGCGAGGCGATGCGGACGCTCTGCCGCAGCGCCCGCGTCCACTACTGCGACCTCCTCGGGCACCCGATCGAGTCGATCGCCAGGGTCTCGGGCATGGCGGCGAAGATGACGCCCGGCGCACGGCCGCCGCTCAACTCCGCCTATTTCAAGCGCATGGAGGCGATCGAGTTCGCGGTCAAGTTCGACGACGGCGTCGGCAGCGGCCTACGCGAGGCCGACATCGTCCTCGTCGGCGTCTCGCGCACGTCGAAGACACCGCTCTCGATCTACCTCGGCTACCTCGGCCAGAAGGCCGCGAACGTGCCCATCGTCAAGGGCATCACGCCGCCGTCCGAACTGTTCGAGATCGACGCGACGAAGATCGTGGGACTCACGATCGACGCCGAGCGGCTCGCCGAGATCCGCACGGCGCGGGTGCGGTCGATGGGCGGCAACAACCGGCGTTACGCGGAGATGGTCGAGATCTACGAGGAGCTCGACGAGGCGGCCGCCCTCCACCGCCGGCTCGGGTGTCCGGTGATCGACGTCACGGGGCTGTCGATCGAGGAGACGGCGCACCGGGTGGTGCGCCTCGTCGACCGGCGGCGCCAGGAGGCTGCGGCGCCGTGACCCCGCGGAAGCCCTCAGGTTCGAAGCCGGCAGTGCCGAAGTGGCGCTGGGCCGTGTGGTTGACGATCCTCCTCGCGGCAGACATCGTCTTCTACGTCCTCCTGACGCCCATCTGGCTCGGCCTCCGCGGCGCCGCCTGGGTCGCAGAATGGCGCTCGAGGCGCCGGCGGGCGAGCTGACGAAACCGTCCGCGCGGGACGCGGCCATTGCTTAAAGCCCAGGACATGTCCAGCACGGCATCGACGTACGCCGGATGCAGGTGCTTCGCAGCCAACATCGTCCAGCCGGGACGTGGCTGAGGCTTTAAGCCCTAGCCACGGGCCAAACGGCGGAGGGCGGAGCCGAGCGACTGACCGCCGCGAAGCACCGGCTCGAAGAGGTCGCCCTCCTTGTCCACCCGCCGGAGCACCGCCTTCATCGTGAACCGCCCCGGGTCGAGCCGCGGCGTCAGCTCCTCCCAGCGGAGCGGCGTCGAGACCGGCGCGCCCTCCTTCGGCCGCACCGAGTAGGCGGATGCGATCGTCCTGCCGGCGCCGTTCTGGTGGAAGTCGATGAGGACGCCGACGCGCTTCCGCTTCAGCCATTCGGTCGTGACGACCCCGGGGTTCTCGGCGGCCAGCCGCTTCGAGAGGAGCTCGGCGAACCGGTGCGTCTGGTCGAAGCCGTACCGCCGTGCGATCGGCACGAGCACGTGGATGCCCTCGGAGCCGCTCGTCTTCACGTACGACCGCAGCTCGAGCTCGTCGAGCGCCTCGCGCACGAGGTGCGCCGCCTTCACGCCGAGCCTGAACTCGCCGTCGGGCGGGTCGAGGTCGAAGAGGACGAAGTCCGGGCGCGTCGGCTTGTCGACGCGCGAGTACCACGCATTCATGTCGATGCAGTTCTGCTGCACCATCCAGAGGACCGCCTCGCGCGAGTTGAGGAGCGGGAAGTCGACGAGCCGCGGATCGCCCTGGCGCGGCTGCGTCCGGAACTGCCGCGTCGGGATCCAGGCCGGCATGCCTCTCGGTGCCTGCTTCTGGAAGAACGCCTCGCCGAGGATGCCGTGGGGCCATCGCTTCATCGTGAACGGACGGTCGCGGAGGTGCGGGACGAGCACGGGCGCGATGCGGCCGTAGTAGTCGAAGACATCACCCTTCGTGATCCCGCTCTCTGGATAGAGAACGCGGTCGGCGCTCGACAGCTTCACCTCGCGGCTCACAGCAGGCGCGCCTCCAGCGGCTCCTCGCCGTCCGCAGTGACGTGGTACGCCGTTGGCCCGGCGGTCGCCGTCACGACCTCCCGCAGCTCGGTGCCCTGGAAGAGAAGGCCCACCCCGTCGTCGGCCGCGTAGCCCGCCGGGAAGCCGTCGCGCACCAACCGCGTGTACACCGGCCGCCGCCGCTCCTCGCCGTCGTAGTGTGGGCAAGCGCTCCCGGGAAGGAAGCCGAGCCCGTCCCGCATCCCGGCGAGCTCGGGCCCGAACGAGTCGGTCACGCCGGCCTCGAACCAGCAGATCATCCCGGCGCTCCAGCCGCATAGGAGGACGCCGGCCTCCCACGCCTCGCGCAGCAGCCCGTCGAAGCCGTGGACGCGCCAGACCGCGAGCATGTTCGCCGTGTTGCCGCCACCGACGAAGACCGCGTTCTGCGCGAGGACGTGCTCGCGCAGGTCGGCGCGCGGCCACGGGTGGAAGACGGCGTGCGGTGGCCTCGGCGCGCGAGCCGAAGCGCTCGTAGAAGCGGACGAGCGGCCAGTCGTCGTCGCCGCTCGCGGTGGGCACGAAGCAGATCCTCGGCCCGCCGGCGAGCTCGAGGATCAGGTCGTCGAGGGCGCTGCCGTCGCTGCCCCCGCCGAGTGCGAGAATTTGCCTGCTCACGTCGCCCTTATCTTGTGGGAAGATGCGCGGCCTTGCTGAGCCCCTCACGAAGCGAAGCACGGGCTGCCGGAACGTACCGTTCGGTGCGCTGCGGCGTCCTCAGTCGAGTCCATAGCTCTGCTGTGGACTCTCCCCGCGTCCTTGCATCGCATCCGACCGGTGCGCCCCGTCAGCGCATGGTCGCTCCGTGAGGGGCTCTGTGCGCTACGTCTACGCCTTCGACGAGGACTCCGGCGGTGGGCGCGAGCTGCTCGGCGGCAAGGGCATCGGCCTGGCGGAGATGACCGGCCTGGGGGTGCCGGTGCCGGCCGGGTTCACGATCACGACCGATGCCTGCCGCGCCTACATGGGCGCCGAGAGGGAGCTGCCGGCGGGCCTCGAGGGGGAGATCGAGGAGCACATCCGGCGCCTCGAGGCGAAGGCCGGCAAGCGCTTCGGCGATCCCGACGACCCGCTGCTCGTCTCCGTCCGCTCCGGAGCGGCCGTCTCGATGCCGGGGATGATGGACACGATCCTCAATCTCGGCCTGAACGACGAGGCGGTCGAGGGTCTGGCCAAGACCACCGGCAACGCCCGCTTTGCGCGCGACTCGTTCCGCCGCCTGATCCAGATGTACGGCGAGGTGGTCGACGGCGTCGACGGCCACCGCTTCGAGCAGGCGCTTGCCGACCTGAAGGCCGCGCGCGGCGTGAAGCAGGACGTCGAGCTCACCGAGGACGACCTCGCCGAGCTGATCGAGACGTATGAGCGGATCTACGCCGAGGCGACGGGCGAGGACTTCCCGCAAGACGCGCATACGCAGCTGGAGCGCGCCGTCCGCGCCGTCTTCGATTCCTGGGACTCGCCGCGGGCGCAGGTCTACCGGCGGACGTACGAGATCCCGGACGACCTCGGGACGGCCGTGAATGTCGTCCAGATGGTCTTCGGCAACAAGGGCGACACGTCCGGCACCGGCGTCTGCTTCACGCGCGACCCCTCCACCGGCGAGAGCGGGCTCTACGGCGAGTTCCTCCAGAACGCGCAGGGCGAGGACGTCGTCGCCGGCATCCGGACGCCTGAGCCGATCGAGCGGATGGGCGAGCTGCTCCCTGACGCCCTACGCGCAGCTGCTCGACACGGTGCGGCGGCTCGAGGAGCACTACCGCGATGTGCAGGACATCGAGTTCACGGTCGAGGACTCGACCCTGTACCTGCTGCAGACGCGGACGGCGAAGCGGACGGCGGCGGCGGCGCTCAAGTCGGCCGTCGAGATGGCGGACGAAGGGACTGATCACGAAGGAGGAGGCGGTCGCACGGATCGACCCGGCCCAGCTCGACCAGCTTCTGCACCCGAGGATCGACCCGGGCGCGGAGGTCGACGTCGTCGCGAAGGGGTTGAACGCCTCGCCGGGCGCGGCGTCCGGCGCGATCGTGTTCGACGCGGACACCGCGGAGGAGCGAGGAAAGGCGGGGGAGAGCGTCATCCTCGTCCGCTGGGAGACGACGCCGGACGACTTCCACGGCATGGTGCAGGCGGCGGGCATCCTCACCGCGCACGGCGGGTTGACCTCGCACGCGGCAGTCGTCGCACGCGGCATGGGGACGCCGTGCGTCACCGGCTGCGAGGCGCTCCACGTCGACGTGCCCGGCAGGACGGCGCGACTGCCGGGCCACGAGTTGCGCGAGGGCGACACGATCACGATCGACGGCGGCACCGGCGAGGTGATCGTCGGCTCCGTGCCGCTCGTCCCGCCGCAGCTGAACGACGACTTCGTCTCGATCCTCGAGTGGGCCGATGCGATCAGGCGGCTGAAGGTGCGCACGAACGCGGATACGCCCGCGGATGCCGCCAAGGCACGCGAGTTCGGCGCCGAGGGCATCGGCCTCTGCCGCACCGAGCACATGTTCGCCGAGGCGGAGCGGCTCGTGCTCGTGCGCGAGATGATCCTGGCGACCGACGAGGACGGCCGCCGATCCGCGCTCGACCGCCTGCTGCCCGTCCAGCAGGCCGACTTCGAGGGGATCTTCGAGGCGATGGCCGGCTTCCCCGTCACGATCCGGCTGCTCGACTGGCCGCTGCACGAGTTCCTGCCCTCGCTCGAGGAGACGACCGACGAGCGCCTGCGCGAGCGGATCCGCTCGCTTCAGGAGGCCAACCCGATGCTCGGGTGGCGCGCGTGCCGCCTCGGTCTCTCCTTCCCCGAGATCTACGAGATGCAGGTGCGGGCGATCGCGCGCGCCGCGCTCGCCGTCGACGAGCGAACCGGCAAGCCGCCCCTCGTCGAGATCATGCACCCGCTCGTCGGGCTCGGCGAGGAGCTGCGCCGGCTCCGCGAGCTGACCGTGCGCACGGCGGCCGAGGAGGGCGAGTTCGAGTACCTCGTCGGGACGATGATCGAGCTGCCGCGCGCGTGCGTCCGCGCCGACGAGATCGCCGAGCACGCCGACTTCTTCTCCTTCGGCACGAACGACCTCACGCAGACCGCGCTCGGGCTCTCCCGCGACGACGCGGGGCGGTTCCTCTCGCTCTACCTCGAGCAGGGGATCCTCGAGCGCGACCCGTTCGAGACGATCGACCAGGAGGGCGTCGGCGAGCTGATGCGGATCGCGGTCGAACGGGGCCGCGGCGTGCGCGACGACCTCAAGCTCGGGATCTGCGGGGAGCACGGCGGCGAGCCGAAGTCGGTCGCGTTCTGCCACGACCTCGGGCTCGACTACGTCTCGTGCTCGCCGTATCGGGTGCCGCTGGCGCGCCTCGCCGCGGCCCAGGCGGCACTGGCGGAGCAGGGAGTGACGGCGGTCGCGATCGGCGGCTAGGTATAGCCGCGGACCTTGAAGTACGCGATCGCGACGCTGAGCACCGCGACCGAGATCAGTCCGACGTACCCGAAGAGGTCCTTCGAGCCGTAGACGACGCGCTTCTGGCCGAAACGTGAGAGCACGAGCATCGCCAGCGCACCTCCGGCGAGTCCGCCGAGGTGGCCGCCGATCGACACGCCGGGGATGACGAACGTGATCGCCAGGTTGATCACGAGGAGCGGGAGCACGCTGCCCCCGAACACGTACGTGCCCTGACGCTCGAGCACGAGCATCGCCCCGAAAAGGCCGTAGATCGCGCCCGAGGCTCCCACCGTCAAGCCCTCCGGCTCCATGAGGAGGGCGCCTGCCGAGCCCGCGAGACCGGCGGCGATGTAGAGCAACAGGAACCGGGCGGGGCCGAGAACGGACTCGAGCGGCGGTCCGAAGAGGTAGAGGACGAGCATGTTCAGCGCGAGGTGCAACGGGCCGTAATGGAGGAATGCCGCCGTCAGCAGCCGCCACCAGTCGCCGTCCGCCACCGCAGGCCCGAAGAGGACACCGTTCACGTAGATCGAGCCCTGATTGGCCGAAATCGGTGCGCCCTGCGCGAGCTGCAGGAGGTAGACGCCGACGTTGACTCCGATCAGCGTCATCGAGACCCAGCCCGTCCTCGCCGCGGACTGGCGCTGGACGCTCTGGACGACCTTCGCGGCGCCCTGGCGCTGCCCGGAGTGCTCGGGACAGCGGATGCCGACCGGCCCGAAGACCATGCAGTCGGGGCAGATGCCGCGGCCGCACTCCGAGCACGACACCCCTGTCTCGCGGTCCGGATGCCGGTAGCACGTGAGGACCTCGGCCATCCGGACTAGCCTAGCCATTGCCTTGCGCAAGATGAGTACCCGCAGGAGGCGGGTACTCATCGCGCGAAAGACTGGGTATGAAGGTTCACGTGGCGTTCACGCCGGACGAGGCCGCGTCGGCCCCGACCGGGGTCGTGATCGACGTCCTGCGGGCCACCTCGACCATCACGCAGGCCCTCGCGGCCGGGTACGAGCGCGTCCTCTGCGTGCCGGAGATCGACGATGCGCGGGCACTGCGCTCGGAGTTGGAAGACAGTGTCGTCGGCGGCGAGCGGAACGCGGTTCGCATCGACGGGTTCGACGTTGGGGCCTCGCCGCGCGAGTTCCTCGAGCCGCTCGCCGGCACGCTCATCCTCTCCACGACGAACGGCACGCGCACGATCGTCACTGCGGCGAGCCGCTGCGACCGGGTCTACCTCGGCAGCCTGCTCAACCTCGACGCCGTCGCCGAGGCCGTGCGGGGGAGCGGTGAGGACGTCGCGATCCTCTGCGCCGGCTTCAAGGGTGCCTTCGCGCTCGACGACGCCTACTGCGCCGGGCGGCTCGTGCAGGCGCTCGAGGGAGAGCCGACCGACGCCGCGCTGGCCGCTGACGTGATCGCGGCGGCCTACCCCGACGCCGCATACCGGCCTGTCCGCGCGGACGTACGGCCCGCCCGGCCTCGAGGAGGACATCCTCTTCTGCTGCCCGCGAGAGCGTCCTCGATGTCGTGCCGCGTCTCGCCGGCGTACGGGGCTCGGCCGCGGAGATCGTCGCGTGACGGCGGCGAGGTAAGCTCGCTCCGTGTCCGCCGTCCGCCTCGGCCTGCTCGCGCTCGTGGCCGCGCTCTCCATCGCGGCGGCAGGGTGCGGCGGCGACGACGAGAGCAGCGCTGAGAGCTGGGCGAACGACGTCTGCGGCAACCTCAGCCAGTGGATCACTGACGTCGACGAGGCGGTTCGCTCACTCACGGCCGAGGGGCTCAACTTCGACACGGACGACATCCGCGAGGCGGTCGACCAGGCGAAGGGCGCAACCGAGGATCTCGTCGACGACCTGCAGGAGCTCGGGCCGCCCGACACGGAGGCCGGGCAGGAGGCGCAGGCGGAGCTCGAGGAGCTTCAGGGAGTGCTCGAGAGCCAGGTGGACTCGGTCGAGCAGGCGATCGACTCGGGCGACGGCCCGCTCGAGCTCGCGGGCAGCGATCTCGACCGCGCTCGCGACGGCGATCAACGAGCTGGAGCAGGCGTTCGAGAGCCTCCAGGGGATCGATCCGGGCGGGGAGCTCGAGGACGCGTTCAGCGAGTCCGAGGACTGCGACTCCCTGCGCGAGCAGGTGGAGGAGTTCACCTCGTAGCTCTCCTTGACAGAACGTATGTTCGTACGATAGAACATACGTTCCGGTGATCGCCTGCATCCTCATTCCAGGGTTCGACTTGCGGGCGGCGCTGCGCGAACGGCCACGGCTCCAGCTCGAGCCGGCGGCGCTCGCGCCGCTCCCGGGAACTGAGCCGCTCGTCGGCCCCGTGACCGCCGCGGCCGCCGCTGCTGGGGTGCAGCCCGGCATGCGACTGGGGGAGGCGCTCGCGATGTGCCCGGCGCTTCGGCTCGTCGAGCAGGATCCCGCCACGGTCGAGCGCGAGTGGGAGGGGGTGCTGCGGCGGCTGGAGGACTCCGGCTTCGCCGTCGCCCCGGACGAGCCGGGATGCGTCTACTTCGAGACCAGGGGGGTCGAGCGGCTGTACGGGGGCCTGGAGGCCGCGCTCGAGCGCGCGCTCGCCTCCGTCGGTTCTGCCTGGGATCCACGCGCGGGCGCTGCGCGGCGTCGGTTCGCCGCCCTGGCGGCGGCGAGCATCGCGCGTCCCGGGCAGGCATTGGTTGTCGCGGACGCCACCGAGGAGGAGTTCCTCGCGCCGCTGCCGCTCTCGCTCCTGCCGCTCAGCGCCGACCGCTACGCGGAGCTCGAAGGGCTGGGGGTACGAAAGCTGGGCGAGCTCGCGGCGCTGCCGGGGGGCTCGGTGGCGGAGCGGCTGGGCCAGGAGGGGCGGCGCGCGTGGGCGCTCGCGCAGGGAGGAAGCTCGAGCCGGGTTCGCGGGCGCCGCCCACCGGCGGAGCTCGTCGAGGCGCTCGAGTTCCCCGAGGCGGTCGGCAACGAGCTGACGCTGCGGCGGGCATTCGGCGCGCTCCTCGACCGCCTGCTCGCGCGGCCCGAGCGTGCCGGGAGGCCGCTGCGCAAGGCGGCGCTCTCGGCCAGGCTCGTGGGGGGTGGATCGTGGCGCCGCTCGGTCACGTTGCGCGACCCGACCGCCGACCGGCCGCGGCTACGGGCGGCGCTCGGCCCGAAGCTGCTCGAGCTCCCTGCACCCGTGCTCGAGCTGCGGCTGGAGGCGGTGGAGCTCTCGCAGTCCGTGGGCCGCCAGCTCGAGCTCGTGCGTCCGGTGGGGGACGAGCTGGCAGCGCAGCTCTCGGATGGCCTGAAGCAGGTCCGGGCGAGCACCGGGTCGGGCTCGGTGTGTGCGGTTGTCGAAGTAGCACCCTGGTCGCGAATTCCGGAAGCCAGAGCACTCTTTGTTCCGAGGGACGAGTGAGATCGGCTCTTGAGCACAGCGAGGCACGTCGGCCGGAGGGCGATTCATTCGCCCGCAGGCCAATAGCGAGATGTTCGCGCGCAGGCGAGAAGGAGGGGGCTCATGGGGGAACCATGGGTTCCCCCATGCTGGGTGGTGGAGGTGGCGCCGTGGTCCCGGATTCCGGAGGCGCGAGCGCTCTTCGTTCCGCGGGACGAGTAGGACGACTGAATGCGCCTCGGCCGGTGCTGGTCGAGGCGAGCCCGGTCGGCGTGCCGGTGCGTGTCAACCGTGAGCCGGTCGCGCTCCTGCGCGAGGAGTGGCGTGTCGTCGACCGCTGGTGGACCGAGGCGCCGGTCGACCGGCGCTACTTCGATCTCGTGCTCGAGTCGGGCCAGAACGCCTGCGTCTTCCGTGACGAGGAGGCCGGCGGCTGGTTCAGTCAGAGAGCCTGAGGCCTGAGCGCGTGCTCGGCGAAGGACTCCCAGCGATCGGCGTGTGCGACCGGGACGACGACCCACTCCTTGAAGGGCTGTCCCTTCCCGGAGGGGTCGAAGAGGTGAGCGCCGTCGAGTGCGAGCGCGTCGGCGTGCCGGTCGGCGTCGGGCAGCTTGAACACCATCGCGCCCTCGGTGTAGCCCGCGACCATCTTCCCGCCGCGTTTGACGCACGGCATGCCCATCATCTTCGCGGGCTCGACGTCGTCGTTCCGGGCACAGAGATCGTCGACGAGCTCGTCGTAGCGCTCGCGCGCGTCCACGACGGCAGTATCGCGCCGCTACTTCGAGGCAGCAACGGGCGACGGCCCGGCCGCCGCGACCACGATCGCGTGGGCGAAGAGCGCGCTCGTGACCAGCACGAGCGAGACCATGAGTGTGGCGAGAGTGCGCATCTGAGCGTGGGATTCAGGGACCTGCGGTGAACTCCTGCCTCGCCCGGACGCTGCACGAGCCCGATCCGTCTCAGAGACGAGCGGCGCGCAGGCTAGCAGCGCGCGCGTGCCGTTTGTGTGCCGAGTTCGTGCCGAATGTGTGACAGCCGATGAGCTACGTCGAGCTCCACTGCCACTCGGCGTTCTCCTTCCTCGACGGCGCCTCGCACCCCGAGGAGCTCGCGCTGCGCGCGTCGGAGCTCGGCTACGACGCGCTCGCGCTCACCGACCACGAAGGCATCTACGGCTCGCTCGAGTTCGCAGCCGCCGCGAAGCACTTCGGCGTCAGGCCGATCACGGGCGCAGAGGTGACGCTTGGCGGCGTAGGCTCGACGGAGCCGCCCAGGAGCGGAGGTGCCGGCTCTGCCGGCGCTGGAGCGGGGCGGAGCGGTGGACACCACGTCACGCTGCTCGTGGAGTCCTCCCGCGGCTACGCGAACCTCTGCCGACTGCTCACAGCAGCGCATGCGCACACACGGCCGAAGGAGGGCGCCGAGCCGCTCCCCCCGGCGCTCGACCCGGGGCTGCTGGCCGAGCTGAACGAGGGCCTCGTCTGCCTCTCCGGCTGCGCACGCACGGGTCTCGGCGTCCACGACCCGAACGCCACCGTCGAGCTCGCACGCGCATTCGGCGAGCGCTTCTACGTCGAGCTCCAGCGGCCCTTCGAGCGCGGCGATGCACGCCGGAACGCGCTGCTGCGCGACCTCGCCGGGCACATCGGCGTGGCCACGGTCGTCACGGGCAATGTCCACGCCCACCACCCGCGGCGCACCGACCTCCAGGACGTGCTCGTCGCGATCCGCCGGTGCACCTCCCTGGACGGCTGTGAGCGCGAGCGGCGCGGCAACCGCGAGAGCGTCCTCCGCGCGCCGGCCGAGATGCTCGAGCTCTTCCCCGACGACCGGGACGCGGTCCTGCGCACCGTCGAGATCGCGCAGCGGCTCGAGTTCGACCTGACCGCCGAGCTCGGCTACCGCTATCCCGACTTCTCCGACGGCGAGGAGCCGGCCATTCGCCGGCTCGCGCAGGTCTGCGAGACCGCGTTCGCCGACCGCTACCCGCCAAGTAACAGACTGTTGCTAGGTGAGGCCCGGCGGCGGCTCCAGGACGAGCTGGCGCTGATCGACGAGCTCGGGCTCGCGGGCTTCTTCCTGCTCCACTGGGAGGTGCTCGAGCTCGCGGACAAGATCGCTGCCGAGGTGCGAGGGCCCGGCTCGCCGAGGCGCTGCCTGCCGCCCGGTCGCGGGCGCGGGAGCTCCGTCGGCTCGATCGTCTGCTATCTGACCGGGCTCTCGCACGTCGATCCGGTCGCCAACAATCTCTCGCTCGGCCGCTTCCTGAACCGAGAGCTGATGTCGGTGCCGGACATCGACCTCGACTTCCCGCGCGACATCCGCGAGAAGCTGATCGTCGCCGTCACCGAGCGCTACGGCCGCGAGCATGCCTCCCTCGTCGCGAGCTTCGCCACCTACCGCTCGCGCGGCGCGATCCGGGACGTCGGCAAGGCGCTCGGGCTGCCGTTCGCCGAGCTCGAGCGGCTCGCCCGCGTTTCGGACGGCTGGAACGCGAGGCGAGTCGCGGAGGAGCTCGGGCAGCTGCCGGATGCGGAGGCGAAGCTGCTCTCGCCGCGCTGGCGTGCCTTCGCGGCGCTGACGGGCGAGATCGCCGGCCTGCCGCGGCACATCTCGCAGCACCCCGGCGGGATGGTGATCTCCAGCCGCCCGCTCGTCGAGCTCGTTCCCGTGCAGCCGGCCGCGATGGCCGGTCGGCAGCTCTGCCAGTGGGACAAGGACTCCTGCTCTGATGCGGGCTTCCTGAAGATCGACCTGCTCGGGCTGGGGATGCTCTCCGCGGTCGAGGACTGCGTCGAGCGGATCGCCGAGGCCTACGGCGAACCGATCGACCTCTCGCGCATCCCGCTCGACGACGCCGCTGTCTATGCCGAGATCCAGCGCGCCGACACCGTCGGCGACTTCCAGATCGAGAGCAGGGCGCAGATGCAGAGCCTGCTGCGGACGAAGCCCGAGAACCTCGACGACCTGACCGTCCAGGTCGCGCTCGTCCGGCCGGGGCCGATCCAGGGCAAGGCCGTCCATCCGTACATCGACGCACGGGAGAAGCTCCGGGTCGATCCGACCTACGTACCGCCGGTCGACCACGAGCTGCTCCGCGACCCCCTGCGCGAGACGCACGGCGTCGTCGTCTTCCAGGATCAGGTGCTCGAGGTGGCGATGGCGCTCGCGGGGTTCACGATCGGCGACGCGGAGGGTCTGCGCCGGGCGATGAGCCGAAAGCGGAGCGAGGAGGCGATCGAGGCGTTCCGCGACCGGTTCATCCGAGGTGCCGTGGCGAAAGGCGTCGACGAGGAGACGGCCGACAGGGTCTACGACAAGCTCGCGTCCTTCTCCGGCTTTGGCTTCCCGAAGTCGCATGCGGCCGCGTTCGGGCTGCTCGCCTACCAGTCGGCGTGGCTGCGGCACCACTATCCCGCCGAGTTCCTCTGCTCGCTCCTGAATGCGCAGCCGATGGGCTTCTACCCGCCGGCGAGCCTCGTTCGCGATGCGCAGCGGCGCGGGTGTCGAGGTGCGCCCGCCCGACATCGAGCTGAGCGAGGCCGGCTGCTCGCTCGACGAGGGAGCGGTCCGGATCGGGCTCGGCTACGTCAAGTCGGTGGGGGAGGAGGACGCGAAGCGGCTCGTGGCCGAGCGCGACGCGAACGGCCCGTATCGCGGCATCGGCGAGCTCGCGCGCCGCGCTCCCCTGGACGCCCAGGAGCTCCAGGCGCTCGTCCGCAGCGGCGCCTGCGACCGGTGGGGGCAGCGCCGGAGGCAGCTCTGGGAGCTCGGGCTCGTCATCCGCCCGAAAACCGTGCAGCGCGAGAACACCCAGCTGACCCTCGCCCTCGAGCCCACTGCGGCGACGCCGGAGCTCCCCGACCTGACCGACTGGGAGCGGATGCTCGCCGACTACTCCGGTACGAGCGTCTCGGTCGACGTGCACCCGCTCACGCTCCTGCGTCCGCACCTGCCTGGCGGGGTGCTCACGAGCGCCGAGCTCCTCGATGCTCGGCACCGGAGCCGTGTCGCCTATGCCGGCATGGCGATCGCGCGCCAGCGCCCGGCGACCGCGAAGGGCATCGTCTTCATGCTGCTCGAGGACGAGCTCGGCCAGGTCAACCTGATCGTCGCGCCGGACGTGTACGACCGCCACCGCGCGATCGTCCGCGGGGAGCCACTGCTCCTCGTCCACGGCCGGTACGAGCGGATCGGCGAGAACCGGAACATCGTCGTCTCGGAGCTCGAGACGCTCGGCCCTCTCGCCAGGGCGATCTCCGAACGGGACGTCGGCGCCGCGCTTCCTCCCGCGCACCACTTCGGCCATCGCTGAACCCTGGCCTTGGCAACGTCCAGCGGCAGTCGTACTATCGGACAACGGCCGTTTGCGCCAGAAAATGAACGAACGAGGGGGAAGAGTCTTGCGAAAGCTCACGCTGGTCCTGCTGACTGCGCTCGTTTCGCTGCTCGGAGCGGCGTCGTCAGGTCTCGGCGCGCCCGACCCCGTCGCCGCCGTCGTTGCGCCCCCGGCGAAGGCCGATGTCGACGGCAACAAGATCTACGACGACCTCGAGGCGCGGCTCGCCGGCCTCGGCGCGGGCGAGCGCGTGAGCGTCGTCGTGCTGCAGAACGTCCCCGCGACGCCTCAGCGCATGCGTGGGCTGGAGTCGGCGTTGGGCCCGTTCGACGCGACGCACACCTTCTCGGTCACCAAGGGCTTCGCGGCCGAGCTGACGAAGGCGCAGATCCAGATCCTCGCGTGGCTTCCGGGCACCGTCCACGTCGAGGAGAACTCGATCCTGTCGGCGACGAACGACACGGCCCAGCAGTCGTTCGGCGTCGCCGCCGCGCGCACGGCCGCGGGCGTCGAGGGCGACCGCGACGGGAATCCTGCGAGCTACTCCGCAGCGGATCTCGTCGCCGCGGTCATCGACACCGGCATCGACGCCGCACACGTCGACCTGAACGGCGGCAAGGTGCTCGCCTTCCAGAACTGCGTCGGCGGCTGCCGCGCGACCGCCCCGTTCGACGACCATGGGCACGGCACGCACGTCGCCGGCACGATCGCCGGCGAGGGCGAGGGCAATTCGCTGCTGAAGGGCGCCGCGCCGGGCGCCGCGCTCGTCGGCGTGAAGGTCCTCGCAGCGAACGGCAACGGCACCACCGCCGACATCACCGCAGGCATCGACTGGGTGACGGCCAACAAGGCGACGTACGGGATCGAGGCGATCAACCTCTCCCTGAGCGGCAGCGGCTGCTCCGACGGCAACGACGTCACGTCGCAGGCCGTCAACCGCGCGCACGCCGCCGGCATCGTCGTCGCGGTCGCCGCGGGCAACGCAGGTCCCGGCACCTGCACGATCTCGACCCCGAGCGCCGCGGCCGACGCGCTCACGGTCGGCGCGATGGCCGACCTCGGCGAGAGCGGCTTCAAGCAGGCCTACTTCTCGAGCCGCGGCAAGACCGCCGACGGCCGCATCAAGCCGGATGTCTCCGCTCCAGGCGTGAACATCAACTCCGTCGACGCGGGGACGTCGGCGGGGTACACGCTGAGCAGCGGCACGAGCATGGCGTCGCCGTTCGTCGCCGGCACCGCGCTGCTGATGCTCGACGCGAACCCGGGCCTGAGCCCCGGCACGATCAAGTCGATCATCATGTCGACCGCGATCGACTGGGGCCGCGGCGGCGACAACCGGACGGCCGGCACGACTGGCGCCGACATCGACTACGGCGCCGGCAGGCTCGACGGCTACGCGGCCATCCAGGCGGCGAAGGGGAGCGACCTTCCCGGCGATCCGCCCGCGATGCCGCAGCACAGCCTGCTCGACGGCACGCTCTCCGGCACCGGCGCCACGCTGAGCTTCCCGATCTCGGTGACGACGACGCAGTTCCCGATCGCGGCGACGCTGATCCTGTCCCAACCTGACGAGCGCCACCTCGTTCGTCCAGGACTTCGACCTCTACCTCCTGAACCCGAGCGGGACGGTCGTCGCGCAGGCGTTCACGTCGCGACGGCAGGAGGAGATCGGCTTCAGGCCGAGCGTGACGGGCATCTACACGCGTGCGCGTGCGCTCGTTTCGCGGCAGCGGCCCGTTCTTCGTCGACGTGTCCGCAGGCATGGGCTCGGCGCCGCCACCACCCCCGCCGCCTCCTCCGCCTCCTCCGCCTCCTCCGCCGCCTCCGCCTCCGCCTCCACCTCCACCGCCTCCTCCACCTCCACCTCCACCACCACCACCTCCTCCGCCACCCGCCACCGCCTCCGCCACCGCCGGGGCCGCCTCCGCCTCCGCCGCCCCCGCCGCCGCCACCCTGCCGGCGCGGCTGCTGATTCCGGCCTGGGCCATGCGGGAACGTCTCCCGCGTGGCCCAGGTGCATCGCCTTGACGGCTATCTGCCGCTGCGCGACTACGCGCTGATCGGCGACGGGCACACGAGCGCGCTCGTCGGCCGGGACGGGGCGATCGACTGGCTCTGCCTCCCGCACGCCGACTCGCCGCCGGTGCTCGACCGCATCGTCGACGCCGCGAGCGGCGGCGCGTTCGAGCTCGCGCCGGCGGAGCCCTTCGAGGCGACGCGGCGCTACCGCGCAGGCACGAACGTCCTCGAGACGACGTTCACGACCGCGTCTGGCGCCGTCCGTGTCACCGACGCGATGACCGTCGGCGACGAGCGCCACGGCGGCTCGTGCGGATCGTCGACGGACTGAGCGGCCGGACGCGAGTTCGTTGGCGCTTCGAGCCACGATTCGACTTCGGCCGGCGGCCGCCGCCGGACGACGCCTTCGCACCTGCAGACGTGGGACGCGGGCGAGGGTGAGGTCACGCTCGAGACCGGCGCGCGCGCGACGCTCGCGCTGAGCGCCCCGGCGGCGGCCGCGTCGCGCGCGGACGTGGAGCAGGACGTCGAGCGGACCTCGGCCCGCTGGATGGACTGGGCTGGACGAGCGGAGTACGCCGGGCCCTGGCGCGAGGAGGTCGTGCGCAGCGCGCTCGTGCTCAAGCTGCTGACGTTCGTGCCGTCGGGGGCGATCCTCGCGGCGCCGACCACGTCGCTGCCCGGCCGGATCGGCGGCCGCGAGAACTGGGACTACCGCTTCGCGTGGCTCCGCGACGGCATCTACACGATGCGGGCACTGCTCGCCCTCGGCTACCGCGAGGAGGCGGAGGCGTTCTTCCGTTGGCAGCTGCAGGCAACGCAGCCGACCGCTCCCGATGTGCGCCCGCTCTACTGCGCCGACGGCTCGGCGCCGGACGAGGAGGAGGAGCTCGAGCTGCCGGGCTACCGGTCGTCGCCTCCCGTGCGGGTCGGCAACGCGGCCGCCGACCAGCTGCAGCTCGACAACTACGGCCACCTGCTCGAGAGCGCCTCTCGCCTGCGCGCGCACGTCGGCTCGCTCGGCACCGACGCCGGCCGGCAGCTGGCCTCGTTCGCGGACTTCGTGGAGACGTCGTGGCGGCGGCCGGACGCCGGCATCTGGGAGGTCCGCGACGGGCTGTACCACTTCGTGCAGTCCAAGGCGATGTGCTGGACCGCGCTCGACCGCGCGGCCAAGCTGGCCGAGCAGGGTGCGCTACCGGACCGAGGCGCGTCGTGGCGGCGTGCCGCGGACGATGTGCGGGCCTGGATCGAGACGGACGGCTGGGACGAGGCGCGCGGCACGTACCGGCGCGCTCCCGATCACGCGGACGACATGGACTCGGCGCTCCTCACCCTCGCGCTCTGCGCCTACTCGGACGCGATCGGACCCGCGCTTCGCAGCGACCATCGACGTCGTGCGCCGAGAGCTCGGTGCCGGGCCGCTCCTCTACCGGACGCCCCGCTCACGGGACACGGAAGGCGCCTTCCTGGCCTGCTCGTTCTGGCTCGCAGACGCGCTCGGCCGCGCCGGCCGGGTCGACGAGGGCGGCGAGCTCATGGACGAGCTGGTCGCGCTCGCGAACGACGTCGGGCTCTACGCCGAGCAGATGGACGCCGAGACCGGCGAGTTCCTCGGCAACTTCCCGCAGGGCCTCGTGCACCTCGCGCTCGTGAACGCAGCCGTCTCGCTGGCCGGCGGCGCTCCGGAGGAGTGATCACGTCGCCCGCGCGGCGATCGCGCTCTCGAGGCGTGAGCGCCGTGTTGACGAGGCCGATGTGCGAGAACGCCTGCGGGAAGTTGCCGACGAGGCGTTCGAGGACGGGGTCGTACTCCTCGGAGAGCAGGCCGAGCTCGTTCCGGAGCGACAGCAACCGGTCGAACATCTCGCACGCCTCGTCGAGCTCGCCGAGCAGGGCCAGGTTGTCGACGAACCAGAAGGAGCAGAGGAAGAACGCGCCCTCGCCCGGCGGGAGCCCGTCGACCGCGGCGGTCTCCGGCGTCGTGGGAGTAGCGCTGGACGAACCCGTCGCGCAGCAGGTCTCGCCGAACGGCCTCGAGCGTTCCGCGGACGCGCGGATCCTCCGGGGGCAGGAAGCCGACGAGCGGGACCGTCAGGAGGGACGCGTCGAGGCGGGTGGAGCCGTAGGACTGCACGAAGGAGTTCAGCTCCGCGGTCGAACCCACGCTCGAGCACCTCGGCGTGGATCTCGTCCCGGATCTCGCGCCAGCGCTCGACCGGGCCCTCGCGTCCGAACTCCTCGACCGCCTTCACGCCGCGATCCAGTGCGACCCACGCCATCACCTTCGAGTGCGTGAAGTGACGCCGCGGCCCCCGCACCTCCCAGATGCCCTCGTCCGGCTCGCGCCAGCGCACCTCGAGGCTCTCGAGCAGCTTCCGCTGCAGCGCCCACGAGTCCTCGTCCGGCTCGAGGCGGTGATGTCGCGCCTCGTGGAGCAGGTCGAGCACCTCGCCGAAGACGTCGAGCTGGAACTGGGTGCTCGCGCCGTTGCCGATCCGCACCGGGCTCGAGCCCTCGTACCCCGGGAGCCACGGGATCTCGAACTCGGGCAGCCGTCGCTCGCCGGCCGGGCCGTACATGATCTGGAGGTCCTCCGGATCGCCGGCGACGGCGCGCAGCAGCCATCTTCGCCAGGCGCGCGCCTCGTCGATGAAGCCGTTCGTGACGAGCGCGTCGAGCGCGAACGAGGCGTCGCGGAGCCAGCAGTAGCGGTAGTCCCAGTTGCGGACGCCGCCGATCTGCTCCGGGAGCGAGGTCGTCGCCGCCGCCACGATCCCGCCGGTCGGCTCGTAGGTCAGCGCCTTCAGGACGATCAGCGAGCGCATGACGGCGTCGCTCCAGCGGCCCGAGTACGAGCACGTGCCGGCCCAGTCGCGCCAGAACGAGCACGTGTCGGCGAGCGCGACATCGGGGTCGATGGGGGCCGGGGAGTCGTGGTGCGAGGGGAACCACGTCAGCACGAACGGCAGCCGCTGGCCCGCCGAGACGGTGAACGTCGCGACGGTGGTGAGGTTCTGGCCGTACACCTCGACCGGTGTCTGCAGCGAGATCGCGTCGGGTCCCGCGACGGCGATCCGGGTGTGGTCGCCGACGACCCGCCGCACCCAGGGCACGATCGAGCCGTAGTCGAACCGGATCACGAGCTCCATGCCGACCTCGACCTCGCCGTCGAGGCCCTCGACGATCCGGACGACGTCCGGGTCGCGGCCGCGCGGCGGCATGAAGTCGACGATGCGGACGCTGCCCGTGTCGGTGTGGAAGTCGAGCTCGTGCACGAGCGTGCGGTCGCGGTAGCGCCGCTCCACGCTGCTGCACGCCGCCGGTGGGTGCGAGCAGCCAGCGGCCCTTGCTCTCGTCGCCGAGCAGGGCGGCGAAGCAGGCGCCGGAGTCGAAGCGGGGGACGCAGAGCCAGTCGATCGAGCCGTTGCGACCGACGAGCGCCGCCGTCTGCAGGTCGCTGAGGAGGCCGTAGTCCTCGATCCGCATCGGCAGAACGCTAGAGCAAGCCCGTGAAGCGGCGGAAAGCGCCTGGCCGCGGCACGGCCGAAGGCGTCGGCGTACTCGTCGGCCGCGTCCCCGTCGAGCGTGCGCAGCGTAGGTGTCGCGTACGTCGACGAGGCGGTCGCTGCCCGCGTCGAGCACGAGCTGCACGTCGCCGTAGGCCTCCTCGGCGTCCTCGCGCTCCGCCTCGTCGTACGCCCGCTCGGCCGCCTCGAGCTCGGCGAGCAGCTCGGCCTCGTCCTCGGCGAACAGGTCGAGCTGGCGGCGGACGAGGTCGTCGAAGCGGCTGCGCCGCCGGAAGATCACGTCAGCTCCCGGTAGAGCGCGAGGTGCGCGCGAGCGGCCTGCGTCCCACGTCAGCTCCTCGCGCGCCCGCTGCGCGCCCGCGCGGGCGGCCGCGAGGGCGCCGTCGTCGTCGAGCAGCTCCGCGAGCGCGGCCGCGAGCGCGTCGACGTCGTCCGGCGCCACGACCCGCCCGGCGTCGAAGTCGCGCACGACCTCGCCGAGGCCGCCGACGTCGTAGACGACCGCCGGCACGCCGGCGCCGAGCGCCTGCAGCAGCGCGCCGCTCTGGTCGAGCTCCGGCTTGTACGGGAACACGGCGACCGTGGACTCGCCGAGCGCCCGCTCGATCTCGCGTCCGCGTGACGTAGCCGTCGGCGCCCGGCGTGAGCAGCCGCGCGCCGGCACGCTCGCGCCGCCTCGGTCGCGTGCTCGAGCTGCTTGTAGGGCCGGAGGGTGCCGAGCGCGATGACTGTGCGGCCGTCGTCGGACCGGGGCGGGTCGCTCGGGAAGACGGGATGCCGGATCACGCGCAGCTTCTCCGCCGGCACGCCGAGCTCTCGAGCGCCGCGCGTCCGCGCTCGCTGTGGACGACGATGCGCTCGAAGCGCGCGAACAGGCGCCGCCAGAGGTCGAGCTTCGCGGCCGTGCGCCGCGGCAGCAGATCGTGCGCGGTGAAGACGAGCGGCGAGGCGTGCCTGAGCAGCCGGACGTCGAGCTCCGGCGCCGACAGCCACTGGACGTGGACGACGTCCGCCGGCCTGCCGCGGAGGCGGAGGAGCCCGAGCGGGTGCTCGAGCGCCTTCACCGGCAGCCGCAGGCGCGAGTCGCCGAGGCGTGACGAGAGGGGGTAGAACAGCTCGCGACGTGCGTATCCGTCCGGTGCGGGGGCGTCCCCGAAGCGGAACCTCGACGTCACGAGCTCGACCTCCGCGCCGGCGCGCGCCAGCGCCGCAGCGAGCTCGTGGTCGTACGGCGGCGTGTACGCCGGCGGGTCGGCGATGACGACGCGCACGCCTCGTAGGCTAGTGCGCCATGCTCGTCCGCAGCTGGAACGTCTTCCACGGCAATGCGTACCCGCCGGACCACCGGAGCCACCTCGCCGCGATGATCCGCCTCGCCGCCGCCGACCGGCCGGACGTCCTCTGCCTGCAGGAGGTGCCGCTGTGGGCGCTGACGCGCCTCGAGCGCTGGAGCGGGATGACGGCGCGCTCGGTCGTGACGCGGCGTGCCGTCCTGCCGGTCGCGGCTGGCCGGCCTGATCACGCGCCTCCACAACGGGCTCTTCCGCTCGGGGCTCGCCGGGCAGGCGAACGCGATCCTGCTCCGCAGCGGCCTCGAGCCGCTCGAGCATCGGTCGCTGCGGATCGACGCCGGCCGCGACGAGCAGCGCCACTGCCACGCGATCCGGCTCGACGGGATCGTCGTCGCGAACCTGCACGCCACGAACGACTTCGCCCGGCCGGAGCATCGCCGCCGCGGAGATCGTGCGCGCCGAGGCGTTCGTCGCCGAGCTGGCCGGGCCGCTGCCTGCCGTCCTCGCGGGCGACTTCAACCTCCGGGCGGAGCACCTGGACGAGCTGGAGGGCTGGTCGGCGCGCGGGCCGGGGATCGACCACGTACTCGTCCGCGGGCTCTCCGCGTCGCCGCTTCTCGTCTGGCCGCGGGAGCGGCGGCTGCAGAATGGCCTCGTGCTGTCGGATCACGCCCCTGTCGAGGCCCGGGTCGGATGACGATCGAGGAGGCGCGGGCGCTCTTCCCGGTGCTCGAGCGGGTCGCGTACCTGAACGCGGGCACGTTCGGGCCGCTGGCACGGCCGACGGTCGACGCGATGGAGGACGAGCTGCGCACCGCCGCCGCCGAGGGCCGGCTCGGGCAGGCGTACTTCGAGCACGTCCTCGGGCTGCGCGACCGGCTGCGCGAGCGGCTCGCGGCCCTCGTCGGGGTCGAGCCGGGCCAGGTCTCGCTGACGGGCTCGACGACGGACGGCTGCAACATCGTCGTCGCCGGCCTCGACCTCGGGCCCGACGACGAGGTGGTGACGACGTCCGACGAGCACCCCGGCCTGATCCTGCCGCTCCACACGAGCGGCGCGCGGGTCGTCGTGGCGGCGCCGGACGCCGAGGCGATCCTCGCCGCGGTGACGCCGCGAACGAGGCTGATCGCGGTCTCGCACGTCGTCTGGACGAGCGGCCGGATGCTGCCGGTGCACGACCTCAAGGAGCAGAGCGGGCTGCCGGTGCTCGTCGGACGGCGCGCAGTCGGTGGGCGCCGTCCCGGTGGACGCCCGCGGGCTCGACTACTACACCGTCTCCGGTCAGAAGTGGCTCTGCGGCCCCGACACCACCGGCGCGCTCGTCGTCGCCGACCCCGAAGCGGCTGCAGATCAAGCGGCCGAGCTACTTCGCCCAGACCTCGTTCGAGCCGGACGGCAGCTTCGAGCCGCGCGAGGGCGCCGCGCGCTTCGACCCGAGCTGGCTCTCCGCGTCGTCGCTCGCCGGCCTCCTCGCCGCGCTCGACGTCTCGCCGGAGGGGCGGTACGAGCGCGCCGCCGAGCAGGCCGCCCGCTGCCGCGAGCTGCTCGCCCCGCACGTCGACGTGGTCGCCGGGGACGCCACGCTCGTGTCGTTCCGCGCGGAGGATCCGACGGCGAGTGGTGGCGCACCTCGCCGGGCAGGACGTGCAGGTGCGCGAGATCCCGACCACGGGCCTCGTCCGCGCGTCGTGCGCGTGGTGGACGAGCGACGACGACCTGGAGCGGCTCGTCGCCGGCGTCCGCGAGGCGACTCGGCTAGGCCGCGTCCGCGCTCGTGCGGAGCCCGAGCTCCGCCGCGATCGGCTGCAGCGCCGCGACGACGTTCGCGATGTGCTCGTCGAGCTCGAGCCCGAGCAGCTCCGCGCCCGCGTAGACCTCGTCGCGGTGCACGCCGGCGGCGAAGGAGGGCTGCTTGAGCTTCTTCTTGACCGACTTCGGCTCGAGCCCTTCGAGCCCGTTCGGGCGGACGAGCCCGCAGGCGTGCACGAAGCCGGAGAGCTCGTCGCAGGCGAAGAGCGTCCGCTTGAGCGGCGTGTCGCGCGGCAGCTCGAGGTGCTCCGCGTGGGACAGGACCGCGTCGATCACCACCTCGGGATACCCCTCCTCGCGGAGGATCGGGGCGCCGTCCTGCGGGTGCTTGTCGAGCGTTGGATGGATCTCGTAGTCGAAGTCGTGCAGGAGCGCGGTCGCGGCCCAGAGCTCCTCGTCCTCGCCGAAGCGCCGCGCGTAGAAGCGCGTCGAGGCCTCGACGGCCAGCGCGTGACGGCGCAGCGACTCGCTCTTCGTGTACCGGGTGAGGGTGTCCCAGGCCTGCTCGCGCGTAACGTCCACCGGGGGTCTACGATACCCCGCTTGACGTCCACGCTCGCCAGCGAGAGCTTGATGCAGTCGTTTCTGATCGAGGGCGGCCGGCCCCTGGCCGGCAGCGTCCGCACCGCGGGGAACAAGAACGGCGCCCTGCCGATCCTGGCCGCCACCGTCCTCGCGTCGGAGCCCGTGCGGCTGACGAACGTGCCCCGGATCCGGGACGTGCAGACGATGCTCGACCTGCTCGTCGACATCGGTGCGGAGGCGGACTGGAACGGCGACGAGCTCATCGTCGACACCGGGAACGTGCACAAGACCGAGCTCGACGAGGAGCTGTGCCGGCGCATCCGGGCCTCCTTCCTCCTCGCGGGCCGCTGCTCGCGCGTCTCGGCCGCGTGAGCGTGCCGCCGCCGGGCGGCGACGTGATCGGACGCCGACGGCTCGATCCGCACATCCACGCGCTCGCCGAGCTCGGCGTCGAGATCGCCGTCGACGGCCGCTACGAGATGCAGCACGAACGGCCTTCGCGGCGACGCGGATCTTCCTCGACGAGGCGAGCGTCATGGCGACCGAGAACGCGGTCATGGCCGCCGTCCTGGCGGAGGGCGAGACGGTGCTCGGCAACGCCGCCTGCGAGCCGCACGTCCAGGACCTGTGCCGCTTCCTCGGCTCGCTCGGCGCCCGGATCGAAGGGATCGAGTCGAACGTGCTGCGGATCGAGGGCGTCGCGCAGCTCGGCGGCGGCGAGTGGCGCGTCGCCCCGGACCACATCGAGGTCGGCAGCTTCATCGGGCTCGCGGCGACGAACGGCGGCGACCTGACGATCGAGGACGTCGTAGCCGCACGACCTGATCTCGATCCTGCCCGCGTTCGAGCGGCTCGGCGTCCGCGTCGAGGTGGGGGAGACGCAGCGTGCGCGTGCCGCCCGGGCAGGAGCTCGTCATCCAGGACGACCTGGGCGGCCAGATCCCGAAGATCGAGGACGGCCCGTGGCCGGCCTTCCCGGCCGACCTGACGTCGATCGCCGTCGTGACGGCGACGCAGGCCCACGGCACGATCCTCGTCTTCGAGAAGATGTTCGAGAGCAGGCTCTTCTTCGTCGACAAGCTCGTCGGCATGGGCGCCCGCATCATCCTGTGCGACCCGCACCGCGTTGTCGTGACGGGGCCGGCGAAGCTCTACGGCGAGCGGCTGACGAGCCCCGACATCCGCGCGGGCATGGCGATGCTGATCGCCGCGCTGTGCGCGGAGGGCGTGTCGACGATCGGCAACGTGGCCGAGATCGACCGCGGCTACGAGCGGATCGACGAGCGCCTGCGCTCGCTGGGCGCCAGCATCGAGCGCGTCGAAGGCTAGGCGGTCCCGGAACCGTGAGCGCGCGCATCGTCCCGGGCACCGGCACGGCCGCCGTCACGACGGGGCTGCCGGTGCTCGACCACCTGCTCGGCGTGCTCGCCCGCGCGGGCCGCTTCGACCTCTCGCTCGAGCTCGCTCCGGCGGACGCCGAGGCGGAGGTCGCCGAGGCCGGCCGCGAGCTCGGCGAGGCGCTCGCGCCGCTGCTGCGGGTGAACGGGGCGCCGGGACACGGCTCGGCCGTGCTTCCCGCCGACGAGGCGCTCGCGCAGGTGGCGCTCGAGGCCTCCGGCAGGGCGCTCGTCGCCTCGAACGTCGATCTCACGCGACGCGCGCGCGGGAGGCCTGCACTCCGATCTCGCCGCGCGCTTCCTCGAGTCGCTGGCCGAGGCGGCCGGGCTGACGCTGCACGTGCGCCTGATCGACGGCGACGACTCGCAACACGTCCTGGAGGCAATCTTCAAGGCGCTCGGAGCGGCGCTCGCGCAGGCCGCGTCCGGCGAGAGGACGGAGGCTAGATGGCAGAGAAGGAGATCGTTCGCACGGAGCGCGCACCGGCGCCGTTTCAGGGCGCGCCCTACAACCAGGCCGTCCGGGTCGGCGACCTCGTCTTCGTCGCCGGGCCAGATCGGACTGCGTCCGGGCGAGAGCGAGCTGGTCGGCGACTCGATCGCGGCGCAGACCGAGCAGGTGCTCGACGAACCTCCGGCGATCCTCGAGGAGGCCGGGAGCAGCCTCGACAAGCTCGTCAAGACGACCGTCTTCCTGCAGCGCTTCGACGACTTCGCCGGCGATGAACGAGGTGTACGCGACGATACGTCGGCGAGCGCCCGCCCGCGCGCTCGACGCGTCGAGGTGTCGAAACTCCCGTCCGGCGCGCTGGTCGAGATCGAGGCCATCGCCCACCTCTGAGGCGGCTGACGCAACAATGAGGCGATGCGCGCAACCGCGCGTCATCGCCGGTCACGGGAACACGGACTTCGACGCCTTCGGCTCGATGCTGGCCGCGCGCCTGCTCTACCCCGAGGCGACGGTCGCGCTCGCCGGCACGGTCAACCGCAACGTGCGCGAGTTCGCGCGGCTGCACGTCGACGAGCTCGGCCTCGTCGACGCGTCACGGCTCGAGCTCGACGCGATCCGCCGGCTGATCGTCGTCGAGACCGTGCACGCCTCCCGGCTCGGCGAGCTCGAGCAGGTGGCGCGCGATCCGAGCGTCGAGACGATCGTCTTCGACCACCACGGCGACGAGCTCGAGGACTGGGCGCACGCGGCGACCGCCGTCGAGTCGGCCGACGGCGCGCTGACGACGACGATGGTCGGGATCCTCGCCGAGCGCGAGCTCGTGCCGAGCGCGACGGAGGCGACCGCCTTCGCGCTCGGCATCCACGAGGACACCGGCTCGCTGACCTACGCGACGACGACCCAGCGAGACGTGGACGCGCTCGCCTGGTGCCTGCGCCACGGCGCACGGCAGGATCTGCTCGCGGACTACCTCCACCTGCCGCTCGCCGCGCCCGAGCGCGAGCTTCTGCACGCGCTCTCGGATGCGCTCGAGCCGGTGCAGGCGGCGGGCGACGAGGTGCTCGTGGCGGCCGTGGCGTGGCCGCAGTACGTCGACGGGATCTCGAACCTCGCCCACAAGCTCGTCGATCTCACCGACTGCCGCGCGCTCCTGCTCCTCGTCGAGATGGAGGACCGCGTCTTCTGTGTCGTGCGCAGCCGGAGCGAGGCGGTCGACGCGGAGGCGGTCGCGGTCGCGCTCGGCGGCGGCGGTCACACGTGGGCGGCGTCGGCGATCGTCCGGCAGCCGCTGGCGGAGGCGCGCGAGCTGGCGCTGGCGGCGCTCCCGAGCGCATCGCGCGAGCCGGTGCAGGCGCGAACCGTCATGTCGACGCCGGCCCGGTCGGTGCTCGCCCGACGATCAGGTCGCGCGCACGATGGCGCTCTGCCAGCGGCACGGGCAGAGCGGCATGTTCGTCGTCGAGGACGGCCGGCTCGTCGGCTCGGTCAGCCGCGAGGATCTCGACAAGGCGATCGGCCACGGGCTCGCGCACGCGCCGGTCAAGGGGATCATGAGCGGGAGCGCCGTCACCTGCGCGGAGGACACGCCGCTCGCCGAGCTGCGGCAGCTCGTGCTCGACGCGGAGGACGGCCGCGTCGCGGTCCTCGACGGCGACGCCCTCGTCGGCGTCGTCACCCGCAGCGACCTCCTGCGCGCGCTCGAGGGGCCGGGCGAGCTCGCGCCGGAGGAGGCGCCCTCGCTCGTCGCCGAGCTGCGCTCGCTCGAGCGGCTCACGCCGGTCACCGAGGCGATCGCGTCGCTCGGCGAGCGGCCGGAGGGCGTGTATCTCGTCGGCGGCTCCGTGCGCGACATCCTGCTCGGCGAGCCGGGGTTCGACATCGACATCGCGATCGAGGGCGACGCGATCGCGTTCGGCCGCCGGCTCGCGGAGGCGCTCGGAGGGCGCATCCGGACGCACGAGAAGTTCGGCACCGCCACGATCACGTACGGCGACGCCGAGCACGTCGACCTCGTCACGGCCCGGACGGAGTTCTACGACGCCCCGGCGGCGCTGCCGACGGTCGAGCGAGCGACCATCCGCGAGGATCTCTTCCGGCGCGACTTCACCCTGAACGCGATGGCGGTCTCGCTGGCGCCGGAGGACCTGGGCCGGCTCGTCGATCCGTTCGGCGGCCGCCGCGACCTCGAGCAGCGGACGCTGCGCGTGCTCCACAACCTCTCGTTCATCGACGATCCGACGCGGATCTTCCGCGCGATCCGGTACGAGAGCCGGTACGGGCTGCGTCTCGACGCACACTCCGAGCGGCTCGCGCGCGGCTGCGTCGAGATGGGGCTCGTGCGCGATCTCTCGTCGTCGCGGCTCCGGGACGAGCTGGAGGCGCTGCTCGAGGAGGGCAGCGCCCGCGCCGCGATCCTGCGCCTCGGGCGAGCTCGGCGCCGACCGCGCCATCCACCCTCATCTCGCGGCCGACGAGGAGGGAGCGGCGCTGCACGAGCGGGTGACCGCGCTGCGCGACGAGCTCGGCGTCGACGCTCCGGCCTGGCGGCTCGGGCTCGCGGTGCTCGCGCGCAGGCTGACGCCCGACGAAGCCGTCGCGTGGCTGGAGGGCCTGACGATCCGGCGCCGCGACGCCGAGCTCGTGGCGGGCGCCGTCACCGTCGCGCCGCGGATCGTCGAGCGGCTCTCGTCCGAGCGTCTCTCGCCGGCCGAGCTGCTCGCGCTCGCCGACCCGTACGCGCCGGACGCGCCGCTGCTCGCGCTCGCTCTCGCCGAGCTCGACCAGCTGCGCGACTACTTCGGCCGGCTGCGCGACGTCCGGCTCGAGATCGGCGGCGCCGAGCTGGCCGAGCTCGGCCTCGCGGAGTCGCCGCGCGTGGGGGAGGTCCTCGGCGAGCTGCGCCGGCGCAAGCTGAACGGCGAGCTGGACGGCCGCGAGTCCGAGCTGGCGGCCGCGCGGGAGCTCGTTGCCGAAGGCAGCTGAGTCGTTGGACGCGATCCGCTGGGACGCGCCGGGGCCGTACGAGGTCGTCTTCTCGACCCGTGCCGGCGGCGTCAGCGAGGGTCCGTACGCGTCGCTGAACCTGGGCCGGCTGACCGGCGACGAGGTCGACCGCGTGGACGAGAACCGGCGCCGGCTGTGTGCCGAGATCGGCGCCGACTCCGAACGACTCGCGCTCAACCGCCAGGTGCACTCGGCGCTCGTCCACCGCGCCGTCGCCGGGGCGCGCGGCGAGCCGGGCGACGGCCTCTGGACGGACGAGCCCGGCCTGCCCGTGCTGGCCATGACCGCGGACTGCCTGCCGATCGCGCTGGTGCGGACGAACGGCGACGCGCCGGCGGTCGCGGTCGTGCACGCCGGCTGGCGAGGGCTTCTCGCGGGGATCGTCGGCGTCGCCGTCGAGACTCTCGGCGACGGCGTGCGGGCGTGCGTCGGGCCTGCGATCGGCCCGTGCTGCTACGAGGTCGGGTCTGAGGTCGCGGAGCCCTTCGCCGAGGCATTCGGCGAGCGACGTCCTTCACGGCCGCAACCTCGATCTCTGGACCGCGGCGGAGCGGGCGCTCGCGCGCGGCGGGCGTCGAGCAGGTCGAGCGCGTCGACCTCTGCACGGCGTGCAACCCCGACCTCTTCTTCTCGCACCGCCGCACCGGCCAGCCGCGGGGCGTCCAGGGCGTGGTCGCGCGTGTCGCCTGAGGCCGTGCGCGCGGCATACACGGCCCTGCGCGACGAGGTCGGCGCCGGCGTCACGGTCGTCGTCGCGACGAAGTACGTGCCGCTCGAGGACATGGGCGTGCTCGCGGAGGCCGGGCGTCGAGGTCGTCGGCGAGAACCGGGCGCAGGATCTCGAGCGCAAGCACGCCGAGTACGGCGACGCCTTCCGCTGGCACTTCATCGGGCACCTCCAGTCCAACAAGGCGAAGATCGTGAACCGGACGTGCGAGCTCGTGCACTCGCTCGACTCCGACTCCACCGCGCGGCGGCTGACGGTGCCCGCGCTCGTCGAGGTGAACCTCGCGCGGCGAGGCGTCGAAGTCGGGTCTCGCACCCGACGAGCTCGGCGCCTTCCTGCGCGAGCACCCGGGCGCGCGAGGGCTCATGACGATGCCGCCCGAGACCGCCGACGCCGAGCGCTCGCGGCCGTACTTCCGCCGCCTGCGCGAGCTCGCCGAAGAGCACGGCCTTGCCGAGCTCTCGATGGGAACGTCCCAGGACTACCGCGTCGCGGCGGAGGAGGGAGCGACCCTGATCCGGGTCGGATCCGCCCTCTTCCAGGGGTAACATCCCGCTCACGATGGGCTTCTCGGACGTCTGGAACCGAACGCTCGTGTACTTCGGGATCGCCGAGGACGAGGAGTGGGACGAGGACGGCTACGCGACGAACGAGGAGCTCGAGCGCACGTACGGCGCGCGCGAGCGGGCCAACGTCCGGCGCCTGCAGCCGCGCCGCGGCCGGGACTTCGACGACTGGAGCGACCCGGAGCCCGCGCCGGGGACGCCGATCCCCGCCCGGCCACCCGCCTGCGCGGCGTCGAGGCGGTGCCGAACGCCGGCTCCGTGAAGGTGCACCTCGTGCTGCCGCGCAGCTTCAACGACGCGCAGCAGATCGCCGACCGCTTCAAGGACGGCGTCCCGGTGATCCTCAACCTCCAGAGCGCCGACCAGGATCTCTCGAAGCGCCTGATCGACTTCGCGAGCGGACTGACGTACGCGCTCGACGGCGGCATGCAGCGCGTCGCCGACAAGGTCTTCCTGCTGACGCCGCGCAACGTCGAGGTCTCCGCCGAGGAGCGCGCCCGCATGCTCGAACGCGGCGGCTTCTACAACCAAGCGTAGGAAACGGCATCAGGAGGCCGAACCGGAAGCCATGGGCGACCATCTCGCCGCCGTCGGCTTGCTCCTCGACCTTGGCTCGTCGCTGGCGCAGTTCGTCAGGGTGTTCATCTTCGTCTACACCCTGCTGATCCTCGCCTACATCCTCACCTCGTGGATCCGGCTGCCGTACAGCCCGACGCTCAACCGCGTGCAGCGCTTCCTCTACGACGTCTGCGACCCGTACCTGCGCATCTTCCGGCGGTTCATCCCGCCGCTCGGGCCGCTCGACCTCTCGCCGATGGTGGCGATCATCGTCCTCTTCGTGCTCTCGAACGTGCTGACGAGCCTGCTCGAGGGCCTCTAGGGAAGGAGTCGCGATGGCGCTGACACCTGTCGAGATCCGTCATCTCAAGCCGTCGCGCGGCGCGCTCGGCTACCGCCGCGACGGCGTCGACAAGCTGCTGACCGAGATCGCGGACAGCTTCGAGGGCGTCTGGCGCGAGCGCGCCGATCTCGCCGACAAGGTGGAGACGCTCGAGTCCGACCTGCAGCGGCACAAGGAGCTCGAAGGTCTCCTGCGGACGACGCTCGTCTCGGCGGAGCGCTCCGCACAGGACCTGCGCGACCAGGCGAGGCGCGACGCCGACGCGATCATCGCGGAGGCGCACGCGGAGGCCCGCGCCGTGAGCCGCAGAGCCGCGGCCGAGCGCGAGCGCCTCGACGGCGAGCTCCGCCGCATCCGGGCCCTGCTCGCCTCGGCGCTCGAGACCGTCGACGAGGCCACGGCAGACCGGCCGCGAGACCGTCGGCGAGTCGACCGGGGAGATCCGCCGACTCATCTCGTAACCTGCGGGTGTGACCGCACACCCGCCTGCGCGTTCGTGTCCAGCCCGGTGCCCGGCGCACCGGTGTCGTCGGCCGCGCACGGGGACGGCTGGAAGGTGCGTGTCACCGCCGCTCCCGAGCACGGGCGCGCCACCGAGGCAGTGCTCGCGCTGCTCGCGGATACTCTGGGCTGTGCGCGCGGCGACGTCACGCTGGTCTCTGGCGGCGCCTCACGCGACAAGATCGTCGAGGTGGCGGGCATCCCACCGGAGGAGACAGAGCGCCGACTCGCCGCAGCCGGACGCGGTGCGCAGGTAGAAAGGACAACGTGATGAGCATCGACACCGACCGGTTCCGTACGCCGCTGCTCGCGCGACGCGAGCAGCTCCAGGCGACGATCCGGCACCACGACATCGGCGGCTCGTCGCTGCTCGACGAGACCGGCGAGCTGATGTCGTCGAGCGCCGACAACCACCTGGCGGACACGGCGAGCGAGACGTTCGAGCGGGAGCTCGACGAGGGTCTCGAGGAGGACGCCGAGCGGCAGCTCCGCGAGGTCGACGCGGCGCTCGCGCGGCTCGACGAGGGCACGCTACGGCATCTGCGAGGTCTGCGGCAAGGAGATCCCCGAGGATCGGCTCGAGGCGATCCCGTGGGCGACGCTCTGCATCGACGACGCGAGGAAGCAGGGGCGTTGAGCGAGCCGGCACGACGCGAGGCTCCACCCGTGCTCGACGTTCGCATCGGCTCGTCGACGAACGCGCTGCGGCCGATCTCGTCGGCGCAGCGGTCGCTGGCGGCGGGGGCGCGCCAGTGGATCGGCTTCGGCGCGATCGCGCTCGCGGCCATCGCCGCCGACCAGCTGACGAAGCAGATCGTCTCGAGCGCGCTCGCCCTCGGCGAGGACGTGCACATCGTCGGCCCGCTCTCGATCCACCACGTCCAGAACTCCGGCATCGCCTTCGGCCTGTTCTCCGACGCGACCTCGATCGTGATCGCGCTGACCGCGCTCGCGGTGACGTGGATGCTCGTCTTCTTCGCCCGCTCGGGCCGCCGCCACCCGATCCTGCCCGTCGCGCTCGGGTTCGTGCTCGGCGGCAGCATCTCGAACCTCGTCGACCGGGTCCGGCTCGGCCACGTGACGGACTTCCTCGACGTCCGCTTCTGGCCGGCCTTCAACCTCGCCGACTCCTTCATCGTCGTCGGGGTCGCGATCCTCTTCGCGGCGCTCGCCGCGGCGGACCGCCGCACGCACCGGCCGTCGCTTGAGCACTCTCCGCTTCAGCGTCTCTGAGCCGGGCCGGCTCGACCGCGCTCTCGCCGCGCGCGGCGAGATCGGCTCGCGCGCGCTCGCCGAGCGGCTCGTCGCGGACGGCGCCGTCCTCGTCGACGGCCGCCCGCGGCCGAAGAGCCACCGGCTCGAGGGCGGCGAGGAGGTCGTGGTCGAGCTTCCCGCCCCGGCGGAGCCGCTCGCAGCCGAGCAGATGGAGCTGCCGGTCGCCTGGGAGGACGAGCACCTCCTCGTCGTCGACAAGCCCGCGGGGGTCGTCGTCCATCCCGCCGGCGGCCATCGCAGCGGCACGCTCGTGCACGGGCTGCTCGCGCTCGACGCGGCCGGCGGCGACGACGAGGAGCGGCCCGGCATCGTCCACCGGCTCGACCGCGACACGTCGGGCCTGCTCGTCGTCGCGCGCTCGGAGGACGCTCACGCGGCGCCTGCAGGAGCTGATCCGGCGCCGCGAGCTCGAGCGCCGCTACCTCGCGCTCGTCAGGGGCGCCCCGCAGTCCCGGACGGGCCGGATCGAGGCGCGCGATCGGCCGCGACCGCGTCGACCGCTCGCGCCACTCGCTCGACACCGCGACCCCGCGCGAGGCGGTCACGCACTTCGAGACGCTCGAGCTGCTGGCGGCGCACACGCTGCTCGAGGTTCGCCTCGAGACGGGGCGCACGCACCAGATCCGCGTGCACCTGGAGGCGATCGGGCTCCCGGTCGCGGGCGACCCGGTCTACGGCGTCGCCGGCGACCTGGGCCTCGAGCGCCAGTTCCTGCACGCGGCGCGCCTGGCGTTCCAGCATCCGCTGACGGGCGAGCGGGTCGACGTCGAGTCGCCGCTGCCGACCGACCTGGCCGACGCGCTCGGGCGCGCCCGCACCGCTGACTAGCCGACCTCGCGGGCGATGTCCGTAACGGACACGTCCAGGGACTGTCCCCGGACGTGTCCCGGCGAGGCATGTCCCAGGTGCAACAAAAGCGTGACAAGTTGTCCACAGGCCAAGGCCGCTACACTGGCCAGCGTCCAGTTCCCGACCCGGCGACCAGGACGGGAGGGGGTGCCGGGCTCTGAGCCCGGTTCCGCCCGCGCCCCGCCGGCTGTAGCGCAACCAACCACGAAAGGGGCCATTCCCTTGGCAGTCGTCTCCATGCGAGAGCTCCTGGAGGCCGGAGTCCACTTCGGCCACCAGACCCGCCGCTGGAACCCGAAGATGAAGCGCTTCATCTTCACCGAGCGCGGCGGCATCTACATCATCGACCTCCAGCAGACGTCCGAGCTGCTCCAGGAGGCCTACGACTTCGCGCGCAACATCGCCGAGCGCGGCGGCACGATCCTCTTCGTCGGCACGAAGAAGCAGGCGCAGGACGCCGTCGTCGAAGGAGGCCGCGCGCGTCGGCATGCCGTACGTCAGCAACCGCTGGCTCGGCGGCCTGCTCACGAACTGGAAGACCATCAGCGACCGGATCGCGCACCTCCACGAGCTGCGCCGCCTGAAGAGCGAGGGCCAGCTCGACCTCCTGCCGGCGAAGGAGCGGATCACGATGCTCGCCGAGCTCGAGAAGCTCGAGGCCAACCTCGGCGGCGTCGCCGACCTGCGCCGCCAGCCGGACGCGATCTTCATCGTCGACCTGCGGAAGGAGCAGCTCGCCGTCCGCGAGGCGCGCCGGCTCGGCATGCCGATCCTCGCGCTCGTCGACACGAACTGCGACCCCGACGAGGCCGACTACGTCATCCCGGGCAACGACGACGCGATCCGCTCGTGCAGCCTGATCGTGCGTGCGATCGCCGACGGGATCGACGCGGGCCAGAAGAAGGTGACCGAGCGCGACTTCGCCGCGAGCTCGACCAACGGCAACGGCAACGGCGACGGCGAGCCCGCCACGGAGGACGCGCCCGCCCGCCGCCGACGAGACGCCTGCGGAGCACGAGCCGCTCAGCCAGGGCGAGACCGTCGTCGAGGCCGAGCAGCCGTCGGAGATCACCGGCCAGGCGGCCGCCGCCGAGCCGAACGTCATCACCAGCGAGGGGGACGACCAGTGAGCACGACAATCTCCGCCGATCTCGTCAAGCAGCTGCGCGACCTCACCGGCGCCGGGATGATGGAGTGCAAGCGCGCGCTCCAGGAGACCGACGGCGACGTCGAGGCCGCGAGGACGCTGCTGCGCGAGCGCGGGATCGCCCAGGCCGGCAAGCGCGCCGACCGGGCGACCAGCGAGGGCATGGTCGGGTACCTGCAGGACGATCGGCACGTGACGATGGTCGCGGTGGGCTGCGAGACGGAGCCCGTCTCGAACAACGACGAGTTCGCCGAGTGGGCGAAGAAGGTGCTCTTCGCCGTCGACGAGCGCGGCCCCGAGGCCGTCGCCGAGCTCGACGAGGACCGGGTCGAGCTGATCGCAAAGCTGGGCGAGAACATCGTCGTCACGGGTGCCGAGCGCTACGAGGCCGGCGACGGCGAGGTGCTGGGCGCCTACACGCATCCGCCGGCGAACAAGATCGGCGTCGTCGTGAAGCTCGCGGGCGGGACGCCCGAGCTCGCGCGCCAGCTCGCCATGCACATCTCGTTCGCCGACCCCGCGTGGGTGTCGAAGGCGGATGCGCCTGCCGACGCCGTCGAGGCCGAGCGCCAGATCTACCTCAACTCGGACGAGCTCCAGGGCAAGCCGGAGCAGGCGAAGGAGAAGATCGTCGAGGGCATGCTCGCGAAGCGGTTCTTCGCGGCTCAGCCCGGCGGCGCGCTCACCGAGCAGCCGTGGATCCACGACTCGTCGCTCACGGTGGGCCAGGCGCTCGACCAGGCCGGCGCGTCCGTGGTGGCGTTCAAGCGGCTGACTGTCGCAGAATAGGCCCGTGTCGACGACGTCAGGGCCACTCGAGACGGGCGAGAGGGCGCAGCGCGGGCTGACCGGCGCCGCGCCCGTCTTCCGCCGCGTCCTGCTGAAGCTCTCCGGCGAGGCGCTGATGGGCCGGCGGGAGTACGGGCTCGACCCGAAGACGGTCGAGGCGATCGCGACCGAGATCGTCGAGGTCCACTCGGAGGGGCTCGAGCTCGCGATCGTCGTCGGGGGCGGCAACATCTACCGCGGTCTCGCGGCCGCGGCCGACGGGATGGACCGAGCCACCGGCGACTACGCCGGCATGCTCGCGACGGTTCTGAACGCGATCACGCTCCAGGACGCGCTCGAGCGGCTCGGCGCGGTCACGCGCGTGCTGTCGGCGCTCGAGGTCTCCGAGGTCGCGGAGCCGTACATCCGCCGGCGCGCGATGCGCCATCTCGAGAAGGGCCGCGTCGTCATCTTCGCCGGCGGCACGGGCAACCCGTTCTTCACCACCGACACCGCGGCGGCCCTCCGCGCGCTCGAGATCGGCGCCGAGGCGATCCTCATGGGCAAGAGCGGCACGAAGGGCGTGTTCGACGGCGACCCGCAGCTCGACCCGCGCGCGACGTTCCTGCCGGAGCTCACGCACCTCGAGGCGATCGAGCGCGGCCTGCGCGTGATGGACACGACCGCGCTCTCGCTGTGCATGGAGAACGACCTGCCGATCCACGTCTTCGAGCTCGCGGCGGGGAACATCCTGCGCGTCGTCGCGGGCGAGCGGGTCGGCACGATCATCTCGACGCCCACGAACGGAGGAGCCTGATGCCCACGATCGAGGAGTTCCTGCAGGACGCGACCCGCCGCATGGACAAGTCGATCGAGACGACGCGCGGCGAGTTCAACAGCGTCAGGACGGGGCGGGCCTCGACGGCGCTGCTCGACCGGATCACGATCGACTACTACGGGACGCCGACGCCGCTCAAGAACATGGCGACGATCGGCGCGCCCGAGGCGCGCCTGCTCACGGTGCAGCCGTTCGACCCGACGCAGATCCGGGCGATCGAGAAGGCCGTGCAGGAGTCGGATCTCGGCCTCACGCCTTCGAACGACGGCAAGCTGATCCGTCTGCCGATCCCGCAGCTGACCGAGGAGCGGCGCAAGGAGCTCGTCAAGGTCGTCCGGCGCTACGGCGAGGACGGCAAGGTCGCGATCCGCAACGTCCGCCGCGACGTGATGCGCCATCTCGAGGAGCTCGTCCGCAACGGCGAGGTCGGCGACGACGAGGAGCGGCGCGCGGAGACGCAGGTGCAGAAGCTGACGGACGAGCACACGAAGACGATCGACGACCTGATGAAGCACAAAGAGGCCGAGATCATGGAGGTCTGAGGTCGCCACCGACCTCAAACCTCTCGACATCGCTCGTAGCGTCGCCATCATCCTCGACGGCAACGCCCGCTGGGCCGAGGCGCGCGGGCTGCCGGTCGCGGACGGACATCGGGAGGGGACGCGCGCGGTCAGGCGGACGGTCGAGGCCGCGATCGCGCTCGGCGTGCGCTCGCTCGCCGTCTACGCCTTCTCGACCGAGAACTGGACGCGGCCGCCCGAGGAGGTCACCGACCTCATGGAGATCTTCGGGGAGACGATCGAGCGCGAGCTCCCGGATCTCGCGGAGCAGGGCGTGCGCTCGCGCTTCATCGGCCGCCGCGACCGCGTCCCCACCTCGCTTCGCGAGCAGATGGAGCGGCTCGAGCGGGAGACCGAGGCAAACGACACGCTCCTGCTCTGGATCGCCTTCGACTACGGCGGTCGCGAGGAGCTCGTGCAGGCGGCCCGTCGGCTCGCCGAGGACGGTGTTGCCGGCCGGCGACATCGACGAGCCCGCGCTCGCGGCGCGGCTGTACGCGCCGGATCTGCCCGATCCCGACCTGCTGATCCGCACGTCGGGCGAGCTGCGGCTGTCGAACTTCTTCCTCTGGCAGCTCGCCTACGCGGAGCTCGTGTTCGTCGACACGCTCTGGCCGGACTTCGGCGAGGCGCACCTTCGCGCCGCGCTCGGTGAGTACGCGAGCCGCCGGCGCCGGTTCGGCGGCCGGTGAGGCCGCGCCGGTGAGCCAGCTCGTCTCCCGGATCCTCGTCGCGCTCGTCGGTCTCCCGCTCGTCCTCTGGCTCGTCTACGTCGGCGGCTGGCCGCTCTTCGCGCTCGCCCTCGTGGTCGTGCTCCTGGCGCTGCACGAGCTCTACGTGATGGCACGCGGCCTGCGGCCGCTCGTGCTCGCCGGGTACGCAGGGGCGACGGCGACGCTCCTCGGGGCGCAGCTGGGCGGGCCTGCGTGGCTTCTGGGCGGGCTTCTCTCGACGCTGCTCCTCGCGTTCCTTCTCTACGGGATCGCCGAATCGAGGCAATCGGCGACGATCATGATCGGCACGACGGTCCTCGGCGTCGCCTGGATCGCCGCCGGGCTCGGCCACCTGCTCCTGCTCCGCGACCTCCCCGAGCACGGTCGCCTCGCCATCTTCACCGTGCTGCTGGCGGTCTTCGCCGACGACACGGCGGCCTACTTCGTCGGCCGGCTCATCGGCCGGCACAAGCTTGCGCCGGCGATCTCGCCGGGCAAGACGTGGGAGGGGTTCGTCGCGGGGACGCTCGTCGCCGTCGCGGTGGCCTTCTTCGCCTTCTACGACGAGGACTTCCTGACGATCCCCGAGTCGATCGCGTTCGGAGCTGGCCGTGGGCCTCGCCGGCGCCGCCGGCGACCTGTTCGAGTCGGCCATCAAGCGTGATCTGAAGGTGAAGGACTCCGGACGCCTGCTCGGCGGGCACGGCGGCATGCTCGACCGCGTCGACGCGCACCTCTTCGCCGCCGTGGCGGCGTTCTACGTCGTCCTGGCGTTCGGCTACGGGTGAGCCGTCCGCGTTCGTACACTGTGAGCGTGAAGCGAGTCGCGCTGCTCGGCGCAACCGGGTCGATCGGCGCCCAGGCGATCGCAGTCATCGAGAGGGAGCCGGGGCTCGAGCTCTGTGCGCTCGCCTCGGGCTCGACCGACCTCTCCGCGGCTCGCGGCCGCTCATGCCGTCGAGCATGTCCAGGTCGGCGGCGAGCTGACCGGGCTGCTCGAGGCGGCCGAGCCGGACATCGTCCTCAACGCTGTCGTCGGCTTCGCCGGCATCGGCGCCACGCTGTGGGCGCTGGAGCACGGGGTCACGCTCGCCCTCGCGAACAAGGAGAGCCTCGTCGCCGCCGGCGAGCTCGCGCTGCGCGCGCAGGAGCGGGGAGGAGGCCTGCTGCTGCCGGTCGACTCCGAGCACAGCGCCGTCTTCCAGTGCCTCGAGGGACGCCCGCGCGACACCGTCGACTCGATCGTCCTCACGGCCTCCGGCGGCCCGTTCCGGGGCCGGACGCGAGACGAGCTCGAGGGCGTCGGCGGTGGACGACGCGCTCGCCCACCCGACCTGGCACATGGGGCCGAAGATCACGGTCGACTCGGCGACCCTCGCGAACAAGGGCCTCGAGCTGATCGAGGCGCACTTTCTGTTCGGGGTTCCTTACGAGCGGATCGAGATCGTTGTCCAGCCGACCTCCGTCGTGCATGCTCTGGTGCGTTTCCGGGACGGCGCGGCACTCGCGCATCTCGGCTACCCCGACATGACGGTTCCCATCTCGTACGCGCTCGGCTATCCCGACCGTCCCGCGACCGACGTGCCCGCGCTCGACCTCACCGCCGGCGGCCCGCTCGAGTTTCTCCCGCCCGACCTCGAGACGTTCCCGCTGCTCGCGCTCGCGCGTCGCGCAGGCGAGCTCGGCGGCACCTACCCGTGCGCCTTCAACGCCGCGAACGAGGTCGCGGTGGAGGCGTTCCTCGACGGCCGGCTGCCGTTTCTCGGGATCTCCGACACGGTCGACGAGGCGCTCGCCGCCGCGGACGGCTCGCCGGCCCGCGATCTCGACGACCTCGTCGAGGCCGATGCGCAGGCGCGTCGTCTCGCCGAGAGAGGCCTGGCGGTCACGTGAGCATCTTCATCGCGATCGTCGGCCTCGGCCTGCTGATCCTCATCCACGAGGCCGGCCACTTCTTCGTCGCGCGCGGCGTCGGGATGAACCCGCGCAAGTTCTACATCGGCTTCCCGCCCGCCCTCGTGAAGAAGCGGCGGAACGGGATCGAGTACGGCATCGGCACGATCCCGCTCGGCGGCTACGTGAAGATCCCGGGCATGCACCGCCCCGCTGCGGGCGACCTCGACATGCACTTCGGCAGGGCGGTCGCGGAGGAGCCGGCGCTCACCTCCGCGCTGGAGGCGCTCCGGCGCAGGCTGGCCGCGAGCGACTACGACGGCGCCCGTGCCGCGCTCGCCGAGCTCGGCGAGGAGATCCAGGCCGTCGACCTCTCCGTCGCCGCCCGCGCCGCGGCCGACCGTGGTCTGACCGAGATCGGCGACTCGCTCGGGCCGGACGCGTACTGGCGCGCGCGCACGTGGAAGCGGGTCGCGGTCATCTTCGCCGGGCCGGGGGCGAACCTCCTGCTGGCGGTCGTGCTCTTCGCGGCGCTCTACATGGCGGGCGGCGGCAAGGCGACGACGACCGTGGACGCCGTCGTCGCGGACACGCCGGCGGCTGCGGTGGGCCTGCAGCCCGGCGACAGGATCGTCGCGATCGCGGGACAGCCGGTCCGCCCTGCGGACATCCCCGAGGTCATCTCCTCGTCGAAGGGCCGTCCGCTGACGCTCGTCGTCGAGCGGGACGGCAAGGCCATGGCGCTCGGTCCCGTCGAGCCCGAGCAGATCGAGGGCGCCTACCGCCTCGGCTTCGTCCTGCGCGGCCGGGGGATGGGCGTCGCCGAGTCGAGTTGGGAGGCGGTCCGCACGACGGGCCTCGTGACGCGTGAGATCGGCGCCTCGCTCGGCCGCCTCGCGACCGGTGAGGGCCGGAAGGAGATCTCGAGCCCGGTCGGGATCGTCCAGGTCTCGTCGCAGCAGGCCGACCGCGGGGCTGACGAGCTACCTCTGGGTGCTCGGGCTGATCAGCCTCTCGCTCGCGCTCCTGAACCTGCTCCCGCTCCTGCCGCTGGACGGCGGCCACATCCTGTTCTCCATCATCGAGGGGATCCGCGGCAAGGCGGTCGCCCGCGAGGTCTACGAGCGCGCCTCGGCGCTCGGTCTCGCGGTGGTGCTGCTGCTCTTCTTCATCGGCCTCTCGAACGACATCGGCCGCCTCGGGAACTAGTGGCGTCGCAGGTCCAGATCAGGGTCGGCGGCGTCGCGATCGGCGGCGGCGCGCCCGTCGTCGTGCAGTCGATGACGCTGACGCCGACGCGCGACGTCGAGGCGACGACGGCCCAGATCGCCGCGCTGGCGTCGGCCGGCTGCGAGCTCGTGCGCTGCGCGGTGCCGAAGACCGAGGACGCCGTGGCCCTGAAGCGCATCGTCCGGCTCTCGCCGCTGCCGGTCATCGCGGACATCCACTTCAACGCCTCGCTCGCGCTCAAGGCGATCGACGCCGGCGTCGCCGCCGTGCGCATCAACCCGGGCAACATCGGCGGCCCCGACAAGGTCGTCCAGGTCGTCGAGGCGGCCAAGAAGGCCGGGATCCCGATGCGGATCGGCGCCAACTCCGGCTCGCTGCCGAAGCACCTGCACGCGCTCGCGCAGGACGATCAGGCCGAGGCACTCGTCGCGGCGGCGCTCGAGGAGGTCGAGCTGCTCGAGCGGCTCGACTACCGCGACTTCAAGATCTCCGTCAAGTCGACGCACGTGCCGACGATGATCCGCGCCTACCGGATGCTGTCGGCGAAGGTGCCGTATCCGCTCCACCTCGGCGTGACCGAGGCCGGGACGCCGTTCGCGGGCTCGATCAAGAGCGCGGTCGGCATGGGGGCGCTGCTCGCCGACGGCATCGGCGACACGCTGCGCGTCTCGCTCACCGCCGACCCGGTCAAGGAGGTCGAGACGGCATGGGAGATCCTGAAGGCGCTCGGGCTGCGCGAGCGCGGGCCGGTGATGATCTCGTGCCCGAGCTGCGGTCGGGACAACGTCGGCGTCGAGAAGCTCGCCGTCGTCGTCGAGGAGCGGCTGCGCGACTACCCGCAGGCGTTCGAGGTCGCCGTGATGGGCTGTGCCGTGAACGGGCCGGGAGAGGCGGGCGACGCCGACTTCGGCATCGCCGGCGGCCGCGACGTGGGCTTCATCTACGCGCACGGCCGCGTGCTGAAGAAGGTCTCGTCGGACATCCTGATCGACGAGCTCTTCCACGAGGTCGACCGCTGGATCGAGGACGGGATGCGCCGGCCGAAGCGGCTGAAGATGGCGAAGCCGGCGGCTTTGGCGATGGCCGAAGCGTCCCTGATTCCTCTCGACTGATCTCTTTGCAGCGGGCCGGATCCG
>CAVQJO010000012.1:0-143883 GCA_963712865.1 uncultured Gaiellaceae bacterium
GAGGATCCGGCTACGGCATCCGCTCGCGCGGATTCCTTCCGCGCGAAGATCCCTGAAGCTGTGCACGTCGACCCGCGGCCTGTCGTCCGCGGTACCGCGGCAGAGGCGGTTTCACTAACCTCTCGCGAATGATTGCCCGCGCCTCACAGCTCTTCCTCCCGACCCTGCGCGACGCGCCGGCCGACGCTGAGGCCGTCTCGCACAAGCTGCTCGTCCGCGGCGGCTATATCCGCCAGATGGGTGCCGGTCTCTGGACATACCTACCGCTCGGCTGGAAGGCGCACCAGAGTGTCGTCCGGATCGTTCGCGAGGAGATGGACGCGATCGGCTGTCAGGAGATGTCGGCCCCGGTGCTCACACCGGCCGAGCTCTGGCAGGCAACCGGCCGCTACGAGATCCCGGAGCTCTTCAGGCTGACCGACCGGAGCGGGCGCGAGTTCGTGCTTCCGCTGACGCACGAGGAGTCGTTCACGTTTCATGCGCGCGAGCTGCAGTCGTACCGCCAGCTGCCGCAAATGCTCTACCACTTCCAGACGAAGGAGCGGGACGAGCCGCGCCCGCGCGGCGGCCTCCTCCGCGTCCGCGAGTTCGTGATGAAGGACGCCTACTCGTTCGACGTCGACGACGAGGGGCTCGACCGCAGCTTCGAGCTCCAGCGGGGTGCCTACCACCGCATCTTCGATCGCTGCGGGCTCGAGGTCTACGAGGTGGCGGCCGAGTCCGGGATGATGGGAGGCAGCGAGTCGCAGGACTTCCTGGCGCCATCGGGCTCGGGCGAGAACACGCTCGTGCGCTGCGAGCGCGGCGACTACGCGGCCGACCTCGAGATCGCGAGCGGGACACCCCGGCCGCCGACCTTCCCCGAGCGGCTGGACTCGCCCCAGGAGATCGCGACTCCCGGCATCACGACGATCGAGGCGCTCGCAGAGCTCCTCGGCATCGACGCGGCCGCGACGTCGAAGGCGATGCCGGTCACGCGCGACGACGGGACGGTCGTGCTCGCGCTCGTGCGAGGCGACGACCGGCTCTCCGAGGAGAAGCTCGGTCACGCCGTCGGCAAGTCACGGGCGTCGACCGAGGACGAGATCCGGGCCGCGTTCGGCGCGGACCCCGGCTCGCTCGGACCTGCCGGGTTCGAGGGCGAGATCGTCGCCGACGAGGCGCTCCGCGAGGGGCAGTTCGTCGCGGGTGCGAACCGGACCGGGTTCCACCTGCGCGGGGTCGAGCACGGCCGCGACTTCAACGCTCGCTTCGCCGACCTCCGCGAGGCGACCGAGGGCGATTCGTGCCCGGAGTGCGGCGGCGCGCTCCTGTTCCAGACCGCGATCGAGGTCGGGCACATCTTCAAGCTCGGCACGTTCTACTCGGCGCAGCTCGACGCCACCGTGCTCGACGAGGAGGGCGCCGAGCGGCCGATCGTCATGGGCAGCTACGGCATCGGGCCCGGCCGCGTCCTCGCCGCCGTCGTCGAGCAGGGCGGCAACGACGACTCGATCGTCTGGCCCGCCGAGCTGGCGCCCTACGACGCCGAGGTCGTGTCGCTCGACGCCGGCGACCCGGAGATTCTCGCGAAGGCCGAGGAGGCCGCCGACGCGCTCTCGTCGGAGGGCCTCTCGGTGCTTCTCGACGATCGCGACCAGCGCCCTGGCGAGAAGTTCGCCGATGCCGATCTCTTCGGCGCCCCGACCCGCGTTATCGTCGGCAAGAAGACGCTCGCCGACGATGCGGTCGACGTCCGCTTCCGAGTGACAGGGGAGGAGGAGCGCATCGGGCGTTTAGACGCCGCAAAATGGGTAGTCGAACGGAGATGACGCGGCGGCGGAAGTACAGCGAGGAGCCGTTCGGTCCCACCATCGAGCGGCTGATGGGGGACACGGGCCTGACCTACCGCGGCCTGGCAGCGCGGACGCAGCTCTCGGCCGGCTATCTGAACCACCTCGTTCACGGGAACCGGCCGGTGCCGTCGAAGGAGGTCGTGGAGCGGCTCGCGGGCGCGCTCGACGTCGAGCCGGAGCACTTCCGCGAGTACCGCCTTCGGGTGATCACCGACCGGCTGGAGGCGATGCCGGACATGATCGACCGCCTGTACAAGCGTCTCAGCGTCTAGCCGGTGACCGTCGAGGCCGCGCTCGACCGGCTGCTCGCAGCGCCGCTCGTCGACGAAGACGGCGATCCGGTGACCGCATCGCTCCGACCGGGCCTGAGCTCCGCCGAGATCGAGGTGGCCGAGCAGGAGCTCGGGCGCGCCTACCCGACGGTTCCCCGTGAGCTTCTGGGCCGGACGCGCGGGATCGACGGCCTCCTCGAGGAGATCGACTTTGCAGGCGCAATCGACGGGCAGGCGCTCGACGAGCTGTTCCCGCACACGGCCACCATCGCCCACGACGGCTACGGGAACTTCTGGGCCGTCGATCTGCTCCGGGAGAACCGCGGCTGGGGCCCGATCTGGTTCCTCTGTCACGACCCGCCCGTCGCTCTTCTCCAGTGCGACGGGCTCGCCGCCTTCCTGGACGAGCTCGCGAGGAAGTACACGCCGCCCCACGAGAGCCTGATCGACGACGTTCACGAGGACCGGCTCTTCCACGTCGGGAGATCCCATCCCGGCAGCCTTCAGGCGGAAGAGGCTGCGGCGTCGGGCGATCCGGAGCTCTCCGCATTCGCGGAGGAGCTCGGCCCCGCCTGGATCCTCGTCGACCTCCGTGACGCGAAGCCCGGCATGGGCATCGCCTGGGGCCGCTTCGGCCCGCGCACCGAGCTCCGCCGCCACGGCGACCTCCAGCTCTTCGCGGTCCGGGAGCCGGAGAGACGCGGGTTCCTCGCGCGGCTGCGCGGGAAGTGAGCGCGGTTCAGCCGGCGAAGACGACGTCGGCGATGTGCTCGGCGATCGCGAGCGACGACGTCGCCCCGGGCGAGGGCGCATTCCGGACGGCGGTGACCGGACCGAGAGAGCTGATCCGAAAGTCGTCCACGAGCGAGCCGTCGGCGTCGAGTGCCTGGGCACGGACACCTGCCGGCGCGGGCACGAGATCGGCAGCGGTCACGCCCGGCACGTAGCGCGCCGCCTCGGCGGCGAACGCACGCTTCGATAGCGATCCGCGCAGCTCCCGGATGCCGGTGCGCCAGTGCGACCGCGCGAGGGCACGAAAGCCGCGCGAGCGAACCGTCTCGCCGAGATCCCGCATCCGGATGGTGCGCTTCCGGTAGCCCTCGCGCGCGAACGCGAGCACCGCGTTCGGGCCGACGTCGACGCCGCCGCCGATGCGGCGCGTGAAGTGCACGCCGAGGAACGGATAGGCGGGATCGGGGACGGGGTAGAGGAGCCCGCGCACGAGGCCCTCCCGCTCCGGCGTGAGGCGGTAGTACTCGCCGCGGAACGGCACGATCGCCGGCTCGCGCTCGTCGCCCGCGAGACGGGCGACACGGTCGGACTGGAGTCCGGCGCAGACGACGAGCCGGTCGAACTCGTGGGTCTCGCTGCCCGCCTCGACGCGCGCGCGGCCGTTGTCGATCCGTATCGCCGTGACCGGCGCCGAGAGGCGAATCTCGCCGTTCGCCGCGCGCACGTCGTCCGCGAACGACCTCGCGATCGCGCGGTAGTCCGTGATCGCGGTCGTCGGTGAGTGCAGGCCCGCGACGGCCATGGCGTGCGGCTCGAGCTCTCGCAGCTCCTCGCCCTCGACCCACCGCAGGCCGGGCACGGCGTTGGCTGTCCCGCGGCGCTCGAGCTCGCGCAGCCGCTCGAGCTCGGACGCGTCGACAGCGACGACGAGCTTCCCGCACTCCTCGTAGGGGAGTCCGCGCTCCGCGCAGTACGGGCGCAGGAGCTCGACGCCTCGCCGACAGAGCTGCGCCTTCAGCGACCCCGGCGTGTAGTAGAGACCCGCGTGCACGACCCCGCTGTTGCGTCCCGTCTGGTGCAGCGCGACGTCGTGCTCCTTCTCGAGCACGGTCACCGCCGCGTCGGGCCGGAGCTCCGCCAGGCGACGCGCGACGGCGAGCCCGAGGATGCCGGCGCCGACGACTCCCACGCGCTCGTGTGCCACTCACTCACCGTAATGGACCGCGAGCGTGGTCGTATGCCTGCAGCGGCCCGGAGACGGTGGGGCTCCCCGAGCCCCACCGTCCGGCTCCTGCTCGGCGGCTACCGTGCGCGGGCGGTCGCGCGCCGGCGCGTGGTGGTCTTCGCCTTCTCCTTCGACTTTGTGTCCGAGCGGCCCGCGCCGTTTGCGACCTCGCCCGTCGGCTCCTTCGGCAGCCCGGCCTGCTTGCGCAGCTTGGCGGCGATCTCCGCGATCTCCTCGGGCGCATAGTCCGGCGCGAAGACGGCCGGCTGCGGCGCGAGGTCGTGCGCCGGCACGCCCTCGGGAGCCTCGTCGATGACGACCAGCTCTTCTCCCGTCTCGGGGTGCGGACCGTTGAAGACGGCCGCCAGCTCGAGGTAGTCGCTCGGCGAGAACCGGTAGAGCCGGAGATGGTCTCCCCGCTTCAGATGCTGCTTCGACTCCGGGATCTTCTCCGTCGCGATGCGAGGCGCCGGGAACAACTTCATCAGGTTCGGCCCCCGTGAGCTTCTCCAGGGCGCGGGCGTAGGCGACCTGGTGGACACCGCCGCGGACGAGCAGGTACCCGGTCAGCGCACGCGCCGCCGGGTGCTCGACCATCTCGTAGACCTTGAGCTTGTTGTTGCGGGCCCCGGTCTCGAGGAAGAAGTTGTGCGTCAGGTCCTCGACGAGATCCCCCGACGAGAAGACGTAGTCGCCGTTCCAGGGCCGACCCTGCGAGTTCTGCGGCAACGCGCCTTGGCCTCCGGCCAGGAAGTGGTGCGGGTTGCCGATCCCCTTGACGTCCTTGAGCGGGCTCCCCGGCCCGCGGCCGTTCGGCGTCGACGTGGGCGTGGCGCCCGTGAGCATCGTGTTGATCGTCTTCGCGACGAGCTCGACGTGCCCGAACTCCTCGGCGGCGATGTTCGCCACCAGGTCGTAGAACGGCCGGGCGCCCTGCTTGTTGCGGAAGTTGAACGACTGGAACGTGTAGTTCATGAACGTGGACAGCTCGCCGAACTTGCCGCCGAGCAGCTCCTGCACGGCGGCGGCCCCGGCCGGATCCGGCTCGGAAGGCGGCGGCAGCTCGACCTGGATACGGTCGGTGCGGAAGATCATCGGTTGAACCCCTTTCCTCGGAAGTCAACCCCGTGTACCCCTCATGCCCTCGCGGCGAAACGCGGGCCTGCCGCTACGCGACGGCCACGGCTCCGGAGCCCCCACGCGCGAGTAGAGCGGCGTCGGAAACCGCTTGATACCGTGCGCAGCGTCGCGGGGCGTGGCGCAGCCTGGTTAGCGCGCTAGTCTGGGGGACTAGAGGTCCCGAGTTCAAATCTCGGCGCCCCGATCAAAAAGCCGCCGCAAATGGCGGCTTTTTGGTGTCCAGAAGGTAAATGCGTGGCCGCGCAATGGCCAAGTTCGGTCAGAGGCCAGCGTGATTGATCGAGCTTGAACGGGCTTCGTGGCCCAACAGCACGATCGTTTCGGCCCGCCTCCGTCAATCTCTGAACGCACGAAGGCGCGAGAGGGCTGCGACTGAGTCAGCCCTGTCGTGCCGGTTAATCCACGCTTTCTGCGAGCTCGTCAGTGGCTTCGCCTTAGCGTCGAAAAATGGGCCAACGCTCATGCTTCACGGCCCGACGTCAGCGTGACGCCGAGCCGTCTCGGTGTGGAGCAGGTCGATCAGAGGCCCGATCTCGAGTTCCTGGAAGTTGGGGTGCCGGAGGTGCCCGGTGCGGTTGACCGTGTACCGGTTCCGTCGTCCCTGCTTGATCTTGGAGAGGTAGCCACCGGCGAGGAGGTCGCTGAGGATGCGCTGGGCGGCGCGTTCGGTGATCCCGACGCGTTCGGCGATGTCGCGCGAGCGTGACTTGAAGAGCACGATTCCCCTGCCGTAAGGTCTATCCGACGTAGTGGAAGCGCCACTAGGTGCATCCGCTCGCCCGATGACGAGAGGGAGGGGTCGCATGACCGATCTGGACACTCGATCGGCGCCGTCGCCGATTGACGATTCGCGGAGCGGTGCGATGGGCGTGCTGACCGGCGCGGTGCTTGGCCACAAGCGGCTGGTGGTCGGGTTGTGGGTGCTGGTGACGTTGGCGGCGTTCGCCGCGGTCGGGCCGGCCAACGACGCGCTCTCGAACGAGTTCAGCATTCCAGGGCGGGAGGGTTTCGAGACGAACAAGGAGCTCGCGGCCATCTACGGCACCGGCGGCGACGTTGCGCCGATCGTGCCCGTGGTGTCGCTTCCCACCGGGACCACGGTCGACTCGCCGGGTGTCCGCGACGACCTCGACACCGCGCTCGCGAAGATCGAGGCTGCCGCTGCCGGGTGCGATCTCTGCGTCCTACGGCTCGACCGGCGACAGGGCGTTCGTCTCCGACGACGGCCGCACGACCTTTGGGCTCGTCTACATCCCCTTCAAGGGCGGCGTCGACCCCGGCCAGGACGAGGCTCGCGCCGCGCAGGCCGCTGTGGAGGGCCTGACGGTTGGAGGCTCGCCGGTCGAGGTGACCGGCCTTGACGCGCTGCGTGCCTCCGCCGGGGACAACGAGGGTGCCGGCGCGGGTGTGGCGATCGGCACGCTCCTGGCGGCGATCGGAGCGCTCTTGGTGCTGGCATTCGTCTTCCGCTCGTTCATGGCTTTCGTGCCGCTGTTGATGGCGCTCGTCGCGATTCCGACGACGTTCCTGCTGGTCTGGCCGCTCGCGAGCGTGACGGACGTGTCGGTGATCGTGCAGTTCCTGGTCGCGTTGATCGGGCTGGGTATCGCGATCGACTACGCGCTCCTCGTCGTCGTGCGCTGGCGCGAGGAACGCGAGCAGCCGGGTGTCGCGAACGAAGTGGCCGTGCGCAGGGCGATGCAGCACGCCGGGTCGGCCGTGGTCTTCAGCGGCACGACCGTGGCGATCTCGCTTCTGGCGCTGCTGGCTCTCCCCGTGCCCTTCATGCGCAGCATCGGCATCGCTGGGCTGATGATCGCCCTGGTCAGCGTCGCGGTCGCGATCACGCTCCTTCCCGTCGTCCTCGCCACGATCGGACCCAGGTTCGACTGGCCGCGCAACCGCCGCGACGCGCAGGCGAGCCCCCGCTGGTCGGCCTGGGCACGCTTGATCGTCCGCTACCGATGGGCGGCCGCGGCCGCCTCGGCAGCGGTCCTCGTTCTCCTGGTCGTCGGGGCCTCCACGATCCAGCTCGGGAACCCGCAGGCGGACTCGCTCGCGAAGGACGGGCCGGCGCGTGCCGCGCTCGAGAACCTGGAGGAATCGGGGATCGGCACGGGCCCGCTCTCGCCCTTCGACGCGCTCGTCCGTTCGGGCGACGCAGGCGACGTCGCAGAGGCGCTCGCCCAGGTGGAGGGCGTCCGAAGCGCGGCCGCCCCGCCGGACTGGCGCCGTGACGAGACAGCGCTCGTTGTCGTGTTCCCGACCGCTGACGGGAACTCTCCCGCCGGCCGGGAGACGCTAGACCGCCTTCGGGAGGCGACGCCCTCGCTGGCCGCAACGGTGACGATCGGGGGTGAGGCGGCTCAGGGCGCGGACTTTCTGGACGCGGTTTACGGCAAGTTCCCGCTCATGATCCTGCTGATCTCGGCGCTGACGTTCCTGCTGCTCGCCCGCGCCTTCCGCTCGCTCGTTCTCCCGTTGAAGGCGGTGCTCCTGAACCTCCTCTCAGTGGCCGCCGCCTGGGGGCTGATGGTGCTCGTCTACCAGCACGGGATCGGCTCGGACGAGCTCTGGGGAATCGAGGCGACGCGGGCGATCAACGTCGAGCTACCGATCGTCGTCTTCGCCTTCCTCTTCGGGATCTCGATGGACTACCAAGTCTTCATCATCAGCCGGATGCGGGAGGCCTACGACCGCGGCGCCTCGACCGAACAAGCCGTGGTCGAGGGCATCGGCCGCACCGGCCGCCTCGTCACGAGTGCCGCGCTGATTCTCTTCCTCGCCTTCGTCGTCTTCGCCCTCCAGCCGGGCACGGAGGCCAAGCTCTTCGCGACCGCACTCGGCGGCGGGATCCTCATCGACGCGACGATCATCCGCGGCGTCCTCGCCCCCGCGACCGTCGCTCTCCTCGGACGCTGGAACTGGTGGCTACCCGACTGGGCCGCCCGGATCCTGCGCGTCGAACCTTCACCGCTCGAGCCGGAGGTCAAGCCGGAGGTGCCCGCCCCTGCGCCGACAGGCTAGGCACGCCGGGATCTGACCGACCGAGGAGGGTGGGATGGCCGAAGACCAGAGGAACGCCCGCATTTTCGGGGTCCTGTTCATCATCACGTTCATCACCTCGATCGCCGCCGTCGCTCTCTTCCAATCGGTTCTCGACGACCCGGCGGGGTACATCGCCGGCGGCGGGAAGGACAACCAGATCTACCTGGGAGCGTTCCTGGAGCTCCTGCTGATCATCGCCAACGTCGGAACGGCAGTCGTGCTCTACCCGATCGTGAGGCGGCAGAACGAACTCCTCGCGATCGGCTACGTGACAGCACGCGTGATCGAGTGCGTCTTCCTCGCGGGCGGGATCATCTTCGTGCTCGGCGTCGTCAGCCTGCGCCATGACTCTCCGGACGCGGGCGAGCTCGCCGTCTCCCTCGCCGCGCTCAAGGATTGGACGTTCCTGTTCGGCCCAGGGTTCATCGTTCCCTTCGGGAACGGGCTCATCCTCGGCTACCTGATGTACAAGTCCGGCCTCGTCCCGCGGTGGATGCCCTGGCTCGGACTGATCGGCGGGCCGCTCCTCCTGATCGGGAACATCGGCGTGCTCTTCGACTGGTGGGAGATGACCAGCGCGGCGGGCCTCCTGGTCGCCCCCGAGTTCTTCTGGGAGCTCTCGCTCGGCATCTACGCGGCGGTCTGGGGATTCAGGAAGGACGCTCCGATCCTGTCGGCGCGCAACGCGACGAGTCCGCAGACCGACACCGCCTAGGCGACGGCTCATCGCTTGCCTCCGCCGACGCCCTCAGACCGATCAGCTGACGCGCTCGCCACGTCCGGGCAGCGGCTGCCGGCGCTGTCCGGCGTCGCCTTCGCTGTGCTCGTGGTCTTCGGCTGGTTCCTCAGCGGTAGCAACGCGCCGGACTACACGGCGGCGGATCAGGACTGGACGACGTGGGCGGATGACAACCAGTGGAAGAGCAGGGTTGGGGGGTTCCCGATCCTGCTCGCAGGCTTTGCGTTCCTGCACTTCGCGGCGACGATCCGCAGCGCGCTCGGAAGTGCCGAGGCGACGGTGTGCCGCTCGCTGCACGCGTGCGGGCCGCGTTTGCAGGCGCTCTCGCCGGCATCACCTTCGCTGCGATGGGCTTCGCCGCGATGCTCGCGGCAGCCGGACTCCTGACACTGCGCACCGCAGTCTTCGCGCGCTGGATCGGCATCGTTGCGGTGCTCGGCGCGCTTTCCTTTCTCATCACGTTCCTCGCGCTCTTACAGGGCACCAGCGAAAACAGCGTGTTTGGCTACGGCTTTCTTCCCGGCATCCTGGCGCTGGCGATCTGGTCGATCGCAACGAGCACCGCTACACACCGCACAGTGGCGACCACCGCCCGCTAGTTCGGCCCGCCTGGCCCCAAGCAACCGTCTGCGTACGGTCTCGAAGCCCCGCGCAAGGGAGCACGTCCGCCCCTCGCGATAGCGTTGCGGCGCCCAGCGACGGAGGCGATGCTGAAGCCCGAGAGCGGCAACCAAGCGTGACGGGGCCCTCGTCGCCCCTGCTCGAGCCTCCAGACCGGAGGCAGAGTGCTTCGCGCCGCGTCGAGCTCGTTCTGCCGATGCGGACGGTCCTGCTCGTCGCCGCCACCATCGGTGTGCTCGCGGCGTTCGTCGCGGTCGGCGACACGTTCCTGGTCGTCTTCGTCGGGATCTTCCTCGCCCTGGTCTTCGAGGGCCCCGTGCGGTACCTGATGGCGAAGACGGGCATGTCGCGCGGCCTCGCGGCGACGGTGATGGTGCTCGGCACCGCCGTTGCCGTTCTCGTGATCGCACTGGTCTTCCTGGTGCCGCTCGTCGGTGGGGTGCGCGACTTCATTCAGGATCTGCCGATGCTCGTCGAGCAGCTGCGTGAGTCCGACGAGCTGTCGTGGCTCGGCGACAGCGGCGCCGCAGAGAACGTCCAGCAGGGGGCCGACGAGGCCTCGGCGTCGGTGCCCGACGCGATCTCGGCGCTCCTCGGCATCGCGGGCGACCTCTTCACCGGCTTCCTCGTCTGCTTCACGATCATCTTCATCTGCATCTTCTTGCTCAGCGACGTCGTGAATTTGAAGCGAGCGCTCGCGAGCATGTTGATGCCGGGGGAGGACGAGCGCTGGCTCAGCGTCTGGGAGCGCGTGACGACTTCGATCTCGCGCTGGGCGATCGGCGTCGTCGTGATCGCCGTCATCGCCGGGACGACTCAGGGGGTCACGGCCTGGCTGCTCGGCTCGAGCTACGCGGTCGCGCTTGGGGTCATCGCGGGCCTCCTCGACACGATCCCGAACCTCGGCGCCACCATCGCCGGCGTCATCCTCGTGCCGGCGATCCTGGCCGAGGAGGGCCTCGGCGCCGCGCTCATCATGCTCGTCGTGCTGCTCGTCTACCAGCAGATCGAGAACAACGTCCTGACGCCGAAGATCCAGGGCAGAGCCGTCAGCCTCTCCGGCTTCTTCATCATCATCGCCGTGACGCTGTTCGGCTCGCTGCTCGGCGTCCTCGGCGCGCTCACGGCCGTCCCGCTCGCCGCGACGATCCAGATCTTCGTCCAGGAGCTGACGAAAGCACGACGCGCGAAGGTCGCGGCCGCGAACGCAGCACTAGGCGCGACTGCCCGACCCGGGTAACCAGAGACTCAGCTGCGATCTGACGTCGTCGCTGGTGCCTTCGCGTGCTCGAGGGCCCACTCGAGCGCATAGTCGGCGACCTCTTCCCAGCCCTCCTGGGCGGGGAGGAGGTGCGCTCTGCCCTCGTACTCCTTCACTTCGGTGATGGTGTTCGACGTGTAGTGCTTGGCGTTGGAGCGCTGGAGGCTCGGGGGCATCAGGTGATCCTCGCTCCCGCCGATGAACAGCAGCGGTGCGCGATTGTCGTTCTTGTAGTCGACGTAGTTGTCGTCGCGGCCGGGATGGATGTTCGCGAGGGCGCTGCCCCAGAAGATCGAGCCGGACGCCGGAATGTGGTACCGCTCGTACAGCGCCCGCGATTCGTCTTCGCTGAACGTGTTCGTGAACGCGTAGTGCCACTGCTCGAACGTGAACCCGACCGCCCTGTGGCGGTTCGCGGGGTTCTTGAGCACGGGAAACGTCGCCTTGATCTGCGACAGCGGGATCCGCTTCACGCCTTCGGTCGGGGCCGAGTTGATCGCCACGCCGGCAGCGCCGAAACCGTGATCGAGCAGGATCTGTGTGAACACCCCGCCTGCCGAATGACCGATCAGGATGGGAGGCGAGTCCAATCCGCCGACGATCGTCTCCAGGTGCTCGATGATCTGCGGGACGGTGACGGCCTCGATGGGCGAGGGGTCGGCGTTGAGGGCCTCGACCTCGACCTCGAACCCGGGATAGGCCGGCGCGAGGACGCGATATCCGGCGCTCTCGTAGTGCTCGATCCAGTTCTCCCAGCTGCGGGGCGTCACCCAGAAGCCGTGGATCAGGACGATCGTGTCGGGTGCGGTATCCGTACTCACGTCGCGTTCACCTCGTCGAGTGCGCCCGTCTTCACGTCGTAGACGAAGCCGCGAACGTGCTCCTTCCGCGGGATGAAGGGGCTCGCCTTGATCCGGGCGATCGACTGGCGGACGTCCTGCTCGAGGTCGTCGAACGCCTCGGCGGCCCACCCGGGCTTCATCCCGGTCTCCTCCTGGAGCTGGCGCCGGAAGTCGTCGTCGCCGAACGTGAGCATGCCGCAGTCCGTGTGGTGGATGAGGATGATCTCCTCGGTCCCGAGCAGCCGCTGCGAGATGGCGATCGAGCGGATCTCGTCGTCGGTGACTACGCCGCCGGCGTTGCGGATCACGTGGGCGTCGCCCTCGCTCAGCCCGAGGAGCCCGTAGGGGTTGAGGCGCGCATCCATGCAGGCCAGCACGACGACCCGCTTTCCGGGCGGCAGCGGCAGCTCGCCGCGATCGAAATCGGCCGCGTACTGCTCGGCATTCCGGAGGAGCTCATCCGTGACGCTCATTCGTGCCTCCCTCGTCGCAAGTCCGTGGAGGCAAAACTATACAAAATGAAGAAATCGGGTTTCGTTGCACCGCGCCATCTCTCGCCCACGAGGTTCATTGAGCGCCGGTGGAATCTCACGCGGCCCGCCGCCGTTGCCCTAGAGCAGGATGGCCGCCCCCGCCCGCTGGAAACTGCTCACCGCCCTCTGGACGGTCTACCTCGTGTGGGGCTCGACGTACGTCGCGATCAAGATCTCTGTGCGGACGCTGCCGCCCTTTCTCTCGGCGGGCTCGCGCTTTCTTCTCGCGGGAACGCTGCTCGCGTTGATTCTCGTCCTCTCGCGCCGCAGCATCCGCGTGTCGCGTCGCGAACTGCTCTCGTGCGGGCTGCTGGGCTTCTCGCTGCTCGCCCTCGGCGTCGGCGTGGTGACCCTGGCCGAGACCCACATCGACTCGAGCGTCGCCGCGATGATCGCGGGGACCGTGCCGCTGCAGGTGATCGCGCTCCGCACGATCGCGCGCGAGCAGGTTGCCCTGACGACGCGCCTGAGCGTCGTAGTCGGCCTCGTCGGGCTCGGGCTCGTGGTGGTGCCCGGAGGCGATGGCTCGTCGAGCGTGATCGGGCTCGCGCTCATGCTCGGCGCAACCATCTCGTGGTCGCTCGGTTCGTTCTTCGGCCACCGGCTGCCGCTGCCTCGAGACGGCTTCGTCGCGACCGTGTGGCAGATGCTGACTGCAGGGGCGGTCCTGCTCGTGCTCGGGACCGCGCGTGGCGAGGTCGGCGCTCTCGAGCCTGCGGCATTCAGCTTGGAGTCGATCGCAGCGTGGCTCTACCTCGGCATCTTCGGCTCGCTGATCGGCTTCACGGCGTACGCCTGGCTGCTTCGCAACGCGCCGATCTCCAAGGTGGTCACACACCAATACGTCAACCCGCTGGTCGCGATCGTCCTGGGCGCGCTCCTCCTGGACGAGCAGCTGACGGTCACGACCGCACTCGGCGCGGCGCTGATCGTCGGCTCGGTCTTCGTCGCCGTCCGGCACGAAGGCGGCTCACGACCCGCGCCTACCGCCGCGGACGCGCCGGCGCGCGCCGCGATCAGCCGCCGCTGATCGCGGCGATCACGTCGATGCGCGAGCCCGCGTCGACGGCGGTGTCGAGGTCGGCGCGCTCGCGGTCGACGTAGACGTTGATGTGCGGCCGGAGCGCCGGCCCGGCTCGCACAGGCGGTCGCGGAGGCCGGGCCAGCGCTCGTCGAGGCGCTCGATCGCCTCGTCGACGGTCGCCGCGTCGACGTCGAGCTGGCGCGGCAGGTCCTGGAAGAGCGGCAGCAGCGTCGTGGGGAGGTGCAGGTCGGCCACTAGCTACGAGCACCGCGACCTCGACCGACGAGATCGCCGGCAGGTAGCTCGCGATCTCGTTCCAGCTCTCGCCCTCGTCGGCGCTCGCGAACACCTGGCCCGTGCTCGTGCCGAAGTAGAGCCCGGGCACGTCGTAGCGCGTCGATCGCGAGGCCCTCGCGCAGCACGCCGAGGTGCGCGTCGCGCTGCGGCAGGCCGCTGTCGAGCCGCTGCCAGCTCGAGCCGGCGTCGCGCGTGCGCCAGACCGCCGCCTGGCCGTCGGGCATGCAGCGGCCGTGGCCGGGGTCGAGCGGGATGACGTAGAAGCGTGTCGCGGTCGTGCGGATGCGCGGCGGCGGCGAAGCCGAACTCGGTCGGCAGGCCCTCGGTGATCTCGACCCACGACTGCCCGGCGTCGTCGCTGCGGTGCATGCCGACGTGGTTCTGCTGGTAGAGGCGCTCGCGTGTCGGGCGACATCACGAGCTTGTGGACGCAGTAGCCGACCTCCGGGTTCTCGAGCGGCCAGTCGGCGCGCAGGCCCTTGTTGCGCGGCGTCCACGAGCCGCCGTCGTCGGTCGTCTCGAAGATGCCGAAGCCCTGCACGACCGCCCAGAAGCGGGACGGCTCGTCGGGGTGCGGCAGGATCGCCGGCAGGCCGAGGTGGCCCGGCGGCTGGTTGGCGGGGTCGTTCCAGTCGTCGCGGCCGGGCTGGCCGTCGAGCGTGCTCAGGCAGCGACCAGGTGACGCCGCCGTCGCGGCTCTCGAAGATGCCCGGCGGACTCGGCGCCGGCGAGCAGGCGCCCGTGCGCCGCCGTCAGGCCCGAGACCTTCGACAGCTTCAGGCCGTTCGCCGTCGTCGTAGCTCAGGCCCTCGCTCGACTGCTCCCACGTCTCGCCGAGGTCGCTCGCTGCGCCAGACGCTGGCGCCGTGCCACTCGCTCGCCGCGGCCGCGTAGATCGTGCCCGAGGCCGGGTCGTGGACGGCGTGGTAGATCGGCCAGCCCTCGCAGAACGGCCCGCGGACGTTCCAGTCGCGGCGGTCCTCGTCGCTCTCCAGCACGAAGCAGCCCTTGCGGGTGCCCACGAGCAGGACTCGTCGTCGGCATGCGGAACCTCCTGGTCGGCCCTCGGTCGTCGCAAGGTTAGACCGAAGCGTGCGCGCGAAAGTAAGCGGAGGTCTTCTCCGCCAGGCGTCGAACCGTGGTGCAGGCGCGCCCAGCGACTTCGCCGCCCGAGACGCCTACGCCCAGTGGCGTCTCGCGGTTATTGGTCGTTTGGGGGGAGGGGCCGCAGCTCCCCGGGCGCGCCTACTTTCTTGCAGCGGGCCGGATCCTTCGGATCCGGCTACGGCGAGCCGCTCTCGCGGCTCGCCTTCCGCGCGAAGATCCCTGAAGCTGTGCACTGCTGCCCGCGGTTGGTCGTCCGCGGGTCGTGCGCACCGGTTGGTCTAGCGTCGCGCGGTCTCGCCGTACCAGATCCAGCGCATCACCGGATCGACCGGACGATCCTCGTCCAGGCACCGCCCGCAGCGCGGAACCATGCCGGACACGAAGGCCGACTCGATCTGCACGCCGCAACCCATGCATCTGTGATGCCGCTCACGCGAGCCCATGCTCGCGCCTCTTTCGCCCCAACTAGCCATCGCCGCAGTCCCCCTTGGTCTTCTCGCGCACCCTAGGTGCGATCAGGGGTTCCGAACATCGCTCGAACGAGGGAACCTTCCGGCCGTATCCGCCGTCGGCCCGGCGTCGTTGACCTCCTGGTGGACATCGGCGTCGACAGGACGCGCGACGAGGTCGATCGGTCGTTCGAACGCCTGTACCGCCTGCATCGGGGGGAGGTCTTCGGAGCCTCGCTGCGGGAGCTCGGCAACGTGCACGACGCCGAGGATGTGACGCAGGCCGCCTTCGCCGACGCGTACCGCGCACTCCTTCGCGGCTCGTGGCCGCATTCGCCTCGCGCCTGGCTGCTCGCGATCGCGGAGAACGTCCGCCGCACACGCTTCCGGACAGCCCGCCGCCGGCCGCAGGAGGAGCAGGCCGACCCTGACGGGATGGCCGCGACGGAGCCTCCCGCACGAGCAGGCGCGAGACGCTCTGGTCGCTGCGCTGCACGTCGCTGCCCGCCACGCAGCGTGAGGTCTTCGTCCTGCGAGAGCTCGCCGGGCTCTCGTACGCGGAGATCGGCTCCCGACTAGGTGCGTCGGTCGCGTCGGTGCAGATGCTGCTCTTCCGTGCCCGTCAGGGCGCTCCGTGCGGAGCTCGAGCCGCCGGCGGTCAGCAGCCGCCGCCCGCTGGCTCTCTGGCCCGCCTGGCTGCTCCAGCTCGGCAGCCGCGGCGACCGGCTCTTCCTCACGCCCCGCGGGGCGGGCGCCGTCGGCGCGGCTGCGCTCGTGCTCGGCGGCTCGACGGCCGGCGTGGTCGAGCTGCGCGGTGAGGCACAGCGCCCGACGTCGGCGCCCGTGCAGGTGCAGGCGGCTGCTCGACGTCTCGCATGCGACCACCACCGCGACTCCGACACAGGCGGCGGTGCGTCGCCGCACCTCAGCTCAGCGCGCTCGCGTCCGGGTGACGGCGCCGAGCCCGGTCGCGACGATTGCTCCCACTCGGCGCGCGCCGCCGACTTCGGTGGCGGTCGAGCCGCCCATGGCCGTCGAGCCGGACGTACCGGTCGCCGCCTCGGCGGGCGAGCGCCACCGCCGGCACCTGTTGCCGCCGAGCCCGCTCCTGTTGCGACACCGACAGCGGCGGCACCGGGGCCGCCGCCCGCCACCGAACCCCCGCCTGCAGCAGCGCCGTTACCGACGCTACCGCCACCGCTACCGCTATCGCTACCGCTGCCGCTCCCGACTCCGCCCGCGCCGCCTCCGCTCCCACCGCTGCCGGTCGAGCCTCCGCCGCTCCCGGTCGAGTTGCCACCGCTCGCGATCCCGCCCCGCCGCCGCCGCCGCCGATCACGGTCCCGCCCGTGCCGCTGCCCGTCCCGGTTCCGCCTCTGCCGCCGCCCGTTCCACCGCAGCTCCCCTGAACAGGCCGGCTCTCCAGAGCACGGAGGCGCGGCGGGAGCGCCGGTACGGACGGCGATCCCGCCGCGGCCATCCAGCTCTCGCGGCGCTGCCGCCGGCGCCGAACGAGAGGCGAGCGCCTTTCGCGCCCGCTTCAGAGGTAGATGCCGGCGGCGAGGCGATCCTTTCTCGGTGCAGAAAGACGCAGGTTCGGGTATGCACTCGTCGGGCGCGCCCAGCGACCGTGCCGCCCGGGCCGTCTGTCCCCCAACGGCGGTTCGAGGTTCGCGATCGTGTTGTGGAGGTGGCCGCACCTCCGCGGGCGCGCCCGCCTTTACTCGCTCAGACGATCGACCACGCGAGCACGCCGCTCACGAGCATGCAGAGCCCGAACAACGAGACGGTGTCGCGCTCGCGGCTGAGCGGGACGAACGTCTCCGGCCAGTAGAGGGCAAGCCGCGGCGCAGCGCCGGCGACACCGAGCAGCAGCGTGCCGGCGAGCGCGAGCAGAGCCAGCAGGTACGGCGGGCTCGAGCCGTCGGCCGGCGTGTACGCGGGCTGCGGCAGAGCGGCTGTGAACGACCGCCGCTCCTCGACGATCGTCACGACCGGCAGCGCGGGCTCCGTCTCGGCGGCCCTCGCGGCCGTCGCGGCGGCGCACCTTCCTCTTCGGCGCTCGCACGGGCTTCGACTTGACCTTCGGCTTGGTCTTCTTCGCAACGGGCGGAGTCGCGGCGGGTTCGGGACGCGGCCTCCGGGGTGGGGGAGTACGAGGGCTCGGGCTCGCGGCGCGGCCGGGACCGGCGCGGGAGCAGCTGGCTCGGCGGCCGCGGTGGGCGCCGGAGTCGGTGCCTGCTTGGGTGCGACCGTCGCCTTGGGCGGCTGCTTCTTGGTCGGCAGCGGCGGGACGATCAGGGTGATCGTCCGCGGTTCCTCGGGAATGACGATCTCGATCGCGGCTCGGCGCTCCGGCGGACAGGGTCGGCGGGAGCGGGTCCTCCTGCGCCCACGCGGGCAGGGGAAGGGCGAGCGCGACGAGGACGACCACCGGCGCGAGGCCGAGCAGTCCCGGGCGCGGCGGGCGTGTGAGACGATGTGTTCAGGCGGCGGCAACCTCTCGTGTCGAGAGACCTGACGCTAACAGCGCTGCGGTCGCCGAGACTTCGCGTCACACGAAAAAACCCGCTCTGTGCGGCAATTTCGCGGCGACGCGACGAGCACAGAAACGAGAGAGCTACGAGTAGAAATCGTCCGATCTCCGACATAGGATCAGCCGGTGAGAGCCGTCCTGGCTGCGGCCGTCGCGTGGACATGCCTGGTATTCGCCGGCTTCTGTCCGTCGCCGGTTCGGCCTCCGCGAGGCCCGACGAGGGGCCGGTCCCGGCCGCGGCGGTGCGCCCGGAGACGGCGATCTTCTTCTACCCGTGGTTCGGGACTCCGGCTCGGGACGGCGCCTACGCGCACTGGCAGCAGGGCGGGAGCGTGCCCCCGGGGCAGGTCGCCTCGAGCTACTACCCGGCGCGCGGGCCGTACTCGTCCTCCGACGAGCGCGTCCTCGCGGCGCAGATGCGCGAGCTCGCGCTGGCCGGCGTCTCCACCGTCGTCGTCTCGTGGTGGGGGCAGGGCTCGGTCGAGGATCAGCGGCTACCGCGGGTCATCTCCGCCGCACGGCGTGCCGGGCTCGGCGTCGCCGCGCACCTGGAGCCGTACGCCGGCCGGACGGTCGAGCGCACGGGGGAGGACATCGCGTACCTGCGCCTGCTCGGGCTGCGCGACTTCTACGTGTGGGCGTCCTCGGAGCTCCCGGCCGCCGACTGGCGCGAGCTGAACGCGACGCTCGCCGGCGTCAGGGTCTTCGCGAACACCAACCTCGCCGGGCTCGCCGCAGCGGGCGGCTTCGACGGGCTCTACACCTACGACGTCCTGATCTTCGACGGTTCGCTCTTCCCGCGGCTCTGCGCCCAGGCACGGCGGCTGCAACTCCTGTGCGCGCCGTCGGTGGGGCCTGGCTACGACGCGCGGCGTGCGACCGGCGACACGCGCCTGAAGCCCCGGCGCAACGGGGCGACCTACGACGCGATGTGGCGCGGCGCGATCAAGGCCGGCGCCGACCTCGTCACCGTCACGAGCTACAACGAGTGGCACGAGGGGACGCAGATCGAGGCCGCCCGCGCGGATCGGCGCGGCTACGAGAGCTACGACGGCGCGTGGGGCCTCCGCGGGCGCGCGGCGGAGACGTCCTACCTCGAGCGGACGAGGTACTGGACGAGCCGTTTCGCCGCGACGCGCCGCTGACGCCGCGCGGGCCTTGTCGCCCGGCGGCGCTGGAACTACCTTGAAGGTGTGCTCATCGGTCGGGAGTCCGACTGTGCGCGCCTCGACGAGCTGCTCGCGGCGGGGCGGGGTGGACGGAGCGGTGCGCTCGAGATTCGAGGCGAGGCCGGGAATCGGCAAGACCTCGCTGCTCGAGTACGCGGTCGAGCGCGCGTCCGACCTGACGATCGTCAGGGCCCTCGGCGTCGAGTCCGAGGCCGAGCTGCAGTACTCGGGGCTGCTGGAGCTGCTGCGGCCGCTTCTCGGCCACCTGCCGGAGCTCCCACCGAGCCAGGCGGACGCCCTGCAGAGCGCGCTTGGCCTCGGCCCGCCGGTCGCGCTCGACCGGTTCACGATCGGCGCCGCGACGCTCAACATGCTCGCGAGCGCCGCGGACACGCGGCCGCTGCTGGTCGTGGCAGACGACGCGCAGTGGCTGGACGCCGCCACGCGCGACGCGCTGCTCTTCGCGTCGAAGCGGCTCGTGGCCGACGCGGTGGTCCTCCTCTTCGCCACGCGCGACGGCGGCGCCGAGCCCGTGAGCCTCCCGGGCATCGACCAGCTCGTGCTCGCGCCGCTCGGGCTCGACGACGCGAGGCGGCTCCTGGCCGCAGCCGAGAAGCCCGCGCCGAGCGATGACGTTGCGCGGCGGCTGTGGGAGGCGACGGGCGGGAACCCGCTCGCCCTGGTCGAGGTGCGGCGCCTGCTGACCGAGGCACAGCTCGACGGCGCCGAGCCGCTTGCCCGAGCCGATCCCGGCGGGAGCAACGCTCGAGCGTGCCTTCTCGGGCCGGGTCGAGCTGCTGCCGGACGAAGCAAAGCGCGCCCTGGTCGTCGCGGCGGTCGCGCTCACCCATGAGGTGGAGCTGCAGTCGATCGCGGCCGCGCTCGCGACGATGGGCATCGAGCCCTCGGCGCTCGAGCCCGCAGAGGACGCCGGCCTGATCGAGCTCGACGACAGGCGGCTCTCGTTCCGGCATCCGCTCGTCCGTTCGGCCGTCTACCACTGCGCTGCGCCGTCGGAGCGTCGCGCCGCGCACCGCGCGCTCGCGGACACGCTCGGGCAGCTCGACGACCCCGAGCGGCGTGCCTGGCATCTCGCCGGGAGCGGCTCTCGGCCGCGACGACGAGGCCGCAGCCGCGCTCGAGGTGCTGGCCGAGCAGGCCGTGGAGCGGCTCGGGCTACGCCGCCGCCGCAGCCGCGTACGCCCGTGCGGCGGAGCTCACGGCGGACGAGCCAGCGCGGCTCCAGCGGCTCCAGGCCGCCGCGGAGGCGGCGCAGCGAGGAGGCCGGTCCGAGGAGTCGATCGCCCTCCTGACAGAGCCGCTGGCGGCCTCGGATCCGCGACTACGGGTCGACGCGCTGCGCCTGCGGGCACGCATCGACTACCTCGCGGGGAGGCCGGCGGCGGCGACGGCGATGCTGCTCGAGGCGGCGGCGCTGCTCGAGGACGTCGACCTGCAGCGCTCGGTCGAGATCCTCGCGGAGGGCTGCGTCACACAGCAGATCCTCGGCAACCGGGAGGCGCTGCTCGCCGCCGCAGAGCATGCCGAGACGCTCGCCGCGGACGGCGGCGACGAGCGGTCGAAGCGCCTGGCCTCGTTCACGCGCGGCTGGGTGCTCTGCTACTCGGGCAGGCCGGAGGAGGGCATGCCGCTCATCCAGGAGGCAGCGAACGGTCTCAAGCGCCTCGGCAGCGAGATCGACCCGCTCGAGCTGCTGCGGTCGGCGGTGACGCTGGACTGGCTCGAGCGGTCGCGCGAGGCTTTCCGCGACGCGGGCGAGGCGATCGACCGCTCGCGGGCCGAGGGCGCCGGCGGACTGCTGCCGTACCTGCTCGTCCAGCACGCCTGGCACGGCGTGCGGGCGGGGCTGCTCGATGAGGGGTACGCAGCCGCGTCGGAGGCGCTCGGTCTGGCGCGGGAGCTCGATCTGCGGTTGCCGGAGATGCAGGCACTGCTGATCCTGACGGCGGCGACCGCGCGCCGTGGCATGGAGCAGGAGTGCCTCGGCTACGCGGCCGAGGTCGTGCCGCTGATCGAGGCGGCGGGCGCACGGACCTTCGCGCTGTGGCGGCTCTACTCGGTCGGCGTGCTCGCCCTCGCCCTCGGCCGCTTCGACGACGCGGAGCGGGAGCTCGAGCAGGCCGCCCGCGGTCTCGACGAGCTCGGCGTCCACTCGCCGAGCTTCATCCCGCGCGCCGAGCTCGTGGAGGTGTACGTGCGAGCCGGACGGCCCGACGACGCGCGCCGCGCACAGGCCCGGTTCGACGGCTCGCCCGAGGCGAGGAGCCCGATCGGGATCGCCGCCGGCGCGAGGGGCCGGGGCCTGCTCGCCGGCAACGACGCGTTCGAGGAGCACTTCCACGACGCGCTCGCGGCGCACGTCCTCTCGGACGACCGCTGGTCGCTCGCGCGGACGCGCCTCGCGTTCGGCGAGCGCCTCCGGCGCGCGGGCGGCGCGTCGACGCCCGCGAGCAGCTGCGCTTCGCCCTGGAGGCGTTCGAGGAGATGGGCGGCGAGCCCTGGATCGCTCGCGCGCAGTCCGAGCTGCGGGCGAGCGGCGAGACGCTGCGCAGACGCACGCCGTGGGAGAAGGAGCAGCTGACGCCGCAGGAGCTCCAGATCGCGCTGCACGTGGCGAGAGGGCCTGACGAACCGGGAGGTCGGCGCCGCGCTCTTCCTCTCGCACAAGACGGTCGAGTTCCACCTCGGGCGCATCTTCAGGAAGCTCGGCATGCGCTCTCGCGGGGAGCTGATCGCCCGCTTCGGCACCGTCGCCCGCGACGTCGAGCGGACGCAGGTCGAAACGGGCGAGGGCCTCCCGCAGGAGGCCCTCGAGACCCGCCGGCTCCGCCGGAGCTAGCAGTCCGCGGCGATCGTGTCCTCGGCGTCGCCGACTACGACGTCGTCGCCGGCGCCGCACGTGAGCGTGTCGGCACCCGGACCGCCGATGAGGACGTCGTCCCCCGCGCCGCCGTCGAGGACGTGTGCCACCCTCGCCGCCGATCAGGACGTCGTCACCGTCACCGCCCGTCTCGGTCAGCTGCAGTCGCGGACGACTCGAGGCTCGACGCCTCGGCGATGTCGGATCCGGCCAGCAGATTCACGACCAGGCGGTCGCTGGCTGCGTCCGCGTGCGTGACGTCGACCTGCGCGGCGAGGCCGAACACCGACGCGTTGCCGTTCTCGCCCGCGACGATCGCGACGTCGTCGCCGTTCGTGCCCTGGACGACGACCGTGTCGGCCTGGCCGTCCGGGGCGGTACCGCCGATCGCCGTCGCCAGATCCGTCTCGACCTCGACCACGTCGGTGCCGGAGAGATCGTTGACGACGACGCTGTCGGCGCCGCCGAGGGCCTGGAAGAAGACCTTCTCGACGTCGTTCGTGTCCATCGTCACGTTGCCGGGCTGGCGGAAGAAGCGCAGCCTGGGGCCGTTGGCCGACATGTCGACGGTGTCGGTCCCGCCGGCGCCGTTGAACAGCATCGTGTCGAAGCCGTCCTGGCCCTCGATCGTGTCGTTGCCGTCGCCGGGATCCCAGCGGAACGTGTCGTCGTCGGCACCCATCAGCCCGAGGTCGTCGCCCCGGTTGCCGTCCACGAAGTCGTCCCCGGACCCGCCGAGGTAGACCTCGCGGCCGGTGCCGCCGTTCATCGTGTCGTTACCGGCTCCGCCGTCCATCGTCGTCTGCTCGGTGTCGGTGAACACCCCGTTCACCTCGTCGATCCGGACGGAGTCGTCGCCGCCGCGCATGTCGATCGAGATCTTCTCGAACAGGAAGCGCGGCATCGTCCGGAGCGAGAGGATCGAGCCGGAGCCGCCGTCGTCGGTGTCGACGACGAGGACGTTGGAGCCCGGCGAGAAGAGCCTGAGCGCCACGTTGTCGGGGCCTTCGCTGCCGGTGATGACGAGCGTGTTGTCGCGTGCCCTCAGCTGGACGCTGACGGCGCCGAACTGCGCGCTCGTCGCCGTCGCCTGCGCCTTCTTCAGGCCCGGCCGGTCTCCCCAGTCGTAGGCCTGCGCCGGCGCGGCTGCGGCGAGCAGGCCGAGGGCGGCCACTCCGGCGGCAATGCCGAGGCGGAGCGTCCTTTGCATCGATGTGTTCGTGCTGGACATGGTTGTGGTTCCTCCCATCGGTTCTGTGAGCTTCTGTGCTCGTGACAGCACCGATCGTGAGGCTGCGGGGCCTCCGGTCGCGCCGGGCAAGTCCCTGGTCCGGGGTACGGCTTTCCGCACCCTCCGCCGTCGGACTGGCTTGAAATCAGGCCTGGCGCGCGATCACGTCGCCGCCGCAGCTCGAGACGAGCGCGTCGAAGACGTCGCCCGGCTCGACGCCCTCGAGCGACGGATGGCCGAGATCGACGTCGATCTCCGGCCAGCGCTCGAGACCGAGGCAGCGAGCGCCCTCATCGGCGCCGTAGCAGAGCAGTCGCTCGGTGCCGAAGACGCCCCGCTGCCCCGTCTGCCGGCGGGCGATCCCCTCGAGCTCCCGCAGCTCCTCGAGCGGGTCGATCCGGACGTTCGAGTCGGAGCCGATGCAGAGAGCGATCCGGCGGTGGTCGATCCGCGCCGCCGGCAGGAAGCCGTCGCCGAGATCGGCCTCGGTCGTCGGGCAGGCGCAGATCGTCGCCCCCGACTCGGCGAGCAGGTCGAGCTCGGCGCCGTCGGCGTGGGTGGCGTGCACGACGGTCACGTGCGGGCCGAGGCAGCCGACACGGGCGAGCAGCTCGATCGGCCGGCAGCCGTGCTCGGCCAGGCATTCCTCGACCTCCCGCGGCTGCTCGCCGGCGTGGATGTGGAGCGGGAGCTTCTCGGCGGCCGCGTAGCCGCCGAGCTCGACGAGCCAGTCGGCCGGGCAGGCGCGAACCGAGTGGGGGGCGAGCCCGACGGCCACGCCCTCGCTGCGCAGCTGCTCGAGCTGATCGAGGTACTCGGCCACGGAGGCCTGGCGCATCCGGTCGAGGCCGCCGCGGCCGTAGGCGGCGAGCAGGACGACGATCGCGATCTCGGCCTCCGCCGCCGCCTCGACGGCGGCGCGCGCCTCCGCGAGCCCCAGATAGTGGAACTCGCCGACGGCCGTGTACCCGGCCGCACGCATCTCGCGATACGTCGCCGTGTAGAGGCGCCGCACGCTCTCGGGCGTCTGGCGCTCGGCCTCGGCGAGCATCAGCTCGCGCCAGGCCCAGAAGTCGCCGCCGCCGGCCCGACCCCGGAGCGCCCGCTGAAACGTATGGGAGTGGGCGTTCACGAACCCCGGCAGAACGAGCGGTTCGGCCATGCGCTCTATCCTGTCAGCATGGCGAGCGGCGTAGGCTCGACGGAGCCGCCCAGGAGCGGAGGTGCCGGCTTTGCCGGCGCCGGAGCGGGGGATGGCGGCGTAGGCTCGACGGAGCCGCCCAGGAGCGGAGGTGCCGGCTTTGCCGGCGCCGGAGCGGGGAAGAGCCGCGCTGTCTCGGCACCGCTCGCGCGGATTCCGAACGCGCTCACGGTCCTCCGGCTCGCCCTGATCCCGCTCTTCATCGCGGTCTTCCTCGCGGCGGAGGACGGCTCGAGCTGGACCGCCGCCATCATCTTCGCGATCGCCGGGGTCACCGACCAGCTGGACGGCTGGCTGGCGCGGCGCTGGCAGGTCGAGTCGCGCTTCGGCCGGCTCGCCGATCCCCTCGCCGACCGGCTGATGATCGACGCCGCCGTGATCCTGCTCTGGCTCGACGACAAGCTCCCGTGGCCGGCGGCGCTGATCATCGTCGCGCGTGACGTGATCCTGATCGGCGGGTACAGGCTGCTGGTGCCGCACGGCTACGAGCTCTCCGTCAGCACGCTCGGCAAGGCGGCCACGTGGCTCCTGTACTGCTCGCTCGGCTTCCTGATCGTCGTCGGCCAGGACACCGAGTGGCCGCTCTGGCTCTTCTGGATCGCCCTCGGGCTGGCCCTCGTGGCTGCGGCGCAGTACGTTGTGCAGGCCCGACGGGAGGTACGGACGTGAGGCGACGCTGGTGAAGGCCGTCGTGATGGCGGGTGGGGAGGGGACGCGGCTGCGACCGTTGACCTCCAACCAGCCGAAGCCGATGGTGCCGATCGTCGGCAAGCCCTGCATGGAGCACATCCTCGAGCTGCTCCGCGCGCACGGGCTGAACGACGTGATCGTGACGCTCGCGTTCATGCCGCAGGCGATCCGGAGCTACTTCGGGACGGGGGAGTCGCTCGGCATGAGCATCGAGTACTCGGTCGAGGAGCTGCCGCTCGGCACGGCCGGCTCGGTGCGGCTCGCGAGCGACGCGCTCGACGACACCTTCCTCGTCATCTCGGGCGACGCGCTCTGCGACGTCGACCTCGGCGCGCTCATCGACTTCCACCGCGAGAAGGGCGCCGCGGTCACGATCGGCCTCAAGTCGGTCGACAACCCGCTCGAGTTCGGCATCGTCGTCACCGACGAGGAGGGCCGGGTCGAGCGCTTCCTCGAGAAGCCGTCCTGGGGCCAGGTCTTCTCCGACACGATCAACACGGGCATCTACGTGCTCGAGCCGGAGGTGCTGAAGCACATCCCGAGCGACCGCCCGCACGACTTCTCGAAGGAGCTCTTCCCGCTGCTGCTCGAGATGGGCCGGCCGATCTACGGGTTCGTGCTCGACGGCTACTGGCAGGACATCGGCAACCTCGACCAGTACCGGCAGGCGAACTTCGACGCGCTCGACGAGCGGGTCCGGCTCGAGATCGACGGCATCCGTCTGCGCGGCAACGTCTGGCTCGGCGAGGGCGCCGAGATCGACGACGTCGAGCAGCTCGAGGGCCCGGCCTACGTCGGCAACTACTGCCGGATCGCGCGCGACGCCACCGTCGGCCCGTACTCGGTGCTGTCGGCCAGCGTCACGCTGCGCGAGCGCGCCCGCACGACGCGCGCCGTGATCGACAGCGCGACGCCACATCGGCCGCAGCTCGCTCGTCGAGGGCGCGATCATGGGCCGCTCCTGCGACGTCCGCGACCACGTGCGGATCCACGAGGGCGCCGCGATCGGCGACGAGGTCACGATCGGCTCCGAGTCGACGATCATGCCGAACGTCCGCGTCTACCCGTACAAGGAGGTCGAGACCGGCTCCCAGGTGAACGAGAACCTGATCTGGGAGTCCCGGGCGTCGACGAGGCTCTTCGGCAAGGACGGCGTGTCGGGGCTCGTGAACGTCGACCTCACGCCCGAGACGCGCGGTGCGGCTGGCGGCGTCGCTCGGCACCGCGCTCAAGCGCGGCGCGCGGGTCGTCGCGAGCCGCGACTCCGGCGACGCCTGCCGGATGATCAAGCGCGCGATGATCTCCGGGCCTCAACGCGACCGGCGTCGACGTCGCCGACCTGCGCGTCTCGCCGCCGGCGGTCGGCCGGCACGTGCTGAAGACCCAGGCCTTCGAGGCACACGTGCACGTCGGAGCCGGCCACGCCGACCCCGAGGCGATCTTCATCCGGTTCTACGAGCCGCCCGGGATCCTCATCACGTCGTCGTTCCAGAAGGAGATCGAGAAGAACTTCTCGCGCCAGGAGCTGCGGCGCGTGGCCGCAGGCGGCGTCGGCTCGGTGTCGTACCCCGCGCGCGTGCGCGAGAGCTACGCGCACGATCTGGTCGACTCGCTCGACGTCGAGTCGATCCGCGAGCGTGGGTTCCGCATCGTCGTCGACTACGGCTACTCGGCCGCGTCGTTCGTGCTGCCGCTCGTCGTCGGCCCGCTCGGCGTCGAGGCGGTCTCGTCGCACGGCTTCTTCGCCGAGGATGGCGGCGCAGCCAGAACTCGATCGCCCAGGCGATCGGCCAGACGAAGAAGCTCGTGACGGCAGTCGGCGCCGATCTCGGGGCCGTCTTCGACCGCGCCGCGGAGCGGCTCTACCTCGTGGACGACACCGGGCGCGAGGTGCCGGTCGAGCAGGCGCTGCTGCTCTTCCTCAGCCTGATCGGCGCCTCGGGGCGGACGGGCAAGGTCGCTTTCCCGGTGACGGTGACGAGCCAGGTCGACGTGCTGGTCGACGGCAGGCTCGAGGTCGTCCGAACGCCGAACTCGCTCGCCGACCTGACGCGGGCGGCGGCCGGCGAGGACGTCGTCTTCGCGGGCGCCGTCGGTGGCGGCTACGTCTTCCCGGAGTTCCTCCCGGCCTACGACGCCGTCGCGAGCCTCGCCAAGCTGCTCGAGCTGCTCGCCTGCGTCAAGACGCCGGTCTCGCAGCTCGTCGCCGAGCTGCCGCAGCCGACGCTCATCCACCGCCAGCTCGCCTGCCCGTGGGCCCGGAAGGGCCTCGTCATGCGGCTCCTGAACGAGCGGCTCGCCGGGCGCGACCTCGACCTGACGGACGGCATCAAGCTGATCGGAGAGCGCGGCTGGGCGCAGGTGCTTCCGGATCCCGACGAGCCGCTGCTCCACCTCTATGCGGAGGGCGGCACCGAGGCCGAGTCGAACGAGCTCGAGCAGGAGGTGCGCGAGCTCGTGGAGGAGATCATGCAGGGAGACACCGCGCCGGCCCGAACTTCGAGGGAGACCGTAGAAACCTCAAGCTGAGGTTGACCCTTCGGGGTGCGGCTGCTTTACTGAGAGCCCGTCGCGACGTGAAAGGCCCGCCTGTGGAAGAACGACCCTGATCTGAAGGACATGCGAGACGGAGCCGCTGCCCGACTTCGGCTCGCTCTCAGACGACGACCTGAAGGCGCTCATCGAGGAGCTCGAGCGCGCAGGAGAACGAGGTCTCGTACCGCCGGCGGCTGCTGCAGGGCCGCATCGACATCCTGCGCGCGGAGCGCACCGCCCGCCTGAAAGGCAAGGGTGGCGGCGACGTCGACGTCGACGAGCTGACGAACATCCTCGCCTCGCGCGGGACGCCCGACGCGGCGACGACCGGCCGTGCCGAGGCGGCGGAGGACGGAGCGGACGAGGGCAGCCCTTGAGCCACGTGTACTGCCCGGAGTGCGGCTTCCAGAACCCCGAGGCCGCGAACTTCTGCTCGAAATGCGGCTCGCTGCTCGTCAAGGAGGACGCAGGCGAGCAAACCGTCAGCTACACGCCCGAGGAGGTTGGCGAGGATCCCGGGGCCGCGCTGCAGGATCTCCCGGGCAAGGGCCCGGCGCTCGTCGTCCGGTCGGGCGGCGGCAGGGCGGGGGAGAGCTTCCTGCTCTCGGCGGAGCGGACGCTGGTCGGCCGCTCGCCCGAGTGTGAGGTCTTCCTGGACGACGTCACCGTGTCCCGCCGCCACTCGGCGATCGCCCGGAACGGCGAGACGTTCACGATCGAGGATCTCGGCAGCCTGAACGGCACCTTCGTCAACCGGCGGCGCATCGAGTCGACCACGGAGCTCGAGGACGACGACGAGCTCCAGATCGGCAAGTACCGCCTGACCTTCCTCCGGCGATGAGCACCGCGGCCGTCCGCACCGACAAGCAGGCGCAGCAGCCGAGGCTGCACACGATCGGCGCCGTCTGCGCGCGGTTGCAGCCGGAGTTCCCCGATATCTCGATCTCGAAGATCCGCTACCTCGAGGATCAGGGGCTGCTGACGCCGAAGCGCACGCGCGGCGGCTACCGGCTCTTCAGCGAGGAGGACGTCGAGCGCCTGGAGACGATCCTGCGCCTGCAGCGGGACGAGTTCCTGCCCTTGCGCGTCATCCGCCAGGAGCTCGCCGCCGGCGGCGGCGCGGAGCGCAAGCGTCGCCGCGCGGCGACGCTCGGAGAGGCCGAGGGCGAGCTCGACCTGCAGGAGCTGTGCGAGCGCGCCGGGATCGACGCGACGCTGGCGCGTGCGCTCGAGGAGTTCGGGCTGCTCGTCCCGCGCGTCGAGGGCGGTGACAGGCTCTACCGCGAGAGCGACGCCGAGATCGCGGCCGCCTGCGGCCGTCTGGCGCAGTTCGGGATCGACGCGCGGCACCTCCGTACCTTCCGCAACTCCGCGGGCCGCGAGGCGGGCCTGCTCGAGCAGCTCGTCGCGCCCGCGCTCCGGTCCCGGAACCCCGAGCGGCGCAAGAGCGGGCTCGAGGATCTCCAGTCGCTCGCCGAGGCGTCACAGGAGCTCTCCCGGCTGCTCTTCTGGCGCGAGCTGCGGACGCTCGCCGAGCGTTAGGCTCCGCACGATGGCCACCGATCTGCGAGCTCTCGTCCGCGAGGTCCCGGACTTCCCGCAGCCCGGCGTCGGCTTCAAGGACATCAGCCCGCTCCTCGCGAACCCCGAGGGCCTGCAGCAGGCGATCGTCGATCTGGCGGCGTGGGGGAGGACGAAGAAGCCCGATCTCGTGGTCGGCGCAGAGGCGCGCGGCTTCATCCTCGGTGCCGCGATCGCCCGTGAGATCGGCTGTGGCTTCGTGCCCGCGCGCCGGCCGGGCAAGCTGCCGCCCGAGACCGTCGAGCGTCACCTACGCGCTCGAGTACGGCCAGAACGCGCTCGAGCTGCACCCGGCTGCCTTCTGGGACGGCGCCCGCGTCCTGATCCACGACGACGTGCTCGCCACCGGCGGCACCGTCGAGGCGATCGGCGGCCTGATCGAGCAGCTCGGCGGCAACGTCGTCGGGGTCGGGTTCATCATCGACCTGACGTTCCTGAACGGCCGCAGCCGTCTCTCGCAGTACGAGATCCACTCGCTGATCGAGTACTGATCGAGTACTAGAGCTAGACGCCGTCCGCGTTCGCGGTCACAGTTTGGTGATGTACGACGCGTTGACCGGCAGGTACACCTTCGCGTGCCCGCACGCCGAGCGGGTGCGCGTCACGCTCTCGGCCTTCAGGTTCCTGCAGCGGCTGCCCGGCGCCGCGCACCCGGCGGTCTACAGCGTCCGGTTCGACTGCGGCTGCGGCGAGGAGCACACGGGGCTGCTCGCCCACGACGAGCTCGACTGGGCGCCGCTCGGCACGACGGCCGGCGTCTTCCTCGACCTCATGACGTCGCGGCTCGCGGACGCGGGTGCGGAGCTCGCCGATACCGCAGCGGCGAGAGTGGGGGCGGGGGACTGGCCGTGGAGCTTCTTCTGCTACCCGGAAGGCAGACCGCGTCCGGTGTTCCCGTCGTCGTTCGTCGCCGTGGCGCCGGGAGACCGCTCGCTCGGCCTCGCCGTTCGCTGTCCGGTGTGCGGCGCGCTGTCCGTGAACCTCGTCTCGCAGCCGCATGTCGACCTGCCGTTCTGGAACGACGACCGCGTCGGCGTGGTCGACCACGTCTTCCCGGAGGACGCTCTGCTGGCGATCGAGGCGTTCCGCGCCGAGCTCGAATCGGCCCGTTTCGACGAGCGGCGCCTGAATCTCGAATAGGCCCTCGAATCTCCGTTGTATCCAGGCCGGGACGTCTTCCGGCCACACGAGACAAACGGAGGCTCGAATGATCGGCATTACCAGAGGCTTGTTCACGCTCGTCGGCGCTGCCGTCGCAGGCTTCCTGATCTGGCTCGCCACCCAGATGGGAAGCGACACGGCAGGCTCGTACTGGGCGACCTACGGCCTGATCGCCGCCGCGGGGCTGACCATGGCGCTGTCGCAGCTCCTGGGGGGCTGGACGAAGTGGGGGTGGCCGCGGCTCTCCGCGGGCGTCTTCCTGCTCGGTTTCCTGCCCGTCCTGATCGCCGGCGGCTGGGTGCTGCTAGCCCGCCAGCCCGCGGACTTCTTCAACACCTCGAACTGGTCGCGCGATCTCGGGATCAACGACGTGGTCGGCGATCTCGGCGAGCTCCTCGCAGTGATCGCCTTCGGGATCGGGCTCACCTTCGGCTTCTGCTTCGACACGGCCGGCCCGCGGGAGGTCGTGGTCGACGAGCCGGTCGACGTGACGACACGCGGACGAGCCGCTGACCGCCGAGCGTCGGGACGCCGTGGCGACGAGGAGCGGACGCGGATCGAGCGCGACCGCGACGCCGTGCCGGTCGGCCGCGATCACGCCGGCGACGGCGGGGGCGACTGAGGTTTCGAGAGCTTCCTGGTGATTCCACCAGGAAGCTCTCACTCCCGTCAGGGATGAAGCGCGGCGACGGCGTTCCCGATAGCTGGACCGATGGACGCCGCCGCCTTTTCCCACTGCAAACCAGCACCTTTCGACCTCCTGCTCGGCCACTGCCTGGTGCTCGAGAGCGACGTACGACCGACGGCGCTCGACCGGCTCGAGGCGATGATCGGCGCCGATCTGACGCGGCGGCTCGTCTCCGCGCTCAGCTCCCGCTAGCGGCATCCGGCCTACTGCATCCAGGAACACAAGCTCGGCGTTCATCCTGGGCCGGGCCGGTCCTCGCCGCGCAACCGCACGAAGAGGAAGATCGCGGCCGGCCGAGACGAGCGAGATGATGAGCGCCGTGGCGCTCGAGACGCCGACGGCGAGCATGCCGAGCCAGAGGATGACGAAGAACACGACGGCCCAGATGAACGACTGGACGCCCTGGTCGATGCTCGGCATGCGCAGGTGCACGGAGGCGATCCTAGTCCAGCCGGGCGCTCCGCTGCCGCATCATGAAACTTCTCGCAATTTGCACGAAAGAGCAGCCGGCGGTGCTTGATCGGCACTCGCCGCGGCTTTAGGTTGCCGCTTGCAGAGAGCACGGAGCGCGAGTAGGTCGAAGCCGAGCTCGAGGGCCGTACGCGGAAGCGGAAAGTCAGCGGGTTCGGTGGACGAAAGCGCCACCGGCTCTCTGAATTTTTTTGCAGTGGGTCTGGATCCGCTTCGCGGATCAGACACCGGAGTCGGCTCGCGCCGACTCCTGCCACGCGAAGATCCCTGAAGCTGTGCAGTGCAGCCCGCGGCTTGTCGTCCGTCAGCGAGAGGCGCTTGTGTTGAATCAACACAAGCTCGTGCTCGGGCTGGCGCGGTCGCGCGGTGCGTGACGCAGAGAATCCCTGCTCGGGGCGCGAACCGACGCGGGCGGTCGTCCGACGGCGCGAATCGCTTGTGTTGTTTCAACACAAGGAGAGTTCGGCCTGCCGGTGCGCTCACTAGGATTGCCCGCGTGGGCCGGGCAGCTGTCTTCACCGCAGCCGGCGCGGCCTTTCTCGCCGCGGTCGTCCTGACCGTCCTCGGGGCGGGGGACAGGGCCGGGGCGCTCCCGAACTGGCAGGCGCTCATCCTCGGGGTCGTGCAGGGCGCGACGGAGCTGCTGCCGATCTCGTCCTCGGGGCATCTGATCCTCGTGCCGTGGCTCGGCGACTGGGATTACCTGAAGAGCGACGACCTCTTCAACCAGACGTTCGACGTCTCGCTGCACCTCGGCACGCTCGTCGCCGTCGTCCTGTACTTCCGGCACGACCTCGCCGCGCTCGCCGTCGCCTTCCTCGGGACGCTCCGGCGGCGGCGGATCGAGACCGCCGACGAGCGGGTGGCGTGGTTCGTCGCCGTCGCGACGGTGCCGGCCGCCCTCGTCGGCGTGCTCGCTGAGGACGTGATCGCCCGTCGACTCGGCGAGCCGTGGCAGATCGCCCTTCTGCTGCCCTTCTTCGGCATCGTCCTCTGGATCGCTGACCGCCGGCCCCAGCGGCGGAAGATGGGTGACCTGACGATGCGCCAGGCGGTCGCCGTCGGGTTCGCGCAGTGCCTGTCGCTGCTCCCAGGCGTCTCGCGCTCCGGCGTCACGATCACGGCGGGGCGGTTTCTCTCGCTGGACCGTGACTCCGCGGCCCGGTTCTCGTTTCTGCTGCTCGTGCCGATCACGCTCGGCGCAGTCGTCTACAAGGGCGTCACGGACGTGATCCTGGGCGATCTGCCGCCGGGGATGGTGGGGCCGTTCATCGTCGGGAGCCTCGCCTCGCTCGCGGGCGGTCTGGTGGCGATCTACGCGCTCCTCGGCTACGTCCGCCGGCACAACTACACGGTCTTCGTCGTGTACCGCCTGGTGACGGGCCTCGCGGTCCTGGCCCTCATCGCGGCGGGCGTGCGCTCGGCCGGCTACTGAGTCGCCGATAAAGGTCGGGGGCGACCCTGCCGACAACAAACGGATAGTCACATTCGCCGCCGCCGCACGTCTCACGTTCCGCACCGGCTCGACGACGGAGCCCAGGACCCGCCGATCGGCCTGTTGCGCCCTTCCGACCGCTCGGCTAGGGTGCCCGATCTTCAGGGGTTGCCGTCCGGCCGCCGGTCGGCAGCGCAGGACGTGGTCGACGCTCGGCGCCGTTCCACGGAAGCTGACAAAGGGGAAGACATGAGGAGAAATCTGACCCGGGCTAATCGCCCTGGCCGCGACCGTCACGGCGCTCTTCGCCGTGGCACCCGCGACCATTCCGAGCGCGCCGCCTGCCGCAACGGCGTACTCGCTGATCGGCGATTGCACACCCGGGAGCAACTGGGGCACGTTGCGGCAGGATCTCGCCTCGCAGGTCGTCCAGCTCGTGAACCAGCACCGCGCCTCGCTCGGCCTCGTACAGCTCCAGGCGACGACGCCGCTCACGAACTCGGCCGTCTGGAAGTCGCGCCACATGGCGTACTACCAGTACATGGCGCACAACGACCCGGCGCCGCCCGTCGCACGGAGCGTCGGCGATCGCCTGCTCGTGTGCGGATACCCCGCCAACAGCGCCGGCTGGGGCGAGAACATCGCCTACGGCTATCCGTCCGCAGCCTCGGTGATGCACGGCTGGCTGAACTCGCCGGGCCACCGCCAGAACATCGAGAACCCGAGCTACCGCGGAATCGGAGTGGGGGCCGCCTCGAGCGGCAGCGGCACGCTCTACTGGACGCAGCAGTTCGGCACCTCGCTGAGCGGCGGCGGGACACCTCCGCCACCGCCACCGCCGCCGCCACCTCCGCCACCTCCCCGCCACCACCGAGCCCTGCGTGCTCGAACGGTGTGGACGACGACGCGGACGGCAAGGTCGACTACCCGGCAGATCCGGGTTGCTCGAGCTCATCCGACAACGACGAGTGGAACCAGGCGCCGGCACCACCTCCGCCGCCTCCGCCTCCGCCACCGCCGCCACCTCCGCCGGGCCCGGGGCCTGCACCCGCAGCGTGCGCGAACGGCCAGGACGACGACTTCGACGGCAAGGTCGACTACCCGGCCGACCCCGGCTGCTCGAGCCCGAGCGACGGCAACGAGTTCAACTTCAGCTTCCGCCGCTAGGAACCAGGAACGCGAGGTGGGGCGCCCGCGTGGGCGTCCCACCTCGGTTCCGCTTCCTGCTACTTGACATAACGCCCCTTTACGTGCTTCACGACGGGAACCCGCTTACTAGGGCGGGCGCCCGGTCGTTCAGGGAGCGAATTGCTAACGCCGTGCTAACGCCGACCCGTCGAGAAGGGCCGCCACGGTGACGGCCTGGGCTTCGCCGAGCTTGGACGTGTTGCCCGGACTGGTTACAGTCGACACTGGGCGCGCCCAGCTGCGGCGCACACACGAAGGCGTCTGATCCCCCGACGGACGCTCACGTTGACGATGCCGCGGAAGTGATCCGCACTTCCGGGGCGCGCCCGCCGCTCTTCGCTTCAGGCTGGTGGTGTTGGAGCATCTCGCCGGATTCGGCACAGCGCCGAACAGGACGCTCCAACCTGGTCGACGTGGACGGCGGCTCACCGTACTGTGGAGAAACTGATGAGCACGATGCGGACAGGGATCGTCGTCCTCGCGCTTGCCGCGGTTGGTGGAGTCCTCGCCCTCATGGTGAGTGATGCAGCTCATGTAGGCGACTGGCCCGGGTGGGACGAAGGCTGGGCGCTCGTTGCGTTCCCTCTCGGAATCCCCGTCACGGTTGCGGCCGCCCTCGGGTTGGGCGGAACATCCGTGCGGGCTACCACGCCGCGCCTCGTCGCGCTCGTCACCGGCGCGGTCTGGCTCTGGGGCGCGATGGTTTTCGTCGTCTGGTTCGTGGTCGGAAAAAACTGAGCCCGCGGCTACCGCCGGGCCGTCTCGACGATCGACAGCCGTCCTATGGGTCGGCCCTCCAGTACACGGCAATCAAGAACGGCACGCCCGCGATCGTGGCGCGCGCGGCCCGGTACTCGACCTCCACCACTGTCCCGTCCTTGCGCCGCATCCCGGCCTTGCCCCACTTTCGCTCGCCCGCGGCGACCTGCTTCAGGTTCCGCACCGTCTGCTCGGGATCGGCTGCCAGTTCGCGCACGGGCAAGCCGAGTAACTCCTCACGCGCATAGCCGCTGAGCTCACAGGCGGCGCCGTTGACGGCCACATAGTGCTCGTCGTCCTCGAAAACGAACACCGCGAGCGCCGCCGTATCGAGCGCCTCCCCGAGTAGCACGCGCTGAAGCTGCGGATCTGCTCTGCCGGTGGAGGCCGCCATGGAGGCCGAGACTCGCATCTCGGTAGGCAAAACCCAAATCGAAGCAGCGCGCCCATGGGGTGCCCAAACAGCTGGGACCTTACTGCGAGTAACCCTCAGTCACCTCGCCCTTGTGTGCGGCAAATGCAGCCAGAACCTCCTCCTTCTCGCGCTCGGGCACCTTGAAGAAGTCGAGCGTTCGCCCAAGTTCGGCCGCGACTTCATCGAACTCGGCCGGTGAGATCTTCAGTTCGCGGTGGGCTTCTTCCAGACCGAGGGTGGTGCTGCCTGGTTGTGTGGCTGCATAGTGCTGCGGTCCCCCGGCGACCTCGCAGACCCACAGGGTGCGCATGAATTTGAGGCCCGGAAGTCTTCCCAGGTTATTCGTGTGCCATTCCCGGAGAGCAGGGTTCTCCGATGCCTGGCCGACAATCGGGTTCCTCACGATCGCGTCGCTGAAGTGGTCGACCACGGCTGCGATGGCGAATGCGCCACCGAGCCGTTCATACAGACTCGACTCCGTCATGTTCGCTCCTTTGAGCAGTTCCCTGAAAGCGTCCGACCGCTTTCAGCGGTGTCGCTTCCATTAGTGACGGACATCACGCCGGTCTTACGCCGCGGCATGGCTGCACCCGGGCGACAAGGATCGTCCCGAGCCGTAAGAAGGCCGGGACGCTGTCGTGCCGTCCCGGCCCTGAGACCCCTAGCCTCGCCTGTCCTTTCCCCAGGCAACCCTCCGCCCAAACACTGGCGATGCGCCGGGTCGTCGTGGCAGGACGGGCGCAAGGTGGCTCGAACAGACATCGGGTCAGGGTGCGCCCGAGCGCGACTCTTGCTGCGCCGAGCTGCCGGCAACGCCTGCGTTAGTGCTGCGTGAGCATCGCATGAGGGGCTCGGCTCATGGTCTGCTCACACCGCCAGAGAGGAAGATCATGCACGCAGCTCGAACGCTCCGGAGCGGCGCGACACGAGTCGTCGCCGCACTTCTACTCGTCGTTGCCGTTGGCGTCGCCGCCGCACCTGCGCGGGCCGCCGAGCCGGCGCTGAAGCTCACGGCCCTGACGGGGCCGCAGGGAGGAACGCTCACGATCGAACTCACGCCGGCGTTGCGCGCGCTCGAGCGCGTCCACGTCCGCTTGCTCGCACCCGGTGCGACCGAGGTGGACCTTGATCCATCGCACGAACGTCGAAGTCCGCGACGGCGTCGCGACGATTGGCCTCGGGCCGGTCGTGCGCGGAACCCGACTCGACGTGCAGGTGCAGGTGAAGCTCGAAGCGTTGCCGCGGACGCTCATCGTTCGCGGCACAGCGACGGCACGTCTGCGCCCCGACCTCGTGGTCACGGGTGTGCACGCGCCGTCGCAGACGCTGTCGACGCGGCCGATCGACGTCGTCGCCGACGTCTCCGAGGTCAACGGCGAGACGGCCGCGACGGCGCGGCTGACGCTGATGCTCGGCCCCACTCCGATCGCCGAGCCCGAGGTCGTCACGGTGCCGGCGGGTGAGACGGTCACTGCAACATTTGCCGCCGTCGAGCTCTCGACGCCGATGGCGGCAGAGCTGACCGTGCGAGTCGAGGGCGCGGCACCGTTCGAGACCGATGAGACGAACAACACGCGCACGCGCACGGTGCAGGTGACCGAGCACGAGCTCGTCCGCTCGAATGTGCTCGTCTCGGGGCTCGGCGGCTATGGGGCTCAGCTCAACCAGCACGTCTATGCGCCGGTCACGAACGCGCCCCCCGGCTCGTTCGGCGACCTGGAGGACAAGGTCAAGAGCGCTCGAGCCGCAGCTCGTGCGGATCTTCTACAACGACTTGTGGGAGGAGCGGCGCCCGGAGGCACCGCAGAACCTGGCGTCGTTTGTCAAAACGGTGCGACTCGCCCAGGAGGCGGGCGCCACGATCAACGTCACCTACCACACCGCGACCGTGGCCCGACTGCAGCCGACTGTGTCGATGGCGCGCTTTGCGGGCGTGCTCGAGGAACTCGTCGAACAGCAGGGACTCGCGAACGTGCGCTGGGTGACGATCCAGAACGAGCCGAACACGGCCGGCGCCGCACTGACGCTCGCGCAGTATGAGGCGCTCTACCGGGCCCTGGACGCAGAGCTGACCGCGCGCGGGTTGCGCGACCACATCAAGCTGATGGGAGGCGACCTGATCGAAGGCGCCGGGGAACGACACCACACGATCTGGTTCGAATACATGGCGGAGCACATGAGCGACGTGCTCGACGCGTACTCGGTGCACATCTACTGGAACTACTGGGACATCCCACGGATGGAATTTCGCCTCCGGGACGTCCGCCGGATCGTCACGGCGCTCGACGGCGAGGCGCGCAAGCCGACCTTCATCACGGAGATGGGCGTCCGCGGGATCACGGACATGCCCGGCAATCCGGCCCCCCAGCCCGGCTTGTGGGCCGACGGCACGCCGTTCGCCCGGACGAACATCTCCGCCTTTCAGATGCTCTGGTTCGACCTCGTCGCCGCGCAACTCGGTTACTCCGGCTCGGTCAAGTGGGACGCGTACTGGGGCAAGTACGACTTCAACTACGTCGCGTCGCACTTTCTGATCGGCCCCGCGGAAGAGGGTTGGCCGCTGTTTCCCAGCTATCACGCGCTACGACTCTTGCTCCAGACCACACAGCGGGGTTGGGAGGTCGTCCGCGTCGACCCTTGGGCGGTGGACGACTGGCAGACCGGTGTCCCCGATCAGTCGGAGAAGGAGCTCGCGGCCTACGCGAGCGTCGACGGCCAGCTGACGTTGATGGGACTCGATACGCACGCACGCGAGCTCAACTCGGTCTCCACGGAGACGGTCGGCGTACAGCATCGGCGGCCTGCCGGCAAACACGATGTTCAACCTGGCGCTCTGGAACGCTTCCGGGAACGGCGAGAACTCGTTCACGGGAACGCTGATGACGGATGCCGCCGGCGTCGCCCGCTTCGAGGTTCCGCTCCACGCGGCGTTCTCGCTGACGACGGTTCCGGTCTCCTGATCGTGGGACACGGTCGGGGCGCGCGGCCGCGCCCCGACCCCAGGCTGCTGCGGTCTGAGTCGGGCACTAGATGGCGATGCCCGACGTCGGATGAGGGACGTACGGCTCCTCCAGCCGGCGGATCTCGTCGTCGCTCAGCGACAACGTCTCCGCCGCGAGCGCGTCCTCGAGGTGCTCGACCTTCGTCGCTCCGACGATCGGCGCCGTGACCCCCGGCTTGTGCAGGAGCCACGCGAGCGCGATCTGCGCCGGCGGAACAGCGCGCTCGGCGGCGACCTCGCGAAGGCACTCGAGGACCGGCTCGTCGAGCTCCGGCCGGTAGAGCGACTCGCGAAAGGGATCGGTCCCGGCGCGCGTCGTCGAGCCCGTCGTCGGACGATGCGCGGGCGAGCGTGCCGCGCGCGAGCGGGCTCCACGGGAGCAGCCCCACCCGCATGTCGAGGCACTGCGGGATCATCTCGCGCTCCTCCTCGCGGTAGATCAGGTTGTAGTGGTTCTGCATGGAGACGAACGGTGTCGGTGCGACGCGCTGCGCCTTCGCGAACTGCCAGGCGAACATGCTGCTCGCGCCGATGTAGCGCGCCTTGCCGGCCTTCACGACGTCGTGCAGGACCTCCATCGTCTCTTCGATCGGCGTCGCGCTGTCCCAGCGGTGAATCTGGTAGAGGTCGACGTAGTCGAGCTGCAGCCGCTCGAGCGACGCGTCGATCGACGCGAGCACGTGCTTTCGCGAGAGACCACCTCCATTCTCACCGGGCATCGTCTTCCCGCGCACCTTCGTCGCGACGACGTACTCCTCGCGCATCCCGAAGAGCCCGCGCAGGAGCCGGCCCGTGACGACCTCGCTCTCCCCGCCGTTGTAGACGTCCGCCGTGTCGAAGAAGACGACGCCGCCCTCGACCGCACGCCGGACGATCGGCTCGGCCCGCGACTCGTCGAGCGCCCACGCGCGGCTCTCGTGCTCGCCGAAGCTCATCATCCCGAGGCACACTCGCGAGACGCGAAGACCGGTCCCGCCGAGATTCACGTAGTTCATCGTGCCCTCCTCCGACTGCCGCTCTCTTACCTCGCCGATTCAACAACGCGACGTTAGCGCCACGCGTCAGACGAAGGCGTTGCAAGTTTTCCGCCGCCCACCCGACTACTTAGAGTGGGGTATTCAGACATTCAGCTTCGATATCGAGTATGCGGCAGCCTCGATGACGTGAGGCGTCGCTCCACCGGAACCTGAGAGCCTTCGGCTCGGGCGCGCTTACATGGTCGGCGAAGAGTTGCGCGAGCGGCCAGGGTGGTACGTCCACGAGATTGCCGTCGAGAAGCACAGGCTGACACTCGTCGTTGAACCGTGCCGACCCGAAGAGCCCGTGTGAAGCGCTACAGCGGGCGCTCGTAGTCGTACTCGACCGCAAGCGCGCCCGAGGCGTCGACGAACAGGTCGACGATCACCTGGCCACGGCGCGCCGGCGACTGTGCACTCTCGGCGCAGCGTTGCGCGGCACTTCGGCCGCGGTCGGCGATGAACTCGAGCGCTTCGCGGTTCTCCGCGATCGTCGCGGTCGCCTCGGCCGGCCCCGTGCAGGCTGCGTTGACGAAGACGAGCTCTCCGTCGTTGCGGCGGACGCGATAGTGGCTCTGGAAGCCGTCGTCGCCGAGCTCGGTCAGGTCCGTCTCGTCGAGAATCTCGGTCACGCCGACGACAATAGTCGCACTCGTTCAAGACGCGTCGGACCGACTCTCTATACAGCCGTTCAGTAGGCGCGCGCGGCCCGGCGTTCTACCTTGAAACGGGCGCGCCCAGCGATTTCCACGCACGGCGGTCTGATCCCCCCAGAGAGCGCACGTGTCGATGACGTCGCACGGAGGTGGCGCACCTCCGGGGGCGCGCCCGTTTTGACCGGAGAAGAGAACGGTGGATGCGCGCAGAACGCTCTCTCGATGCCGCAGAGCATGGGTGCCGCCCCCCAAATCCGCGCGGCATCCACCCGCGTGAGAGCCTACCGCTGGCATCGGCCCGCCGACACGCGGCGGGACGAGTCTCCCCGGGTAGGTCTTACGGCTATACCCCGTTTTCCGGTGGCGTTGCGGATACGAGGGACGGCGATAAGCTCTTCGCCGTGTCACTCCTCGCCGAGGTCGCCGCGCGGGCGGACGTACCGGTCGAAGGCGTCATCCGCGTCTTCACCCGGCAGCCCGTCAGCAGGCGGATCGAGCGGCGCGTCGTCGAAGTCCTCGACTCGCTCGACCCGGAGCAGCTGCGGGCCGTCGAGCGGCTCGCGCGCGCCGGCTCGCCCGACGTGGTGCCGCTCGGATCCGAGCTCGCCACGACCGACGAGCCGCTGCCGGCACCGGTCGCCGCCGAGGGCCCGGGCACCGACGCTGACTGCGTCGGAGGGCGCGCTCGCGCACGGCGACGACGAGCTCATGGTCGAGCTCGGGCGGCTGCTCAGCGAGCTCGCGGTGGGGATCAACGAGATCCGTCACGACCTCGTCGGCGCCCGGCAGGACCGCGTCGACGATCTCGCCGTCCTCGTCGATCTCATGACGACGGGCTGGCGCGGTGTCGACCGGCGTCTCGGCCGGCTCGAGCGCATGGTGACGCGTCTCGAGGCGGACCGAGACACCCCGCAGGCGCAGCTGGTGGCGCCGCGCGCGCTCGAGCGGCCGGTCGAGGTCGTCCCGCCGCCGCCCCCGTCTTCGCCCGGGGAGCCGATCGCGGCGGCCGAGCAGGTCGCTCCGCCGCCGGAGGACGCCGCGACGGCCGCTCTGGCGGCGCCTCCTGGCGCCGGCCGTGCCCCTCCTGTTCGTCGCCGTACTCGTCCTCGCGCTTCTGGCGTTCGAGCTCATCGGCTCGAGCGACGACGACCCGCGCCTGCAACCCGCTCCCGAGAGCGCGGGTCAGGAGGAGACCCAGCAGGAGACCCAGCAGGAGACGCAGCGCCGGGAGGAGCCCACGACATCGGTCAGCTCCACCACGGGCGGCCCGGTGACAGAGGCGCCACCCGTGTACCACCGGCACGACGAGGACAAGACCAAGGACGACGACTGAGCCAACGACCTGACGACGCCACTGACGACCGACGACGCCAGCGACACCGACGACGACGACGACAGACGCCACCGCCCGCCCCGCCCGACGGCATCACGCCGTCCCGGGTCTTCGCGTGGCCCGCGAGCGCGGGCACGTCGTACTACCTCTTCCGGATCTACCGGGACACGAAGCTCATCCACGAGGCGCATCCCACGACAGCCAGGCTCGTCCTGCCGCCGAGCGTGAAGTTCACCGAAGGGCACCTACCGCTGGTCGGTCCGCCCCGGCGTCGGGCCGCGGTCGCAGAACCAACTCGGGGCGCCGATCGTCGACTCTCGTTTCGAGGTGAGCTCATGACAGTCGTCGAGGGTGGTTTGGAGACCGGAGCATGGCGGGTAGAAGCCTGCCCAGCGTCCCCCGCGCCCGTATGACGACGATCGACATCGATCACCTCCTCGAGCACGAGGAGATCCGGCAACTGCTCGACAACGCCGAGCAATCCGGGGCGTTGCGCGCGGCCGAGGTCTCGGAGATCGTCGATACGCACGAGCTGGACGCTCTCGAGCAGGAAGCGCTCGTCCGCGAGCTCGAGCAGCGCGGGATCGAGGTCGCCGAGGAGCCCAAGATCGAGGAGCCGGCGCCTCCCCCGCCGCCCATCCCGCAGGAGACGACGACGGACGCCCTCCAGCTCTTCCTCCGCGAGGCCGGGCGTCATCAGCTGCTCACGGCCGCTCAGGAGGTCGAGCTCGCGAAGAAGATCGAGCGCGGCGACATGCACGCGAAGCAACTGATGATCCAGTCGAACCTGCGGCTCGTCGTCTCGATCGCGAAGAACTACCGCAACCAGGGCCTGCCGTTCCTCGACCTGATCCAGGAGGGGACGCTCGGCCTCATCCGCGCCGTGGAGAAGTTCGACTGGCGACGAGGGTTCAAGTTCTCGACCTACGCCACCTGGTGGATCCGCCAGGCCGTCGCGCGCGCGCTGGCGGACAAGGCTCGCACGATCCGCATGCCCGTGCACATCGTCGAGCGGCTGCAGAAGATGAACCGCGCCGAGCGCACCCTCTGGACGCAGCTCGGCCGCGAGCCGACGCTCGACGAGATCGCCGAGGAGGCGTCGCTGCCGATCCAGCAGGCGCTCGAGGTGCGCGCGGCGGCACGGGCGTCGACGAGCCTCGACCAGCCCGTCGGCGAGGCCGAGGACGCGGTGTTCGGGGACTTCGTCGCCGGCGACGGGCCACTGCCCGAGGAGGAGGTCGAGGTCTCGCTGCGCTCCCAGGCCCTCAGGGCCGCGCTCGAGGCGCTGACCGACCGCGAGCGGCAGGTCGTCGTCCTCCGGTACGGGCTCGCCGACTCGGAGCCGAAGACGCTCGAGGAGATCGGCAGGCGGCTCGGGCTGACGCGCGAGCGCGTGCGCCAGATCGAGCTCGACTCGCTGAAGCGGCTTGCGGGCCTCCGCGAGATGGAGTCCGTAGGCTGTAGGCGGCAGCCGTGCGGGCGGCCAGTCCCAGCTTCAGGATGTTCGCGCAACGCACGGATCGCTCCCGCGGATTCGTGCCGTCATGAACCTGCAAAGGCAGGTTCATGACTGCTGCTGAAAGGCGAGCGGTCCCGTCGAAGAGCCGGTCCGCCTCCTCCCCCACTCGCTTGTGAGCGAGCGCGTACGCCTCGTCGAGGTGCGGCGGGCGCGCCTGGCGGTGGCCGTCGGAGGCGACGATCGAGGCCAGCCCGCGCTCGACGAGATCCCAGCCGAGCTCCCGCGTGCCGAGGCCGTGTCGACCGAGGAGCGACGTGCTGTTCACCTGCACGAGCCAGCCGCGTTCGACCAGCTCGTCGGCGAGCGCCGGCCGGGCGAGGACGACCTCGGCGCGCTCTGGATGGGCGATCACGGGCCGCAGGCCGCACTCGACCGCGTGTGAGGCGACGAGCAGGAGCTCGTCCCAGCCGGCCCAGAACGGGACCTCGATGAGCACGCAGTCGGTGCCGCCGAGCGCGTAGCGGCGGAGATCCTCGTCGGCGAGCGGCGCATGCGGTGTCAGCTCGAAGCCGAGTCTCAGCTCGAGCCCGGCGCGCGGCGCGAGCTCCGCGAAGGCCGCACGCACGCGCGTCTCGCGGGCCTCGGTGAGCGGCAGGTGCGGCCACACGTGCGGGGTCGCGAAGAGCGTGCCCGTCCCGTGCCGGGCCGCCTCGCGGCAGAGGATCATCCCCTCCTCGATCGATCCCGCGCCATCGTCGCCGGACGGGCATACGTGCGAATGGCAGTCGACGAAGGCGGGCGGGGACACCGCCCTGAGACTAACTGCGCAGGTAGAACTCGAGCCCGGGCGCGACCGACCGCAGCTCGCGCAGCGCTCGTGCCTCGAGCTGGCGCACCCGCTCGCGCGTGATGCCGAGTCCGGCGCCGACCTCTTCGAGCGTTTGCGGTGCCACGCCGTCCAGGCCGAACCGATGTGCAAGCACGTGCCGCATCCTCGGGTTCAGGCGGTCGAGAGCGTCGGCCAGCTCGGTCGCGCGCAGGCGATCAGCGGTCTCCGCGTCGGGCCCCGCCGAGTTCGTGTCCTGGATCAGGTCGCCGTAGAGGCTCTCGCCGTCGCCGACCGGCGTCTGGAGGCTCACCGGGTCCTCGATCAGCTCCAGCAGCTCGCGCACGCGCAGCGGCGTGAAGCCGCTCTCGGTCGCGATCTCGTCGATCTTCGGGTCGCGGTTCAGCTTCTGCGCGAGCACGCGCCTGGAGCGCGTGACGCGGCGAACTTGCTCGGCGACGTGCACCGGCAGCCGGATCGTCCGACCCTGCTCCGCGAGGGCGCGCGTGACGGCCTGGCGGATCCACCACGTCGCGTAGGTCGAGAGCTTGAAGCCCAGCTTGTAGTCGAACTTCTCGACCGCACGGATGAGGCCGAGGTTGCCCTCCTGGATCAGGTCGAGCAGCGGCACGCCCGCCTTGGTGTAGTTCCGCGTGATCGACATCACGAGGCGAAGGTTGGACTCGATCAGCTTGCGCTTGGCGGCCTCGTCGCCGAGATCCTTCCGCCGCGCGAGCTCGCGTTCCTCGGCCGGTGTCAGGAGGCGGCCGTCGCCGATCTGGCGCACGTAGAGCTTCAGCGGGTCGTGCGCCGTGACGGCTGCATCGGCCTCGTGCACCTCAGTCTCGGCCGCCGCGGGGTCGTCGAGTGCCGGGAGAAGCTCGAGGACGGGCTCCGCCGGGAGGTCGGGCAGGGGCTCGGCAGTGTTCGAGGAGTCCACGCACGCTGTATCGGCTGTGGCAGCGTGCGGCTTGAGGATCCCGCCCGCCGACCTACCCGGGCGGGATCACCGGCCCTAACTTCCTGGAAACACCTTTGCACTACCCTCTGGCAAAGCTCTGTTTATCCAGCCGATAAGAAGCCTAGGATCGAGTGATGTGCGGAATCGCCGGCTATAGCCTGAATCCAGCGTCGAGTGCGCCTCGGACGCTGGCTGCGCAGGCGTTGCTGGCGGGCATCGCGGAGCGGGGAGCCGACGCCGTCGGCTACGCGCACCGCGGTCTCGGCGGCGAGATCCACCTCTCCAAGCGGCGCTCCGGAGCCAGTGCGCTCCTGGACGAGCTGCACATCCCGCTCGAGGCGACGCAGGCGCTCGTCCACGTACGGGACTACACGAAGGGCCATCCGCGGATCGAGGCGAACAACCATCCGATCCGGCACGGCCGCGTCGTCGGGATCCACAACGGGATCATCCTGAACGACGAGGAGATCTTCGCCCGCTACGGGTTCGAGCGGGCCGAGCCTGAGATGACCGTCGACTCGGAGGCGATCTTCGCGCTGGCGGAGCACGCTGAGGGGCACGCCGAGGCCCTCGAGGAGCTGACCGGGGCAATGGCGACGGCGTGGTTCGACGAGCGCCTCCCCTCCACCCTCTTCCTGGCCCGGGCCGTCGGACGTCCGCTCTGGATCGGTACGGGCAGCCGCGAGCTCTTCTTCGCCTCGACCCGCAACGCGCTCGAAGTGCTCGAGCGGACGCTGCGGCTCACGCTACGCAAGCGCGAGCTCGACGATGGCACGCTCCTCCGCGTCGAGGACGGCCAGGTGGTTGCGACCGAGCGATTCCGGCCAGATCATTCGTATGTCGAGGAGACGATCCTCCCCTCCGTGCGGGCCCCCCACGAGGGCCACAGCTGCCTGCAGCGCCTCGCGGCAATAGCGCTGGCGACCGGCTAGCCGCACTCAGCCGACGGCGCCGTCCGGCGCCACGTCCGTCCCCTCCTCGCGCAGGCGCTCGCGCACGAGGAACTGGAACGCGGCCCAGGCGGGCTGGACGTCGATCATCCGGTAGATCTGCCATTCGGTGAGCAGCCCGCTGTCGGCGAGCCGGGCCGAGCGCCAGTCGTCCATCTTCGGGAGCCGGCCGAGCCGCCGTGCGAGTGTCGCACCCTGCTCGACCGCCCGCTCCAGACGCTCCTCCCCCACCGGGACGTCGAAGCCCGCTTCGCGCAGCGCGCGCGCCAGCGAGCCGAACGTATGCCAGAGCAGCGACTTCGACGGCATCGAGCCCTTGCGCGCATCCAGGTCGCGCGCCGTCGGCGTTCGCCCGAGCTCGGCACCGAGCGCCTGTAGCTGGCCGAGCAGCTCCTCCCTCGTGGCGAACCGTCGCGGCACCAGGCCTGCTTGGCGCTTCGCGGCGTTCCAGCTGCCGAAGTGCTCGATCACCGTCTGCGGGTGCACGGTCGTCTCCGGGTCGGCCGCAAACTCCCGCATCGTCGGGGATCGCCCCAGCCGGGCGGCGCAGTCGCGCAGCTGCTCGAGAATCTGGTCGTCCGTGTAACGCTTGCGAATGCCGGCCTGGAACTCCGCGAGCGCCTCAGGATCGATGCCTGCCACCGCGGGGTGGCGGCGGGGCCGAGCCATGCAATCAGTCTAGAGCAAACTAGGGATAATGCAAGAGCGCCCGATCAGGCATCTCAGCCCGAGACGGCGAACATCATGCGCCGGCGGATCGCGGCCTCGTCGACGAGCGACTCGTTCGGCAGGATCCGCTCGAGCGCGGCCACGCAGCGGGGGCAGAACTGTGTCCCCGCCGCCCGGTGCAGCTCCGACAACGCCTCCTCGAGCGGCCGCGCGGCCCGGTAGATCCTGGTCGTCAGCATCGAGTCGAGGGCGTCGGCGACGTGGATGATGCGCGCGCCGAGCGGGATCTCCTCCCCGGCCAGGCGATCGGGGTAGCCGGTGCCGTCGAAGCGCTCGTGGTGGTGCCTGATCGCCGGGACGGCGTCGTTCAGGAAGCCGAGCCGGTCGATGATCCGGGCACCCTCGTCGGCGTGGCGCTGCATGAGCGACCACTCCTCCGCGGTGAGGCTGGCCGGCTTCAGGAGAACGGAGTCCGGGATCGCGAGCTTGCCGATGTCGTGGAAGAGCGCGGCGTGCCCCAGCAGGTCGAGCTCGGCCTGCGAAAGGTTGAGCTCGCGGCCCATCGCGAGCGCGAGCTGCTGGACGCGCCGGGAGTGGCCGGCCGTGTAGGCGTCGCGGGCGTCCACCGTCGCCGACAGGCTCTCCATGGCCGCCGTCGAGCGCTCCTTCAGCAGCCTGTTGGCCTGCTCGAGCGAGACGTTCTGGGTGTGGATCGTCTCGGCCGCCTGGCGCAGCTTCTGGGCGCTCCGGCGGGTGTGCGACAGGTACGCCTCCTGCGTCTTGCGCATGAGCAGGAGCGGAACGGCGAAGACAGCCAGCGCGTAGAGGCCGACGGCGTTGTACGCGATCGTGATCACACCGCCGATGAACCCGTAGACGAGGTAGTGCGGCGCCAGCCAGAGGAAGCGCTCCTGCCAGCCACGCAGCCACGGCTCGCGGGTCTCGAGCGCGACCGCTGCGGCGAAGAGCCCGGTGTTGACCACGAAGTACGCCGCTCCGGCGAGGAGCCCTGACACGACGGTGACGAGCTCGCCGACCCCGCCGTCGAAGCGGGCGTAGGAGACCATCGCCGCTGCGAGGCAGGCGAACGTTAGCGCGCCGGTGTTGAACAGGACGTTGTGGATCGCCGGCCGGCGGGCGCTCCAGTCGACGAGCGCCGTCGTCACCGCGATCGCGAGCGCCACCCGGGAGCCGAACATGGCCGCGCCGGCGAGGGCGCCGACCGCGCTCACGGAGATCGCGCCGTCGTCGAGCTCGAGCGCAAGGGCCTGCCCCACGCCGACGAGCGCGACGATCGCGAGCATGCCGACGATGTCCGTCGAGCTGCCGAACAGGACGCCGAGGATGCCCGCCGTGACGCCGAGCGTGCTGACGAGGCCGACGACGAGCGCGAGGCGCCTCGAGAGCTGCAGGAAGCGCGGGCCGGTGGTCGTGTGGCGCGTGTGGCGGTTCTCGGGCTCCGGCATGGCCTCGACCGGCGCAGCATGGTGCGACGCCGCGTGCGGCGCGCGGGCCGGATCCTCCTCGGGCACCGCGACGAGCCGCTCGACCCGCTCCGTCGGCACGTGGAGCGGCTCGGAGCTGGCTCCGAGGACGCGGTTGCGCCCCTGCAGCTTGGCGCGGTAGACGGCGAGGTCGGCCTGGTGGATGAGGGCGTTCGGATCCTGTGCGTCCTTCGGATAGGCGGACACTCCGATCGACACGGTCGCGCGGATCGGCTCGCTCGACGTCTCGACGTCGAAGCGCCGGTCGGCGACGGCCCGGCGGATGCGCTCCGCGATCTCGAGCGCCTCCTCGGGCGACGTCTCCGGGAGCAGGATGCTGAACTCCTCGCCGCCGAACCGCGCCGGCACGTCGTAGTGACGCAGCTCGGCCCGGAAGACGTCTGCGATGCCCTTCAGCACCGCATCGCCGGCCAGGTGGCCGTACGTGTTGTTGATCTCTCGGAGCAGGTCGAGGTCGGCCATGATCAGGGACATCGGCCGCTCGAAGCGCTGCGCGCGGCCGAGCTCCTCCGTCAGCGCCGCCGAGAAGTGGCGGGCGTTGAAGAGGCCCGTCTTCGGGTCGACGCGCGCCTCGGCCTGCAGCTGTGGCACCGAGAGCGCCCGGTGAATGAGGATCAGCGGCGCGATCGCGAACGGGATCAGCCACGGGTTGGTCGTCCAGAACACCGCCACGACGACGCCGAGCGCGGCGAACACGAGCTCGGTCGAGAAGTGCTGGAAGGAGAAGAGGAGCCGCATCGACTGGCCGCGCCCCAGGTGCAGCATGGGTGCGATCAGAGCCGAGTTGAGACCGACGAAGCAGACTGAGGCAGCGAGGCCCGCGAGCGCGAAGCGGACGTTGTCGTTCGTGATCACCGTGTCGGCGCCGAGGATCACGTGTGCGCTCGCCCAGGCTGCGAGCGTGGCGAGCGTGTAGTTGAAGATGTTGAACGACTGGATGTACCAGGCCGTGCGGTTGCGGAGCCAGTCCGGGATGTGCTGGACGACCGGCATCAGCGCAACGAGCTCCGGCGGGAGCAGCAGCGCGGCCGGGATCAGGAAGACGCCGGTCGTGTGGTACGACTTGTTGCCGGGCGTCCGGACGACGAAGAGCTGGGCGAGCGCGACGCTCGCGCCGAGGATGACGAACGTCACCCAGTAGCCGCTCGAGGGCTTGAGCTCTGCGAGCAGCGGCAGGCTCACCCCGATGGCGACGGCCGCGACCGCGAGCAGGTAGAGGAGCGCGAGCGGCGGCAGCTTCCGCGCAGCGCGTCCGTCGCTCGCAACGCGCTCGAAAGCGTCGTCCAGCGGGATCGCACTCATGTCGCGTCTCCGGAAGTGGTTGTCATGTGCCGCTCGTTCGTCGGGCGTGTCAGACCTCGACCCGCACGTCTCCACCGTTTGACTCAGCTCGAACCGTACGGAGGGCTTGCGGTGGATTCATCACCCGTTTGCGGTACCCCGTTCAGAATCCCCCGGAAGGGTGAGACGGGCCGGCGTGCAGGCCGGCCCGTCTCTCTCATGGTCAGGGCAGTGGCGTCGGCGGCGGCGGGACGGCCGCAGCCTCCCCCTCCGTCGCCGGAGCCTGGTTGACCACAGCTCACGGATCGGTCGGCGCGTCGCTCTCGCCGTCGGCCGGAGGCTCGTCCTCGCCGTCGGCCGGCGGCTTGAGCTTGCCGTCGTCTCCGCTCTCGTCCTCGTCGGCCTCGACCGCATCCGGGTTCAACTCCGGGTCGGAGGCCAGTTCGTCCTCGACGTTCTCGGTCATCGTGTAGTCGCCGCCGGTGGGCTCGGTCTCGCTGCCGGCCGCGTCCTCCCAGCTGACGTCTGCCACCGCGAGCACGTCGGCCCACGAGACGTCCGCCCAGGAGACGTCGCTCCAGGACACGTCGGCCCAGGAGACGTCCGTCCAGGAGACGTCAGCCCAGGACACCGAGTCCCAGGAGACGCTGGCACGGGCGTCGTCGGCCCAGCTGACCGCATTGAAGGCGGTCAGGCCGGTCGTCGAGTCGGCCGCGAGATACCTGTTCAGGGCCTTGTTCGGGTTGATCGGGTTGGTGACCATCGCCGCCTTCCAGGCGTTCACCTCGCCGACGCCGGCCGAGCCTGGTGCCACCTCGTCGTCGGTCAACCGCCGCGCGGTCATCATCAGCGCGCCCTTGACCTGATCCGGCGTCCAATTCGGATGCCGCGCGAGGACCTGCGCCGCCGCGCCGGCCACGACCGGAGCCGAGAACGACGTCCCGGAGAGCCGCATGTAACCGGCCGAGAGGACGTTCGCGGGCTTCTCGCTGGCGAGCGTCGAGCCCGCCGGGATGGCGCCGACCATGTAGCGGCCCGCCGCTGCGATGTCCGGCTTCATGAAGCCGTCGTAGGTGCGCCCGTAGGCAGACCAGCTCGGCACGTCGTGCCGTCCGACGCGAAGGCTTCCGTCCAGGTCGATCGCGCCGACCGTGATCACGAACGGGTCGTTGCCGGGAGCGAACTTGACGCCGCTCGGCCCATCGGGCGTGCCGTAGTTGCCTGCCGCTGCGACGACGACGACGCCGCTGAACCAGAGCTTCTCGACCGCCTTGTCGAGCGGGTCCTTCGTGAAGTTGCTCGGGCGAGCCGAGTGGAGCGAGAAGTTCGCGACGCGGATGTTCAGCGCATCCTTGTTCTTGAGGATCCACTCGGCACCCGCGATGACGTCGCTCGTCCGCGCCTGGCCGCTGTCGTCCATCACGTCGACGTCGACGATCGGCGAGGTCGGCGAGGCGCCGAGCCGGCCGGGGGCGCTGCCCGCGGCGATGCTCGCCACGAACGTGCCGTGACCGCGGCCGTCGTCGGAGGAGCCCTGTGCCAGCGACGTGATCACCTTCCGGGCGACGACCCGGCTGCCGTGGCCGAAGTCGGCCCGGTCGCGCTCGATGCCCGAGTCGACGATCGCGATCGCCGGAGCCTTCGCGACCGTCGTGCCCCCGCCGAGCAGGGGCAGGATGCCCGAGGCCGCCGGCCAGATGTACCCGTCGATCTCGCCGCTGCTGAGCCTGACCGGCACGTCCTCGGTGATCGTCAGGCCCGGCTTCTGCGCGAGGCGCGCGAGCCGCCGTCCTGCGATCTCGAGGGAGACGCCCTTGATGAAGTCGAAGCTCTCGTCGAGGTCGCCCTCGAGCTGCTTCTGGAGGCCCTTGAGCAGGTCACGCTGCGCCTTCCAGCGCGCACGCTCGGCGCGGAAGCGATCGCGATCGGCCTTCTTCTTCGCCTTCGACTCGTTGGTGTTCGCCTGCTTCTCGGCGCGCTCGGCCTGATCCTCCTCGGCCTCGAGAGCATCCTCGTCAGCCTCCTCGACGGACTCGAAGGTGCTCTCCGCCGACTGGGCGCTCTGGTTGCTCTGCACGATCACGTGGAACATCTCGTGCGGATTGGCGAGCGCACGGTCGAGCAGGCCCGGCTCGACGTAGGTCGGGCCCGTGCCTGAGGGGATGTTCGATCCGTTCTTGGCGGACGCCGCCACCGAGAGGAGCGGGAGCACCAGCATGACGAGCAAGACGATCGTGCCCTTGCCGCCCTTGCCCCAGAGGGCATTCGTTCGGAACTCGCCGCCACGGTTGCCCGAGCCCCAAAGAGCGCTCTTGCGTACGTCCCCGCGCGTCCCGCTTGAGTTTCTTGCCATCCGTTCTCCTCCGCGCCGTGGCGCGAGCCGCATTACGTAGCCGAGGGCGTGGTTCGGGCCCTGTGCACGTGGAATCGCTGTGACCGTACGCCCGCTTTCGCGCAGGTTCGTCCCCCTTCCGGGTGAGGGACCGCCGAAGATCACCCGTTCGGGGGATCTGCCGGCCTCGGTAGGCTCGGCGAGGCATGAGCGCGCGACTGGCCGTGGAAACGCTTGCCGCGCGAGCCGCTGCGCGCCTGTCGCAGCTCGCCCGTGCGGGCGGCGGCACGACGCTGCCGGGGAAGCTCCTCTGGAAGCTCGATCCCGCCGCGATCGACGCCCTCGCGGCCAGGCTTCCCGCCGGCGTCGCGCTCGTATCGGCGACGAACGGCAAGACGACGACCACGGCGATGGTGGCGGAGATCCTGCGTCCGCGACGGCTCGCCTGGAACCGATCCGGCGCCAACCTGGTCTCGGGCGTCGCCTCCACCCTGCTCAGCTCCAGGGACGCCGAGCTCGGCCTGCTGGAGGTGGACGAGGGCGCGCTGCCGGAGGTCGCACGCCGCGTCCGCCCGCGGGCGCTCCTGCTCGGGAACCTCTTTCGCGACCAGCTCGACCGCTACGGCGAGCTCGAGCTCGTGGCCGAGCGCTGGCGGACGACCGTCGCCGGCCTCGACCCCGGCACGTCGCTGATCGTGAACGGGGACGACCCGCAGGTCGGCGATCTGGCGCACGTCCGTGAGAACGCCGTCGCCTACGGGCTCGACGACCCTCGGCAGGCACGGCCGGCGCTCCAGCACGCCGCCGACTCGAGGCACTGCGTTCGCTGCGGTCGCCCGTACGAGTTCGCCGCGGCCTATGTCGGTCATCTCGGCGACTACCGCTGCCCGGCGTGCGGGCACGCGCGCCCGCCGCTGCAGGTCGTTGCGCGGGAGATCGAGCTGAACGGCCTCGACGGCGCATCCTTCGAGCTCGACACGCCGCGCGGCCGCGCCCGCATCCAGCTGCCGCTGCCGGGGCTCTACAACGTCTACAACGCCGTCGGCGCCGCGGCACTCGCACAGTCCCTCGGGGCCTCGCTGGACGAGATCACGGCCGGGCTCGAGCGGTTCGATGCTGCGTTCGGCCGCTTCGAGCGCATCCCGGCCGGCGACAAGACGATCCTCGTCCTCCTGATCAAGAACCCGGCCGGCGCGAACGAGGTCGTGCGGACGCTCGAGCAGGGCGGCGTGCCGCCCCTGCTCGTGATGGCGCTGAACGACGCCACCGCCGACGGCAAGGACGTGTCCTGGATCTGGGACGTCGATCTCGAGCCGCTGCTCGAGCGCGTCGGGCGCGTGATCGTGTCGGGCGAGCGCGCGGCGGAGCTCGCGCTGAGGTGCGTCTACGGCGGCCTGCCCGAGGCGTCGCTCGAGGTGGTGCCGGACCTCGCCGCGGCCGTCGACCGCGGGCTGGAGCTCACCCCGCCGGAGGGCGAGCTCGTCGTCCTCCCCACCTACACGGCCATGCTCGAGCTCCGGGGAGACCTCGCCGCCCGCGGCCTCGTCGACCCATGGTGGGGGAAGCGATGAGGATCCGTGTCGGTCATCTCTACCCGGACTACCTGAACATCTACGCCGACCGCGGCAACATCGCCGTCCTGAGCCGGCGCGCCGCACTGCGCGGGCACGAGCTGGACGTGACGGCGGTGTCGCTCGGCGACGAGCTCGTGCCCGGGGCTCACGACCTGCTCTACGTCGGCGGCGGCCAGGATCGGGAGCAGGCGCTCGTCGCGCCCGACCTCGCCGCGAAGGCCGACGCCGTCAAGGAGGCCGTCGAGTCCGGTGTCGCGCTCCTCGCCGTCTGCGGCGGGTACCAGCTCCTCGGCCGGGGGTACTTCGGCCGCGACGACGTCGACATGCCCGGCGTCGGGCTCTTCCCGCACGAGACCCTCGCGGGCACGAGGCGGATGATCGGCGACGTCCTGCTCGACTGCGAGCTCGAGCCCGGCACGCGTCGCACGCTCGCCGGCTTCGAGAACCACCTCGGTCGCACGCGCCTGGATCCCGGCGCGACGCCGCTCGGACGCGTCGTGGCGGGGTTCGGCAACGACGGCGACTCCGGCTACGAGGGCTGCCGCGTCGGCCGCGCGGTCGGCACGTACCTGCACGGCCCGCTCCTGCCGCGCAACCCCTGGCTCGCCGACTGGCTCCTCGCGCAGGCGCTCGCGCACGCCACCGGCGGCGAGCCGCCGGAGCTCGAGCCGCTGCCGGACCGGCTCGAGGCGGAGGCGCACGCGGTGTCAGCGCAGCGCGCCAGAGACCGCGGCGGCCGCTTCTAGGATCGCGGCGGCGGAGCGCTCGACGTCCTCCTGGGACGTACGCCAGTTGACGACGGAGATCCGCATCGCGGCCCGCCCCTGCCAGGTCGTCCCGGACAACCAGCACGTGCCGTCCTCCTGGACGCGGCGGATGACCTCGCGCGTGGCGTCGTCGTCGCGGTGGAAGCGGACGAGCACCTGGTTGAGCACGACGTCGTTCAGGATCTCGACGTCCGCGTCGGCGCCGAGGCGCTCCGCGAACGCCCGGGCGTGCGCGCAGCAGCGTTCGACGAGGTCCGCCACACCCGTCCGGCCGAGCGCTCGCAATGCCGCCCAGGTCGGGAGCCCACGGGCCCGCCGCGAGAACTCCGGATTCCAGTCCATCGGCTCTCGCGGCGCATCGTCGCCGTCGGCCTGGATCAGATACGCGGCCGCAACCGCCATCGCCGCCCGGTGCGCCTCGCGGTCGGCGACGAACGCATAGCCGCAGTCGTACGGGACGTTCAGCCACTTGTGACCGTCGGTCGCCCAGGAGTGCGCACGGTCGACGCCCTCGACGAGCCCGCGGAGGGACGGCACGGCGGCCGCCCAGAGCCCGAAAGCGCCGTCGACGTGCACCCAGGCACCGCGTCGACGGCCGGATCCACGATCTCGGCCACCGGGTCGATCGCGCCGGTATTGACGTTCCCGACCTGCAGGCACAGGATCGTCGGCCCCGATGCCGACGCGAGGGCGTCGAGCGCCGCGTCGGCGCGCATGCGGCCCTGCTCGTCGACCGGGATCCGCACGAGCGCGTCGTCGCCGATCCCGAGCAGTCGCAGCGCGCGCGGCACCGTCACGTGCACCTCGTCGCCGACGAGGACGCGCACCGGCGGCGCTCCGGCGAGCCCCTCGAGCGTTCACGTCCCAGCCCGCGTCGGCCAGGACGCGCCAGCGCGCGGCGGCGAGGCAGGTGACGTGTGCCATCTGACAGCCGGTGACGAACCCGAAGGAGACGCCGTCGGGCAGGCCCAGCAGGTCGCGCAGCCACTCGCCGGCGATCTCCTCCACGACCACGACCGTCGGCGACGGGGCGTAGAGCCCCGAGTTCTGGTCCCAGGCGGACGTGAGCCAGTCGGCCGCGATCGCAGCCGGGTGAGCGCCACCGATCACGAACCCGAAGAACCGGCCGCTCGACATGCCGCCGACCCCCGGATCGCCGCTCTTCACGAGTGCGGAGATGACGTCGGCGTCGGCGGCGCCTCGCTCGGGAAGCGGCCCTCCGAAGGCGTCGAGCAGCTCGGCGTACGTCGCCGTCGGGCCGACGTCGCGCGTCTCGAGCGACTGCGAGGAACTGAGCCGCGTAGTCGGCCGTCAGGCGAAGGGCGTCGCTCACCTCGGGACTGCGCCCGTGATCCCCGCCGCCTGGAGGATCGCGGCAGCGCTGCGCTCGACGTCCTCGTGCGTCGTGCGGAAGCTGGAGACGGAGATGCGCATCGCCGCCTTGCCCTGCCACACGGTCTGTCCGAGCCAGCAGGTGCCGTCCTCCTGCACGCGTCGCACGACCTCGCTCGTCCGCTCGTCGTCGTCACCGAAGCGCACGAGCACCTGGTTGAGGACGACGTCGTTGAGGATCTCGACCTCCGGGTCGGCCGCCAGGAGCTCCGCGAACGTGCGGGCGTGGTCGCAGCAGCGCTCGACGAGATCCGCGACGCCGCTCCGTCCGAGCGAGCGCACAGCGGCCCACACCGCGAAGCCTCGCGCGCGCCGAGACGCCTCGGGGACCCAGTCCGACGGGCTGCGTCCGTCGCTCCGCTGCAGGTAGCTGGCAGCGAGCGCCATCGCCGCGCCGTGCGCTTCCGGGTGCCTGGTGAAGACGAGCCCGCAGTCGTACGGCGAGTTGAGCCACTTGTGGGCGTCGGTCGCCCACGAGTCGGCGCGGTCCGCCCCCACGACGAGGTGGCGATACCGCGGGCTGGCGGCGGCCCAGAGGCCGAAGGCGCCGTCGATGTGGACCCACGCGCCCGACTCGGCGGCGGCGTCGGCGATCTCCGGCAGCGGGTCGAACGCGCCGGTGTTGACGTTGCCGGCCTGGGCGCAGACGATCGTCGGCCCGTCGGAGCGCCGGAGCGCCTCGGCGAGGGCGTCCGCGCGCATGCGTCCCTGGTCGTCCGCCGGAACGGGCTCGAGCGCGGCGGTACCGAGCCCGAGCAGGCGAAGCGAACGGTCGATCGTCACATGGCGCTCACCACCGGCGAGGACACGGATCGGCGGCGCCCCGACAAGGCCGTCACGCTCGACGTCCCAGCCCGCAATCTGGAGCACGTGGTGCCGGGCGGCCGCGAGGGCGGTCGTGTTGGCGCCCTGCGCGCCGGTGACGAGGCCGCTCGACACGCCGCTCGGGAGGCCGAGGAGCTCGGCGATCCAGCCGGCGGCAACGTCTTCGGCCGCCGCGGCGGCGGGCGAGCTGGCGGCCGAGAAGCCGTTCTGGTCCCAGGCGCTCGCGAGCCAGTCGGCAGCGAGCGCGGCGGGCAGCGCGCTCCCGACGACGAACCCGAAGTACCGGCCCGACTGCGAGCCGACGAGACCGGGATCGACGGCCGCGACGAGCTCTGCGACCACGTCCGCGTCCTCGGCACCGGCGTCCGGCAGCGGCCCGCCGAGTGCCTCGACCAGCTCCGCGATCGTCGCCCGAGCGTGCACGGGCCGGTCGTCCAGCGTGCCGTGGAACCGGGCGGCGTGGTCGGCTGCGAGCCGAAGGACGTCCTCTATGGCGTCCACACCGACCCAAGGTACACCGCCGGATCCCCGGGACGCCAGCGCGCGAGAAACTGCTGGATCGGCGGGTGGAGGACGATGCCGTTCAGCTCATCGGGCGCGAAGAGCTGGTGTCCTCGCACCGCCTCGTCCTGCGAGGCGACGGACTCGAGCGAGCCGTCGACGTCGCCGGCGAAGATGATGTGGACGACGTGCTTCGAGACGAGGCGATCGGGCGCGATCGAGTCCGCGATCGCCACCGGCCCCTCGAACGGCGGCGGTTCGATGCCGACCTCCTCCGCGATCTCGCGCGCAGGGCGTCGAGCAGGCTCTCGCCCGAGTGGACGCCGCCGCCGGGGAGCAGCCAGGCCTCGCGGCCGCGCTTCTCGTGCCGGCAGAGCAGGATGCGCTCGTTCCAGCGCAGCATCGCCGAGACGCGGACGCGAGGCTCGGCGCGCACGCGTTAGGCCCGAGAAGACCCGAAGCCGCGGACGCCTCGCTCGCTCGCGGGCAGCTCGTCGACCTCGAGGAGCTCGAGCTCCGGCACCCTCAGGACGACGAGCTGCGCGATCCGCATCCCGGGCTCGACCGCGAACGTCTCCCGCCGGTCGGTGTTCAGGAGCACGATGCGGATCTCGCCGCGGTAGCCGGAGTCGATCAGGCCGGGCGCGTTGACGAGCGTGATCCCGTGGTCGGCGGCGAGCCCGGACCGCGGCTGGACAAAGGCGGCGTGGCCCTCCGGCACCGCAACCGCGAGCCCGGTGCCCACCGTCACCCTCTCCCCCGGGCCAAGCACTGCGGGCTCGAGCGGCCGCGAGGTCGAGGCCGCGCGTCCCCGCGTACGCGCGCTCGGGAATCGTCGCGTCCTCGTGCAGCCGCGTGATCTCGAGCTGGATCACGTCGTTCTCCGCCTCGCGCACGCGATACGACCGCCTCGGCGCACGAGGTAGCGGCGCGAAGCGCACGATCTCGCCGCGGCAGCCGGGCGCGGACGAGCACGCCGTCCCTGCCGTCCTCCCGCTCCTCGATCGGCGCGCCGAGCGCGTAGAGCTCGGCGAGCTTCGCGCCCTGGTCGTACGGCAGCAGCAGCCGTACGTCCTCGTAGCGGCTCGCGAAGCGCTCGGCGATGCGCTCGCGCAGCTCGTCGAGACCCTCGCCGGTCGCCGCCGCGACCTGCAGGGCGCCGGGGAAGCGGTTCGCGAGCCGGCGCCGGCCGAGCGGGTCGACGAGGTCGATCTTGTTCAGGACGAGCTCGACGGGCACGTCGTCGGCGCCGATCTCGTGCAGCACCGACTCGACCGAGTCGATCATCTCGTCGAGCCGCTCGTCGGACGCCGACGCGTCGACGACGTGCAGGACGAGGTCGGCGACGAGCGTCTCCTCCAGCGTCGAGGCGAAGCCCTCCACGAGCTGCGTCGGCAGCCGCCTGATGAAGCCGACGGTGTCGGTGACGAGGTAGCGCTTGCCGTCGTGGTCGAAGCCGCGCGTGGTGGGGTCGAGCGTCTCGAAGAGGCGGTTCTCGACCGAGACCTCCGCGCCGGTGAGCGCGTTCAGGAGGGTCGACTTGCCGACGTTCGTGTAGCCCGCGAGCGCCACGATCGGCGTGCCGCTCCGCGCGCGTGCCTTCCGGCGCAGGCCGCGCTGCTTGCCGAGCTCGCGCAGGCGGCGGCGCAGGAGCGTGATGCGGCGGCCGGCGAGCCGGCGGTCGGTCTCGAGCTGCGACTCGCCGGGCCCGCGGGTGCCGACGCCGGCCCCGAGCGCGCCCGTGCCGCCGCCGAGCCGCTCGAGGTGCTTCCACATCCCCCGCATCCGCGGCAGGTTGTACTCGAGCTGCGCGAGCTCGACCTGGAGCTTGCCCTCGGCGCTCGTGGCGTGCTGCGCGAAGATGTCGAGGATCAGCTGCGTCCGATCGACGACGCGCGCGTCGAGCGCGTTCTCGAGCGCGCGCTGCTGCACGGGATCGAGCTCGTCGTCGACGAGCAGGACCTCGGCGCGGGCGTCGCCGTAGGCCTGCTTCAGCTCGTCGAGCTTCCCCTTGCCGACGTACGTCCGCGGATCCGGGTGCGAACGCTGCTGCACGAGCTCGGCGGCCGGCTCGACGCCGGCCGTGCGGGCCAGCTCGCGGAGCTCGCCGAGCTCGTCCTCGGCGTCCGTTCCCTTCGCGAGGACGGCGACCACGAACCCCCGCTCGGGCTCCACGCCCGCGGCGGGGATGTCGGGCCTACGCGTCGTCACACCGGGGATTGTGCCACGCTTGCGCTCGATGCCATCTCTCGCGGACCGGCTGGCCGAACGGACGCTCGAGCTCGTCGAACATCCCCTCCGAGAGCCGACACGAGGCCGAGATCGCGGCCCACGTCGTCTCGCTCGTGCCGCCGAGCTTCGAGCGGGAGTACAGCGGCGACGACGCCTTCGTCTTCGCGCCGCCGAGGCGGGACGGGCGCGAGCTCGTCGTCCTCGCCGGCCACTACGACACCGTTCCCGGCCCAGGAGAACATCCCCGGCCGGATCGAGGACGGCGCGGTGGTCGGTCTCGGCGCGAGCGACATGAAGGGCGGGCTCGCCGTGCTGCTCGAGCTGGCGCGCGAGCTCGAGGCGCGCGAGCGTCGAGCCCGCCGTCGACCTCGCGCTGCTCGTCTTCGGCAAGGAGGAGCTGCCGGCCGAGTTCAGCCCGCTGCCCGCGCTCTTCGACGAGTCGCGGGTCGTGCACGAGGCCGCGCTCGCGATCCTGCTCGAGCCGACCGACGTCACCATCCAGGCCGGCTGCCTCGGCAATCTGAACGCACGGCTCCACTTCCACGGCGTCAGCGGCCACTAGCGCGCGGCCGTGGACGGCGGAGAACGCGATCGACAAGGCGCTGGAGGGTCTGCGGCCGTTCGCCGCGATCGAGCCGCGCCCGGTCGAGATCGGCGGCCTCACGTTCACCGAGGTCGTCAGCGTGACGCAGATCGAGGGCGGCATCGCCTCGAACGTCATCCCGGATCGCGTGACGGCGAACGTGAACTTCCGCTACGCGCCCGACCGCTCGTCGTCGAGCGCCGAGGCGTATCTCCGGGCGCTGCGTGCCGGACGGGGCCACGTTCGAGCATGCGGGCGACTCGCCGCCGGCGCGCGTCGTCACGGACTCGCCGCTCGTGCAGCGGCTGCGGGCCGCAGGTGACCTCGCGCTCGAGCCGAAGCAGGCGTGGACGAACGTGGCCGACTTCACCTCACGCGGGATCGACGCCGTCAACTTCGGCCCGGGCGCGACGCGCTACGCGCACCGGCGCGACGAGCAGGTCGAGATCGAGGCCCTGGAGCGGACGTTTCGGGCGCTCTGGGACTTCGTCACGGGTAGCGTCTGAGCGTGCCCATCTCCCCCGTCCTCGAGCGGCAGACGACGTACCCGTTCGTGCGCCTGCACGAGGCGGCGCGGCGCGTCGAGGCACGGGGCATCGAGGTGATCGACTTCGGCATGGGCGACCCGCGGGAGGCGACCGATCCGCTCATCCGCGAGGCGCTCGTCGCCGGCCTGCGGGAGCGCATGGGCTACCCGCTCGCGCAGGGTCTGCCGGAGCTCCGCGAGGCGATCGCCGCGTGGGCCCGTCGGCGCTTCGACGTCGACCTCGATCCGGACACGCAGATCATCCCGACGCTCGGCAGCAAGGAGGCGATCTTCAGCTTCGCCCAGGTCGTGGTCGACCTCGAGCGCGGCAAGGACACCGTCGCCTACACCGAGCCCGGGTATCCGGTCTACGAGCGCGGCGCGCTGTTCGCCCACGCGCGGCCGCTCGCGCTGCCGCTGCTGGCGGAGAACGGCTTCCTCCCCGACCTCGACGCGATCGACGACGAGACCTGGAGCCGGCTCGCCGTCCTCTGGGTCAACTACCCGAACAACCCCACGTGCGCGACCGCGCCGCTCGCCTTCTACGAGCGGCTGGCCGGCGCTGGCGCGGGAGCACGGCTTCGTCGTCGCCTCGGACGAGGCCTACACGGAGCTCTGGTTCGAGGAGCCGCCGGCGTCCGCGCTGCAGGTGGCCGACCTCGCCAACGTCGCCGTGTTCAACACGCTCTCCAAGCGCTCGTCGATGACGGGCTACCGCAGCGGCTTCGTCGCGGGCGATCCAGCGCTGATCGCCGCGCTGCGCGCGTTCCGGCCGACGATCGGCACCGCGCCGCAGGAGTTCGTCCAGCGCGCGTCGGTCGTCGCGTGGGGCGACGAGGCGCATGTCGAGCGGACGCGCGAGCTGTACGGACGCAAGCGCACGCTCTTCCTCGACCTCTTCGGCCGCAAGGGCGATCCACGTCGCGGGCAGCGACGCGACGATGTATCTCTGGCTCGAGGTGCCGGACGGCGAGACGTCCGAGGCCTTCGCCGAGCGCCTGCTCGAGCGGGGCGTCCTGCTGGCGCCGGGCTCGTATCTCGGCGCCGCCGGCGAGGGCTACGTCCGGCTCGCGCTCGTCCCCTCCGAGGACGACTGCCGCCGCGCGATCGCGATCCTGGAGGACGCGCTTGTGAACCCGGAGCGCGTCGAGGAGATCGTCGCCCAGCTCGACCGCGGCGAGCGCCGCGTCGCAGCGCCGGTCGACGGCGACTGGGTCGTCGACGTCGAGGCGAAGGAGGCGATCCTCGCCTACTTCCGGCAGCGCAAGGTCGAGCCGATGGAGGTCGGCGGGCTCCAGTTCCTCGACAAGATCCCGGTCAAGACGGACTACGCCGAGCGCGGCGTACGGGTCGTGCCGCCGGGAGTCGCACGCTACGGCTCGTTCCTCTCCGAGGGCGTCATCCTGATGCCCGGCTACGTGAACATCGGCGCGTGGGTCGGGCCGCGGACGATGGTCGACACGTGGGCGACCGTCGGCTCGTGCGCCCAGATCGGCGCCGACGTCCACCTCGCGGGCGGGGTCGGCATCGGCGGCGTGCTCGAGCCGCCGAACGCACGCCCCGTGATCGTCGAGGACGGCGCCTTCGTGGGCTCGCGCTGCATCGTCACGGAGGGCGTGCGCGTCGGGGCCGGCGCGATTCTCTCCGCCAACGTCTCGCTGACGGCGAGCGTGCCGATCATCGACGTCACGGGCTCCGAGCCGGTCGAGCACCGCGGCGAGGTGCCGCCGCGCGCCGTGGTCGTGCCCGGCACGCGCCCGAAGGAGTTCCCGGCCGGCACGTACCAGCTCGACTGCGCGCTCATCATCGGGTGGCGCAAGGAGTCGCACGACGAGCGGCTGAGCCTGAACGAGGCGCTGCGCGAGTTCGAGCTCGCCGTCTAGACCTGGACGTCCCCCGACGCGATCTCCTCCGCGCGGGCCCGTGAGCATGACGTTGCTCTGCTCGTCGACCTCGACGCGGAGCGTGCCGCCGAGCATGCTCACCGTCACGGGGCTCTCGCACCAGCCGTTCGCGATCGCCGCGGTGGCCGAGGCCGCCGCGCTCGAGCCCGAGGCGCTCGTCTCGCCGGCGCCGCGCTCCCAGAGCAGCGCGTAGAGCTCGTGCTCGCCGTCGATGCGGATCAGCTGGACGTTCGTGCGCCCGGGGAAGCGTTGATGCGTCTCGAGCAGCGGCCCCAGCCGGAGGAGGTCGTCCCGCGTGTACGTGCCGCGGACGACGGCGTGCGGGTTGCCGATGCGCACGGGCGTCAGCTCGATCCGCTCCCCCATCGCCTCGATCGTCTCCGTGCGGCGAGACCTCGGCCTGCCCGAGGCTCATCTCCACCTGGCCGTCGACGACGCGTGCCGGGTACTCGCGGCCGCCGGCCTTGACCGTCACGGTCGCGGCGCCGTCGCGGCGGGCGAGCCAGGCAGCCGCGATGCGCGTCCCGTTGCCCGAGAACTCCGCGCGGGAGCCGTCCGGGTTCCAGATCGTCGATCTCGTCGCCGCTCAGGTCGAGGACGCCGTTCGAGCCGATGCCGTAGCGCAGGTCGCACAGCCGTCGCGCGGTCTCGGCGTCAATCCGCTCCTCGACCAGCAGGTAGCTGTTGCCGAGCGCGTGCCACTTCGAGAATCGCATCCGCCACCTTGTCTACCGAACGTGCCCCGCCTGCGACCATAACCGCCCCGGGTATCCGGCGCATCCACTTGCGCTGGTAGGCGGCGAGGCGGCGGGTGGCGCGGATCGACCTCCTCCTCGGCCTCCTCGCGCGGCAGCGTGCGCACCGCCTCGAGGCCGAGCACCTGCGGGACGACTTCGCCGGCGTCGCGTACCTCCTCCACGACACCCTGCTCGAACATCGCGCGGGTGCGCGCGACGATCCGCGCGTCGAGCACGTCGCGCGGCACGTCGAGGCCGACGATCGTCGTCGGGTGCCGCGTCTCGTCCGTCCAGAGGCGGGACGACGGCGGGACGAGCGAGGCACCTGCGCTCCAGAGCTCGAGCGACCGCACGACGCGCTTGCGATCGTTCGGATGCACCTGCGCGGCGGCCGCCGGGTCCCGCTCCGCGAGCAGGGCGTGCAGGAGCTCGCCGCCGAAACGGTCGTAGAGGCGCTCCCAGCGCGCCCGCTCGCCCGCGGGGACGTCCGGCGGGAGCTCGAGGTCGACGAGGGCTGCGCGGAAGTAGAGGCCGGAGCCGCCGACGACGATCGGCGTGCGGCCGGCGGCGAGCGCCTCGTCGATCGCGGCGTGCGCGAGCTGCTGGTACTCGCCCACGGTGCGCTGCCGGTCGAGCGGCCAGATGCCGACGAGACGCCCGGCACCCTGGTTGGTGAGGATCGGCAGCCCCGGTAGACCTGCATCGAGTCGGCCGAGACGATCTCCGCCGGGATTCGCTCGGCGATCGCCTCGGCGACGGCGGTCTTCCCGGACGCCGTCGGGCCGAAGAGCGCGAGCACGCTCACGCGCGCAGGCGCGCCCGGACGGCGTCGAGCTGGTCGCTCGTGACGCCGGCGTCCCGCAGGTACTCCTCCTCGCCGCCGAGCTCGTGCAACACCGCCGTCATCGCAGCGGCCGGGGTCGCCGCCATGCGCCGACGTCGCCGGCGCTCCGGCTCGTCGCCGGCGGCGTCGAACCACCCCTGCCACAGCGGCAGCAGGTTCCGCTCGCTGACCGCGTAGTCGGCGGCGACGTCCTCGATCGAGACGCCTGCGAGCCGCAGGAGCAGGGCCGACACGAGCCCCGTGCGGTCCTTGCCGGCCATGCAGTGGACGAGGACGCCGCCCGGCGGAGCCGATGCGACGGCGGCGACGGCCTGGCCGAACCCGTGGGCGTAGCGGTGGAGGAACTCGAGGTAGACGGCCTTCGTCGCGGCGACGTCGTCCGGCGCGGCGTCTCCGACGGCGTCGATCTCGGGCCAGTCGCCCGACGCGGGGTCGGGCAGCACCGGAACATGCACGACCTCGACGGGGATCGTCGCCGGTGGATCGGCCTCGAGCTCGTCGCGGAAGCGGAGGTCGACGATGCGCTCGATGCCGTAGTCGACGAGCTGCTCCCAGCCGGCCTCGGAGAGCCGGCGCACGCTGTCGGCGCGCACGACGGCGCCGAATGCCGTCACGCCGCCGTCCTCCGTCGGGTGCCCGCCGAGGTCGCGGACGTTCGCGCACCCCTCCCAGGCCAGGTGACGCTCTCTGCGGCAGCAAGGTGGCGCTGCTGATGCGCCCCGGAAGTGACGGACTGATGCGGACGGCCTTACGTCGGGTCGGCCGCGAGGGTCTTCCAGCCGACCGAGTCGCCCTCGTTCACGACCGTGCGGTTCTCGTCCGGGTGCTCGGCGCGGTGCTCGCGGAACCACTGGACGGCCCGCGGGATCCCCTCGTCGAGCGGCACCCGAGGCGTCCAGTCGAGCAGGTCGTGGGCCTTGCGGATGTCGGCGACGTAGTGGGTGACCTCGCCGAGGAGCGACGGCGCGATCGTCATCCTCGGCTCGACGCCGAGCTCGGTGCCGATGAGCTCGGCCGCCCGCACCAGCGTGTTGCCCTGCCCGTAGGCGAGGTTGATCGTCTCGTTCGTCACGCGGCCCGCAGCGAGCGCCTCGATCCCGCGCGCGATGCCGTCGACGCAGTCGTCGACGTAGGTGAAGTCGAGCACCTTGTCGGCGCCGCCGTAGACGGTGATCGGCTCGTCGCGCGACATCTGGTGGATGAAGAGCGGCAGGACGCGCGACATGCGATGGAGGTCGTTGTCGTAGCGCCCGTAGACGTTGGAGAAGCGGAAGGCGAGGTACCGGAGCTCGTAGCAGCGCGCGTAGGCGTAGATGAACGCCTCGCTCGCGATCTTGGAGGCCGAGTACGGGCTCTCGGTATAGGCGAAGTCTGCGGTCGCCTCGCCGTAGCCCTCGAAGCGATGAACGTCGCCGTAGACCTCACGCGTGGAGGAGAACACGAGCGGCAGACGGCGCTGGCGGCAGTACTCGAGGACGTTGAAGGTCATCATCGTGTTCTCGAGCGCCCGGTGCGGCTGCGCGACGAGCTGGTGCACCTTCGCGTGCGCGGCCAGGTGGACGACGAGGTCGACCTCCGGGTACGGCACGCCGCCGATCCCGTCCGGGAAGGCCGGGTACTGCCCGGAGAGGTCCTGGATCAGGTACTTGAACTCGTCCGTCCAGCGTGTTGAGCCGCTGGTCGACGCCGAACACCTCGTGGCCGTCGGCGAGGAGCCGGATCGCGAGGTTCGTGCCGATCTGCCCGGACGAGCCGGTGACGAGGATCCTCATGCGGCGACCGCCGTTCGCTGCGCGCCTCTGAGCGTGGTCGAGGTCGCGCCGTCGACGAGCACGTCGACGAGCTCGCCGGGCTGCGCGTCGCCCGCGAACACGACCGTCGTGTTGCGGCGCGTCCGTCCGCGCAGGAGGCCGTGATCGGTGCGGCTCGAGCCCTCGACGAGCACCTCCTCGACCTGGCCGACGCGCTCGGCGTTCCGCTCCGCCGCGATCCGCTGCACGACCTCGACGAGTCGCTCGAGACGCTCGTGCTTCACCTCGTCCGGGATCTGGTCCGGGAGCGCCGCCGCCTCCGTGCCGTGCCGCGGCGAGTAGATGAACGTGAAGGCGCTGTCGTAGCGCACCTCCTCGACGACCTCGAGCGTCGCGCGGAAGTCGGCCTCCGTCTCGCCCGGGAAGCCGACGATCAGGTCCGTGCCGAGCGCGAGGTCCGGGATCGCGGCGCGGAGCGTGTCGGCGAGGCGGAGGTAGCGGTCGCGGTCGTAGGTGCGGCGCATCGCCTTCAGGATCCGCGACGAGCCGGACTGCAGAGGCAGGTGGACGTGCTCGCAGACCGCCTCGCACTCGGCCATCGCAGCGATCACGGGCTGCCGGAAGTCCTTCGGGTGCGGGCTCGTGAAGCGGATGCGCTCGATCCCGTCGACCGCGTCGCAGGCGCGCAGGAGCTCGCCGAACTCCGTCTCGAGCTCGGGGCGCAGGTCGCGGCCCCACGAGTTGACGTTCTGGCCGAGCAGCGTGATCTCTCGCACGCCGTCGCGCGCCAGCTGCGACACCTCGGCGAGGATCTCGCCGGGACGGCGGCTCTGCTCGCGGCCGCGGACGGCCGGGACGATGCAGTAGGCGCACTTCGAGTTGCAGCCCATCGAGATCTGCACCCACGCCTGGAAGCGCCGCTCGCGGTGCATCGGCAGGTCGCCGGCGAAGTGGTCGTGCGTGCCGAAGCGGCCTCGCCGCGGAAGCGCTGGCCGCCGGCGCCGAGCCACTCGCCGAGATGCGGGATCGAGCCCGGCCCGAACGCGACGTCGACCTGCGGATAGAGCTCGAAGATCCGCTCGCGCTGCGCCTCGGCGTAGCAGCCGCCGACCGCGACGACGAGCTCGGGATTCTCGCGCTTGCGCGCGCCCGCGTCGCCGAGGTAGGCCGCGAGCTTCGTGTCGGGCTTCTCGCGGATCGTGCAGGTGTTGAAGACGAGCACGTCGGCCTGCTCCTGCGTCGGCGCCTCGCCGAGCCCGAGCGACTCGAGCATGCCCTTGATCCGCTCCGAGTCGTGAGCGTTCATCTGGCAGCCGAAGGTGGTGACGTGGTAGCGCCGCATCAGCGCGTCAGTCTAGCCCCGAGGCTTGTGACGGACTGTTACTTGGCCACCTCGATCGCGCGGCTCTCCCGGATCACGATCACCTTCACCTGGCCCGGGTACTCGAGCTGGTCCTCGATCTCGCGGGCGATCTCGTGCGAGAGGAGGACCGCGCCGTCGTCGTCGACCTCGGCCGGCTCGACCATGACCCGGATCTCGCGGCCGGCCTGCAGCGCGTAGGCCTTCGCGACGCCCTGCTTCGCGGCGGCGATCTCCTCGAGCGCCTCGAGTCGCTTGATGTAGTGCTCGAGGCTCTCACCGCGCGCGCCGGGCCGCGAGGCCGAGATCGCGTCGGCGGCGATCAGCAGCACGGACTCGACCGTCTGCGGCTGCACCTCGTAGTGGTGGGCCTCGATCGCGTGCACGACGCCCTGGCTCTCCCCGTAGCGCTTCGCCCACTGCGCGGAGATGAGCGCGTGGGAGCCCTCGACCTCGTGCGTCATCGCCTTGCCGAGGTCGTGCAGGAGCGCTGCGCGCTTCGCGGTCTTGACGCTCGCGCCGAGCTCGCTCGCCATGATCCCGGCGAGGTGGACGACCTCGAGCGTGTGCTTGAGGACGTTCTGCCCGTAGCTCGTGCGGTAGCGCAGCCGGCCGAGGACCTTCGCGAGCTCCTCGTGGACGTCGCCGCAGTTCGCCTCGAAGACCGCCTGCTGGCCGTCGACGAGCAGGTGATCCTCGAGCTCTGACTTCGAGAGGTAGTACATCTCCTCGATCCGCGCCGGGTGGATGCGACCGTCCTCGATCAGCTTCTCGAGCGTCATCCGCGCCACCTCGCGGCGGATGCCGTCGAACGAGGACAGAACGACCGCCTGCGGCGTGTCGTCGACGATGAAGTCGACGCCCGTCAGGTGCTCGAGCGTGCGGATGTTGCGGCCCTCGCGGCCGATGATCCGGCCCTTCATGTCGTCGGACGGCAGCTCGACGACCGTGACGGTCGTCTGCGCCGTGTGGCTCGCAGCGACGCGCTGGAGCGCGTCGGCGACCAGGTTGCGGGCGCGCCGCTTCGCCTCGACGCGCGCCTCCTCCTCCAGCTGACGGGCGGTCCGCGCGAGCTCGTGCCGGATGAGGTCCTCGGAGCGCTCGAGCAGGTGCTGCTTCGCCTCCGCGACCGTGAGCCCGGACTGCCGCTCGAGCACCTTGACGGCGTCGTCGCGCGCCACCTTCAGCTGCTCCTGCAGCTCGCGAACGTGCGTCTCGCGGTCGTTGAGCCCCTGCTCGCGCCGCGAGACCTCGGTGTCCTTCAGCTCGAGCTCCTGCTCGCGGAGCGCCATCTGCTCCTCGATCTTGGCGGCGACGGCTCGGCGCTCCTGGATCTCCTCGCTCGATCTCCGCGCTGCCGCTTCACCGCCTGCTCGCGGGCGTCGATCTGCGCCTCGCGACGGATCGTCTCGGCCTCGCGCTGGGCGACCTGAACGCGGGAGCCGCTGCGGCGGACGAGGAGCGCCGTGGCGAGCGCTGCCCCGACGGCGAGCCCAGCGAGCGCGGCGATGACTGTGAGCAAGGTCGTCCCTGCCTCCAGGAAGAGGTGTCGGTTGACCGCGAGATGTGCCGCGGTTGCTCACATCCGGCGCTCGGCCTGCCTGGCCGGCTCCGGCTCTGGGCGCGTCAGATCAGCGGAACGCCGGCGTCTCCTTCGCCTGCCGGGTACCTGTGGGCTTCGGATGGGGGTGGTCAAAACGGACGATTTCAGGATTCACGCGCTATGCAGGCAAAACGTCGAATGGAAGCCCGCGTCATCCTATCGCGCCTCCCGCGTCCCGCGCAACGACGCCCTCCAGCGTCTCCTCGCCGAATCCCCGCGACGCGAGGTAGCGCACCGTCTGCGCGCTCACGCCTCGACGGGCGAGCACGCGCTCGGCACGCGTCCGCTCGTCCTCGAGGCCGCCGAGAGCCTCCTCGACGAGCTCCGCCTCCACACCTCGCCCCGTGAGGTCGGCCCGGATCAGGGCGTCGCCCGCGCCACGGTCCGCGAGCGACCGCTGCTCGCGCAGGGCGACCCGGCGATCGTCGAGAAATCCCGCCCGCGTGAGCGTCTCGATCGCGTCGCCGCGCTCCGCGTCGCCCACGCCCCGCTCCGCGAGGCGTGCGTCGAGCTCCGCCACCGTGCGGTCGCGGGTGCGGAGCGCACGCACCGCGATCTCGACGGCGTCCTGATCCGCCATGGCCCGTCCATGCGGCTGTCGGCCAGGCCGCCGTGACGGCCTCCTCCTCGAGCGGCGCCGGCGCCTCGTCGCGTCGCGGCCTCGGCTGCCTCGGTCGCGGCCGCCTCCGCCGCCACCGCGGAGGGGCAGCAACCGCGCGGAGACGATCTGCGACTCGGGCGCGTCGGCCTGGATGCGGGCGAGGATCTGCTGGACGACGTCCGGATGCTCCTTCAGGAACGCGGTCGCGTTCTGGCGCCCCTGGCCGAGCCGCTCGTCGTCGAAGCTGAAGTACGAGCCCGACTTCTGCACGATCTTCCGCTCGATCCCGACGTCGAGCACGGTGCCCTCCCACGAGATCCCGGTGCCGTAGATGATGTCGAACTCGGCCTGCTTGAACGGCGGCGCGACCTTGTTCTTCACCACCTTCACGCGGGCGCGGTTGCCGTACGCCTCGGCGCCGTCCTTCAGCGTCTCGATCCGCCTGATGTCGAGCCGGACGGAGGCGTAGAACTTGAGCGCCCGCCCGCCGGGCGTCGTCTCGGGCGACCCGAACATGACGCCGATCTTCTCGCGCAGCTGGTTCGTGAAGAGGCAGATCGTGTCGGTGCGGTTGAGCGTGCCCGCGAGCTTGCGGAGCGCCTGGCTCATCAGCCGCGCCTGGAGGCCGACGTGGGTGTCCCCCATCTCCCCCTCGATCTCGGCCTTCGGCGTCAGGGCGGCCACGGAGTCGACCGCGACGACGTCGAGCGCACCGGAGCGCACGAGCAGCTCGGTGATCTCGAGCGCCTGCTCGCCCGTGTCGGGCTGGGACACGAGCAGCTCGTCGACGTTCACGCCGATGTTCTTCGCGTAGGTCGGGTCCATCGCGTGCTCGGCGTCGATGAAGGCGCAGATGCCGCCGCGCCGCTGTGCCTCGGCGATGACGTGGTAGACGAGCGTCGTCTTGCCCGAGCTCTCCGGCCCGAAGATCTCGACGACGCGGCCGCGCGGGAGACCGCCGATGCCGAGGGCGAGGTCGAGCGAGAGCGAGCCCGTCGAGACGGCTCCGATCGACACCTGGGCCGAGTCGCTCATCTTCATGACCGAGCCCTTTCCGAACTGACGCTCGATCTGCCCGAGGGCGACGTCGAGAGCTTCCTCGCGGTTCATTCCTGGCCTCCTAACTCGAACGACTCGAGCACTTCGTAGCGCGCCCCGGACGGGTGCAGACGGGATAGGTAAGCAGCGGCGTCGGACGGATGGAACGCCGCGAGCCGAGGCAGGTCCGGCTGCAGCCGCGGCCGCTCCCGGAAGCGGAGGACCGTGACGTGCGGTAGCCACGGTCTGGCCTCGCGCCGGTACACGCCGAGCTCCTCCAGCCCCTGCTGGACGTCTCCGGCAAGAGCCGCGGCGCGGCCGGACTCGTCGCGAAGGACGAGCATGCCGACGCTCTTCGTCTCGCGGTAGCGGTCGACCTCGAACTCGCAGGCCGGCGGCGCGTGAGGCGCACTCGCCCAGCACGCCGCAGATCGACTCGACCTCCCGTGCCGGCCGCGAGCCGAGGAAGGCGAGCGTGACGTGGAGGTGGTCGCGCGGCACGATCCGCACAGCTCCTGCCGCTCCAGCCCGCAGCGAGGCCTGCCAGGCCGCGAGGGTGTCGAGGACGCGGGAGGGAGCCGCAGGGCGAGGAAGAGGCGCAACCGCTCATCGCTCTGCACGCTACCGCCGGAGCTCACACGACTTCGTTCCGATTCTGTGACAAAAGCGCGCGCACGAGATGCAGCGAGGCGACGACCGCGCGCCGCCGGATCGAGTCGCGATCACCGGGGAAGTTGAACGAGCCGCCGCGGCTCCCGTCGGGCGTCACGACGTGGTAGAGCACGAGGCCGACGGGCTTCTCGTCGCTGCCGCCACCGGGGCCGGCGACGCCGGTGATCGCGATCGCGACGTCGGCGCCGAGGCGCTCGCGCGCGCCGAGCGCCATCGCCTCGGCCACCTCTGCCGACACGGCTCCGTGCTCGGCGATCAGCTCGGGCGGGACGCCGAGCTCGCTCTCCTTGAGCTCGTTGCCGTAGGCGACGACGCCGCCGAGCGTGACGTCGCTGTAGCCGGGCACGGCGGTCAGGCGGGCGGCGAGCAGCCCGCCGGTGCACGACTCCGCCGTCACGAGCGTGAGCTCGCGCCGGCGGCACTCCTCGAGGACGACCTCCTCGACCGTGCGACCGTCCTCCGAGTAGAGGTGCCGGCCGAGCCGCTCGCGCAGCTCCGCCGATCAGCCGCTCGGCCCGGTCGTCGGCCTCGGGGGTCGCGAAGAGCTCGAGGACGATCTCGAAGTCGCGGGCGCAGATCGTCACCTCGACCCCTTCGCTCTCGCCGCCGGCCTCGGCGAACGCCTGCGCCACCGTCGACTCGCCCGGCCCGAAGAAGCGGAGCGTCCGACGCAGCGGCGGCCGGCCCCGTTCGAGCACGCGCCGCACCGGCTCGGTCGAGAGGGCGTTCGGCCACAGCCGCTGCAGCTCCGGCGGCGGGCCAGGGAGCACGACGACCGGCGTCTCCCCCACCTCGATCACGAGCCCGGGCGCGGTGCCGGCGAGCCCGAGCGACTCGGCGCCGGCCGGCAGCGTCGCCTGCTTGCGGACGCCGGCCTCGAAGTCGGCGTAGGGACGGCGCATCCGCTCCGCCACGGCGCGCGAGAAGTCCTCGATCTCGCGCAGGAGATCGGCGCGGACCTCGAGCTCGCGCCCGGCGACCTTCGCCACGACCTCGACGGTGCGGTCGTCGTGCGTCGGACCGAGGCCGCCCGAGACGGCGACGAGCTCGGCGTCCGCGACGGCCTCGCGGAGCGTCCGCTCGAGCTCGACCGGATCGTCTCCGACGACGTGGATGCGCACCGGCTCGAGCCCGAGCGCGAGCAGGGCGCGCGCGAGGAACGGGCCGTTCAGATCCGTGCGCTCGCCGCGGACGAGCTCGCTGCCGGTGACGACGATCGCGGCCCGGGGCCGTTTCGAGGTCAAGCCCGTTCGGCGGGGAAGACGCGCTTCGCCGTCACGAAGATCCCCTGCCGCTTCACGGCGGGCGTCAGCTTCACGCGGTTCCCGTTCAGCTTCACGATCACGTTCCTCGGCGTGCGGACGTGGAGCCACAGCACCTTGCCGGTGAAGCGCTGCTTCTGGCCCCGCTCGATCGTGCCCGAGTAGACGGGCTTCTTCGCCGCCTGGCTGCCGCGGCGGACCTCGACGAAGGATCCACCTCGCTTGGCCACGATCTCGAGGCGCGCGATGCCGAGCCGGCGTGGGCGCAGCCTTCGGTGCGGCTACCTGGGCGGTCGTGTGCGGCTGCAGCACCGCGCACGCCCGGGTCGTCGGCGCCGCCGAAGCGCCAGGCCGCGATCACGAGCGCCGTGAAGATCCCGATCAGCGCCAGCGAGAGGAGAACCATGCTCGACTCGCGCCGCTCGCTCTTGCGACGCCGCGCGGCGGGCACTCGCCTCGTGCGCATCGGCACCTCGTCCTCGCCGATGACGAAGCGCGAGTTGTACTCGTCCACGTAGAGCTGCCCGTCCAGGCCGAGGGAGTCGGCGTACGAGCGCAGGAAGCCCTTGATGTACGTGTGCGACGGGAGCAGCTCGAAGCGCTCGTCCTCGAGCGCGCGGAGATACTTGGCGCGGATCTTCGTCTCGTGCTCGAGCTCGGGGAAGTCGAGGTGCTGGCGCAGGCGCGCCTCACGAAGGCTGTTTCCGATCTCGAACACGCGGGGATCCTAGCGGCCTCCTCCGGCGGTGCGCAGGTTTGCGGAATGTCGCTCGTTGCCGGGTTCCGAGGAAGGACGCAGGACTCCGATGCAAACGAGCGCGACTGAGTCGCCGGACGATCCGGCGCCGGACTCGCCAGCTCAATCGGCGACGGACTCGAGCACGACGGAGACACCGACGGCGAGCGCGGCGGTGACGCCGACGAGGAGACCCGCGAGCCCGAGCAGCCGGCCGAGCCGGGCGGCACGGCCGCGGCTGGAGCTCATGACTGCCCGCTGCAACCGCTTCCGCGAGCGGCGGGCGAGCCACATCGCCAGCAGCCCGAGCACGATCGCGCCGGGAATCGCCCAGGCCACGTCGACGCAGCTCCTCGTCGCGCGCCCGCACGACCGCGACCGCGACCGGCAGCGTCGCCAGCGAGAGGAGCCCGACCAGCAGTCGCCAGGATCCCGCTGCCCCGCCCGTGGGGCCTGCCGTTATTGCTTGGTATAGGGACGGCCAACTGCTGCCGGAGGAATTGAACGGCCGATGACGCCGGCGACGACGATCAGCGTGAGGATGTAGGGCAGGGAACGGAAGAGCACGGCGCCCGACTCCGAGTACACGGGCAGCCGGTCCGAGAGCGCGCTGGCGAGGCCGAAGAGGAGCGCGAAGGCGGCTGCGCTGAACGGCCTCCACCTCCCGCAGATCACGATCGCGAGCGCGATGAACCCGCGCCCGGCCGTCATGTTCTGGTTGAAGGAGTTCACGAAGCCGATCGAGAGATAGGCGCCTCCGAGGGCCGCCAGGACACCCGAGAAGACGACGGCCGCATACCGGGTTGCGATACACGGAGATGCCGACCGTCTCCGCCGCGCGCGGGTGCTCACCGACCGCCCGCAGGCGCAGCCCGAGCGGCGTCTTGAAGAGAAAGGCCCACGCCAGCACCACCGTCGCCGCGGCGAGCCAGATCATCAGGTTCAGCTGGCCGAGGATCGGCCCGATGAAGTACCAGTCCTGGAGGAACGCCAGGTGCACGTCGGGGATCTCGGAGATCTCCGGTGGCGTTCCCTCGCCGCCGTAGATGTCGATGAAGAGGTAGCCGGTGATCCCGAGCGCGAGGAAGTTGATCGCGAAGCCGCCGACGACCTGGTCCGCACGCAGGTGGATGGCGAAGAACGCGTGCACGAGCGCGAAGAGCGCGCCGGAGAGCGCCGCGGCGAGCAGCCCGAGCACCCACGAGTTCAGCTTGTCGGCGGCCAGGATGCCGAAGAAGGCGCCGCTGAGCAGCATTCCCTCGAGGCCGATGTTCACGACGCCGCTCCGCTCGGAGAAGATGCCGCCGATCGCGGCGAAGGCGAGCGGCGTCGCGTAGCGCAGCATCGCGGCGAAGAGCGCCGACCAGACGACCACCTGATCGAGGTTCTCGACGCTGGAGCGGGTGGCGAGATAGCCGAGGGTCATGCCGGCGACGCCGGCGAACGTGGCGCCGAAGCCGAGCCTGTTCACGCCGCGGCTGAGCGCGAAGGCGCCGATGCCGATCGCCACGAAGCCGAGCACGATCGGCACGATCGGCTGCCCGCACCTTGAGCGGCGGCAGCGCCACCCAGAAGGCGGACAGGCCGATGACGATGCCCGCGAGGGCGAGGGCGCGCACGCCCCGCGGCAGCCGTGCGAGCGAGGCGCTCGATCACGCCGGCGCTCCTCGTCTCAGGCCGTGCCCGTCTGAGCAGGTAGAGGATGAGCACGTCGGCCCCGACGAAGAGCACGACGAGCCCCTGGATGATCAACCGTCAGGTTCGACGCCAGCTCGGGCCGGAAGATCTCGGGGTCGAGGTTGCGGGTCGACGTGCCGACGGTGAGCGCCGCGAACAGCATGGCCGAGAGCCCCACGCCGATGGCCGTGTTCCGCCCGAGGAGCGCGACCGCGATCCCGACGAAGGCGATCTGGGACGAGATCAGGACGTCGTTCGTGTTGATGCGGAACTGCCAGCCGAGGATGTCGATCGCGCCCGCGAGGCCCGCGAAGAGGCCCGAGATCGCCATCGCCAGGAAGTAGTTCCGCGCCACCGAGATGCCGCCGTAGCGCGCCGCCTCGGGGTTGAAGCCGACGGCCCGCACCTCGTAGCCGAGGGTCGTCCGGTTGAGCGTGATCCAGTAGACGACGAGCGCGGCGAGCGCGACGAAGAAGCCGACGTGGAGGGCCTGGAGGAACGGATCGCCCCAGAAGACGCGAAGCTTGGCCTCGTCGAGGACGTCGTTCGAGACCGGGACGAACGGCTGCGTGTCGTTCTGCAGCGGCCCGCCGAGGCTGAACAGGAACGTGCCCACCCAGACGGCGATCCAGTTGAGCATGATCGTCGAGATCACCTCGTGGACCCCGCGCGTCGCCTTGAGGATGCCGGCGATGCCTGCCCAGAGCGCGCCGGCGAGCGCGCCCGACGATCGCGGCGACGAGGACGTGGACGAGACCGGGCAGCCCGGGCAGCTCCGAGCCGATCCACACGGCGAAGATCGAGCCGGCGAGGTACTGCCCCTGCGTGCCGATGTTGAACATCCCGCAGCGGAAGGCGAACGCGACCGCGAGGCCGGTCAGGACGAGCGGCACGAAGGCGATCAGCGTCTGCTGCAGGTTGAACGCGGCCGTCGACTCGATGTCGTTGACGTTCCAGGGGAACGGGATGTGCGCGTCGGTGAACGGGACCCGCAGCTCGTAGGAGCCGACCTCGAGGAACCAGTTGAGGCCGGCGCCCTCGAAGATCGCCTGGTACGTCGTGAGCGGGTTCTTGCCCGGACGTGATGAGGACGACGACACCGCCGATCAGGAACGCGAGCACGACGGTGAGGAACGGGACGACGATCCCGCCGGCCTTCTGCAGCATCCCGTAGCGAGTGGCGACGCTCGGCGAGTACCCCTCGGCAGGGCCGGTGGGTGGGGCCTCGACCTTCCCCGAGCCCTCCTCCGGCCCGCCCTCGATGTCGCTCATGCCGCCGCCTCGGCCCGGCCGCCGCCGGTCATCGCCACGCCGAGCTCCTCCTCGGTGACGCCGGAGTCGAACTCGCCGACGATCTCGCCCTCGTACATGACCACGATCCGGTCCGACAGCGACAGGATCTCCTCGAGCTCGAGCGAGACGAGCAGGACGCCGCGGCCCTCGTTGCGCTCCTCGACGAGGCGCCGGTGCACGAACTCGATCGCGCCCACGTCGAGCCCGCGCGTGGGCTGCGCCGCGATCAGCACCTTCGGGTTTCGGTCGATCTCGCGGGCGAGGATCACCTTCTGCTGGTTGCCGCCCGACAGGCCCGCGGCACGCGTCTGCGGGCCGCCGCCTCGGACGTCGAACTCGCGCAGCAGCTTCGCGGCGCGCTCGACCATCCGCTTCGGGAACAGCCAGCCGAAGCGCGACTCCGGCGGCGAGTCGTAGTCGTGGAGAGCGAGGTTCTCGGCGAGGCTGAAGTCGAGCACGAGCCCCCGGCGCTGGCGATCCTCCGGGATGTGCCCGAGACCCGCGTCGAGCGAGTCCTTGGGCCCGTCGCCCGTCACGTCCTCGCCGCCGACGACGATCCTGCCGCCGCTCGGGCTGAGAAGCCCGGTGATGGCGTCGATCAGCTCGGTCTGGCCGTTGCCGTCGACGCCGGCGACGCCGACGATCTCGCCGCTGCGCACGGTCAGGCTCAGGCCCTTGACCTTGTCGAGCCCGCGCTCGTCGACGACGTGGAGATCCTCGATCTCGAGCAGCGGCTCGCCCACGGTGGAGGCACCCTTCTCGACCCGGAGCAGCACCTCGCGCCCGACCATCAGCCGGGCGAGCTGCTGCTCGGTCGCGCCCGCCGTCGGCAGGGTCTCGACCGTCTTTCCCCGGCGCAGGACCGTGACGCGGTCGGCGATCTCGAGCACCTCGTTCAGCTTGTGGCTGATGAAGATGATCGACTTCCCCTGGTCGGTGAGGCTGCGGAGGATGGTGAAGAGCTCCTGCGCCTCCTGCGGCGTGAGCACCGCGGTCGGCTCGTCGAGGACGAGGATGTCCGCGCCGCGGTAGAGCGCCTTCAGGATCTCCACGCGCTGCTGCTGGCCGACGGTGATGTCCTCGATCTTCGCCCGCGGGTCGACCGCGAGCCCGAAGCGCGCCGAGATCTCGTGCACCCGCTTCTCGGCGGCGGCGTAGTCGAGGAGGACGACCGTCGCGCACGGGCTCGGTCGCGAGCACGATGTTCTCGGCGACCGTCATCACCGGGATCAGCATGAAGTGCTGGTGCACCATGCCGACGCCGTTCTCGATCGCGGCGCGGGTGGAGCCGATCTCGACCGGCTTGCCGTTGATCTCGATCTCGCCCTCGTCCGGCCGGTAGAGGCCGTAGACGACGTTCATCAGCGTCGACTTGCCGGCGCCGTTCTCGCCGAGCAGCGCGTGCACCTCGCCCTGCCGGAGATCGAAGTCGACGCCGTCGTTCGCGACGATGCCGGGAAACCGCTTCGTGATCCCACGAAGCTCCAGAACCACGGGGCGGTCGCTCACGAGCGCGATCCTAACCGGCTCACGCCGTGGAAATCAGCCGAGGCGCTCCGGGATGTCGGTCAGCTCGCCGCTCGCGATCTGCTCCTGCACGTCGTTCACGCGCGCGACGATGTCGCCGGAGACCTCGGCGGAGACCACGCCGAGCCCGACGCCGCCGGACGCGACGTCGAACGTCGTGTCCGCCCCGCCCGCGAACGCCCCGTCCTGAACCTCCTGGATCGTCTGGTAGACGGCGACGTCGACCTTCTTCAGCGCGCTCGTGAGGATGTGGTCGCCGAGGTAGGACTGGTCGGCGTCGACGCCGATCCCGTCGACGTTCTGCTCGTCGGCGGCGTTGAGCGCGCCGAGACCGCACTGGCCGGCCACCTGGAACACCACCTTCGACCCGCGCGAGATCTGGTTGAGCGCGATCTCCTTGCACTTCGCCTGGTCGACGAAGTCCTGCGAGTAGGCGTTCAGCGTCGTGATGCCCGGGCTGGCAGCCCGGGCCCCTGCCCGGAAGCCCGCGATGTAGCGGTCGACGGGCGGGATCTTCTGCCCGCCGACCGAGCTCACGATCGGGTTCGCGCCGCCCGTCTCCTCGACGACGAGACCGGCGAGGTAGCCGACGAGGTACCCGGCCTCCTGCTCCTTGAAGAGCAGGCCGCGCACGTTCTTCGGCTTCGACTTCATCTCGGTCTGCGAGGAGTCGATGATCGCGAAGCTCGTCTCGGGGAACTGCGCTGCGACCGTCTCGATCGCGTCCGCCATCAGGAAGCCGACGCCGACGACGAGGTCGTAGTCCTGCTGGGCGAGCGTCGCGAGGTTCGGCACGTAGTCGGCGTTCGAGCGCGAGACGACGACGCGCCCGTCGACGCCGAGCTCCTCCTCGGCACGCTGGAGGCCCTGGTTGGCGAGGAAGTTGAACGAGCGGTCGTCGAGGCCGCCGATGTCGGTGACGAGCCCGACGCGGATCCCTCGGTCCCCGTGCGTCGGCCTGCGTCTCGGCCGCGGTCGTCGCCGGCGCCGTGCTGCCCGCGTCTCGTCGTCACCGCCGCCGCAGCCGGCCGCCGACGCGAGCGCGAGGAGCAGCAGGAGCGTGAGCCACCGTCGCATTACGTGAGGAGTAGACGTGAGGGGCGGGTCTGAAACCCGCCCCTCACGGTGAAACGGTCTCTAGCCGGTCGCCGGAGGCGCCTGCTGGGTGACCTTGATCGTGCCGGCCGCGATCTGCTTGCGGACCGACTCGACCGCCTTGCGCCACGAGGGCTGCGCCCGCGTCGAGATCTTCCCGTAGCCGACTCCGCCGTTCTTGACGGTGAAGATGGCGTTGAAGTTCGTGCGGAACTTCGCCCGTCGACTGCGGCGTTCGAGATCGTGCTCGAGACGGCGACGTCGACCTTCTTGACGGCGCTCGTCAGCACGTGGTTGCCGAGGTAGAACTGGTCGGCGTCGACGCCGATGCCGAAGCACGTTCCGCTCCTTGGCAGCCGAGAGGACGCCGAGGCCGCACTGACCGGCGACCGCGAAGACGACGCTCGCGCCGTTCGCGATGTGGTTCAGCGCCTGCTCCTTGCACTTCGCCTGGTCGACGAAGTCCTGCGAGTAGCTGTGCTCGGGCTTCACTCCGGCCCAGGCCGCCTTCGAGCCCTGGTAGTAGCCGCCGATGAAGCGATCGACCGGCGGGATCTTCAGGCCGCCGACGGCCGCGATGACGCCGTTGCCGTTCGGGACGTTCTTGGCCCGCAGGGCGGCGAGGTAGCCGACGAGGTAGCCGGCCTCCTGCTCCTTGAAGAGCAGGCCGCGCATGTTCGTCGGCTTGCCCTTGAGCTCAGCGCGACGCCGGTGTTGTCGATGATCGCGAACTTCTTCAGCGGGAAGCGCTTCGCGACCTGGGCCGTCGCCTCGCCCATCAGGAACCCGACCGAGATGGTCAGGTCGGCGTCGTACTGCCGGACCGCCGACGTGAGGTTCGGGATGTAGTCGGCGTTCGACTTCGAGATGAACACCTTGCCCTCGACGCCGTACCGCGCCTTCGCCTGCTGCAGACCCTTGTTGGCGAGGAAGTTGAACGAGCGGTCGTCGAGACCGCCGATGTCGGTGACCAGCGCCACCTTGAACTTGTCCTGCTGCGCGACGTCGACACGAGCCGAGCTCGTGCCCGCGATCGCGAGCGCGACGACGCCCAGCATGGCCGCCGCGAACAGCGGCCTCAGCCTGCGTACTTTCACGTGCCCTCCTTAGAGTTTTCTGTGCACCCGGGAAGCTTGGACGCCAGATTACAACCCAAGTTGGCGCGTTAAGGCAAGTTGGAGGAAACCCTTACGTGGCGCTTACGAACCGCTCCAGCTCGTTTTCGTCCACGAGAACGCGGCGCGGCTTCGAGCCTTCGTAGCCGGAGATGATCCCGCGTCGCTCGAGCATGTCGATCAGCCTGCCCGCGCGCGTGTAGCCGACCCGCAGGCGGCGCTGGATGAGGCTGACCGAGGCGGTCTGCGTCTGCACGACGATCTCGATCGCCTTGTCGAGCAGCGGGTCCTCGTCCGGGTCGAAATCGCCGTCGTGGACGTCGCCGTCGAGCTCCTCGAGGCCCTCCGGCAGCTCGAGCAGCGACTCGTCCAGCTCCTGCGGCCGCTGGTGGCGGCACTGCTCGACGACGAGCGCGACCTCCTCCTCGCTCACGTACGCGCCCTGGACGCGCTGCAGCCGCGACGTCCCGAGCGGCTTGAAGAGCATGTCGCCCTGGCCGAGCAGGCTCTCGGCACCGGAGCCGTCGAGGATCACCCGCGAGTCGGTCTGGCTCGAGACCGCGAACGCGATCCGGCTCGGCACGTTTGCCTTGATCATGCCGGTGATCACGTCGACCGACGGCCGCTGGGTCGCGAGCACGAGGTGGATGCCGACCGCGCGCGACTTCTGCGCGAGGCGGATGACGGCGTCCTCGACCGCCTGCGGGCTGATCATCATCAGGTCGGCGAGCTCGTCGATGACGACGAGCAGGTACGGGAGGGCGTCCTCCCCACGCGCGCGGAACGCCCGGTTCGCCTCGGGCAGGTTGCGCGCGCGCACGATCGACAGGCGCTCGTAGCGGCGCTCCATCTCGGCGACGACGTTCGTGAGGACGGCGCTCGCCTCCTTCGGGCTCGACACGACCGGCGTCAGCAGGTGCGGGATGGACTCGTAGTAGTTCAGCTCGATCCGCTTCGGGTCGATCAGGATCAGCCGCACGTCGTCCGGGGTCGAGCGGAGCAGGATCGAGGTCAGGATCGTGTTGATGCAGCCCGACTTGCCCGAGCCGGTGGTGCCGGCGATGAGGATGTGCGGCATGCGGGCGAGATCGGCCCAGACCGGCGTCCCGGAGATGTCCTTGCCGAGCCAGACCGCAAGCGGGCTCGCGGTGGCCGGCAGGTCGTCGTAGATGTCGCCGAGCGTGACGATCCGCGGCGAGACGGCGGGCACCTCGACCCCCACGGCCTGCTTGCCGGGGATCGGCGCCAGGATCCGGATCTCCGTCGTCGCGAGCGCGTAGCTCAGGTCGTCCTTCAGCGCCGCGACCTTCGACACCTTCGTGCCCGGGGCGAGCTGCAGCTCGTAGCGCGTCACGCGCGGCCCGGCGATCTGGCCGACGATCGTGGCGTCGATGCCGAAGTGCGCGAGGGCCTGCAGGAGGGTCTCGGCCGTCTGCGCGTTCGCCTGGGTCGCGTTGCCGGCCTGCGGCGGCGACGCCTTCAGCAGCGAGCGGTCGGGCAGGACGTACTCGCCCTGCTCACGCGGGAGCTCGAAGAGCGTGCTCTGGGTGTCCTCGTCCGGCTCGTCCACGAGCAGCAGCGGCGGCTGCGAGAGACCCTCCGAGACGACGTCGGGGAAGTCGTGGACGACGTCGACGGGCGGCTCGTGGCGCGGCGCGGGCAGCGGCTTGTGTTCCTGGAACACAAGCTCCTCCGTCGTGGGGCGCTCGACCCGCCGCCGGGCCGCGCTCGAGGCGCGGCGCACGGCGCCGCCCGAGCGGCGCAGGATCGCGCCGGCGGAGGCGCCGGTGAGGAGCAGCGCGCCGGCGACGAGCGCCGTCACGCCGACGATGAGCGAGCCGGTCGTGCCGAGGAGCTTCGCGAGGCCGCCGCCGAGCAGGCCGCCGACCGCGCCGCCGTGATCCGAGCCGAGGGTGATCAGCAGGCCGGCGATCGTGAGCACGAGCCCGGTGCGGAACGGCCGCACCTCGACGAGCGCGCTGCGAAAGAGCATGAGCGAGCCGACGACCGTCAGCGCGATCGGCACGGCGTAGGCGGCGCTGCCGACGACGTCCCTGAGCGACGCCTCGATCTCCTCGCCGACGATGCCGCCCTCCCAGCCCACCAGGAGCAGCGAGGCCGAGGAAGAGCCCGAGCGCGGCGAGCCCGAGGCCGATCAGCTCCGGATGCTGGTGCCCGCGGACCCGCCGCTCGCGCCTCGTGCGCTTCTTGACCCGCGAGGGGGTGCGCGGGCGCAGCGGCCGCTTCTTTCGACGCGAGGCCATGCGGCGAGCCTTCTACGTGCCCCGGTCGTCTCCTGCGGCCGGGACGCGCCGAGGCTCAGGGGCGCTTGAGCTCGATGTTCAGCGTGCGGATCTCTGTGCTGCCGACGTTCTCGAGCGAGTGCGGCGGCAACGCCGAGGCAGGCACGGCCGTGCCAGGAACGAGTGGAAGCCCGGCCTCGCGCGTATCGAGGAGGATCATCCCCTCGCCGTCCCGCCGGACGAAGTGGTCGGCGGCGAGGACGTAGAGCACGCCCGCCCAGCGGTGGGTGTGGACGGGAGTGGTCTCCCCCGGGCCGATCCGGGTGTCGAGCAGCCGCACGTCGTCGTCCTCGTGGAGGAGCGTGTGGAAGCCACCGGCCGCGGCGAGAGCGTCGAGCGACTCGGGCCAGTCCCATTCGAGTCCGGCATCGGGATGAACCTAACCGACGGGGCACGCACTGCCGTGGCCGCTCCGTCACAGTGGCCGGATGCCGCGGGCCGCCCGCATCGCCGTCACCGTCGTCTTCTTCGCGAGCGGCGGCGCCTACGGCAGCTGGGTCGCACGCGTGCCGACGCTCCAGGAGGACCTCGACGCGACGCACGTCCGAGCTCGGCCTCGCGCTCTTCGGCGTCGCGGCGGGAGCGGTCGTGGCGCTGCCGCTCGCGGGCTGGCTCGTCGCGCGCCTGGGCAGCCGGCTCGTGACGCGGGTCAGCCTCGTCGGCGTTGCCGTGGCGCTGCCGCTGATCGGGCTCGCGCCGTCCCTCGTCCTCCTCGGGGCCGCCTTCGCCGTGTTCGGCGCCGCCGGCGCGATGCTCGACCTCGCCATGAACGCCCACGGCGTCGCGGTCGAGGAGCGCTACGCCCGGCCGATCCTCTCCGGCTTTCACGCGTCGTTCAGCTTCGGCGGGCTGGTCGGCGCGGTCGCGGGTGGCCTGGCGGCGGCCGCCGGCATCTCGCCGCTCGCGCAGTTCACCGCCGCCGGGCTCGTGATCCTGGGGATCGCGGTGTGGACGCGCGGCCCGCTGCTCTCGCGGGACGTCGACATCGTGCCGGGCCCGGTCTACGGACGGCCGTCGCGGGCTCTCGTCACGCTCGCGGTGATCGCGTTCGCGTGCCTGCTCGCAGAGGGCGCGGCCGGCGACTGGAGCGGCGTGTACATGAACGACGTCCTCGGCACGGGCGAGGGCGCCGCGACCGCCGCGTTCGTCGCGTTCTCGCTGACGATGACGCTCGGCCGCGTCGTCGGCGACCGTCTCACCGCCGCGTGGGGCGCCGTCTCGCTGACGCGACGGGCAGGTGCGCTCGGCTCGATCGGGCTCGGCGTCTCGCTCTTCTTCGACAGCCCCGTCGTCGCCGTGATCGGATTCGCGTGCCTCGGCGCCGGCCTCGCCACCGTCGTCCCGATCGTCTTCAGAGCGGCGGGCCAGCGCACGCCCGCGCCGGGGGCGGGCATCGCTGCCGTCTCGACGGTCGGCTACTCCGCGTTCCTCGTCGGGACCGCCGGCGATCGGCTTCCTCGCGGAGGCGATCGGGCTCCGGGCCTCTCTCGGCGTCGTCGCCGCGCTCTCCGCCCTGATCGCGGTTCTCGCCGGCGCGACGCGGCCGCCATGTCTACGGCCGCCTGATGCTCCAGGCGAGGAGGGCGACCCCTCCGAGCGCGAAGAGGATGCCGACGACGGGCTCGCGGAAGACGATCACGGCTCCGGCGGCCAGCGCCGTCGCTCCGAGTGCCGCGATCGCGACCTTGCCGAGGCCGGGCGGCATCTAGCCGAGCCGAGCGATCCGCTCGAGCAGGAGCTCGAGGAATGCGTCCCGGTCGACGTCGACGCCGACGTCCGCGTTCGGGGCCCGGTCGGTGCGCCGCCAGAGATCGACGACGGTGCGGCCTCGCGTCAGCTCCGACTCGAGCTCGACCTCGACGTTGCGGTGCTCCGTCGTCAACGAGGCCGGGCCGGATCACCTGCGCGAGCGCGAGCGCGTCGTGGATCGGCGCGCCGTCCCAGCCGTACGTCCGCGCGTGGTACTGCTGGAAGAAGTCGACGAGCTCCGCCACGAAGACGCCCAGGCGGCCGGCTCCGCGGAAGCGCTCCGACCAGTCCGGCGTGAGGAGCGCCTTGTGGGTGACGTCGAGCCCGATCATCGTCACCGGGACGCCGGCGTGGAAGACCTGCTGCGCAGCCTCGGGATCGGCCCAGATGTTGAACTCGGCCGCCGGCGTCATGTTCCCCTCCGCGATCGCACCGCCCATCAGCACGATCCGCGCCGGCCGCATGCCGCGGTCGAGCGCGAGCGCGACGTTCGTGAGCGGGCCGACGGGGACGAGGACCGTCTCGGAGGTCACGTGCTCGGCGAGGAAGTCGACCGCGTGCTGGTCGACGGGCGAGGCCGTCGCGGGCGGGAGCATCGGCCCGTCGAGCCCGCTCTCGCCGTGGACGTGCGCCGCCGTCGCGGCCTCGCGCACGAGCGGGCGGTCGGCGCCGCGCGCGACCGGCACGTCGGGCCTGCCGGCGAGCTCGAGCACGCGCAGCGCGTTGTCGGTCGTCTTGTCGAGCGTCTGGTTGCCGTGGACGGTCGTCACACCGAGCAGCTCGACCTCGTCGCTCGCGAGCGCCAGCAGGAGCGCGATCGCGTCGTCGTGCCCCGGGTCGCAGTCGAGGACGATCGGGGTGCTCATTGGGCGAGTATCGCGTCTAGCTCGGCAACAGTCGGCAGTGACGGCTGCGCGCCGAAGCGCGACGCCGCGATCGCGCCGGCTGCACAGGCGCGCCGCAGCGCCTCCTCGCGCGATCGGCCCTCGAGCAGGCCGACGAGCAGGCAGGCCGTGAACGCGTCGCCGGCGGCCGTGCCGTCGACCGCGTCGACCCGCGGCGGCTCGGCGCGCGCCACCTCCTCCCCGCCCTCGAGCAGCACGGCGCCCTCCGCGCCGAGCGTGACCGCGATCAGGCCGTCGCGGCGGCGGAGCGCCTCCAGCTCGTAGCGGTTGACGACGGTGAGGTCGGCGGCGACGTCGATCGGCCGCGCCGGGCGCGGCGTTCAGGCAGAAGAGGCCGCTCGCCTGCTCCCGGACGCGTCGCGGACGGCTGCGTCGGGGATCTCGAGCTGGCAGAGGACGGCGTCGCTCGGCGGCAGCTCGACCGGCCCGAGGAGGGCGTTCGCGCCGGGCGCCACGACGATCTGGTTCTCGCCCGCGTCGTCGACGAGGATGAGCGCGACGCCGGTCGGCGCGTCGACCCGCTGCGTCCGCGAGCTCGAGGCCCGCCTCGCGCGGGAGCGCCTCATCGGCGAACGTGTCGCGGCCGACGCTACAGACCAGGCGCACCTCGGCGCCGAGACGGGCCGCCGCCACGGCCTGGTTCGCGCCCTTGCCGCCCGGGACGCGCTCGAAGCGTCGCGTCCGTGACCGTCTCGCCGGGCCGCGGCAGCCGCTCGACGCGCGCGACGAGGTCGAGGTTGACGCTGCCGACGACCGTGATCGAAGGAGGCATGGCCGGCGCAGGCTATCGCGATGAAGGTCGACGACCGCTCCGGCCACGTCCGCCGCGGCCACGTCCAGGGACTGTCCCTAGACATGGGCGAAAGCGACGCGGCCGAGGTGCAACAAAAGCGTGACAATCTCTCCACAGGCCGCCCGCCGCTTGTCGTCAGGAGATCCGGCGTGCAGCCGGCCTGCCCGTCCTAGGCAGCGATCGCGCGCAGGTCGTCGACCGTGGCGCCGAGCAGCGTGTCGCGCAGGTCGAACAGGCCCGCCCACAGCGACGAGGCGTCGAGCGTCGCTTCGACGCCGCGCCGCGTCGGAGAGGCCCTGCAGCGCCCGCACGAGGACGGCGAGCTCGAGATACGCGGCGGCGACGCGGTTCGGGCAGGCGGAGACGCCGGCGCGCGACAGCACCGGCTGCCACTCGACGAGCTCGGCGGCGCCCGGGCCGCCGTACCACGAGCGTCCCTCCGCCTGGTCGGCCTCGAGCTCGAGCAGGTACCGCGCGAGCGGCCCGTCGAGCCCGGCGAGCGCGGTCTCGACGCGGTCCGCGGCCCGCCGCAGCGCCGCCTCGCGCGCACCGGCCGTGGAGGGATCCGCCTCGCCGCGTCCCCAGCGCTCGAGCAGCCGGCAGAACGCGAGCGCCGCGACCTCGCAGGCCCGCAGCTGCGCGACGAGCCGCCGCGCCGTCAGCTCGTTCGGCGCGTGCTCGACGAGCACCTGCGGCCAGTCGCTCAAACCTCGATCACCACGGGGAGAATCATCGGCCGGCGGCGCGTCCGGTCGTAGATGATCTGGCCGACGGCGTCGTGCAGGTGCTCCTGCAGCAGCTTGATCTCGCGCATGTCGTCGGCCTCGAGCTCCCGAGCACGCGCGCGGCCTCCTCGCGCAGCTCGTCGAGCAGGTCGTCGGACTCGCCGAAGCCGCGCGCGATCAGCTCGGGCGGCGCGATCGAGCCGCCGTTCGAGCTCGCGAGCGTCGTGACGATGATCAGGACGCCGTCCTCCGAGAGCCGGCGGCGGTCGCGCAGCGCGACGTCCTGCACGTCGCCGACGCCGAGGCCGTCGACGAACGTCACGCCGGCCTCGATCCGGTCGACGATCGCGCGCGCCCTGGCGCGTCACCTCGACGACGGTGCCGTTCTCGCGCGACGAGGATGTTGGCGGCCGGCACGCCGCCCTCCTGCGCGAGCCGGGCGTGCGCCGCGAGCATCCGGTACTCGCCGTGGATCGGCATCACCGCCCGCGGCCGCAGCAGCGCGATCATCGTCCGGAGCTCCTCGGCGTTCGCGTGCCCGGAGACGTGGACGGGCGCGATCTGCTCGTGGAGCACCTCGGCGCCGGCCTTCGCGAGGCGGTTGATCGAGTCGTGCACGCGGAGCTCGTTGCCCGGCACCGGGCGCGCGGAGAGGATCACGGTGTCGCCGCGCTCGACCGCGACCGCCGGGTGGTCGCCGTACGCGATCCGCGTCAGCGCGGACATCGGCTCGCCCTGGCTGCCGGTGCAGAGGATCATCACCTCGCCGGGCGGGAGCGACATCGCGTCCTGGGGCTTGATCAGCACGTCGTCGGGGACGTTCAGGTAGCCGAGGCTGCGGCCGATGTTGAGGTTCTTGCGCATCGAGCGGCCGACGATCGCCACCTTGCGGCCGACCTGGACGGCGACGTCGATCGCCTGCTGCATCCGGTGGATGTTCGACGCGAAGGACGCGACCAGGATCCGTCCCGTCGCGCACGGGGATGAGCGTCCTGAAGGCCTCGCCGACGAGCCGCTCGGACCCGGTCATGCCGGGCCGCTCGGCGTTCGTCGAGTCGCCGAGGAGGAGGTCGACGCCCTCGTTCCCGAGCGCCGCCAGCCGGCCGACGTCGGTCTTCAGCCCGTCGACCGGCGTGTGGTCGAGCTTCCAGTCGCCGGTGTGGACGACGCGGCCGGCAGGCGTGTCGAGCACGACGGCGACGCAGTCCGGGATCGAGTGCGCGACGCGGACGAAGTCGAGGCGGAACGAGCCGACCTCGGTGACCTGCCCCGGCTCGACCTCCCGCAGCGCGGTCGCGCTGGCCAGCCCGTGCTCGTCGAGCTTCGACTTGACGAGGCCGAGCGTGAGCTTCGTGCCGATCACCTCGTCGCAGTCCACCTCGCGCAGGAGGTACGGGAGCCCGCCGACGTGATCCTCGTGCGCGTGCGTGAGCACGACCGCGCGGACGCGCCGGCCCTCGGAGGTACGACGATGTCGGGCAGGACGAGGTCGACGCCGAGGTGCTCGTCGCGCGGGAACGCCAGGCCGGCGTCGACGACGACGAGATCGTCGCCGTGCTCGTACACCGTCATGTTCTTGCCGACCTCGCCGAGGCCGCCGAGCGGCACGATCCTGAGGATCCCGTTCACCGACTCAGTGTACGGCGCTTTGGGCTAGACGGTGGCGCGGTCGAGCAGCCCGAGCCGCTCGAGGCACGCCCGCACCGCGTCGCGCTCCTCGTCAGTCGCCTCGACGAGCGGCAGGCGGTGGCCGCCGACCTCGTGTCCGAGGATGTTCAGCGCCGCCTTGATCGCGAGCGGGTTCGTCGCCACGCGAAGGAGGTCGATCGACGGCCGCAGCTCCTCGTCCAGCTCGCGGCGCCCGTGCCTCCGCACCGGTCTTCCAGCTCCGGATCAGCTCCTTCACGCGCGGCCCGACCACGTGCGTGTGCACGCAGATGCCGCCCGACGCCGCCGAGCTCGAGGAACGGCAGGATCGAGGTCGTCGTCGCCGGCGTAGAGCTCGAGGCCGAGCTCGACGATCTGCCGGGCCTGCTCGAGGTCGTCGTGCGCCTGCTTGACCGCGACGACGTTCGGGATCCGCGCGAGCTCGCCGAAGGTCTCCGTGTCGATCGCGATGACGACGCGGCTCGGGATGTTGTACGCGACGACCGGCTTGTCGGTCGCGTCCGCGATCGCCTGGAAGTGGGCGACGATGCCGCGGGCGGGCGGCTTGGAGTAGTACGGCGTGACGACGAGGAAGCCGTCGACGCCGATCGCGTCGGCCTCCTGCGGTCAGGTGCACCGAGTGGCGCGTGTCGTACGTCCCGGTGCCGGCGAGGATCGTCGCGCGGCCGCCGAGCTCGTCGACCGCGGCCTCGTAGAGGTCGAAGCGCTCCCGGTCGGAGAGCGTCGGCGACTCGCCCGTCGTGCCGGTGACGACGAGGCCGTCCGAGCCGTTCTCGACGAGGTGGCGCGCGAGCGCGCGGAAGGCGTCGAGGTCGACGGAGCCGTCCGCCCGGAACGGCGTCACGATCGCTGTCAGGACCTCACCGAGCACGACGGTTCATTCTACGCCGGTGCGGCGATTCCCACGGGCGCCGCGGAATTCACGTCGACGTTAGGAGGCATGAAGATGACGCAGATGCTGCAGGAGTTCAGGGACTTCGTCTTGCGCGGCAACATCGTCGAGCTGGCGATCGCATTCGTCATGGGCGTCGCCTTCGCGGCGGTCGTCAACTCCTTCGTCGACAACCTGATCATGCCGGTCGTGGCGATGCTGATCGGGAAGCCGGACTTCCGCGGCTTGACGTTCACGATCAACGACGCGGTCTTCTACTACGGAGCGTTCATCACCGACGTGATCCAGTTCGTCGCGATCGCAGCAGCGGTGTTCTTCTTCGTCGTCAAGCCCATCGGGGCGATGATGGCGCGGCGCGCGGCACCGGTCGAAGAGGGGATGCCGGACGAGGAGCGCCGGCACCAGGAGCTGCTCGCGGCTCTGCGCGCCTCGCGCTAGCCCTCGGCGGCGCGGGCGAACGTGTCTCGCAGCCGGTCGTCGCGAAAGACGAAGCGCACGAGGTCGAAGTCGGCCTCGAGCTCCCGCACGGCCGCGATCACGACCGGCGCGGCCAGCTGCGGCGGATACCCGTAGATCCCGCACGAAATGGCCGGGAACGCGACCGAGCGCGCGCCGAGGTCGCGCGCGACCTCGAGCGAGCGCCGGTGCGCCGAGGCCAGGAGCTCCGGCTCGCCCTCGCCGCCGCCCCGCCACACCGGGCCGACCGTGTGAACCACCCACGTCGCAGCCAGCAGTCCGGCGGTCGTCGCCTTCGCGTCGCCCGTGTCGCAGCCGCCGAGCAGCCGACACTCGGCCAGGATCTCCGGCCCGCCCGCGCGGTGAATCGCGCCGTCCACCCCGCCTCCGCCGAGCAGCGAGCTGTTGGCGGCGTTGACGATCACATCGACGCGCTGCTCCGTCAGGTCGCCGACGACGAACTCGATCACAGGAGCGCGTCGAGGCCCACCGTCAGCCCCGGCGGCAGCTCGCGCAGCTTCTCCAGCGCCAGCAGGACGCCCGGCACGAAGGCCTCCCTCGATGTCGTGTCGTGCCGGATCGTCAGCGTCTGGCCCGGGCCGCCGAAGATCACTTCCTGGTGCGCGACGAGCCCCGGCAGGCGCACCGAGTGGATCGGCACGTCGCCGCCGATCGCCTCGGCCGTGGCCTTCGCCGTGCCGGACGGCGCGTCGACCTTCGTCTCGTGATGGAGCTCGACGATCTCGGCGTGCGGCAGCGACTTCGCCGCCTCGGCCGCGAAGCGCATCATCAGGACGGCGCCGAGCGCGAAGTTCGGGCGCGTAGAAGACCGGCAGCTCGTGCACGAGCGCAAGCGCCGCGACACGCTCCCGGTCGAAGCCGGTCGTCCCGATCACGCACGGGCACACCGCGCTCGAGCGCGCTGCGGACGTTCTCCTCGACCGCCTGGGGGCGGGTGAAGTCGACGGCGGCGTCGGCATCGGCCGTCGTCTCGACCAGCTCGTGGCCCGCCTCGCGCAGCGCGGGCGCGAGCACCGACCCGACCTTGCCCCGCTCGCCGAAGAGGATGACTCTCATGCCGCCGCGCGGGCGACGAGCGCGGGGTTGACCCGCTCGACCGCGGCGCGGAAGCGGCGCCCGCTGGGGCCGATGCCGGCGGCCGAGAACCGCTCGGGCTGCAGCAGCTCGGCCGCGAGCGCGGCGACGTCGTCCGCCGACACGGCGTCGATGCGCTCGACGAGCTCCTCCAGCGAGAGCAGCTCGGTCTCGGTGAGGAGCGACTTGCCGAGGCGGCTCATCCGGTTGGAGGTCGACTCGAGCGAGAGCAGCATGCGGCCCTTCAGATTCTCCTTGGCGCGCTCGAGCTCGCCCTGCCGCACGTTGCCCTCGGCCACGTCCGCCAGCTCCCGCGCCGCGATCTCCAGGCACTCGGCGAGGTTCTCCTCGCGCGTGCCGATGTAGAGGCCGATCTGGCCCGTGTCGGAGTACTGCGAGCCGAAGCTGTAGACGGCGTAGGCCATGCCGCGCTTCTCGCGGATCTCCTGGAAGAGCCGTGACGACGCCGACCCGCCGAGGATCGCGTCGAGGAGCGAGGCAGCGAAGCGGCGGTCGTCGCGCCGGGAGAGGCCGAGCGCGCCGAGGCAGACGTGGTACTGCTCTGTCGCCTTGCGCTGGAAGCGGAGCCGCGCGACGGGCTGGCGCGGCACCGGCTTGCGGGGCCGCATGCTCGAGGGCGGCGTCTCGCGGCAGCCGGTCGGCGAGCAGCTGCTGCGAGCCGCCCGTGCTCGATGTTCCCCGCGGCGGCGACGACGATGTTGTCGGCGGCATACGCATCGCGGTGGAACGAGGCGAGCGCGCGGCGCCCGACGCTCGAGATCACCTCCGCCCGGCCGATCACGGGCCGGCCGACCGAGTGGCCGCCGAAGACGGCCTCGGCGACGACGTCGTGGACGAGGTCCTGCGGGTTGTCCTCGACCATGGCGATCTCCTCGAGCACGACCTCGCGCTCGGAGTCGACCTCCGCGAAGACCGGCTCGTAGACCATCCCGACGATCACGTCGAGCGCCTGCTCGACCCTGTCGTCCGGCACGCGCGCGTAGACGACCGTCGTCTCGCGCGACGTCGCGGCGTTCAGCTCGCCGCCGAGGCCGTCGAAGATCTCCGCGATCTCCTGGGCCGAGTGCGTGCGTGAGCCCTTGAAGAGCAGGTGCTCGATGAAGTGCGACACGCCGGCCCGCGCGTCGGTCTCGTCGCGCGAGCCGGCGCCGATCCAGAACCCGAGCGAGACCGAGCGAACGCTCTGGACGCGCTCGCTGATCAGGCGCTCGCCGGTCGGAAGCCGCGAGACCTCGTAGTCCTGCACGCGCGGGATCCTACTCGGGAGGAAAGACGGGGCGGCCGTCGCCGCGCAGCTTCTAAGTACGCAAGATCGGGATCCGCCAAGCGGATCCCGATCGCGAAGACCCTAAAGGGGGCGGCTTGCGCCGCCCCGTCTTCCACCTACCTAGTCGCGGTCCCGGCGCGGGCCGCGGTCGCGGCCGCCCCGGCCACGGTCGCCGTCCCGGCGCGGGCGGTCCTCCTCCGGCGGCCGCGGCGGGGCCGCCTTGGCCCGCTCGATCAGCTCCTCCGGGGAGACCATCGACCCGTTCTCGTGCTTGTTGACGAGCTTGAGACCGATGCGGCCGCGAGCCTTGTCGACCTCCTGCACGACGACGTCGAGGATGTCGCCGCGGGTGATCACGTCCTCGATGTGCGCGACGCGGCCGGGGCCCACGTTCGAGACGTGGAGCAGGCCGTCCGTGCCCTTCTTGAGCTCGACGAAGGCGCCGAACTGGGTCGTCTTCACGACCTTGCCGGTGTAGGTGTCCCCCACCTCCGGCTCCTTCGTCAGCGCCGTGATCGCGGAGATGGCGGCGTCGGCCTTCGTGCCCTCGGTCGCGTAGACGAGGATCGTGCCGTCCTCCTCGATGTCGATCTGGACGTCGTAGTCGGCCTCGAGCGCGCGGATGGTCTCGCCGCCCTTGCCGATCACCATGCCGATGTACTCGGGGTTGATCTGGACGGACGAGATCCGCGGTGCGTGGTCGGCGAGCTCGCTCCGCGACTCCGGAATCGCCTCGAGCATCTGGTCGAGGATCGCGTTCCGGGCGCGGCCGGCCTGCTCGAGCGCGTTCCGCATGATCTCCTGCGTCACGCCGGTGATCTTGATGTCCATCTGGAGCGCCGGTGATCCCGTCGCGCGTGCCGGCGACCTTGAAGTCCATGTCGCCGAGGTGATCCTCGGCGCCCTGGATGTCGGTGAGGATGACGTAGTCGTCGCCCTCCTTGACGAGGCCCATCGCGATGCCGGACACCGGCGCCTTGATCGGCACGCCGGCGTCCATGAGCGCGAGCGTCGAGCCGCACACCGAGCCCATCGACGAGGAGCCGTTCGACTCGAGCGTCTCCGAGACGATGCGGATCGTGTACGGGAAGTCCTCGACGGCCGGGATGATCGCCTCGAGCGCGCGCTGCGCGAGCGCACCGTGGCCGATGTCGCGCCGCTTCGGGCCGCGCATGAAGCCCGTCTCGCCGACCGAGAAGGGCGGGAAGTTGTAGTGGTGCATGAACCGCCGGTCGGACTCGAGGGAGAGATCGTCGATCCGCTGCCCCTCCTTGGCCGTGCCGAGCGTGAGCAGTGACATCACCTGCGTCTGGCCGCGCGTGAAGAGGCCAGAGCCGTGCGTGCGCGGGCTGACCGAGACCTCGCACTCGATCGGGCGGATCTCCTCGGCGCCGCGACCGTCCGGGCGCCGCTTGTCGACCGCGATCTTCTTGCGGACGAGATCCTTGTAGATCGCCTCGGCGGCCTTCTTCACGTACGACTTCGTGAGGCTGTCCTTGACGACGGGCGCGTCGCCCGTCGACCGTCGCCGGGCCGACCGGGAACGGCAGCTCGACGGTGTCGACGATCCGGTCGAAGAGCAGCTGGCGCTTGGCCGACTTCAGCTCCTTCGAGTCCTGCTCGGCATCCGTCAGCGCACGCAGGTCTGCCTCGAACTGCTCGCGCACCGGGCCCTCGACTGCGACGAGGCGCTGCTTCTCGAGCACCATCGCGAGGCTCTGGCGCACCTGCAGCCGGCGCAGGATGTCGTCCTCGGTCGAGTCCATGCTCAGCTCGGGTGCGAGCTCGTCGGTGAGCTCCTCGAGGACGGCGCTGCCCTCGCGCAGGCCGTCGGCTCTGGATGCGCTCCCAGACCGTGTGCCCGTGCGAGGCCTCGATCTCCGCCGTCAGCTCGGCGTCGAGCCACTTGGCCTTGCCCGCCTGGCGGCGCAGGTCGTCTTGCGCGTCGCACAGCTTGCGAATCTCGTCGTGCGCGAGCTCGAGCGCCTCGAGGAGCACGTCCTCGGGCACCTCGTCGGCACCGGCCTCGACCATCGTCAGCGCGTCGCGGGTGCCGACGACGATCAGGTCGAGGCTCGACTCCTCCTCGGTCTGCTGCAGTGTCGGATTCACGATCAGCTCGCCCTCGATCCGGCCGACGCGAACAGCGCCGACCGGCCCGAAGAACGGCAGCGGCGAGATGTGCAGCGCGGCCGACGCCCCGTTGATGCACAGGATGTCGTGCGGCGTGACCATGTCGACCGACAGCGTCGTGCAGATCACCTGCACCTCGTTGCGGAAGCCCTTCGGCCACAGCGGCCGGATCGGGCGGTCGATCATGCGGGCGGTCAGGGTGGCGCGCTCGGTGGCGCGGCCCTCACGCTTGAAGAAGCCGCCCGGGATCTTGCCGGCGGCGTACATCTTCTCTTCCACGTCGATCGTCAGCGGGAAGAAATCGGCGCCCTCGCGGGCCTCCGGACGGCCCTGGGCCGTCGCGAGAATCATCGTCTCGCTCGACCTGACGAGCACGGCACCGTCCGCCTGCTTGGCGAGCTTGCCCGTCTCGAAGGTGATCTCCTTGCCGCCGATCTCGACGGAAACCGAGGCCAACTGCCCCGTTGCGATACTCATTCCTCTCTGTCCTCCACTCTGCTTTGCGGAGAGTGGAAGTTTGGGTCAGCTCCGGCCGGATCGCGCCGGCGGGGCTCGCCCAAGCTTCCACCCCCCAGGGTGAGAGCCCGGGTTCGGCGCTAGCGCCGCAGGCCGAGCTCCTTGATGAGGGCGCGATAGCCCTCGAGGTCGTGCTTCTGCAGGTACGTCAGGAACCGGCGCCGGCGGCCGACGAGCTTGAGCAGCCCGCGGCGCGAGTAGTGGTCCTTCGGATGGGTGCGGAGATGCTCCGTGAGGTCGTTGATCCGCCTCGTCAGCATCGCGATCTGCACCTCGGGCGAGCCGGTGTCGGTCTCGTTGCGGCCGTGCTGCCCGATCAGCTCCTGCTTGACTTCCTTGGTGAGGGCCATGTGTGTCCTCCTTCGTGGGTTCCCCGGAGTCCCCGCGCGGCGTGAAGGAAGACACGGCCGGCCGAGAGCTCGGACGAAAGTAAGGTAGCAAGCCGTGTTGCCCGCCGCCGTCGCCGCCGGTCACCCCGCCACGGTCGCCGCGGGCATCGAGATCCTCGAGGACGGCGGCAGCGCCGCCGACGCCGCCGTTGCGGCCTGCCTCGCGTCGTGCGTCGCCGAGACGGTCATGACCGGCCTGCTCGGCGGCGGTCACGCGATCTACTGGGACGGCCGACAGGCGTGGAACCTCGACTGCTTCGTCACCGTTCCGGCCGAGAACGGCGCCGACGTCGTCGATCTCGCGGTGCCGTTCGGCGAGGAGGTCGTCCACTATGCGGTCGGGCCGGGTACCTGCGGCGTGCCGGGGCTTCCGGCCGGGCTCGGCGTCCTCTCGGACCGCTTCGGCCGGTTGCCCTGGCGCCGCCTCGTCGAGCCTGCGATCCGGCTCGCTCGGACGGGCGTGCGCATGCCGCCCGCGCACGCCGCCTGCCTCCGGATGCTGGAGCCCGTCTTCACGCTCACGCCCGAGGGCCGCGCGATCTACGCGCCCGGCGGCTACCTGCTCGAGAGCGGCGACGTCCTCGCCCAGCCGGGCCTCGCCGGCGCGATGGAGATCCTCGCCGCCGAAGGGCCGGCGAGCTCGTACCGGGGCTCGATCGCAGACGCCCTGCTGGACGTCGACGGGATCGCGCTCGCCCGGGACGATCTCGAGTCATACGAGCCCGCCTGGCAGGAGCCCGTCACGGTCTCGTACGCCGGAACGGCGTTCCACACGCGCGGCGGTCTCGCGGGGGTCGCGGAGACGCTCGCCCGGCTGCCGAGGCTGAGCGACCGCGATGACGCCGACCGCGTGCTGGCGTTGCTCGAGACGATCGACGACGGCGGCGTCGACGGGCACACGACGAACCTGACGGTCGTCGACGGCGACGGCTGCGCGTGTGTGCTGACGACGAGCCTCGGGCTCGGCACGGGCGACTTCCTGCCCGGCTACGACCTACATCTGAACAGCATGCTGGGCGAGGTCGACCTGCACCGCGTCCCGCTCGAGCCGCGCGCGCGGATGGAGAGCATGATGGCGCCGAGCATCGCGGTCGACGCACGACGGCCTCGCGCTCGCGATCGGCTCGGCCGGCGGCACCAGGCTGCGCACCGCCCTCGTCGGGGTCGCCGCCGGGATCCTGGACGAGGGCCTCGACCCGGTCGACGCCGTAGCCCGTGCCGCGGTTCCATCCGGTCGCCGAGCTCGTGAACGCCGAGCCGGGCGTCGACGAGGAGGCGCTCGTGCGGCTGGAGCGGTCGGGCCGTCGGGTTCGGCGCTGGCCGACGCTGCACCATTACTTCGGCGGCGTCAGCGTCATCGGCCGCCACGGCGCGGCCGGCGATCCGCGCCGCAGCGGCCATGCGGCCGAGCCCACGCTAGCCGCTTCAGACCGGCGGCGTCACCTCACGCGTCCGCTCGACGTCGCGGGCGATCTGGTCGACGAGCTCCTGCTCGCTCGCGAACGCACGCTCGTCGCGCAGCCGCTCCCAGAGCTCGACCACGAGCCGCTGTCCGTAGAGGTCGCCTTCGAAGTCGAGCAGGTACGGCTCGATCCGCCGCTCCTGGCCGCCGTAGTGCGGGTTGGTGCCGATCGACATCGCCGCGCGGTACTGCCTGCCGTCCGGACCGTGCGCCGCCCCCGCGTAGATGCCGTAGCTCGGCACGAGCAGGCGCGGGTCGAGCGCGAGGTTCGCGGTCGGGTAGCCGAGCGTGCCGCCGCGGCGGTCGCCGGGCACGACGACGCCGTCGAGCTCCGGCGCACGTCCCAGGAGGGCGGCTGCGCCGCGCACGTCGCCCTCGTGGAGCCGATGCCTGACCTCCGACGACGAGAACGCCGCGAGCCGCGGCACGACGCGCACCTCGTGGCCGAGCGAGCGCAGGAGCTCGAGATCGCCGCGTCGCTTCCGTCCGAAGCGGAAGTCCTCTCCCGCGACGACGACGTCGTCGGGGCCGAGGTGCTCGGCGGCGAACTCCTCCGGCTCGAGCTGCGCCATCGCGAGCGTGAACTCGAGCACGACCACCTCCGCGGCGCCGGCCTCACGGAGCAGCTCCACGCGGCGCTCGACCGTCGTCACGAGCTCGACGAGGTTGCCGAGCACCGCCCTCGGGTGCGGGTCGAAGGTGAGGACGCGCACCGGCAGCCCGGTCGCGACGGCGGTCCCGACCACGTGCCGGTGGCCGAGGTGGACACCGTCGAAGGTCCCGATCAGGACCGCCCTGGCCCCTCTCGGTCTCCCTCACGACCCGCCTGTCACGCGAGGCGCCTCACGCAAGCAGGGCGAGCGCCTGGTCGGCCGGGAGGATCCGCTGCTCGTCGGCGTCCTCGACGTCGAAGGGACCGATCTCCGTGCGCCGCAGCGTCGCGCAGTGTCCGCCGAGCGCCTCCGCGATCGCCCGGACGTAGGTGCCCGAGCTCACCCGCAGATCGAGCCGCACGACTCCGTCCGTATACGTGATGACGTCGAGCGCGTCCACGCGGGAGCGCCGCAAGGGCATCTCCACGGCGACGCCGCGGCGGTGCAGCCGGTAGGCGCGCTCACCGCCGATCTTGACCGCGGAGGCGGCAGGGATCGGCAGCTCGATCTCGCCGCGGAGGGGCTCGAGCCGACGCTCGAGCTCGTCCGCATCGGGCGGCTCGAGCTGCTCGACGACCTCCCCTTCCGGATCCCCGGTCGAGGTGCGGGACGTCAGGTCGACGTCCGTGACGTAGCGCTTGTCGAGCCCGACGAACGATCCAGCGACCTTAGTCGCGCGTCCCGAGAGCAAAAGCAACAATCCCGTTGCAAAAGGGTCAAGAGTTCCCGCATGGCCCATCCGGGTGCCGAGCCGCGCGCGCACCCTGTTCACGATCGCGAACGACGACGGCCCGGCGGGCTTGTCGACGAGGATGATCCCGCTCGGCTCGAGGCCGCGCGGCGGCATCAGGCGTGCCCGGCCGCGACTCCGGCCGCAACCCGTGCCTCGGCGAACTCGCGGACGATGAAGTCCGTGATCCCGTCGATCGAGTCGTCGCTCGAGAAGCCCGCCGCCTGGCGGTGCCCGCCACCGCCCGCCTTCCGCGCGATCGCGGAGACGTCGAGCTCGTCGTGCGACGCCCGCAGGGACACGCGCCGCGCCGGGCTGCCACCCCGGGGCGGCTCCCGGATCAGCGCCGCCATGTCGGCGCCCTCCACGGCCCGCAGGTAGTCGATCACGCCCTCGGAGTACGGCTCGGCCGCTCCCACCTCGGCGAAGTCGCCGCGCAGCAGGTACGAGACGACGAGCCCGCCGCCCTCGTAGACCTGTGCCCGCTCGAGCGCCCGCGCGAGCAGCTTCAGCTTCGCGAACTGCACCGATTCGTAGACGTCCTGGAAGACCTTGTGCACGTCGGCGCCGGCCTCGACGAGCTCGGCGGCGAGCCGGAGCGCCTTCGGCGTCGTGTTCGTGTACTGGAAGCGGCCCGTGTCCGTCACGAGCGCGACGTAGAGCGGCTCGGCGAGGTCCGGCGTCACCTCGACGTCCAGCTCGCGGAAGATGTCGCGCAGGACCTCTCCCGTCGACGAGGCGTCGGAGACGACGAGATTGACGTCGCCGAAGCGGGTGTTGTCGTGGTGGTGGTCGACGTCGATCGTGAACGGCGCCTGGTGCAGGACGGCCGGATCCGGCCCGAGCCGGGTCTCGTTCGCGCAGTCGACCGCGAGCAGCACGCGCTCGGCCGCGTCCCGAGGCAGCTCCCGCTGCAGCTCGTCGAGCGGGAGAAACCGGTACTCGGCCGGGAGCGGCGCCGGCCCGGCGAGGAACATGACGCTGTCCTTCCCGAGCTTCCCGAGAGCCAGGTGCGTCGCCAGCAGCGAGCCGAGCGCGTCGCCGTCCGGGTTCTCGTGGGTCGTGACGAGGAAGCGGTCGTGGGCGCGGATCGCCTCCGCGACCGCCTGCAGGTCAGCTGTGGTTCCCGTCTGCGTCATCCGGCGTGGGGTCTGTCGGCGCGAGCTCGTCGATGAGCTGGCTCATCCGGACACCGTGCTCGACGGACGGATCGTATTCGAACGCCAGCAGCGGAGTGCGCTTGAGCCGAAGCTCGCGGGCCACCTCGCCCTGCAGCACCCCCTGCGCCGCCTCGAGCACCGCCAGGCTGTTGCGCCGCTTCCGCTCGCCGCCGAGGACGCTGACGTAGACGACCGCGTGACGGAGGTCCGGCGAGGTGTCGACGCCCGTCACGGTGACGAACCCGATTCGCGGATCCTTGAGCTGCAGGAGGGCCTCCGAGAGCACCTGGCGCAGCGACTCGTTGACGCGTCGCATCCGCGCGGTCATCACCCGTCTCCGTCCGGGCCGACGATCTCACGCTCGACGAGCGCGAGCTCCCACTCCCGCGAGGCGAGATAGCGCTCGGCGTCCGCGAGCAGCCGCGCCGCCTCGCTGTGCTCGCGCGTGACGAGCGCGGCCGTGATCCGCGCCCGCTGCCAGGCGTCGTGATGGTCGACCTCGGCGACAGCCGCCCCGAAGCGGTTCTGGAGCTGCGCCTTCGCGGAGCGCAGATACATGCGCTTCTCCTTCAGCGAGTGCGCCTCCGGGAAGTGCAGCTCGGCCGAGAGGATGCCGACCCAGCCCCTGCTCATCGTGACGGCCTCATGCCGCCAGCGTAGTCCCGGGACCTCAAGCGTTGCGCGTTCCGGTCGATCACATGAGCGTGATCAATGTCGCAAAGTTCACGGCGGTCCTGCTGCGCGTTCGTCTGCGCCGTCGCGGGCGTCGTCTGGTCGGCCGTGGCGGCGGAGCGCAGCACGGCGCGGCATGCGTTCATGAAGTACGAGACCGCCGACGCCATGCTCGCGGCAGTGCTCGCACGCGAGAGCGCGCTGCGCGGCTACGCGCAGACCCAGAACCCGAGCTTTCTGGAGTCGTACGACGAGGCCTCGGCGGCACTGGCGGAGGCCGGCCGACCTGGCTCGAACGCACGCGGACGGACGCGACGCCGAGCGGCTCAGCATCGCCGAGCAGGAGCGCATCGCAGAGCGCTGGGCCGGCAGCGCCAACGACGCGATCATCCGCGCCCGCAACGGCCGCGACATCAGCGCCGAGTCGAACGCGGTCCGCAGCGGCCTGATGGCGCGCTTCCGCCAGGCGAACGACGAGCTGCGCGACCTCGTCCAGGCAGCAGGCCGACGGCGCGTACGGGGCCGGCCTGCGCCGAACCGTCGCTCTGATCGTGATCCTGAGCGCCGCCTTCGCCGGCGATGGCCGGGCATGCTGCTCGGCCGGCTGCGTCGGCAGGAGCACGAGCGGCAGCGCGGCCGACCAGACCTACCACTCGACGCAGCGCGAGTTCGCCGAGATCCTGCAGGTGACCGAGACGGAGGCCGAGGCGCACGCCCTCGTCAAGCGCCATCTCGAGCGCACGCTGCCCGGCAGCGACGTCGTCGTCCTGAACCGGAACAACAGCCAGAACCGGCTCGAGGCGACGACGCCCGTGAACACCGCGTCGGCGTTCGCGCAGCGGCTCGTCGATTCGGCGCCGAACTCGTGCCTCGCCGTCCGGCTCGGCCGCCCCCACGAGCAGTCGCGAGAGCGCGAGCCGCTGCTCGCCTGCAGCCTGTGCGGGCTCGACCGGCGCTCGATCTGCGTGCCGTCGCTCGTCGGCGGCGAGGTGATCGGCTCGGTGCTCCTCACCCACGACGCGCAGCTCGCCGACGCCGACCGCAACCGCATCTCGGAATCCGTGAGCCAGGCGGCGCCGGTGCTCGCCAACCTGCGCAACCTCGCCGTCGCCGAGGTGCGCGCGGCGACGGACGCGCTCACCGGCCTTCCGAACGCGCGCGCCCTGCGCGAGATGCTGATGCGGATGCTGGCGCAGGCGGCCCGCTCGGAGCTGACGCTCGCCGCCGTGCTCTGCGACCTCGACAACTTCAAGCAGATCAACGACGTCTACGGGCACGACAAGGGCGACCAGGCGCTCGCCGCCACGAGCGCCGCGATGCGGAATGCCCTGCGCGAGAGCGACGTCGCCGGCCGCTACGGCGGCGAGGAGTTCCTCATCCTCCTCCCGGACACGCCGCTCGACGGCGCGGTCGTGCTCGCGGAGAAGCTCCGTCAGGAGCTCATGCTCGTCGAGGTGCCCGGCGTCGACCGCTCGGTCAGCGCGAGCTTCGGCGTCGCGTTCTTCCCGACCGACGCCCCGGACGGGGAGATGCTCGTGCGCATGGCCGATCGCGCGCTCTACGCCGCGAAGAGCCGCGGCCGGAACTGCGTCGTCACGTCCGCCGAGCTCGTCGTGCCGGACTCGGGCGAGACAAGCTAAGCGGCGCGCACTACCAGCCGCGGGCTGCGGTGCACAGCTTCAGGGATCTTCGCGCGGAAGGCGTCCGCGCGAGCGGACGCCGTAGCCGGATCCGCAGGATCCGGCCCGCTGCAAGAGAAATCAGCTCGACGCCGTAGGCGTCGGGCGAGCGCCGGCGGGCTCGTCGAGCGACGTGCGCTCGATCTCACGCATCTCGTAGGCCTCGAGCACGTCGCCTTCCTTCACGTCGTTGAAGCCGTCGAGCAGGATGCCGCACTCGAAGCCCTCCGCCACCTCGCGCGCGTCCTCCTTGAAGCGCTTGAGCTGCGCGATCGTCGTGTCGTAGATGACGGTGCCGTCGCGAATGACGCGAACCTGCGCGTTGCGGCGCACGACGCCCGAGGTGACCATGCACCCGGCGATCGTGCCGAGGCGGGAGACCTTGAAGAGCGCGCGCACCTCGGCCTCGCCGATGATCTCCTCGGTCTGGACGGCCGAGAGCATGCCGACGAGTGCCTGCTCGATGTCCTCGGTGAGCTGGTAGATGACGCGGTAGGTGCGGATGTCGACGCCCTCGCGCTCGGCGAGCTGGCGCGCCTCGACGTTGGGACGCACGTTGAAGCCGACGACGAGGGCGTTCGAGGTCGCGGCGAGCATGATGTCGCCCTCGGTGATGCCGCCGACGCCCTGGTGGATGACGTTGACGCGCACCTCGGGGTGCTGGATCTTCGCGAGCTCGGAGATCGCCGCCTCGACCGAGCCGCCGACGTCGCCCTTGAGGATCAGGTTGAGATCCTGGACGACGCCCTCCTGCAGCTGCGTGAAGAGGGTCTCGAGGGACACGCGCGACTTCGAGCGCTGCGCGAGCTGCTCGGTGCGGAGGCGCTGGCCGCGCCGCTGCGCGAGCGAGCGCGCCTCGCGCTCGTTCTCGACGACGCGCGCCAGCTCGCCCGCGGGCGGCGGCGTGTCGAAGCCGAGGATCTCGATCGGAGTGCCGGGCCTGGCCTCCTTGACCTTGTCGCCGCGGTAGTCGTAGAGGGCGCGCACCTTGCCGTAGGCGTCACCGGCGACGATCGCGTCGCCGACGCGCAGCGAGCCTCGCTGCACGAGCATCGTCGCGACCGGGCCGCGGCCGACGTCGAGCCGCGACTCGATGATCGGCCCGGAGGCATCCGCCTTCGGGTTCGCGGTCAGCTCGAGCTCGGCGTCCGCGACGAGCAGGATCCGCTCGAGCAGGTCGTCGAGGTTCTGCTTCTGCTTGGCCGAGACGAGCGAGAACTGCGTCGAGCCGCCCCAGTCCTCGGGCTGCAGGCCCTCGGCGGCGAGATCGGCCTTCACGCGGTCCGGGTTGGCGTCGGGCAGATCGATCTTGTTCACCGCGACGACGATCGGCACCTCTGCGGCGCGCGCGTGCGAGATCGACTCCTTCGTCTGCGGCATGACCGAGTCGTCCGCGGCCACGACGAGGACGGCGATGTCCGTCACCTTCGCGCCGCGGGCGCGCATCGCGGTGAACGCCTCGTGGCCCGGCGTGTCGAGGAACGTGACCTTCCGGCCGTCGACGTCGACCTGGTAGGCGCCGATGTGCTGCGTGATGCCGCCGGCCTCCGTCTCCACGACCGCGGTCTCGCGAATCGCGTCCAGGAGCGACGTCTTGCCGTGGTCGACGTGGCCCATGATCGTGACCACCGGCGGCCTCGGCGCGAGATCCTCCTCGGCGTCCTCGAAGACCTCCGGCTCTTCGTCCTCGTCGGCGGCGCGCTTGATCGTCACCTCGCGGCCGAGCTCGGCGGCGATCAGCTCGACCTCCTCGTCGGTGAGCGACTGCGTGATCTGGATCATGCTGCCGAGCCCCATCATGATCTTGATCAGCTGGGCCGCTCCGACGCCGAGCGCCTGCGAGAAGTCGCGGACGGTGACGCCCGAGGGGACGGTGACGGGGCCGGTCGGCGGCGCGACGGGCTGCGCCTCGCGCTTCGGCGCGTCGCGGCGCTCGCGGCTGCCCCACTTGTTCTGTGGACGGTTGCCGCCGCCCTCGATGACGACGCGGCGCTTCCGTCCGGGAGCCCCCTGGCGGGGCCGGATCGGGCGGTTGGGCTTGTTCGGTCCGTCAGCCATCAGTCAGCGTCGCCTCTCTTCTCGAAGAAACAGTGTAGAGACGCGCCAGCGCCGGATCGACGACGACGGTCTGCTTCAGCACGCGGCTGAACGACCGCCGCGCCACCGCGCGCTCGAAGCACGCGAGCCGCGGACAGGTGTAGACCCCTCTGCCGGGCAGTCGTCCGGGCACCAGCCGGCCGTCCTGCGCCGCGAAGCGCAGGAGCTCCGGCTGCGGGCGCCTCGCGCCGCAGCCCGCGCAGGTCCGCTCGGGCGTGCTCACGCTTCAGTCCGCTCGACCTCCTCGGCGCCGGCGTCGAGCTCGTGGCCGGTCTCCTCCGCGGAGGGCGCCGGCGTAGGCTCGACGGAGCCGGCCGGAGCGTAGATGCCGGCTCTGCCGGCGTCGGAGCGGCAACAGCTGGCTCCCCCTCGGCAGCGCTCTCGGCCTCGACCTGCTCGACCGCTTCGACCTCGGCCTCACCTCCTCGGCGACGGCCTCACCGGGCCTCCACCACGACGTCCGCCTCGGTACCGACGAGCGCCTGGTGGGCGGGCACGCCGCAGTACCGCGAGCCGGGCAGCGCGGTGTTCGGGCAGCGCTTGCCGTTCGAGAGGATGGCGCCGCAGCGGCCGGTGAACTCCTCGCCCTCGCCGCCCTCGCCGCCGAAGGCCGCCTCGGCCTCGGCGCGCGCGAACTCCTCGTCCGACTGGATGTCGACCTTCCAGCCGGTCAGCCGCGCGGCGAGGCGGGCGTTCAGGCCCTCCTTGCCGATCGCGAGCGCGAGCTGGTCGTTGGGGACGACGACGGTCGCTTCCTTGGTCTCGTCGTCGATGTAGACCTCGCGGACGCGCGCGGGCGACAGCGCCTTCGCGACGAACCGCGCCGGCTCCGTGTTCCACGGGATGATGTCGATCTTCTCGCCGCGGAGCTCCGAGACGACCATGCGGACGCGCGAGCCGCGCGGGCCGACGCAGGCGCCGACCGGATCGACGCCCTGGGCGTGCGACTCGACGGCGATCTTGGAGCGGTAGCCGGGCTCGCGCGCGACGCCGCGGATCTCGACGAGGCCGTCGGCGATCTCGGGCACCTCGAGCTCGAAGAGCGTCTTGATCAGCTCCGGGTCGCGGCGCGACAGGATCACCTGCGGGCCCTTCGTGCCGGAGCGCACCTCGGTGATGACGGCCTTGATGCGAGAGCCCTGCTCGTAGCGCTCGCCGTCGACCTGCTCGGAGCGCGGCAGCAGCGCCTCGACCTTGCCGAGGTCGACGAGGACGTTGTTGCGGTCGCCCGCCTGCTGCACGATCCCGGTCACGACCTCGCCCTGGCGGTCGACGTACTCCTCGTACATCATCGCGCGCTCGGCCTCGCGGATCCGCTGCTGGATCACCTGCTTCGCCGTCTGCGCGGCGATGCGGCCGAAGTTGTCGGGGGTGACGTCGGCGCGCTGGATCAGATCCTCGGGCACCTGCGACCAGTCGAGGTCGAGGTCGTCCTCGGAGATGAGCGTGTGCTGGCGCTCGCCCGTCTCCTCCTCGAGCCGCTCGAGCTCGTCGATCTTCGCCTCCATCGCCTCGTCGAGCAGCCGGACCTCGAGGTCCGACGGGATCTCGATCGAGAAGACGCGGAACTCACCCTCGTCGTCGAGCTCGACGGCCGCGTGGCGCGCGGCGCCCGGGGTCTTCTTGTACGCGGCGAGGAGCGCGTCCTCGAGCGCGCTGACGAGCTGATCGGGCTCGATCCCCTTCTCGCGCTCGATCGTGCGGACGGCCTCGATGATCTCCTGGGACATGGGTGCCTCCGGTCCTAGTTTCCGGCTTCGGTGTAGATCAGGTTGCCCCGCACGATCTGGTCGTACGGAATCTCGACGGCGTCGCCGCCGGTCTGAATCGTGACGGTGCGCTCGCCGGCGCTGACGACCTCGCCGCGAAGCCGCTTGCTGCCGTGCGCACGGACGGCGACCTCGCGGCCGACGGCGCTCGCGAAGTGCTCCGGCTTGCGCAGCGGGCGCTCGATCCCGGGCGAGGAGACATCGATGCCGTACTCGCGCAGGTAGTCGCGCAGCACGTCGGTGACGCGGCCGCAGAGCGCGTGGTCGACGCCCTGGGGGTGATCGACGAAGACGGTGAAGCGGTGCGGCGAGCTCAGCTCGACGGCCAGCACCTCGACGCCCGGCAGGGCAGGCTCGACCGCCGCGGCGATCTGCCGCTGCAGCGTCCTCTCCTTCTCCCAGGTCGTGCTCATTGAGCGTCCTTTCACAAAAAATGGGCGCCGCGCGCCCATTTCGTCAAGCCGGTGAAAATGGTGTCAGAAGTGTAGCAAGGTGGTGGCGGATCAGAGTGCCGCGTAGAGGTCGACCGGAACGCCGTCCGGGTCCTGCAGCTGTGCGTAGCGCTGCCCCCAGAACGCGTCCCACGGCTCCTTCTCCGCCGTGGAAGCCGGCGGCCGTGACGCGCCCGTAGACCTCGTCCACCTCGCCCGCGCTGCCGCACTCGAACGCCAGTGCGAGCTGGTTCCCCTGCTCGCGCGACCAGTCCGGCCGGAAGCTGCGCACGGTCTCCTCCGAGTCGAGCATGAAGCGGACGCCGTTCGGGAGGGACGTCTCGACGTGACCCTCCTCGGGCGTCTCCGGGACGTCGAGCCCGAGCAGCCGGTAGAAGGCGATCGACCGCTCCATGTCCGAGGTGACGATCCCGATCGCGTTCAGCTGCGGCACGCGCTCGACGATAACGAACGTCAGGCGTCGAGGACGATCGTCACCGGGCCGTCGTTGACGAGCTCGACCTCCATGCGCGCGCCGAAGACGCCCGTCTCGACCCGACCCCGAGCTGCCGCAGCACCTCGCAGAAGCGCTCGTAGAGCGGGACGGCGGCCTCGGGCGGCGCGGCATCGCTGAAGCTCGGCCGATTGCCCTTCGCGGTGTCGCCGAGGAGCGTGAACTGGCTGACGACGAGTGCCGCCCCGCCGGTGTCGAGCAGGGAGCGGTCGAACCGACCGTCCTCGTTCGCGAAGATGCGCAGACGGGCGACCTTGCCCGCCAGCCGCTCCGCCTCCGCACCGCCGTCCTCCGAGGCGACGCCGAGCAGCACGAGCAGGCCGGCGCCGATCTCGCCGCGCACGATCCTCGACCCGCACCGCGGCCGGCTGACCCGCTGGACGACCGTCAGACGCGACCAGTATCGCTTCAGCAGCTTGCGTCCTGGAACACAAACTCTCGGCCTCGGAGCGGCCCCGGAGCCCGGCTGCTCCGCGCGCCGGGAGCTTGTGTTGAACACAAGCTCCTACGCGGCACTCGCTCCGGCGGCTCCAGGTCCATGATCCGGTCTGCGTAGCGCTCGTCGCCGGGCCGCAGCGAGCTCGCGAGCTTGTAGTGGCCGTTCGCCTCCGCGTCGCGACCCTGCTTCTCGAGCGCGCGGCCGAGGGCGTAGTGCGCGTAGTCGTCGGTCGGCGAGAGCTCGAGCACGGCCCGGAACTCCGCCTCGGCCTCCTCCCAGCGCTGGATCCGGAAGTAGGCGATGCCGAGCGCCTCGCGGATCGAGGCCTTGTCCGGCTCGAGCCGCTTCGCCTTCTCGAGGGCGACCGTGGCCTGCGCGGCCATGCCCTTCGTCGAGATGGCGGCGGCCCTGCTGGAAGAGGTCGTAGGCGTCCGTCACAGCTGTCCGAGGTAGGGGAAGTTCTCGAGCAGTACATCAGCGGGCGTCGTCAGGTCGCGGGTCGCGCCGATCTCGACCCCCGCCACGTGCTCTCCCGCATCGATCGCCTGCTGAAACGCCGTCTGGAGCTCCCACGGCGCCTTGCCCGGCCGCGTCGCGAGCCGGCGCGCGACCGGCTCGCCGACGGCCCAGAGCGGCGCGCCGCTGAGCTCGTTCGCGGGGTCGTCGTCGAGCATTCGCTCCACGCGGCCGTTGCGGATGCGGACCGCGTGCCGGTGCGCCGAAGGGCCGGGCAGGCGCCGGACGGCGACTGCGCCGGCGGCGCCGGACTCGATGAACGCGCCGGCGAAGCGGCCGACGTCGCCGCGCGCGAAGAGCGTGTCGGCGGCGAGGACGAGGTACGGCGGCTCTGCCTCCGCCGCCAGCACGGCGTCCGCGGAGCCGTCCGGCCGCTCCTGCCGCGCGACGCGCACGCGCAGCCCCCACGCGCCTGCCGTCGCCGACGAACCGCTCCACCTGCTGCCCCAGGTGGCCGGTGACGACGATCACCTCCGGGCTCCCCGCAGCGGCGAGCTCGCGCAGCAGCGAGCCGAGGACGGGGCGGCCGTCGATCGGCAGCACCGGCTTCGCGTAGCGCTCGGTGAGCGGCCTGAGCCTCGTGCCGAGGCCTGCCGCCATCACGACCGCGCGGAGCGTCATGCGCCCGTCTTCATGCGCGCAGCGAGCGAAGCGCGAGGTAGCCGCGAACGCGCTGCCGCGGCGAGAGGCTGCGCCTGATCAGCCGCAGGAGCGCGCGCAGCTCGTCGCCGGGCCGCGGCCGCCGCCGCGCGGCTGCGGCCGGGCGGCCCGTACCGGGCCTGCTCGACCGCGGCGGCGAAGGGCCGAGCGTCGATGCCGAGCCTCTCCCGGACGAGCAGATGCAGCTCCTCGGGCGTCGCGCTCGGCCTGCACGGAAAGCCCCTGATCGAGGAGGAAGTCGGCGAGCTCTCGGCGCGTCGCGCCCGCGATCCGGCGCGGGTCGCGGGTCAGGTAGCGGGAGCGCCGCCGCAGGAGCTTGACGAGGCCGATCGCGACCGTCGCGGTCGCGAGCAGCGCGAGCAGGATCCAGAGCGTGCTCACGCCCTCGTCGGCGACCGTGATCCCCCGGTTCGCCGCCCGCTGCTCCTTCAGGAGCGTCAGGCGGCCGAGCTCGCCCGCGCCGCCGGGGTCGAAGCCGCTCACACCGGTGCCGAAGGCACGGTCGGCCGCGTCGCCCGGGTTGAACGCATCGGACGAGGCGCTGTAGGTCGGCGCTGATCGCTCCGCGACCCGGCGTCGGGTCGAACGGGAGCCAGCCGTAACCGCGGGAACCAGACCTCGACCCAGGTATGGGCGTTGCGGTCGGTGACCGTCCAGACGCCGTCGCGGCGGCGGCCGCTGGTGAAGCCCGCGGCGATCCGGGTCGGGACCCCGAGGAAGCGGAGCATGAGCGCCATCGCGCCCGCGAAGTGCTGGCAGTAGCCGCGCCGGCCCTCGTCGACGAAGTACGCGAGCGGCGGCACGCCGCCCGACGACGGCGGCTGCTCGTCGTAGCTCGAAGCCGCCTGTCTCGCGCAGCCACGTCTCGATCGCGACGACGGCGCCGTACGGCCCGCGTGCGCCGGTGGCGAGCCGCTCGGCCTGCCGGTAGAGCCCCTCGTACGGCCAGAGCGGCAGGTAGCGCTCGTCGCTCGAACAGCGCCGCCACCGTCGCGCGGCGCCCGGCAGTGCCGAAGGGTTGCACGCGTCGTGCGGCCGATCTCGAGGTAGTCGCGCGTTGCGCTCGGATAGCGGGCCCGGATCGCCGCGAGCTCCGCCGCCTCGGCCGTGGCGCGTAGCTCTCGACGGTGTAGCGCTGCCCACGCTGCAGCACTCCGGTGTCGGAGCACGCCGCCCTTGAGCAGGTCGACTCGGCCGAGGCCGGCCGAGTCGAGTGAGACCGGCGTGCTCGCCGCGACCAGGTGCTCGTCGGTGAGCGCGACGATCTCGACCTCCTGGCTCGTCCAGTTCCGTTCGTTCCCGGCGCGCGCCGGCAGGAGCGGTTCCCGCACAGAGACCCGAGGATCAGAGCCTGCTACCGGAGGTTCCGGAATGGGCCTATTCGAAGGCGCGCGAGACGTCTGGCCCTGGACGAGCACCGGGTCCTGGAAATTCGTGTCCGAGCCTGAGATAGGCGTAGTGGGCGCGCTGGGAAGCGGTGACGCGCCGACGAGGCGTCCCGGCCCGACCGCAGTCGCGACGAGCGTCAGGTTCTCGAACCAGCGATCCTCGGTCGAAGAGGTCGAGCGTCGTCGCGCGCCAGTAGTGGCTCCGCTCCGGGCCCCGGATCCGAAGGACGGTCGTCTCCCGGCTCGGGAAGTCGATCCCGCTGTAGTTCGCGTCCCACACGAAGTCGACGGAGACGGGCCGGCCGGAGAGGCCGTACGGCTCCCACCGCGTCCAGTCGAGGACGCCGTCCTTCGCGAATGCCGCCGACGTCGAGATCGCCGCGGCGGCGACGACGACGAGCGCGCCGGCCGCGAGCGCCGGCGTCGGACGTTCGACGCGCAGGGCGGCGAGCAGCCAGAGGGCGGCCACGAGCACGATGACGCCGAAGACGACGCCGTCCGGCGGGTAGAGCGTCATCGGCCACCCCGCACCGGCCAGGAGCGCGAGCAGCGCGAGCAGCGGCCGCCGCGACGCGATCGCGAGCCCGAGCACGGCGCAGAACCCGAACACGGCGAGCAGGACGAGACCGTGCATCTCCGGCTGCTCGGCGCCGGAGAACGGCACGCGGACGTCGTAGAAGGCGCGCAGGCCCTCGGTGACGGACGACCAGAGCGGTCCGAAGTACTCGCGCGTCTCGTCGTCCGGCCTCGCCTCGAGCGGCGATGCGTCGAACGCGATCCAGAGCGCTGCGACGAGCGCCGGCACGAGCGCGAGCAGGCGCCACGCGAGCCTCGGCAGGAGCGCGGGTGCGAGCGCGAGCGCGACGAGGGCGAACGCAGGCGAGCCGCCGTCCTCCAGGCGGCCCCACGAGATCCCGATCACGAGCGCGGGCAGTGAGTACGCGATCGCGGTTCTAAGCACGGAGCATCCTCAGCGCCGGGCCGGCCGAGAGCGTCGCGGCGAGATCGTCGCCCGCGCGGAGCACGGCGACCGGGATCCCGGCGAGCTGCAGGCGCTGCAGCTCTGGCTCCATCCGGGTCGGCCGGCCGGCGAAGCTCGGCGCGTCGACCCAGACGACGGAGACGCCGTGGTTCGAGAGCGCGCGCTGCACCAGCTTCGTCCCGAGGGCCGGCGACAGCCGCTCGGTGACGAGGACGAGCTCGAGCGCCCGGGCCGCCGAGGTCTCGCGCGAGAGCATCTCGACGACCGGGCGCGAGCCGCCGGCCTCGACCGCCGCGAGCGCCTCGTAGGCTGCCTGCCAGTCCTGGTCGAGCGACGAGACGCGGACGCTCACCGGCGTCGACGCGTTCAGCGAGAGCACGGCACGGCGCCCCCGCGACGCGTGCGTCCTCAGGATCGACCCCGCGGCCCGCACCTGCGTGTCGAAGCTCTCGCCCGCGGGGCCGTCCGCGTCGAGCACGATCGCGATCTCGTCGCGGGGCGAGTCCTCCAGCTCCTTCACCATCAGCTGGCCCCGTCGCGCGGTCGTCGGCCAGTGCACCTTGCGGAGCGACTCACCGCGCTCGTACTCGCGGACGGAGTGGAAGTCGAACCCCGCCTGCCGCTGCATCAGCATCCTCCGGCCGTCCTGCGCGTGGGCGCCGCTCTCGGAGAAGAGCCCGTCGAGCTGGACGAGCCGCGGGTAGACGACGATCGAGCCGCCGGACTGCAGCGGGACGACGGACTGCGCCAGGCCGAACGGATCCTCGATCGACGCCTCGGCCAGCTCGACGGCGTAGCGGCCGCGGGGCACCTGCTCGACGACGTAGGTGCCCCGGTAGGCGCGACCGTCGCAGCCGCAGCGGGAACCGCCTCTCGCCCAGGCGGGCCAGCCGCTCGCGCACGGCAAGGCCCGGCGGCGGCACCCGTGTCCCCGGCCTGGCCTCGAGCGTCACCCAGACGTCGTCGCCCTCGAGCAGCGCGCCGCGGCCGGCGCGCCGGTGAACCCGGATCGGCCCGGCGGCGAGCCGCACCCAGGCCCGCGCCCCGAGCGGCGCGAGCACGAGACCGGCCGCGGCCGGATAGAGCACCTTCGCGCCGAACAGCCAGGCGACGAGGTAGGTGAGGACGCCGAGCAGGAGGGTGAGCTTGCCGCGCGGCGTCACCGGCGCTCAGACCGGCACGGGTGTCTGCTCGACCGCTTCCTGCACGATCTCGCCCGGCGTGAGCCCGGCCGAGCGCGCCTCCGGCGACAGGATCACGCGGTGCGCGAGCACCGGCACCGCGACTGCCTTGACGTCGTCCGGGAGCACGTAGTCGCGCCCGTCCGCGAGCGCACGCGCCTTCGCGACGCGCAGCAGGGCGATGCCCGCCCGCGGGCTGGCCCCCAGCGCGAGCCGGGAGGTCGTGCGCGTCTGCCGAAGCACGGCGACGACGTAGCGGTTGAGGCTCTCCTCGACGAAGATCGCCCGCGCCTGCGCGATCGCGGAGAGCAGGTCGGCGGCGCTCGCGACGGGCTCCAGCGAGTCGAGCGGCGGCTCCGTCGTCTGCTCCGCCAGCATCCGCGCCTCCTCCGCGAGCGGCGGGTAGCCGAGCGAGAGACGCATCGTGAAGCGGTCGAGCTGCGCCTCGGGCAGCGGATACGTGCCCTCGTACTCGATCGGGTTCTGGGTCGCGATCACCATGAACGGCGAGCTCCAGCCCGTAGGTCGCGCCGTCGATCGTCACCTGGATCTCCTGCATCGCCTCGAGCAGCGCCGACTGCGTCTTCGGCGAGGCGCGGTTGATCTCGTCGACGAGGAGGACGTTCGCGAACACCGGGCCCGGCCGGAACTCGAACGCGTTGTCGCGCTGGTTGAAGACGTTGACGCCGGTCACGTCGGACGGCAGCAGGTCGGGCGTGAACTGGAGACGCGAGAAGTCGAGGTCGAGCGAGCGGGCGAGCGCCTTCGCGAGCATCGTCTTCCCGACGCCCGGGAAGTCCTCGATGATCAGGTGCCCCTCGGCGACGAGGCAGATCGTGCAGAGGCGCAACGTGTCCGCCGGCGCGTGCACGACGCGCGCGAGGTTCGCCGACACGCGGTCGATCGCCTCGCGTCGACGGGACGGTGAGCGCGGGATCCCGGCTAGCTTCCACGTCGCTCCTCGAGCAGCCGCTCGACCTCGTCGAGCACGGCCGCCGCGATCTCCGCCTTCGGTGCCTTCGGCACTTCCCGCTCCCCCTTCCTCGTCATCAGCACGACCTCGTTGTCGGCCGCGTCGAACCCGATCCCCGCGTCCGCCACATCGTTGTAGACGACGAGATCGAGATTCTTGCTGTCCAGCATGGCGCGCTTCCGCTCGCGGCCGGCGGCGCCGATCTCGGCGCCGAAGCCCACGAGCACCTGGCCGTTCCGCTCCTCCTCGCCCGAGCCGCTGCAGGATGTCGACGGTGGGCGTCGAGCGTCAGGTGCCACGGCTCGCCCTTCGCGCGCTTGCCCTCGACGGGCGTCTCCGGCCGGTAGTCGGCGACCGCGGCCGCCATGAGCACGACGTCGGCTCCGGTCGCGCGCGCCCGCGTCTCGCGCTCGAGCTCGGAGCTCGTGGGCGTCTCCACGACCTCGACGCCGGCCGGCGCGCCGACGGCGAGGTTCGCGGCGAGCAGCGTCACCTTCGCCCCGCGCCGCTTCGCCTCGGCCGCGAGCGCGACGCCCATGCGCCCGGACGAGCGGTTGCCGAGGTAGCGCACGGCGTCGAGCGGCTCGCGCGTGCCGCCGGCGGTGACGAGGACGTGCACGCCCGCGAGAGCACTGCTCGGAGGGACCGAGCGCCGCCTCGACCGCGCGCGCGATCTCCTCGGGCTCGCTCATCCGGCCCGGGCCGGTCTCGCCCTCTGCGAGCTCGCCCGCCTCCGGGCCGACGATCTGCACGCCGCGGGCGCGAAGCACCTCGAGGTTCGCCTGCGTCGCCGGGTGCTCCCACATGCGGGTGTTCATCGCCGGCGCGACGAGGATCGGCCCGCGGTGGGCAAGCGCCGCCTCGGTGAGCACGTTGTCCGCGAGCCCGTGCGCCAGCTTGGCGAGCGTGTTCGCGGTCAGCGGCGCGATCACGAGCGCGTCGGCGCGCGTCAGGTGCGGATACGAGATCGTCCGCCGCCGGCCGGCGCGCAAGCGCGTTGAAGGTCTCGGCGGTGACGAAGCGCTCGGCGCCCGGGGTGACGAGCGGCACCACCTCGTGCCCCGCCCGTACGAGCACGCGCAGGAGCTCGCACGCCTTGTAGGCGGCGATACCACCGGTGACACCGAGCAGGATCCGCGCCACGGCCACATTGTGCCCGCAGCGGCTCCCCGAAAGCGTTACTTCTTCGGGTACTCGTACTTGATCTTGCCCTGGGCGATCTCTTCCAGGGACATGGTCAAGTAGTTCTTCGACCGGGACTCGACGAGCGGCGGCGGGGCCTCCTCGAGGCCCATGCCCTCACCGAGCTGATGGTGATAGTTGTTGATCTGCCGGGCGCGCTTGGCGGCGACGATGACGAGCGCATAGCGCGAGTCGACGCCTCCGTTGTCCGTGTCGAGCAGCTCATCGATGCGGGGATGGATCATGGACGGGACATGCTAGCTGCGAACGCGAGTTCTCGTTCGACAAGCGCGGCCAGGGCGTCCGTGGCGCGGTCGACGTCGTCGTTTCGCACCATGTAGCGGAACTCGTAGGCCTGCTCGAGCTGGGACCTGGCCCGAGAGATCCGCTCGCCGATCTCGCCCGAGCTCTCGGTCGCGCGCGCCCGCAATCGCCGCTCGAGCTCCGGCACGTCGGCCGCGATGAAGAGGGTGACGCTCCCGTGGACGCTCTCCTGCACGCGCAGCGCGCCCTCCGTCTCGAGCTCGAGCACGCAGACCCTCCCCTCGTCGGCGATCCGCTCGAGCTCGGAGTCGAGCGTGCCGTAGCGGTGCCCGGACACGTACGTCACGTGCTCGAGGAAGGCTCCGGACTCGATCCGGGCGACGAAGTCCTCCTCGCTCAGGAACCAGTACTCGCGGCCGTGCTCCTCGCCGGGCCGCTGGGCGCGCGTCGTCGCGGAGACGGCCACCTCGAGCTCCGGCAGCCGGTCGACCAGCCGCTTGATCAACGTCCCCTTGCCGGCCCCCGACGGGCCTGTGACCACGAAGACCGGAATCGGCCGCGCCACTCAGCGATTGAAGAGTGCGATCAGCTCGGCGCGCTGGCGCTCGGAGAGCCCGCCCACCGTCTTCGACTGGCTGATGCGGCACTGGTTGAGCAGGCGCGCCGCCTTCACGCGCCCGAACTTCGGCACCGCCATCAGCATGTCGAACACCTTCGCCGTGGAGACGTACTCGGGTGGATCGAGCAGGATCTCCTCGATCTGGACACGACCGTCCTTCAGGTCCTTCTTCAGCTGCGCGCGGCGAACACGGATGTCGTTCGCGCGCTTCAGCGCTTCCATGCGTTGGTCGAGGGAGCGCAGCGGGGCCTGGGCTTGCGTCTTCGACGACACCATGAGCGCGGGATACTAGCAGCCTCGCTGATCCGGTCAAGCAGTCGATTTTTGCCTGTTTCCAGGCATTTTCTGTCGTCTGTTGCCAAAACTGGAATCGCCCATTTGCAGGGACGAATGGGCTGACCGGTACAACTCGCTCACATCCTCGTTGCCACGACAGGCAACCTCGACGGCGAGCTCGCCGCGCACGCGGACGGGCGCGCCCGGGTCGGCGAAGAGGACGGTGCCCAGCGCGACCGCGTCTGCGCCCGCCGCGATGAGCTCGAGCGCGTCGAGCCCGGAGCGGACGCCGCCCATGCCGACGATCGGCAGATCGACCGCCCTGGCGCAGGCGTAGACGGCGGCCAGTGCGATCGGTTTCAGCGCCGGACCCGAGTAGCCGCCTGCGCCCGTGGCGAGCCGCGGCCGCAGCGTGGCAGGGTCGAGCGCGAGGCCGCGCATCGTGTTCACGAGCGAGAGACCGTCGGCGCCGGCGTCCTCGACCGCGCGGGCGACCTCGGTGATGTCCCAGGCGGCGGGCGACAGCTTCGCGTAGAGCGGCAGCGCGGTCGCGTCGCGACAGGCGGCCACGATCTCCCCCGCGCTCTCCGGCGCCTCGTCGACGTTCGGGCAGGACAGGTTGAGCTCGATCGCGGCGACATCGTCGAGCGCCGCGCACGTCTCGGCGTACTCGTGTGCAGCGAAGCCGCCGACCGAGACCCAGATCGGCACGCCGAGCTCACGCAGCTGCGGCAGCGTCTCGGCGAGGAAGCGCTCGCGCCCCGGGTTCGCGAGCCCGATCGAGTTCAGCATCCCGAGCTCCGTCTCCGCGATCCGCACGGGTGGGTTGCCCCCGCGCGGCTGCGGCGTGATCGTCTTCGTCACGAAGGCGTCGAGCGAGCGCGCGACGTCGGGCGCGGCGAGCGCGTCGAGACAGCCGGAGGCGTTAAGCAGCTGCACGGAGGACCGGTCCTTCCAGGCAGAGGCGCTTGAGCTCGCCGTCGATCTCGACGGCGCAGCCGTGGCACGCGCCGTAGCCGCAGGCCATCGGCGCCTCCCAGGCGAGCTGGGCCGTCGGCACGAGCGCGCGCAGCGCCGCGAGCATCGGCTCCGGGCCGCAGGCGAGCACGTCGTGGCCCTCGTCGGGGAGCAGCTCGGTGACGTAGACGGGCTCGACGCACACCTCCGCGTTCGGAACGAGCGCGGCGGCCTCCGCGTGCCAGTCCGAGCGAAAGCCGAGCAGCGCCGGCGGATGCCCGAGCACCTCGGAGAGGTACGGGAGCGGCGCCACGCCGATGCCGCCGCCGACGAGCAGCGGCCGCGCGACGTTCAGGTCGAAGCCGTTGCCGAGCGGCCCGAGCACGTGCAGCTCGGTGCCCTCGATGAGACCGCAGAGGGCACGGGTGCCCGGCCCGATCGGGTCGATCAGGAACGCGAGCTCGTCGCTCGTCGCGAGACAGAGGCTCATCGGCCGCGGCAGCAGGCGGCCCGGCGCCTCGAGCATGAAGAACTGCCCCGGCAAGCCCGCGGCGAGGCCGCCCCGGGAGACGCGGAGGAGCGTGTACGGCCCGATCGTCTCGGCGCCGGTGACCCTACGCAGCTCGCGTCTCACGCTCGATCCTCTCCTGCAGGGAGCGCGCGATACTCCTCCTGCGCGTGGGCGATCGCGTCGACCACGAAGCGGGCGGCCGCGAGCGTCGTGATGCACGGCACGCGAGACGCGAGCGCCGCCTGACGGATCCGGGCCCCGTCTCGCCGCGCCCCCGACCCCTGCGGCGTGTTGACGACGAGGTCGCACTGTCCGGCGCGGATCGCGTCGACGACGGCGTCGCCCTTTGCGAGGGTGTCGACGGCAAGACCGGCGTCGGCGAGAACGGCGGCGGTGCCGCGCGTCGCGAGGAGCCGGAAGCCCAGCGCCGCGAAGCCGGCCGCCACCGGCGCGATCGCCGCCTTGTCCGCCTCGCGGACGGACAGGAAGACGGTGCCGGAGCTCGGCAGCGGCCGCCCCGCGGCCCGCTCTGCCTTGGCGAAGGCGGTCGCCAGGTCGTCCGCGCTCGCCATCACCTCGCCCGTCGAGCGCATCTCCGGGCCGAGGACTGGGTCGGAGCCGGGGAAGCGGGAGAACGGCAGCACCGCCGCCTTCACGCTGACCTGCTCGGGCCGCCTCTCGTCGGGCAGCGCGAGGTCGTGCAGGCGTGCCCCGCCGGCGAGCCGGGCCGCGGCGTCGACGAGGTTCACACCGGTCGCCTTGCTCGCAAAGGGCACGGTGCGGGACGCACGCGGGTTCACCTCGAGGACGGACAGCTCGTCGTCGACGAGCGCGAGCTGGACGTTGAGGAGCCCGACGACGCCGAGGGCCGGCCCGAGCCGGCGCACGACGCGGCACACCTCCGCGTACGTCTGCTCGTCGAGCGACGGCGCCGGCAGCACACAGGACGAGTCGCCGGAGTGGACGCCGGCCTCCTCGACGTGCTCCATGACCGCCCCGACGTAGACGGAGACGCCGTCGCAGAGCGCGTCGACGTCGATCTCCAGTGCACCCTCGAGGAAGCGGTCGACGAGCACGGTTCCATGCGCGGCCGCGAGCGCGCCCCGCACCTGCGACTCGTCGTAGCAGATGCGCATCGAGCGCCCGCCGAGCACGTAGCTCGGGCGCACGAGCACGGGATAGCCGATCCGTTCGGCCACCGCGACCGCCTCGTCCCCCGTCTCGGCCGTTCCCCAGGGCGGGCAGCGGACGCCGAGGTCGTCGAGCAGGCGCCCGAAACGCTCGCGATCCTCGGCGAGGTCGATCGCCTCGACCGGTGTGCCGAGCACCTTGTAGCCGGCCGCCTCGACCGCATGCGCGAGCTTGAGCGGCGTCTGTCCGCCGAACTGGGTGACGACGCCGACCGGCCGCTCGCGCTCGAGGATCGGCAGCACGAACTCGGGTGTGAGCGGCTCGAAGTAGAGTCGGTCCGACGTGTCGTAGTCGGTCGAGACGGTCTCCGGGTTGCAGTTGACCATCACGGCCTCGTAGCCCTGCGCGCGGAAGCTCTGCACGGCGTGCACGCAGCAGTAGTCGAACTCGATCCCCTGGCCGATGCGGTTCGGCCCCGAGCCGAGGATGACGACGCGCGGCTTGCCGCCGGTCGGCCTCGCCTCGTCGGCCTCGCCCGTCGTCGAGTACAGGTAGTTGGAGTCGGCCTCGACCTCGCCGGCGCAGGAGTCGACGCGCCGGTAGACGCGCTCGCCGGCCGGCAGCCCGTTCGCCCGTAGGTCCTCCAGCTCCCGCCGGAACCATGGATGGAGGTCGTCGGGCAGGTCCTCGAGCGTGTGCCAGGGCGTAACTGCGCCGGCGTCGAGCTCGCGGCTCGCGAACGCCTTGCCGAAGGCCTCCTGGAACGTCCGGCCGATCCCCATCGCCTCCCCCACGCTCTTCATCTGCGTGCCGAGCGTCGTGTCCGCGCCGGGGAACTTCTCGAAGGCGAAGCGCGGGAACTTGACGACGACGTAGTCGAGCGTCGGCTCGAAGCTCGCCGGCGTCGTCCGCGTGAGGTCGTTCGGGATCTCGTCGAGCGTGTAACCGACCGCGAGCTTCGCGGCCACCTTCGCGATCGGGTAGCCGGTCGCCTTGGACGCGAGCGCGGACGAGCGCGACACGCGCGGGTTCATCTCGATCACGCGCAGGTCGCCGGTCTCGCGGCAGCGCGCGAACTGGATGTTGGAGCCGCCGGTCTCGACACCCACGGCGCGGATGACGGCGGCCGCGGCGTCGCGGAGCTCCTGGTAGGCCTCGTCGGAGAGGGTCATCTGCGGCGCGACGGTGACGGAGTCGCCGGTGTGGACGCCCATCGGGTCGAGGTTCTCGATCGAGCAGACGACGACGACGTTGTCCCGCCGGTCGCGGATCACCTCGAGCTCGAACTCGTCCCAGCCGCGGACGCTCTCCTCGACGAGCACCTGGCCGATCGGGCTCTCCCGGAGGCCGAGCTCGACCTGGGCGCGCAGCTCGAACGGCGTCGAGACGAAGCCGCCGCCGTGGCCGCCGAGCGTGAACGCGGGACGCACGACGGCCGGCAGGGCGATCCCGGCCAGCCCGTCGGTGCTCGTGACGATCTGCGAGCGCGGCACCCGCAGGCCGCAGCTCTGCACCGCCTCGCGGAAGAGCTCGCGGTCCTCGGCCCGCCGGATCACGGCCACCGGGGCGCCGAGGAGCTCGACGCCGAGCGCGGCCAGGATCCCTTCGTCCGCGAGCTCGATCGCGAGGTTGAGCGCCGTCTGCCCGCCGAGCGTGGGCAGGAGCGCGTCCGGCCGCTCGCGGCCGAGCACGCCGGCCACGCCCTCGAGGTCGAGCGGCTCGAGGTACGTGCGGTCGGCGAAGCCCGGGTCGGTCATGATCGTCGCCGGGTTCGAGTTGACGACGATCGTGCGGTAGCCGTCCTCGCGCAGCACCTTGAGCGCCTGGCAGCCGGCGTAGTCGAACTCGCAGGCCTGCCCGATCACGATCGGCCCGGAGCCGATCACGCAGATCGAGCGGAGGTCATGTCTACGCGGCATCGGCGACGTCCTTCACCCAGCGCTCGAGGATCGGCCAGGCGTCGTGCGGGCCCGGCCCGGCCTCGGGATGGAACTGCACGGAGCGCGCGCGCAGCTCCGGGAACTCGAGCCCCTCCACCGTGCCGTCGTAGAGCGAGACGTGCGTCGCCTCGTCCGCGTCGCTCGGTGCCACCGCGAAGCCGTGGTTCTGGCTCGTGACGAGGACGCGCTGCGTGCGTCGGTCGAGCACGGGGTGGTTCGCTCCGCGGTGCCCGAAGGGCAGCTTGAACGTCTCGTGGCCGGTCGCGAGCCCGAGCAGCTGGTGGCCGAGGCAGATCCCGAGCACCGGCACGCGCCCGAGGAGGCGCTCGACCTCGCGCACCTCGTCGCGGAGCGGCTCCGGGTCGCCGGGCCCGTTCGAGAGCAGGACGCCGTCGTAGCCGGCGAGCTCGTCCGCGTCGACACCACATGGGTAGACGGTCACGGCGGCCTCGCAGCCGGCCAGCCGGCGCAGGATCGAGCGCTTGCAGCCGTAGTCGACGACGGCGATCCGCACCCGGCCCGTCTCCGAGAAGGCGTACGGCGCGGTCGCCGAGACGTGGGCCACGAGGGCCGCACCGGTCATCGCGGGTGTCGCACGGACCGCCTCGAGCGCCTCGTCCTCGGCGAGCGGCGCGGCGACGGCGGCCGCCCGCAGGGAGCCGCCCTCGCGCAGGCGGAGCACGAGCGAGCGCGTGTCGATCCCGCTGAGGCCGACGATGCCCTTCTCGGCGAGCCAGCCCGTCCACTCCGGGCCGCGGGCCTCGCGCATCAGCACGGCCTTGGCGTGGGCGGCGTCCGACTCCGACCGGCTGTCGGCGACCCCGTAGTTGCCCACCATCGGCGCCGTGAAGCAGACGAGCTGCTCGGCGAAGCTCGGGTCGGTGACCGTCTCCTGGTAGCCGGTCATCGCCGTCGTGAAGACCGCCTCGCCGAACGCGACGCCCTCGGCGCCGACGGACTCGCCGTGGAAGACCGTGCCGTCCTCGAGCGCGAGGTAGCCCGTCATCCGTGCACCACGCGGCCGTCGGCGACCGTCTGGAGCACGGCGCCGCAGAGGCGCTCGCCCAGGAGCCAGCTGTTGGCAGAGCGCGAGCGGAAGCCGTCCTCGGTCACCGTCCACTCCGCGTCGGGGTCGAGCACGACGAGGTTCGCCCTCGCGCCGACCTCGAGCCGCGGCTCGGGCAGGCCGAGTGCCCGCGCAGGCCCGCCGGACATGCGCTCGAGCAGGGTCTCGAGCGACAGCAGGCCCGGCCGGACGAGGTGCGTGTTGAGGGCCGCGAACGCGGTTTCGAGGCCGGTGACGCCGAACGGCGCGGCCTCGAACGGGACGTCCTTCTCCTCGCGCGCGTGCGGCGCGTGGTCGGTGGCGATCGCGCCGATGACGCCGCTCCGAAGCCCCTCGAGCAGGGCCCGCCGGTCGGTCTCGGCCCGCAGAGGCGGGTTCATCTTGACGTTTGTGTCGAGCGAGCGCACCGCCTCGTCGGTGAGCACGAGGTGGTGCGGCGTCACCTCGCCGCTCGCCTCGACCCCGTGCGCCAGCGCGGCCTCGAGCGCCTCGACGGACTCGCGGGCCGACAGGTGCATGAGGTGCACTGAACGCCGCTCGTAGCGCGCGAGCGAGAGATCGCGCTCGACCATCGCGCTCTCGGCGACCGACGGGTAGCCGGCGAGCCCGAGCTCTGCAGACACGACGCCCTCGTGGACGTGCCCGTCGCCCGAGAGCGTCGGCTCCTCGCAGTGGAGCGCCAGCGGGCGGCCGGTGACGGCGCCGTACTGGAGCGCGCGCCGCATCACGCCCGGCCGAGGTGACGGGGCGGCCGTCGTCGGTGAACGCGACCGCGCCGGCGTCGGCGAGCTCACCCATTTCGGTCAGCTCCTCGCCGCCGAGCGAGCGCGTGATCGCGGCCATGAAGCCGACGGGGACGACGGCCTCTCGGCGCGCCTGGTCGAAGAGGCCGCGCAGGATCGGCGCGGAGTCGACGACCGGGTCGGTGTTCGGCATCGCGACGATCGCGCAGTAGCCGCCCGCGGCGGCGGCGGCGGTGCCGGAGGCGATCGTCTCCTCGTCCTCGCGGCCGGGCGTTCGGAGGTGCACGTGCGGGTCGACGAAGGCGGGCGCCACGACGCGGGAGGTCGCGGCGCTCGGCTCGATCCGTGCGATCACGCCGTCGGTGACGGTCACCGCGACGCACTCGCCCCCGAGGAGGCGGCCCTCGACGACGAGGGAGTCGGAGCGCCCGTTTCGGCTCGCAAGCGTCATGCCGCCACCGCCTCGACCGGCAGCCGCGACTCGCTCGCGAGCAGGTCGTGCAGGACGGCCATCCGCACGAGCACTCCCGCCCGCACCTGGTGGAGGATCAGCGACTGCGGCGAGTCGGCGACCCGGCCGTCGATCTCGACGCCGCGGTTGATCGGACCCGGGTGCATGACGCGCTGCCCGGGGCTGATCCGCTCGGGCGTGATGCCCCAGCGCGCGGTGTACTCGCGGAGGCTCGGGACGTAGGCCGACTCCATGCGCTCCCGCTGCATCCGCAGCACGTAGACGCAGTCGGCGCTCTCGATCGCGGCGATGTCCGTCGCGACCTCGCAGCCGAGCGCCTCGGCGCCGCGCGGCAGGAGCGACGGCGGCCCGACGAGCACGACCTGGACGCCGACGAGACCGAGCGCCTGCACGAGCGAGCGGGCGACCCGGGAGTGGAGCACGTCGCCGACGATCGCCACCTGAAGCCCGTCGAAGCTCCCGAACGCCTCCCGCATCGTGTAGAGGTCGAGCAGCGCCTGGGTCGGGTGCTCGTGCTTGCCGTCCCCGGCGTTGACGACCTGCGCGTTCGAGTACCGCGCGACGAGCTGCGGCGCGCCGACCTGCGGGTGCCGGATGACGATCGCCGCCGGGTCGTACGAGTCGAGCGTCAGCACCGTGTCCTTCAGCGACTCGCCCTTGTCGACCGACGAGCCCGCCGCCTTCAGCGACATGACGTCGGCCGAGAGCCGCTTCGCGGCGAGCTCGAAGCTCGACGACGTGCGCGTCGACGACTCGTAGAAGAGGTTGATCACGAGCCGACCCGCGAGGGTCGGCAGCTTGCCCTCGAGCCCGTCGAGCGCGCGGGCGGTCTCGAGGATCCGCTCGACGTCGGCACGGCCGAGGTCGGCGATGGCGAGCAGGTGTCTCATGACGACTCCTCGGGCGCTGGCGACGAGCAGGATGCGGTCGACGCCGTCGATCTCCTCGAGCTGCACCTGGATGCGCTCGCTGCGAGCCGTCGGCAGGTTCTTGCCGACGTAGTCCGGCCGGATCGGCAGCTCGCGATGACCGCGGTCGACGAGCACCGCGAGCTGGACGCGCGCCGGCCGCCCGTGCTCGAACAGCGTCTCGATCGCGGCGCGAATCGTCCGCCCCGTGTAGAGGACGTCGTCGACGAGGACGCAGGTCGTTCCCGAGAGCCCGAAGTCGAGGTCGGTCGCGTGCACGACCGGCTGCTCGGGGGCCGCGGTCTGGTCGTCGCGGTGGAAGGTGATGTCGACGGCGCCGACCTCGACCTCGACGCCGCTTCGCTCCTCGATCAGCTCCGCGAGGCGCTCGGCGAGCGGGACACCGCGGGTGTGGATGCCGACGAGCGCGACGGTCTCGAGGTCGTCGTTGCGCTCGATGATCTCGTGCGCGATCCGCGTCAGCGTGCGCTGCAGCGCCTCCGCGTCGAGCAGAGACTTCTCGTCCGCCGGCCGGCGGGGGACGTGCGTGCTCATTCCGCTCCTTTCCGGTCTCGCTGGACCGGGTTAAAGGGTCGCGGGCGACTCTAGCGCATCGTCAGGACGTCGGTAAGCGGCGCGCGCGGAACGCGGCGACCGCCTCGGCGTGGTCGACGATCGGCTCCGGGTACTCCGGCGGGCGGAGCAGCCCGAGCCGCCACGGCTCGTGCACGGCGGCGCCGTCGATCTCGGCCAGCTCCGGGACGTAGCGGCGCACGTAGTCGCCGTTCGGGTCGAACCGCTTGCCCTGAACGGTCGGGTTGAAGATCCGGTGCCGCCTCGGGTCGACGCCCGTGCCGGCCACCCACTGCCAGCTGCCGGCGTTCGAGGCGACGTCGCCGTCGACGAGCAGCTCGAAGTAGTGCTGCGCACCGAGGCGCCAGTCGAGGTAGAGATCCTTCGTCAGGAACGACGCGGTGATGAGCCGCGCCCGGTTGTGCAGCCAGCCCTCGCGCGCGAGCTGGCGCATGCCCGCGTCGACGACGGGATAGCCCGTGCGCCCCTCCCGCCACGCCGCAAGCGCGTCTGCGTCGTCGTGCCACGCGTCGCCGCGGTCGCGGAAGTCCGTCGCGGCGCTCTGCGGATTCGCAGCCAGCAGTTGGGCGAAGAAGTCCCGCCACGCGAGCTGCCGCACGAACGGCTGTGCGCCGGGGCGGCTCTGCGCCCGCTCGGCGACCTCGAGCGGGGACAGGCACCCGAAGTGGAGATAGGGGCTGAGCCGAGACGTGGCGTTCGCGGCGAGGTCGTCGTGCCGGCGGCCGTAGGCAGCCAGGCCGTCGTCGAGCCATCGCTCCAGCCGCCGGCGGCCGACGGTCTCGCCGCCTTGCGGCAGCTCCGGCGACGGACTTCCCGCCACGAGCTCGGGGAGGGCGGGGATCGTGCCGTGCTCGAGCCCTGCCGGGAGCGAGATCCGCTCCGGCGCGGGCAGCAGCGCGCCGCCGGGGCGCGTCGCGCCAGCGGCGCCAGTAGGGCGTGAAGACGCGGAAGTGGTCGGAGCCGGCCGGGGCGACGTCGCCCGGCGGGACGACCGTCACGCCCGGGCCGACATGGAGCGTCGACGCGCGCCGCGTCGCAGGCCTCGCGGAGACGGCGCTCGCGCGCCTGCGCGTACCCGCTCACGTCCTCGCTCACGAAGACGGCGCCGGCACCCGCCTCGGCCGCGACGCGCATGGTCTCGGCGACGACGTCGCCGCGGCGGACGACCAGGGCGCCACCCAGCTCGCGCAGCGACCGCGAGAGGTCGTGCAGGGCCTCGAGGAGGAAGGCGATGCGGTTCGGGGCGCCGAAGTGCGCGGCGAGGCTCGCGATCGAGGACGAAGAGCGGCACCACGCTGCTCGGCCGCCTCGGTCGCCGCCGCGAGCGCCGGCTGATCGTGGACGCGCAGGTCCCGCGTGAAGAGGACGATCGCCGTCCGCATCAGCGGTCGAGGTGGCCGACCATCCGGTTCGTCAGCGCGATGACGAAGGCCGGGTCGAAGCCGAGCGGGTGCGAGACAGCGGCGAGATCCAGCCTCAGCGCGGCGGCGACGGACGGCGCAGTGCGCTCGGCGAGGCTCGCCGCCGTCTCGATCGCGTCCCAGACGAGCGGAGGATCCGTGCTCCAGACGAGCTCGAAGCGTCGCTCGCCGTCCGGCCGTCGAGCCCGGCCGGGCAGCTCGCGACCGAGCAGGAGCACCGAGGAACGCGGCGCGAGGTGGACGATCGCCCACTCGCGGCTGAGCGCGTCGTCGTGCGGGATCGGCACCTCGGCGGGCGCGCGCGCAGGCGTCCGCGCGGACTCGAAGTCCGCGAAGACGACAGCGCGCCGCGCGCCGCGCGCGAGGTCGCGCCAGCGGCGCCTCGAGTGCACGTAGAAGCGGCGCTCCTGGAACGCGCCGACGAGCAGCCCGCGCTCCGCGCGCAGCGAGCATTCGTCCTCGATCGCGTGACTCAACGCGACGAGCGTCCGCTTCCGCACCACCTGCGACTGGAGCGGTCGCGAGCCCGAGCGGAGCTCGGCGAAGAACGAGCCGCTCGCGGTGATCGTCGACCGCCGCCCTCGCGACCGCGCTCGCGAGCGTCGCGCCGGCCTCCCGCTCCGCGAGCACGCGCCGGATCCGCGCCAGGTCGTCCTCCCCGTACCGCCTCTGGCCGCCGGCCAGCCGCTGCGGGGCGGGGAAGCCGTGCCGCTCCTCCCACGCGCGCAGCGTGGCCGGGCTGACGCCGGTCTCGCGGGCGACCTCGGCGATCGTCAGGTTCGGATGTTTAGACATTTCGTAGAAGGATAGTTCTACATCTTGTCTACCCAACGACGACAGGGAGGAAACGATGTCGAAGGTCGAGGAGTCGATCGAGCTCGAGGTTCCGGTGCGGACGGCGTACAACCAGTGGACGCAGTTCGAGGAGTTCCCGCGCTTCATGGAGCACGTCGACGAGGTGCGCCAGCTCGACGAGGAGCACCTGCACTGGCGGGCAACCGTCGCCGGCAAGACGGAGGAGTGGGACGCGAAGATCACCGAGCAGGTGCCGGACACGCGCATCGCGTGGAAGAGCACGAGCGGCCGTGAGAACGCCGGGGCGGTCGACTTCCATCCGCTCGACGACGAGCGGTGCCAGATCATGGTCTCGATGGACGCCGAGCCGCAGGGCGCTGTCGAGAAGGTCGCCGACGTCACCGGCATGGCACGCCGCCAGGTGCGGGGCGATCTCGAGCGCTTCAAGGAGATGATCGAGGCGCGCGGCGCCGAGAGCGGCGCCTGGCGAGGCAGCGTCGACCGCGAGGCGAGCTGAGCCACGAGGACCGGAGGGCGGCGGCGGGCGCAGGGGTCGACCGCCGCCGACCCTCCCGGACACACGTGCTGGAGCGAACGCAGGTCGTGCCGGTCTCCCCCGCCGAGGCATTCGCGTTCTTCGCGGATCCACACAACCTCGAGGCGATCACGCCCCACTGGCTGCGCTTTCGCATCCTGGAGGCGCCCGAGCGGCTCGAGCGCGGCTCCCGGCTCCGCTATCGACTGCGGCTCGGACCGGTGCCGGTGCACTGGCTGACCGAGATCGAGGACTGGCGGCCGCCGCGCGGCTTCACGGACGTCCAGCTCCGCGGGCCCTACCGCCTCTGGGTGCACACGCACCGGGTGACAGCGGTCGCCGGCGGCACCGAGCTCTACGACCACGTCAGCTACCGGCTCGCCGGCGAGCCGCTGGCGTCCCTCCTGCGGCCCCTAACGGTCGAGCGGTGGCTCGACGAGATCTTCGACTATCGGCGCGCCAGCGTCGTCCGCCTGCTCGCCTGAGCGGCGGCCACGCCGCGTCCGCGCGCCGCTCTTCACGAGCTCCGGCACGCCACGCTCCTCGAACGGCACGTCGATCACGTCGAAGTCGCGCGGGACGACGGTCGCCGGGAAGATCGTCGCGGGCCTCCCGCTCGACGTCACCGCCGAAGTAGCGGGTCGAGAGATGCGTCAGCGCGAGCAGCTTCACGCCCGCCTCGCGCGCCACCCCCGCCGCCTGCGCAGCCGTCGAGTGCTCCGTCTCGCGCGCTCGGTCGGCCTCGTCCTCGCAGAACGTCGCCTCGTGCACGAGCAGGTCCGCCCCCTGCGCGGCCTCGACGACCGACTGCACCGGCGCCGTGTCGCCGGAGAGCACGATGGTGCGGCCCGCGCGCGGCGGGCCGAGCACGTCGAACGGCGTCACGACGCGCGCCGCTCGGCCAGCGTCACGGACTCGCCGCGCTGAAGCATGCCCCGCTCGGGGCCCGCGGGCACCCCGAGACGATCGGCGATCTCGACGTCGAACCGCCCGGGCCGCTCCGTGCTCGACGAGCGCGTAGCCGAACGCAGACAGGCCGTGCCGGACCGCGAATCGTCCGCAGCTCGTAGCCGTCGCGCTCCAGCGCGTCGCCGGGACGCAGCTCGACGACGTCGTGCGGATACGTGAGACGGCCGAAGAGCCTCCGCAGCGACACCATCAGCTCCGCGAGCCCAGCCGGCCCGTAGAGCGTCAGCGGCAGCTCGCGGCCGCGCAGCGCGAACGTCTTCAGCATCCCGGGCAGCCCGAGGAAGTGGTCGGCGTGGAAGTGCGTCAGGAAGATCTCGCGAAGCTCGACGAGACCGACGTCGGAGCGGAGAAGCTGCCGCTGCGTGCCCTCGCCGCAGTCGAAGAGCAGCCGCTCGCCGCCCCGGCGAATGAGCGTCGCCGCCGGGCTCGCGCTGGGCGGTCGGCATCGAGCCGGCCGTCCCGACGAAGACGACGTCGAGATCCATGTCGGAGTCTAGGTCGGGTCTAGGGCAGCATGAGCACCTGCCCGGGGACGATGGTGGTGCCGTCGAGCCCGTTCCGCTGCTGCAGCTCGTAGACGCCCTCGCGCGGATCGCCGTAACGCGCGGCCGCGATCGACCACAGCGTGTCGGCGCGGCTGGACGACGTAGCGCTGCTCGGGCTTCGAGGCATCCGACGAGCGCGCGAACGTCGCCCAGAGGAAGACCGAGACGGCGACGACGAGGATGAGCCGACCGAACATGTGTTCGGAGTATGCACGAACACCTGTTCGCTGTCAAGTGTCTCTTACGGACGCCGCTTCGGCTTCCGCTTCGGCTTCTTCGCCGCCTTCTTCGGCTTCGCCTTCGCGCTTGCCCTTCGGCGGCGCCCACCTTGAACGGCTTCGAGACGAAGACGGAGATGCGCTCGTCGTTCACGCTCGCCGACAGCCGGATCGCGTAGACGTACGACCCGGGCGCGAGCCGTGCCCGAGGGGAAGGCGATCACCGGCACGAAGCGGGACTTGATCGTGCCCGCGATCTCTCGCACGGACGCTCGTGCCCGCCGCCAGCTCCCTGCCGATCTGCGACGGGCTCGTCCCGCGTCCTGAAGATGCCGGCGCTGGTAGGTCGCGTCCTCGAGCGCGGTCGCGCGGAAGCTCCAGGCGCGGCGCGTGAGCACGGACGGCTTCGCGAGCGAGCCGAAGTCGACCGAGGCGCCGATGACGCCGCGCGCCGGGCTCCACGAGCGCATCGCTCCCCGCAGCGCCCGCCGGTCGCGGCGATCGCGTCGGCCACGGCCCCGTGCGCTGCACGCTCGCTGCCGTCGGCGCGCCGGAGCGCCGATTGCCAGCCGCCACGATCGCGCTCGTCGTAGTAGCCGAAGAAGTTCACCTGGGCGACGTCGGGATCGCAGACGACGTACCGGACGAGCTCGGCGTAGATCGCCGCCTGAGCGGCCTCGGAGGCGACGGCGACGTTCTCGGCGCCCGTCGTAGCCGGCCTGACCAGACGGTGTCGACCTGCCAGCCGACCTCGTCGAGGTAGAGGCTGCAGGCCGTCGCGGCGTCGTCGGCTGCGCGGTGCCGTCGAAGGCGTCCCAGACGGCCTGCTTGATCCGGTCGAGCTCCTGCACGCTCGCGCTCGGCCAGCCGTAGGCGAACGTGAACGGGACGGTGAAGTCGCTCGGGTTCGGATACGGGTGATAGCTGAGGCCGTCCATCAGCGGCGCGTTTCGGCCGCTCGCGCGGTACCAGTCGCCGAGCGCGCCGAGGAAGTGCACGGGAGAGGACTTGCCGGCCGCGCTCGGCGCGTCGTCGCCGCGCGGCGAGAGGCCGAGGCCGAGCACGGTGATGTCGCTCGAGACGGCCTTGAGCGCGTCGTAGCCGGCGGCCAGGAACGGGCCGAAGGCGGGCGGCGGAGAGGATCCGGCCGGCGCCGTCGCCCTGCGGGCGCCAGAAGCTGTTCAGGTTCGGCTCGTTGCCGACGATGTAGGTGCGCACCTGCGGGTACGTCCGCGCCAGCGCCTCGAGCCAGGCGGCGAAGGCCGCAGGCGACGCGGCGCCGGCCTCGATCTCGCTCGGCGGGTACGGATAGACCGCGAACACAGGCGCGATCCCGGCCGCGGCGGCCGTCGGCACGGCGACGTCGAGGAACGGCTTGTCGGGGATCGTCAGCGGCGCGCTCGGCAGGAAGCGAACCGTCATCACGTTCTGCCTCAGCCCGGCGGACGCCATCTGGCCGAAGAAGGCCGCACCGCCGTCCTCCGCGTACTTGCCCGGTCGTCGTTCGCGCCGAAGTCGACGGCGGTCGCCGAGCCGGTCAGCATGAGCGCGCACGCCAGAGCGAGCGCCGCAGTGATCCTCTTCAAGGTCGTCCTCTTTCTGTCGGTGGTGCCGCTGTCCAGCCGGGTTATCGGCGGCGCGACCCGCGCGCTGAAGGGCTACGCGAGCGCGGCGAGCACGGCGTCCAGCAGCCGCGATCGGCCCGAAGCGGACCGGATCGTCGGCGACGAGCCCGGTCTCCGCCTCTGCCGCCGCGATCGCGTCGCGCGCCTCGTCCTCGTCGAGCTCCCGGGTGTTGAGCGCGACGCCGCGACCCGCGCGCGGCCGGGCCGGCAGGGCGATCCGCTCGTGCAGCTCGACGAGCTCCGAGCAGCGGCAGGATCGGATGACCCGGGTAGCCCTCCACCTCGGTCTGCCCGGCGAGGTGGCAGAGCACGAACGCGTGCGGCGCGCTGCCGTGCACGAGCCCGAGCGTGACGCCGGAGTACGCGGGATGGATGAGCGAGCCCTGGCCCTCCACGAGCAGGAGCTCGCCGCCGCGCTCGTGCCCCTCGACGACGAGCTGCTCCGCCGCGCCGGCGAGGAAGTCGGAGACGACGGCGTCGACGGCGATGCCCCAGCCGGCGATCGCGATCCCCGTCTGGCCGGTCGGGACGAACTCGGCGGCGAGGCCGCGCGACCGCGCTTCACGCTCGAGCTCGAGCGAGACCGTCATCTTCCCGATCGCGCATTCCGAGCCGACCGTCAGCACCGTCTGCACCGGCAGCTCGAGGTTCGCGCCGGTCGGGACGTTCAGGCCGGGCGGCGGGCGCCGGAGGTCGCGCAGCTCGACGCCGTGCCGGGCGGCGAGCGTCGACCATCTCGGCGTCGTCGCCGAGGAACTCGTGCAGGCCGTTCTCGACGTGGAGGCCCTTGCCGATGCAGGTGCGCAGCAGCTCGCGCCACGCGGGCGGGAAGCGGCCGCCCTGGGTGGCGACGCCGACGACCGCGGTCGTCGGGCCGAGACGGAAGCGCGTCGTCGACCGAGGCCACGATCGGAACGCCGCCCTGCGTCTCGCCCGCCCTCGTCGAGTCGAGCAGCGCGACGACGGGGCGCTGCCCGTACGCGAGCACGCCGCGCGCGGTCTTCCCGTAGTGCGGGTCGCCCGAGAAGCCCTCAGCGAGTACGAGCAGCTTCTCGGACACCCGAGACCGGGCCTTTCCGCCGGCACCTGCACGCCGTCGCGCAGCTCGACGCCGGGCCACGGATCCTCGGCGAGCAGCAGGTTGCCGTCGAGGTCGACGTGGTCGCACAGGGGCGCCACGCAGCAGCCGGCCGCGATCGCCAGGCCGGACTCGACCATGCAGCCGAGCATGACGCCGAGCCCGAGCGCTCGGGCCGCGTGCACCATCCGCAGCGCCTCGCGGATCCCGCCCGACTTCGCGAGCTTGATGTTGATCCCGTGCGCGATCTCCGGCGCAGCGCGCCACGTCGCCGAGCCGGTGGCAGTCCTCGTCGACGTAGATCGGGACCGGCGAGCGCTCCTTCAGCGTCGCGCCCGCCGTCGTCACCGGCCGGCAGCGGCTGCTCGCAGTACTCGACGCCGAGCTCGGCCAGCTGCGGCAGCGCCTCGAGCGCCTCCTCGAGCGACCACCACTCGTTCACGTCGACCTGCAGCGGCAGGTCGGTCACGCCGCGCACGGCACGCACGCGCTCGACGTCGAGCCCGTCGCGCGCCGCCGAGCTTGAGCTTCAGCCGCCTGAAGCGGCCGCCGACCTTCTCCGCGCGCCGGGCCATGTCGTCCGGATCGCCGAGCCAGATCGTCCAGGACGTCGGCGGGCCGGCGGCCGGCAGGCCTAGCAGGCGGTGGACCGGCTGGCCGGCGAGCTTGCCCGCGAGGTCGTGGAGTGCGCCGTCGATCGCGGCGCGGGCGGCGAACTCGCGCTCCGGCAGTCGCCGCATGATCTCCTCGAGCGCGAACGGATCGTCCCCTACCAGCTCCGCGTGCTCCTCGACGTACGCGCGCGCCGAGGCTCGCCGTCTCGTCGTAGCGCTCGATCGGAGCGCCCTCGCCGAAGCCGCTCGTCCCTTCGTGGCGCAGCTCGACGACGACGACGTCCGCGGTGTCGGTCGAGTCGCGCGCGATCGTGAACGTCTCGGCGAGCTCGAGCGTGACGATCCGGGCCGAGATCTCCACGGCTAGATGATCGGTGCCACGAGACCGTCCGTCTCGCGGCGCGAGCTGGTTGCTCTGGGGCGCGGGATGAGGGCGTTGCCGATGCTAGGAGCATCGGTGACGCACTCGGCACGCGAAGCGCACGCGGGTGGCAGGCGGCCGTCAAGGCCGCCTGGCGGCCGCGGGAGCGGCCCAGACACACGAGATCGCGCCGCGAGCGCGCGGGATCGTGGCATCGCTCATCTACACTAGGCGATCCCGCGCCTGTAGCTCAGGGGATAGAGCGCGCGCCTCCGGAGCGCGAGGTCGCAGGTTCGAATCCTGCCAGGCGCATCGCGAACGTCCCTCAGGCGGCCTCGAGCAGCCCTTCACTGGCGAGGTAGAAGCGCTTCGTGGCCTCGTCGTCGCCTCGCAGGCGCGCGCGCAGCGCGAGGAACTCGTCCGGCGCCGGCTGGAGCTTCGCCTGCTCGATGTTCTGGCGGTAGTCGGGCAGCGTCGCCTCGTTCCGCCGTCGCTCGTAGCGGGCGAGGGCGTCCTCCTCGGGGCTCGCGCCCGGACATCGCGTCGCCGAGGGCGTCGGCGAGAAGCTCGGCGTCGCGGAAGGCGTCGCAGACGCCGAGCGCCCGGTACGGATCCTTGTGGCAGCCGGCGTCGCCGACGAGCGCCCAGCCCTCGCCGTACGGCTTGCGCAGGAAGTTCGGGAGGCTCGTCGCGCCGTAGAGCCGCTCCTCTCGCCGTCCCGCGCGCACGCGGCCGCGAACTCGGGCACGCCGTCGACGACCGCCAGCAGCTCACGTTCGATGTTGGCGCGAACCCGATCGAGCTCGGCGATCGGCCAGGCGACGAACACGGCGTAGAGGTGGTCGTTCGTCGGGAACGCGAAGATCACGCGGCCGTGGCGCAGGTACAGCTCGAGCCCGTCGCCCGTGATCGCCGCTCCAGTACGAGAAGTACCAGCACGTGAGCGTCGGCACCTCCTCGTACGTTGGCGCCTCCACCCATCTCGCGAGCGCCGAGTGCCTGCCGTCCGCGCCGACGACGTAGCGGCCGCGCTCGACCAAGTCCGAGCCGCCCCGGATGCCGGCCACGCGGCCGCTCGTCGTAGACGAGCTCGTGCACGGGGAAGCGCTCGCGCAGCTCGGCCCCAGCCTCGACCGCCGCATCGACGAGGACGCCGTCGAGCGCCGCTCGCCTCGGCCCGAGTCCCACCGGGATCCCGTCCACGACGAGATCGCGGCCGACGAGCGGGAAGTCACCGGCATCCGTCGTGATCGAGGTGACCGGCGGGCACCCGGTCGCGAGCACGCGGTCGAGCAGCCCCCACTCGTGCAGGCGGCGCGGCCCGTGCACGGTGGATGAAATGCCCGTGCGGGATCTCGCTCGGGAAGGCGGCGCGATCGACCAGCAGGACGTCCAGGCCCTGGCGTGCGAGCAGCATCGCCGTCGCCGCCCCGGCACAGCGTGCTCCGATCACGATCGCGTCGTACGTGTGTGGCATCAGCCCTCCCCGAAGTCAAGCAGGCCCGCGAGCGCGGCGAGGAGTCGCTCGAGGTCGGCGGCGTCGTTGTACGGAGCGACCGAGACGCGGAGGAGCCGCCTACCCTCCCACTCGACCACAGGCACCTCGATCCGGTACTCGCCGGCGAGCCGGCGCTGGAGCTCCTCCGCGTCGCCCGGCGGCAGCTCCGTCGACCACATCTGCGGCGCCGGGGTCGCGCCGACGGGCGGCAGGCGGTCGTGGAAGGACGCGGCCAGCCGCAGGCAGCGCCCGAGGTCGAGCCCGCGATGCGCCTCGATCGCAGCGGGCACGGCAAGCACCGCGGCCGGATCGCGCGTGCCCTGCCAGCCGTGCCGGTCGGCGAAGCTGCGGTCTGCGCCGTACCCCCACGAGACGACGAGCGGCTCGATCCAACGCTGGTGCTCCGGCCTCGACCAGAGGAACCCCGCGCCCTTGGGCGCCGAGAGCCACTTGTGGCAGTTCCCCGCGTAGACGTCGGCGCCGAGCCGGTCGAGGTCGAGCGGGACGTGACCAGGCGCATGAGCGCCATCGACCACGGCGAGCGCGCCGGCCTCACGCGCGGCCGCGCAGATCTCCGCCACCGGCACGAGCAGCGCCGTCGGCGACGTGATGTGGCTCACCGCCACGACCCTCGTCCGCGGTCCGATCGCGTCGACGACCTCGTCCGGCTCGGCGTAGACGAGGTTCGCCCCGGCGAACTCCCAGGTGCGCATGACGGCGCCGTACTCGTGCCGCGTGGTCAGCACCTCGTCGCCCGACGAGAGCCGGAGCGAGCGGATGACCGCGTTCAGCCCCGAGGTCGCGTTCGGCACGAACACGAGATCCTCGGCACGCGCGCCGACGAACCCGGCAAGCGCGGCACGGGCCTCCGCCACGAGCGCGTCGAACCGGCGACCGAGGAACTCGACCGGATTCCGCTCGAGCTCGCGCTGGAGCTCCTGGTAGCGCTCGAACACCGGCACCGGACAGGCGCCGAAGGAGCCGTGGTTGAGATGCGTGACGTCGGGGTCGAGCAGGTAGTCCATGAGGCAACTAGAATTCGACCATGCCGATGACGACCGACGAGCCGCTCAGTACGTATGCCCAGCCTGCCCCGCATCCGGCGGACGAGGCCCGGCGCGGTCCCGGTCGACGCGCTCGCTGAGCGCAGCCCGCTCGAGCTCACGAGCGGCGGCCTGACCTGGCTGCACTTCGACCGCCCCGATCACGACGCTGCCGAGCAGCTCGCAGAGCGGTTCGGGTGGCACGCCCTCGACGTCGAGGACGTCCTCTCCAAGCGTCAGCGCCCGAAGATCGACGAGTACCCGGAGTACATCTTCGGCGTGCTCCACTTCCCGGTCTACGACAAGGCGATCCAGCGCCTGAACGCGGCGGAGCTCGACTTCTTCCTCGGGCCGGACTACCTCGTCACGCTGCCGAACGTCGAGCTGCTGCCCGTCACGCGCCTGTTCCGGCGCTGCGAGGAGGACGCGCGAGCTGCGCGACGACCTGTTCGCGAAGGGCTCCGGGCGCCTCCTGTACGAGGTGCTCGACGACCTCTTCGACTACTGCTTCCCGATCCTCGACAAGATCGGGCACAAGCTCGACACGGTCGAGGACGACATGTTCGAGCTGCGGGCCGAGGACGTCGTGCGCGACCTCTCGAACGTCAAGCAGGAGATCATCTCCTACCGCAAGATCATCAAGCCCGAGCGCGCCACCCTGCGCCAGCTCGAGCGGCGCGTCGAGCGGTTCCTGCCCGAGGAGCTCGACCTCTACTTCGACGACATCGTCGACGGCGCCGAGCGGATCTGGGACCTGCTCGACAACTACAAGGAGGTCGTCGAGGCGCTCGAGTCGACGAACGAGTCCGTCATCTCGCACCGCCAGAACGACGTCCTCCGCGTGCTGACGGTGTTCAGCGCGATCCTGCTGCCGATGACGCTGATCGCGAGCGTCTTCGGGATGAACGTCGACTTCCCCGGCAGCGGCACGTCGGCGGCTTTCTGGGTGATCGCGGCTTTCTACGTCGTCGTCGGCGCGAGCCTGATCGGCTTCTTCCGCTGGAAGCGCTGGCTCTGACCGAACCGCAAGCCAGGCCGCGCGGGAGCGGTCTACCGCCAATCGGGCCCGACCTGAAACACATGTCCACGGCCGGCGTGACCCAAATGGGTCTTGAACGCAGCGGCGATTTCTTCAAGTATCGCCCGCAACGAACCCGGCGCTCGGTTCGCGAGGAATCGGACTGGACTCCGGCGGCCCCAGCCAGCTTCTGGGTGGAGTCCACGAGTCGCCCCCACGGGGGGAGGTGGGGGCGGCTCCCTTGATCGGCTCTAGACCGGACTCCGGCTCGTCCGAGAAAGCCGCCTCGGCGACGCCGGCGCCGACCGCGATCCCGCCGAAGAGCGCGACCCCGTCCAGCGTCAGCGTCGGCGCGGCCTCGTCCTCCGGCTCCGGCGCCGAGACGTCGACGCCGCCGACGAGCGCGTGCACGCTCGACTCGACACGCCAGCCCGGCGGCACCCGGATCGCGACCCCGCCGAAGAGGGAGTTGACGGAGAGGTGCGCGCCCGGCGCGAGCGTCGCCTCGCGCAGGTCGACGGCGACGCCGCCGAACCACGCCAGCATGGAGCCACCCCGAAACGACTCCGCCCGGCTCTTCAGCTGGATGCCGTTGAACACCGCGACGAGGGCGACCTCGTCGCTCTCCGCGTCGCCCCGGCTCGGCAGCACGCGCCTGAGCGCGACCGCAGACGCGGCGAAGCCGGCGAATCCGCCGAGCATGAGCAGCAAGAGCGCTCTGACCGGACGCATCGCAGCCCAGCCTACGCGCTGGCTTAGACTCGCCGCGTGGCTGAGGCGGGATTCAGGCTCGGCACGACGGCCGCCGGCGAGCCGTTCGTGCTCGATCCGCGCGATCTGACGACGCACGGCGTCATCGTCGGCATGACCGGCTCGGGCAAGACCGGGCTCGCCGTCGTCCTGCTCGAGGAGGCGCTCACGGCCGGGATCCCCGCGCTCGTGCTCGACCCGAAGGGCGACATGGGCAACCTCCTCCTCGCCTTCCCCGACCTCGCGCCGGCGAGCTTCCGGCCGTGGGTGAACGAGTCCGACGCCCGCGCGGCCGGCCTCTCGGTCGACGAGTTCGCCGCGAAGACGGCCGCCGACTGGACGAAGGGTCTCGCCGCGCAGCGGGATCGACGCCGACGCGGATCCAGGCGTATCCGCGACGCCGCCGAGCTGACCGTCTACACGCCCGGCTCGACCGCGGGCGTGCCGCTGAACCTGATCGGCTCGCTGCGCGCGCCAGCGCTCTCGTGGGAGACCGAGGCGGAGGCGCTCCGGGACGAGATCGAGGGCACGGTGTCGAGCCTCCTCGGGCTCGTCGGGATCACCGCCGATCCGCTCGCGAGCCGCGAGCACGTGCTGCTCGCGAATCTCGTCGAGCACGCCTGGCGCGCCGGCCGCGACCTCGATCTCGGCGCCCTGATCGGCGACGTCCAGCGGCCGCCGCTGCGCAAGCTCGGCGTCTTCGAGCTCGACGCGTTCTTCCCCGCGAAGGACCGGGAGGAGCTCGCGCTGAGGCTGAACGGGCTCGCCGCGTCGCCGTCGTTCGCCGCCTGGAGCGAGGGCGCGCCGCTCGATCCCGGCTGTGCTCCTCGGCACGGCGGACCGGCCGCGGACGGCGATCGTGTACCTCGCCCACCTCTCGGACGAGGAGCGCCAGTTCGTCGTCACGCTCGTGCTGTCGAAGGTCGTCACGTGGATGCGCGGGCTGCCGGGGACGACCGACCTGCGCGCGCTCGTCTACATGGACGAGGTCTTCGGGTACGTGCCGCCGACGGCCGCGCCGCCCTCGAAGAAGCCGATCCTGACGCTGCTCAAGCAGGGCCGCGCGTTCGGGGTCGGCACGGTGCTCGCGACCCAGAACCCCGTCGACCTCGACTACAAGGCGATGTCGAACGCCGGCACGTGGCTCGTCGGCCGGCTGCAGACCGAGCGCGACAAGGCGCGCGTGCTGGAGGGCCTGCGCTCGGCGGCCGGCGACACGGACGTCGACGCGCTCTCGACGGCCGTCGGCGGCCTCGAGAAGCGGCAGTTCCTGCTCGTCAGCGCGCACGAGCCGGAGCCGGTGCTCTTCTCCACGCGCTGGGCGATGTCGTACCTGCGCGGGCCGCTGACGAAGGAGCAGATCGCGGACGCTGATGGCGGACGCGCCGCGGCCGGAGCCGGCCGCCGCGCCGGCGGCCGCCGCGACCGTCGAGCCCGACGCGAGCGCCGTCGCGCCCGCGGTCGCCGCAGGCGTCCCGGTGCGCTATGCCGACCGCGCGGCGCCGTGGCTCGCGGAGGTCGGCGGAACGGCCGGCGCGGCGCAGGCTGCAGCGCCTTCCTCGCCGCCCGGGTGAGCGTCCGCTTCGACGACACGAAGGCCGGCGTCGACGTGACGGAGGAGTGGGAGGCGCTCTACGGCCCGCTCGACGAGACGCTCGACCTCGAGAGCGAGACGCGCGGTCGAGCTCGACGACCGCGACTTCCGGGCCGAGCCGCCGACGGCGCGTCCTACGTGCTGCCCGCGGCGCCGATCGCCGAGGAGCGGTTCTTCCGCGAGGCGCAGCGGTCGATCCAGCGTCGCCTCGTCGACCTCCGCACGCTGGAGATCTTCCGCAACCCCGCGCTCAGGCTCTACTCCCGGCCCGGCGAGACCGAGGAGGCCTTCCTCGCCCGCGCCGACCAGGCGGCCCAGGCGAAGGCCGACGAGGAGACCGCGCGGATCCGCGACCGTCTGGAGGCGAAGCAGGACCGGCTCGAGGCGGCGCTCGAGACGGCCCGGCGCCGGGCCGAGGAGCTGGAGAGCGAGCAGCGCTCGCGCTGGACGACGGAGGTGATCGCGGGCGCCGGCAGCGTGCTCGGCGTGCTGCTCGGCGGCCGGGCGAGCACGAAGACGATCGCACGCGCGGGCCGCGCGGCCGGCAGCGCCGCGAGCCGGCGCGGCATGTCGGACCGGGCGGGCGAGCGCCGCCGCACCGCCGAGGAGAAGGCCGAGGCGACCGAGGAGGCGCTCGCGGAGCTCGAGCAGGAGATCCTGGACGAGGTGGCCGAGATCGACGCGAAGTGGGACGAGCGGCGCGCGCGCGATCGAGACGGTCGAGGTCCGCGCCGGAGGCGACCGACGTCCGCGTCGCCGAGCTGGCCCTCGTCTGGGTGCCGACGGCCTGACCCGCGCGCTCGCCGCTCGCGCTGCTGCTGGCCGTCGCGGGCTGCGCCGAGGACGCACGGCGCGCCCGAGGTCGAGAGTGGGCGTGTCGCCCGGGTGGCCGACGGGGACACGCTGCGGCTCGCCGACGGCCGCCGCGTCCGGCTCGTCCAGATCGACGCGCCGGAGCCCGAGTCCGAGTGCTTCGGGCAGCAGGCGACCCGCGTCCTCTCCGAGCTCGCGCCGCCCGGCACGCCGCTCGAGCTGGAGCGCGATCCGCGCCTCGACGACGCCGACCGCTTCGGCCGGCTGCTGCGCTACGCGAGCGACGGACGGCCGACCTGCTCAACGTCGTGCTCGTCGAGCGCGGCGCGGCGGCGCCCTACTTCTTCCGCGGCACCAGGGGCCGTTACGGCGGACGAGCTCGAGGAGGCCGCCGCCGCCGCCAAGGCGGCCCGACGCGGGCTTTGGGGCGTCTGCCCGGGCGCACGGCTCGACCCGGAGCGCGCGCTCGCAGACGGGGCCGCGCTGAGCCTGTGTTGAACACACTAAGTCGCCCCGAGCAGCGCGCCCCACGTGAGCGGGCCGACGATCCCGTCCGGCTCGAGCCCGTGCAGCGCCTGGAACGCCCGCACCGCCGCCTCCGTCACCGGCCCGAAGTCACCGTCGAGCTCGGCCGGCGGCCCGAGCTGGCCGTGGCTGCGCAGCAGCCGCTGCAGCCGCTTGACCTGCCAGCCGCGTCGAGCCTCTGAGAAGCGTCGGCGGCGCAGGCTTCAGCATCTCGACACGGCCGTCGACGCCGAGGTGCGCTCGGACGAGTCCGAGAAAGCGCTCGACCGGGAACGACGGGCCGGGGTCGGTGTGGGTGCTCCGGCGGAACGCCTCGCTGACGTACGCGTGCGTCGTGAGACCGCGCTTGCCGGCGCGCAGGTCCGGCGGCCAGAGCCACTGCGCCGGGATCGAGTGCCGCCGGCAGAGCTCGGCCGAGAGGGCGGCCGCACGGGCGAGCATCGCCGAGGAGTACACGTCCGCCCACTCGCGCCGCGACTGGGCGGCACGGCCCGCCAGCTCGATCCCGAGCCCGTCGTGATTCGCGCCCGGCGCGTGCCACGCGACGTTCTCGTCGCGGACGCACTGGATGACCGTCTCGGGGTCGACGCAGTAGTGGGCCGACACCTGCGAGCGCGGGTTCTGGAACCAGCGGGCACAGCGCAGCGCCGCCTCGTCCCGCTCGGCCGACTCCATCGTGTGGATGACGATCAGATCGATGCGGCGCCCGTCGGTCCGAGTCACGTGCGGGCTCGGGACGAACGGATAGGCCACGGTCTCTCCTTCTGATCGGGCCGCAGTTCGTGTTCGACGGGAGGGACATGATCCACCGGTCGCGCCGGCGAATGCAAGTGGCGGTTCGGGCTAGGGCTCCTGCAGGCGCAGGTCGAACCCGGCCGGTGCGTGCACGTTCACGAAGCGGGCGACCGTGTCGCCGCGGTTCGCGAACGTGTGCCGGAGGCCCGGCGGCACGAGCACGAACGTGCCGGGGCCGGCCACGACCTCGCTCGCCCTCGACGGTGAAGACGAGCTCGCCCTCGAGCATGTAGAAGGAGTCGTCCTCGGCCGCGTGGGCGTGCTCGGGCGGGCCGTCGCGATGCGGCTGGATCGTGATCACGGCGAGGTTGAAGCGCGGTGTGTCCTCGCTCCGCGCCATGAACTCCACGTTGCCGACGTGCAGGCCCTCGCCGGGCCGGACGACGATCGCGCGCTCCCCCACGCCGCGAGCCTAGTTGACTACGTGATCAGCTCTTCGCGCAGGGCGATCGCGACCGCCTGCGTGCGCGTCGCCGCCCCGAGCTTCGCCATCGCGACGCCGAGCTGCGTGCGAGCCGTGTCCGGCGAGATGAAGAGCTCGCGCCCGATCGACTCGTTCGAGTGGCCGTCGGCGAGCAGCCGCAGCACGTCGCGCTCTCGCGGGGTCAGCTTCACGTCTCCCCGGCTCGCGCGAATGACCGCGTCGGCGAGCGCGGGATCGATGTACATGCCGCCGGCCGCGACCGTCTCCAGTGCGCGGACGAGGCTGTCGAGCGGTGCCTCCTTGAGCACGAAGCCGCGCGCGCCCGCGTCGAGAGCCTCGGTCAGGAGGGCGCCGTCGCCGAAGCCGGAGTAGAGCACCGACGAGCACTGCGGCGTCGTGCGGCTCAGGCGCCGGACGACCGCGGTCCCGTTCAGCCGCGGCATGCGCATGTCGAGCAGCGCGAGCGCCGGGCGGAGGGCCTCGACGAGAGCGACCGCCTCCTCGCCGTGGCGCGCGCGGCCGACGACGCGAACATCGTGCGCGTCCAGGTAGCGGGAGATGCTCTCGAGCACCGCGGGATGGTCGTCCGCGACGACGCAGGTCGGCTTGGTTTCCATCACTCCGGTGGTCGGCAGACTGCGCCGAGACTTGAGTCCCTCAACCGTGGCGCGATTCGACCGATGTAGAGGCGGTGGACACGATCGACTTCCGTGCGATCGTCGAGCAGCTCCCCGTCGTCGTCTACGTCGACGCGCTCGACGACCGCAGCTCGCCGCTCTACGTCAGCCCGCAGATCGAGCGGCTGCTCGGCTACACGAGCGAGGAATGGCTCGCCGACCCCGAGCTCTTCGTCAAGAGCCTGCATCCCGACGACCGCGCGTGGGTGCTGCGTGAGATCGAGGCCCGCAACCGGGGCGGTCGGCCCGAGTCGACGGCCGCGTACCGCCTCGTGGCCCGGGACGGCTCCGTGGTCTGGGTCCGCGACGACGAGGTGGTCGTCTCGGGGCCGGACGGCCGCCCGGTGCACGTCGAGGGCTACCTCCAGGACGTCACCGCGAGCCACGACGACCGCATGCGGCTGGAGCTGCTCGCCGGCGTGCTCGCGCTGGCCGCTGAGGAGATCGCCCCGGACGAGCTGATCGCGCGGGCCACGAAGCTGCTCGCCGCGGCGCTCGGCGACATCGTGGCGACGTTCGTCGAGATCCTGCCGGGGCCGACGCTGCGGCCGCGTTACACCACGAGCCCGGCCGGCCTGCCGGGGAAGCTGCCGGTGATCCCGGAGGCGATCTGGACGCTCCAGGAGCGCCCGCTCGTCGTCGAGGACGTCCTCGCCGTCCCGTGGCTCGAGCCGGCCTGGCCGATCCTGGAGGCACGGAACGTCCGCGCCGCGGTCGACGTCCCCCTCAGGCGCAACGGGCGAGCTCGTCGCCGCCATGTGGTTCAACTCCTCCGACCGCGCGCCGCTGGACGGAGGACGAGGTGCAGACGCTCTGGGAGGTCGCGACGCAGCTCGGGCTCATGCTCGAGCGGGCGGAGGCGCGGGAGCAGCGCGAGCGCGCGGCGGCCGAGCTCCGCACGCGGGACGCGATCCTCGAGGCGATCACGCGCTCGGCACAGACGCTGCTCGCCGAGGCGGAGCTGGCGCGACGCGGCGCCCGAGGTGCTGCGCGAGCTCGGCGAGGCCACCGGCGCGAGCCGGGCGTACATCTTCGAGAACGGCGTCGACGAGCCGCGGCCGACCGGTGACGAGCCAGCGCTTCGAGTGGGCAGCCGACGGCGTCACGGCCGAGCTCGACAACCCGGCGATGCAGAACCTGTGCTGGGAGGAGGCGGGGCTCGCGCGCATGCGCGACGTCGTCGGTGGCAACGAGGTCTTCGCCGGGATCGTCGCCGAGCTCCCCGAATCGGAGCGCGAGCTCCTCGAGGCGCAGGACATCCGCTCGATCATGACCGTGCCGATCTTCGTCGAGGGGTCGTGGTGGGGCCTGATCGGCTTCGACGACTGCGCGCGCGAGCGGGCGTGGAGCGCACCCGAGACCGACGCGCTGCGCCTCGCCGGCAGCCTGATCGCGAGCGCGATCGGCCGGGAGCGGCGCGAGACGCTGCTGCGCGAGCACGAGCACAAGCTCCGGGCGGTCTTCGACAGCGCGCTCGACGCGATCTTCATCACGAACGACGAGCGCGAGATCGTCGACGCCAACCCCGCAGCCGCCGAGCTCCTCGGCGTGTCGAAGCGCGACCTGCTGGTGCGGAGGCTCTGGACGACTTCGTGCCGCCGGACGACCTGCCGGCGCTCCCCGCTGCCTGGGAGAGCTTCCTCGACGGGCGCCACCGTGACGACGGAGCAGCGCTTCCGGCGCGCGGACGGAGTCTTCCGCCACGCCGACGTGATCGCGACCCCGCAATTCCTGCCCGGGCTGAACATCACGTTCGCGCGCGACATCACGGAGCGGAACCGCCTCGAGGCCGAGCTGCTCGAGCGCCCAGCGGCTCGACAGCCTCGGACGGCTCGCCGGCGGCGTCGCGCACGACTTCAACAACCTCCTGACGGCGATCTCCGGCTATGCGGCGCTCGTCCGCGAGCGGACGAACGGCGACGACGATGCTGGCGCACGACGTGGACGAGATCCAGCGCGCGGCCGGCCGTGCCGCCGAGCTGACGCGCCAGCTGCTCGCCTTCGGACGGCGGCAGGTGCTGCAGCCGCGGGCCATCGACCTGACGACGGTCGTGCCGAGATCCGCGATCTCCTCGCGCGACTGCTCGGCGAGGACGTCGAGCTCGTCGTCGACTCGGAGCCCGGCTCGCACGTCGTGCACGCCGACGCGGGCCAGATCGAGCAGGTGATCGTGAATCTCGCCGTCAACGCGCGCGAGGCGATGCCGGACGGCGGCCGGCTCTCGATCTCGATCCGCACCGAGCTCGACGACGGCTCCGTTCGGCTGGAGGTCGCCGACACCGGCGTCGGCATGGACGAGGAGACGCAGGCGCGCATCTTCGAGCCGTTCTTCACGACGCGCGAGAACGGCGTCGGGCTCGGCCTCGCATCCGTCTACGGCATCGTCCGCCAGAGCTACGGCGAGGTCTCGGTCGAGAGCGCGCCCGGCGTCGGCTCGACCTTCGTCGTCCGCCTCCCGCGCGTCGCCGCCGAGGCAGCTGGCGCCGACGAGGCCGGCGTCGACCCTCCGGTCGCGCCCGGCCACGAGACGATCCTGCTCGTCGAGGACGAGGACGTCGTCCGGACGCTCACCCAGCGGGTGCTCGAGCGCTCCGGCTACACGGTGCTGCCGTGCGCCGACGGCGCCGAGGCGCTCGACGTCGCCGAGCGCCACGAGCGGCCGATCCACCTGCTCCTGACCGACGTCGTGATGCCGGGCCTGCGCGGGCACGAGGTCGCCCAGCGCGTGTGCCGCGCGACGCGGCCCGAGATCAAGGTGCTCTACATGTCGGGCTACGCCGACGAGGCCCTGCTCGGCCCGACCGCGATCGCCCATGACGCGCTGATCGAGAAGCCGTTCGCCGTCGAGAGCCTCACCCGCCGGGTGCGCGAGGCGCTCGAGGAGACGATCCCGGCCGCCGCCCGGTAGACTGCGCCCCAGCGCGGGCGTAGCTCAGTTGGTAGAGCGTCAGCTTCCCAAGCTGAAAGTCGTGGGTTCGAGCCCCATCGCCCGCTCTCTACGGAAAAGTCCCGCAGAACGGGGCCTGACGTTGCGGAAGCGCACCCTCAAGCCGCGGACACAGTTGCGCTCGAGGAGACCCGCTGACGGCCGCGACCACACCGCTCGATCGCGTGGGCACCTGGATGAACCGGTGGAGTGCCTGTCGGGCTCTCGACGGTGTCTCGGATATTACTCGCCTCCGCCCAAGTGGCGGAACGAGTCGGGGGGTAGTTGGACGCTACGCCCTTTGCTCTTGCTGCAGTCGCTGCAGCGCTTGTACGCGTACTGCCCTTCGACAATGTGTTCCCACTGATGGCCGATTGGCCACCGCCAGAAGCAACGCCAGTGGGATCGCCTCACAGCTCCAATGATGCGCCTTTGGTGCTCCGGGTTCAATCGGCTCGCGCTGCGCGAGTAGTTGGGTACCGCGGTGACGCCCGTACGGACGACGTTAGCCTTCGCCGCCAGTCCGGCCCATCTCACGTCCATCTCCCGAGGTCGCTCTCTTTCTGGCACCAGCGGGGGAACGGGCGCAACCATAGCTCGAGACGGACGCCCAAACGGCTTGTCCGCGGCTGACCGCAAGTAGCCGCAACCCCTCGGCACACTTCCCAAGCTGAAAGTCGTGGGCTCGAGCCCATCGCCCGCTCTTCTTCTCTCTGACTAGCCGGGAACGAACGGCCGCAGCTCGTCGGCACCGTCTCGGACGATGCCGACGTGGGACTCCGGCACCTCGTTCCACGCCCCCGGCAGGTCGCCGAGCGGCTCTGAGACGACGACCCTCGTCTCGTCGGAGAGGCCGGCGAGCTCGTCGAGCTCAGGATAGGCCGCCTTCAAGGCGTCCAGGCGGGTGCTGAAGTAGAGGGAGCGCGAGGCGCCCTCGCTCGAGTAGCGAAACGCCCAGACCGTGCGCCCGTCGGTCGTGGCGACGGTCATCTGCAGCGGCTCGGCGATGCCGTGCTCGCGGCCAGTCTTCTCGACGAAGGCGACCATTCTCCCGACGGCCCCGATCGGGTCGTCCTCGAGCCCGAACGTGAGGGCCAGGTAGAACATCGCCTCCGAGTCGGTCGTCCCCTCGATCGAGGCGAAGAGCGAGTCGTCGACCGCCAGCACGAGGTCGCGGCGTAGCCGTGCGAACTCGCGGATCAGCCCGTTGTGCATCCACAGCCAGCGACCGTGGCGGAACGGGTGCGTGTTGGTCTCCTGGATCGCCGTCCCCGTCGAGGCCCGGATGTGCGCGAAGAAGAGCGGCGAGGACACTCCGGCAGCGAGCTCGCGGAGGTTGCGGTCGTTCCAGGCCGGATGCGTGCTGCGGTAGAGCCTCGGCGACCCACCGTCGTCGTACCAGCCGACGCCGAAGCCGTCGCCGTTTGTTGTCGTCGCCCCCTGCCGCGAGTGCAGGCTCTGGTCGATCAGCGACCGGTCTCGCTTGACCAGCAGCTCTTCGAGCCGGATCGGCGTTCCTGAGTAGGCGAGCCAGCGACACACTGCTACTCCTTCCTCTCGGCAACGCCTATGGGCGTCGTGGGGATGCTCTGGGCGAAGAACAGGGCGAGGACGGCGAGCACGGCGAGGATGGCGAGGGCGGCGCGCAGGCCGTCGAGGCGGGCATCGGCGTACGCCTCGAGGGCCTCGTCTGTCGTCGCCGGCGCTGCGCCTGCTTCGTCGAGTGCGGCTTGGAGGTCTGCGTCGGAGACGAACGCGACGCCTCCCGCGAGCTCGACCTGCGCTTGCTCCTTCGCGCTGGCGGGGATGTCCGGGTTCTGCTCACGTTCGTCAGGAACGACGAGGTCAGCGTGGCGATCAGCAGCGAGCCCGCCAGTGCGGTCCCGAGCGAGGCGCCGAGGTTGGTCATCGTGTTCTGGACGCCGCCGACCTCGGGGCTCTCGTCGTCGGGCACGGCGGACACAGTGACGGCGCCGAGCTGCGAGGCGAGCGCGCCGATGCCGAGGCCGACGAGCAGCATCGGCACGAAGACGACCTCCGGCCCGGCATCGGCGTCGAGTCCGCCGAGGAGGACGACTGTCCCCGCCAGCAGCGACAGCAGCCCGGTG
>CAVQJO010000013.1:0-469542 GCA_963712865.1 uncultured Gaiellaceae bacterium
ATGAAGGTGATGCCGTACCCCGCCTGCACGGCGCTCCGCACCGACTCCTGCAGGCCGAGCTCGAGCCGCACGTCGAGGTCGCGCAGGCGGATGCCGAGTGCCGCAGCTCGTCCTCGACGATCTGGCGGACGCCCGCGCCCTCCTGCATGACGATCAGCTGCTCGTCGCGCAGCTCGTCGATCGTGACCGTGCGGCCGGCGAAGCGATGGCCGGGCGGGCAGGCGAGGATGACCTCGTCCTGGAAGAACGGCTCGAAGCGGACGGAGCGGTGGCGGCGTGCGGCGCCGACGATGCCGAGCTCGAGCTCGCGCCGGGCGACGAGCTCGACGACCGACTGCGTGTCCGACACGGTCAGCGACACCTTGACGCCCGGGTGCGCGCGCTGGAACTCGCACAGGAGGAGCGGGACGACGATCGCCGCCGGGCCGGTGGAGGCGCCGAGCGAGAGCTCGCCGGTGAGCTCGCCGTCGCCTCGCCGGTCACCTCGTCGAGCAGCTGCTCCTCGAGCGCGAGCAGCCGCTGCGCGCCCCGGTAGAGGCGAAGGCCCGCCTCCGTCGGCTCGACCCGGCGCCCGGAGCGGTCGAGCGGCTGGGTGCCGAGCCGCTTCTCGAGCGAGCGCACCTGCAGCGAGACGGCCGGCTGCGTCACGCCGAGCCGCTCGGCCGCCTGCGAGAAGCTCTTCCGCTCGACGACGGCGCAGAACGCGGCGAGCTGGCGCGTATCCATAAGCGAAGCTTATCGACGGAGCCGATGGCGTCGCGTCTTAACAACGTCCTAACAGGGTCTGACCCCGTAAGGGCCTGCGCCGCGGCGGCCGGCAGGAGCACGGCCGCTCGAGCCGAAGGCACGGTCGTGGAGCTCGAGCTCGCCCGCCGGCCCCGGCTGCGCCGATTCCGCCGCGGGCCGTATGACAAGCTGCCGCCGATGTCCCAGGTCGATCCGCAGGCCTCGCTCGCGGAGCGCTACTCGCACCTCTCGCTGCAGGGCCTGCAACGGCCGCTCGTCGACCGCCGCCTGCGCGCCCTCGACCTCGGCATCGCGTCGCTCTCCCTGCTCGTGCTCGCGCCGGTCGCAGGCGTGATCGCGGTCGCGATCAGGTCAGCTCGGGACGGCCGATCCTCTACCGCGGGGATCGGGTCGGCCGCGACGGGAGCGTCTTCACGATGCGCAAGTTCCGGACGCTGCGACCCGGTGCCGAGACGCGGCTCGGCCGTGGTACGGCGCGGAGCTCGATCGGCGGACGCCCGACGAGGTGACCGGGCTCGGCCGCTGGCTGCGCGCCTCGCAGCTCGACGAGGTGCCGCAGCTCTGGAACGTGCTGCGCGGCGACATGTCCATCGTCGGCCCGCGGCCGATCCGGCCGCGCTTCTTCGAGGAGCTCTGCGAGGAGATCCCGGCGTACTGGCAGCGGCTCGTCGTGCGCCCGGGGCTGACCGGGTTCGCGCAGATCCGCATCGGCCACGAGCCGTCGTGGGACGAGAAGCTCGCCCACGACCTCGAGTGGATCGCCGACCGCTCGGTCGGCCTCTACCTCCGGATCGTCATCGCGACCGCGTGGCGCGTCGTCCGCCAGTCGCTGCGGGGGCTCGCCGGGCGCGGCACCTAGACTCGCCGCATGTGCGGGATCTGCGGAGTCGTGTCGCCGCGGGGCGCGCGACCGGCGCCGGCTCGCGGCGATGAGCGCGACGCTCGTCGCACCGCGGGCCCGACTCGAGCGGCGTCCTCGTCGACGGCCCCGTCGGGCTCGCCGCGCGGCGGCTCTCGATCATCGACCTCGAGACCGGCGACCAGCCGATCGCGAACGAGGACGGCACGCGTCGTCGTCGTCCAGAACGGCGAGATCTACAACTACCGCGAGCTGCGCGACGAGCTCGAGCGCGCGGGCCACCGCTTCCGCACGCACGGCGACACCGAGGTGCTCGTCCACCTCTACGAGGAGCACGGCGACGGCGTTCGCGGAGCGGCTGCGCGGCATGTTCGCGGTCGCGATCTGGGATGCGCGCCCGCCGCCGGCTCGTGCTCGCGCGCGACCGCTTCGGGATCAAGCCGCTGCTCTACCGCCCCGACGACGGGCGGGCTCGCGTTCGCCTCCGAGCTGCGCGCGCTGCCGCGCGGCGAGATCGACCTCGACGCGCTCGAGGCCTTCCTCGCGTTCAACTCGATCCCGGCGCCGCTCTCGATCTTCCGCGACGTGCGCAAGCTGCCGCCCGGGCACGTGCTCGTGTGGGAGGACGGCGAGATCGACGCTCGAGCGGTTCGCACGGCCGGCGCCCGCGCCCGCGGACGACGCTGCGGCGGGAGAGCGAGGACGCGCTCGCGGAGGAGCTGCGCGGGACGGCTGCGCGACTCCGTGCGCGCCCATCTCGTCGCGGACGTGCCGGTCGGCGTGCTGCTCTCGGGCGGCGTCGACTCGGCGCTCCTCGCGGCGCTCGCCGCGGAAGAGTCGGCCGAGCCGCTGCGCACGTTCTCGATCGGCTTCGAGGAGAGCTCGTTCGACGAGCGGGCCGACGCGCGCCGCGTGGCGGAGCGCTACGGCACGCGGCACCGCGAGCTCGTGCTGCGGCCGGACGCGGCGCTGCTCCTGCCCGCGCTCGCCGAGGCGTTCGACGAGCCGTTCGCCGACTCGTCCGCGCTCCCGACGTACCTCGTCTCGCAGCTCGCCGCGGAGGACGTCAAGGTGGCGCTCTCCGGCGAGGGCGGCGACGAGCTCTTCGGCGGCTACTACACCTACCAGGCCGACCTGCTCGCGCAGCCGTGCGGCGCGCCTCGCCCGGCTCGCGCGGCCGCTCGTCGAGCGGCTGCCGATCTCGACCGCCCGGGCGAGCTTCGACTACAAGGCCAAGCGGTTCGTGCGCGCCGCGCACCTGCCGCCGCTCGAGCGCCACCACGGCTGGAAGGAGATCTTCTCCGCCCGACGCGCGGGCGGAGCTGACGGGGCGCCGCCACGACTGGGATCCGGTCGACGTCCTGCGCGAGCGCTTCGACGAGACGGCCGGCGCCGAGCTGCTCGCGCGGCTGCAGGACGTCGATCGCGCGCGTCTACCTCGTCGACGACCTGCTCGTGAAGACCGACCGCGCGTCGATGGCGCACTCGCTCGAGGCGCGCGTGCCGTTCCTCGACCCCGTGGTCGACCCTTCGCCGGCGCGCTCCCGACGCGGCTCAAGGTGCGGCGCTCCGCGAAGAAGGTGCTGCTGCGCCAGGCCGCCGAGCCGCTGCTGCCGCCCGAGATCGTGCACGGCCGCAAGCGCGGCTTCTCGATCCCGGCGGCGGCGTGGCTGCGCGGCGAGCTGGAGCCGTTCGCGCGCGAGACGCTCTCGCCGGAGACGCTGCGGCGCCAGGGGTACTTCCGACCCGAGGCGGTCACGCGCTGCTCGACGACCACGTCGCCGGCCGCGCCGACCTGAGCCGCCAGCTCTGGGGCCTGCTCGCGTTCACGCTCTGGCACGAGCACCACGTCGAGCGGACGCCCGGCGCGCTGCGCGAGCCGCGGCTCACCGAAGCGCTCGCGTGAGGGTCTGGATCGACATGACGGCGTCGGCGCACGTGCTCGTGTTCCGGCCGCTGATCGACACTCCTGCGCGGCCGCGGCGACGAGGTCGAGATCACCGCGCGCGACTACGCGCAGACGCTGCAGCTGCTCGAGCTGCACGGCCTCGAGGCGAGGTGATCGGCCGCCACGGCGGCCGCTCGCGCCTCGGCAAGGCGCGCTCGCTCGCGTCGCGGCTCCGCGCGCTCCACCGCTGGGCGAAGGGCCGCTCGCTTCGACGTCGCGCTCGCGCACGGCTCGCACGAGCTGACGATCACCGCGCGGCGGCTCGGCATCCCGAGCGCGACGACGTTCGACTACGAGTGGGCGACGCTCCAGCACCAGCTCGGCTGCCGCGCCGCGACGCGGGTCGTCGTGCCCGAGGCGATCCCGCCCGAGCGGCTCGCCCGGTACGGCGCCGAGCCGCCGAAGCTGCTCCAGTACCCGGGGCTCAAGGAGGAGTACTACCTCGCGCGACTTCGAGCCCGACCGAGCGCGTGCTCGGCGCGCTCGGCGTCGACCCGACGCGCGTCGCTCGTCGTGCTGCGGCCGCCGCCGGACGTCTCGCTCTACCACCGGCACTCGAACCCGCTCTTCCCGCAGACGCTCGAGCACCTCGGCCGCGACGAGGGCGTGCACGCGGTCGTCCTCCCGCGCACCGACGAGCAGCGCGCCTACGTGCGCTCGCTCGCGCTGCCGTCCGTGATCGTTCCCGAGCGCGCCGTCGACGCGCAGAGCCTGATCGCGCTCGCCGACCTCGTCGTCTCGGCCGGCGGGACGATGAACCGCGAGGCGGTGGCGCTCGGCGTGCCGGTCTACACGACGTACGGCGGCCGGCTCGGCGGCGTCGACGAGGCGCTGATCCGCGAGGGCCGCCTCGTCCCGCTCACCGACCCGCGCGCGCTCGAGCTGCGCAAGCGAACGCGGGGCGACGAGGCCGGCGGCGCACGCGGCGCGACCCCGCAGCGCATGCTCGATCTGCTCCTCGGCGCGCGGGGCGGTAGGACCCTCCGCACACGTTCACAATTCGGGCGGAAGGGGGAGCTGCATGAGAGAGACGACGGGCGCGCTCGCGCCGCTTGCGGCCGCGCTCGTCGTCGCGGGCGCGCTGTGGCCGGAGCGCGGACATCTGCGGGCTTCAGCGGCTTCAAGACGACGCAGCCGCAGATCGTCGCCGGTGGCGCCCGGCGTCATCGTCGACCCGATCATCACGGTCGGCGAGACGCTGCGGAGCGGCTACCGGTTCGAGTCGATCCCGGACGGGATCGCGCTCGTCAAGGTGACGGGCAACGACCGTCGACGCCTACGTCAACCACGAGACGTCGACGGTGCCGTTCCCGTTCCGCGCCGGCTCGGGTTCAACGACTTCACGAACGCGATGCTGAGCAAGCTCACGCTGCCCGAAGCGGAACGCGGGCGTGCTCGCCGGCGAGTACGTGATCCCGTCCGAGGCCGAACTACCAGCGCTTCTGCTCGAACTTCCTGGCGGCGGCGGAGCACGGCTTCGACCGCGCCGCTGATCTTCGCGAACGAGGAGGCGACCGACTGCGTCTACCGCACCGGCGAGGCGTGGCCGGCCGCGGCGCGCGGCGCCGAGCAGGCGGGCGTCGTCGTCGCGTACGACGTCGGCGAGCGGCGAGTACAAGGTCGATCTACGGGATGGGCCGCCACAACCACGAGAACAGCGTCGCGCTCGAGGGCTACGGCCATCCGGTCGTGCTCTCGGGCGACGACACGTTCGTCGCGCCGGCGTCGCAGCTCTACCTGTACAGCGCGGCGAACGCGAGCGCAGCTGTGGACCGACCAGGGCGACGCTCTACGCGTTCCGGTCGGACAACGCGGCGGTCAACGACTACGGCGACCTGTCGGGGACGCACGTCCGTCTCCGGCACGTTCATCCCGGTGCCGGAGGCGATCGCGAAGGGCGATCAGACGGCGCTCGAGCACTGGTCGAACGCGAACAACGTCTTCCAGTTCATCCGCGTCGAGGACATCGCCTACGACCGCGACCGAGCGGGAACGTCGTCTACTTCGCCGACACGGGCGAGCCGCGGGCGCTGCCCGACCCGACGACCGGCCGGCTGATGCGCGGGCCGGCGACGGGCACCGCGGGCCCGTATCCGAACGGGCGCATCTTCAAGCTGGTGCTCGACCCGACGAACCCGCTGAACGTGCACCAGCCTGTCGATCCTGGTCGACGGCGACGCGGGCGGCTACAACAACGTCAACGTCATCCACCAGCTCGACAACCTCGAGACGACGTCGGACAGCCTCCTCGTCCAGGAGGATCCGGGCAGCCACAACCAGGGCCAGACGACACGCGCGGATCTGGCGCTACGACATCTCGGACAAGACGCCAGGAGGTGATCGCGCGCGTCAACCAGTCGCAGCGCGCCGACGTCGCCGCAGGGCGCGTGGGAGTCGAGCGGCATCATCGACGCGCTCGGCGGCTTCGGCGAGGACTGCGTTCCTCGTCGACGTCCAGGCCGCCGACGCTGGTCGTCGAGGAGGAGCGCCGCGGCAACGCTCACGTACCAGCGTGAGGGCGGCCAGCTCGCTGCTGCGTCAAGATCCCCAGGCTCGCGCGCTAGACGGACTCGGAGACGGGCGTCGTGGAGACGGCGCCCGCCTCCGTGCCGCTCGAGCGTCGTCCAGCCGCTGCGGCTCGCGCGACGATCGCGGCGAGCCGGCCGACGAGCTCGAGCGTGTCGCCGTCGTCGACGAGCTGCTCGAGCTCGTCGAGCTCGCTCGTCGAGCCATGCGCGGTCGACCGGCGCGCACGTCGAGCGCGCATGATCTTCGGATGCGCGGTCGGCGTGACGCGTCTCGCCGCTCGGCCCAGAGCTCCTCGTGCAGCTTCTCGCCGGGCCGCGCGCCGACGATCCGGATCGCGACGTCGCGGTCGGGCTCCTTGCCGGAGAGCCGGATCATCTTGCGCGCGAGGTCGACGATCTTCACCGGCTCGCCCATGTCGAGCACGAGAGATCGGCCGCGGCCGCCGATCGCGCCGGCCTGCACGACGAGCGAGACCGCCTCCGGGATCGTCATGAAGAAGCGCGTCATCTCCGGGTGCGGTCACGGTCACGCGGGCCGCCGCGCTCGATCTGGCGGCGGAAGATCGGGATCACGCTAGCCGGACGAGCCGAGCACGTTGCCGAAGCGCACGGCGACGAAGCGCGTCGGACACGTCGTCGCGGGCGCCGTGCGCCTCGACGATCCACTCGCAGAGCGCCTTGCGACTGGCCCGTAGACGCGTGCTCGGGTTGAGCGCCTTGTCGGTCGAGATGAGCACGAACCGCTCGGCGCCGAACTCGACCGCGACCTCGGCGACCGTCCGGGTCGCGAGCGACGTTGTTGCGCACCGACTCGACCGGGTTCGCCTCCATCAGCGGCACGTGCTTGTACGCGGCCGCGTGGAAGACGACGCCCGGCCGGTAGTGCTCGAAGACCTGCGCGCATCTTGCGCGGTTGCCGACGTCGGCGAGCACCGGCATCGCCGCCGGAAGCCGCGCTCGTCGACGAGCTCGCGCTCGATCTCGAAGAGCGCGCGCTCGGAGTGGTCGACGAGCACGAGCCGCGCGGCGCCGAGCGCGCGCGATCTGGCGGCAGAGCTCGGCGCCGATCGAGCCGCCGGCGCCGGTCACGAGCACGGTCTCGCCGGCGAGGTAGGAGCGCGATCGCGTCGAGGTCGACCTCGACCGGCTCGCGGCCGAGCACGTCCTCGACCTGCGACCGGGCGGATCTGGCCGGCGAGGTTGAGGTCGCCCGAGATCAGCTCGTGCAGGCCCGGCAGCGTCTTCACCGGGACGCCTCTCGGCGCGCGCGACCTCGACGATCCGCTGGCGCACCTCGCCCGAGGCGGACGGGATCGCGATCAGCAGCTCGTCCGGACGGCGGTCGCGGAGGATGTGCCGGAGCTCGTCGGTCGTGCCGAGCACGCGGATGCCGTGCACGCGGAGGTTCTTCTTGCGCGGGTCGTCGTCGATGAGGCCGATCGGCGTGTAGCCGAGCGACGGCGTCTTCAGCATCTCCTGCAGCATCAGCTGCGCGGCGTCGCCGGCGCCGACGAGGATGACCTCCCTGCCGCGCGCGACGAGCGACCGCGCCCTGCGGTCGCTCGATGATCGTCCGCGCGAGCATGCGCGACGCGGCGACGAGCGCCGAGCGGTCAGCAGCCAGTCGATCACCCAGATCCCGCGCGGGACGCGCACGCGGTGGATCGTCGAAGAAGCTGAAGACGAGGTAGGCGACGAGCGACGCCGCCGAGACGCCGCGGACCGCGCCCCACATGTCGCGGGTCGAGACGTAGCGCCACCAGCGGTTGTAGAAGCCGAAGAGCGCGAAGACCGAGAGCTTGATCCCGACGAGGAGCGCGAAGACCTCGAAGCTCGTAGTAGCGCTCGTAGAAGACCGGGATGTCGGAGTCGAAGCGGAGCTGGAAGGCGAGGAACCAGGCGACGACGACGATCGCGAGATCGGCGACGAGCTGCGGCAGGCGATGTCTCGTGATCGGGAATCTCATCGGGCGGCGGCGACGCTCGACGGCGCTACGGACGACCTCGACGACCTGCTCCTGCTGCTCGGCGGTCACGCCGGCCCAGAGCGGCAGCGAGAAGTTCTCTGCCGCCGCGCGCTCGGTCTCGGGCAGCGCGCCCTCGTCGTAGCCGAGATAGCGGAGCGCGGGCTGGAGGTGGAGCGGCGGCAGGTAGTACTGCGCGTTGCCGATCCCGGCCTCCGTCAGCGCGGCGCGGATGCGGTCGCGCTCGGGCGAGCGGCAGACGAAGAGGTGGTAGACGTGGCCCGGCTCGTCGGCCGGCAGCTCGACGAGCTCGCCGAGGCCGAGCTCCGCGTAGCGCGCGGCCGCCTCGCGGCGGGCTGCCGTCCAGCCGTCGAGCTCGCGCAGGAAGATGCGCAGCGCGGCCGCCTGCACCTCGTCGAGGCGCGAGTTGTAGCCGATGTACTCGAACGTCTTCTTCGCCTTCGAGCCGTGGAAGCGGAGCATCCGGATCCGCTCGGCGAGCTCCTCGTCGCGCACCGCGACGAGGCCGCCGTCGCCGAGCCCGAACAGGTTCTTCGTCGGGTAGAAGCTGAAGGTCGAGGCGATGCCGGTGCCGGCGATCGCTGGCGAGCCGAAGGCCTGCGCCGCGTCCTCGACGATCGGGACGCCGAAGGCGGCCAGCTCGGCGAGCGGCGCCGGGCGGCCGAAGAGGTGCACCGGCATGATCGCCTTCGTCCGCGCGGTCAGCCGGCGCTCGACGTCGGCCGGGTCGAGGTTCAGCGTCGCCGGGTCGATGTCGGCGAACACGGGCGTCGCGCCCACGCGCGCGATCGCCTCGGCCGTCGCGAAGAACGTGAACGCGGGGCAGACGACCTCGTCGCCGTTCACTCGCGCCGATCCCGAGCGCGTCGAGGACGAGCACGAGCGCGTCGGTGCCGTTCGCGACGCCGACCGTCTCGGGCACGCCGAGGTACTCGGCCGCCTCCCGCTCGAACGCCGCGACGTTCGGGCCGAACACGAACTTGCCGTGCTCGAGCACCTCGGCGAACGCCTCCTTGAGCCGCGGGACGAGCGGCGCGTACTGCGCCTTCACGTCGATGAGCGGAATCACGGCACGCCAGTCTAGATGAGTGAAATGCCGATCCCGTGCGCTCGGGACGCGATCTGCCGTGTCTGGGCCGCTCCCGTGTCGCCTGCACGGCCTCGCAGCCGCGCAGCCGTCACGTCCGCTTCGCGCGCTCCGCCCGCCACCGATGCTGCCAGCATCGGCGACCGACTGATCGCGCGCCCCAGAGAGAGCAGCTCGCGCCCCGAGGCGGACGGTCTCGACATCTCACTCATCTCCCCGGCTCCGGGGCGGTTCCCCGCCGCCGTTTGACGAGCTTCCAGCCGAGATAGACGAGTCCTGCGACGACGAGCGCGACGATCACGTAGTCGATGTAGCGGAACGCGTGGTGGAACTCCTCCCAGTTTGAGCCGAACCACCAGCCGAACCCGGCGAAGGCAAAGCACCAGATCGCCGAGCCGAGCAGCGTGAGCACCGTGTACCGGAGCAGCGGGAGCGCGGAAGAGGCCGGCCGGAATCGAGACGAACGAGCGCACGACGGGCGTGAGGCGGCCGAGGAAGACCGCCCAGTCCTCCCAGCGCTCGAACCAGCGTTCGGCGCGGTCGATCTTGTGCTCGTTCAGGTGTAACCAGCGCCCGTGCCGCTCGAGGAACGGCCGGCCCGCCCGCAGCCCGATCCACCAGCCGAGCACCGAGCCGATCGTGTAGCCGATCGTGCCGGCGAGCGCCATCGCGACATAGGCGGGAAACCCCTCGGGGAACTCGTAGCCGAATAACACGACGTCCTGGCCCGCGAAGGCTCCCGCGGCGACGGCGCCGGAGTAGACCATCACGAGCTCGCTCGCGGCCGGCAGGACGGCGTCGATCAGCATCAGCACGAAGACGGCGTAGAGGCCGTAGTCGCCGATGAACGCGGTCAGCGCGTCGGTGATCGCCGACAGGATGGAGGCGACCGCCACCGGCGGAGCTTAGCCGCCGGCCTGCGAGGTCTTCTTCGGCTTCTGCGCCGTGCGGATCACGGTGACGCGCACCGGCTTGCTGATGAGCTCGGTCGCGCCGAGCTCGTTGGCGGCGCGGAATCGGAGCACATAGTCCCCGCCGTAGACGAACGCGCGACCGCCGCGCGTGGTGCCGTTCCAGCGGACGAGGAAGCGTCCCTTGTCGAGCCGCCGCACGGCGATCGTGGCCACGCGGACGCCGCCCGTGCGCGTCTCGACGGTGACGGTGAGCCGTGCCGGCCGCGTCAGGGTCACGCCGGCCTGAACGAACTGGCCGCCGCGCTCGCGCGCGACGAAGCCGCGGCGCGACAGCTTCACGTCGCCGAGCGTGTTGTTGACGGTGAACGTCTGCCGTCCGGTCGATGCGCGCGCCTGGTCGTCGGTCGCCGTTACCTCGAGCTGCCAGCGGCCCTCGGCCGGCGGGTCGGCGGTCGGCGGGAAGGGAACCTCGTAGGTGCCGGGCAGCCGCTCGATCGCCTCGACGAACGGCTGCGTGCCGTCGGGCGCAGTCAGCGTGGCGGTCACGGACGACGGCGCGACGACCTTGTACGACAGCTTCTGCGTCTCGTCGACACCGTCGCCGTTCGGAGAGACGACCGGGACCGGCGGCGGCACGAAGACGCCGTAGTACATGAGCTGGAGCGAGGTCGAGACCGGCCGCTCGCCGCCCGGGTCGGACGGGCGGTTGAGCAGTGTGCCCTCGAAGGCGAGCGTGGTCGAGCCGCCTGCGTCGAGCGCCGAGCCGGTGACCGCGCCGAGCCGGACGAGCGTCTGTGCCAGCTCGAAGTTCGTCATCCCCACGCTGTAGGCCGGCTGGCGGCCGTCGGTGGCGAGCAGGATGACACGGCCGTTCGCCGTCTGGCCCACCGCCGTGCGCGGGTTGCGGGGGACGAGCTGAGAGGGAGTGAACGCCTCGTTCGAGCGGAAGACCGGGCCGCCGTTGCGGACGAGCACGGGGCCGCCGCCGATCCCCTGCATGATCCCTGTCCAGTCCGGCCGCAGGATGACGCGCAGCGCGAGCTCACTGCCGACGGGCGCCTCCTCCCGCAGCCTCTGTGCGGCGGTGCCACGAGCGACGAGCACGGCGCCGTCACGGGGAATCGCCGTCGGCCCCCCGTTCGTGAGCGCGACGACGGGCCCGAAGAGATCGGTGTTGGGCGTGGCCGCCGGGAACGGGGCGATGACGACGCCCGCCGTCCCCGGCAGCGACGGTGTCGTCGCCCCGTAGCTGGGCGTGAACAGGGAGACGCCGTTCGTCCCGGGCGCCTCGTTCATGTCGTTGACGGTGCGCCGCTGGCCGAGCCCTCGCCAGGTGCCGAAGAACTCGACCCTGCGGACGTCGAGCAGGCCCTCGGCTGAGACGCCGACGCTCGAGCGCTCGCCGTACGGCGGGCTCTCGACGATGCCGTCGCGCATGAGGACGCCGCTCGGGCGCCCCGACTCCCACTCGAAGAGGTCGCCGTTGACGCCAACCATCGTCGCGGTGGGCGAAAGCCGCTTCTGCATCGCGGTCACGCGCTCGCGGCCCTGGATCGCCTCGTTCGAGAGGACGGGGCGGAGCGCGTAGAGGCCGGTCGGCTTCGGCCCGGTGACGATGTGGAGCGCCACGGGACCGTGCGGCGTGAACTGCACGCCGCGCTCGTAGGTAACGCCCGGCATGAGCGTGACCTTCTGCGCGCCCGCGGGCGCGGCGAGGGCGAGCGCCAAGGTGACGGCGAAGAGAAGCTTGCGACCCACGTCCGTCGAGGCTAGCGAAGGTGTCGGCCACGCTTTGCAGGGATTTACGGAATCCGTACAGCGGCCGCGGCGTCAATCGAGAGTGGCCAGGGCGAAGGCCACGAGCTCATCGAAGCGTTGGTCCCGCCCGCTCTGCACCGCCTCTGCATAGCTCGGCGGCGCGAGTTGACGCTGGACTTCGGCAGCGGTCGTCGCCTCCACCCGGGCCTCGACCGGGTCGAGGCCTGCCCCGATGAGCTCGCGCTGCTGCCGCGCGCCACCGAGCAGTCGAGCCGCGTCGTCGAAGCGTCCTTTGGAGGCTGCGACGGCGGCGATGCCCATGAGGCCGTCCGCCGCCATCTCTAGGAAGCCCAATCGCTGGGCCTGTCGGAGGCTCGCAGCGAAATCGGCCCCCGCGGCGGCTGCCTCCCCGAGCTCGAGCTTGGCGAGACCGAGATTCTCGAGCAGGAGGCCCTCGGTTCGCTGGTCTCCGCGGGTTCGGGCGGCCTGCAGAGCCTCTTCGAAGAGCTCCATCGCTCGGTGCCTTTCGCCGCTCTCGAGGGCGAGGTACCCGAGATTGTTCAGCGCCATCATCAGCGCCCAACCATCGCTCGCCTCGCGTGCGTGAGCCGCACTCCGCTCGACGAGAGCCCGAAAGGCCTCGTAGTCGCCTTCGCCGGATCTCACGAGACCCTGGATGCGCAGCATGCGCGCGGTCCGGCGCGCATCACCGAGCTCGTCACAGAGCTCCAGGCCGTCCGCCACGAGCTCGTTTGCGCGGGCGTAGTCCTGCTGTCGGTACGCGAGATGGGCGGCTCCCTCAAGCGTCTTCGCCCGAGGCGCCGGCGGCTCCTCACCGGTCCGGGAGAGTGCCTCCTCGCACCAACGCCGGCCCTCGGTCCAATGACCGCGCACCCACCAGAACGTCGCGCTCGAGCCTGCGATTCGGAGCGCTAGCTGCGAGTCGGCGTCAGGCAGTGCCCACCGCAGTGCCGCGCGGATGTTGTCGTGCTCTCTGTCGAGCTGATCGAGCCAGACGTCCTGGTCGGGGCCCTCGAGCTCCGGCTCGGCGCGGTCGAGCAGCGCGCCGAACCACTCGGCGTGCTTCGCCCTCGACTCCCGGGCGGTCGGCGTTTCGTCGAGCCGCTCGACCCCGTACTCTCGGATCGCCTCCAGCATCCAGTAGCGCTCGTCCGAGAAGCGGACGAGGTTCTTCTCGACGAGCGACTCGAGCCTGTCGAGGTCGGCCGCGGCCACATCCTCGGCAGCCGCGAGGGTGCAGCCCCCGGCGAAGACGCTGAGGCGGCGAAAGAGCTCCTGCTCTGCCTCCGTGAGGAGCTGATACGACCACTCGATCGTCGCCCGCAGCGTCTGTTGGCGCGGGTCGGCGTCGCGACCGCCCTTCAGCAGGTCGAGGCGCTGCGAGAGGCGATCAAGGATCTGAGCCGGCGACAGCGCTTTCGTGCGGGCCGCCGCGAGCTCGACGGCGAGGGGAAGCGAGTCGAGTCGGGTGCACAGGACGCCGATCTCCGGCGTCGGCGCCAGTCTCGACCGAGCACAGAAGAGCGCCACGGCGTCACCCTCGACGAGCGGAGGTACGGCGTACTCGACTTCGGCGCTGACGCGGAGCGTCTGTCGGCTCGTGACGAGCACCTTCAATCCCGGGCACTGCGCGACGAGAGCACCTACCCCCGGGGCGGCCTCGACGACCTGCTCGAAGTTGTCGAGCACGATCAACAGTTGCTGCGCGCCGATGTGCTCGGAGAGATTGCCCCTGGCAGCCAGGGTCCCGGCGATCGCGCCGAGGACGAGATCGGGATCGCGAAGCGCAGCCAGGCCGACCCAGTGAACGCCGTCGGGGAAGGCCGACGACGCCTGCGTTGCCGCGTGGATCGCAAGCCTTGTCTTACCCGTCCCTCCCGGGCCGCTCAGGGTCACGAGCCTCGCCTCGTCGTCGACCAGCAGCTCGGCCACGTGGCTCACCTCGAGCTCGCGACCGATGAACGACGTCGTTGGCAGAGGGAGGTTTGGCCGGGCGAGCGTCTTCAGTGGCGGAAAGTCATCTCCACCGGTCTGGAACAGTCGTTGCGGCGCGGTGAGGTCCTTGAGGCGGTGCTCGCCGAGGTCGCGGAGGGTCGTCTCGGCCGGAAGCTCGTTCGCGACAAGCTCGGCCGTGCGGTGTGACAGGAGGGTCTGGCCGCCGTGGGCGGCGCTCATGATGCGGGCAGCGTGGTGGACGTCGAGGCCGGCGTAGAGGCCGTCGGCCTGCATCGGCTCGCCGACGTGGAGGCCGATACGAATGCGGATCGGCTGTGATTCCCAGTCGTGCTCGGCGAGTGCTCGCTGCCCGGCGACGGCGGCGGCGACGGCGTCGCGGGCATACGGGAACGCGAAGAAGAAGCTGTCGCCCTGCGTATCGACCTCGACGCCGCCGTGGCGCGTGAAGGCGTCGCGCAGCAGCCGTCGGTGCGCGGTCAGCGCGCGCACGTAGGCCTCGCGGCCGAGCTCCTGCAGCAGGCGCGTCGAGCCCTCAATGTCCGTGAAGAGGAGGGTGACGGTGCCCCGAGGTAGTTGGCGGTCGCCGCCGTTCATCGCCTCGGCCAGCTAATCACGCCCACGACGCAATGTCAGTACTAGGCTGGCGCCGATGCGAGTAGCTCTCGTATCGGACGTCCACGGCAACGTGGTTGCGCTCGAGACTGTGATCGCCGAGCTCGACCGCGATCGCCCGGACGCCGTCGTCTGCCTCGGCGACCTGATCCAGGGCGGCCCGGATCCCGGTCGCTGCGCCGACCTCGTGCAGGAGCGCGGCTGGCCGGTCGTGCTGGGGAACGCGGACGCGTTCGTGCTCGACGAGGCGTCTGCGGCAAGCGGCGTCGAGGCCGTGACGGAGCGCCAGCGCGCGCAGCGCGCCTGGACGCTCGAGCAGCTATCGGAGGACCAGAGCGCATTCGTCGCCTCCTTCCGGCCGACCGTCGCGCTCGATGTCGGCCCGAGGACGCTGCTCGCGTGCCACGCCGTGCCGGCGTCGTTCGACCCGGTCGTACTGCCGTCGACCCCCGAGGAGGAGTTCCGTGCGCACCTGGACGGGGTCGCGGCGGACGTCGTCGCCGCCGGCCACGTGCACCTGCAGTTCGTGCGGCGCGCGGGAGCGACGCTCTGGGTCAACCCGGGCAGCGTCGGTCTCTCCTACGACCACGAGCAGCCGGAGGACGACTTCCGCTTCGACCCGTGGGCGGCTTACGGCTTCGTGACCGCGGACGAGGACGGCCGTTTCGGGATCGAGCTCCGCCGCGTCCCGGTTGACGTCGACGCGATCGTCGCCCGCGTTAAGAGCTGCGGAATGCCTGAGGCCGCTGTCGGCGCGTGGCGCTGGCATTCTCGGGGTCGTTAGGAGCGATTAGCGCCGTGGCCGCCTCCGGGCGGCCTTCGCGCGTCGGGCTAGTTCCAGACCTTGACGTCGCGGTAGAGCGTGTCGCGCTGCACCGGCGTCTTGCCGAGCGCCCTGATCAGGTGCACGAGCTCCTCCGTCGACGTGCGGTGCGTCGTGCCGGCGGCCGAGACGACGTTCTCCTCGATCATCACCGAGCCCATGTCGTCGGCGCCGAAGCCGAGCGCGACCTGGCCGATCTTCATCCCCTGCGTCACCCAGCTCGACTGGATGTGGTCGACGTTGTCGAGGTAGATCCGCGAGACGGCCTGCGTGAGCAGGTAGTCGAACGAGGTCGGCAGCGCCTCGTCGGGCACCTTGTCCGCGAGCCGGTTGCCGTCGCGCTGGAACGTCCACGAGATGAAGGCGCGGAAGCCGTGCGTCTCGTCCTGCAGCTCGCGGATGCGGCGCATGTGCTCGACCCGCTCCTCGAGCGTCTCGACGTGGCCGTACATCATCGTCGCGGTCGTCGACATGCCGAGCCGGTGCGCCTGGCGCATCACGTCGAGCCACTCCGCGCTCTTCGTCTTCTTCGGCGCGATGATGTCGCGCACGCGGTCGACGAGCACCTCGCCGCCGCCGCCGGGCACCGAGTCGAGGCCGGCGTCGCGCAGCCGCGAGAGCGTCTCCCACGTCGTCAGCTTCGAGCGCCGCGCGATGTGCTGGATCTCGGGCGGCGAGAGCGCGTGCAGGTGGATCTTGTAGCGCTCCTTGATCGAGCGGAAGAGGTCGACGTAGTAGTCGATGCCGAGGTCGGGGTGGTGGCCGCCCTGCATGAGGAGGCCGGTGCCGCCGAGCGCGAGCGTCTCCTCGATCTTCTTGAAGATGACCGGCTTCGGCAGCAGGTAGCCCTCGTTGCGGTCGCCGGGGCGGCGGTAGAAGGCGCAGAAGTCGCAGTCGGTGACGCAGATGTTCGTGTAGTTCAGGTTCCGGTCGACGATGAACGTGATCCGGCCGCGCGATGTGCTGGATCTCCGGCGGTGAGAGCGCGTGCAGATGGATCTTGTAGCGCTCCTTGATCGAGCTGAAGAGGTCGACGTAGTAGTCGATGCCGAGGTCGGGATGATGGCCGCCCTGCATGAGGAGGCCGGTGCCGCCGAGCGCCAGGGTCTCCTCGATCTTCTTGAAGATGACGGGCTTCGGCAGCAGGTAGCCCTCGTTGCGGTCGCCGGGACGGCGGTAGAACGCGCAGAAGTCGCAGTCGGTGACGCAGATGTTCGTGTAGTTCAGGTTCCGGTCGACGATGAACGTGATCCGGTTCGGGTCGACCTTCCGGTTGCGCAGCTCGTCCGCGACGCGGCCGACGGCGACGAGCTCGCGCGAGCGGAGGAGCGTGGCAGCCTCCTCGTCGGAGATCCGCTCGCCGTCGAGCGCCTTCTCGAGGACCGGCGGCGACGGCGGTAGCGCTCACGCCTCGACCGGCTCCCGCTGCACGAACCTGAGCTCGGGCACGTGCTCGAGCTCGCCGACGTCGCGGGCCATCTCGAGGAACGTGTACAGGCCGGCGCGCTCGCGCGGCCCGAACGAGTAGCGCAGCTTCTCGAAGTAGCGCGCGAGGTAGCCGGCGGGGTAGCCGTAGCGCTCGCTCGCCTCGTGGGCGAGCCGCTCGGGCTCCGAGCGGGCCAGCCGGACCGACGAGACGAGCGCGTGCTCGAGCTCGGGCAGGCCGGGCACGACCGGCTCGGGCGCGGCCCAGACGGCGAAGACCATCGGCAGGCCCGTGCGCTCGAGCCAGAGCTTGCCGAGGTCGTAGTGCGGCGTCGGATCCTCGAAGGCGCTGCGCAGGGCCGCGTCGCCGATCAGCAGCCGCGCGTCGGCCTCCTCCTCGAGCGGCACGTGCTCGACGTGCGGGAGCAGCACCTTCGTGAGGACGACGGACGTCGCGCTCTCCGGCGTCACCGCGATCGAGCGGATCTGCGGGAACGGGATCCGCGAGACGAGCTGGATCGAGTCGACCGCGCCCTCGGACGAGACGCACATGCGCGGCAGGATCCGCAGCGACGAGGCGTGGCGCGCGTACTCGATCGACGAGATCGGCGCGAGGTCGAGCTCGCCGTCGAGCAGCATCCGGTTCAGCTCGGTCGGCACGCCGTTGATCTCGTCGACCTCCGCGTTCAGCCGGTGGAAGACCGGCGCCATGTTCACGTAGGAGATGCGCCCCAGCCGGATCACGAGCTCACCCACTGGAAGAAGGTGACGAGGTTGCCGTCCTGGTCGAGCGTCGCGAACTCGCGCGTGCCGAAGTCGGTGTCGTCGACGCCGCCCTTCGAGACGGGGTGAAGCACGTCGTTCCCCTGCATCTCGCCGTAGAGCTCGTCCACGTCGTCGACGACGATCCGGCAGCTCGCCGTCCCGGCGATGAACGACTCCGCACCCGAGCACACGGGGCTCTCGCCGCCGTCGCGCTCGCGCCAGCTCTCGTCGCTCGCCTCCCACAGATGCACGACTGCCTCGTCGCGGCACAGGACGGCGAAGCCGCCGTCGTGGTGGAGCACGTCGAAGCCGAGCCGGTCGCGGTAGAACGCGACCGCCGCGGCCGCGTCGCGAACCGGCAGCGCCGGAATCGTCTGGGAGAGGGTCACCACCGGCGCAGCTCGTTGTAGAGCGTGTCGCGCTGCACCGGCATCCGCCCTGCGTCGCGCACGAAGCGGACGAGCTGGTCGACCTTCTGCTCGGTCTCGGTGCGCGCGCCTGCGGCGTGGAAGATCTGCTCGCGGACGACGGTGCCCTGGACGTCGTTGGCGCCGAAGTGGAGCGCGACGGCCGCGAGCGGCATGCCCATCATGATCCAGTAGGCCTTGATGTTCGGGATGTTGTCGAGCATCAGCCGCGAGACGGCGAGCACCTTGAGATCCTCGGAGCCGGTCGTGTGCCGCCAGCCGCGGCGCTCGAAGACGGTGTTCTCCGGGTGGAACGCGAGCGGGATGAAGGCGAGGAAGCCGCCGGTGCGGTCCTGCTGGTCGCGCAGCCGCAGCAGGTGGTCGACGCGCTCCTCGTAGGTCTCGACGTGCCCGTAGAGCATCGTGCAGTGCGTCGGGATGCCGAGCCGGTGCGCGGCGTCGTGCGTCTCGAACCAGCGGTCCGGGTGCTCCTTGCCGGGGGCGATCAGCCGCCGCACGCGGTCGGCGAAGATCTCGGCGCCGCCGCCGGGAAGCGAGCCGAGCCCGGCGTCCTGCAGCTCGCGCAGCACCTCCTCGTGCGTGACAGCCCGGAGATCGTCGTCATGTGGTGGATCTCGGACGCCGTGTAGAGCTTGAGGTGGACGTCCGGCAGCGCCTCGTGCAGCGCGCGCACCGTGTCGACGTAGAAGTCGAAGCCGACGTGCGGGTTCTCGCCGTTCACCATGTGGATCTCGGTGAAGCCCGTCAGCTCGCGCTGAGCGACGGCGTCCTCGACGAGCTCCTCGGTCGAGATCGTGTACGCCTGCTCCTGCTTCTGGGTCGCGGCGAACGCGCAGAACTTGCACTTCACGCGGCAGACGTTGGTCTGGTTCAAATAGAGGTTCTGGACGAAGAAGACCTCGTCGGTGCCGCCGCGCCGGCGGCGGGCGAGGTCGGCCAGCTCGCCGAGGCCGAGGAGGTCGTCCGACTCGAAGAGCGTCAGGCCGTCCTCGACATCGAGCCGCTCACCGGCCTCGATCTTCTCGCGGACGGGCTCGAGCGACGAGGTGCCAAAGCCTGACGTACCTGTGCCTGCGAGGACCGCCACGGGGTCAGTGTCTCCTCTCGACGACTGCGTCCGCGAGCGCCTCGAGCTCGCTCGCGGTTGAGGGCGCCGTCGAGGCTCTCGCGTGCCTCGTCAGCGTACCGGCGCGCAACCTCGAGCGAGCGCTCCAACGCGCCCGTGGCCGCGACGCGCAGGAGCACGCCGGTCAGCGGGCCGCCTGCGAGCGCCGCGCGGACGACGTCGTCCTCGCGTGCGGCGAGGAGGAGCGGCAGGGTCGGCGTCCCCTCGCGCAGGTCGGTGCCGGGGACCTTGCCGGTCTCGAGCGTCGTCGCCGGAGCAGTCGAGCACGTCGTCGGCGATCTGGAAGGCGATCCCGAGCTTGAGCCCGAAGCGGCCGAGGCGCTCGTCGCGCGAGCCGAGCAGGCAGGCGGCCTCGAACAGCTTGCCCGTCTTGAGCGCGATCCGCTCCAGGTAGGCGTCCACGGTCGTGTCCGGCCGGTGGGCCTGGCGGCGCTGCATCGCCTCGCCGCGAACGAGCGCCAGGCAGGCCTGCGCGAGGATGCGCACGCCCTCGAGGTCGCCGGCGTCGGCCAGCTCGGCAAAGCCGCGCGCGAAGAGGTAGTCGCCCGTGCTCCGGGCCGCGTCGTCCCCGGCGGACGCCCAGACGGTCGGGCGAGCCGCGGCGCAGCGGCGCGCGGTCGATCAGGTCGTCGTGGACGAGCGACGCCGTGTGGACGAGCTCGACGGCGACGCTGCAGCGGAGCGCCCGCTCGGGATCGTCCGAGACGAGGTGGATCAGCAGCGGCCGGAGCCGCTTGCCGCCGGCGCTCAGCGCGGCCGCCCCGAGCCGCTCGACGAGTCCCGGGAAGGCGCCGACGGTCTCGAGCAGCCGTTCCTCGACCCGCTCGAGCTCGGGGCGAACCTCGGCGACGCTCATGCCGCCGACCCGGCGTGCAGCGCGACGATTCCACCCGCCAGCCTGCGGAAGGAGACCTCGTCGAAGCCGTTGCCCTCCATCAGCGCCGCGAGGTCCTCCGGGCCCGGGAAGCGGCGGACGCTCGCGGGCAGATACGTGTACGCCTTGCCACCGGGGAGAATCTTGCCCGCCAGCGGGATGAGCACGTCGAACCAGAGGCGGTAGAAGAGCCGCAGCGGCCCTCGCGGCCGTGTGATCTCGAGGATGCCGAGGCGGCCGCCCGGCCTGAGGACGCGGCGCAGCTCGGCGAGGCCGCGCTCCAGGTCGACGACGTTGCGGACGCCGAAGCCGACCGTGGCCGCGTCGAAGCTCGCGTCCTCGAACGGGAGCTCGAGCAGGTCGCCCTGCAGCCACTCGATCTCGCTCGACTTGCGGCGGGCGCGCTCGAGCATCCGCTCCGAGAAGTCCAGCCCGACGACCTCGGCTCCCGCCTTGCGCGCCGCGAGGGCGAGATCGCCGGTGCCGCAGCAGGCGTCGAGCACCCGGTCGCCGGGCCGCACGACCGTCTGCACCGTCAGCCGCCGCCAGCGCTGGTCGAGCCCGGCGGTCATGACCCGGTTCATGACGTCGTAGACCGGGGCGATGCGGTCGAACATCGTGCGCACGCCTTCGGAGGACAGGGTGCCGCTCTCGTGCGTCACTGGTCCTCATTGGCCCCACCGTTTCACGAGCGAGTTGTCGAGGCCGAGCTGATCGAGGATACGGGCGACGATGAAGTCGACGAGGTCGTCGATCGTGCGGGCGCCGTGGTAGAAGCCCGGCGCGGCGAAGAGGATCGTCGCTCCCGCCTGCTGGAGCGTCGCGAGCCCGTTCAGGTGGATCGACGAGAGGGGCGTCTCGCGCGGCACGAGCACGAGCCGCCGGCCCTCCTTCAGCGCGACCGAGGCCGCGCGGTGGATGAGGTTCGCCATCGCGCCCGCGGCGAGCGTCCCGACCGTCGACATCGAGCACGGGCAGACGACGTAGGCGTCGACCTTCGCCGACCCCGACGCGTACGGGCTCTTGTAGTCGTTGACCTCGTACACGGTGACGTTGGCCGCGCCGCCGACGAAGCGCTCGAGCACCTCCGCGCGCGGCAGCGTCGGCTCGTCGTAGAGCTCGGTCGCGAGCACCTCGATCCCCGCCGAGGACGCGGTCAGGCCGACCTCGCAGCCCGACTCGGAGAGCGCGCGCAGGAGCCGGGCCGCGTACGGTGCGCCGGAGGCGCCCGTCACGCCCAGGAAGACTCTCAAAGCTACTCCTGGGCGCCGCGGGAGGCGTCGAGGAAGGTGGCGATCTGTGTCAGCTGCTCGTCGTTCAGGCTGCCGCCGAACTCCTCGCCGAACCGCGGCATCACGTTGTTGCCGAACTCGCTCGGGTTCGCGACGTACGCCTTGAAGTACTCGACGCCGCGGTCGCTCGCGCCGATCTCGGTCAGCTCGGGTGCGCCGAGGTTGGTCGAGCCGACGCCGAGGTAGACGTGGCACTGCGAGCAGCCGGTCTGAGCGTAGAGCTCGGCGCCCGCGATCGCCACCGGGTCGTCCTCGAAGCCCTGCTTCTCGGCCCACTCGGGCACGGCCTCGACGAGCTGGGTCCCGAGCGCCTCCTCGGCCGTTGCGCCCTTGTAGGTCAGCACGCCCATCGAGATGACGACCAGGATCGCCGCCACGAGGGCGACGGGGCGGCGCATGCAGGCGCCGCTCGCGGCGGACGTCGACGAACGGGAGCGCGAGCAGGAGCACGAGCGCGAGCGTCGGGATGCCGACCGTGCCGAGCACGACCGACTCCGGCCACTTGAAGATCCGGAGGAGATAGAAGAGGAAGTAGAAGTACCAGTCCGGGCGCGGGATGAAGTCGGTCGTCCCGGGGTCGGCCTCCTCGGTGAAGTGCGGGCCGAGGAAGCCCGCCTCCGTGCCGTCGGCGTCGTAGTACCAGACGACGGCGAGCCCGACGATCACGCACACGACGACGAGGCTCATCACCGTGTCGTGGAACATCGCGTGCGGGAAGAACGACTTCCCGGTCTTCTCGACGTCCTCCTTGTAGCGCTTGTGCGCCTCGCGGCGCTCGACCACGCGGCGTGAGGGGCTACGGGCCATTCGTACCCCGCGGGGCCGGACGGTGCAGGCCCTCCCGGCCGTTCTCGCTCGGCGGCGGCGCCGGCGCCCGGTCGCGGCCCGCGGCCTCGGCCGACCACGGCGGCGAGGTGACGCCGAGGCGGACGACGAGGTACAGGTGCAGCAGGATCAGGCCGATGATCGCCCCGGGGACGATGAGCATGTGCAGCGCGTAGAACTTGCTCAGCGTGTCCTCGCCGATCGCCGCTCCACCCTGGAGGAACTGCGCGATGAACGGTCCGAGGAACGGCGCCGTCGCATTGATGTTGATCCCCACGACCGTCGCCCAGTAGGAGGTCTGGTCCCACGGGAGCAGGTAGCCCGTGAACCCTTCGAGCATGCCGAGCACGAGGATCAGCACGCCGACGATCCAGTTGAGCTCGCGCGGGTACTTGTAGGCGCCGAAGAGGAACACCCGCGCCATGTGCAGGAACATGAGGATGATGAAGACGCTGGCGCCCCAGCGGTGCATGCCGCGGACGAGCCAGCCGAGCGTGAGGTCGTTCGTGATCGCCTGGATCGACGCGTACGCGTGGTCGGGGTCGGGCTTGTAGTACATCGCGAGGATCACGCCGGTCACGGCCTGGACGATGAAGGCGGTCAGCGAGGCGGAGCCGAGCGTGTGGAACCAGCTCGAGTCACGGGGCACCTTGCGGAAGAGGAAGTACTTGAGCCCGCCGATCAGCCCCGAGCGCTCCTCGAGCCAGTCGACCGGGTACATGACGAGGTCGAGCATCGGGCTCTGTTTCTTCTTCTTCGCCGTGGTCGCCATTACTGCGGCACCTCGATCGGATAGAGCCAGGCCTCAGGCCCGTCGACGTGGACGCCCGGGCTCGTGCGGCCGTACTTGTAGATCCGCGCGTTGGCGCCGGTGCCCTCGACCTCGCCCACGCGCGTAGATGTTGCCGAGCCAGAGGTTTCCCGTCGATGATCGAGAACTCGGAGCGGTCGAGCGCCCGCACCGGCGGCCCGGCCGTCCGGTTGCCCTCGGTGTCGTACTGGCCGCCGTGGCACGGGCAGCCGAAGCCGGAGGGCTGCGTCGGCGTGAGCGTGACGTGTCTCGGCCACCGTCTGCTTCGCGTCGTCCTCGACCGGGCCGTTCGGCTGCACCGGGCAGCCGAGATGGACGCAGCGGGAGAAGAGGATGGTGAAGCTCGGCACGTCCTCGAGGAGCCCGTTGTTGCGCACGAACATCGTCCGCCGCGTCACCTCGCCGACCTCGATGTCCTCGAGGTAGGTGGCGATGACGAACCGTGCCCTCGGGGAAGTTGTCGAGCGGGCCGAGGTCGACCTCAGGCTTCCGCTGGTTCGTGAACGACGGGAGGACCGTGAACCCGAGCACGGGCAGGGTGACGATGCCGCCGATGACGGCGCCGAGACCGAGCGTGGCCGCCGCCAGGAAGTTGCTCCGCGGATACATCACGAGCCCCGCGGGCGACTCCTCCTCGTCCTCGGCAGCGGGTGCCGCCGAGGCCGCGCGGGCCGCTCGCGTCTCCGGCTCGATCTCGGCAGGGGTCTCGCGGACGCCGCTCGTGAGGTCGCGGATCCAGAGGAAGCCGAAGATGAGCGGTGATCACGGCGCCGACGGCGACCGCCGGCCAGCTGACGACGAGCCCGGCGAGGATGCACGCGATCCCGATCGCGAAGCCGATCGGCCACAGGCTCGGAGGCGGCAGGTGTGGCTTCTCGGTGTCGTGCTCGCTCAAGTCCCGATCCCCAGGTGATTCAACCTCTGCTCCTTGACGCGTGTCAACGACGTACCAACTGCCGCAAGCGCCTCGCGGCGCCATTCTGTACCAACCCGCCCTCGCCCTGCGCCGGGATCCCGTACTCGGCCCAGCGTCGGTCGACGAGGTCGCGCACCTCGGGGCTCATGACGATCTCCTCCGGCCACTCGCGCGTGCCCTCCGCCGGGCCCTTCGCGGTCGCGTCGATGCCGATCTTGCCGCCCACGAACTGGAGCGTCGGCGCGTGGTCGAGGTGGTCGAGCGGGCCTTCCGCGAGCACGACGTCGCGCTTCGGGTCGACGTTCGCGCCGACGTAGAAGAACACCTCCTCGTAGTCGTGCACGTTCACGTGCTCGTCGACGACGACGATCGCCTTCGAGAGGCTCAGCATCCCGAGGCCCCAGATCGCGTGCATGACCTTGTGCGCGTGCCCGGGGAACGCCTTGCGGATCGAGACGATGACGCAGTTGTGGAACGCGCCCGCGACCGGGAGGTCGTAGTCGACGATCTCCGGCACGGTCAGCCGCACCGCCGGCAGGAAGATGCGCTCGGTCGCCTTCCCGAGCCAGGCGTCCTCCTGCGGCGGCTTGCCGACGACGATCGAGGGGTAGATCGCGTCTCTGGCGCATCGTGATCGCGGTCAGCCGGAAGATCGGGAACGGCTCCGGCGCGGTGTAGTAGCCGGTGTGGTCGCCGAAGGGCCCCTCGAGGCCGACCTCGCCCTTCTCGATCGTCCCCTCGAGGACGATCTCGGCGTTCGCCGGCACCTCGAGGTCGACGGTCTTCGCCTGGACGAGCTCGACCGGCTCGCCCTTGAGGAAGCCCGCGAGCATCAGCTCGTCGATGTGCTTCGGCAGCGGCGCGCTCGCCGAGTAGGCGGTGATCGGGTCGAGCCCGAGCGCGACCGCGACCGGGATACGGCCGTCGGTGGCGAGGTAGTCAGCACGGCCGTCCTTGTGCAGCTGCCAGTGCATGAAGGTCGAGCGGCCGTCGATCTTCTGCATCCGGTACATGCCCACGTTGCGGCCGCCGTTCCTCGGATCCTTCGTGATCACCGCGGGGAGCGTGATGAACGGCGCGGGATCGCCGGGCCAGCAGCGCTGGATCGGCAGCAGGCCGAGATCGACGTCGTCGCCCGTCAGCACGATCTCCTGGCAGGCGCCGCGGGAGACCGTCTTCGGGCGCGAGTCGGCGATCGACTTCAGCTTCTTGAGGCCGCGCACCTTGTCCATCAGCCCCTGCGGCGGCTGCATCTCGAGCACGTCCTCGAGCCGCGCGGCGATGTCGTCGAGGCGCTCGACGCCGAAGCCCAGGCACATGCGCCGCTCCGTGCCGAACTGGTTGATCAGAAGCGGGTGCCGTGCCCCCTTCGGGCTCTCGAACAGGAGCGCAGGCCCGCCCGACTTGACGGTCCGGTCGACGATCTCCGTGACCTCGAGGTCGGGGTCGACCTCGGCGGCGACGCGAACGAGCTCACCCTCGCGCTCGAGCAGCGCGATCCACTCGCGCAGGTCTCGCGGCGGAGCCATCGCGGTCAGTCTACGGTCGCGAGTGCGTACTCGACCGCCTCGTCCAGCGTCAGCCGTGACCCTTCCTCGCGCGCACGCTGCGAACTCGAGGCTGTCGAGCGGGAACACACGCTCGGCGGGAATCAACTCGTCGAGTTCCCAAGGGAGCGGGCTGCCGGGCCACCTCTGCCTCCAGCGCGCCCCAGATGCGACCGGCTCGCTCCTCGTCACGACGCTCGGCGGCTGCCCGCGCAAGCAGCGCGAGTGAGTACACGCGACGCATGCGGTCGCCAATCCGGTCGGCGAGCTGCAAGGCCTCGAGCGAGCGGCTCTCCGCCTCGACGAGCTCCGCCCGCACGCGAAGAGCTGCTGGGTCAATCTCTGGAGCGCCACGATCTGCCACCAGCTGAAGCCGATCTCGCCGGCGCGACGTACGCCCTCCTCCAACAGCGTCGTTCCGCTCTCGTAGTCGCCGGCTTCGCACAGCAGCGTTCCCTTGATCGTCAGCGCCTGTACTTCCTCGGTCACGAAGCCGTTTCGACGGGCCACTTCGAGGCTCTCGTCGGCGAGCGTCTCGGCGGTGCCTCGGTCGCCACGCTCGTGTGCGCTGTGCGTCAGCCGCATGAGCAGGTGCGCGATCCCCCAGTCGTCGCCGAGCTCGCGGTAGATGCTCAGGCTCTCCTCGTAGCAGCGCTCGGCGAGCTCGGGCTCGTTCGCCTGATTCGCGGAGCTGCCCACCGCGCGCAAGCCGCGGGCGCGCAGCTCCGGCGCTGCACACGGTCGAGAAACGCGCGAGTCCGCTCGACCCCCTCAGCCGGCCCGTAGCTGACCCAGAACTGCTCGAGCGCGACGACCAGGCGCAGACCCGCAACGGGCTCCGCGGTCAGCGCCCAGTCGAGTGCGGCCCGAGCATTGTCCTGGTCGGGCAGAACAAGCTCGAAGCGTTCCTCGGTGAAGCGCTCGGCGGTCAGGCCCGCCGACTCGGCGAGCTCGAGGAAGAACTCGAGGTGCCGTTGCCGCACCGCGCTCCGCCTCACCCGACTGCTCGAGCTGTTCGAGCGCGTACTCGCGGATCGTCTCGAGCATCCAGAACCGTCCGCCGTCGCGGACGCGCACGAGGCTCTTGTCGACGAGCGACTGGAGCGTGTCGAGCTCGGCGTCGCAGATCGCCTCCGCCGCCTCGAGCGTGCAGCCGCCCGCGAAGACCGCGAGCCGGGCGAAGAGCTGCTGCTCGGCCGGCTCGAGCAGCTCGTACGACCATTCGATCGTCGCTCGCAGCGTCCGTTGCCGTGCGTCGGCGTCGCGCCCGCCGCGGAGGAGATCCAGGCGACGGCCGAGCCGCTCGAGCAGCTGCTCCGGGCTGAGCATGACGGTCCGGGCCGCCGCGAGCTCGAGCGCGAGGGGCAGATCGTCGAGGCTCTCGCACAGCCGGTCGACCGCGTCGCTGGATCGAAAGTCAGGTTGGAGTGCGAGTGCGCGCTCGACGAAGAGCGCGCGCGCCTCGGGCCGGTCGAGCACAGGAACCGGATACACGTGCTCGCCGGCGATCTGCAGGCGCTCGCGACTCGTCACGAGCACATCGACGTTCGGACAGTCGGCGAGCAGCCGCCCGACGTCCGGAGCCGCCTCGATGACGTGCTCGAAGTTGTCGAGCAGCAGCAGGAGCCTCCGGTCTGCGATCGCCGCTGCGAGCCGGCCGCTCGCGCCGAGCGACCGGCCGGCTGCGTCCAGCACGGCCGCGGCATCCGAGATGGGCGCCAGCGGCACCCACCACACGCCGTGCGGGTAGGCGTCCGCCACCGCCCCGGCGGCTTGCAGCGCCAGCCGCGTCTTGCCGCTCCCGCCGGGGCCGGTGAGGGTGACGAGACGGTGGCCGTCCGCCTGGAGCAGCGCCGCCACTGCGGCAAGGTCGCGCTCGCGCCCGAGAAACGGCGTCGCCGGGAGTGGGAAGGTTCGTCTGGTACAGGGTCTTGAGCGGCGGGAAGTCGTCGTTGCCGAGCTGGTACACGCGCTCCGCCGCCGACAGATCCTTGAGCCGATGCTCGCCGAGGTCGCGGAGCTCGTGGCCGTCGACGAGTGCTCGAGTCGAAGCCGAGACGAGCACCTGGCCGCCGTGGCCGGCGGCGGCGATACGGGCTGCCCGGTTCACGTCCATGCCGACGTAGCCCTCCTCGCCCACGTGCGGCGTGCCCGTGTGGATGCCCATGCGCACCGGGATGGCGAGCGCCGCCTGAGCCTCGGCTGCCGCCCCGAGCGCGCCCGGCGCGGTCGGGAAGGCGACGAAGAACGCGTCGCCCTGCGTGTCCACCTCGACGCCGCCGTGCGTCGCGAACGCCTCGCGCAGCACGCGACGGTGCTCGGCCAGCGCAGCCTCGTACCCCTCCGCGCCGAGCTCGTCGAGCAGCCGCGTCGACCCCTCGATGTCGGTGAAGAGGAATGTGATCGTGCCCCTCGGAAGCTCGCGCACGCGTCCAGTCTGGAACGTGGATCCCGTCTTCGTCCAGTAGGCTCAGACGCCGTGGCCGTCGGCACGAGAGCGGATCTCACCGCGAATCGCATCGAGTCGCTCCTGTCGGCGCGGCTCTTCGTCGAGCCGCAGCTGGCCGGCGGGCGTCTCTACTTCCTCTCGAACCTCTCGGGGCACCTCAGCCTGTACGCGATGGACGCGGCGGGCGGCGTCCCCGAGCCGCTCCTGCCGCCGCAGCTCGCCCTCCAGAACCCCGAGCTGGTCGCCGGCTACTCCTTCTACGTGCTGCCCGAGCTCGATCGCATCGTCGTCATGATCGACCGCGACGGCGACGAGAACTACCAGCCGTGCCTCGTCCCGCTCGCGGGCGGCTTCCCCGAGCCGTTGGCGGAGGAGTCCTTCGGCGGTCGCCGCTCCGGCCTCCTCGAGGTCGATCTCGCCACGTCGACCGCGTACTTCAACGTCGAGTCACGCGACGAGGCGATGAACTTCGCCTACCGCGTCGACCTCGAGAGCGGGGGCGTGGAGACCGTCGGGCAGAGCGCGTACGGCGCGTTCGTCGCCGCCTGGATGCCCGATCACTCCCGTGTGTTCATCGCGGACGGCTACACGGCCGGGGACGTGATCCTCTACGAGCTCGACGCGGACGGCACGCGGCGCGTGCTGGTCGGCACGCCGCTCGACGAGCGCGTGGAAGGGGAGAGCTATCCCGCTCAGCGGGCTCGCCTCGACCCATGCCACGGTGAGCGGCGAGGGCATCCTGCTCACCTCGACGCTCTTCGACGACGCAGGCAGCCCGGGCTACCTCGCCCTCGAGGGATCGGGAGAGGTCGAGCCCGTCTCGATCGAAGGGCTCGTGCACTCGGGCGTGGGCGAGCTCGAGAGCGTGCGGCACCTCGACGGCATGCGCTACGCGGTGACGTACAACATCGACGGCTGCTCGTGGATCTACGAGGCACGGCTCGACGAGGCCGCGAGGGCGCTGACCGTCGAGCGGGTCCTCGTCGGCGAGGGCGAGCTGGCCGGCGGCGTGCACCACGGGATCCACTACGACCACGACACCGGCGCCTACGCGCTCTCCTTCTGCACCGCGACCGAGCCGACGCAGCTCTACGTGCTCGCGCCTGGAGCGGCTGCGCCGGAGCGGCGGACTCGCGAGCGGGTGCTCGGGCTCGCGCCGGAGCTCTTCTCGCCCGGCGAGGATGCCTCGTTCGAGTCGCACGACGGGCTTCGGGTCTCGGCCCGCCTGTACCGGCCTTCGCCCGCTCTCGGCTACGAGGGAGCGCGGCCGCTCGTCTACTACGTCCACGGCGGGCCGCAGAGCCAGGAGCGACCCAACTTCGCGTGGTTCTCGATGCCGCTGATCCAGATCCTCACGCTCGAGGGCTTCGCCGTCTTCGTCCCGAACGCGCGTGGCTCGAGGGGCTACGGGCTCGACTACACGACGCGCGTCGACCGTGACTGGGGCGGGCTCGACCTGCTCGACCACGTCCACGCGATGACCGAGGTGCTCCCGGCCGACGAGCTCGTCGACACATCCCGAGCCGGCGTAGTCGGACGCTCGTACGGGGGCTACATGACGCTGCTGCTCGCATCGCGCCACCCGGGCCTCTGGCGTGCGGCGGTGGACATGTTCGGCCCGTACGACCTGCTCACGTTCGGCGACCGCGTCCCCGAGACCTGGAAGCCGTTCCTGGCCCTGGCTATCGGACACCCCGTGAAGGACCGAGACTTCCTCGTGGAGCGTTCCCCGCGCACGGGCATCGAGGGGATCGAGGCGCCGCTGCTCGTGATCCAGGGGCAGAACGACCCTCGCGTCGTCGAGGGGGAGTCGCGCGACCTCGTCGAGCACCTTCGCGCGCAGGGCAAGGACGTCGACTACCTCGTCTTCGAGGACGAGGGCCACGACGTCCTGAAGCTCGGCAACCGCGTCGTCTGTTACAGCCGCATCGTCGGATTTTTCGCCGAGCACCTTGGCTGAACGGCGGCAGGGGTTGACAGCGTGACGGCTCTCCGTTTGTAATCGCCCGCACAAGCTATTTCCTGCGGCGGTTGATGAGGAGGGGCGATGCGTGCTGTCTCTGCGGCTCTATTGGCTGTGGTCCTACTCGTGGTCGGTGCCGGTTGCGGGGGTGATGGGGAAGAGGCCTCGGCCGAGGAGAATGTGCTCCGCATCGCGGTCGGCTCGGAGCCGCCGTCGCTCGATCCCGGCCTTCTCACCGACGTCGTCTCCGCGAACATCGTCCTCAACCTGATGGACCCCCTCGTCAAGCTGGACGAGAACCTCGAGCCGGAGGCGGCGCTCGCGGAGAGCTGGGACGTCAGCGAGGATGGGACGACGGTCACGTACCACCTGCGGGACGACGGCGGCTGGTCGAACGGCGACCCCGTCACCGCGGCCGACTTCGAATACTCCTGGAAGCGGATCCTCGACCCGAAGCTCGCGGCCGGCTACGCGTACCAGTTCTACGGAGTCGTCGGCGCGACCGAGTACAACAGCTGCGAGAAGGACTGCGACGCGCTTCGCGACAAGGTCGGCGTGAAGGCGCTCGACGATCAGAACACTCGAGGTCAAGCTCACGAGCCCGCAGCCGTGGTTCATCGCGCAGTCGGCGCACGCGTCGTTCCTCCCGGTGCACCGAGCCACGGTCGAGCAGTACGGTGACAACTGGACCGACGCGGCGAACATCGTCACGAACGGGCCGTTCCTGCTGACCTCCTGGAAGCACAAGGCGTCGCTCGTGCTGTCGAAGTGGGCGGAGTGGCGAGGCGCGGACGACGTCGCAGCTGGAGCGCATCAACGCGCGGATCATGGAGGATCCCACGACGGCGCTTGTCGCGTTCGAGGCAGGCGAGATCGAGGCCTGCCTCGACAACGCGTGCCTCCCGATCGACGAGATCGAGCGTCTCCAGGACGGCGACGCCTACGTTCAGGCTCCCGGCCTGGCGACGTCCTACCTCGGCTTCAACCTGAAGTCCGTCCCGGACGTGAACCAGCGCCGCGCGCTCGCGTTCGCGCTCGACCGGACGTCGATCGTCGAGAACGTGACGAAGGCGGGCGAGGAGCCCGCGACGAGCTTCACGCCGAAGGGGATGCCCGGCTTCGATGTGATCACGCAGGACTTTCTCCCGAAGACGGCCGATCTGCAGGCGGCCCGCGAGTACCTCGGCAAGGCCGCGACGCCGAAGCGGAAGCTCAACCTCGTCTACACGAGCGACGATCCAATCGGCGAGGACCTCGCGGTCGCGGTGCAGGCGATGTGGAAGGAGCTCGGGATCGAGACGACGCCTTCGCGGGCTGGACTTCCAGTCGTTCCTCGAGCTCCTCGGGCCGCCGCTCGCACTCCTCGGTGGACGTCTACGCGATCGGGTGGGTCGGCGACTACGTCGACGACATCAACTTCCTCGAGCTCTTCACCTGCAAGTCGGGCAACAACCCCACCGGCTACTGCGAGGAGGAGTACGACGCGCTGATCGACGAGGCGCGCGCGACGCCCGACGACGCGGCGCGGCACGAGATCTACGCCAAGGCCGAAGCCATGCTCACCAGCCCGGACGGGGCGCTTCCGGTGATCCCGAGCCACTGGTCGACCTTCCCCACGCTGCGGAAGCCGGGGATCGAAGGATGGCGGGCGAACCTGCTCGACCAGTACGACTTCACGAAGGTGTCGATCACGGAGGAGTAGCGGCCGAGTCGGCGGCCGCAAGCGCTCGCCCGAGCGCCTGGTCGAACGTCCACGCGCGGCCTACCGAATAGGCAGCGTCGAACGAGGCTGGTCCGAGCGCCGCACGAGCGGCGGCGCGTGTCCGGTCGCGTGTCGCCCGGTCGGCGGGAATGGCAGATCTCCAGGAGAGACCGGCCTCGTAGGAACCATCGACCGCACCGAGGAGCTCGGCGCCGAGCTTCGCATTGCCGTCCTGAACGAGGATTGCTGCAACCGTGATCAGCGCCATGGCAACGAACTCGCGCTGCGGAAGCGCATCCGCAGCTGCGAGTCCCTCGTACAACAGTCGAGCCGCCTCGTCGTTGCGACCTTGATCCACGAGCATTCGCGCGAGCGTGAGCTGGTGCATTGCCAACCGGCCTGGATCCCTCAGTCGCACGTAGATCTCCGCCTCCTCGTGGAGGAGCTGGACGCCTCTCTCGTCGTCTCCCCGCTCGACGGCAACCGCTGACAGGTTTCCGAGCGCCAGCGCGACAACCGGCCACTCGCCTGCCGCTCGTGCCAGCTCGGCCGCCTCCTCGAACAGCGACTCCGCCTGATCGAGCTCCGACTCGCTCATCGCGACGGTGCCGATGTTGTTCAGCGACTCGGCCGCTCCTCGCGCGTCGCCGAGCGCTCGAAACAGCTCGAGCGCTCCAGTCGTCGTTCGCACACCCGCGTCGACGTCTCCCGCGAGCATGTACATGACTCCGAGTCCCTCCAGCGCGTGGGCACGGAGATCCGCCGGTACGTCCGCGGCCACCTGCAGGCCGCGCTCGAGCCAGTACTGGCCGGCGCGGATCGTGCCGCGAGCCATCCAGAAGCGCCACAGGGCGGTCGCAAGCTGGAGAAGGCGGTCGCCGTCCTCCCTGCGCTCGAGCTCGAGCAGAACGGCGCCGAAGTTGTCCAGCTCCGCTCCGAGCTGATCGAGCGACGCACTCCGCAGTTCGCCCGCCGACAGGTGCGGCGCGAGGGCGAGGGCGAGCTCGACGTAGTGCTCGGCGTGTGCGCTCCGTACCCGCTCGGCCTCTCGGGCCTCATCGAGCCTCTCGGCCGCGTACTCGCGGATCGTCTCGAGGAGTCCGAGTCTGCCGCTTGCCCAGCGGCGGACGAGGCTCTTCGCGACGAGTGACTCGAGCCCCCAGACATCGCCCTGAGCCACCGCTTCGGCGCTCTCGAGCGTGAAGCTGCCTGCAAACACGCTCAAGCGGCGAAAGAGCATCTTCTCCTCTTCCTCGAGGAGGTCGTGGCTCCAGGCGATGGTCGCATAGAGGGTCTGCTGCCGCTCCGGCAGATCGGGTGCGCCTTCTCTGAGGAGCGGCAAGCGACGGTTCAGCCGTTGGAGGAGCGCATGCGGCGCCAGCAGGCGAAGCCTCGCGGCGGCGAGCTCGATCGCCAGCGGGAGACAGTCGAGCCGGGTGCAGATGGCGGCGACGGTGGCGTCGCGTGCGACCTCCGTTCCCGCCTGGCGAGCGCGTTCGACGAAGAGCTCGACGGCCTCCTCCTCCGCGAGCGGTGGCACGTCGTAGACGCGCTCACCGGAGATCTTCAGCGCAGCCCTGCTCGTGACGACGATCTGGAGCTGCGGACACGCTGCGAGCAGTTCAGCGATCCGGGTCCGGGCCGCGAGCACATGCTCGAAGTTGTCGAGCAGAAGCAGCATGCGGCGCGAGGAGAGAAACGACCGCAGCGTCAGATCGAGCGGCTCTTCCGGCACCTCTCGAACGCCGAGCGCGTGTGCGATGGCCGGCAGCACGAGCTCGTGGCTTTCGAGCGCCGCCAGGGAGACCCAGAAGACTCCGGCGGGGTTGCGCTCGACCAGCTCCGCGACGGTCTGCAGCGCGAGGCGTGTCTTGCCGCTGCCGCCGGGGCCACTGAGTGTGACGAGCCTCACGCCCTCGTCGGCGATCAGCGCTGTGGAGCTCTGCGAGCTCCGTTTCGCGACCCACGATCGGCGTCGTCTGTGCGGGCAGATTGGTCTGGTTGAGCGAGCGGAGAGGCGGAAAATCGGCGGCGCCCAACTGGTAGAGCTGCTGCGGCTCCGTCATGTCCTTGAGGCGGTGCAGGCCGAGATCGCGTAGCTCGACGCCGTCGAGCAGCCGCGCCGTCGTCTCCGAGACCACCACCTGGCCTCCATGGCCGACGCTCATGATCCGCGCCGCGCGGTGCAGGTCGATGCCGACGTAGCCGTCGTTCCGCACGAGTGGCTCGCCCGTGTGCATGCCGAAGCGGACGCGGACGGCGCCCTCGGCGAACGCCTCCTGCGCCTCGGTGGCCGCCTCGACGGCATCCACGGCACGAGGGAAGACGGCGAACAGCGCGTCGCCCTGGCTGTCGACGACGGTGCCGTCGTGAGCGGCCACCGCGTCGTGCAGGACTCGCCGGTGCGTCTCGAGCGCCTGCGCGTACGCCTCCGCCCCGAGCTCGTGCAACAGGGCCGTCGAACCCTCGATGTCCGTGAGCACCATGGTCACCGTGCCCTCGGGCAGCCGGCGAGGCCTCAGCGGCGGCGTTCCCACGGTTTCGTCCTGGCCTAGGATCGGAACTCCAGCTCCTCCTCGCTCTCGGTCACGGCCCGCCTGCCTCGGCCAGGGCAAGCGCTTCGGCGACCGCTTCCTCGAAGCTGAGCTGCGCGCCGGCCGCGTACGCGGCTTCGAACTCCTCGGCGCCGAGGCGATCGCGCGTCATGGCGACCGTTCGCTCCCGCATGCGGCTCTCGATCGAGCTGTCCGGCTCCGCCCACGGTCTGCCCATCGCGTCCATCAGCGCGTCCGCGGCTCCCACGAGCCTGGCGACGGCGGCTGGTTCTCGGTCGTGCTCGACAGCGGCAGCCACGCCGACGATCGCGAGCCCGACGTGGTCGCGGTACGGCAGCTCGCTCGCGAACCGCAGGCAGCGGCTGTACTCCAGCGCCGCATCTTCGTAGCGGCCGCACGCGACCATCGAGCTTCCGAGCTGATGCGAGACGTCCGCCGCGCGACCTTCATCACCCAACTCCTCGTACAGCGCTTGCGCCTGGTGGGCCCGTTCCTCCACCCGGTCGTGCTCACCGAGCTCCACCGCAAGCCCCGCGAGATTGAACGCTGCGAGCGCGATCAAGGGCTTGAGCTCGGCGGCGCGGGCGAGCGCGGCTGCCTCCTCGCAGAATTGGCTTGCACGCTCCCAGTCGCCGCGCTGGTAGGCCGCCACGCCGAGGTTCATCGTCGTCTCGGCGACTCCGCGCTGATCGCCGAGCGCGCGGAACAGCTCGAGGCTCTCGTCGTCAGCGCGTCCCCAAGATCGAGGTCACCGCCGAGCAGGCACAGCACGGCGCGCCCCTCGAGCGCCCGGGCACGGAGCTCGTCGGGGACATCATCGGCGGCGGCGAAGGCCCGTTCGAGCCAGCGGCGGCCCGAGCCGAAGTAGCCGTGCGCCATCCAGAAACGCCACACGGCGGTCGCGAGCCGCAGAAGCTCCTCTCCTCTGCCCGCCGCCTCCAGCTGGAGGAGGGCGGCGCGCAGGTTGTCGAGCTCGTCCGCGAGCCTCTTCAAGGACACGACGCGTTCGGGGCCTACGGCAAGGTGTGGCTCGAGGGAAAGCGCCAGATCGAGGTAGTGCTCGGCGTGCGCGGCGTTCGTGTCCTCGGCTTCACCCGACGCCTCCAGTTGCTCGGCGGCGAACTCGCGAATCGTCTCGAGCTGGCCGAGCCGGCCGCTCCCCCAGCGGCGGACGAGGCTCTTGGCGACGAGGGACTCGAGCGTCCAGAGGTCGGCGCCGGTCACGGCCTCGGCACTCTTCGGGCGTGAAGCTGCCCGCGAAGACGCTCAGACGCCGGAAGAGCGCTCGCTCCTCCTCGTCGAGCAGGTCGTGGCTCCAGGCGATCGCGGCGTAGAGGGTCTGCTGGCGGGCGGGCAGGTCGGGGGCGCCGCCCTTCAGCAGCGGGAGGCGGCGCTCGAGCCGCTCGAGCAGCGCCTTCGGCTCGAGGACGCGCACGCGCGCGGCGGCGAGCTCGATCGCGAGCGGCAACCGGTCGAGCCGCGTGCAGATGGCGGCGATCGAGCCGTTGACACCGACCTCGGCGCCGGCCTGCTGCGCGCGCTCGACGAACAGCTCGACGGCCTCGTCCTCGCGCAGCGACGGGACGTCGTAGACGCGCTCGCTCGACAGCTCCAGCGCGGCCCGACTCGTGACGAGCAACCGGAGCTCCGAGCATGTGCCGAGCAGCTCCGCGAGCATCGTTCGCGCCGCGAGCACGTGCTCGAAGTTGTCGAGGAGCACGAGCACCCCGCGTGAGGCGAGAAACGACTGCAGCGTCATCTCGAGCGGCTCACCCGCGACCTCGTGGACGCCGAGGGCCCGCGCGAGCGCGGCCCCGACGAGCTCGTGGCTCGGAATCGGGGCGAGTGAGACCCAGAACACCCCGTCCGTCATGCGATCGGCCGCCTCGGCGGCCGCCTGCAGCGCGAGCCGCGTCTTGCCGCTGCCGCCGGGCCCGGTGAGCGTGACGAGACGGAACTCGTTGCGGGCGAGCAACTCCGCGATCGCCTCGAGCTCGGTCTCGCGTCCGATCAGCGGCGGTCGGTTGCAACGGCAGGTTCGACTGGTTGAGCGACCGCAGTGGCGGGAAGTCGCCGTCCCCGAGCTGGTAGAGGCGTTGCGGCGTGCCGAGGTCCTTGAGCCGGTGCAGGCCGAGGTCGCGTAGGTGGGCGTCGTCCGTCGAGGAGCCGTCGCGTCGACTCCGAGAGCAAGACCTGCCCGCCGTGCCCCGCGCTCATGACCCGGGCCGCCCGGTGCACGTCCATGCCGACGTAGCCGTCGTCGGTGAGGAGCGGCGTGCCGGTGTGGATGCCGACCCGGACACGCACCGTTCCGTCGGCGAGCCGCGCCTGCCCGGCCGACACGGCCGCGACGCGCATCCGGCGCCCGGGAGAACGCGATCAGGAACGCGTCGCCTTGCGTGTCGACCTCGACGCCGTCGTGAGCCGCGAACGCCTCCCGCAGGACCCGCCGGTGCTCGGCGAGCGCTCGCGCGTACTCCTCTGCTCCGAGCTCCTGCAGCAGGCTCGTCGAGCCCTCGATGTCGGTGAAGACGAAGGTGACCGTGCCGGTGGGGAGGCGTTGGCGCTCGTCCGGCGCGATCTGTAGATCCGCGTCCTGCTGCAGGATCTGCCGTTCGAGCGCCTGCAGCTCCGGCGCCGGGTTGGAGGCCGAGCTCGTCGTCGAGCCGGCGACGGAGACCCTGGTAGACCTCGAGCGCCTCGCTCTGGCGGCCGGAGCGGTAGAGCGCGAGCATCAGCTGGCCGTGCGGGCGCTCGCGGAGCGGGTTGCTCGAACAGAGCTCCTCCAGCTCGCCGACCAGCTGCGCATGGCGGCCGAGCTCGAGCTGCAGCTCGATGCGCTCCTCCAGCGCGGCGAGCCGTTCCTCCTCGAGCCGCTCGATGTGCGGAGCTGCGAAGGCCTCGTACGCGAACTCGGCCAGCGGCGGACCCGCGCCAGAGCGCGAGCGCGTCCGTCAGCGTCGCGGACAGCCGCCTCTGCGTCGTCCTCGTCGCGCACCTCGCGCGCGGTCGTGACGAGCTCGCGAAAGCGGTCGAGATCGAGCTCGCCGACGACCAGGTAGCCGGGGGCCCGGGTCAGGATCGCGTCGGCGCCGAGCGCCTTGCGCAGCCGCGAGACGAACACCTGCACGGTGTGCGCGGCCTTGGCGGGCGGCTGCTCGCCCCAGAGCTCGTCGATCAGTCGGTCGGTGGAGACGACCTCGCCTGCGCGTAGGAGCAGCAGGGCCAGCAGCGCGCGCTGCTTCGGCCCGCCCAGCTCGACCGGCTCGCCGTTCCGCGCGCGCCTCGAGCGGCCCGAGGATCCGGAACTCCAGCCCCTCCTCGTTCGCCACCGCCTGGCGACGCTAACGCGCGCCTCACCGAAAGACAACGGCGGCAGTGAGCGGATGGAGAGCGTTTGGTGATCGCCGTCTTCGAAGCTGCCTGAACTTGACCCGCCAACATCACCTTCACCAAAGGAGAGCCACCATGTTCACGAAGATCCGCCTCATCGCTCATCACCGCAGCAACCGGCATCGTCCTCGCAGTTCCGACCGTCGCCTCGGCGGCGTCCGCACCCGACGCAAAGCGCTTCCACGGCCTCGAGCCGGCCGCGAAGCGGTTCCATGGCGCTCCGGCCGGATACCGAGGGTGGTCGATCGAGCCAGACGCCAAGCGCTTCCACGGCATTCGCGTCGCAGGAGGTAGGAACGGCGGCTAGGCCAGCGACGAAGACGTTTCGAGCGGGCCGCCTTCGAGGCGGCCCGTCGCCTATCTAGTGGGACGCGGCCGCGGCGGCGCCTCAGCGCCTGCGATCCCTCGCCCAGCGCGATCACCGCGATGAAGATCAGGCCGACGATGAGCATGCCGGTGATGATGTTCTTGCCTTCCTCGGCAGCGGACTGGGCGAGCAGCCAGGCGGTCATCGCGCGCAGCCTAACTCAGGAGGCGTAGCCGCGCAGCTTGTCTGCGTGCTCGACCCGCTCGACCGCGATCGCGAACGCGGCGAGTCGCAGCGGGATCCGATCGGCGGTCGCGCGCGCGTGCACCTGCTCCCAGGCGGCGGCCATCCGCTTGCGGAGCTCCGCGTTCACCTGCGCCTCGTCCCAGCGGAACTGCTGGATGTTCTGCACCCACTCGAAGTACGAGACGGTGACGCCGCCGGCGTTCGCGAGGATGTCGGGGATGACGACGACGCCGGCCGCGTGCGAGGACGTCGTCCGCGGCGGGCGTGACCGGATGGTTCGCGGCCTCGACGACGAGGCGCGCGCGGATCCTGTCGGCGTTGCCCGAGTGGATGACGCGGTCGAGCGCCGCCGGCACGAGCACGTCGACGTCGAGCTCGAGCAGCTGCTCGTTCGTGATCGGCTCCGTGCCGGGCGCATCGACGACGGAGCCCGTCTCGCGGACGTGCGGAAGCAGCGCCTCGACGTCGAGCCCGGCCTCCCGCACGACACCGCCCCGCACGTCCGACACCGCGACGATCCGGCAGCCGAGCTCCGGCGCGAGGCGTGCGAACCACGAGCCCACGTTCCCGAAGCCCTGCACGGCCACGGTCGCGCCGTCGAGCGCGATCCCGTAGTCGCGGGCGGCCTCCGCGAGGCAGTAGACGCAGCCGCGCCCCGTCGCCGCGTCGCGCCCGAGCGAGCCGCCGAGCTCGACCGGCTTGCCGGTGACGATCGCGGGCGTGTAGCCGTAGCGCGCCGAGTAGGCGTCCATCATCCACGCCATCGTCTGGGCGTCCGTGTTCACGTCCGGCGCCGGGATGTCGCGGTTGACGCCGAGCAGGTAGCTGATCGTGTTCGTGAAGCGCCGCGTGAGCCGCTGCTTCTCGCCGACGCTCATCGTCGCCGCGTCGCACTGGACGCCGCCCTTGGCGCCGCCGAACGGGACGTCGACGATCGCGGTCTTCCACGTCATCAGCGCGGCGAGCGCGCGCACCTCGTCGAGGTCGGCGTCCGGGTGGTAGCGGATGCCGCCCTTGTACGGGCCGCGGGCGGCGTTGTGCTGGACGCGGTAGCCGGTGTAGACCTCGAGCGTGCCGTCGTCCATCCGGACCGGCACCTGCACCGTGAGCTCGCGGTAGGACGTCCGCAGGATCTGGCGCATCTCGTCGTCGAGGCCGGATGTGGTCGGCGGCGCGGTCGAAGAAGAGCGTGACGGCCTGGTACGGGTTCGTCTCCGCGCTGCCCGCCTGCGCTGCGCGCGGGTCGGCAACGGGAGCGCTGTCGGCCACGCGCGCATTCTCTGTGCGCGTCAGCGCCGAAATCAAGCGACGCGCGCGGCGTGAGCGGCGAGCGCCCGCTCGACCGCCGCTGGATCGGGGCGCCCGCCGAGCCGCTGCGCGGCGCCGAGCCAGGCCTCCCCGTCTCCGCCCTCGCCCTCGCCGCGCAGGTGCGCGCACGTCGAGATCAGCTCTGCGAGCGTGGCGACGGCATCGACCTCGCCGAGCTCCGCGATGCGCACGAGCCCGTGGTCGTACAGGTAGTCGCCGAGCAGGAGGCCGACGTCGTCGTCCTCGGGCTCGAAGAGGCGGGAGCGGCTGCGCGTCACGCCGTAGTGCAGCAGGTAGCCCTCGTAGATGGACTCGAGGCCGAGCGCGAAGCGTGCCGGCGCCAGGGGGGAGAAGACCGGCTCGTGCTCCGGCTCCGCCCGCAGCGACTCGCCCCAGACGGGGCTCTCGGCCGCCGCGTCGGCCGCGATCGTCGACCAGAGCTCAGGCGTCGAAGAACTCACCGACTGCCTCGATGGTGCGGTCGACGTCCTCGTCCGAGTGCGCGAGCGAGACGAAGAGGCACTCGAACTGCGACGGCGCGATGTAGATGCCGCGGTCGAGGAGGTGGCGGAAGAGCGCGCCGTACCGGTCCGTGTCGCAGCGCTGCGCGTCGGTGAACGTCCGGACAGGGCCGTCCGCGAGGAACAGCGTCGCCATCGCTCCGACGCGCTGCACGACGCCGAACGGGCGGAGGCCGGCCTCGAGCCGGGCACCCTTCGCCTCCAGCTCCTCGTAGACCTGCGGGTCGCGGAGGCGGCGGAGGACCGAGATGCCGGCGGCGGTCGCGAGCGGGTTCCCGGACAGCGTGCCGGCCTGGTAGACGTCGCCGGCCGGAGCGAGCCGCGTCATCAGCTCGGCGCGGCCGCCGAACGCGGCCGCGGGCAGGCCGCCGCCGACGATCTTGCCGAGGATCGTCAGGTCCGGGAGGACGCCGAAGCGCTCCTGGGCGCCCCCGCGCGCGACGCGGAAGCCGGTGATCACCTCGTCGAAGACGAGTAGCGCGCCCGAGGCATCGCAGAGCGCGCGCAGCGCCTCGAGGAACCCCGGCACCGGCGGGACGACGCCCATGTTGCCGGCGACGGGCTCGACGACGATCGCGGCCAGTCCCTCGCCGTAGCGCTCGACTGCCGCCGCCGCGGCGTCGACGTCGTTGTAGGTGGTGACGATGGTGTCCGCGATGACGCCGGGCGGGACGCCCGGGCTCGACGGGATGCCCCTAGTTGAAAGACCCAGCGTCGCGAGACCCGAGCCCGCGCTTGCGAGGAGGGCGTCGACGTGGCCGTGGTAGCCGCCGGCGAACTTGAGGATCCGGTCGCGGTGCGTCGCGGCGCGGGCGAGCCGGATCGCGCTCATCGTCGCCTCGGTCCCGGAGGACACGAGCCGGACGAGCTCGACGGACGGCACCGCGTCGACGATCTCCTCCGCCAGCTCGACCTCAGCCTCCGTCGGCGCGCCGAAGGTCGTGCCGCGGCGAAGCCGCGGCCTCGATCGCGGCGAGCGTCTCCGGGTCCGCGTGGCCGAAGACGAGCGGGCCCCACGACATGACCCAGTCGACGTAGCGACGGCCGTCGACGTCCTCGATCGTCGAGCCGGAGCCGCTGCGCATGAAGACGGGCTCGTCGAGGCCGACGGCGCGCATCGCCCGCACCGGCGAGTTGACGCCGCCGGGGATCACGCTCTCCGCACGCCGGTGGAGCTCCGAGCGCTGCTTCAGAGCCACCGCGCGAGCTCCTTCGTCCAGTACGAGAAGACGAGGTCCGCGCCGGCGCGCTTGATCGACGTCAGCGACTCGAGCGCCGCCAGCCGCTCGTCGAGGTACCCGCGCGCGGCCGCCGCCTTCACCATCGCGTACTCGCCCGAGACGTTGTAGGCGGCGACCGGGCAGTCGAAGCTCTCGCGGACGGCCCGGATGACGTCGAGGTAGGGCAGAGCCGGCTTGACCATCAGGACGTCGGCGCCCTCCTCGAGGTCGAGCTCGCACTCGCGCAGCGCCTCGCGCGCGTTCGCGGGATCCATCTGGTAGCCGCGCCGGTCGCCCTCCTGCGGCGCCGACTCGGCCACGTCGCGGAACGGGCCGTAGAAGGCCGACGCGTACTTCGCGGAGTAGGCGACGATGGGCGTCTCGGGCAGCGCCTCGCGGATCGCGCCGACGCGACCGTCCATCATGTCGCTGGGCGCGACGGCGTCGGCGCCCGCATCGACGTGCGAGACCGCCGTCCGCGCGAGGAGGTCGAGCGTCTCGTCGTTCACCACCTCGCCGTCGCGCAGGACGCCGCAGTGGCCGTGCGAGGTGTACTCGCAGAGGCAGACGTCGGTGATCAGGACGAGCTCCGGCTGCTCTCGCCGCAGCGCGCGCAGTGCACGTTGGACGATCCCGTCGTCCTCCCACGCGCCCGAGCCCTCCTCGTCCTTCTCCTCCGGGATCCCGAAGAGGAGCAGGGCCTTGACGCCGAGGGACGCGAGCTCCCCGGCCTCGCGCACGAGTTCGTCCACGGACCGCTGGGCGATCCCGTCGAGACCGTCCACCGGGCGCACGACGCCCTCGCCCGGGCAGGCGAAGAGCGGCATCACGAAGTCGTCGAGGTCGAGCCGCGTCTCCCGCACGAGTGACCGGAGGGCATCCGTGCGGCGCAGGCGGCGCAGCCGCGTGACGGGGAAGGAGCTCACGTCACAAGGTTACGGCAGCGCGGCGGGCCGGAACCTTGTATCCAGGAACACATGCGCTGCGGCGACGGCGCGGCTCCGGCGTGGTTGAGCGAGAAACCGCTCCGCAGGACGGAGCTTGTGTTCCAGGAACACAAGCATCGCTTGCGACCGCGCGCCGTCCTGGGCCGCCCGTACGGTGCAGTCCGTGAGCGCTCGGGCCGGCCCCGCTCTCTCCACCCACGGCGACGCGGTCGCGCTCGCAACGGACGACACGACCTGGTGGAAGGTTCCGGAAGGGTCGGCTATGGTGCCGCCCATGGCTTCGGCCCGACACCGCGACGCGGCTCGTCTCCGCGCGCGCAGGCGTCGCCCGGCCCGCACCGCGGACCGTCGCACCAGACGCATCGTCTTCGCCGTCCTCGTTTCGACGGTGCTGCTGCTGACCCTGCTCGTGACCGCCTTCGGGTCGGCCGCGTCGACCGCCCGGCCGCTCGCCGCGGCGAGCGCGCTGCCCGGCGGCCCGCCGCAGGCACAGATCGTCGCCACCGTCGGCGCCCTCCGCCTGCAGCTGCCCGTCGCCCAGAGCGCCGTCACCGCCATCGGCTACCACCGGGCCGGCGCCGGCGCCCTCACGCTCGACCCGGTCGGCCGGCAGGGCAACGCCGGTCTGCTCTCGCGGCTCTGGCACCGCGTCGCCGGCACGCGCAAGGACGGGCTCGTCTGGTTCCAGCTGAGCGGTAGCAACGGGCCCGGGACCTCGGCGCTCGACGTCGGCGCGGCTGCCGGCACGGACGTCTACGCCCCGGTGGACGGCGTCGTCGTCGGGATCGCCGACTACGTCGTCTCGAACCGCGTCCAGGGCGCCCGGATCGACATCCGGCCCTACGAGGCGCCCTCCGTCGTCGTCTCTCTCACGCACCTTCGCCCCGATCCGGCGCTGACGGTCGGCGCGGGCGTCGCGTCGGGACGCTCCAAGATCGGCGTTCTCCTCGACTTCTCGAGGGTTCAGTACCAGGGTCTCGCGCGCCACACCCAGGACGCAGGCAACAACGTGTCGCTCGAAGTGCATCCGGCGGCGACGCTGTCGATCCGGTAGCTCGCTGAAGATCCTCTTCGTCGGAGATGTGGTCGGCTCGGCCGGCCGCAACGCGGTCGAGGCGCGCCTCCGCGGCCTGCGCGACGACCTCGGCGCCACGTTCTGCGTGCTGAACGGGGAGAACGTCGCGGACGGCGTCGGGATCACCCCCAAGCTGGCCGAGCGCCTCCTCGCCGCGGGGGCGGACGTGATCACGCTCGGCAACCACACCTGGCGGCGGAAGGAGATCAACCCGTACCTCTCCGGCTCCGAGCGGGTCATCCGGCCCGCGAACCTCGCCTCCTCGGCGCCCGGACGCGGGCTCGCGGTTGCGGCCGCCGCCGACGGCTCGAAGGTGGCCGTGATCAACGTCATGGGCTCGCTCTTCCTCTCGCCGTCGACCGACATGTTCGAGGTGATCGACGGGCTCGTCGACGACGCGCGCGCGCAGGCGGACACGATCGTCGTCGACGTGCATGCCGAGGCGACGAGCGAGAAGGTCGCGCTCGCGCACTGGCTCGACGGCCGGGTCACTGCCGTTCTCGGCACCCACACGCACGTGCAGACCGCCGACGCGCGGATCCAGCCGGGGGGCACGGCGGCGATGACGGACGTCGGCATGACCGGGCCCCACGACTCCGTCATCGGCGTCCGGGCCGAGCTCGCCATCCACCGCATGCGGACGGGGATGCCGGTCCGCTTCGAGACGGCCGACGGCGGCGTGCGCATCGAGGGCGCTCTAGTCGAGTGCGACGCCTCGGGCCGCGCGACCGCGATCGAGCCGGTACGCGTCCCGTACCCCTAGCGGACGTCGCGAGCACGACGAGCAGCGGCGACGAGGGTGAGGTCGCGCGCGAGCACGAGCCACGACGCGGCTGCGTCGAACTCGAGCGCGAGCTCCCAGTAGCGCGACGGGAACCAGAGCTGGGTCAGGACGAGCGCGACGACCAGGAGCACGCGACGCGCGGAGCCCGCGTCGGCCCGCGACGAGCGGGACGAGCAGCACGAGCCAGATCAGGAACTGCGGCGACAGCACCTTGCCGAGCGCGACGAAGGCGACGACCGCGGCGGCGCTCCAGCGCACGCAGCTCCTCGGCCGAGCCGGGCCGGCGGAGCCAGATCCAGACGATGACGGCGAGCTGGACGAGGCTGAGCAGGATCGCGGCGACGGCCGGGCCGGTGCCCTCGAGGTTCTGCGACCCGTGGCTCGAGCGCATCTCGATGTCGAGCCCCGCGACCTGGTGCAGCACGAGGAACACCCCCGAGGCCAGGCTCTCGATCTGCAGCGGCCGCCCGAGCTGCCGTCCGATGCTGTGCGCGACTCCGTCCGGCGCCAGGACGAGGAAGGGCACGAAGACGAGGAGGACGACGCCGCCGAGCACGCCGAGGCACACGAGTGCCTCGCGCCGGCCGCGCCGGCGCCAGACGTACGACGACGGCGAGCGGGCACGAGGACGGCGGGGTAGAGCTTCGCCGCGATCGCCGCGCCCGAGCAGGCCGAAGCCGAGCCGGTCGCGCTCCCACACGAGCGCGGCGAGCGCGGCGAGCGCGAGCGTCGCCGGCCAGAGATCGAACCGCGTCAGGACGACCGATCCGAGCAGGAGCGGGAACGCGGCGATCGTGAGGAGCGCTGCGGTGACGCGCCGCCGCGAGGCGCGCAGACCCTGCAGGAGCACGGCCGCGAGCGCGATCGACGGTGAGCCCGAGCAGGATCATCAGGTCCTCGAAGGCGCCGCGGTACGCGTCCTGGTCGCCGCGCTCGGTCGAGAGCGCCGGGAGCACGAAGACCGGCAGCGCGCCGGGCGGGTACTCGAGCCGGAAGTCGCGGTACGGGATCGAGCCGCGCTCGATCGCGTTCCCGTACGTCTCGTAGACGGGGATGTCGACGATCTGGTCGTCGTTGAGCGGGCCAACGTGCGCGAGCCCCCAGCTGACGAGGAAGACGACCGCCGCGCCGAGCGGCGACGAGGCTAGTGAACCGGCGCGACGCGGTCACGGGTGAACAGCACGGCGAAGGCGACGAAGGGGAAGAACCAGGGGATGTAGAGATAGAACCAGTGCGTCAGCACGAGCTCGAAGCCGATCAGCAGCGCCGCCGTCAGCGCGGCCAGCCGCAGCGGCGAGCGGACGCGCGGCACGAACGCGACGAGGATCGCGCAGCCGACGAGCGCCACCTGGAGCAGCTGCTGCACGAGGTGGAGGTCGGGCACGCCCGCCGCGTGGTACTGGCCCCAGCCCCAGATCGAGAACGGCGACTCGCGGTCGAGCTGGAACCCGAACGTGCGCTCGGCGAAGACGCGCGCGGCGTGCAGCGGGTCCGGCTCGAGCAGGAGGATCGCGAAGGCGGCGAGGGTCGCCACCGCGAACCCCGCGGCGTAGCGGCGCGCCGGCGCCCGCCAGCCGTGCGGATAGGCGAGCCAGAGCGGGGCGAGGAGCAGCGCCGCGAACTTCGTCCACCCGGCGAGCGCGATCGTCGCACCGCGCGCCCAGGGCGACGAGGCGAGCCAGAAGCCGAAGATCAGGAGCGCGGGCATGATCGTGTCGTTCGTGTTCGAGTTGGACGCGTAGAGCGTGAACGGGTAGGCGGCCCACGCGAACGCGAGCGTCGCCGCGAGGCGGTTGCCGCCGAAGCGGCGGCCGACGAGTGCGAGCCCGACGAGGCACAGGCCGTCGAAGAGGAGCGAGGTGGCGTGCGCCGCCCAGAGCTCGTCCCACTTGCCCGCTCCAGCCGAAGACGAGATATCCGGGCACGTACGCGAGGTAGGAGACCGGGCCGTAGGTGTCGCCGCGCGCGTTCGAGGCCTCGCAGCGGCCGTTCGTCTGGATCCGCTCGCGGATCTCGCCCTCGGCGTCGGCGGGGCCGCACGGCTTCAGGTCGCCCTGCTCCGGCATGTTCCCGTAGGGGGCCTGCCCGTTCGCGATCCGCTGGCCGCCGATGACGCCGGCGAAGCCGACGTCGATCACGCTCCGCGGCGCCTCGACGTTCAGGCCGATGCGGAAGCCCGCGAGGAAGACGGCCGCCGCGGCGAGCACCCAGACGGGCCAGACGGGCCGCCCCGAGCGCGGAGGCCGGTCGCGCCTGGCGATCCAGACACAGCGGCAGAGGAGATAGACGAGCGGCGGATAGGCGAGCGGCGCGCTCCAGAAGATCTCGCCCTCGTTGAAGAAGCGCAGCGAGACCGTGAACGAGAGCAGCGCCAGGAGGTCGAGGTTCCGGAGCGAGCGCAGGCGGCGCAGGTCGGCGAGCCCGAGGAGGAAGGCGGCGCAGAAGGTCAGCCAGATCCACGGCGTGTTGATCGTCCGTCCGCCGAACGCCCCGGTCCCACCCCGCGCCATCGTCCAGGCGACCTGCGGCCCGGTCCACGCCTCGCGCACGTCGCCCGACGCCGTCGTCGACCTTGCCGAGCGCGATCTGGCCGGCCTTCCCGGACCAGATCTTCACGACCCAGTCGTTCGTGTCGGGCCTGTAGTCCGCGTCCGTCTGCGGCTTCGGCGGGTAGCGGGCGAGCCAGTCGGCCACCTTGGGATGGCGGCGGAAGACGGCGACCGCCTCGGCCTCGTTCAGGCGCGCCGCGCCCTCGGAGGGTGCGAACGGCGTCTGGACGAGCCGGCCTTCCGCGTCGTAGACGGGAGCCGTCGGGGTCGTGCCGGCCGCAGGCCCTGCGAGGGCGAGCGCGGCTAGCGCGACCGGAACGACCAGAGCTTGTTTCCGACGAAGTTCAACGGCGTGACGAGGATGATCGCGAGCGCCTGCGCGGGCATCTTCGGCAGCCCGAGCTGCACGAGGCCGTGCAGGATCAGCAGGTTCGCGTCGAGCGCGATGATCGACACGATCAGGAAACGAAGGCCCTGGTAGGCGACGTGGCCTCGCTGGCCGCGGAACGTCCAGAGGCGGTTCCACGTGTAGTTGTTCGTCACGGCGACGAGGAAGGAGCACGTCGCCGCGAGGAGGTAGTGCAGGCCGAAGCCCTCCAGCAGCACGACGAAGACGGCGAGGTTGACGACGTAGCCGCTCGCACCGACGAGGCAGAACCGCAGGAGCTGCAGCCAGTTCTGCCGCCGCCCGAGCGCGCCGCGCGTGCGACCGATCGCGCCCGAGGCGCGGACTGCGGTGGAGCGCTCCATGAGCGGCGCGAGCGTAGCAGCGGCGACCGTCGACACCCTCCCCCGGCCGGGTGAGGGCTCCGCGAGGGGCCTACTCGGCGAAACCCTCCCGGCCGACGAGCGGCACGAAGCGGCACGGCACCGAACGCACGACGGCCGGCCCTTCCGGCGTGCGGGTGACGATCTCGAGCCGCTGCCCGCGCCGGCTGCCGACCGGGACCGCGAGGCGCCCGCCCTCCGCCAGCTGGTCGTAGAGCGCGGGCGGGGGCTCGGGCGCGGCGGCCGCGACCGCGATCGCGTCGTACGGCGCCCGCTCGGGCACGCCGAGCGTACCGTCGCCGACCAGGACCTCGACGCGTCGTAGCCGGTCCTCGCGAGCGTCTCGCGCGGCCGCTGCGGCCAGCTCCGGCACGCGCTCGATCGAGATGACCTCGTCGGCGAGCTCGGCGAGCACCGCCGCCTGGTACCCCGAGCCGGTGCCGACGTCGAGCACGCGCTCGCCGCCGTCGAGGTGGAGCTCCTCGCAGATGCCGGGCGACCATCGTCGGCTGCGAGATCGTCGCGCCGTGCCCGATCGGCAGCGCGTCGTCGCGGTAGGCGGAGGCGTCGCAGCTGCTCGGGCACGAACTCCTCGCGCGGCACGCGCGCCATCGCGTCGAGCACCCGCTCGTCGCGCACCCCGTGGCGGCGGAGCTGGTCGAGCAGGCGGGCTCGTCTGAGTCATGCTCGGACGAGCGACGCGCGCGTAGCGGCGGCGGCGTGACGCCGAAGTGCTCGAGCGCGAGCGGCATCACGCCGGTGATCGAGGCCGGCGGCGGGTCGAGGCCGACCGTCAGCATCGGCACCTCGGAGTCGCCGCGGTCGAGCGAGCCGTGGCGAGCCGCCGCCCGCGTGGTGGCGGCCGCCGAGGTCGGCGAACTCCCAGCCCGGCGCCGCCGAGACGATGCAGCTCGCCGGCGTTCGGGTTCGCGAGCGCCGCCCAGCGCGCTCGAGACCGTCCGGGTAGCGCGAGGATCGCGCGCGTCGCCCGTCGTCGCGAAGCCGTCCTCGTCGCGGCGCGAACCGGAGCTCCTCGCCGTCGCGGCGGGCGACCGCCTCGGCTCCTTCGCGGAAGAGGACGACCTCGACCGCGGCGACGCCGTCGAGCCGCGCGGCGAGCTCTCGCGGCTCGCGCTCCGAGTAGACCATCCCGGCGCGGTTCGACGCGACGACGAGCTCGTCCGGCAGGTGCTCCTGCAGGCGCGCCACGTCGGTGACGTCGTCTGGCCGTGGTCGGAGCAGAGGATGACGGCGTACCGCTCGAGGAACTCGTCCTCGCCGCCGGCGGCCTCGATGAGCGACGCCGATCGCGCGCGTCGCAGCGCGCGAGCGCCTCGTGCGCCGCGTCCGGGCCCTGCGCGTGCGAGGCGTAGTCGTAGTCGGAGAGGTAGAAGACGAGGAAGTCGAAGCCGTCGCGGGTGACGAGCCAGCGGCCGACCGAGGCGGCGTACGCGTCGATCGTCCCGGCCGGCGCGGTTCCGCACGGCGAGCGGGGCGCCGGTCGCGTCCGACTCGAAGAGGCTGTAGAAGAAGAAGCGCTTCGGCCCGTAGGCCGGGCCGGGTGAGCATGCGGACGGTCGGTCGGTGCGGCGTGCGACCGCGGTAGCACGTGATGTTGACCGCCGCCGTCGTCAGGCCCGCGTCCTCGAGCGCCTCGTAGACCGTCACCGCGCTCGCGGCCGAGGTGGCTGCGCGTTGAGCTCGTAGATCGTGTCCTGGAGCGAGCGGCGGGTGCCGGCGGCGACGATGGCGCCGAACGACGAGCCGTACTCGACCACGCGCTGCTCGGCGCGGTGGTACCAGACGAGGTGCGGGATCTCGTGGACGTCCGGATGGGCGCCGGTCGCGAGCGAGGACAGGCAGACGGGCGTCAGCGAGGGAAACGTCGAGACGGCGCGGCGGTAGGGGCCGTGGCTCGGCGAGGAACGCCAGCGTCGGCGTCCGCCGGTCGGCGACGGCGCTCTCGAACATCGACGGCGTCAGGCCGTCGATCACGATCAGGATCAGCTTCGCGGCGGGTCGTCGGCTCAGTCCTTGGCGAGCGAGCGGAGCCCCGCGTAGCGCTCGCCCTTGCGCGCGCCGCAGGCGCGCGGCGAGCGCCGGGCACGGCGACCGCCTCGAGGTAGCCGACGACCGGCACGAAGGCGAGGCCCGCGAGCGCCAGCGCGACGAGCGCGACGATGAGCGCGAGGCCGCCGCGCGTGCCGCCACGCCGCAGCGCGCCCGAGACGACGACGATCGCCGACGGCCGCGCCGACGACGCCGCCGACCGCGCCGGCGACGACCTCCGTGCCAGTCGTCGATCAGCGAGGCCCGACGACGGCGCCTGCGACCGCCGGCGAGGACGACGGCGGCGACCCGGCCGAGCCGCGTCGCCGACAGGAGCGCCCGCGAGGAGCACGCCGATCGCGACACCGAGGCCGAGCGCGAGGCCGATCGTGTACCAGTCGCCCATCCGGGTCCAGTGTAGTAAGCGGTGCAGCGGCCGCCGGTCGCCGACGTTTGGACGGAGCGTTTACAGGGCATACAACACCTCCGCGACGTCCCGATTCAGGAGGAGAGCGTGAGCGACGACACGCGACCGCTGCTCGTGTTCTTCTGGTCCGAGCGCTCGGGCCCGGCGCGGCGGATGGAGAGCCTGCTCGCCCACCTCGCGCGCAAGGAGCGGAGCCGGCTGCGCGTCCGGCGAGTCGACGTCGACGCGAGCCCGGAGCTCGCCGAGCGCTTCCAGGTCGACGTCGTGCCGACGCTCGTGCTCGTCAAGGACAAGCGCGCGGTCGCCCGGCTCGACGGCCGCACGAGCGCGCCGCGGATCGAGGCGATGCTCGAGCCTCACCTCGCCGGCCGAGCTCGCCGCTCGCCGTAGCCCCAATCCGGTCCGCCTCGCCGCCGCGTAGGCCCACTCACGAGGTCGGCTTCAGCCGCGGCCTGCTCACGCTCCAGAGCAAAGGAGGAGGGAATGCGGAGGTACAAGTTCTACGGACTGGCGCTCGCCGTTCTGGTGCTCGTCCTCGCGGCCGGTTCCTACGCGGTCGCCGGCAGCAACAGCGGCGCTTCAGCGGGAACCCGATGATCGGCTACGAGGAGAATCCCGACGTCTCGACGGTCGCGACCGGCGAGTTCCGCCGTCGAACGTCTCGGCGGACGGGAAGACGCTCATCTACCAGCTGACGTACTCCGGCCTCGAGGGGACCGTGCAGCAGGCGCACATCCACTTCGGCAAGCCCGCGGTCAACGGCGGGTCTCGGTCTTCCTCTGCGCGAACGGCGACTTCCGGACGGGGCAGCGGGCGGCTCTGCCCGAGTGCCCGCAGTCCGGCACGGTCGTCGACGCCGTGGACATGACCGCCGTCATCGGCCCGGCCGGCCAGGGGATCGAGGCGCGGCAGCTCGCCGAGCTGCTCATGGCGATCGAGGCCGGGCACACGTACGCCAACGTCCACTCGACGAAGTGGCCCGGCGGCGAGATCCGCGCGCAGATCGGCAGCCCCCGCGGGCCGGATTCGGACGGTGAGGCTAGGGAGCTGAACGGGAGGAGAGGCCGGATTCCAGGCGTGCGATCACGTCGAGCGTGAACGCCGCCGCCCGCGCGCCGTCGACGACGCGGTGGTCGAACGTGACCGAGACGTTGCCGATCTCGCGGACGACGATCTCGCCGTCGCGGACGACGGGGCGCGGGCCGATCCGGTGCAGGCCGAGGATGGCCGACCTCCGGGTGGTTGACGAGCGGCGTCACGACGATGCCGCCGAGCTTGCCCGGCGCTCGTGATCGTGAACGTGCCGCCGCGTAGCTCCTCCGGCTTCAGCGTCCCGGCCCGGCGGCCTCGGCGAGCCGCGCCGCCTCGGCCGCGAGCTCCTCGATCGAGGCGGAGTCGCAGCCGCGCACGACCGGAACGACGAGGCCCTGGTCGGTCTGGACGGCGAGGCCGAGGTCGTAGCGCTCGAGGTAGACGATCTCGTCGCCTCGAGGCGCGCGTTCAGCTCGGGGAACTCCTGCAGCGCCTCGGCGGCCGCCTTCAGCGCGTGCGGCACGAGGCAGGCTCAGGTCGGCGCCGGTGAAGTCGCACTCCTCGACGAACGTGACCGCGGGCACCTCCCGGTGCGCGCGGTCAGGTGCTCGGCGATCTGCCGGCGCACCCCGCGCAGGCGCTCGCGGCGGCCCTCCGGCCGCGCCCGGAGGGGACTTTGTGTTGTTTCAACACTTTCTCGCCGCCCGCGGCGCCGCGGACGTCCGCCTCGACGATCCGCCCGTTCGGCCCGAGCCCTCAACGACGCCAGATCGACGCCGAGCTCGTCGGCGAGCCGGCGGACGAGCGGCGTTGCCTGGACGCGCTCCGAGGAGGGCTTGTGTTGTTGCAACACAAGCTCGCTCTCGGCCTCGGGCGCGGTCGCGCCGGTCGGGGCGGCCGTCGCGGCGCCGGACCGGGCGGCGCCGCTCCAGCGCCGCGCCGTCGCTGCCGATCTCGACGAGCACGGTGCCGACCGGCACGACGTCGCCCTCGGCGACGAGGATGCGGACGACCGTTCCGGCCGCCGGCGACGGGATCTCGACCGTCGTCTTGTCGGTCTGGATCTCGACGAGCGGGTCGTCCTCGGCGATCTCCTGGCCCTCCGCGACGAGCCAGCGGGCGATCTCGCCCTCGGTCAGGCCCTCGCCCAGGTCGGGCAGCTTGAACTCGTACGCCACGGCGGCCCAGCCTAGCGTGGCCCAGGCCCGCGGCGTGCCGATCCAGGCGTCGGGCGGCGCGAGCAGCACGCGCAACCCGCCCTCGACGCGCCAGAGCGACACGGCCTGCTCGTCGCCGGCGAGCTCGGGCGCGACGGCCGCCGGCACGTAGCCGGCCTGCAGCGTGCGATCGGCGTTCCAGATCGCGACCGCGTTCGGGTCGTGCTCGTTGTCCGGCTCGGGAACGAGCGCGAGCCGCTTGCCGGGATCGAACGACTCGTCGGCGGCCGCCTCGGCGCGGTACGAGATGCCCGCGACGGGCACGACGCGGATGCGCGAGTCCTCCCAGGCGACACGCTCGCCGCTGGCGGCGTCGCGCAGCCGGAAGCCGTGCTCGGCGCGCTCGAGCCAGAGCCGGAGCCGCTCGGGGCTCACAGGACTCGTTGCCCGAGCTCGTCGAACGCGCTCAGCCGTCGCGCCGCCCGCCGCCGTGCCGGCGAGCTCCTCGGGGAAGAGCGAGAAGACGGTCACGTCCGCAAGCTTCCGTCGCCGCCGGGAGCCGGCGCCGCAGCGTCGCCTCCTCGCCGTAGCCGAGCCGGCGCGGGATCGCGAGGCTCGCCGTGTTCGCCGGATCGACGCGAATCTCGACGCGCTCGACCTCGCAGAGCTCGAACGCGACGCGCGTCAACGCCGCCGTGACCTCGGTCGCGTAGCCCTTGCCGACGCGGCTGTCGCGGATCCAGTAGCCGATCTCGAGCGCATCGTCGCCCGCGCGTGTGTGCAGGCCGGTGCCGCCGACGACCTCGGCCTCGTCCGCGTCGAAGATGCCGTAGACGAAGTCCTGGCCGAGATCGAAGCGGCCGCGAAACCGGCGCAGGAGCTGCGCCTTCTCCTCGACCGAGGTTGGCTCGTCGCGCGCCCACGGCATCCACGCGCGCAGGCTCTCGAGGCTCGAGTCGATCGGCGTCCTTCAGCAGCGGCGCGTCCCGCGGGTTCCAGCAGCGGAGGACGAGGCGCTCGGTGACGATCCGGTACGGCGGGTCGGCCTTGCGCGCGCTCATCTACCGAGAGCGCGTCGTCGCGCAGGACGGCGTGGACGCCGAGGTCGCCGTTCACGACCTGCGTCACGCGCAGGTCGACGACGACCGACGCGAGCGCGAGCGCGTCCCCGCCGGAGAGGCCGAGCTCGCGCTGCATCAGCTCGACCATGCCGTCGGCGGCGATCTTCGCGGCGCGACCGAGATGCTCGTCGAAGCCGAACGTGAGCCACGCGCCGTCGATCCGCGCGATCGGCCACTCGAGCCGCAGGTCCTCGCGGAGGTCGAGGGTCACCTGCGCTTCGACGGGACACTCGATCGCCGTCCCCGAGATCTCGCCGTCGCCCTGCGCGGCGTGGCCGTCGCCGGCGGAGAAGAGTGCGCCGTCGACGGGGATCGGCAGGAAGAGCGTGGTGCCGGCGACGAGCTCCTTGCAGTCGATGTTGCCGCCCCACCTGCGCGGCGGGCCAGTGGCGTGCATGCCCGGCTCGGGCGGCGGCATGCCGAGCACGCCGAGGAACGGCGCCAGCCGCACCGTACGGCCCGCGCGCGCGCCGCCTCGTCGCCGTCGAGCTCCCAGCGGATCTCGTGCGACGGCGCGGCGAACGTGAAGCCCCAGGATCCCGGTCGTACCTCGTCGACGCGCACCGCGAGCGTCGCGCCGGCCTGCGCGCCGCGCACCTCGATCGGGCCGGCGAGCGCGTGGCCCTGGTCGAGCTCGGGGTCGTACTCGGGGAATCTCTCGCCCGGACTCGAGAACCAGGCCGCGTTCGGCGTCGCGAAGCGGACGGAGTCGCCCGGCGTCGACGGACACCACCGGCTCGAGCTCGCGCGAGAACCGACCGTGCAGCGTCCGCCGCTCGAGCGGAAGCTCGTGGATCAAAACGCGAGCAGCCGCCGCGCCGCGTCGACGACGCGCGCGACCGACGGCATGTACGCGTCCTCGATCTGCCAGTACGGGTACGGCACGTCGTAGCCGGTCACGCGGAGCACCGGGCCGCGCAGGTCGAGGATCGCCTTCTCCGCCAGGATCGCCGCGAGCTCGGCCGCGTAGCCGCACGTGCGCGGCGCCTCCTGGACGAGCACGACGCGGCCCGGTCTTCGCGGCCGACGCGAGCAGCGCCTCCTCGTCGAGCGGCTTCAGCGTGCGGATGTCGAGCACCTCGACGGACGCGTCGAGCTCGTCCGCCGCGTGCTCGCAGAGCGGCACCATCGCGCCGTAGGCGACGAGCGTCAGGTCGTCGCCCTCGCGCGCGAGCCGCGCCTTGCCCGAGCGGGACGACGTGCTCGCCCTCCGGCACCTCGCCGCGCGCCGTGCGGTAGACGAGCTTCGGCTCGAGCACGACGACCGGATCGGGATCGCGGATCGCGGCCGCGAGCAGCCCCTTCGCGTCGGCCGGCGTCGACGGGATCGCGACCTTGATCGCCGGGCGTGTGCACGTAGTAGGTCTCGGGCGAGTCGTCGTGGAGCTCGGGCGCGCGCACGCCGCCGCCGTAGGGCATCCGGATCGTCAGCGGGAAGGTCATCTTGCCGCCGGTGCGCCAGCGGTAGCGGCCGACGTGCGTGATCAGCTGGTCGAGGCAGGGATACGAGAACGCGTCGTACTGCATCTCGCAGACGGGCCGGAAGCCGGCCATGCAGAGCCCGACCGCGGAGCCGAGGATCCCGGCCTCGGCGAGCGGCGTGTCGACGCAGCGGTCGGCGCCGAAGCGGTCGCGCAGCCCGGCCGTCGCGCGGAAGACGCCGCCGGCGCGCCCGACGTCCTCGCCCATCACCAGCACGTCCGCGTCGCGCTCCATCTCGACGTGCAGCGCGTCGTTGACCGCCTCGACGAGGAACAGCTCAGCCACCGAGGATCCTCCGCAGCTCGGCGAGGTCGTCGCCGAACGACGCCGGCGGGTCGACGTACGCGTGCTCGAAGAGGAGCGCCGGGTCCGGGGGCGGCTCGGCCTCGGCGGCGGCGATCCCGGCCCGCATCAGCGGCGAGCGCCTCGGCCCTGATCTCCTGCTCGAGCTCGTCCGTCAGCAGCTCGAGCCGGCGCAGGTAGCGCTCGTAGCGGCCGACGCACTCGTTCGCGCGCGCCTCCTCGACCCGCTCGGGGTCGATGTAGGCCGACGGATCGTCGGCGGTCGCGTGCGGCGCGGCCCGGTAGGTGACGGCCTCGATGAACGTCGGGCCCTCACCGGCCCGCGCGCGCTCGACCGCCTCGCGCGTCGCCTCGTAGACGGCGAGCACGTCGGCGCCGTCCACGCGCGCGGCGGGCATCCCGTAGCCGACGGCCTTGTCGGCGAGCGTCTGCGCGCGCGTCTGCGCCGAGAGCGGCGTCGAGATCGCCCAGCCGTTGTTGTTGCAGAAGAGGATCGCCGGCGCGCGCATGACGGCGGCGAAGTTCGCGCCCTCGTGGAACGCGCCCTCCGAGGTCGCGCCGTCGCCGAAGTACGCGATCGCGCAGCGCGCTCTCGCCCTTCAGCCGCTTCCCCCAGGCGAGCCCGGCGGCGTGCGGGACGTGCGTCGCGATCGGGACGCAGATCGACGCGACGTTGTAGTCGGCCGGGTTCCACCAGCCGGCCGGATGGCCGCGCCACCACGAGAGGATCGTCGCGGGCGGCATCCCGCGCAGGAGCCCGATCGCCGACTCGCGGTAGCTCGGGAAGATCCAGTCGTCGTCCTCGAGCGCGTGGAACGAGCCGGCCTGCATCGCCTCGTGGCCCCAGAAGATCGCGTACGTGCCGATGCGGCCCTGGCGGTGGTAGACGACGGAGCGCTCGTCGTAGGTGCGCAGCAGGACGAGCGAGCGGTAGAGCTCGAGCAGGTCGGTCTCGTCGAGCCCGTCGACCTCGCCGTCGGGCACGCTCTCGCCGTCGCCGATCACGCGGCGCAGGTCGCTCTCCGCGGGAAGCACCTCCGTCATCGCGGCGGAATCGTACGCGTCAGCGGCGAGGCCAGAATCGGCTCGCGAGCGAGGGCCTTCACGGCCCGCCGCGGCAGGTCGGACACGACCGACGTGCCGCCGCCCGCGAGCCGCGCCGTCCAGTCCCGCAGCGGGACGCCGGCGACCCGCGTCGAGTAGAAGCCCGGCGTCGGCAGGATGCAGTGCTCGTTGCCGCAGGCGAGGTAGGAGCGGTAGTTCGGGAGCTTCTTGAGCCTGGCCTCGGCGGCGCGCAGATCGCCCTCGAACTTGCTCGGGTCACCGCCGACCGCCCCGTAGAACGCCTCCTGCACGTCGTCGCCGGCGTGGTTGAAGCGGGCGAACGTGCGCTTCGGGTAGTGGCGCGCCAGCGCGGTCAGGTACTCGACCATCGTGAAGCGGCGGTTGCCGATCCTGAAGAAGCTCGGGAAGTGCGTCGTGCGCGCCCCAGCCCGCCAGCGAGACCGGGCGGTGGTACTCGAACGCGAGCGAGTCGCCGAGCTGCGTCACGCGCGCCTTCGGCCAGCGGCCGAGCACCGCCGGCACGTGGAAGGCCGAGCCGACGCTGCCGGCGCTGCACCCGGTCACGAACACCGAGTCGACGTCCGTCGAAGCGCTCGAACGCCCAGCGCAGCGCGGAGCGGGCGTTCTGCCAGCCGCGCTGCTCGACCGTCACCGGCCCGTAGCGCACGCGCTTGTCGCCGACGTGGACGTCGCCCGTGCAGGACGGGATGTAGACCCAGCTCCAGTCGCGGAACGGGTTGCGCGAGTCGGCCAGGTCGAGCATCCCGCCCGCGTAGGTCGGATCCTCGTCGGGGCCGACGTCGTCGTCGAACCACTGGCTGCCGACCGCGCACGTCGTCTGGTCGAAGCAGCCGCCGCCGCCCTCGAAGAAGACGACGACCTTCTTCGGGTCGGCGACGCGTGTCCAGAACGCGAACGGGCCGCCGCGGGCGCACTTCGTCAGGCCGCCGGGCTCGATGCCGCTGCCAGCCCGTCGTGGGCGCAGCCGGGGCGCCGCTCCCGACGAGCGCGAGCGCGAGCGGAGACCGCGAGCGCTGCCGACACGAGACGCGTCACGGCACCGAACCTAGCGGAGCGCCCGCGCCAGGACGGGGTCGCGTCCGGCGAGGAAGTCCGCGAGGCGCATCTCGATCCGGCGGTCGGGAGCGATCGCGAGCCGCGGGTCGCGCGGCGTGCTCATCTGCCAGTACCTCGTCGCGACGAGGAAGTTCCAGCCGCTCGCGGGCAGTTGCTGCGCCGTCGGGTCGGCGTAGAGGTTCGGCGAGCCGCCGGTCGGCTCGCCGACGAAGATCGCGCGCGTCGAGCGGTCGAGCTCGGTCGCCAGGAGCGCGGCGGCCGAGAACGTGGAGCGGCCGATCAGGACGTAGAGCCGCCCCGGCTTGTTGACGTTCGGCCCTCGCAGGAGCGCGAGCAGCGGCGCGTACGTGAAGAGGTTGCCGCCGGGGTTGAGCCGCAGGTCGAGGACGACGCGCTCGACGGTCGGGCGGGCCGCGAGCTGCCCGAGCTCCCGTGCGAGCGCGTCGGACGAGTCGGTCACGTTGTACGCGGCGTACGCGACCCGCCCGTCCTCGAGGAGCGTCGTGTACCACGGGCGGTTCCGCTCGGCGAGATAGGCGGGCGCCGGTCGCCACGGCAGCCCGGGCACGACGAGCGGGTGGATGAAGTCCGGGAACGCCGCCGAGTAGCGTGCCGCGCGTCGACCGGGTTGAGCTGGATCGTCCGCCGTCCGCCGCCGCGCTTCGCCAGGACGAGCGTCTGCCTGCCCGCCGAGTCCGCGAGGCCTAGCCCGTCGAGCACCTCAGTCACGAGGAGCCACTGCAGCGCGCGGGCATCGCGGCTCCACTCGTTGTCGTACGGCACGAGCGGCCGCACCCGGCGGATCGCCTCCGCGACCGGCACGCCCGCGATCGCGACGACGCCGATCGCCGACGAGCCCGCGGCGCCCGAGCTCGGCGACGACGTGGACGCCCTCCGGGAATCGGTAGAGCCTGATCGGCAGCAGGTGCAGCGTGCGCCCGTGGTCGGAGTCGAGCGGGTAGATGCCGCCGTGGCCGTCCCGGACGCCGGGCAGCGCACCGAGGCGCATCAGCTCGACGAGGAGCTCGTCCGGGGCGAGCCGCGGCGCGCGGCGCTCGAGCGACGTGACGGCCGCGCGGTAACGCGCGCGCGTGACGTCGTGGTACGGATCGGGATGGCTCTGCTCGTAGAGCTCGGCGGCGGCGCGGACGTCGCCGGCGGCGCCCGGGTCGACCGGCGCCGGCGGCCGCGACGCCGACCAGCGCCGCGACCACCGCGACGAGCGCGACGCGCCGGCTCATCGCAGCGCCCGCTCCAGCACCGGGTCGCGGCCGGCGAAGAAGTCCGCCGCCGTCATCGTCACGGGCAGATCCGGGTGGACGGCGACGCGGGTGTCCTTCGGGCCGCGTCCGAAGACCCAGTACGAGTTCGCCACGCGCATCGTCAGCCCGGCGCGCGGGAGCTCGACGAGCTCGTTGTCGCCCCATTGGTTCGGCGCGCCGCCGCTCGGCTCGCCGACGATCTTCGCCTTCGTCTGCAGGTCGACCTCGGTGACGAAGTTGCCGGCAGCGGAGAACGTGACCCTGCCCTGGAGGACGTAGGCCTTCCGCGCGACCGCCGGTGTCGCCAGCGCGCGCAGCAGCGGCCGGTACGTCTGGTTGTTGCCGCCGCCGTTCATGCGGACGTCGACGATCACCCGCCGGATCTCGGGGTTCCGACCGGCGGCGAGGACTCGCTCCGCCAGCGCATCGGTCGGCTCGAAGGTGTGGTGGTAGCCGACGTAGAGCGCGCGACCGTCGTCGATCGTCCGCACGTACTGCTCCTCGTCGAGGCCGCTGAGCCAGAGCGGCTGCGCGCCGTTCGGGCGCGAGAGCTGGTGCTCGTAGCCGATCGTGCGCGACGTACTCGGCCGCCGGCACGGGCTCGAGCGTCGCGCGGCGCCCGCCGTCGAAGTCGAAGCGGACGGCGCCGCCGTCGGTGATGCCGAGCCCCTCGAGCACCTCCGCGCAGACGAGCCACGCCGGCAGTCGCAGCATCCGCGTCCAGCGGTTGTCGCGCGAGACGAGCGGCGAGACCTTCCGGACGACCTCGTGCGATCGGGCTTGCCGCCGACGGCGACGAGCTTCGCGCCGACGAGCTCCGGGTTGGCCGGCGCCCGGATCACGTAGAGCCCGTCCGGGAACATGTAGGTCAGGAACGGATAGGCGTGCAGCCCGCGCGCGTGCTCCGGGTCGAGCGCGAAGAGCCCGGTGTGGCCGTCGCGCTCGCCCGGCAGCGTCGCGATCCGCATCAGCCCGACGACGAGCTCCGGCCGGCTCAGGCGGGGTGCGCGCTCGGCGAGGCGCTCGACCTCGGCCTTGAACCGGCGTGCGCGAGATCGCGTGGTAGAGGTCGGGGTGGATCTGCTCCATCGCGAGTCGCGAGGCTCCGGATCTCGCGCTGCTGCGGTGTCGGCGCGGAGGGATGTGCGCCGGCACCGCAGGCCGTGAAGGTCAGCGCGAGCGTCACCAACACGAGAGCATGTCTTCACCGGGAGAGCTCCTCGAGCACCCAGTCGCACCAGCGCAGCAGGTGCTGCTGGCGCTCGATGCCGAGCCGGAGCAGGAGGTAGTGGAAGCGGTCGTGCCCCTGGCGCGTGTTCGTCGGCTCGATCGCCTGCAGCACGGCGAGCCGGGTCTCGACCTCGGCGCGGAAGCTCTCGACCTGGGCGATCGAGCTCTCGATCGTGGCGAGGCCGCCGACGAACAGCTTCAGGAAGAACGCGTTCTCGGCGCCGGGCTCGATCGTCGTCAGCCAGCGCGTCGAGGGCCTCGCGGCCGGGCTCGGTCAGCGTGTACAGCCGCTTGTCCGGGCGGCGCGCGTCCGGTGAGCGTGTGCGAGCTGGCGAGCCCGTCCGACTCGAGGCGCGGGAGCACGGCGTAGAGCTGCGTGCGCGCCGGCCGCCACACGTGGGCGATGTTCCGCTCGACGAGCTTGTGGAGGTCGTAGGCCGAGCGCTCGCCCTGGATCGCGAGCAGCGCGAGCACGGCCGCCTCGGTCGTGGTCAGCGTCCTCGTCGCCGCTTGCGTCCGCACCATGGCCCGACGTTAATAGTCCGTTCCGGACTATTGGGCAAAGGGACGGTTGCGATCCCGTTAAGTCAGACGACGACGTCGACGGCGGCGCGCTCCGCCTCGAGCACGACCTCCGTCACGTCCCCGAGATCCTCACCGTCGAGCTGCAGCGGCATCGGCTCGAACGCAGCGCATCTCGATCCGGTCCTGGTCGTGGAGCGACGCGAGCGGGATCCGGGTGCGTCCGGTGAGCAGGTAGCGGACCGCGCCCGGCACGTGGCGCGGCCGGAACACGCGCGGGCCGAGGAGGTCGAGCCCGCCCTCGAAGCTCGCGCCGCGCGGCAGCCGAAGCGGCAGGCGGTCGACGTACGTGTACGGCTCGCAGTTCGCGACGAGCGCGAAGGCCGCGGTGCCGTGGCCGGCGATCTCGAGCGCCGGGTCGAAGCGCACGCGGTGCGCCGGCGAGCGTCTGCACGATCGTCCAGAGCGAAGATCAGGTCGCCCGGCCGCTTGCCCGTCGCGTCCCGGCCGCGGGCGTCCATGCGGCGGATGAGCTCGGCGTCGAGGCCGAGGCCGGCGCTGAAGCCGAAGCGGCGGCCGTTCGCGCGTCCGACCGAGATGCGACGCGTCTTGCCGGCCGCCAGCCGGCGCGCCGCCTCCACCGGATCGCGCGGCAGCCCGAGCGCGCGCGGCAGCACGCTCGTCCCGCCGCCGGGGACGAAGCCGAGCGCGACCCCGGGCGGCGACGCCGTTCAGCACCTCGTTGAAGCCGCCGTCGCCCGAGAAGACGTAGATCCGCTCGACCTCGGTCAGCGTGGCGGCGAGCTCGGTCGCGTGGCGCGCCCGCTCGGTGCGGAGGACGTCGTCGACGCTGCAGGGTGCGCGCGACCCGTCGACGAGCGGCTCGGTGACGCGGCTCGCGCGCGGGTTCACGATCAGGACGCTCCGCACGGAGCGAGCGTAGTACGTACCAGCCCGGCTGCTCGCGCCGGCGTGCGGCGTCCCACGCCTCGAAGCGTCCGTGTGGCGAGTCGAGGTACGCCGCGATCTGACCCTCGAGCGCCGCGATCTCCTCCCGCAGCTGGAAGAGCTGGTACGTCACCCAGCGCTCCTCCTCGCAGACGTGGTCGCTGCGCTGCTCGACGGCGACCGACTCGCCGCACTCGGGGCAGGGCATGAACCGGGGTTGGGGAAGGGAAGGAAACATCGCCGATCGAAGACCGTTTGTTCCTTCATCGGCAGATGAGTCCTGCGGCAGAAGGGGGCCGGCTGGGGCCCCCCTCTGCGTGTCCTTCAGACCGTCGCGAGCGCGGGAACCACTCCGAGCTGCTGGAGCAGCCCGAGCGTGTCCCAGTTCGTCCGGCTCTCGGTGATCCGGCTGCTTCGATGGGGTCGATCGTGATGCCCGTGACGGTCGCCTGCTTGCCCGTCGGCGGGATGCCCATCAGGTCTCCCTGATGCGTCCCGCGGGCCGTCCAGCGCGTCACCACCCGGTCGCCCTCGGCGATCTGCTCCTCGATCGTGATCTTCAGATCGGGGAACGCGTCGCGATAGCCGGTGACGCTGGCCTTCGCTGCGTCGATGCCGACCCCCGGCTCCGGGAGGGCCGCGTCGTAGTTGACGAACCCGTCGGCCAGGATCTCGTCCATGATCGCGAGGTTGCCCGCATTGAAGGCCTCCTCGAGGACGCGCTTGGCGAGCGCCTTGTTTGCAGCAGACATACGCCTCCTTTGTCCTGCCCCCGTTCCGCCGCCGACCCTACGCCTCGCTCGGCCGGGTAGCAAGGCGCGGTCTCAGGGCCGCGTCGCGTAGCCGCGGATGCCGTCGATCAGGATCGTCGCGAACGAGTCGGCGAGCTCGTCGGTGTCCCGCCCGGCCGCGAGCCAGGTGTAGGCCCAGTTCGCCGCCGACAGGAAGAGCAGGGCCGCGGCGTTCTCGTCGAGGTCGGTACGCAGCTCGCCGTGCTCGCGCCCGTCGCGGAAGAGCGCGCGCAGGCGCTCCTCGTACCGGCGGCGCTCCGCGACGATCTGGTCGCGGCGCTCTCCCTCCAGGTACCGCCACTCCCGCGTGAAGACGGTCGCCACCTCGAGCTGGGCCGAGACGACGCGCAGGTGCGACCGGAGGGCGAGACGGATCTTCTCCGCGGCCGGCGCGCGCTCCGGGATCGCGTCGAGGCCCGCGTGGAACGCGGCCGCGCCTTCGCGCATGGCCTCGTAGAGCAGCTCCTGCTTCGACTCGGTCAGCGAGTAGAGCGAGCCCTTCTGCACGCCCATCGCCTGCGCGAGGTCGCCCATCGAGGTGCCGTGGTAGCCCTTCTCGGCGAAGAGCCGGGCGGCCTCGCGGGTCAGCTCCTGGCGTCTCGTGGCGATACACTCCATGCTAACGACCGTTAGGTAGGAGGCCAACAATGAGCGTGTCAGCTGGGGAAGCCCGCACGCAGGAGTTCCTCGAGTTCGTCCAGGGCGGCGGCCAGGTCGAGACGGGCGACTGGATGCCCGACGAGTACCGCGCCCGGTTGATCAAGTTCATCGAGATGCACGGCAACTCGGAGCTGATGGGCGTGCTGCCCGAGCGCGACTGGATCCTCCGCGCACCGACGCTGCAACGGAAACTGGCGCTGACGGCGAAGATCCAGGACGAGGTCGGCCACTGCCAGCTGATCTACCGGGTGGTCGAGGATCTCGGCAAGCCCCGCGAGGCGTGCCTCGACGACCTCATCTCCGGCAAGTCGAAGTTCCACAACGTCTTCCACTACCCGACTCGCAGCTGGGGCGACGTCGGCGTGATCGCCTGGCTCGTCGACGCGGCGGCGATCATCAGCCAGAAGGCGCTCCTCAAGTGCTCGTACGCGCCGTACGCGCGCGTGATGAAGAAGGTCTGCTGGGAGGAGTCGTTCCACATCCTGCACGGGCGCGACACCGTGCTCGCGATGGTGACCGGGACGCCCGAGCAGTTCGAGCTCGTCCAGGAGGCGCTCGTCCGCTGGTGGGAGCCGCTGATGCACTTCCACGGGACGCCGATCCCGGCCGACGAGGATCCGATGTACGTCTGGCGGATCAAGAGCCAGGGCAACGAGTCGGCCCGGCAGCAGTTCCTGGACGGCTACGTCCCGCAGATCCTCGAGCTCGGTCTCGAGATCCCGGATCCGAAGCTGCGCAAGAACGACGACGGCGTCTGGGAGTACACCGAGCCCGACTGGGACAAGCTGATGGCGGTCGTGACCGGCCACGGGCCGGCGTCGGCGGAGCGGCTCGCGTTCAGGCGGTTGTCGCGGGCCGAGGTCGACTGGGTCTCCCGCGTGATGCTGCCGGAGGCGGCGTAGTGATCTTCGAGGTCTTCCGGCAGGAGCGGAAGGGCCAGGCGTTCGTCCACGGCGGCTCGTTCCACGCGCCGAACCGCGAGTTCGCGGATGCGTACGCGCGCGAGTTCTACGCCCGCCGGCAGGAGTCGGTCGCGCTCTGGGTCGTGCCGCGCGAGGAGATCATGGAGATCGGCGAGTTCCCCGACGAGTTCGACCTCAAGTACCGGCGTGTCGACGGGTACTCGATCAAGGCGGCAGGAGGCGGCGGAGGCTCGACGGAGCGCGCGGACGGGAGGGCGGCTTTGCCGCGCGGAGCGATCAGCGTGCGGACGGCCGCGGCCGCGCCGCAGGCCGAGTGAGCTTGTGTTGAAACAACACAAACACCTTGCGGAGCGCGGTGCGGCTCGGTTGCAGGCTCGGCGGGGCCGCAGCGCGCCCCGAGCGCTTGTGTTGAATCAACACAAGCGCCTTTCCGGGGAGCGCTCAGGCTCGTGAGCGACCGGGCACGGCTGCTGCTGGAGCTCGCCGACGACGAGCTCATCCTCGGCTGGCGCAACTCCGAGTGGACGGGGATCGCGCCGCTACCTCGAGGAGGACGTCGCCTTCTCGTCGATCGCACAGAACGAGATCGGCCACGCGCGGGCGCTGTACGAGCTGGCGGCGCGCGACCTCGGCACGGACGCCGACTCGCTCGCCTTCGACCGCCGGCCCGAGGAGTACCGCTGCGCGCCGCTCGTCGAGCTGCGCCGGCTCGAGTGGGCGCGGACGATCGCCCGTCACTGGCTCTACGAGACGGCCGACGCGATCCGCCTCGACGCCCTGAAGGCGTCCGACGACGCGGAGGTCGCCGGGCTGGCGGCGAAGATGGACCGCGAGGAGGTCTACCACCGTATGCACGCGGACATGTGGCTCGAGCGGCTGCTCGCGACCGACGAGGGGCGCGAGCGGCTGGAGGAGGGCGTGCGCGAGCTCTGGCCGTACGCGCTCGGCGTGCTCGACGACGAGCTGCGGCCGCGCTTCGCGGCGGCGGTGCGGGAGCGGCTGCCGTTCGAGCTGCCGGACGCCGAGCCCGTGCCGCGGTCGCGGCACGAGGCGGAGCTCGAGGAGCTCCTCGGACGAGATGACGATGGTGCGCCGCTCGGCGCCGGCGGGGGCGCAGTGGTAACCGCCGAGGCGGTCTGGGAGGCGCTCGCGGAGATCCCGGATCCGGAGATCCCGGTCATCTCGCGTCGTCGACCTCGGCGTCGTGAAGGACGTCGCGGTCGAGGGCGAGCGCGTGCGCGTCGAGTTCACGCCGACCTTCATGGGCTGTCCCGCGCTCGAGACGATGCGCCGCGCAGATGGAGGAGACGATCCGCGACCTCGGCGCGGAGCCGCAGGTCGACGTCCTGCTCGACGACTCGTGGTCGACCGACCGGATCACGCCCGAGGGCCGCGAGAAGCTGCGCGAGGCGGGCTTCGCACCGCCGGCGCCGCGCGCGGCGCAGCGCGCCGACGCTCGTCCAGCTGCAGGCGAAGGCGTTCCGCTGCCCGTACTGCGGCTCGACCGAGACGCGGCTCGACAACATCTTCGGCCCGACCCCGTGCCGCTCGGTGCGCTACTGCGAGAGCTGCCGCCAGCCGTTCGAGCAGTTCAAGACGATCTAGCGTCGTCGCCTCAGACGCTGATACCAGAGCCGAGCGTGTTCGTGGCTGGCTAGTGGGGCGGCCGCGGCCGCCGTGGCGGATATCGGAGGTGGGCAGCGGTCCCTTGACATTGGACACTCGTGTCTGCTTTAGTAGTTCAGACAACATTGTCTGATTTAGAGAGGACACGAGATGCTGCATCACCGAAGCAAGCCCGCCACTGCGACACCGAAGTCCGGTCACGGCCTACGCCACCACCACGGCAGGCCCAGCCTCGACGCGCCCAAGGGCAAGAGCGGTTTGCTGCTGTTCGTACTGCTGATCGCGCAGCTGATGGTGATCCTCGACATCACCGCGGTGAACATCGCGCTGCCGAGCCTCGCCGGCGATCTGAATCTGACCGGGTCCAGCATCAGCTGGACGATCACGAGCTACTCGCTCATCTTCGGCAGCCTGCTTCTCTTCGGCGGCCGGGCCGCCGACTTGCTCGGACGACGCCGGATGTTCCTGACCGGCCTCGGCATCTTCACCGCCTCCTCGTTTGCTTCAGCGATGGCCGGCACGGCCGGTGCCCTTTTCGCCGCGCGAGCGGGCCAGGGTCTCGGCGCCGCGCTGCTCTCCCCGGCGGCTCTGGCGATCATCATGTCCGCCTTCCAGGGCAAGCAGCGGGCCAAGGCGCTCGCCGCCTGGGGCGCAGTCGGCGGCGCAGGCGCTGCGATCGGCGTCCTCGTCGGCGGCGTCCTGACCGAGTTCACCGACTGGCGGATGATCTTCTACGTCAACCTGCCCATCGCAGCAGCGCTCGCGATCGCCGCGCTGAAGATCATCCCGGCCGACACCCGGAAGCCGCGCTGGAAGGGTCTCGACCTCCGCGGCGCCCTGCTCGCGACCACGAGCCTCGGCGCGATCGTCTTCGCGATCACCCAGGCCGAGGGTGCTGGTTGGACTTCCGCCCAGACCCACGTGTTTGGCCTCGGTGGTCTCGCCGGCCTCGTTGCCTTCGCTGCCTTCGAGCGCCGCACTGACACGCCACTCCTGCGGATCGAGCGGCTTGCCGATCGTGCTGTCGGCGGTGGCCTCTTCCTGATGCTCGCCGCGACCGGTTCGATCTTCGGCCTCTTCCTGCTCAGCTCGCTCTACCTCCAGAACGTGCTCGGGTGGGGGCCGCTCTCGACCGGCCTCGCCTTCGTCCCGCTCGCGCTCGCGGCCGGAGTCGGTGCGCACGCATCAGGCCACATCGTCGGCAAGCACGGCGTCCGCGGCCCACTCGCCGGAGCCTTCCTCGTCGCCGCGGTCGGGATGACCCTGCTCGCCCACGTCGGCGAGAACGGCAGCTACCTCCGCGACGTCCTGCCCGGAATGCTCGTCGCCGGACTCGGGCTCGGCGTCGCCGTCGTCTCCGTCTCGATCGCCATCCTCACCGGCGCCCGCGAAGAGGAGACCGGGATGATCTCCGGCCTCAACTCGACCGGGCACGAGATCGGCGGCACCGTCGGCATCGCGATCTTCTCCACGATCGCGGCCGGAAGTGGCGCCGTTGCCGGGCCGCAGGCCGCATCCGGGATCGCGCACGCGTTCATCGCAGCCGGGCTGCTCGCTACCGTCGCCAGCCTGGTCGCTCTCGCTGTCCTGCCGCGAGCACGCCACTTCGTGCCGAAGATGCGGCTGAACCCCAGCCCGATGCCCAGCCACTAACGATGCCGAAACCGACGACACCCGAAAGAGCCTCCGCGCCCAAGCGCCGCCGCGCCGACGCCGAACGCAGCGTCGCCGCCATCCTCGACGCCGGCCTCGAAGCGCTGGCGAGCGATCCCGACAGCAGCATGTCGGAGATAGCTCGCCGCGCAGGCGTCGTCAGAGCGACGATCTATGTCCACTTTCCGACGCGTACCGACCTCCTCGACGCCGTCATGGAGCACGCGACCGCACAGGTTGTCGAGGCGATGAGAGGCGCCGAGCCCCACCTCGGCGAGCCGGCGGCGGCGCTCGAGCGAGTGCTCCGAGCCACCTGGCGGCAACTCGCGCAGTTCCACGGCCTACTCGCGCTCAACACCGCCCGGCTCTCGGCGGAGGAGCTCCACCGCCGCCACGTCCCCATGCTCGACCAGATAGAGCCCCTGATCGAACGCGGCCAGAAACAGGGCGTCTTCCGAAGCGACCTCCCCGTCGCCTGGCACCTCGCCGTGATCCGCGCGATCGTGCACACCGCCAGCCACGAGATCCAAGCCGGCCGAATCCCCCAATCCGAGGCCGAGGCCGCGATGCTGAGCACGGCCATCTCAGCAGTCTCGCCGGCGCCGTCACGATGAGATTGCAGCTGCCAGCACGCGAGCGACGGCCGGAGCGGTCCGGCTGGGCAACCCGACGATCAAGCAGACCCGGTTGATCTCGTCGTGCGGCTGCCGACATACGGGTGCAGGCCGTACTGCGCCGGTCGTCCTGCGCTGTGAGACTGGTTCCGACGCTCGCAGGCGCCGCTTCGCTTTGAGTGGCAGATGCGCGTCAACCAACCAGCCCAAGCATCCCGCCTTAGGGCTTCCCTCGTAGAAACGGAGTTCGGTATCGCCGAGACCACGCACATCAACGGAACATCCGCGACCGCAAAGATGCGGAATCCGATCGCAGCATTCCTGCTGGTCTTCCTGACTCTCGGGATCTACTACCTGGTCTGGTACTACAAGATCAATCGCGAGCTCCGTGACCTCGGCCGCGCGACCGGTCACGAGGAACGACTCGGCAGAAGCCCCTTCACGTCGCTGATGGCGATCAGCGTCGGCTGGCTCATTCTGGTGCCGCCGTTCGTCTCCATGTACCGAACGCTGCAGCGGATCAGGGCCGCACAGGAGATCAACGGCACCGGCGAGCCCCTCAACGTCTGGCTCGGCTACGCCCTCTATCTCGTCGGAGTCTTCACGCTGCCCGTCGAGATCGTCTACGCCCAAAGCGAACTCAATCGGCTCTGGCGCACCGGAGCGCAACCGGCAGCTCTTGCGCCGGCTCACGCCTGACGACGACCAGCCCGCGTCCGCGCCCGAACCGCGTCCACCGCGCTAGAGCCCGACCGATCACGGTCTCACCAATCTCACCCGAGAAGGGAACCTCTTGAACACTCCAGCACTATCCGGTCATCCCACGAACGCACCCGGTCGTTTCTCAGCCGGACGGATCGTTCTGCTCGTCCTGATCGTCGCAGCCGTCGCCTTCTTCCTCGGCCGCCAAGACTGGGAGACGAGTCTCAGCTTCGACAACGGAGTCGATGGCTCAGGTGTCGCCGCCACGCAGACGCGAACCCTCGACGCATTCACCGCAATCGACCTGGCGGGCGTCAGTGAGGTAACGGTTCGCGTCGGAGCCAAACAGACCGTCGTCGTCCAAGCAGATGACAATCTGATCAACCGCGTCAAGACCGACGTCCAGCACGGCGTCCTCGTCGTCTCGGAGCACGGCAGCTTCGCCAGAAACCTCCCCATGAGCGTCGAGGTCACCGTGCCGAATCTCGACGGCACACGACTGAGGGGCAGCGGGATGATGAGCGTCGAAGGCATCCACGCCCAGAAGTTCACCGCCGAAGTGCCCGGCAGCGGCACGCTCATCATCTCCGGCACAGCCGACCAACTGGAAGCCAGCCTGGCCGGCTCAGGAGACATGCAGCTAGGACACCTCGCCGCCCGCTCCGTCACAGCCTCGGTTCTGGGTTCAGGGCGCCTCGAAGTGCAAGCGACCCAAACGCTCGACGCATCGGTCTCTGGCAGCGGAGCGATCATCTACAGCGGCCACCCAGCCACGCTCAGACAAAGCGTCAACGGATCCGGCGCAATCCGGCCGCGCTAACAGCAGCCAGCAACGACGAAGCCCGAATCTCCCTAGCTAGGGGCTTTTCGACCGATCACGAAATAGAGGATCGTCCCCACGACAGGGAGGATGATCACGATCAGGACCCAGGCGACGAACTGCCCCCGCTGGAGCTCGCGGCGCCGCCGGATCATGTCGACGATCGCGACGAGCCAGGCGATGATCGCGACTGCGCCGAGAAACCAGAGCCAATCCATGCTGACCACTTTCGCATGATCAGCTGGTGGCGCGCCTCCTCGCCCACCAGAAGATGCCGCCGGCGAGCGCGAGCGCGACGAGCGGCGCGATGAGGATCGGGTTGAAGCGGCTCTCCGGTGGCGGCTCGTAGTCGAGGGTGCCCTCGATCGCCAGCGGCTCGCCCGCCGCCGTGCCCGGCACGGTCCAGTCGAAGACGTGGTGTGGGTCGTCCGGTGCCTGCCGAACCTGCGGCGGGTCGATCGTGCTCATCCAGTGGATGCGGTGGTCGTGCCACTCGTACGCTCGGCCGCGTGAGACCCGTTCCCAGCGCGGTTCCGCGTTGACCGAGGCCGACGCAGGCACCGCGACGCCGCCGTAGCGCTCCTCGTTCAGATAGGTCGCGGGGGAGTTGAGGTTGCGCCAGACGCCGCCGTCGCCGGCGAAGCGGAGATACGGCTCCTCGTCGTAGCCTTGGACGATCACGTCCTCATCCGTGCGGTTGCGCAGAAGCAGCCGGTCGTCCGTGTCGAGCACCTCCACGCTCAGGCCGTCGAGCGCAGGGCGGATCGCGGTTACCGTCGAGCGAAAGCCGCGCGACCCACCGTCGCCGTGAGCGGCGACGGTGGGTGCGAGGATCGCTGACAGGACGAGCGCAAGGCAGAGAACGCGGCTCATGCCGCGCGGCCCCTCCGCCACACGAGGCCGAGCGCGCCGAGGCCTGCGATCAGACCGGCGGCGCCGACCGCGAGCGCCGCGTAGGCGACGTTGTCGTCGTCCTCGGTCGACCGGCTCCGCAGCCGTCGTCTCGTCTCGGACGTCGACGTCGTCATCGTCGCAGAGGAGCCGCCATGCTCGTCGCCGCCGGCGGCAACGAGGGTGACGCCCGGTGCCGGCTCGGCGGGCTCCTCCTGGCCGGCGACCGGGATCTGGATCCAGCGTGTGGTTCCCTGGGCGCAGCGCTGGACCGTCGGGAAGTAGATCGTCTCGCCCTCCTCGTCAGGCAGGCGCAAGCTGATGCCGAAGTCCGTGAACTGGTGTGGGTCGAGTGACCCGCCGCTCCAGCTGACCTCGGTGACGCCCTCGGTGATCGTCTCGCCCTCAGACTCGACGGGCGTCGCGAGCGTCCCGGACTTGGTCGCGACGTCCCAGCCGGGCACGGCCTGCGGCGCCACGTAGATGACACCGTCCGGGATGCGGACGGTGAGCGACGTCGTGGGTGAGTCCTCGCAGCCGTGCGGGACTCGGAACGAGATCACGGTGAAGCCGCCGGCCGGCCCCTCCGACGGGTTGGCCGTCACGTGGGCGCCGGCGACGGGCACAGCGACGAGTGAGGCGAGGGCGACGACGAATGTGACGCGTGTCTTCATGTTCACGGTTCCTTTCTGATGGGGACCGAGACCGTCGCCGACGCGGAGTCGAACTCTCCGCGGCGGGCGTCGACGCGGAGCTGCCAGTCGCCGGCCAGGGCGAGCTGTGCGCCGTGGACGACGAAGTGGCCAGGCCCGGCTCGATGAGCCTGGAGCCTGAGCGGACCGATCCGCCGGCTCGCGAGCGTTGCCGCGACGGTGGCCTCGTCGACGTCGGTCGGTTGCCCCGAGGGTGTGGTCAGGTAGAGGTGGATCTGGTTGGGTCCCGCCACCGCCGGGTCGACCACGAGGTTGAGCTCGAGGTCGCCGAGTTGAGCGGTCGTGGCGTACGGCCCACGCGGAACGACCTCCGCCCGGGCGGGCGGCTCGGTCACGAGCACGGCGGTGACGGCGACGATCGTCGCCATCAGCGCGAGCTCGTAGCCGGCGGTGCTGAAGGAAGCGGCGCCGTTCGGGAGCCGACGCGGTGCCGGCGCGGAGCCGCGGAACGGCGTAGCGGTTGTTGTAGGCGCCGAGCGCGAGCAGCGGCAGGACGAGTGCGATCTTGCCGAGCAGCAGCAGCCCGTAGGTCGTCTCCCAGAGGCCCCGCCAGGCTCGCACCTGCAGGTAGCCGTTGACCGTCCCGGCGACGAGCAGGACGGCGACCGACAGAACCGCCAGCCGCGAGAAGCGCGGCACGGCTCGGGCCGCGAGCGACCACCGCTCCCCTCCCGCCCAGACGAGCGCGAGCACGAGGAACGCGAGACCGCCGACCCACGCGGCGGCCGCCTGGACGTGCGCGACGTCGGCGACGAACGCCACCGCGCCGCTGATGCTCGCGTGCCCGGCGAGGGCCGGCGTGAGCGCGAGCCCTCCTGCGACCAGGAGCGCGACGTCGGCGAGGGCGGTCCGATCGCTCCGGCGGCGCAGCACGACTGCGAGCACCGCCAGGAGCGCGGCCGCGGCCGCCTGCCCGAGCGCGACCCGGCCGAACCGCGTCTCGAGCACCGCCGAGACGACGTCCCAGCTGAGGGCGTCGACGAGCCCGAACCCCGCCGGCCTTCGCTCCTTGCAGGACGATGCTCGTGAGAGCGACGACCGCGAGGCCGACCGACGCGACCGCCAGGCCGCCGAACAGGCGAGGGCGGACGCCGCCCGCGTCGCGCAGGACGAGGGCGAGGGCGAGCGTGCCGCCGACGGCCAGCAGGAGCAGGGCGAAGTCGAGGAAGCGCACCGACGTGAACAGCACCTCCACGTGCCGAGGTGCGCCGGCGCCGAGTACCTCCGACGCGATGCCCTCCGGCCGGGCTCCCGGTGCCTCGACGTGGAAGACGAACGCGCCGGCGATCGGGTGCGCGTCGCCGGACACGACCCGCCACGTGACCGTGTAGGTGCCCCGCGGGAGATCGTCCTGGAGCCCGACCGCGACGGTATCCGAGGCCGGACGCTCAACGCGCCCGGTGTCCACGCGGCGTGCGTTCGTGTCGAAGACGCGCACAGCGCCGAACGCCGTCTCGACGGCCTCGTTGAAGCGCAGGCTGACGCGCGCCGGCGTCTCGTCGACGACGGCGTCGTTCGCCGGGTCGGTTGTCAGGAGCTCCGCGTGCGCCGAGGCGGCCGGCACTGCACCGAGCGCCACCATGAGGGCGGCGACGGCGACGAGCACCGGCTGCCAGCGACGACGGCTCGTGTGATCGTGCATGTCTCCTCGCTCTGTCCTGCGGCCGCTCTCGGCCGCGCATCGCGCTAGGCGAGGACGAGCGGAGGCCCGCGGCCGGCGTAGCCGCGGGAGAGCGCCGAAGGGCGCGGAAGATCGACCTGCTGGGGAGCTTGGTCGAAGAGGGGTGCGGCCGCCGGCCGCCGTCGTCGGCTCGCGAGAGCAGCACCGATCCGTTCCGCGACCTGGGTGAGCGCGAACGCGATCGCGGCCACGAGCAGCGCGAACGGCAGCTGCACGGCCAGTCCGAGCAGGAACGGTGCCGACAGGAGGAGCTCCCAGTGCACACGGCCGTCGTGCAGGTACCGCTCGAGGAACTCCTGTGCCACGAAGGCGAGCGGCGGCACCGCCGCGACGAGCTCGATCTGCGCGGCGCGGCTGCCGGCGCGACCGTGGAAGGCGGCGAGGGCGGCGGCGCAGAACGCGAGCAGGACGGCCGCCGAGCTCAGCCCGACGAAAAGCGGCAGGTAGTCGAGGTAGCCGTGGCCGCTCGAGGCGAGCAGCGACGCCCGGGCCTGGGCGTTCGGGACGGCCGCCAGATAGCCGAGAGAGTGTCCCGCGAGCGTGCCGACGACCGCGAGCGGCAGTGCGATCGGCCAGGCGAGGTGACGCCTCATGCGTGCATGGTCGCACACCGATCCGGCTCAGTCGGTCGCCCGCTCCCGTGCCTCCGCGATCACGCGCTCGGCCTCGACGCGGTTGCCGAAGCCGCGCGTCTCCGTCTTCGCCTCCTCGAGATCCTTGTAGACCTGGAAGAAGTGCTCGATCTCGTCGCGGAACTCCGGCGGGATGTCGTGGATGTCGTGGACGCGCATCCAGGCGGGATCGCGCAGCGGCACGAGGATGATCTTTTCGTCGGGCCCCTTCTCGTCGGTCATGTGGAAGACGCCGACGACGCGACCGCGGATGCGGCAGCCGGGGAACGTCGGCTCGCCGACGAGGACGAGCGCGTCGAGCGGGTCGCCGTCCTCGCCCAGCGTGCCCTCGATGAAGCCGTAGTCGGCCGGATACGTCATCGACGTGAAGAGGCGCCGGTCGAGCACGACGTGGCCGGTCTCGGCGTCGACCTCGTACTTGTTGCGCGAGCCCATCGGCACCTCGACGAAGACGGTCGCGTCCATCGCCGCCAGTCTATGGCCGCCTCTGCCGGTAGTTTCGGGCGCTAGTTCTGAGCCGCGCCGTTCGCGGGCTGCGCGACGACGCACGGGCGCTCGTCGTTCGGCAGCGGCGAGCGCCGGGCGCCGGCGACGATGAGCCGCCAGTCGAGCTCGGGCAGCTCGAACGTCGTGTTGCGCGCAGGCGGCGGGCCTGCCCGCTCGACCAGCTCGTAGCGGTCGGGCAGCTCGACGAAGACGAGGTGGCTCGTGACCTCCGGCGCGGTGACCGGCTCCTCCTGGCGCGCGAGTGAGCTCGGCGAGCTCGCGCTCCCGGCGGCGCAGTCGCTCCACGAAGCGTCGGCCTGGGCACGCGTCCGGTCGTGCTTCGCGACGAGCTCGTGCGCGATCCTGCTCGCTGTCGAGCCGGAGCCGCGCGATCTCCTCGTCGCAGCCGCGAACGTCCGCGACGAGCCGTTCGATCTGCGACAGCTGCTCCTCGTCGACCCGGCGAAGACGGACGAGGCGCTCGGTGAGGCGCACTGCCTGCGCGCGGCGCCGGTCGAGCGAGCCGCGAAGCTCGTCGAGCTCCTGGGCGCGGTCGTCGGCCGCCGTCTGCACGACGGTCAAGCTCTTCGCGGCCCTGCTCGAGCTCGCGGTGAAGCCGATCCAGCTCTTCCTGCAGTGCCCGCTCGCGCTCCTCGACGGTTCCCTGCGCGGAGGCCAGCCCTGCGTGCGCTCGCTCGAGCTCGGCGCGGAGTTCCTCGACGGCCCGCTCGCGCTCTTCGACTTCGGTACGCGCAGTCACGAGGCGCTCGCCCGCCTGTTGTAGCTCGCGGCGGAGGTTGTCGAGCTCCGCTGTGAGGGTGCGCTCGCGCTCGTCGACGGTCGCGTGCGCGGCGGCGAGCTGCGCGTGGGCCTCGTCGAGCTCGCTCCGCAGCCGGTCCTCCTCTGCCTGCTGACCGCGCTCGCGCTCCTCGTTGTCGGCTCGTGCCGTCGCGAGGCTCTCGCCGGCCTGCTCGAGCTCGTGGCGAAGGTTGCCGAGCTCCGCTGTCAGCGCGCGCTCGCGCTCGTCGACGGTCGCCTGCGCGTCGGCGAGCTGCGCGTGGGCGTCGTCGAGCTCGTTCCGCAGCCGGTCCGCCTCGGCCTGCTGACCGCGCTCGCGCTCCTCGTGGTCGGCTCGTGCCGTCGCGAGGTGCTCGCCGGCCTGCTCGAGCTCGTCGGCGAAGGTGCTCCAGCTCCGCTGTCAGCGCTCGCTCGCGCTCGTCGTGGACGTCTGCCGAGGCGAGGGTGGCCCGAGCCTGCTCCAGATCGGCGCGCACGGTTTCGAGGTCGCGCTCGCGATCGTGGACGGTCGCCCGGGCGTCGGCGAGCAGCGTGTGGGCGTCGTTGAGCTCGCTCCGCAGCTGATCCGCTCTGCCCGCTGACGGTGCTCGCGCTCCTCCGCGGTCATGTGCGTCGAGGCGAGCGCGTTGCGAACCTGTTCGAGCTCGCCGTGGAGCTCGTCCGAGCGCGCGCTCGTGCTCCCGGGCTGACGCCTGGGCGGCATGCAGCTCCGCCTGGGCCTGCTCCAGCTCGCCGGTCAAGCGGGCGCGTTCGTCATCGCGTCCCTGCTCGTTCGCTGCCGTCTGCTCGAGTTGCGCACGGAGCCCGGCAAGCTCGTGCTCGCGCTCCTCGGCGGTCGCCCGGGCCGCTTCGAGTGCCTGCTCGATCTCTGCTCGCGACTCGACAGCCTGCACGAGCTCGACGCGAAGCTCGTCGACCCGTCGGTTCTGCTCGGCCAGCGCCGTCTCGGCGGCGGCTCCGGCTGCACGCGCGTTCCCGAGCTCGGCGAAGAGGGCTTCGAGCTCGTCGGGGGAGGTCTGCTGCTGCCGCGCGCGGAGAAGCCGGGCGGCGAAGCGGCGTGCCTGGTCGCGGCGGCGGGAAAGGTCGTGATGCAGCTGCTCGACGCTCCGGTCGCGCTCCGCGAGCGCGGCCTCGACGTCGGTGCGCGAGGTGACGACGCGCTCGAACTCGGCCGTGAGGTCGTCGAGGCGGCGCTCCTGCGCGTCGATGGCCGACTGGGCGGCGCCGAGCGCTCCTCGCGCCTGCTCGAGCTCGTGGTGGCGCTCGGCCAGCTCGTGGTTGCGTGACTCGAGCTCGCTCCGCAGCCCCGAGATCCTCATGGTCACGCTCTGCGACCGATGCTTCCGCGGCGGCGAGACGGTCGGCCAGGCTCCGGGTCTCGTGCCCGAGACGGTCGATCTCCTCGTCGCGGCTGCGCAGCTCGCCCGTCGAGACGCTCGGCGTGCTCGTGCAGCTCTGCCTGCTCGTGCGGATCGCCGGCGGAGTCGGTGAAGCGGGCGCGTGCGCGGCGGGCGAGGCGCACGGCCTGCTCGCGCCGGCGGTCGGTCTGCGCGGCTGCGGCTCGAAGCGCCTGCTCCTGCTCTGCCAGCAATGCCTCCGCGGCCGCGAGCTTCGCCCACTGCTCCTCGAGCTGCGTGAGCATGGCCGCCTCGGGCGACGACGGTCTCGGGCTCCTCGGGCTCGAACTCCTCCTCGAAGTCGCCGTCCTCGTCGAACGACGCCGACTCGACGAGAGTCGGGCGGGCGCCGCGGCGCTCGCTCTCGTGCCGGCGCTGGATCTGCCCGCGGAGGCCCGTGCCGAAGCCGGTCTCGGTCTTCAGCTCGATGCCGTACTGCGAGGCGAGCGCGCTCGAGAGCTCGGGCCCCGAGACGAAGCCGCACTCGACGATCGTCTCGCCGAGCCGCTTGCCGGTGCGCTCCTGCTGCTCGAGGGCCTTCTCGAGCTCCTCGCTGGTGAGGAGCCCTTGCTCGACAAGGATGCGACCGAGAGGTCGCCAAGGGATGCGGGCCGCTTCCACATGCGCTCTATCGGCGCGAAAGGCCGATGAGTCAAGCCCGATACGATTCCGGCGTGCGCGTCGAGATCCACTACTGCCCGGTCTGAAGCGGCTACGACCGTAGGGCCTCGAGTCTCGCGGCCGTGTTGAGCTCGAACGCACACGATGCGTCCATCGTCGAGGGGGCGAAGAGCCAGTTCGACGTGCTCGCGGACGGGGAGCTCGTCTTCTCGAAGCAGAGCGAGGGGCGGTTCCCGGAGGAAGACGAGATCGTCACCCTGCTGGCCCGGTGAACCAGCCGCCGCCGCTCGCCGGCTACGACCTCTTCTCCGAGAACCGGCCGCTCGTGGAGGCGCTCGAGCGCGAGGGAGGCGGCGCCTGGCGCGAGCGCGCGGAGACGCTCGGACGGGAGCTCGGGGGCGAGCCGCTCGAGTGGGGACGGCTCGCGAACGAGCACCCACCGGTGCTGCGCACGCACGACCGCTACGGCAATCGCGTCGACGAGATCGAGTTCCACCCCTCGTGGCACTCGCTGATGGAGCTCGGGATCGGCGCCGGGCTGCACGCGCTGCCCTGGCGCGAGCCCGTGCCGGGCGCTCACGTCGCGCGCGCCGCGATGTTCGTGACGTGGTCGCAGGTCGAGCAGGGGACGGGCTGTCCTCTCTCGATGACCTTCGCGGCCGTGCCCGCACTCCGCGCCGAGCCCGCGCTCGCCGCCGAGTGGGAGCCCCGGCTGACGTCGCTCCGCTACGGCGACGACGGCGCGCTCTGCGGGATGGCGATGACGGAGCGTCAGGGCGGCTCGGACGTCCGCGCGAACACGACGACCGCGGGCCGCGCCGGCGACGGCATGTACGTGCTCGACGGCGACAAGTGGTTCTGCTCGGCGCCGACGTCCGATGCGTTCCTCGTCCTCGCGCAGGCGCCTGACGGGCTGTCGTGCTTCTTCGTCCCCCGCCGGCAGACCGGCTTCCGCATCGTGCGGCTGAAGGACAAGCTCGGCAACCGCTCCAATGCCTCGGCGGAGATCGAGCTGCGCGGCGCCGAGGCGCGGCTCGTCGGCGAGGAGGGGCGCGGCGTCCAGACCATCATCGAGATGGTCAACCACACGCGGCTCGACTGCGTGCTCGGCTCGACGGCGCTCCAGCGCCGCGCCGTCGCCGAGGCGACGCATCACGCAGCGCACCGCGAGGCATTCGGCCGTCGTCTCGCCGAGCAGCCGCTGATGCAGAACGTGCTCGCCGATCTCTGTCTCGAGTCGGAGGCCGCGACGCTCACCGCGCTCCGCTTGGCGCGCGCCTACGACGAGGGCGACCATGCCTTCCGCCGGCTGGCGACCGCGGTCGCGAAGTACTGGGTCTGCAAGGTGACCCCGAGCGTCGTCGGCGAGGCGCTCGAGTGCCTCGGCGGCAACGGCTACGTCGAGGAGTCGGGCCTGCCGCGCCTCTACCGGGAGAGCCCGCTCAACTCGATCTGGGAAGGGGCCGGGAACGTCAACTGCCTCGACGTCCTGCGGGCGCTCGCGAGGTCGCCCGAGAGCCTCGACGCCTACGTCGCGGAGGTGCGGCTCGCCGAGGAGCCCGCGATCGATCGCGTGCTCGACGAGATCGCGCGAGGAGCTCGAGCACGTCGACGAGAGCCGCGCGCGGTACCTCGTCGAGCGGCTCGCGCTCGCGCTCCAGGCCTCGCTGCTGGTGCGCCACGGCGACCCGGCCGCGGCCGAGGCGTTCTGCGTCGACGAGGCTCGACGGACGCGGCGGCCGGGCGTTCGGCACGCTGCCGGGCGGGCTCGAGCTGGAGGGGATCGTCGAGCGGCACCGGCCGCTCGCAGCAGTGGGCTGAGGTTTGCGTATAGCACGAATGCGATATAGCATTTGTGCTATTCCACGGTTCAGGGCACGGGACGAGTTCGGCGACGTCTATCGCTTCCTCGGCGAGCGGATCGCTGCGGAGCGGGCGCGCCGATCCGTCTCGCAGCAGGAGCTCGCCGAGCTGACGGGGACGACGCAGTCTGCTGTGTCGCGGCTCGAGCGAGGCGGGCGCGTGCCGCGCCTCGACACGCTGCTACGGGTCGCGAACGCGCTCGACTGCCGGCTCGAGGTCGAGCTGCGCCCGCGAACGACGATCGAGAGGGGGTCGGACGATGACGGCGAGCGTTGACGTCGAGGAGCTGCACACGACGAAGAGCGAGAAGCTGCTCGCGTTCGTGATGGTCGTGTTCCTGCTGATCGGCGGGATCTGGATCTACCAGGAGATCGACGACCGGGTCCGCGACGCGATCGAGCTCGGCGGACCGACTCCGGACGAGCAGGCGGCGATCGACCGCCACCGCGTCGCGCAGCAGCGGCTCTTCGCCGCGCAGACGCGACAGACGGAGGCGCGGCAGAACGTCGAGTTCACGCGCGAGGAGTACCGCGCGGCGCTCGATGCGGACGAGCCGAGCGCGGCGCTCGAGCGGCAGTACCGCGCCGCGCAGCAGGAGCTGAGGACGGCGCAGGCGGCAGTTCGTCTCGGCCGAACGAGCGGTCGCCGCAGCCGAGCCCGCCGCGACGGCGGCGTCGCGCCGTGTCGACGAGCGGCGGCAGGACCGGCTCGACCGGCAGCAGCTCGTCACGTTCCTGCTCCGGCTGGCGTTCGTGCTCCTCGCGCTCGGCGTCGGCTACCTGACCCTGAGCCGGCTGCGCGGCAGCGGCTCGCGCTACCTGCCGATCGCCGGCGCGGTGCTCGTCTTCGCGACGATCATGGCGCTCGGCCTCGCCGGCGACTACCTGACCGACTACTTCAACCCGCTCGACGCCGGCCTGCTGATCCTGTCGCTCGTCGGCGTGCTGGCGACGCTCGGCGCGTTCTGGGCGTTGCAGCGCTACCTCGCACGTCGGCTGCCGTACCGGCGGGTCCGCAAGGGCGAATGTCCCTTCTGCGCCTTCCCGGTGCGGAGGAACGAGCGCTGCGAGGGCTGCGGGCGCGCGGTGGTCGCGCCCTGCGCGACGTGCGAGCAGCCGCGGCGCGTCGGCACCGTCTTCTGCGGGAGCTGCGGCGCCGCTTGACGCCGCAGCTCCCGGGCCTGCCTACGACACCGCGAAGAGCAGGAACTGCGTGAACTGCGCGGGCGCGAAGTTGTTGTCGCTGACGAGGATCGAGCGACTGCCGCCCGTCGGGCAGCGTCGGCCCGAAGTCCATGCCCTCGACGTTGTCGAGCGGGATGCCGAGCACGTCGAGGTTGAGCAGCAGCGACTTCTGCGCCGCCTCGAGGCTGCCCAGGATCGGCGCGAGGCTCTCGACACCGTTGACGTCGTCCGCTTCCGCCACCGAGACGGTGTAGAGCTTGATCGTGTTGCCGGTTCCGGGGACACCGACGGAGAACGAGCGCTCCATCGAGAGCAGCGACTCCGTGTCGAACGGCAGCAGCTCGACGAGACCGCTGACCGCGAAGGCAGTCGGCGGCACCGGCGCCTGGGCGATCGGGTCGGTGCGGTAGACGTACTGCCGGTCGAGCGCGCCGCCGAGCCAGAGGTCGTAGCGCAGAAGGCGCGCCGGGCTGCCCGCGGCGACGGTAGCGGGCGGGCCGTCCTGGACGAGCGCGCCCTCGGTGCCCGAGAAGACCCAGCGGCCCTCCGGCGTCGCCGAGGCGCTCTCGAAGCCGAGGTTCAGCCGGACACCGCGGGTCCCGGCCGCGTTCGGGCGGAACGCGTCCGGCACGGGGAGGTCGCGCAGCTGGCGGCCCTCGAGGCTGAACTCGCGCACCCAGGGGTCGATCAGCCGGTTCGCGAAGCCCTCCGACGTGATCACGAGCGTCCGGCGGCCCGTGAGCGCGAGTCCCTCCGGGTCGAGGCTCTGCGCCGGGAACGGCTGCCCGGCGGCGTCGGTGAGCGTCGTCACGTCGACGATCTGCACGGTCGGCGCGCCTCCGCCGTGACGCCGATCCGGAGCGTGTAGAACCGCGCGGGGTCGAGTTGGCTCGGGTCGTCGGAGAGGGCGTAGTAGACCTGTCGCCTGGAGTCGAACGCGATGCCCGAGAGCCCGCCGAACTCGGTGCCCTCGAACTGCGTGCCGGTCGGGATGATGCGCTGGCCGAGGAACTGGAGCTGCGGCGTGCCGCGTGCCGAGGTCGGCACGAGCGAGGCCGGCTGCGGCCGCCGCGATCGTCAGCGCGACCACGAGCAGCCGCGCGAGCTTCGTCCGTCCGAGATTCATGGAGACCTCCAATCCGGGAGCGGTGGGCCGGAACCCTACGTCAGGAGCCTGCTCAGCGGAGCAGGAAGCCGGTACCGAGCGGATCGTCCGGATCGAGCTCGAAGCTCGCCCGGCCCGTGCGGTAGGCGCTGCCCTCGACCTCGGTCACGACCGCGGGCCGCCCGGCGACCTCGGCGTCGTCGACGACGCGGCCGCGGAACTCGCTGCCGACGATGCTCAGGTGCCGGAGCTCCTGGCCGCGCGGCAGGACGCGGCCGTCGAGGAGCGCGAGCCGGGCCGAGGTGCCGCTGCCGCACGGCGAGCGGTCGACCTCGCCGTCGGCGAAGACGGTCACGTTGCGCTGCGTGTGCTCTCCCTCGCGCTGCCAGAAGATGACGCCGTAGACGTCGCGCAGCTCCGGCTCGAGCGGATGCACGATCTCGTGTTCGGCCTCCAGCTCCCGCTTGATCGCGCGGCCGAGCTCGATCAGCCGCGGCAGCTCCGCAGGCTCGACCCGCTCCTCGCAGCTCGCGTAGAAGGCACCGCCGAAGGCGACGTCGACCTCGCGGCCGGCCGCGCTCCAGCCCCTCGGCCCAGACGAACGCGGGCACGTTCCGGAAGCGCACTGAGCGCACCTTCCCCTCCTCGACGCGCGCGACGGTCTCGAGCCGGCCCGAGGGCACGTCGACGACGACGCGCGTCTCCGGCTCCTCACGCGCGACGACGCCCTCGTCGAGCGCCCAGGTGACGAGCGCGATCGTGCCGTGGCCGCAGGCGGTCGAGTAGCCGGCGTTGTGGAAGAAGACGACGCCGAGGTCGGCGCCCGGCTCCGGCTCGACGAGGAAGCAGCCGTACATGTCCGCGTGGCCGCGCGGCTCGTTGACGAGCAGCGCGCGCACGTGGTCGAGCCGGTCGGCGGCGTCGCGCCGCGCCTCGAGGACGGTGCGGCCGCGCGGCGGCTCGACGCCGCCGGTGACGATCCGGAAGGGCTCGCCGCCGGTGTGGTAGTCGACGGTTTCGATCAAGAACCGGTGAACTTCGGCGGGCGCTTCTCGGCGAACGCCGTCGACGCCCTCGGCGAAGTCGGCCGTCTGGGTCGCCTGCTGCTGCAAGCGCGCCTCGAGCGCCAGCTGCTCCTCGAGCGTGGCGGTGTCGCCGTGGTCGAAGAGCTGCTTCGTGAGCGCGATCCCGCGCGTCGGCAGCTCGGCATAGGTGCGGGCGACCTCGGCGACGTGCGCGTCGAGCTCGTCCGCCTCGACGACCTCGTTGACGAGCCCCCACGCGTGCGCCTCGGCCGCGGTCAGCCGCTTGTTCGTCGTCATCCAGTCGAAGGCGCGGGCGGTGCCGAGGAGGCGGCGCACGAAGTACGAGCCGCCCGCGTCGGGAACGAGGCCGATGCCGATGAAGCCCGGTACGAACGTGGCGGAGTCGGCCGCGATGCGGAGGTCGCAGGCGCACGCGAGCGAGAGGCCCGCGCCGGCGACGGCACCGTTGACGGCGGCGATCACCGGCTTCTCGAGCGCGCGGATCGCGCGGATGTTCGGGTGGTAGGTCTGCTCGAGCCGCTCCTGGATCGACTCCGGCATCTCGCCGAACTCCTTCAGGTCCTGACCGGCGCAGAAGCCCTTGCCGGCGCCCGTGATCACGACGGCGCGCACGCCGGGGTCGGCCGCCTCCGCCAGCGCCTCGGCGAGGCGTGCGTGCAGGGCGGCGTTGAACGCGTTGTAGACCTCCGGGCGGTTGAGCGTGATCGTGAGGACGGCGCCCTCGCGCGCGGTCAGGACTTCACTCACTGCCTCTCCTTTCGAGGAACTGCCGGATCGCGCCCTGCGCCTCGTCGCCGAGCATCGAGAGCGCGAGCCAGTCGCGTGCGTGGCCGACGGTCTCGTGCCAGGAGATGTCGCGCCACCAGTTCAGCTGCTGCTTCGCGTAGCGGGTGGTCTCGGGCAGCTTGCGCGCGAGCTTGTCGACGACCTCGTCGACCTTCGCGTCGAGCTCGGCCCGCGGCACGGCCCAGTTCACGAGCCCCCACTCGGCCGCCTGCGGGGCGGGCACCTCGTCGCAGAGCAGGATCATCTCGCGGGCGCGGCGGTCGCCGATCATGATCGGCAGCCACTGGGTCGCGCCGCCGGCCGGCACCGAGCCGTGCTCGAGCCCGACGTGGCGGATGAAGGCGTCGTCGACCATGACGGCGAGGTCGCAGGCCATCTGCAGCTCGTTGCCGCCGCCGACCGCGATCCCCTGCACGCGCGCGAGCGTCGGCTTGCCGATCTCGCGCAGCCGGTCGTGCATGTCCTTGAAGGCGCCGAACCACTTCCAGTACTCCTTCGAGTTGCCGAGCAGGTCCTCGCCCCACGCGCGCAGGTCGGCGCCGACGCAGAACGCGCGCCCGGCGCCCGTGACGACGACGACGCGGATCTCGTCGTCCCACGAGGCGTCCTCGAACGCGCGCGCGAGCTCGCGCAGCATGAGGAAGTCGAAGGCGTTCAGGACGTCCGGCCGGTTCAGCGTCACCGTCGCCCGCGGCGGCGTCTTCTCGTAGACGATGCGCTCGAACCCGAGCTCATCGGGCGGCAGCGGCCGGGGCTGGGACAGCTCGGTCACTCGATTTCGACGAAGGCAACCGTGAAGGGGATGCCCATCTCCATCGCGTCCTTGCCGGTCACCGCGAACTCCTCCGACTGCGTGGCCGCCTTGAAGGCGTCGGCGTCGGCCCACTCGAACTCCGCGCAGTACGCGTACGGCGGCTCGCCGAACGGCGATCCGATCGCGCGCCCGTGGCGGAACGCAGTGCACGGCACCTTGCTCACGAACTCGTCGAGGTGCCGCTGATACCGCTCCGCCTCGGGCTCGCGCTCGAACTGAACCATTGCTCTGATCATCCTGCCTCCTTCGCTCGAAGAGGCCGAGCGTATAGCTTCGCCGCATGGGAGGAGCCACCGCAGCGGCAGCCATGCTCGCGCTCGTCGCGGGCTGTGCGGGCTCGATTCAGGTCGCCGTGATGGGCCGCTTCGGCGAGCGCATCGGCACGGTGGAGGCGCTCGTCGCCAACCTCGCGTTCTCGACCCTCGTGGCGACCGCGGTGCTGATCGTCTTCCGCGGCGGCTTCGGCGATCTCGGCGGCGCGTTCCGCTCGCCGTGGTGGTACTGGATCGGCGGGGGCGGCATGGGCGTGCTCGTCGTCTTCTCGATCACGGTCTGCGCGCCGCGAATCGGCGCGACGGCGACGATCGGGATCCTCATCGCCGGCCAGCTGGCGGCCGGCGTCGTGATCGACCGCTTCGGGCTGTTCGGCGTCGAGCAGGTCGAGCTCACGTGGCCGCGGCTGCTCGGCGTCGCGTTGCTCGCGGTCGGCGCCGGGCTGGCGCTCTACCGCCCCTGAGCTACTCGAGCGCCGGCTCGGCCGTCGCCGCCCTCGTGCTCGCGCCGGCGCGGCTCCAGAGGAACCCGGTCACGATCAGGATCCAGACGGGCGTGACGAAGATGGTCGCGATCCAGTGCGCGTAGGGAATGACGAGGGCGAGCGCGAGCACGAGGCTGACCCAGCCGAACCAGGTCGGCAGCAGCCCGCTGCGCAGCGTCGCCAGCCCTACACAGGCGGTGAGGGACGCCGCGGCTGCTCCGGCCGCGACGATGAACCCGTCGCCGGCGATCCACAGCGTCTGGGCGGCCTCCGGGGTGAGCTCGCCGGTGTCGCTCGCGCCGAACGCGGCGCCGATCTGCGGCGCGATCAGGCCCATGCTCGTGAGTGCGAGGGCGACCGCCGAGGCCTGAGCGATCGACGCCAGGCTCTCGAGCCCCGTCGCGGCGATCGCGGTGCGCAGGACGCCGCCGAACCAGATGATGAGCGCCGAGCCGACGAAGAAGAGCATGCTGCCGAAGTAGATCGGCCCCTCGTTGTCCTCGAAGTAGGCGAGGAGCTCGGCAGGAGTCTCGTCACCCTTGTCGCCGGATCCCTCGATGATGATCACCGCGATCAGCCAGGCGAGGACCGCGAGTGCGCCCGCCAGCGACTCGAACCGCGTCGGCCGTGCGTTCATGCTCCCTCCTCCGCAATAGGTGGAGCGCGATCCTCTCGCAGGCGGTGGCCGAAAGCTAGAGCCCGACGATGTCGTCCGGCCGCACCGGCACGCGCGTCAGCTCGCGGCCGGTCGCCGAGCGCAGCGCCGAGACGACGGCGGCGGTCGAGACGACCGTCGGCGGCTCGCCGACGCCCTTGACGCCGTACGGCGCGTCGGGCTCGGGATCCTCGACGAGCTGCGAGACGACGGGCGGCATGTCGAGCGCCGTCGGGATCAGATAGTCCGTGAAGCTCGCGTTCGTGATCAGCCCGTCCCGCGTCTGGATCTCCTCCATCAGCGCGAGCCCCATCCCCTGCGCGGTGCCGCCCTCGATCTGGCCCTCGACGGCGAGCGGGTTGACCGCCTTGCCGACGTCCTGCGCCGTGCCGATCCAGACGATGCGCGTGAGCCCGAGGTCGACGTCCACCTCCGCTACGACCCGCATCGCGGCGACCGCGAGCGCGACGTGGGCCCGCTCGCCGGTGATCTGGCCCGTGACGGGATCGAGCGGCGTCGTGCGCGGATGACGGTAGATCCGCTCGACGTCGACCTCGCCGGCGCCGACCCGCTCACGCTCGTCGAGGGCTGCCCGGCAGGCGAGCTGGACGGCGCCGGCCGCCATCCACGTCATCCGCGAGGCCGACGCCGAGCCGGCCGACCCGACCGTGGCTGTCGCGGACGGCGCCAGCACGACGTCGTCGGTGTCGAGCTCGGTGCGCGCGACCTGGAGGATCACGTCGGTGACGCCCTGGCCGACCTCCGCGGCGGCGCAGTGGATCTCGGCAGAGCCGTCCGCACGGAGGACGACGCGCGCGGCCGTGAAGTCGTCGAAGCCCTCGGAGTAGCAGATGTTCTTGAAGCCGACCGCGAAGCCGACGCCGCGCCGGACGCCCTCGCCGCGCGTCGTGTTGCCGGCGCCGCCGGGGAGCCGGATCGCCTCGCGCGGGAGCGCCTCGGGCTCCGGCGGCGTCAGCGCGGCCGCGCTCCGGATCACCTCCGCGGTCGGCAGCGAGCCGTCGATCCGCTGCCCCGTCGGCAGCGTGTCTCCCGGCTTCAGCGCGTTCAGGAGCCGCAGCTCGACCGGGTCGATGTCGAGCGCCGCGGCGAGCTTGTCCATCTGCGCCTCGGCGGCGAAGCACGTCTGCACGGCGCCGAAGCCGCGCATCGCGCCGCAGGGCGGGTTGTTCGTGTAGACGCAGGTCGATTCGATCAGCGCGTTCTCGACCGCGTACGGGCCGACCGCGAACGAGGCGGCGTTCGACGTCACCGCCGTCGAGCTCGAGGCGTACGCGCCGCCGTCGAGCAGGATCCGCATGCGGACGTTGACGAGCTGTCCGGCGCGCGTGGCGCGGTGCTCGCACCAGATCCGGGCGGGGTGCCGGTGGATGTGGCCGACGAACGACTCCTCGCGGTTGTAGACGATCTTCACCGGGCCGGTTCGTGTGCAGCGCGAGCATGGCGCCGTGGAGCTGCATCGAGAGGTCCTCGCGGCCGCCGAACGCGCCGCCGACGCCGGCGAGGTGGATCCGCACCATCTCGGGCGGCAGCCCGAGGCACGGCGCGACCTGGTCGCGGTCGACGTGCAGCCACTGCGTCGCGACGTAGATGTCGACGCCGCCCTCGCCGTCGGGCACGGCGAGGCCGGACTCGGGCCCGAGGAACGCCTGGTCCTGGATGCCGACGTCGTAGACGCCCGAGACGACGATCTCCCCCTCGGCGTCCGGGTCGCCGTGCCGGATCGTCATGTGGCGCACGACGTTCGGGCGTGGGTCGTCGAAGTAGCCGTGCGACATCGTCGGCCGGTCGGGATGCAGCGGCTCCTGCTCGGTCGCGCGCTCCATGTCGGTGACCGGCTCGAGCGGCTCGTACTCGACCCTGACGGCGGCGGCCGCGCGCCGGGCCTGCTCGGGCTCCTCGGCGGCGACGATCGCGACCGCCTCGCCGAAGTAGCGCACGCGGTCGAACGCGAGCACCGGCTGGTCCGGGAACTCGAGCCCGTAGGTCTTCTGGCCCGGCACGTCCTCGTGCGTGAGCACGGCGTGCACACCCGGCATGCGGACGGCGGCCGAGGTGTCGATCTCGACGATGCGGGCGTGCGCGTGCGGGCTGCGCACGGTCTTGCCCCACAGCATCCCGGCCGCGTGCAGGTCGCTCGAGTACGCGAACTCGCCGGCCACCTTCGGCACTGCGTCGTTCCGGCGCACCGCCTCGCCGACGCGGCCGAGCTCGAGCTTGCGAGTGGGCGTGGTCGTCACGGCCGGGCCGCCAGGCGGACGGCGTCGAAGATCTTGGCGTAGCCGGTGCAGCGGCAGAGGTTGCCCGAGAGCGCCTCGCGGATCTCGTCGTCGGACGGGCTCGGCACGCGCTCCAGGAGCGCCGCCGTCGCGACGACGAGGCCCGGCGTGCAGAAGCCGCACTGGACGGCGCCGGCCTCGACGAACGCCCGCTGCACGCGGTGGAGCTCCTCGCCGTCGCGCAGCCCCTCGACCGTCGTCACCTCGTGCCCGTCGGCCTGCGCCGCGAGCACGAGGCACGCGCAGACGAGCTCGCCGTCGAGCAGGACCGAGCACGAGCCGCACTCGCCCTGCTCGCACGCGTTCTTCGAGCCCGGGAGGCCGAAGTCGTCGCGCAGGGCGTTGAGCAGGCTCTCGCCCGCCCAGACGTCGGCCTCGCGGCGCTCGCCGTTGATCGTGACTGTGATTTTCAGCGGATCTTCATGCGAGACACCGCTCGAGGGCGCGCCCGGCGATGACACCGAGCGCGTGCCGCCGGTAGGCCGCGGTGCCGCGGACGTCGTCGATCGGCGTCGCGGCCGCGGCGACGGTCTCCGCGAAGCGGTCGCGCTCGTCGAGCGGCACCCGCACGAGCGCGGGGACCGGCCCGGCCGAGCCGTACGCCGCGCGCAGCTCGCCGCGCTCGCGATCGGCGACGACCGCGAGCGAGCAGACCGCGATCACCATCGCGTTCCTCGGCCCGACCTTCATGAACGTCTGCGGCTGGCCGCTCGGCCGCAACCGCACGGCGAGCACGAGCTCGTCGTCGGCGAGCGCGTTCCGCTTCGGGCCGACGAGGAACTCGGTCAGCGGCAGCGAGCGGACGCCGCGTGCGCTGCCGAGCTCGACGACGGCCTCCTCGACGAGGAGCGGCGGCAGCGCGTCGCCGGCCGGGGAGGCCGTGCCCAGGTTGCCGCCGATCGTGCCGCGGTTGCGGATCTGCGGCGAGCCGACGGTGCGGGAGGCCTCGGCGAGCGCGGGCAGCCGCTCGGCGAGCGGCGAGCGCATCGCCTCCGCGTAGGTGAGGCCGGCGCCGAGGCGCAGCTCGCCGTCCTCCTCGGCGAACCCGCGCAGCTCCGCGACCTCGGCCAGGTTGAGGATCGCGTCCGGCCGCGTCCGGTCGAAGTTGAGCTCGACGAGCAGGTCGGTGCCGCCGGCGATCGGACGCGCGGCCGGGTGCTCGGCCTTCAGCCGCAGCGCCTCGTCGAGGGTGCGCGGGGTGAACACGTCCACGCGACAAAGATACGCTCCGCCGCAGTGTCTTCCCTGCTGACGAACGCTTTCGTGGTCACGATGGACGACGCGGGCACCGAGCTCGACGTCCGGCTGGATCCACGTCGAGGACGGCTTCGTCGCCGCGGTCGGGTCGGGGGACGGAGCCGGAGGCGGACGAGCGGATCGACCTCGGCGGCGCCGTCGTCACGCCCGGCGCTCGTCAACACCCACCACCACCTCTACCAGACGCTGACGCGCGCGCGCGCGCCGCAGGGGACGCTCTTCGAGTGGCTCGTCGAGCTCTACCCGACCTGGGCGCGGATCGACGCCGAGGCCGAGTACGCGGCCGCGCGCACCGGGCTCGCCGAGCTCGCGCTCTCCGGCTGCGGCACGGTCTTCGACCACCACTACGTCTTCCCGCACGGCGAGCAGGGGCTGATCGAGGCGGAGCTCCAGGCCGCTCGGGAGCTCGGCGTCCGCCTCGTCGCCTCGCGCGGCTCGATGGATCTCGGCGAGTCGCAGGGCGGCCTCCCGCCCGACTCCGTCGTCGAGACGATCGACGCCATCCTCGAGGACACCCGGCGCCTCGCCGGCCTGCACGAGGCCGAGCCGGGCGCGCGCGTCCAGCTCGCGGTCGCGCCGTGCTCGCCCTTCTCGGTGACCGGCGACCTGATGCGCGAGTCGGCTGCGCTCGCCCGGGAGCTCGGCCTCCAGCTCCACACGCACCTCGCGGAGACGGTCGAGGAGGAGGAGTTCTGCCGCGAGCGCTTCGGCTGCTCGCCGGTCGAGTACCTGGACGGCCTGGGGTGGCTCGACACGGACGTCTGGTGCGCGCACTGCGTCCACCTCTCGCGAGGCGGAGGTCGGGCGCTTCGCCGCGACCGGCACGGGCGTCGCGCACTGCCCGACCTCGAACCTGCGGCTCGGCGCGGGCATCGCGCCGGTGCGCTCGATGCTCGACGCCGGCGTTCGCGTCGGCCTCGGCGTCGACGGCTCCGCCTCGAACGAGCGCAGCGACCTCTGCTTCGACGTCAAGCAGGCGCTGCTCGTGGCGCGGGCGCGCGGCGGGCCGACGGCGCTGACGTCGCGCGAGGCGCTGCGGCTCGCGACGCGCGGCGGGGCGGAGGTGCTCGCGCGCGACGACATCGGCGTCATCGCGGCGGGGAAGTGCGCGGACCTCGCCGTCTGGTCGATCGACGGGCTCGAGCTCGGCGGCGCGGCGGATCCGGTCGACGGCCTCGTCTTCTCGGCGCCGCACCGGGTCGACCGGCTCTACGTCGGCGGCGAGCTCGTCGTCGAGGACGGCGCCCTCGCGCGCGCCGACGAGGGGGAGATCGCGCGCCTCCATCGTGTCCAGGCGCGAAGATTCCAGCCGTGATCTCGCTCTCGACCCACGTCCTCGACACGGGTGCGGGACGGCCGGCCCCCGACGTCGAGGTGACGGTCTACCGCGGCGGCGACGTCGTGACGCGAGCAGCGGACCGACGCCGACGGCCGCGCGCGGCTCGCCGACGGGCTCGAGCCGGGCCTCTACCGCATCGCGTTCGCTGCCGCCGTCGCCGTTCTTCCGGCGCGTCGAGCTCGAGGTCGAGCTCGAGGACGGCCACTACCACGTCCCGCTCCTCGTCTCTCCGTACGGGTGCGCGAGCTACCGCGGCAGCTGAGCGTCGACGAGCTGGCCGAGCTCTTCGAGGGCCGGACGACCCTCGTCGAGCGGCTCGCCGAGCTCGACGACCCGCTCGAGCGGGCGGACGAGGTGATCGACGCGCTCGCCGAGGAGGAGAAGATCGAGGCGCTGAACGCGCACCCGGCGATCGGCGCGCGGACCGGCCTCTCGGCCCGCTCGGCGGCCGAGCAGGGCGAGGACGCCGACCCGGCGGTGCTCTCGGAGCTCGCCTACCAGAACCAGGTCTACGAGGAGAAGTTCGGCTTCCGGTTCGTCGTCTTCGTCGACCGCAGGCCGAAGGCGGAGATCCTCGACGTGCTGCGCGAGCGCATCGCGCGCTCCCGCGAGGAGGAGCTCGACACGGCGGTGCGCGAGCTCGTCGCGATCGCGAGAGAGATGGGAGCAGCAGGGTGGACGCGGACTACCTGAGGGAGGTCGCCGACCTCGTCCTCCGCTTCCTGCACGTGGTCGCCGGGATCGCGTGGATCGGCGCGTCGTTCTATTTCATCCGCCTCGACCTCGGACTGTCGCCGCCCGCCGAGCGCGCCGACCTCGACAAGGGCGTCGCCGGCGAGTACTGGGGCGTGCACGGCGGCGGCTTCTACCACTCGCAGAAGTACAAGGTCGCGCCGCGCGTCCTCCCGGAGCCGCTGCACTGGTTCAAGTGGGAGGCCTACACGACGTGGCTCTCCGGCTTCGCGCTGCTCGTCCTCCTCTACTGGTCGGACGCCGAGACACGGCTGATCGACCCGTCCGTCGCCGACCTGTCCGCCTGGGAGGCGATCGGCGCTTCGGCGCTGCTCCTGCTCGGCGGCCTGCTCGTCTACGAGCTCGCCTGCCGGCTCCTGCGAGACGACCTCGGGGTCGCCGTCACGACCGCCGCTGCTCGTCGTCGCCGTCGCCTGGCTCTCGGGTGAGCTCTTCGCAGCGCGTGCGGCGTATCTCCAGGTCGGCGCCGTCCTCGGCACGATCATGGCCGCCAACGTCTTCCTCGTCATCATCCCCGCGCACCGGGAGCTCGTCCGCGCGAAGGAGGAGGGCAGGGAGCCGGATCCGGCGCCGGGGCTGCGCGCGAAGCAGCGCTCGGTGCACAACAACTACCTGACGCTGCCGGTCGTCTTCACGATGCTCGCCGGCCACTTCCCGCTCACCTTCGGCAGCGACCGGCCCTGGCTCGCCCTGCTCGCGATCTTCGCGATCCTCGTCGTCGTCCGGCACTTCTTCAACCTCATGCACGGCGGGCGGATGCCGCTGTACCTGCTGGGCGTGGCGGCGATCGGTGCGATCGCGCTCGCGTTCGCGCTCGAGCCGGACGAGCCGGCGACGCCGACCGAGGCCGTCTCCGACGAGGCGGCGCTCGAGATCGCGGGCGCGCGCTGCCAGTCCTGCCACGCGGGCTCGTCCGCGCCGCTCGGCGTCCAGCTCGAGACGGTCGACGATCTGCAGGCGCACGCCGACTCGATCGAGCGGCTCGTCGGGTCGAACGCGATGCCGCCGGGCAACGCCACGGGCATGACCGACGAGGAGCGCGCCCAGCTCGTCGCGTGGGCCTCGGCGGCAGGGTAGGTTCCCGCCATGCTGGAGATCGAGGCCGCCGGGTTCCGGTTCGTCGCCCGCTGGGAGGACGAGCTCGCGCCGCAGACGGTGGCGGCCTTCAAGGCGATCCTGCCGCTCGAGGACAGGATCATCCACTGCCGCTGGAGCGGCGAGTCGAACTGGATCCCGTGGGGCGACCGCGATCTCGGCATCGGCCCCGAGAACGCGACGAGTTACCCGCATCCCGGAGAGCTGGCGCTGTACCCGGGCGGCGAGAGCGAGACCGAGCTGCTGTTCCCGTACGGCTACTGCCACTTCAAGAGCAAGGCCGGCGAGCTGTGGGCGAACCACTTCGCGACGCTCGTCGAGGGTCAGGAGCAGCTGAAGGAGCTCGGCCGGCTGACGCTCTGGGAGGGCGCTCAGCCGATCTCGTTCCGCGAGGCCTGACGCGCCGACGGGTGCAGGAGCGGTACGTCCGGTCGCCAGCCGGCGGCGAGGATCGCGACGAGCGACGGCGGCGTGACGAGCGTGACCTGCGCCCGTGTGGTCTCGGCACCCGCTCGCGTGTAGCCGCCGGGCGTCCAGCGGAGGAGCTCGTTGCCGAGCACGAGCCAGGGCTCGCCCTCGCGAAGGACGAAGGCACCGTCCGGGAGCTCGTCCGAGGTCGGCGTCGTGCAGGCGGCGCGCCCGGCCGTCGAGGCGCTCGACGTGAAGCAGCGCGTCGATCGCATCCGCGCCGGTCTCGCCCGCGCCAGAGCTCCGCCGAAGCGGTTGTAGTCCTCACGGCGGCAGAGCGCGCACGGACGGTGGCCGGCGGCGAACGCCGTCGCCTCGTCGAGGAAGAAGAGCTCGGTGAACTTCCCCGGCTGGAGCAGCGGCTCCCGGTGCCAGCCCTTGAAGCTGAGGCGGCAGGCGATCCAGCGCCGCGTCGCGTGGTTGCGCCGGATCCGGCCCTCGCCGTCGTGAAGGCAGCCCCGGTTGCCGTAGACGAGCCCGCGCTCCGGCACGGCGACGAGCTCGCCGAGCGGCGTCACGCGGTTCTGCAGCGGCATCAGGCCGGTCGCGAGCCGCCGCAGCGTGCGCTCCAGCGCGTCGACGCCGAGCGCGACGTCCTCCGGTGAGCTCAGCTCGTCGGGCGAGTGGCTGACGCCGCCGTTCAGGCTGCGGACGAAGATCATCGTGCTCGGCACGCCGGCCGCCGCGAGGATCCCTGCGTCGTGCCCCGCGCCCGACGGGAGCTCGACGACCGGGACGCCCAGGTCCTCGAGAGCCGCGCGCGCGGCCGCGCAGACGACCTCGTCCATGGCGACGGGCTCGACGCGGAGCGTCGGCTCGAATCCGATCGCCGCCACGAGGCGGTCGAGCCGCTCGCCGTCCGGTGCGCGCGCGTCGACGCTGAAGGTGACGGACGACGGGATGACGTTCACGCCGCCCGGCTCGACCGCGAGCCGGCCGACGGTCGCGACAGCGTCGGGGATCGCGCGTGCCGCGTCGCGGATCTCGAGCACCCTCTGGGCCGCGCCGACGAGCGCGTCCTCCCGGTGGTCCATCGGCGTCGTGCCCGCGTGCCCCGCGCGGCCGTCCACCGTGAGCTCGCCCCGCGCGTAGCCGACGATGCCGGGCACGACTGCGAGCGGTGCACCGAGCCCGTCCAGACGAGGTCCCTGCTCGATGTGCAGCTCGACGTAGGCGGCGGGCAGCGCGGCCGAGCGGATGCGAAAGCGGCTGCCGGCGCAGCCACGCTCCTCGTCCCGGAAGACGACGACGCCGAGCCCGGGGAGCCCCAGCCGCTCGACCGCCTCGAGCCCCGCCACGACGCCCAGCGCCCCGTCGAAGCGGCCGCCGGCGGGGACGGTGTCGAGGTGAGACCCCGTCCACACCTCGCGGCCCGCTCCAGGCACGCGGCCGATCAGGTTGCCGCCGTCGTCGACCTCGAGCTCGAGACCCGCGTCGACGAACCACGCGGCGGCGAGGTCGTGCGCCTGCTGCTCCTCGGGCGAGTAGCCGATCCGGTCGCCGATCGCGTAGAGCTCCTCCAGCCGCTCGAGCACGCGCATGGCGGAGAACGTACTTCAGAGCGCGCGCAGCGGGCGTAGCGCCGCCCAGCCGGCGAGCGGGAAGAGCGCCGCGAGCCCGTAGGCGAGGCGCCACGAGCCGGCGGACACCACGGCCGCGAACGCGATCGGAGCGGCGACGCCCGCCAGGGAGAGGACGGATTGCTGCATGCCGAGGGCGGCGCCGCTGCGCGCACGTCCAGCGAGCTCCGCGACGGCCGCGAAGGCGACGCCGTTCCAGGCCATCGTGAGCGCGCCGGCGGCGACGAACGCGGGCACGAGCAGGGCGAGCGGCGCGTCGAGCAGGACCGTCGCGAGGCCGAGCGTCGCGGTCATCGCGAGCCCGATCCGCTGCAGCGGCCCGATGCGCGAGCCGACCAGGTCCGACCAGCGCCCGGCCCCGATGCGGAGGACGATCGCACCGACCTGTACGACGCCGACGACCGCCGCCGCCTCGCCCTTGTCGAGGCCGCGCTCGTCGTGGAGGTAGAGCGCGAGGAAGCTGAGCACGGCCATCTGGGCGACGACGTACAGGCCGCCGACCGTGCACAGGCGCCACAGGCGCCGGTCGCGAACCGACCACTCGACGTCCTCGACCTCGAGCGGCGCGCCCTTCGGCTCGCGCAGGAAGACGGCACCGCCGAGGGCGCCGAGGAGGCACAGGACGCCGAGGAATGCGTATGCGTGCGGGACGGTGAAGCGCGGCAGGACGACCGCACCGATCAGACCCCCGACCGGAACGGCGGCCTGGCGGATCCCGAGCGCGAAGCCCGCGCTGCGAGACGTCGAACCAGCCCATCACGGCGCGCCCGGTCGCGGCGTTGACGCTGGCGCCCGCGGCTCCCGAGAGAAAGAGGAGGCCGTACAGCACCTCGAAGGTGTCGGCCTGTCCGGCCGCGAGCAGGAAGAGCCCGCAGCCGCCCATTCCCGCCGCGAGCGCGAACCGCTCGCCCGCCCGGTCGGTCAGGAAGCCCCAGGGCAGCAGCGTCACGAGCGTCCCGAGCCAGTGTGCCGAGAGGATCGCGCCGACCTGGGCGAGGCTGAGGTCGAACTCGTCGCGGATCGCCGGCGCGATCGCGGGCAGGCCGACCCCGATCGCGGCGAAGCCCGCCTGCGCAAAGGTGCCGGCGGCCAGGACCGTCCAGCGGTAGCTCGACCTACCTCCAGTCGTCGCGATCGCCTCGCACGACGAAGTCGGCGCGCGCGTCCGGGCGCTCCCGAAGCCGGTACTGCTCCTCGCCTTCCATCCACGCCTCCCACTGCGGGAGAGCGCTCTCGCCGTCGCGTTCGAGCCCGCGTTCGAGGCGGACATCGCGCGGCGTCTCGACCCAGATCGCGTACGTCAGGTAGCCGCGAAAGGCATCCGCGCGACGCCGTGACGCCCTCGAGAATCGATGATGTCGGTCAGGCGGAGGTGGACCTGCTCGGGTTGTTGGCCGGGCTCCCACTGCGAGCGCTCGAAGGGCGGCACGGGCTCGTTGCGCGACAGCGGAACGAGCACCTTCTCGATCAGCTCCGGCCACCAGTCGAACGGGTTGTCCCAGCTCGCGAAGTCGTCGGTGCGAACGATCTCGGCGTCGTCGAGCTCGGCGGCGATACGCGCGGCGAACGTGCTCTTGCCGGCGCCGCCCTTGCCGTCGACCGCGACGATTCTCGTCGTCATCCCTGCCGGCGGCTGCCGTGATCGGATCTCCCGCGCAAGCTGCGCAAGAAGCGCCGAAGACGTCAGAGGCCGAAGGGGTTGATCGTGCGCGAGCCGGTGTTGACGATCACGCTCTTCGTCTCCAGGTACAGCTCGAGCGAGTCGATCCCGAGCTCGCGGCCGAAGCCGGACTGCTTGTAGCCGCCGAACGGGATGCCCGGGAACGACGTGTACGGCATGTTGATGCCGACGGTGCCGGACTTGATCCGCGCCGCGACGCCGATGACCCCTTGCGGGATCGCCCGTCCAGATGCTCGCCATCAGCCCGTACTTGACGTCGTTCGCGATCCGGATCGCGTCCTGCTTCGTCCTCGAACGGCGTCACGGTCACGACCGGCCCGAAGACCTCCTCCTGAGCGATCGTCATCGAGCTCTCGACCGCCGCGACGACGGTGGGCGGGTAGAAGGCCTGTTCGCCCGGCTCGCCGCCGAGCACGACCTCGGCTCCTTCCTCGCGTGCGCCCTCGACGAACGAGTGCACGCGCTCGCGGTGCGCCTGCGAGACGAGCGAGCCCATCTGCGTCTCCGCGTCGAGCGGGTCGCCCACCTTCAGCTGTCCCGCCTTGGCGCTGAAGGCGCTCACGAACTCGTCGTAGAGCGGCTTCTCGACGAGGACGCGAGAGCGGGCCTCGCAGCTCTGGCCGGCGGCGTAGTAGATCGACCACGCAGCGCTCGGGATCGCCGACTCGAGGTCGGCGTCGGCGAAGACGATGTTCGGGCTCTTGCCGCCGAGCTCCAGGGTGACGCGCTTGATCGGGTCCGAGCAGAGGCGCATGACCTCGCCGCCCGTCTTGGTCGAGCCGGTGAACGCGACCTTGTCGACGCCCGCGTGCCGCACGAGGTACGCGCCGGTCGTCGGCCCGTCGCCCGGCACGACGTTGACGACTCCGGCCGGGAACCCCACCTCGGCCGCGAGCTCCGCCAGCCGGAGCGCCGTCGCGGGCGTCTGCGCGTCCGGCTTGACGACGACGGCGCAGCCCGCGGCGAGTGCCGGGGCGAGCTTCCACGTCGCCATCATGAGCGGGTAGTTCCACGGGACGATCTGCGCGGCGACGCCGACCGGCTCCTTGAGCGTGTAGGAGAGGAGCGAGCCGCCGATCGGCCTCGACTGGCCCGCGATCGTCGCGATCGCCGAGGCGAAGAAGCGGTAGTAGTCGGTCGCCACCGCGATCTCGGCCTTCACCGACGCCGATCGCCTTGCCGAGGTTGCGGGTCTCGAGCTCGGCCAGCTCGCTGCGGTTCGCCTTGATCGCGTCAGCGAGAGCGTGCAGGAGCCGCGAGCGCTCGTTCGGAGGCGTCTTGCCCCAGTCCCCGCCGAGCGCGGCGCGTGCGGCGGCGACTGCGCGGTCGACCTCCGCCTCGCCGGCGAGCTGCGCGCTGCCGAACGGCTCGCCGGTCGCGGGCTCGACGAGCTCGCGCGTCTCCGAGCCCTCGACCGTCTCGCCGTCGATGAAGAGCCCGAACTCGCGTCCCGTCGCGACCGCCATCGCGGCGGATGCTAGTCCAACGTCGCCGCGAGGCGCTCGGCGACCGCGAGCGAGCGCTCGGGCCGCCGCGGAGTCGTCGTCCGTCGAGCAGGATCGGGCGACCGTTCGCGACGGCCGGGTCGAGAGGGATCGAGCCGAGCCGCTCGACGCCGAGCGCCCAGATCGACCGCTCCTCGCTGCACGTCGCCGAAGACGGAGATCGTCTCGCCGCAGTGCGGGCAGACGAGCGCCGGCCATGTTCTCGACTCCGCCGAGGACCCGCGTGCCGGTGTCGGCGAAGAGCTCGAGCACGCGCTTCGCGTCGAGGTGCGAGACGTCCTGCGGGCCGACGACGACGACCGCGCCGTCGAGCGGCAGCAGGCGCACCAGCTGCTGCTGGACGTCGGCCGTGCCGGGCGGCAGGTCGACGAGCAGGTAGTCGAGCTCGCCCCAGTCGGTCTCGTGCACGAGCTGGCGGAGCACGAGCTCGATCGACATCGCCGGGAGCGACAGCGCCTGATCCTCGGCGACGAGGAAGCCGATCGACATGAGCTTCAGCCCGTGCACGTCGACCGGCGGCAGCGAGATCGGCCGGCCGAGCCGCCACAGCTGCAGCTCGCGTGCGCGCTCGCTCCTCGCCAGGCCGACCATCAGCGGGAGGTCGGGGCCGTAGAGGTCGGCGTCGAGCACGCCGACGGCGGCGCCGTCGCGGGCGAGGGCGAGGGCGAGATTGAGCGTCAGCGTCGACTTGCCGACGCCGCCCTTGCCGCTGGCGATCGCGACGACACGGCGTGCGGGCGACTTCGGCACAGTCCCATCATGGTGATCGGCGTCATCCCGGCGGCGGGACATGCGACCCGGCTCGGCGGCGAGCACGGCTCGAAGGAGGCGATCGAGCTCGCCGGCCGGCCGCTGCTCGACTACCTCGTCGAGAGTCTGCGCGCCGCGCCCTGCTCGGAGATCCGCCTGGTCACGCGGCCCGAGAAGGCCGACGTGATCGAGCTCGCTCGGGCCCGCGGCCTGACCGTGATCGTCGCGAGCCCCGAGAACGTCGCCCGCTCGCTCGCCCTCGGGGTGGCGGGCTGCGACGACGAGGACGTCGTCTGCTTCGGCTTCCCCGACTGCCTGTGGGAGCCGGTGGACGGGTTCGCGACACTCGTTGCGGCAGTCGAGCGCGGCGACGAGATCGCGCTCGGGCTCTTCCGGACGAACGAGCCGGAGAGCTACGACCCCGTCGTTCTCGCGGACCCCGCGCTCGCGGTCGGGGCGCGTCGATCGCGTCGAGGTGAAGCCCGAACGGGCCTCGTCGAATCTGACCTGGGGCTGCGCCGCCGGTCGCGCCCGCGCGCTCCGTCCGCTCGAGCACGAGCGCGACCCCGGTGAGTACTTCGCGGCGCGCTGCCGCGACGGTGTCGTCGCGGGCTACTGGCTCTCGGACGTCTGGATCGACCTCGGGACGCCGGAGCGGCTCGCCGCGGCGCAGGCTGCGGGCGGCGTGCCGGCCCGAGGGGTCTTCAGGGGCTGATTCGCTCGAACAGCGCCGCCTGGCCCTGCCCGACGCCGACGCACATCGTCGCGACGCCGTAGCGGCCGCCGCGGCGGCGGAGCTCGTGCAGGAGCGAGACGACGAGCCGCGCGCCGCTCATGCCGAGCGGGTGGCCGATCGCGATCGCGCCGCCGTTCACGTTCACGCGCTCCTCGTCGAGGCCGAGGTCACGGATGACCGCGAGGCTCTGCGAGGCGAACGCCTCGTTCAGCTCGACGAGGTCGAGGTCGGCGACCGCTGAGCCCGGCGCGGTCGAGCAGCTTGCGCACGGCGGGCACCGGGCCGATGCCCATCACGCGCGGGTCGACGCCCGCGACGGCGCTCGCGACGAACGCGCCGAGCGGCTCCGCGCCGAGGGCGCGTGCCTTCTCCTCGGAGGCGAGCACGAGCGCGGCGGCGCCGTCGTTGAGCCCGCTCGAGTTGCCGGCCGTCACCGAGCCGCCCGCGCGGAAGGCGGGCTTGAGGGAGGCGAGCTTGTCGGCGCTCGTGTCCGGGCGCGGGTGCTCGTCCCGCTCGAGGTCGTCGACCGCGACGAGCTCGTCGTCGAAGTCGGCGGCCGACCAGCGCTGCTGCGAGCGCAGGGCGAAGGCGTCCTGGTCCTCGCGCGAGATCCCCCAGCGGTCGGCGACGTTCTCGCCCGTCTCGCCCATCGTCTCGAGCGGGAACCGCTCCTCGAGCCGCGGGTTGGGGAAGCGCCAGCCGAGCGTCGTGTCGTACATCGTGCGGTCGCCGCGAGGGAAGGCCGCGTCCGGCTTCGCCGTGACGAGCGGCGCGCGGCTCATCGACTCGACGCCGCCGGCCACGAAGAGGTCGCCGTCTCCGGCCGCGATCGCGTGCGCCGCGCCGACGACGGCGGAGAGCCCCGACGCGCAGAGGCGGTTCACGGTCACACCGGCGACCGTCTCCGGCAGGTCGGCGAGCAGCGCCGCCATCCGCGCGACGTTGCGGTTGTCCTCGCCGGCCTGGTTCGCGCAGCCGAGGTAGACGTCCTCGATCTCGGCCGGATCGACGGCGGCGCGCTCGACCGCGGCCCGGATCGCGACGGCGGCGAGATCGTCGGGGCGGGTGCCCGCGAGTGCGCCGCCGTACCGCCCGACGGGCGTCCGCACCGCAGCGAGGACGACGGCGCGCGGCACTACTCGACGAACTCGAGGCGGACCGGCTCGGGGAAGGCGCCGATCTGGTCGCCGCGATGCAGGAGCTCCTCGACGGCCTGCCGGCCCTCGTCGCCGTAGTCGCACGTCAGCTCGTTCACGTACATGCCGACGAAGCGCTCGGCGACGGCGAGGTCGATGCCGCGGCCGAAGCGCATCGCATAGCGCATCGCCTCCTGCCGGTTCCTCAGTCCCGACTTGATCGACGCCAGGAGCACCTCGGACAGGTCGTGCAGCGATCGCCGAGATCGCGCCGCGCGACGTTGACCCCGAGCGGCAGCGGCAGGCCGGTCTCGAGCAGCCACCACTCGCCGAGGTCGAGCACCTTCACGAGGCCGGCGTCCTCGTAGGTCAGCTGGCCCTCGTGGATGACGAGCCCGGCGTCGGCACGGCCGCCCGTCACCTCGTCGATGATCACGTCGAAGGGCACCTCGCGGAAGCGGAAGTCGCCGAGCGCGAGCCTGGCGGTCAGGAAGGCCGTCGTCATCCGGCCGGGGACGGCGAGCTCGACGCTCTGCAGCTCCTCGAGCGTCAGCGGCTCCCGGGCGACGATGCACCGGGCCGTAGCCCGAGCCGATGCTGGCGCCGTGAGGCAGGAGCGCGTACCGGTCCTGGACGAACGGATACGTGTGCAGCGAGATCGCGGTCACCTCGAGGCGGCCCTCGAGCGCCCACTCGTTCAGCGTCTGGATGTCCTGCAGCACCTGCTCGAACTCGAAGCCGCGCGTGTCGATCGTGCCCGACGCGATCGCCCAGAACATGAACGCGTCGTCGGGGTCCGGACTGTGGCCGAGGCGGATCCGCAAGGACGCGAGGCTAGCATTGGCCCGTGGCGAGCACGGATCTGAGCGACGCGATCCAGGACTACCTGAAGGAGATCTACAAGCTCGGCAGCGAGAGCGAGCGCGTCTCGACGTCGGCGCTGGCCCGACGGCAGCAGGTGTCAGACGCCTCCGCGAGCGCGATGGTGAAGAAGCTCGCCGCCCTCGGTCTCGCCGAGCACGCGCCGTACAAGGGCGTGACGCTGACGCACGCGGGCGAGCAGGTGGCGCTCGAGGTCATCCGTCATCACCGCCTGCTCGAGCTCTACCTCGCGGAGACGCTCGGGATCGGCGTCGACGACGTCCACGACGAGGCGGACCGTCTCGAGCATGCGCTCTCGGAGGAGCTCGAGGCGCGAATCGACAAGGCGCTCGGCTTCCCGACGCACGACCCGCACGGCGATCCGATCCCCGACGCGAACCTGAAGTGGCCGAAAGAGCCCTCGTGACGCCGGTGTCGGCCTACATCGGCGTAGGTGTACACCTACATCTACATCGGATCGACATCACGTTCGTTGTCCTGACGCGCTAGCGGCGGCCGAAGAAGTACCGCTCGAGGAAGGGCAACACCTCGTTGCGGGTGAACGGCCGCACCTTGTCCGTCGCGCCGTCCTGCTCGAGCACGCGCACGTCGTCCTCGAGTGCGTCGTTGGCCGCGTCGAGAGCGTCGCCGAGCTCGTGGCCCTCGAAGACCCAGTCGTCGCGCCGCGGCTCGTCGCTCGAACGATGCTGCGGGTTGACCATGCGCCCCACCGACCAGGTCGCGCCGGGGCGCCGCTCGATCCAGATCACGATGCGCTCCTCCCGTCCCGCGTCGTCGAAGCCCCTGAGCGTTCGCTCGGCACAGCGGCCCTCGGCGGACTTGGCGCGCACGCGCTGAGGATACAATCGCGCGGCATGGCGCTCCGCGACATCTTCTCGTTCCTCTTCCAGCGCTCGCCTGCCGAGGAACACGTCGCGGTGTACGTCCTCCGCGAGCACGAGCGCGGGCGCGATCTCGCGGAGATCATGGAAGACCGCTACGTGCAGAACCGGCTCACGCCGGAGCAGCGCGCGCGTGTGCTCGATCGCCCCGAGGTGATCAAGGCGATCGGCAAGGCCACGGTCGAGGACGTTCGAACCTCGATCGCGGGCTAGCGGCCCTACAGCTCCCGGCCGACGCCCCGCTCGCGGGCGCGCTCGAGCGCCGCCACGCCCGCGGCGACGTCCCAGGCCGCGAGCCCGTTCGACTTGAAGAGGACGATGTCGCGTCGGCCTGACGGCCGCGCACCTCGCCGGCGACGACCTCCTGCAGCTCGTGCACCTCGAGCCAGTCGAGCGCCCCGCCTGCGATCGGCTCGATCAGGTCGCCGGACTCGAGCCGCGCCTGCTCGAGCGAGTCGCAGCAGACGAAGGTCGCGCGTTCGAGGACGACGTTGTCGAGCTCCCGCTTGCGCCGGTCGTTCGCGCCGACGGCCGCCACGAACGCGCCCTCGACCAGCCACTCGCCGCGGAGGACAGGATCCGCCGACGTGGTCGCGGTGACGACGACGTCCTGGGCGCCGGCGTCGCGGTGGCTCTCCGCCGGCTCCGCATCCGACCTCGCGGCAGAACGCGGCGAGCCTCTCCGGCGTCCGGCAGTAGGCGACGACGCGCTCGATCGTCGGGACGGTCGCGCGGATCGCGTCGACCTGGGAGGCCGCCTGCCAGCCGCAGCCGATCACGCCGAGGCTGCGCGCGCCCGGCCGCGCGAGGTAGCGAGCCGCGACGCCGGTCGCCGCTCCCGTCCGCCGCTGCCCGAGCGCGTCGGCCTCGATCACGGCGGCGAGGCGGCCGCTCCTCGAGCTCGAAGAGGCAGACGACGAACGCCGCCTTGCCCTCGACCACCGTGTACGACTTCAGCCCGGCGTAGCCGAGCTCGCGGATCCGTCGGCGGCCATGATCGCGAACGAGCCGCCGTCGACCCCGAGGCGTCGTCTCGGGACGTTCTCGACCCTGCCCGCGGCGAGCCGCCGGAAGCTCTCCTCGATCGCCGGAACCGTGTCGGCCGGCGTCAGCAGCGCTTCGACGTCGGCTTCGGAGAGGTAGAGCGGCACGACGAGACCTACGAGCCCGGCTTGCCGATGAAGCTGAGCTGGCCGTTCGTCTCGAGGACGGCCCAGCGGACCTGCTCGAGCGAGTCGATGCCCTCCTGGCGGCCCGGCCGCGGCGAGCTCTTCGATGCGTGATCCGGTTGCGTCTCAGGTTGCGGTCGATCGGCCGGCCGTCCTCGACGACGATCACCGGCTCGCCGTCGAGCAGCGGCCGGAGCCTCGGGAAGCGGAAGCTCGTGTACGAGACGAGCGACGGTCAGGAGGGCGATCGTGCCGCCGACGAGGAACGCGCCGGTGACCGAGAAGTCGTTCTGCGTCACGCCCTGCTGCACGAGGTCGCCGATCATCACGAGCATGATCAGGTCGAACGGCTCCATCGACGACAGCTCGCGCCGCCCGATCACGCGCGTCAGGAAGTAGACGAAGAGGAACGCGACGGCTGCGCGGACGACGAGGTCCATCAGGGATAGATGGTCACGGTGCGGTCGATGTGGAGCAGGCGCCGTCTCGCCGTCGTGCAGCTCGACGTCCTGCGAGCGGCGGCCGATCTCGGTCGGGTTGACCTGGAAGTGGAGGAAGAAGACGTGCTTCGTGCCGGCCGGGACCCGGCCGAGGTCGAGCGCGATCTTGCCGTTCCGGTTCGCCTCGCCGATCGGCGAGGGCACGAGCGTGTTCAGCGTGATCCCCTCGAGCCAGCCCGGATCGAGCACGAGGGTCGCGGCCTCGATCTCCTCCTCGGCCCGGATCGTGAAGCGCGACATGAAGAAGAGGCCGCTGCGGAGGTGCTCCGGCGAGTAGACCTCGAGCTCGGCGCCGCCGCCCGACGCGGTGTCGGTGTGCGGCCGCTGGCCGAAGACGTTCAGGAGGCCGAGGACGAGCAGCAGGCCCGAGGAGCGACAGCAGAAGCCATCGGACGTACGGGCGCCGCTCGCGGCCGACGAGGTCTCGGTTCCGCGCGAGCGTGAGCTGGTCGGGCACGGCGGCCACAGGCGCGGGTTCGCCGCCGCCGCCGGGCCTGTCCTACCGGCGTGGCCTGGTCGCTGCGTCCGGCGCTACACTGCCTTCCCCCGCGCCCGTAGCTCAGGGGATAGAGCGCTGCCCTGCGGAGGCAGAGGTCGCATGTTCGAATCATGCCGGGCGCATCGCAGCAGTCATGCGGCCTTTTCGCGCGGAGGCGGCAGCCCGCTGAGCGATACTTCGGTCATGGCCACCGGCCTGGCAGTCGGCGGCGACGTCGAGCAGGCTCTGGTCGGCGTCGGCGTACCGAGCTACGTCCTCGACTCGACGGGAGTCGTCCGGTGGATGAATGCGGCAGCCGAGCGACTTCTCGGCGACGTTCGCGGTCGGCACTTCACCTCCGTCGTCGCGCCCGAGGACAGCCGGCGGGCCCGCGAGCTGTTCGCACGGAAGGTGCTCGGCACCTCCACGGCCACAGATGCGACCAGCGCTCTGGTGTCGACCGCCGGCGCGCGGGTGGCGGTGGAGATCAGCTCGGTGCCGCTCATGAGCGGTGAACGGGTGGTTGGCGTCTTCGGGTTGTTCGAGGAACGTCCTGACGTCAGGCTCGCAGCGCCACACCCGCATCTCACTCCGCGCCAGGTGGAGGTGCTTCGCCTTCTGGAACAGGGCCGCTCGACGAAGCAGATCGCCGCCGAGCTCCACCTGACCACCGAGACGGTCAGAAACCACATCCGCCGTCTCTTTCGAGCTCTCGGCGTCCACTCCCGACTCGAAGCCGTCGCCGTCGCGCGGGGCAGCGCGGCACCCCACTGATACCGGCGTTCTGAGCCATGAGCCCAATCGGGTCTAGCGACCGGGCATCGGCGACCCGTACCTTCCTCTCATCGAATCCGCGGCATCCAGCCGCCGGGTAACGGGTTACCGAAAGGACTCTAAGAATGTTGAAGGGAAGGCGTTTTACGCCGGCGATGGTGGTTGCGATGATCGCGCTCGCCGTCGCGCTGAGCGGGACTGCGGTTGCAGGCACGGTGAAGCTGATCACCGGCAGTCAGATCGCGAACGGCACGATCAAGCTGGTTGACATCCACTCGAGCGCCAAGACGGCGCTCAAGGGCCAGAGCGGCCCGACAGGCCCGCAGGGGCCTGCCGGCGCTCAGGGGCCGCGCCGGCCAGCAGGGCGCGACCGGCGCGAAGGGCGACGCAGGTGCGACCGGCGCTCCCGGAGCCAAGGGCGACAAGGGCGAGACCGGCGCAGTTGGCCCGCAGGGGCCGCAGGCGTGCCGAGGAGTCCGGCGTCGCACCGGCGATGCTCGCGCGCGACCGGCGCTTCGACGGGTCGACGCCAGTGTCGCACCGACGCTCGACGGCGCCGAGTTCGGCGACCGACGGTGCGCAGCTCCGGCGCGGTTCGGTCGTACGCCGCCACGGGCTGCGCTCGCAGAGATCAGCGAGTTGCCTGCGACCGTGCACTGCGACGCCGACGGTCGCGATCGGCCTCCGTACCTGCGGATCTTCCTCGACGGGGGCAATGCACAGTGTCGTCACCGACGCTACGCAGTGCGGCGACCGTCGGCCCGACCGAGGACGCCACACGTACGAGGCGACTACGGGTGGATCGTTCGCTCACGACGACGATCGCGGCGCGATGGCCCGCTCACCGATCAGCAGGCGCGGCTGCAGATCGTCGCAGCACTCGACGGCTCGACAGTGCGTCAGCGGCACTCAGCGTGCCGACGGAGCTCATCGACCGGAGCGCACGACGCTCTCCTGCGTTGCGCAAGTGCGCGACCGTCGTCTCGACGAGGGTCTCAACACCTACGAGGTGACCACGGGTGACGTGCGCACGCGACGACTCGTCGATGGCGACTCCCGATCGCAGGCGTGCGCGAGTCCGGCGGCACGGCTCGCAGCGCAGCGGCACCGTGTGCGACGAGCTACGGCGGCGCGCTCTCGCGTTGCACCGTCGACAGGCGCTCGCACGTGCTGCTCGAGCCCGTAGCTCGTCGAGCGCTGCCTCGAGGCCGAGGTAGCATGCTCGGCTCAGCCGGAGCGGCGATGCCGCACGGTCGCCGCGCTCAACCGCGAGGACGGTACTCCGATGGGCCGGCGAGGACGACGAGGTAGCCGTCGGATCGCGCAGCCAGAGCTCGGGCTGAGCGCGTTCGGGTTCGTGTGCACGTCGGTGACGATCGGCGCTCCGGCAGCGCGGGCACGCGCCACGGCGACTCGAAGTCGGCAACCTCGAACCACACCAGTACGCCGTTGCCGAGCGGCTGGTCGGGATCGGCCAGGAGCCCGTGGTGATCGGCGACGTCCGCCGCGTGCAGCTGCAGCAGGATCTCGCCCTCGCTCACGATCTGCTCGTACTCGTTGCCGCCGTGACCGCTGTCGGCGCCGAGCACCTGCTGATAGAAGCGGCTCGACGGGCACGTCGCGCACGACGAGCATCGGCTGCGGCCAGACTCGGGCGCCACGACGCTCAGTCTAGGCGTCGACCGGGCGGGCGCTCCGCCCTGCCAGCGTCAGCACTGCGCCCTCCGGCACCTCGCGGCGCACGTAGGCGAGCGCGACCACGCTGCCGTTGTCCTGCGCGGCGCTCGTCACCCGGCCGACGACCTTGCCGTCCAGCTCGAGCTCGGCGTCGTACGCGGGCAGCTCCCGGCCTCCAGCTCGAGCACCCGCAGGCCGCGGTTCGCACGACCGCGGTAGTGCAGCCGCGCGATCGGCTCCTGCCCCGGGTAGCAGCCCTTGGTGAAGCTGACCGCGCGCTCGGTCAGGCCCGCCTCGGCCGGGCAGCACGCGGTCGTCGATCTCCTTGCCCCACGCGGGCGTGCCCGCCCGGATCCGCAGCAGCTCGAGCTCGTCCGGCGCGACGGTCGGCTCGAGCGCCGCGTCCAGCACCTCCGCCGCGGGCTCGCCGTAGTCGGCGGTCGGGATCCCGTCGCCGCCGAAGACGACGTGGCTCGTGTGCTCCTCGAGCTCGATCTCGGCCTTGGCGGCGAACCGGAAGCGCACGAGCTCGGCGCGGACGCGCTCGCCGAGCTCGGGCTCGGTGAGCAGCAGGAAGTCCTCGTGCCCGCGCCGGAGCACGACGAGCGGCGCGATCACGCGCGCCTTCGCGGTCAGCAGCAGCGCCTCGCACGACTCACCCGGGCCGAGCGCGGCGACGTCGTTCGAGACCATCCGGTTCAGGTACTCCTCGGCGTCCGGGCCGGCGACCCGGACGAAGGAGCGTGGACGTGACGCGACGCGCACCCCGTTACTGTAGAGACGGTGTTCCGCTCCAAGGCCGAACGGAAGGTGATCGACGCGGGCTACGACCCGGCGCGCCTGCCGCCGGGGCAGTACCTGACCGAGAAGTGGCCGGTCCTGCACGCCGGCTCGATCCCGGTCGACCGATCTCGCGACGTGGGACTTCCGCGTCTCCGGCGAGGTCGAGGAGCGAGCTCGACGCTGAACTGGGACGAGCTGAACGCGCTGCCCCGGACCGAGCACATCCAGGACATCCATTGCGTCACGCGCTGGTCGAAGTTCGACATGACCTTCGAGGGCGTGCACTGGCGCGAGCTCGAGCAGCTCGTGCGGCCGAAGCAGAGCGCGCACTACGCGATCGCGCACTCCGAGCAGGGCTACACGGCCAACGTCCCGATCGCGTTCCTCCGCGACGAGCACGCGCTGCTCGCGACGCACGCGAACGGCGAGCCGCTGGCGCCGGAGCACGGCTACCCGCTCCGGCTCGTGATCCCCGGCAAGTACTTCTGGAAGAGCGCCAAGTGGCTGCGCGGGATCGAGCTCTCGGCGATCGACCGGCCGGGCTTCTGGGAGCGCTACGGCTACCACAACGACGCCGACCCCTTCAAGGAGGAGCGGTACGGCTTCTAGAGGATTCCCTCGTCGGGTGACAGCGGGCGTCGCGTGCGACGCCGATATCTGGGCTACCCACCTCCCCAGATTCACCCCCTCCCCAGAAGACCGCGGCCCCCTCCGCGGTCTTCTTCTTTTGTGGCTCCCGAGCGGGAGAACGACGAAGGGCCGGCGCGAGCCGGCCCTTCGTGTCGTGAAGCGAAAGCCCGTGGGGCTTCTCTACATCATCCCGCCCATGTCGCCCATGCCGGGCATGCCGGCACCGACGCCGTCCTTCTCGGGCGCCTCGGCGACGATCGCCTCGGTCGTGAGGATGTTCTTCGCGATCGACGCGGCGTTCTGCAGCGCCGAGCGGGTGACCATCGTCGGATCGATGATGCCCTTCGCGACGAGATCCTCGATCTCGCCGGTGTCGACGTTCAGGCCCTGGCCCTTCTTGGCGCTGCGGACCTGGTTGACGACGACCGAGCCCTCGAGGCCCGCGTTGTAGGCGAGCTGGCGGAGCGGCTCCTCGAGCGCGCGGACGATGATCGACGCGCCGGTGCGCTCGTCGCCCTCGAAGGTGTCGAGCTTGACGGAGGAGACCGCCTGCAGGAGCGCGACGCCGCCGCCCGGCACGATGCCCTCCTCGAGGGCGGCGCGGGTGGCCTGCAGCGCGTCCTCGACGCGGTGCTTCTTCTCCTTCATCTCCGTCTCGGTGGCCGCGCCGACCTTGACGACGGCGACGCCGCCGGCCAGCTTCGCGAGCCGCTCGTTCAGCTTCTCGCGGTCGAAGTCCGAGTCGGTGTTCTCGATCTCGGCGCGGAGCTGCTTGATCCGCGACTTGATCCCCTCGGAGTCGCCGGCCCCGTCCACGATCGTGGTCGAGTCCTTGTCGACGACGACCTTGCGGGCGCGGCCGAGCTGCGACAGCTTCGTGTTCTCGAGCTTGAGGCCCATCTCCTCGGTGATCACCTCGGCGCCGGTGAGGATCGCGATGTCCTCGAGCATGCGCTTGCGGCGGTCACCGAAGCCCGGCGCCTTGACGGCGACGGCCTGGAAGGTGCCCCGGAGCTTGTTGACGACGATCGTCGCGAGCGCCTCGCCCTCGACGTCCTCGGCCACGATCAGCAGCGGGCGGCCGGCCTGGATGACCTGCTCGAGCACGGGCAGGAGGTCCTTGACGGCGCCGATCTTCTGGTTCGCGACCAGGATGAACGGGTCGTCGAGCACGGCCTCCATGCGCTCGGCGTCGGTGATCATGTAGGGCGAGAGGTAGCCCTTGTCGAACTGCATACCCTCGGTGAACTCGAGCTCGAGGCCGAAGGTCTGGCCCTCCTCGACGTTCACGACGCCGTCCTTGCCGACCTTCTCGATCGCGTCGGCGATGACGTCACCGATCTCGCGCTCGCGCGACGAGATGCTGGCGACCCGGGCGATGTCCTCCTTGCCCGAGATCTCCTTCGACTGCGTCTTCAGGTTCGCGACGACCGCGTCGACGGCCTGCTCGATGCCGCGCTTGAGCCCCATCGGGTTCGCGCCGGCGGCGACGTTCTTCAGGCCCTCGCGGACGATGGCCTGGGCGAGCACCGTGGCGGTCGTGGTGCCGTCACCGGCGACGTCGTTCGTCGCCGTTGCGACCTCGCGCACGAGCTGGGCGCCCTGGTTCTCGAACGGGTCCTCGACCTCGATCTCGCGGGCGATCGTGACGCCGTCGTTCGTGATCGTCGGCGCGCCGAACTTCTTGTCCAGCACGACGTAGCGGCCCTTCGGGCCGAGCGTCACCTTGACGGCGTCGGCGAGGGTGTTCACGCCGCGCTCGAGAGCGCGACGTGCATCCTCGTTGAACTTGAGCTCCTTGTGAGCCATGTGTCTTCGTTCCTCCTCTGTGTTCCTAGACGGCGGCGCGGTCGCCGACGACCTTGGCCAGGACGTCCGACTCGCGCAGGATCAGGACCTCGTCGGTGCCGAGCTTGATCTCGGTGCCGCCGTACTTGGAGAAGATGATCTCGTCACCCTCGTCCACGTCCATCTTGATGTACTCCCCGTCCTCGTCACGCGGGCCGGGTCCGACCGCGAGGACTCGGCCGCGCTGCGGCTTCTCCTTCGCGGTGTCGGGCAGCACGATGCCGCTGATCGTCATCTCTTCCTCTTCGAGGACCTCGACGATCAGACGGTCACCAAGAGGCTGCAAATTCATGTAATGCCTCCTCTGTCAAAGACTTTGTGACAACGTCTGGCACTCTCAACGTCCGAGTGCCAAGGGCAATATACCAGGGTTTGAGCCGCTTGCAAGAGTTCTGTGCACTCGAGTGTGCATCTGTGTTACAAACCGGGCGTGGCGCGCGAGTTCTCCGCCGGTGGCGTGCTGGTGCGGCGCCTGCGCAGTCGCTGGTTCTTCGCCGCCGTCCGTCCGCGAGGCCGCACGCCCGCCGTCTGGGCGCTGCCGAAGGGGCTCGTCGACGAGGGCGAGACGCCGGCCGAGACCGCGGTGCGCGAGGCCGCTGAGGAGACCGGGCTCGAGAGCCGGCTCGACGAGAAGCTCGGCGACGTGCGCTACGTCTACACCCGCCGGGGCGGCGAGCGCGTGTTCAAGATCGTCAGCTTCTACCTCCTGCGCTATCGCCGCGGCCGCATCGGCGAGCTGCCGCCGGGGATGGAGATCGAGGTCGAGGAGGCCCGCTGGCTGCCGCTCGACGAGGCGCGCGCACTGCTCGCCTACGCCGGCGAGCGCGACATGGCCGAACGGGCACGTGTGCTTCTGGCCGAGCGCGCTCTATGATCGTCCGGCTCGACTCCTGACCGCTCGCTCCTGACCCCTGCGCCATGGCCATGTTCGCACTCAACTTCTACTCGCCCGTCGTGGCCGACCAGCTGCGCAGCCAGCGCAAGACGGCGACGATCCGGCTCGGCGACAAATCGGCCAAGTACAAGAAGGGGATGATCGTGACGGTGCTGGTCGGCGTCCGCTACGGGCAGCGGGAGAAGATCTTCGACGCCGTCATCGACAAGGTCGAGGTCAAGCAGCTGCGCGACCTGTCGCCGCGGGAGATCGAGCACGACAACCCCGAGATCAAGCGCACGGACGAGATGGCGCGCTTCCTCGGGCAGCTGTACAACCGGCCGGTCGGCGAGGACGAGACGGTGACGGTGATCCGCTTCTCCCAGATCGTCGGCTCGGGGTCGGACGCAGGAGGCTTCCCGAGCGGGTGGGCCGAACTCCGCTGATTCCGGTCGCAGCGCTCCTGGCCGTGCCTGTCGTCGGCCTCCTCGTCCTGATCTCGGCGCCGGAGGCCGACGTCCACTGGGAGCACCACCCCTCGCACTTCTGGCTGACGCTGTCGGCGGCGGCGCTGAGCAGCGCGCTCGCGTACGCGACGGGTGTCGCGGCCCGCCAGCGCGGCGACGGGCGGGTGTTCCTCGTCTCGCTCGCCTTCCTCGCCGCGGCCGGGTTCCTCGGTCTGCATGCACTCGCGACGCCGGGCGTGCTCCTCGACTCGAGCAATGTCGGCTTCGCCATCTCGACGCCGATCGGGCTCGTCGTCGCCGGTGCGTTCGCAGCGGCTTCGGCGCTCGACCTCGGGGACGAGCGAGGCGATCGCGTCCGCCGCTCGCTCGGGTGGCTCCAGGGCGCGCTGCTCGTCGGCATGGGCGTCTGGGCGGTGATCTCGCTCACGGTGCTGGCGCGCGTCGACGACGTGCCCGAGCGGGCCTCCGGCGCGCTGATCGTGATCGCCGCTCCTCGCGGTCGCGCTGTTCTGCTTCGCCGTCGTGCGCTACGTGCGTCTCTGGCAGGCGCGCCGCGCGCCGCTCCTGCTCGGGTTCGCCGCCGCCTTCACGCTGCTGGCCGAGGCCGCCGTCGCGACTGCGCTCGCGCGCAACTGGCACGCCTCGTGGTGGGAGTGGCACGTGCTGATGCTCGTCGCCTTTGCCCTGATCGCGCTCAGCGCGCACCGCGAGTGGCACGAGGAGCGCTTCAGCGGCCTCTACCTCTCGCGCACCGCCGTCGCGACGCGGCAGGTGACCGTGCTGTTCGCCGACCTCCAGGGCTTCACGGCCTACTCGGAGCGGCACGAGGCGAGCGAGGTCTCGGAGATGCTGAACGCGCTCTTCGAGGCGGCGATCCCGACCATCGAGCGCAACGGCGGCGAGATCGACCGGCTGATCGGCGACGCCGTCATGGCCACGTTCAACCGGCGCGGCGACCAGGAGGATCATCCGCGGCGGGCGGCGCGCGCGGCGCTGGCACTCCAGGAGGCTGTGGCCGAGGTCGGCGCCGCCCACCCTGCCTGGCCGCGCTTCCGGGCCGGCCTCAACACCGGTGAGGCGAGCGTGGGCGTGCTCGGCAGCGGCCGCGGCCGCACCTACAGCGTCATCGGCGACACCGTCAACCTCGCCGCCCGCATCGAGGGGCTCGCGCCGGCTGGCGGCGTTGCGATCAGCGCGGAGACGGCGAGCAGGCTCGGCGACGCGAAGACGGAGCCGCTCGGCGACGTCCAGGTGAAGGGCCGCGAGGCGCCCGTCACCGTGCACCTCTTGCTCTCGCTGCCCGACTCGGACTAGCGGCCGGGCTTGCGGATCCGGACGCCGAGCACCTCCGGCGGTCGGACCGCGGCGCCGCACTCCTCGCAGTCGACCGCGAACGCCGACGGGAACGGCGCGTCGCAGGCCGGGCAGCGATGCCGCGTCTCGCCGCCGCACTGCGGGCACTCGGCCGCGAGCTCGGCCTCGCCCTCCAGGAAGTAGCGCCACACGGCGCCGCACGCGAGGCAGAACGAGACGTAGTCGCCGAGCGTCTTTCGCCGCTCCTCCTGGATCCAGTTGCGCCTCGGCCGAGGTCGTTCCGCCACCCGCGCGACTGTAGCTAGGGTCCGGCGGCGTGAGCGAGCGTCAGGTCAACCCGTGGCTCGTCCTGTGCCTCGTCTGCAGCGCGCAGTTCATGGTGATTCTCGACGCGACGATCGTGAACGTCGCGCTGCCGTCGATCCAGGCCGACCTGGACATGTCGGAGTCGGACCTGCAATGGGTGGTGAACGCCTACACGCTCATGTTCGGCGGCTTCCTGCTGCTCGGCGGCCGGGCCGGCGACCTCCTCGGCCGCAAGCGCGTCTTCCTCGCCGGTGTGATCGTCTTCACCGGGGCGTCGTTCCTGAACGGGATCGCCGACTCGTCGACCTTCCTGATCGTCGCCCGCGGCCTGCAGGGGTTGGGCGCGGCCATGATCGCGCCCGCGGCGCTCTCGATCCTGACGACGACGTTCCGGGAGGGGGAGCCGCGCACGAAGGCGATGGGAGTCTGGGCGGCGATCGCGACCGGCGGAGCCGCGGTCGGGCTGCTCCTCGGCGGCATCCTCACCGATCTCCTTTCGTGGCCCTGGATCTTCTTCGTCAACATCCCGGTCGGGCTCGCCGCGTTCCTGCTCTCCCTCCGGTTCGTGCCGGAGTCGCGGGCCGACGCGGAGCACCGCGTCTTCGACATCCCTGGCGCCGTCACGGTCACCGCCGGCCTGATCGCGCTCGTCTACGGGATCGTCAACACGGTGGAGGACGGCTGGCTCGCGCCCGAGCACGATCGGGATCGGCCTGCTCGCCTTCGCGCTGCTCGGCGCGTTCGTCGCGATCGAGCGCCGCCAGCGGGCGCCGCTCGTTCGTCTGGACATCTTCCGCGTGCGCACGCTGCGAGCAGCGAACGTGACGATGCTGCTCGTCGCCTCGGGTCTCTTCGCCATGTTCTTCTTCAACACGCTGTACGTGCAGCGGGTGCTCGGCTTCTCGCCGCTGCAGGCCGGGCTCGCGTTCCTACCGGTGACGGTCGGGATCGCCATCGGCGCCGGTCTCTCTCAGGTCGCGGTCAAGAGGCTCGGCACCCGCACGACCGCCCTGATCGGTCTCTCCGGTGCCACCGTCGGGATGCTCCTGCTGCTCACCACCGACGCGAACGGCACCTACCTCGGTGACGTGCTGCCGGGCTTGATCCCGATCTCGATCGGGATGGGACTGACCTTCGTCCCGGTCACGCTGCTCGCGACGAGCGGCATCGCACACCGCGACGCCGGCCTCGCGTCGGGCCTCTTCAACACGTCGCAGCAGGTCGGCGGTGCTCTCGGCCTCGCGATCCTCTCGACGATCGCGGTCTCACGGACGACCGACGCGCTCGAAGGACTGTCCGGGCGACCGACCGGGGCTCAGCAGGCGGAGGCGCTCGTGACCGGCTTCCACGCTGCCTTCCTCGGCAGCGCCGTGTTCTTCATCGCCGGGATCGTTGTTCTGCTGGCGCTGATCAAGCACGAGGACGTCGAGCAGGTCGACGTCGACCGGCCGATGACCGAGCTCGCGGCTTAGCTAGCGACTTGCATCGCGTCGAGCGCGATCCCGAGCGCGACCACGAGGCGTCGGTCGAGCGTCCGCTCGGTGTCGCCCGAGACGTCGAGGTCGTAGGTGTCCCGGAACCCGAAGCGCCGGTTCATGTCGCCGAGGTGGCGATCGTCGGCGTCGATCGTGAAGTGGAAGACGATCGGGATGAAGTCGGCGTAGGGAATCGCCTCGATGACGCGGCGCAGGATCGCGAGCGACGCCGAGCGCTCGGTCGCGACCGCGAGCTCCTGCTCCCCGGCGTCGAAGATCTGCCACGTCGAGCGGACGAGCGAACGGTGGAACACCTTGCCGAGCACGCCGATCCTCTCGCCCGTCCGGAGTGGTCACGTCGTAGCGCGCGTTCAGCTCCATCATCGACCGGGCCTTGAGCCGGAAGAGCTCGTCCGTCTCGTTCTCGTCGGCGAAGAAGCGGATGTCCTCTTTCAGCGCCATCCGCTTCTGCCGCACGAATGCGATCGGCTGTCCGTCGGCCGCGATCCGGTACAGGTTGACCATCGGCCGGATCAGCTGGTCGATCACGAAGCGGTCGGCGTTGGCCCAGTCCGTCACGCGGGCGATCCTACGCGGCCGTTAGAGTTCCCCGCGGTCGTCGACGACGGGGGTTAGTGCATGGCGGTGCGCGAGGCGGAGCCGGTGGGCTCGCTGAGTGAGGTGAGAGAGGCGGGCCTCGATCGCGAGGACCTGCTCGGCATCTACCGCAACCTGCTCGTCACCCGCGGCATCGAGGAGCGCGGCCACATCCTCTACAAGCAGGGGAAGATCCCCGGCTCGTTCTACACCGGGCGCGGCAACGAGGCCTCGGCCGTGGGCGTCGCGACCGCGATGGGCCAGAACGACGTCGGCACGCCGCTCCATCGCGACATGGGCGTCCACGTCACGCGCGGCGTGGAGCCGTGGCGGATCTTCGCGCAGTACATGGGCCGCGAGGAAGGCCCGACCCGCGGCCGCGACGGCAACGTCCACATGGCCGACGCGCGGCTCGGGCATGATCGCGATGGTGAGCCACCTGCCGGCGATGCTGCCGGTCGCGGTCGGCTGCGGCGCTCGCCTTCCGGATCAGGGAGGAGAAGCGCGTCGCCGTCGGCTGGTTCGGCGAGGGTGCCGCCGCACGCGGGGACGCGCACGAGGCGATGAACCTCGCCGGCGTGCGGCAGCTGCCGGTCGTCTTCATCTGCGACAACAACCAGTGGGCCTACTCGACGCCGACCCATCTCGGCTACGCGGTCGAGCATCTCGCCGACCGCGCCGCGGCCTACGGCTTCGACGGCGTGGTCGTCGACGGCACCGACGTTCTCGCCGTCTACCGCGAGGCCCGACGGGCGATCGAGAAGGCGCGCGAGGGCGGCGGCCCGACGCTGATCGAGTCGCAGACGCTGCGCATGGAGGGCCACGCGGTCCACGACGACGCGTTCTACGTCCCGAAGGAGCTGTTCGAGGAGTGGGCCAAGCGCGATCCGATCGAGCGCTACCGGACCTGGCTGCGCGAGAACGCCGAGCTGACGGACGACGAGGAGGACGAGATCACCGGGCGCGTCAAGAAGCTCCTGAACGACGCGCTCGCGCGCGCGGAGGAGTCGCCGCAGCCCGATCCGGCGACGCTGCTCGAGGGCGTGTACGCGACGCCCGAAGACCTCGACACGCCCCACCACAAGTAGGCGCGCCATGGCGGAGATGACCTACCTGCAGGCGATCTCGGACGCTCTCCGCACCGAGATGCGCCGCGACGACCGCGTCTTCGTCCTCGGCGAGGACGTCGGCGTGTACGGCGGCGCCTTCAAGGTCACCCTCGGCTTCCAGGAGGAGTTCGGGCCCTGGCGCGTGATCGACGCGCCGCTCGCCGAGACCGCGATCGTCGGTGCCTGCACGGGTGCCGCGATGATGGGCATGCGGCCCGTCTGCGAGATGCAGTTCGCCGATTTCGTCTCCTGCGCGTGGGACCACCTCGTCACGGTCGCGGCCAAGCAGCGCTTCCGCGTCGGCACGCCCGTGCCGATCGTCGTCCGGCTCCCGTCCGGCGGCGGCTTCTCGGGCGGCCCGTTCCACTCGCAGAACCCCGAGAGCTCGTTCGCGCACATCCCCGGCCTCAAGTGCGTCTGCCCGGCGACGCCCGAGGACGCGAAGGGGCTCCTCATCAACGCGATCGAGGATCCGAACCCGGTGCTCTTCTTCGAGCACAAGCACCTCTACCGCCGGATCAAGGGCGAGGTGCCCGAGGAGCGCTACGTGACGCCGTTCGGGAAGGCGCGCACGCATCGCGAGGGCGACGACGTCTCGGTGATCACGTGGGGCGCGATGGTCTACACCGCGGACGAGGCCGCGAAGCAGCTCGAGTCCGACGGCGTCTCGGTCGAGATCATCGACCTGCGCACGGTCATGCCGTGGGACCACGAGGCCGTGCTCGCGAGCGCCGACAAGACGTCGAAGGTGCTCGTGCTGCACGAGGACACGCGCAGCGTCGGCTTCGGCGCCGAGATCGCGGCGACGATCGCCGAGGAGGCGTTCGAGCACCTCGACGCGCCGATCAGGCGGATCACCGCGCCGGACACGCCGGTGCCGTTCTCGCCGGTGCTCGAGAAGGCTTACATCCCGCAGGTGGACGACGTCGTCGCAGGTCTGAGAGAGCTCGCCGCGTACTGATGACGAGGCACTAGGAGGGGTAGATGGCCACGAACACGCAGACCGACGTCGTCATGCCCCAGATGGGCGTGTCCGTCTCCGAGGGGACGGTCACGAAGTGGCTGAAGCAGGAGGGCGAGACGGTCGCGCCGGACGAGGCGCTGCTCGAGATCTCGACCGACAAGGTCGACACCGAGGTGCCGAGCCCCGGCGGCGGCGTGCTCGCGAAGATCCTCGTGCCCGAGGGCGAGACGGTCGAGGTCGGCACGGTGCTCGCCGTCATCGCGCCGGAAGGCGCGGCCGCCCCGCCGGCCGACATGCCGCCCGCCCCCGCGACGCAGGAGGCGGCCGACCAGGCGATGGCCGCTGCGAGCGAGGGCGTCGGCGACGTCGCACAGGCCGCCGAGCCCGCGCCGGCTCCTCCGGCTCCCTGCTCCCACGCCCGCGGCAGCACCGGCCGGCGGCGGCGAGAACGGCAAGACGTTCCTCTCGCCGGTCGTCGCGCGCATCGCCTCGGAGCACGGCGTCGACGTGAGCCATGTCCAGGGCACCGGCACCGGCGGCCGCGTGACGAAGAAGGACATCCTCGCCTTCGTCGAGTCCGGCGCCGCGGCGCCACCGCCCGCTCCCCCGGCGCGGCTCCGGAGCCGCAGGCCGCACCCGCGCCGCCGCCGCCCGCGCCCGCTGCGCCGGCACCTGCACCGGCTGCCCAGGCGCCGCCGCCTCCGCCTGCTGCGCCGGTCGAGCCCGCGCCTCCGGCTCCCGCGCCGGCACCGCCTCCGGCGCCCGCCCCGGCACCTGCGCCGGCAGCGCCGCCGGCGCCTGTCCCGGTCGCGTCGGCGGAGGCGCAGCCCGGCGAGACGATCGAGCCGATGAACGCGATGCGCAAGGGCATCGCCGAGCACATGCGGCGCTCGCTCGACACGTCCGCGCACGTGACGAGCGCGATCGAGGTCGACATGTCGAAGGTGGTCGACATCCGCGAGCGTCTCAAGAAGGACTTCGAGAGCTCCTACGGCGTGAAGCTCACCTACCTCGCCTTCGTGGCGCGGGCGGCTGTCGAGACGCTCAGGGAGTACCCCTGGATCAACGGCGAGATCCGCGGCGACAAGATCGTGACGCGGAACTACGTCAACCTCGGCTTCGCGGTCGAGCTGGCCGACGGCAAGGGGCTGATCGTGCCGGTCGTGAAGAACACGGAGGGTCTCAACCTCCTCGGCATGGCGCGCTCGATCGTCGACATCGCCGCGAAGGCGCGGGACAAGAAGCTCATGCCCGACGACGTCCAGGGCGGCACGTTCACGATCACGAACCCCGGCGGCTACGGCACGTTCCACGGCACGCCGGTGATCAGCCAGCCGCAGGCCGGCATCCTCGGCACCTACGCGGTCGTGAAGCGGCCGTGGGTCGTGTCCGACGAGTTGGGCCAGGACGTGATCGCGATCCGGCCGATCATGAACCTGACGCTCACGTACGACCATCGCCTGGTCGACGGCGCGCTCGCCGGCCGCTTCCTGCGCGACCTGCGCAAGCGGCTCGAGAGCTGGGGCGAATCGGATTACTGAGCGGCTTGCCTGGGACGAGCCGGGGTGGCTCGAGCAGGCGACGAGGTGGATCGACGAGCGGGTCGAGCGGAGCGGCGAGGTCGAGCTCCTGCGCACGCGGCCGTGGTCGGCGATCGTCCGCGTCCCGACGGCAGACGGCGACCTGTGGTTCAAGGAGAACCCGCCCGCGCTCGCCTTCGAGGCGGCGCTCACGCAGGCGCTCGCCAGGCTCAGGCCCGACTGCCTGCCCGAGGTCGTCGCCGCGGACGGCCCGCGCTTCCTGACGCGCCACGTCGGCCCGTCGCTGCGCGAGCTCCACGCCGCAGGGAGGCGACCGCCGGCCTGGGAGACGATCCTGCCGCTCTACGGCCGGGTGCAGCTCGACACGGCGCCGCTCGTCGACGAGGCGCTCGCCGTGGGGACGCCGGATTTCCGCCCCGACCAGCTCCCCGGCCTGGCGGAGCCGTTTCTCGAGCGTGAGGAGGCTCGAGGCCGTCTCGCGCGCCGTCGAGGGCCTCGGTGAGCGCGCTGCCGCCGCTGATCACCCACGAGGAGGTGCACGAGGGGAACGTCTTCGTGCGCGACGGCAAGCCGTACTTCCTCGACTGGGCCGAGGCGTGCGTCTCGCACCCGTTCGCCGGCTCCGTCCTGATGCTGCGCGACGCGACCGAGCGGGCCGGTCTCGAGCCCGGCTCCGCCGGCGTCGAGCGGCTGCGCGACCTCTATCTGGAGCCGTTCACCGCCTTCGCGCCGCTGCCCGAGCTGCGCGAGGCGTACGCGCACGCGTACCTCCTCGGCACGATCTGCCGGGTGCTCACCTGGCACCTGATCCTCGGCCGGCAGCCGGCGGCGGTGGCCGAGGAGCTCGGCAACCCGATCGAGAGCTGGCTCGGGATCTTCCGCGGGGTGGCGGACGGCACGATTACCCTTGGGGGAGCATGAAGGGCGCCTACGTGCTGAGCCTCGGCCTCGTCCCGTACCGGGAGGCGTGGGAGCTCCAGCGCTCGCTCGCGGGGGCCGTCTCGCAGGGCGCGATCCCCGACACGATCGTCCTGCTCCAGCACCCGCCTGTCGTCACGCTCGGGCGGCGCACGGACGACGGCGAGCTCCACATCCCGGCCGACGCCGAGGTGGACGTGGTCGAGACCGACCGCGGCGGCAAGTCGACCTTCCACGGGCCGGGCCAGCTCGTCTGCTACCCGATCCTCGACCTGCGCCGGCACGGCCAGGACGTCAAGCGCTACTGCCGCGAGCTCGAGGACGCGCTGATCGCGCGACGCTTCGGCGGCGTTCGGGCGAAGGCACGGATCGACGGGCTCACCGGCGTCTGGCTGCACCCGCCGCCCAGGAAGATCGCGTCGATCGGGATCCACATCTCGAAGTGGGTGACGACGCACGGCTACGCGCTCAACGTCGACCTCGATCCGGCGCCGTTCACGCAGTGGATCACCGCGTGCGGGCTGGAGGACGCGGCCTTCACGACGATCGAGCGCGAGCTCGGCCGCCCGGTGACGGTCGACGAGGTGCGCCCGCACGCGCTCGAGGCGCTCGCGCAGGTGTTCGGCCTCGAGCTCGAGGACCTGCCTGCAGACGAGGGCCACGGCCTCTGGCCCCAGCCGGTGCACGACCAGCTCGCCGCGCGATGAGCAGCGGGGTGTGATCCCGTCGATCCGAGTCCGCGACATGGCCGAAGCTCTCGCGTTTATCTCGGGCCGCTGGAGTTCACCCTCAGGAGGCGGCGAAGCGAGGGAACTCGTCGGTTTCACGAGGCGACGCACGCGAAGATCGCGTCGATCGGGATCCACATCTCGAAGTGGGTGACGACGCACGGCTACGCGCTCAACGTCGACCTCGATCCGGCGCCGTTCACGCAGTGGATCACCGCGTGCGGGCTCGAGGACGCGGCGTTCACGACGATCGCGCGCGAGCTCGGCCGCCCGGTGACGGTCGACGAGGTGCGCCCGCACGCGCTCGAGGCGCTCGCGCAGGTGTTCGGCCTCGAGCTCGAGGACCTGCCTGCAGACGAGGGCCACGGCCTCTGGCCCCAGCCGGTGCACGACCAACTCGCCGCGCGATGAGCAGCTGGGGTGTGATCCCGTCGATCCGAGTCCGCGACATGGCGGAAGCTCTCGCGTTCTATCTCGGGCCGCTGGAGTTCACCCTCAAAGGAGGCGGCGAAGGCGAGGGCAACTCGTCGGTTTCACGAGGCGACGGGCACCTGATGCTCGAGACCGCGTCCGACTTCTACGGCGACGCCTACAACGCCGCGATCCGGGAGCGCCTCGGGTCGAAGTCCTCGACGTCGCTCTACATCGAATCCTCCGACCTCGCCGCATTCCAGGACCGGCTCCGGGACGCGGGCGTTCGGATCATCGACCCCCTCGCCGATCGGCCGTGGGGCCAGGCCGAGTTCACGATCGAGGATCACGAGGGCAACTGGCTGACCTTCTGGCACCGGCCGGCACCAGCAGGCGCAGCCCGGCTCCGCGTAGGCCACGGAAGCGACCTCTAGACTGGCGCCGATGGAGACGTCGCTTCCCGTCGCCGAGCGCCCGCGCCGCCCCGAGTGGATGAAGGTGCGCGCGCCGAGCGCCGACGGGCGCTACTTCGACGTCAAGAAGCTCCTGCACGGGCTCTCGCTCAACACCGTCTGCGAGGAGGCGCGCTGCCCGAACATCGCCGAGTGCTGGGGCCGCGGCACCGCGACCTTCCAGATCCTCGGCGAGACGTGCACGCGCGCGTGCCGCTACTGCTACGTGCACTCCGGCAAGCCCGAGAGCGCGCCCGACGCGCTCGAGCCGCTCCGCGTCGGCCAGGCGGCCGCGCAGATGGGGCTGAAGCACGTCGTCGTCACGTCGGTCGACCGCGACGACGTGCCGGATCGCGGCGCCGGGCACTTCGCCGCGACCATCCGCGCGATCAAGTCGAAGCTGCCCGCGGCCAGCGTCGAGGTGCTGACGCCGGACTTCCTCGGCGTCGAGGAGGAGGCGCTGCGCACGGTGCTCGGCGCGCGCCCCGAGGTCTTCAACCACAACATCGAGACGGTGCGCCGGCTGCACCGGAACATGCGCGGCGCGAAGGCGAGCTACGACACGGCGCTCTGGCTCCTCGCGGCGCGCGAAGGAGCTCGCCGACTATCCGGTGCTGACGAAGTCCGGGATCATCGTCGGCCTCGGCGAGACGAACGACGAGGTCGTCGAGACGATGCGCGACCTGCGCGCGCACGGCGTCGACGTCGTCACGATCGGCCAGTACCTGCAGCCGTCCCCGAAGCACGCGGCGATCGACCGCTGGGTGCATCCGGACGAGTTCCGCTGGCTGCGCGAGCAGGGCGAGGCGCTCGGCTTCGGCTCCGTCTTCGCCGGCCCGCTGGTGCGCTCGAGCTACCGCGCCGACGAGCAGCGGCACGCAGCCGAGACGGGTCGCGGCGCGGTCGCCTACTGACGTGAAGCTCGAAGCCGTGAACCTCGGTCGTCGCAAGACGATCCGCCTCGGCGCTCGCTCCGTCGACACGGGGATCGACAAGTCGTCCGGCGGAGCGCGCGTTCGTCGGCTCGGCTCGGCCTCACCGGCGACGTCGTCGCGGACGTGGAGAACCACGGCGGGCCTGACCAGGCCGTCTACCTCTACAGCCGCGAGGACTACGGGTGGTGGGAGGCCGAGCTCGGCGCCGTCGCTCGCGCCAGGCACTTTCGGCGAGAACCTGACGCGTCCCGAGCCTCGGTCTCGACGCCGCGCGCCGGCGATCGCCTCCGCGTCGGCGGCGCCCTCCTCGAGCTGACCTCGCCGCGCATCCCGTGCGCCGTCTTCGCGGACCGGATCGGCGAGCCGGACTGGGTGAAGCGGTTCGCCGCCGCCGAGCGTCCGGGCGCCTACGCCCGCGTGCTCGAGGAGGGCACGGTCGCGCCCGGCGACGCCGTGGAGCTGCTGCCCGCCGACTCCGGCCGGCCCGACGCTCGTCGAGCTGCATGCGGCTGTAGTACGACGAAGGAGCCGGCGGCCTCGGAGCTCCGGCGGGCGCTTGCGGCGCCCGTCGCGGTGCGCCTGCGGGTCAGGCTCGAGCGGCAACTCGCGAGCATGGCCGCCTGAGACGAGGAGGGCCCCGGTTGCCCAGGGCCCTCCAGGTTGCCTACTGAGTTGCCGCTACGGGAGCGGCGCCGCCGGGATCAGATCCGCCTGCGGCGGCCCGTTGGCGTCGTCGTGCGTCACGACCATCCAGCCCCTTGCTCCGAGCGTGAGCTGGAGCAGGCCGTTCTGGATGGACAGGTTCGCCGACTGACCTGGGGCCAGCGTGGCGAACGTCGACTGCGAGCGGCCGCTGCCGAGCAGCCCAGCGAGCCCGATCGTCGTCGGTTCGGTCACGTCGTCGAGCGTGTTGACGTCCGGCGTGTCCTCCTCGCCGTCATCGCCCGGAACGATCGAGAACGAGAACGCCTGGAGCCCGATCCGCGTGAACGGGCTGCGAACCGCCCGGCCCGAGAGGCCGATGTCGCTGGCCAGGAAGGGCAGCAGCATCGTCGAGCCGTTGAGCGGCGCCTCGGCCACCCACGCGTTCACCAGGTCGCCGCTCTCCGCGTCGAAGACGAACGACGCAAAGGTGCCGTCTGCCACACCGGCGAGGACCGCGCCGGTGTCGGCCCCGACGACCAGGAACTCTGGATCCTCGTCCGAGTCGGTGTTCACCAAGACGTCGAACTCGCTCACCGACGGGGTCGAGTAGAAGCCCCAGACGTTGATCGCGAGCACCAGCGCCCGGTCGTCCGCCGTTCCGCACGTGCCGATCGGGTCAGTTCCGCACAGAGCCTCACGCGGCAGTGTCTGGAGCCCGAGCGCCCGGATGTCGGTCGAGTCCTCGAACAGCGGCGGGACGTCGTTCGGGTCGGTCTGGGCGAGCGTGAACAGGTCCGCCGTCCCGCTGTGAATGCCCGAGTTGTGCAGGGCGATCACCGGGTTGAAGGGGACCGACGGGCTGTTCGTCACCTGGACGTTCGAGAGCCCGCGCGGGACCCACATGAACGGGACCCGCAGCGGCATGACGCCCGGCCCGGTCGTGGTGGGCGTCGCCGTCACGATCCCGCGGATCGCGTGCGCCAGCGTCCCGAAGTTGGACGCCGCCGCCGGCGGCAGGGCCGCGACCTCGGCCGCGGTGAGTGCGACCGTCACGCTCACGGTCGTCGAGCCGCCTGCGGGCACCGCCACCGGGTTCGCGGAGAACGAGAAGTCGGCGCCGCGTGGGTTGCCGGTGAAGGCCGGCGCCAGGTTGTACGTGAGCGCCGATCCGCCCGTGTTGTGGATCGTGAACGGGACGGTCTCCGAGTGCGCCGCCGTCAGCTGGTCGTAGCCGTAGCTGAGCGAGTTCTCGCCGCTCGGCGTCGTCGTCATCGCGACCGTCGCCACTGCTCGATCGGCCTGGACGGCGCCCGTCCCTGCCCGCTGCGGGTCATACCCCGAGGCGAACTTCGTCGGGACCGGCTTCGGCCGTGTTCATGATCGCGCCCTTGACCTGCAGCGGCGACCATGACGGGTGTGCCTGCCGGACGAGCGCGGCTACGCCGGCCGTGGCCGGTGACGCCATCGACGTGCCCGAGATGTACGCCCCCCGGAAGCCGGTGCCCACGTTGGTCGAGAACACCGACACGCCCGGGGCCGTGACGTCCGGCTTCGCGTGGCTGTCGACGATGCGCGGCCCGTTCGAGGTGAACGAGGCGAGCGTCAGGAAGCCCGGGTTCGTGATCCCGGACGGGGTCAGCGTGACGAACTGGCCGTCTGCCGCGACGAGCCGGTCGGGGTCGTCGAACTGGCTCGGCCCAAGCAGGCCGCGCACGCCGAGGAACGGGATCGTGACGAGGAACTCCTCGCCCGTGTCCGGATTGCCCTCGATCGGGCCCTCGAACGGCGGGAAGACCGAGGCGGTGTTGATCATCACGACCGCCGCCGCGCCCGCTTTCTCGCCGAAGACGGCACGCGCCACCCGGGCGCAGGAGCCGCGAAGCGTCACGACGATCTTGCCGGCGGAGCCCGCGTACTCGGCCGGGTTGCAGCCGAGCGAGACGGTGCCGTCGGGATTGCGGAGAACCTTGATCTGTAGCGGACCGGTCGGCAGGTCCTCCTCGTTCGCGTTGATGGCCTGGATGCTCCCGCCCGGGAGGTTGATCAGGGCGCCCGGCAGCTGTGCGCGCGAGGCGTCGATGGCCGCGACCGACAGGGCCTTGTCCGCCGCCCCCGGCGAGCCGGTGACGTAGGCGCTCGGGCCCTCGTTGCCGGACGAGGTCACGACGGACACGCCCGCATCGACGGCATTGTTCGTCGCGATCGAGTCGGGCTCGTCGGAACGCCCGAAGGTCGAGCCGAGCGACATGTTGATCACGTCGGCGCCGGCCGCCACGGCCCGGTCGATTGCCTCGACGATGACGTCGGCGGTCGCGGACCCGCCGCAGCCGAATACGCGGAACGCGAGGAGCTGCGCCTCGGGTGCCGTGCCCGGGCCGACCAGGAAGCTCACCGTCGAGAACGTCGTCGACGTCCACGGGCCCGTGAACGTGGTGCCGTTCTGGCGGACACCGAAGCCGGCGGCCGTTCCGGCCACGTGCGAACCGTGCCCGTCGCAGTCGAGCGGATCCGGATCGGGCTGTGGCGTCGCCTCCCCGGGATCGTCCGAGTCGGCGTTGTAGTCGTCGCCGACGAGGTCCCAGCCGCCGATGATCTTGGCGCCGAACTCGCCCTGCCCGAGCACGGTGTCGGCGGCGTCTGCGGCGTCGTATGCCGCCGCGGTGCCAGGGCCGCCGAACATGGCATGCGTGTAGTCGATGCCGGTGTCGATCACGGCAATGGTGACGCCCTTGCCCGTGAACCCGCCGGCGCCGTTCCACACGGTCGGTGCGTTGACGTACTGCGCCGTCGCGGTGTTGTGCGGCCGCACGGTACGGGCGATCGTGACGCGCTTGACGCCCTCGAGCTGCGCGAGCTGCGGCAGCTTGTCCGCGGCGATGACCGCGGCGAGGCCGTTGAAGGCGTCCTGATATCGGAAGCCGACGGTGCCGCCGAGAGCGGCCACGCGTGCTGCGACGGCTTCCTGCCGCTGCGCGAGCGAAGCCCGGATCGAGCTCTTCTGCGCCTCGGTCAGGTTCGCGTCGGCCGATCGCTCGGCGACGGACTCACCGTCGAGCTGGAGGATGACTCGGACCGGGCCCGTTCGGCCGAGTGCAGCCGCCTTGAAGTCTGAGTAGTTGTGCGCGCCGACGATCTGCGCAAAGCGCTTCCCCTCCGCGTCTCCGCCCGGGCTGATCCCGGCGTTCGACGTCGGACGTGCTGTGGCACCGGCCGTCAGTACGGCGGCGAGCAGGCCCACAGCGAGGAGCGCTGCCCCCCGTGCAATCCCACCTCTCATACCCCTTGTCCTCTCGATACGGCCGCCGCGCCGTTCGCGACGGCTGGCGCCGGGAAAGCTATCCGAGGGGCCTCCGCGCTGTCGACGGGAGAATCAGTGAGGCTTTGCCATCTTCCGGTAGTCCAGGGCCTCGTCGAGCACGGTTTCGTCGACCCCGGCCTCGCGCGCGACGTCGCGGAGTGGCCGTCCGCTCGCCGATGCGGCCTTGACGATCTCCGAGGCCTTGTCGTAGCCGATGTGCGGGTTGAGCGCGGTGGCGGCCGAGAGCGTCAGCTCCGCGTAGCGCTCGCACTGCTCCCGGTTCGCCTCGATCCCGTCCACGCACTTCTCGGCGAGGAGCCGGGAGGCCGCGGCGAGCAGCGCGATCGACTGCAGCAGGTTGCGCGCCATCATCGGCACGAAGACGTTGAGCTCGAAGTGGCCCTGCAGGCCACCGACGGTGATCGCGGCGTCGTTGCCGATCACCTGCGCGCCGACCTGCGTCACGACCTCGGGGATGACGGGGTTGACCTTGCCGGGCATGATCGAGCTGCCCTTCTGCAGCTCGGGGAGGAAGATCTCGGCGAGGCCGGCGCGCGGGCCGGAGCCCATCAGCCGGAGGTCGTTGGCGATCTTCGTCAGCGAGACCGCGACCGTCTTCAGCGCGCCCGACGCCTCGACGAGACCGTCGCGCGCCGCCTGGGCCTCGAAGGGGTCGGCCGGCGGCGAGATCTGCGAGCCCGGTGTCGTCGGCGAGGAGCTTGCGGACGCGCTCGGCGAACTCGGGGTGTGTGTTGAGCCCGGTGCCGACGGCCGTCCCGCCGAGCGGGATCCGGCCGAGCCGCTCCCGCGAGGCCTGCACGCGCTCGATCCCCTGGCGAACCTGCGCCGCGTAGCCGCCGAACTCCTGGCCGAGGGTGACCGGCACCGCGTCCATCAGATGCGTCCGGCCGGACTTGACGACGTCGTCGAACTCCTTCGCCTTCGTCGTCGAGCGCGCCCGCGAGCCGCTCGAGCGCGGGAAGCAGGTCGTGTTCGAGCTCGCCGAGCGCGGCGAGGTGGACGGCCGACGGGAACACGTCGTTCGAGGACTGGCCCATGTTGACGTCGTCGTTCGCGTGCACGTCCTCGCCCGCGAGCGCGGCGATGACCTCGTTCGCGTTCATGTTCGAGCTCGTGCCGGAGCCGGTCTGGAAGACGTCGATCGGGAACTGGTCGTCGTGCTCGCCGGCAGCGATCGCGTCGCCGGCGGCGGCGATGCGCTCGGCCTTCTCCTCGTCGAGCAGCCCGAGCTCGGCGTTCACGCGCGCAGCGGCGGCCTTGAGGCGGCCGAGCCAGCGCGCGACCGGGACCGGGATCGGCTCGCCGGACACCGGGAAGTTCGCGACGGCCTTGCGCGTCTCGCCTCCCCAGAGCTCCTTCGCCTGCGTGCTGCTCAATCGCGGGCCGAGTCTAGCGGTCTGGATCTCGCGCCAGCGTCCGCTCGCACCGGTGGAGACGGTCGTCTCGACGGGGTGATAGACGAGGCAGGTGTCGCGGCCGCCTCCGGCGCTGATGCGATCGCGGCCGTGACGGCCCTCGAGGACGTTGGTCGCGCTGTTGCCGACGACGATGTCGTCGTGGAGCGTGCCGCGGACGTTCTCGAGGTTCAGCCGCCGTGGTGGGCGTGCCGGCGAAGGCGGAGATCTGCCCGGCGCGTAACGAGCCGGTCCCGGCCGGACAGGTCGACGCGGGCGCCGGCGCGGATCTGGCCTTCGAGGCGCTGCCACATGAAGCTTCGACGCGAGCCGAGCCCTCCGCGAGGTCGAGCGTGTCGCGTCCGCCGGCCGCGCCCTCCGACGATGCGAAGGCGCGACGCCGGGCGCGTCTCGACGTCGAACACGCTGCGCCCGTAGGTCGGAACGCGCGCTCGATCGGGCCGAACCAGGACATCGCGAGGCGCCATGCGCGCCGCCGGCATCGACGCCGACCAGTCGAGGTGGTACACGTCGTTCCCGCTGCGCCCCGTCACCCGGTCGGTGCCGCCGCCGCCCCAGAAGTGGTTCGGGCCGTCGTTGCCGAGGAGGACGTCGTCGTCCGCGCCGCCGATCAGCGCCCTCGAATGCTCGCCGCGCCGCCCGGAGCCGTGCGCGAGCGAGGTCGTGCCTGCGGCGGCGACGGTCGTCCCGCGGGCGGCGAGGTCTACCCTGCACGCGTCGGTCGGGAAGTCCAGCGAGAGCACGTCCGAGGCCAGGCCCGAGCGGCTCGCCGACGGCGTCCGGCTGCAAGCCGTCCTGGTCGGAGAAGAGGTAGACGTCGCCGTCGGCACCGCCTGCGATCTCGGTCGTCGCCCGCCGTCGCCGACGAGCTTGTCGGCACCGGCGCCGCCGTCGATCACGTCGTCACCGGGCACCGCCGTGCGAGCGCGTCGCGGCCGCCGTTCCCCCTGCGAGCGCGTCGCTGCCCGCCGCCGCCGGCGAGGAGGTCGCCGGTGGACGACCCGGCCAGGCGATCGTCGCCCCTGCCGCCGATCGGCCATGCACGCGCCTGAGATCGTGTCGGCGCCCTCCCACCCGGCGACGGCGTCCAGCGGCTGGGCGCGCTACGCTCTGGAGGCTGACGGTGCGACGCGCGTGGGCCGCGATCGATGCCGCCCGGTGCGGCGAGGTCGACGGTCGACGCCGTCGCCCGGCCGCGCAGGGCCGAGAAGTCGAGCGCGTCCCAGCGCACGGTCCAGGCGGAGAGGTTCGGCGATCGGTATCGACGTAGGACGGCGAGCACGCGGCTGAGCCGGGCTCGACGACCGTGTCGAACTCGACTGGCCGCACGGCAGGTGCGAAGACGTACGTGTCGAAGCCGCGCTCCCTCGAGGCGGTCGCTGCCCGGACCCGCCGTCGAGGCGGGTGAGGACGTTGCCCGCCGGTCCTGCGACCTCGTCGTCGCCGGCACCGGCCGAGATGGAGGCGCTCGACGTGACCCCTTTCGAACCGGTCTGGCCGAGAACCGCTGCGGACAGGTCGATGCGGTTCGGACTCCGGGCCGCCTGCGAACGACGAGCAGGACGACGTCGGCGCAAGCGGAGCGGCGCAGGCGGAGACCGGCAGGCCGTTCACCGTCGTCTGGCCCGCCGGCGCAGGCGACGACGATCGCGTCGGCGCCGTCGCTTTCGACGCTGGAGTGTCCGCTTCGCCGCGTCGTAGCCGATCGTCGAGCGCGCCGGCGCGCCGTTGACGGAGTCACCGCAGCAGCGAGCAGGAGGACGACGAGAGCGCGGATGCTCCTAGCCTCGCACCGTGCTGTTAGGACGCCGGTGAGCGGAGTGTGCGGGTTCTGGCTAGCCGACAGGCCGCAGGAAGAAGCGGCGCTCGAGCGGCACTTCGCGCAGGAGCTTGCGCGAGCGCTCGCTCAGCTCGGTCGAGAACGCCCAGCCGACGTAGCGGCAACGCGGGCACTCGCCCGCCTCGTGGCAGTGGCGCGACTCCCGGACGAGCGACCGCGACTGGCCGCACCGGAGACACTCGATCGTGACGGATTCCACAATCAGGTATGTCGGCGGCGGGTCGGGCCGGGTGTTCCCTGGAACGAGGGATCGCCGCGAGGACTACCCGCGGGGGGCTAGCCCGGCCCGACTGGCCGCGAGCAGGTCGTCCCACGTCGCGAGCTTGACGCGCGGGCGGCCGTGCGGCTCGCCCGCCGTTCGCTCGGCTCGATCGATGGCCTCCCAGCCCGTGTAGAGCACCGCTTCGACCCCGCGCGCCTCCAGGAGCTGCTCCAGCGACCCGTCGTCCGTTCGCGTGAGCAGGCCGGCTGCGGCGTCCGCGAGCAGGAGCTGCACCGTCTCGGTGGCGTCCTTCTTGTTCGTGCCGATGACACCGCTCGGCCCGCGCTTGATCCAGCCCGCGGCGTAGACGCCGGGCTCGACCCGGCCGCCCTCGTTCGGGACGGTACCGCTGCCCTCGTCGAAGCTGACGCCGGGCACGGGGACGCCGTGGTAGCCCACGCTGCGGAAGACCACGCCGCACGCGATCGTCTCCCGGTCCTCGGTCTGCACGGCCCGGCCGCCGACGAGCTCGTTGCGCGCGAGCTCGATCGCCTCGACCTTCTCCGTCGCCGAGGATCGCGACCGGCGAGGTGAAGAAGCGCAGGCGGATCACCCGGGGCTTGCCGGCGGGTGGCGTGGCCGCGTACCTGCGCAGGTGCTCGACGTTCCGCCGCACCGTCGGCGGCGAGGCCGCGAGCTCGGCCTCGCTCTCGGGGTCGAGCTCGAGGTCGGCGGGGTCGACGACGATGTCTGCGCCGGCCAGCTCGCCGAGCTCGCCGACCTCGACCGGCGTCCAGGCCGCCTGCACGGGCCCGCGCCGGCCGACGACGAGGAGCTCGCGGACCCCCGCGCCGTTGATCGCGTCGATCGCAGGGTCGGTCGTGTCCGTCGTGGCGAGCTCCTCCGGGGTGAGCGCCAGCATGCGGGCGACGTCGAGCGCCACGTTCCCGTTCCCGATCACGACCGCGCGCTCGTGCGAGAGGTCGAACTCGAGCTGCTGGAAGTCCGGGTGGCCGTTGTACCAGGCGACGAACTCGGTGGCGGCCCACGAGCCCGGGCAGGTCCTCGCCCGGGATCCCGAGCCGGCGGTCCGTCTGCGCGCCGACCGCGTAGACGACCGCGTCGTACAGGCTGCGTCAGCTCGTCGTGCGTGACGTCGCGGCCCGACCTCGACGTTGCCGAAGAAGCGGAAGCCCGGAAGCGCCGCCGTCTTCTCGAAGGCGCGCGAGACGGCCTTGATGTTCGGGTGGTCGGGGGCGACGCCGAGGCGCACGAGCCCCCACGGCGTCGGCAGCCGCTCGATCAGGTCGACCTCCGCCGGCGGATCGGCCGCGAGCAGCGCCGCAGCCGCGTAGAAGCCGGCCGGCCCGGAGCCGACGACGGCGACGCGCAGCGGTTCTCCGGGCATCGCGCGACTCTAGACTCCCGCCGTGGCAGACGACGCGCGCAGCCGCATCCAGAAGCTGCTCGTGACCGGCGACAACCGGCTGAAGCAGGGCGTCGCGCCCGAGAAGGCGCGCGAGAGCTACGAGCAGGCGCTCGCGGTCGCCCGGGAGGCCGGGCTCGAGGAGAGCGTGCGGCCGCTCGTCGAGGTCAGGCTCGCGGACCTCGAGCGGCTCGCAGGAGCACCGCCTCGACCCGACGAGCCTGAGCCGTGAGCCCGTGAGCCTCGGCCGCCGCGCGGGCGACCGGGTTCGGAACCGGTAGCGCGGCGGCGGCGCGCAGGGCCTCCGTCAGGCCGTTCTCGTCGAGCGGGTCGACGAGGACACCCGCACCGTCGCGGACGAACTCCGGCGGGCCTCCCACCCGGGTCGCCACGACCGTGCGCGCGCATGCGAGCGCCTCGAGCGCGGACTGGCCGAACGGCTCGACGAGCGACGGCTGGCAGAGGACGTCCGCGGCGGCGAGGAAGCCCGGAATGCGATCGTGCGGGACGGCGCCCGTGACGTGAATCCCGCGCCGTCCCTCCAGCTGCGCGCGCAAGGGTCCGTCGCCGACGAACGTCAGCGTCCCCTCGCCGAGCCGCTCGAACGAGCGTGCTAGCCGCAGGACGTTCTTCCGCTCCGTCAGCGACCCGACGCACAGGAACGCCGGTGCCGGCCCCACCTCCCGCGCCAGCGGCCGGAAGCGCTCGAGGTCGACGCCGCAGTCGATCACCTCCGTCTTCCCGCGGGCCTCCGGCAGGCGCTCCTCGAGCAGCGCGCGCGAGGTAGCCCGAGACGGCGATCACGGACGCGGCCCTGCGGACGACGACGCGGGTCGCGGCGCGGATGCCTGGGATCGCGCCGATGTTCGCGACGTCCTGGCCGTGCGCTGTGACGACGAGCGGCGCGCGCCCCGCCAGCGCTGCGATCAGGCCGCTCGGCACCAGGAAGTGCGCGTAGACGACGTCCGGCCGCGACGCCGCGAGCGTTCCCCACAGGAGCCGGAGGTACCGGCGCTTACCGCCGCTCCGCGTGTCGATGACGACGCGCTCGAGCTCGTGCCCGAAGGAGGCGAGCTCGCGCTCGAGGTCGCGGACGAACACGCCGAGATCGGGCGCCGCCGCCGAGGGATACATCTGCGAGACGAGCAGGATCCGCATCCGGTGAGCGTACGACGCGGGAGGTATAACCGTCCCGGCATGCCCGCCGTCCGGGTCAACGAGCTGACGAAGGTCTTCCGCGTCCCGGAGCGGGAGGCGGGCCTCCGCGCGGCCACGGCCAGCCTCTTCCGCCGCAAGACGCGGGACGTGCGCGCGGTCGACGCGGTCTCGTTCGAGATCGAGCCGGGCGAGGTCGTCGGCTTCCTCGGCCCGAACGGCGCCGGCAAGACGACGACGTTGAAGATGCTCTCCGGGCTCCTCTACTCGAGCTCAGGTGAGGCCACCGTTCTCGGGCCACGTGCCGTCGAAGCGGGAGCGCGACTACCTGCGGCGGATGACGCTCGTGATGGGGAACCGGAACCAGCTCCAGTGGGACCTGCCGGCGCTGGACTCCTTCGAGCTCAACCGCGCCATCTACCGCATCCCGCGACCCGAGTTCCTCCAGCTGCGCGACGAGCTGATCGAGCTGCTCGACGTCGACGACCTCGTGCGCAAGCCGGTGCGCCAGCTCTCGCTCGGCGAGCGGATGAAGGTCGAGATCGTCGGCTCGCTGCTGCACAGGCCGCAGGTGCTGTTCCTCGACGAGCCGACGATCGGGCTCGACGTGACGATGCAGAAGCGGATCCGCTCGTTCGTCGCCGAGTACAACCGGCGCTACGACGCCACGGTCCTGCTGACGAGCCACTACATGGCCGACGTCGAGGCGCTCTGCAAGCGCGTCATCGTCATCCACCACGGGCGGATCCTGTTCGACGGCGAGCTCGCCCGGCTCGGCGACCGCTTCGCGGCGTGGAAGACGATCGCGGTCGACCTCCAGAACGGCGGCGGCGACCTCTCCGGTTACGGGGAGGTGATCGACCGCAGCGAGGCGCGCGTGGTTCTGCGCGTCCCGCGTGCGGAGACGGCGCGCGTGACCGCCCGGCTGCTCGCGGAGCAGGACGTCCAGGATCTGACGGTCGAGGACCCGCCGATCGAGGACGTGATCGAGATCGTCTTCTCTCAGGAGCGCGAGTGAGCGTCGCTCGCCTCCGGCTCGCTCCCGTGGGGGAAACCAGGTTTCCCCCACGAACCCCCTTCTTCTTGCCGTGTGTGGGGGAACCTCCCGGTTCCCCCACACCCGCCTCCCCGCTCATCGGCAGGTACGCCGATGAGCGTGTGGCAGGCGGAGGAGGGGCGTGTGCGCTCGCTGCTCGAGTACTACGTCGTCTGCGCGCGCACCCAGGTTCAGAGCCACTTCCAGTACCGCGTCGCCACGTACATGTGGCTCGTCGGGATGCTGGCGGAGCCGATCGTCTACCTCGTCGTCTGGACGACGATCGCCGAGCAGCAGGGAGGCTCGGTGCAGGGCATCTCGGTGGGCGAGTTCGCGGCCTACTACATCATCTGGACGCTCGTCCGGAACATGAACATCGTCTTCACGCCGTACGGCTGGGAGTGGCGGATCCGCGAGGGAATGTTCTCGGCGGCGCTCCTCCGGCCGCTGCATCCGCTGCACGAGGACATCGCCGGCTTCGCCGGCTGGAAGGTCGTGACGATCGTCCTCTGGCTGCCGATCGCGGCGGTTCTCGTGCTCATCTTCGACCCGGTGCTCGACCCCTCGCTGCTCGAGGTGGGTGTGTTCGCCGTCGCGATCTGGGGCGCCTACCTGATCCGCACGATGCTCATGACCGCGCTCGGAATGATCACGTTCTGGACGACGCGCGTGAGCGCGATCTTCGAGCTCTTCATCGCCTTCGAGCTCCTGCTGTCGGGTCGTCTCGTTCCGCTCGAGCTGATGCCGGACTGGGCCGAGAAGCTCGCCTACTTCCTCCCGTTCATGTGGACGTTCTACTTCCCGATCATGGCGCTCGTCGGCGACTTCTCGACTGCCGAGCTTCTCGGTGGGCTCGCGGCGCAGGCCGCCTGGACGATCGTGCTGATCGCTCTCTTCCGCATCGTCTGGCGCTATGCGGTGCGGCAGTACTCGGCGGTGGGGAACTAGGCACCCATGCGCGCCCTCCGCCTCGCCTGGCTCTACTTCCGCGTTGGCTCGATGAACGAGCTGCAGTACCGCGCGAATCTCGCCCTCCAGATCCTGCAGTCCGCCGTCGCCGTCGGAACGGCGCTCGTCGTGCTCGCCGTCATCTACGCACAGACGGACGACCTGAACGGGTGGGACGAATCCGAGCTGCTGGTCGTGCTCGGCATCCAGATCCTGCTCGGCGGTGTGATCGGGATGACCATTCAGCCGAACATGCGGCGGCTGATGGAGGAGGTGCGCGACGGGAAGCTCGACTTCGCGCTGACGAAGCCGGAGGACTCGCAGGTGCTCGTCAGCGTGCGAGACGTGCGCATCTGGCGCGGCGTCGACATCATCGCCGGCGCGGCCGTGCTCGCGTACGGTGTCGCCGGGCTCGACACGGCCGTCAGCGCGGTCGACGCACTCCTCTTTGTCGGGCTCCTGGCCGTCGGGGCGCTGATGATCTACTGCTTCTGGCTCGTCCTCTCGACGCTCGCGTTCTGGATCGTGAACGTCTGGGAGATCGCCGAGCTCTTCGAGGGCATCTACCAGACGGGCCGCTTCCCGGTCTCGATCTATCCCGGCTGGCTCCGCATCGGCGTCACGTTCCTCGTGCCGATCGCGTTTGCGATCACCGTGCCTGCGGAGGCCGTCACGTCCCGGCTCGGCTGGGGGACGGTCGCAGTCGCGCTCGGGTTCGCCGTGGTGCTCTTCGTCTTCACGCGTCGCTGGTGGCGCTTCGGGCTCCGGTTCTACTCCGGCGCCTCGGCGTAGCGGCCGAACCTAGCCGCCTTCCTCGTCGGCGGCGTCGGCGTCGTGGTCGCTGCCGCCACGGCCGTGCTTGCCTTCCTCGTGGTCGTGGTCTTCCTTGTCGTCGCGCTTGCCCTTGTCGTTCTCCTCCTCCTCGTCGTCGCGCTTGCCCTTGTCGTTCTCCTCCTCCTCGTCGTCGTCCTCGCCTGCCGCGCGCCGTGCACGCTCCTGCTTCGTCGGCACTGCCACAGCCGGAGCCGCGACCGGCACGATCGTCGGGGCCGCGACGGGCGGTGCCGCAGCAGGGGCCGGAGCGAGGGCCGGTGCCTCGGCAGGCGAAGCGTCTATCGTCGGCGCGGCGCCGGTCGCGTTCGGAAGGGAAGGTGCTTGCGGACGGGGTGTTCGTGAGGCCGGCGGCGTCCGGCCGACGTCGGTCGCCCGCGCGTCCTCGGTCACGGCGACCGGGGCTGGGCTTGCCGCCTCGGCGGAAGCCGCGGCGAGCTGAGGCGCGACCGTGGTTCGCGGCGCCGCATCCGCGCGCGGGGAGTGCCGTGCCCGTGGGTGCGGCTGCGGCCGAGCCTTTGGTTGGGCAGCAGCTGCGGTCGGCGCGGCGACCGGAGCCGCCGGGCGGTCCGGGACGATGCGGGAGGTCGTGGGTGCGGCGGCGACCGCGTCGTCGGCGGGCCGGGCGGACAGGACGATGAGCGCGGCGACGGGCGGCAGGAGGACGACCGCCGCCACCAGCGCCACACCGCGGAGGCGGGGCCGCGACGGGCTCGCAACGCGGTCGGCGAGCACCCAGGGCAGCTCCAGTACGGCGATTCCCAGGCGCCGCGCCGTGCGCACGAACGCCTTTGCGAACGAGGCGAGCCCGGCCACGAACGCGAACGGCAGCTCGCGCACGCTGTCTCGAATCGTCCAGACGAGCCGGTGCGCACGCCTCCTCGTGACGTGTTCGAAATCCAGAACGGCGAAGGGAACGTCGAGCAGCCGGTCCCACGCCCTGAAAGCGACTCGTCTCACCGCTTGCCCCAAACTCCTCCGGTCGCGTCGTGCCTCCGGATGCTACCGCGTCAGCGCTGCGCGTCGAACGTGCCGAACTCCTCGCGGAGGGTGTTGCAGATCTCGCCCACCGTGCACCCGGCACGCAGCGCATCTCGCATCGGCGGCAGCAGGTTGCCGGTGCCGCCGGTGACGAGCCGCACCTCGGCGAGCGCCGCGTCGGCCGCTGCGGCATCGCGCTCTGCCCGAACGCGCTGAGTCCGGCCCACCTGACGCGCCTCGCCCTCCGGATCGAGCCGGTGCAGCTCGACCTGCTCGGCGTCCGTCTCGGCGAAGCGGTTGACGCCGACGATGACCCGTTCGCCGGACTCGACCTCGCTCGTGTAGCGGAACGCGGCCTCCTCGATCTCCCGCTGTACGAAGCCCTGCTCGATGGCCGCGACGGCGCCGCCCAGCTCGTCGACCCGCTCGATCAGCTCCAGCGCCCTCGACTCGAGCTCGTCGGTCAGCGCCTCGATGAAGAACGAGCCGCCGAGCGGATCGGCGGAGTCGGTGACGCCCGCCTCGTGCGCGAGCAGCTGCTGCGTGCGCAGCGCGATCCGCGCCGACCGCTCCGTCGGGAGCGCGAGCGCCTCGTCGAAGCCGTTCGTGTGCAGGCTCTGGGCGCCGCCGGCCACCGCCGAGAGCGCCTGGATCGCGACCCGGACGATGTTGTTCTCCGGCTGCTGGGCGGTCAGGGTCGAGCCGCCCGTCTGCGCGTGGAAGCGCAGCGCGAGCGCGCGCGGGTTCGTCGCGCCGAAGCGGTCGCGCATGATCGACGCCCAGAGGCGCCGCGCGGCGCGGAACTTCGCCACCTCCTGGAAGAAGTGGTTGTGGGCGTTGAAGAAGAACGAGAGCCGCGCGCCGAAGTCGTCGGGCGAGAGGCCGGCGTCGATCGCGGCGCTCGCGTACGCGATCCCGTTCGAGAGCGTGAACGCGAGCTCCTGCACGGCGGTCGAGCCGGCCTCGCGGATGTGGTAGCCGGAGATCGAGATCGTGTTCCAGCTCGGGATCCGCTCGGCGCAGTAGGCGAAGAGGTCGGTCGTCAGCCGCATCGACGGGCGCGGCGGGAAGATGTAGTTCCCGCGCGCCACGTACTCCTTGAGGATGTCGTTCTGCACCGTGCCGCGCAGCGCGCTCCCCGGCACGCCCTGCTCCTCGGCGACGAGCTCGTAGAGGAGGAGCAGCAGGGAGGCAGGGGCGTTGATCGTCATCGAGGTCGAGACCTCGCCGAGCGGAATGGCGTCGAGGAGGATCCGCATGTCCTCGAGCGAGTCGATCGCGACGCCGGTCCGCCCGACCTCGCCGACGGCGTGCGGGTCGTCGGAGTCGTAGCCGAGCTGCGTCGGCAGGTCGAACGCGACCGAGAGCCCCGTCTGCCCGCGCTCGAGCAGGTAGCGGAACCGCGCGTTCGTCTCCTCGGCCGACGCGAAGCCCGCGTACTGGCGGATCGTCCACGGTCGGCCCCGGTACATGTCGGGGTACGGCCCGCGCGTGTACGGGAACTCGCCCGGCAGCTCCAGCTCGTCGCCGGCGTCGGCCGCCGTGTAGACCGGCCTGAGCTCGATGCCCGAGTCGGTCTCGCGCTTCTCCGTGCGCGCCACGGGCGGATCGTACGGCTAGAGGACACCCCCGGCTCGCTCGAGCGCCTCGAGCGCGATCCGACGACCCGTCGCGATGTGCGCCCTGATCGCCGTGCGAGCGCGCTCGAGGTCAGCCGCCTCGTACGCGGCCACGATCGCCTCGTGCTCGGCCGGGAGGTACGACCCGCCCTCGAGCTGGCCGCCCCGGATCACCTGCATCATCAGGTTCACGGACAGCTCGCGGTAGAAGCGGGAGAGGAGGCCGTTGCCTGCCAGGTCGACCTGGTGCTCGTGGAACGCCGCGTTCGCCGTGTCCCAGTCGGCATGCGAGACCGCGGCCACCGTCGACTCGCAGAGCGAACGCAGCCGCTGCAGGCCGTCCCGCCCGACGCGGCCGACCGCGCCCTCGGCCGCCTGGAGCTCGAGCGCGAGGCGGACGTCGTAGCCGTCGGCGATCGTGGACTCCGTCAGCGGCATGACGAAATAGCCGCGCCGCGACTTTACGGTCAGCGAGCCCCTCCGAGACCAGGCGCGTGAGCGCGTGGTGCACGGGGCTGCGCGAGACGCCGAGCTCGCCGGCGAGCTCGTGCAGGCTGACCTTCTCGCCGGGGCCGATCTGACGCTGCACCAGACGGCGCTTGATGGTCTCGTAGACCTGGTCGTTCAGCGTCGTCCCGATCAGCGTGACGCTCATGCGCGAGAACTAACATGTCACTCGATCCGAGGCAACCAGGCGACGGCTAGGCTCGCCGGGTGGACGTCTCGGTGCGGCTCTTTGCGGGACTGCGCGAACGGGCGGGCACCGGCTCCCGGACGGTGCGGCTCGCGGACGGTGCGACGGTCGGCGACGTCTGGGCGGCGCTCGAGCTCGGCAACGAGCCGGCCGGCCTCCTCTACGCGGTCAACAAGGAGTACGCCGCGGCGGGTCGGCCGCTGGCGGAGGGCGACGAGGTCGCGCTCATCCCGCCCGTCTCGGGCGGCTCCTTCCTGCTCTCGGCCGACCCCCTCTCACTCGACGCGGTCGTGCGCGAGGTGAGCCGGGACGACGCCGGTGCGATCGCGACGTTCACCGGCACCGTGCGCAACAGGTCGCGTGAGCGCGACGTGCTCTACCTCGAGTACGAGGCCTACGAGGGCATGGCCGAGCAGACCATGGCCGCGCTGGCAGACGAGCTGAAGGCCCGGCACGGGCTCACCGAGATCGCCATCCACCACCGCGTCGGCCGGGTCGAGATCGGCGAGCCGAGCGTCGTCATCGCCGTCTCCGCGCGCGCACCGTGGCGCAGCCCTCGCGGCCTGCAAGGAGGCGATCGACACGCTCAAGCAGACCGTGCCGCTCTGGAAGAAGGAGGTCTACGAGGGCGGCGAGGAGTGGATCGGCCAGGGCTCGTGAGGTAGAAACCTGCCGTCAAGAGGAGGGGTCGTGAAGGTCGGGATACTCGGGCCGGTCGAGGTCGACGGCGTTGCGTTCAGCGGCGGCCCGAAGCACCGCGCTCTCCTCGTCACGCTCGTACTGGCCCGCGGCGCTCCGGTGCCGGACGAGCGGCTCGTGGACGCCCTCTGGCCCGAGGATCCGCCGGCGAGCGCGGTCCACGCGCTGCAGGTCTACGTGTCGGCGTTGCGGAAGGACGGGCTGGACATCGTCCGGGACGCGAGCGGCTATCGACTCCAGGCCGCGAGCAGCGACGCCGACGAGTTCGAGCGGCTGCTCGCCGACGCGCGAGAGCATCGCGACGCCGGCCGCCACGCGGCAGCCGTCGCCGCCGTCGACGCAGCGCTCGGCCTGTGGCGCGGTCCGCCGCTCGCGGGGATCGACGGCGACAGTGCCCAGGCGGACGCTCGACGCTTCGGGGAGCTCCGGGTCGTGGCGCTCGAGGATCGCGCCGACAGCACGCTTGCGCTCGGTCTCGATCCGGACCTGCACGTGCTCGAGACCCTCGTCGCCGACAATCCCCTCCGGGAGCGGCTGAGAGCTCTCCTGATGCTCGCGCTCTACCGGGCCGGTCGCCAGGCGGATGCTCTCGAGGTCTACGCCGACGGCCAGCGGGCGCTGGACGAGCTGGGGCTCGAGCCGGGAGCCGAGCTCCGCGACCTCCAGACCGCGATCCTGCGCCACGACGCAGCGCTCGCCGTCGAGCCCGAGACCGTGCGGGCCCGCCGCCACCTGCCGGCACCGGTCACGGCGCTCATCGGCCGTCGAGCGGAGATCGATGGGGCCACGACCCTCCTGCGCGGCGGCGCGCGCCTCGTCACCCTCACCGGCCCGGGAGGCGTCGGCAAGACGCGCGTCGCTCTCGCCGCGGCCCATGAGCTGGCGGGAACGTTCGCCGACGGCGTCTGGTTCGTCGGGCTCGCGGCCCTCGTCGATCCCGTCCTCGTGCGGCCCGCGGTCGCGTCCGCACTCGAGCTTCCCGAGGAGTCGTTGCTCGACGAACTGCACACCCGCGAGCTGCTGCTCCTGCTCGACAACTTCGAGCAGGTGCTCGATGCCGCGCCCTTCGTCACCGAGGTCCTCCAGGCGGCGCCGCGCGTGCGGGTGCTGACGACGAGCCGAGCGCCGCTGCGCGTGTACGGCGAGCACGAGCGGACCGTGCCGCCGCTCGCCGCGGAGGAGGCCGAGGAGCTGTACGTCGCTCGTGCACGGGCTGCCGACAGCGAGGCGGATCCCCGCCTCACCGCGGAGATCTGCGAGCGCCTCGACTGCCTGCCGTTGGCGATCGAGCTCGTCGCCGCTCGAACGGGGAGCTGACGTCCGACGAGCTGCTCGCCTCGCTCGACCGCCGCCTCGAGGTCGGCTCGCGAGGTGCCCGCGACGTCCCGGAGCGGCAGCGCACGCTGCGCGCGGCGATCGGCTGGAGCTACGACCTGCTGCGCCCGGTCGAGCAGACGCTGTTCGCGGGCCTCGGCACGTTCGCCGGCGGCTTCACGGCAGACGCCGTCGAGGCCGTCTGCGGCCAGAGCGACGCGCTGCCGGGACTCTGCGACAGCAGTCTCGTCAGGCGAGCCGACGACGGGCGCTACCGGATGCTCCAGACGATTCGCGAGTACGCCGTCGAGCGGCTCGAGGCCACCGGTCTCGCGGACGAGCTCGGCCGGCGCCACGCCGAGTACTTCGCCGGCCTCGGAGAACGGCTGGTCGGCGAGCTCGCCGGTGAGGCGGTCGACGAGGCGTATGCGACCTTCGAGCGGGAGCACGACAACTTCCGCGCCGCCTTGACGCGCACGAGCTCGGTGGATCTCGATCTGCGCCTGCGGCTCGCCGCTGCGGTCTCCCACTTCTGGCTCGTCCGCGGACACCTCGCCGAGGGACGCGCATGGCTCAGCGAGACGCTCGAGCTCGCCCGCGGGAGCGAGGTTCGCGCGGCGCTGCACGCACAGCTGCTGCGGAAGCTGGCGACGCTCGAGTGGCGGCAGGGCGATTTCGATCCGGCCGGCGAGCACGCGGAGGCCGCCTTGCCGCTCCTCGCCGACGAGGTCGACGAGACCGAGCGCTGGCGGTTGCTCATCCTGCTCGGTTGCATCGATTACAGCCGCCGCCGGAGCGACGGTGCCGAGGCGTGGTGGGGGCAGAGCGCCGAGCTCGCGCGGTCGCTCGGAGACGACGCGCCCCTCTCGCTCTCGCTCGCGAACCTCGCGGTCGTCGTCGTCGATCGGCAGGACTACCGCGGCGCGGCGGCGATCTACGAGGAGAGCGTCGATGTGGCTCGCCGCGCCGACCACCGCGAGTACCTGGCGAACGCTCTGATGGGTCTCGGCGACGCCCAGGTTCGGCTCGGCGAGCTCGTCGCCGGCCGATGCGAGCCTCCTCGAGAGCCTCGATCTGTACGAGAAGCTCGGCTTCCAGGATCGGATCGCGTCGAACTGCGTGTGGCTCGCGCCGACCTTCGAGCGCCAGGGCGACGAGGTCTCAGCGGCCGGACTGCTCGGCGCCGCGGCGGGGATCCGCCGCAGAACCGGCGCGTCCGTCGACTGGCAGGAGCAGGAGTACCTCGAGGAGCTGGAGGCACGGCTGCGGGCGGCGCTCGAAGAGACGCCGTATGCCGAGGCATTCTCGGTCGGCGAGCGCGACCCCGAGGTGGTCGTTCGCGAGGTGCTCGCGCTCAGCGGCAGTCATTCGCCGCCCAGCTGAAGATCTGGGACCAGACCGGCTGGTCGCACGACTCGCCCGCCCTCGAAGGGGAGCCGGCCGCGAGGGCGGCGAGGCTGCCGAAGCAGACGGCCGTGGTGAGCGCGATCTGAGCGCGGAGCTTCGTGCGGCGGTTCATCTGCGACCTCCTGTTCGACGCCATGGCGAGAGGTTCGTCCAGATGGCTCAAAGGCCCCTCAAGGCCGGCTCAAGCGCCACAATGAGCGCATCGGCGGCGGGGTCATGGACTTCCGGATCCTGGGGGCGGTCGAGGTCGAGGGTGCGGTCGCGCTCGGCGGTCCCAAGCAGCGGGCGGTGCTCGCTCAGCTGCTGCTCGCCGCGGGCGAGCCGGTGCCGGTTTCGCGGCTCGTGGACGAGGTGTGGGGCGAGCAGCCGCCGCCGGGCGCCGCACGCTCGCTCGAGGTGTACGCGTCGAAGCTCAGGCAAGCGATTGCCGCGACCGGGGCGCAGATCGTCCGCCGGGGGAGCGGGTACGCGCTCGAGCTCGGTGCCGCTCGTCTCGACGCCCGCGAGTTTCGCGTCCTCGCGGCAGCCGGGCGCGCAGCCCTGGCGGGCGGCGACCCCGCGACGGCGGAGGCGAGGCTGACGGAGGCGCTCGCGCTCTGGCGCGGCCCGGCGCTCGCCGATCTCGACGGCAGAGCAGGCGCGGCTCTCGACGAGGAGCGGCTGACGGCGGCGGAGGATCTCGCCGACGCGTCGCTCCAGCTCGGCCAGGCCGCGGAGCTCGTGCCGGATCTCGAGCGGCGCGCCCGCGAGGAGCCGCTCCGGGAGCGGACTCGCGCGCCAACTGATGCTCGCGCTGTACCGCGCCGGCCGGCAGGCGGACGCGCTCGAAGCCTTCCGCGCGCGCGGGCGGCTCTCGACGAGCTCGGCCTCGAGCCGGGGTCGGAGCTACGAGAGCTCGAGCTCGCGATCCTCCGGCAGGACGCCTCGCTCGGCCGCGCCGCCTCGTGCCGCTCGGCCCCGCGCCAGGCTGCCGGCTCCCGCGACGCCGCTGATCGGCCGCGAGGCGGAGCTCGACGAGTTGCTCGCGCTCGTGCGCGGCGGCGCGAGGCTCGTCACGCTCACCGGGCCGGGCGGCATCGGCAAGACCCGACTCGCGCTTGCGGCTGCGGACGAGCTCGCGGGCGATTTCGCGGACGGCGCCGTCTTCGTCGCCCTCGCGCCGCTCGCCGACCCGGCGCTCGTGCCTCCAGACGATCGCAGCGCGCGCTCGACGTCGCCGAGGCCGACCTCCGCGAGCACCTGGCCGGACGCGAGCTGCTGCTCGTGCTCGACAACTTCGAGCACGTCCTCGACGCCGCGCCCGCCGTCGCCGAGCTGCTGGCGGCGGCTCCGGGTGCCCGCGTGCTCGCGACGAGCCGCGCGCGCCTCGATCTCTACGGGGAGCACGACGTGCCGGTGCCGCCGCTGACCCGGAGGACGCCGCCGCGCTCTTCGTCGCCCGCGCGCGGGCTGCCCGGCACGGCTTCTCGGCCGGTGCAGGCGTCGACGAGCTCTGCGAGCGGTTCGACCGGCTGCCGCTCGCACTCGAGCTCGTCGCGGCACGCGCTCGCGACTTGACGCTGGCGGAACTGGTCGAGTCGGCGACGCTGGAGCTCGCCGCCGGTGGACCTCGTGACCTGCCGGAGCGCCAGCGGACGTTGCGGGCGGCGATCGCCTGGAGCGAGGAGCGGCTCGCGCCGTCCGAGCGGGAGCTCTTCGCCGCCCTCGGCGTCTTCGCCGGCGGCTTCGAGCACGACGCGGCCGAGGCGGTCTGGCCCGGCGGCGCCGGCGTCGCTGCCGGCGCTCGTCGAGGCCTCGCTCGTGCTCCGCGGCGAGGACGGCCGGCTACGGCTGCTCGCCACGGTCCGCGAGTACGCCCGCGCGAGCCTGGACGCGGGCGACCGAGGGCGACGCCGTGCGCAGCCGCCACCTCGAGCACTACGCAGGACTCGCCGAGGAGCTCGCGCCGAAGCTCCTCGGGCCGGGCGACACCGCAGCGCACGGCCGGCTCGAGCGCGAGCGCGACAACCTCCGCGCCGCCCTCGCGTTCGCACGCGAGCAGGGGCTCGCCGACGCGCTGCTCCGGCTCGTCCGGGACCTCTCCCGCTTCTGGTACGTCCATGCGAACTTCGCCGAGGGGGCCGAGTGGGCTCAGACCGCGCTTGCCGGCGCGCCAACACCGTCGCTCCTGCGCGCGCAGGCTCTCAAGGGCGCCGCCCTGATCGACTGGCGGCGCGCCGAGCTCGACCTCGCGCAGGCCCGGGCGGAGGAGGCGCGTGAGCTGCTCGACGCCGCGGGCGAGGAGCAGGAGCTCCTGGGCTCGCTGAGCATCCTCGGCGCCGTCGCGCACGACCGGGGCGAGCTCGATCGCGCGGCCGCGCTGTTCGAGGAGGGAGCGAGCCGCGCGCGGCGCCTCGGCAGCCTCTCGTACCTCTCGATCGCGCTCAACAACCTCGGCACGATCCTCTACGCGGAGCGCGACGAGCGAGCGGGCGTGGTGTACGCGGAGTCCCTGTCGGCCGCGCGCGAGCTCGGCTCCAAGGAGCTCGAGGGCTTCGCCGTGGCCGGTCTCGGCGCCACGAAGTTCCACGCGGGTGACGTCGACGGGGCGACGAGCGACTACCGCACGGCGCTGCGGATCTTCGGCGAGCTGGGCTTTCCCGACCGCATGGCCTCCGCCTGCGTCGGTCTCGCCGGCGCCGCGCACGCGCAGGGCGACAGCGTCGAGGCGGCTCGGCTCCTCGGCGCGTCGTTCGGGCTCCGCACCGAGACGAGCGCGCAGCCGCAGGAGCTGAGGGACATCGATGAGACCCGCGCCGCCCTCGCGGCGGCGCTCGGGGAGGAGGCGTTCGCGGCCGCGTTCGAGGAGGGGGCGGCGGCGCCGGCCGGCGTCGTGAACCGGGCACTCGAGGGGCGATGAGTACTCTGAGTCGGTGAGCCAGTACGACCCTTACGCGCCGCGGGAGATCGAGGCACCCGAGCCCTACTCGCCGATCAAGCAGCCGACGACCCTCCGCGACGTGTTGCGCAAGCTGTGGGCGCCGATCGCGGCGATCGCGCTTCGCGATCTGGAAGCTGAAGTTCCTCTTTGCGGCTCTCTTCAAGTTCAAGATCTTCACCGTCGCCGGCTCGATGATCGTCTCGATCGGGGCGTATGCGCTCCTGTGGGGCTGGCAGTTCGCCGTCGGCTTCGTCTTCCTGATCCTCGTGCACGAGCTCGGGCACGTGCTCGAGGCGAAACGCCAGGGACTGCCCGTCTCCGCGCCGATGTTCATCCCGTTCCTGGGCGCCCTGATCACGCTGAAGCGCCTTCCCGACGACGCCTGGGCCGAGGCAAAGCTCGCGATCGCCGGGCCGATCCTCGGCAGTGTCGGCGCGGCGGCCGTCTGGGCGCTCGGCGAGGCGATCGACTCGGAGCTGCTCGTCGCTCTCGCTTTCACGGGCTTCTTCCTCAACCTCTTCAACCTGGCGCCGATCAGCCCGCTCGACGGCGGACGCATCGTCGCCGCGATCCATCCCAGCGCTCTGGCTCGCCGGCCTCGTGCTGCTGCTCGGCCTCACGATCCTGGCGCCGAACCCGATCCTCATCCTCATCCTCGTGCTCGGCGCGCTCGAGTCGTGGCGGCGCTGGCGCGAGCGCCGCCGCCCGGAGGCCGAGGCGTACTACCGCGTCACGCCGACGCGGCGCGTGATCGCGGGCGTCTCCTACATCGCCCTCGCGGTCGTTCTCACGCTCGCGATGTCGGCGTCGTACGTCGAGCGCGAGATCTAGAGATTGGGACCGAGATCGACGACAGACGCGTCCTCGAGCGCACGCACGACGATCTCGCGAACGACGTCTCGATCATCGCGTCGGAGTTCCTGAGCGGCTTCCAGAAGGTGCTCGAGATCGACCGCCCGGCGGTCTCGATCTTCGGCTCGGCACGCGTCGCCGAGGACTCGCGCCCCTACCGAGGGCGCCCGCGAGACGGGGCGGCTCTTCGCCGAGTCGGGCTTCGCCGTCGTCACGGGCGGCGGCCCGGGCGTGATGGAGGCGGCCAACCGGGGCTGCAAGGAGGGCGGCGGCCTCTCGGTCGGCTTCAACATCACGCTCCCGCACGAGCAGGGCCTCAACCCGTACGTCGACCTCGGCATGACCTTCAAGCACTTCTACGCCCGCAAGACGATGTTCGTGAAGGCAGCCGAGGGCTTCGTCATCTTCCCGGGCGGCTTCGGCACGCTCGACGAGCTCTTCGAGTCGCTGACTCTGATCCAGACCGGCAAGGTGCTGAACTTCCCCGTCGTCCTCTTCGACCGCGACTACTGGGCCGAGATGCTCGCCTGGGTCGACCGCGAGCTGCTCGCCGACGGGATGATCTCGCGCGAGGACGTGGCGCTCCTGCACGTCACGGACTCGCCCGAGGAGGCGGTGCGGATCGTCGTCGAGAGCTACGACTCGCGCGGCGTGCCGAGTCCGGCCGAGCCGGAGAAGGCGGACGCGCAGTAGCGCGGGTCAGACGCGAGGCAGAACGAAGTACGGGCCCGGGATCGAGCTGCCCGGGCCGTAGATCTGGGTCGGGCCGACGGCGACGTAGGCGCTCGTGAACGAGTCCTTGCGCCGCACCTTCCCTCGCTCGAAGACCGTGCGCGAGACCGTCACGTCGAAGCCGGGCTGGTTCGAGCCGGCGACGGTGCGCACGGAGCCCGCCGGCGCGTACGGGTCGAGCGCATAGGTCGTCTGCGGCTGCCGCCAGTTCACCTGCGGGCCGGTGTCTGCCACGACGCGGCGGCCGGGGTCGGTGCCGTAGAAGCTGAACGTCAGCGTCTCGTTCGTGTAGCTCGTCTTGATCAGGATCCCCGTCTTCAGGTCGTTGCGGAAGACGAGGTCGGGCCCGCCCCACGAGACCGTGGCGTCCCGGCCCATCGGGTAGTGCGAGATGTAGAAGCTGTGGTTGTAGCGGCGCTGGATCGGCAGGCCGAGCTCGAAGGCGTTGTTGAACAGCGTCGTCGCCGTCTGGCAGACGCCGCCGCCGATCGACGGCAAGAGCAGCGAGCCGACGATCATCTGCCCCTCGAGGAAGCCTCGCTCGGCGGTCCGCGGACCGACGCGGTCGTTGAACGAGAACGAGTCGCCGGGCTCGATGATCGTGCCGTCCACGTAGTCCGCCATCAGGTGGACGTTGTGGATCCGGTTCGAGGACGAGACGCCCATCTCGGTCGTGAAGGTGGAGATGCGCTCGCGGATGCCGAGCGCGTCGGCCTCGGCGGGTCGTGCGGTCGGCGCGCGTCTCCTGCAACGTCACCTCTGCGGATGCGCGTGGGGGAGTACGCGGCGGCGGTCACCGCGGCGAGCGTCCGTTTCGGGTTCACGTCGAGGCCCGGGCGCGACGGCACGATGCGGACACTTGCGGCCGGCGAGGGCGAAGCGCGCGTTCCTCGCCTGGCGGCGCCATTCGCCGACGGAGGGCTGCACGGCACGCGCGAGCCGCTCCCGGTCGAACGAGACGACGAAGCGATCCTCCCGCGGTACGAAGCGGAGCAGGCGGGCGAGCTGCTCCGGGGTGAGCTCGCCGACGTCCCGGCCGCCGTAGTGCAGCGCCACCGGCGCCGAGACGATGAGCCGGGCGGTCTCGGCCGCCTCCTCGGCCGCGGCCGTGTCGAGCGGCGTGGTGACGTCGACGAGCCTCGCCTCGACGACGCGGGGCCCGCCGAGGGCAGCAGCGCGCAGGCCTCGCAGGAGGGCGCGGCGGTCGATCCCCTGGCCGGGGCTCGCGGCGACGACGTGCGGCTCGACGCCCCGCATGACGACGTTCGCCGCAACCGGCTGCTGCAGCTCGGCCGCGAGCTCGTCCACGAGCCCGTTCAACTCTCCCGGCCGGACGATGAGCGCTGGGTCGACCTCGATCGCCGGCGGGCTCGGGTCGGCGAGCGCCTGCACCCTCGTCAGGAAGGAGTGCCGCCCTGCCTCCTGGACGGCCCGCTCGGTCGCACGCTTGTAGACGCGCAGCACGCGTCCAGGCGCCACCTCCACCCGGCGGCCGTCGACGACGACGGTGACGGGCTGCGCGAGGCGGGCTTCGCGGACGGTGGCGCCCGGCAGCGGCCGGTCGACGAAGTACGCGTCGCGGGCGGCGACGGCGGTGACGGCCGTGCCGGCGACGAGCAGGATCACGGCCGTGACGGCGAGCCGGATGCGCCTGAGCACCCTGATAGTTAAGCAGGCATCCCTGCTTACACTGGGTTTCCATGAGGCTTCGCGACCTGCCCTCCGTCGACGAGCTGCTCCGCGACGAGCGTCTCGTGCGCGAGCCGCGCCCGGCCGCGCTCGAGGCCGCGCGAACTGCGCTCGAGCTGGCTCGCGAGGAGATCAGGGCCGGCGCCGACCCCGGCGACCTCGTCCTGCGCGCGCTCGCAGGGCTCGAGGCCGGCCGGCGGCCGCAGCTCCGGCGCGTGCTGAACGCCACCGGCGTCCTCGTCCACACGAATCTCGGGCGCTCGCCGCTCGCCCAGGCGGCCGTCGACCGCGTCGCCGAGGTGGCGCTCGGCTACTCGAACCTGGAATACGACCTCGTCGACGGCAGCCGCGGCTCGCGCCAGCATCATCTGGCCGGTCTCCTGCGGCGGCTCACCGGCGCGGAGAGCGCGCTCGTCGTCAACAACAACGCGGGCGCGCTGCTGCTCGCCCTCGCGGCGCTCGCCGACGGCCGTGAGGTGCTCGTGTCGCGCGGTGAGCTGATCGAGATCGGCGACGGCTTTCGCATCCCCGACGTGCTCTCCCGCTCGGGCGCACGGTTGCACGAGGTCGGGACGACGAACCGCACGCGCGCCGCCGACTACGAGGCCGCGATCGGGCCGGAGACGGCACTCCTCCTGCGCGTCCACCAGTCGAACTTCCGCCAGGTCGGCTTCACGCAGCACGCCACCGTCGCGGAGCTGGCGGCGGTCGCACGACGGCACGGCCTGCCGCTCGTCGACGACCTCGGCTCAGGCGCGCTCGTGCCGCTCGACGGCGAGCCGGCGCCCGCGAGCCAGTCTCGACGCCGGCGCCGACCTCGTCTGCTTCTCGGGCGACAAGCTTCTCGGCGGGCCGCAGGCCGGCATCGTCGCCGGACGCGCCGACCTCGTCGAGCAGCTGCGGCGTCACCCGCTTCAGCGGGCGCTCCGGGCGGACAAGCTGTCGCTGGCGGCTCTCGAGGGGACGCTCCTGCTCTACCTCGAGACACCGGACGAGATTCCCGTGCTGCGCATGCTGCGAGAGCCGGCCGAGGCGGTGCGCGCCCGGGCGGAGCGGCTCGCGACGGCGGTTGGCGGCTCGGTCGAGGAGACCTCCGCGCGGGTCGGCGGCGGCGCCATGCCGCTCGCCGAGCTGCCGAGCTTCGCGTGTGCGGTCGAGGAGGAGCTCGCCGGCGCGCTGCGGGCAGGCGAGCCGCCGGTCGTCGCCCTGGTCCGCGACGGCCGCACGCTGCTCGACTGCCGGACGCTCACGGACGCCGAGGCCGCCGAGGTCGCGCGGGCGGTACGCGCATGCCGCTCACGGTAGGCACCGCGGGACACGTCGACCACGGCAAGACGTGGCTCGTCCGGGCGCTGACCGGGAAGGACACCGACCGGCTGCCCGAGGAGCAGGCGCGCGGCATCTCGATCGACCTCGGCTACGCGCCGCTCGCCCTGCCCGACGGCCGCCGTCTCTCGCTCGTCGACGTGCCGGGTCACGAGCGCTTCGTCCGCAACATGGTCGCCGGCGCGACCGGCATCGACCTGTTCCTGCTCGTGATCGACGGCGGTGAGGGAGCGCGACCGCAGACGCACGAGCACCTGGCGATCCTCCGCCTGCTCGGGATCGAGCACGGCGTCGTCGCGGTGACGAAGGCCGACGCGGTCGACCCGGAGACGCTCGAGCTGGCCGTCGAGGAGGCGCGCGAGCTCGTGCCGGACGCCGCCGTGATCCCGGTGAGCGCGAAGTCGGGCGCCGGCCTGGACGACCTCCGCGAGGCGCTCGCGCAGGCCGCCGACTTTGTGTTCCAGGAACACAAAGCGGACAACCGCGCGGCCGAGGAGCCCACCCGCCTGTACGTCGACCGCGCGTTCACGCTGCACGGCATCGGCACCGTCGTCACCGGGACGCTCTGGGCGGGGAGCATCGGCGCAGGTGACGCGCTGCGGGTCGAGCCGGGCGGCCGGGAGGTCAGGGTGCGCTCGGTGCAGGTGCACGACGAGCCCGTCGAGCGCGCCGAGGCCGGGCAGCGGGTCGCCCTCGCGCTCCCGGGTGTCGAGCGGCGCGAGCTCCGCCGCGGCGATGCCATCGTCGCCCCGGGCCGTTTCCGGCCGAGCTACCGGCTCGACGTGGCGCTCGACGAGCTCGAACCGGTCCCGGATGGCACCCGCCTGCACGTGCACCACGGCACCGCCGCCGTCGCGGCACGGGTCGTCCGTGTCGGACGCTTCGCGCAGCTGCGCCTGACCGCGCCGCTCGTCGCTTCCCGCGGCGACCGCCTCGTGCTTCGCACGGGCACGACGGTCGGCGGCGGGCGCGTCCTCGACCCACGGCCGTCGCGGCATGCGGATCCGGCGAGGTTCGAGCGTGCGGAACGGGGCGAGGCGCCCGTGCACGCACCGGTCGAGGCGCCGGACGGCTGGCGCTACTCGCCCGAGTGGCTCGAGGAGCTGCGGGCGCAGCTCGAGACCGCGCTCGACGCAGCCGATCCGCTCGATCCCGGCGTGCCGGCGCCGACAGAGCCCTGGGCGAAGGGACGTCCTCCAGCAGCTCCCGTTCGAGCGTCGCGGCTCGAAGCTCTACCGGCCGGGCGTCACTGGCGAGCTCGGCGAGCGCGCAGCCGAGGCCGCTGCGGTGGAGGCGGCGCTCGCCGCTGCGGAGCCGGGCGCGGCGAAGGTCGAGCGCGCCGAGCTTGCGCGCTTCCTCGAGTCCGAGAGACGGCTCGTCCGGCTCGGCGACGGCTACGCCGCGTCCGCCGCCGCCTTCGAGCGGGCGCGTTCGCTGCTGCTCGACGAGTGCGCGGCGGCGGGTCGCATCTCGCTTGCGCGCTTCCGCGACCTCGTCGGCTGCGGCCGCCGCGACGCGCAGCTCTACCTCGAGCGGCTCGACGCCGACGGCGTCACCCGGCGGATCGGAGACGAGCGGGTCCTGCGCCGCACGGCCGCCCGGCAGTCGTGAGCCTCTTCACCGTCGAGGAGCGCGAGCGCCTTCGAGCCCGCGTGCTCGAGTGGGCGGAGACCGACGAACGCGTCGTCGCCGGTGCGGTCGTCGGCTCGCTGGCGCTCGGCGACGGCGACCGCTGGTCGGACCTCGACCTCACCTTCGCCGTCGCCGACGGCACGCCCGTGACCGCCGTGCTCGCCGACTGGTCGGACGCGCTCGCGCGGGAATTCGACGCCGTGCAGCTCTTCGACGTCCCGAGCGGGGCCTTCCTCTACAGGGTGTTCCTCGTGCCGGGCTGCCTCCAGTTCGACCTCTCCTTCGCGCCGGCGTCGGCGTTCGGGGCGGCGGCGCCGACGTTCCGGCTGCTGTTCGGCACCGCCGTGGACACGTCGTACGCCGAGCCGCCGCCGGCGCACGAGCTCTTCGGCCAGGCGGTGCACCACGCGCTGCGCGCCCGCTTCAGCATCGAGCGCGGCCGGGTCTGGCAGGCGGAGTACTGGATCAGCGCCGTCCGCGACTACGCGCTCGCCCTCGCCTGCCGGCGCCGCGGCCTGCCGGCGCGGTACGGACGAGGCGTCGACGATCTCCCGGCCGAGGTGACGGCGCCGCTCGGGGACGCGCTGGTGGGCTCGCTGGAGCGAGCCGAGCTGCTCCGCGCGCTCGAGGCCGCCGTCGCCGGCCTACTGCGCGAGGCGGAGGAGGTGCGCGAGCTGGCCGACCGGGTGGAGCCGGAGCTCCGCACCCTCACCTCCGCGTGGGCACCTCCGCGTGGCCTGGATAGCCTGTAGGCCGTGCGTGCCTTCCTGATCGCGGTGCTCGCGTGCGGGCTCCTCGTCGCCGGCGCCGCGGCGGCGCTCGCGCCCGGCCAGTCGCCGGTCGTCTTCGGCAAGGGCACGGCCACGATCACGACGAAGGCGGGGGAGACGGTCAAGCTCGCGGTCGAGATCGCGCGCACCGACGAGCAGCGCCAGCTCGGCCTGATGAACCGCCGGTCGCTCGGCGCGAAGGCCGGCATGATCTTCCGGTACGAATCGCCGTCGGAGGGCGGGTTCTGGATGAGGAACACCCTGATCCCGCTCGACATCGCGTTCTACAACGTCCGCGGGCGGATCGTGCGCATCCTGCGGATGGAGCCGTGCAAGCGCGACCCGTGCAAGATCTACTCGCCGGGTGTCGCCTACCGCGGCGCGCTGGAGGTCAACGCCGGCTCGTTCGCGCGCTGGAGCGTCGAGCGCGGCGATCTCATCACCGTACGGGTCAGCTCGACGGGTTGACCGAGAGGGTGAAGACGTCAGGCCGGTGATAGTGGCCGGCGGGGTCGAACCGCTGGCGCTCCTCGGCCAGGCGGGTCGGATCGAGCTCCGCGTAGAGGATTCCCTCCTCGTCGTAGAGCGGGCCCGCGAGGTAGGCCCCGTCGGGGCCGAGGATCGCGCTGCCGCCGCGGCCGAGGACGTCGCGGCCCTCGAGCTCCTCGCGCAGCGGGAAGTCGTCGGGGTACGACGCCGCGCGCTGGAAGTGCGCCGGCGCGACGACGAACGCCCGTGATTCCCGCGCGATGTGGACGAGGGTCGCCTGCCACGCGTCGCCGTCGTCGGCGGTCGAGGCGACGTAGATCTCGACGCCGGAGTCGTAGAGCGCGAAGCGCGCGAGCGGCATGTAGTTCTCCCAGCAGATCAGCCCGCCGATCCGGCCCACGTCGGACTCGATCGCGCGCAGCCCGCGCCCGTCGCCCTGTCCCCAGACGAGCCGCTCGTGGTTCGTCGGGACGAGCTTGCGGTGGTGGAGGACGAGGTCGCCGGCGGCGGAGTAGTAGAGCAGCGAGTTGTAGAGGGTGCCGGGTCGCTCGGGATCGAGCTCGTTGACCCCGACGACGAGCATGACGCCGTGGTCGCGGGCGATGTCGGCGAGCCGGTCGGCGTCCGGACCCGGCACCGCCAACGACTCGCTGTGCAGGAGCGCGAAGGCCGCCTTCGCGCGCGGATCGGCCCAACCGGCGAACGCCTTCGCCCACGCCGACGAGGGATACACGGGCACGAAGGTCTCGGGGAAGACGACGAGCGCGGCGCCCTGCCCGGCTGCCTCGGCGGTCCGCTCCGCCACGCGGTCGATCGTGCCCGCGCGATCGAGGATCGCCGGCTCGACCTGCACGCAGGCGACGGTAACTGGGCCGTTCATGTGACTGGACCGTTCATGTGACTGGGCCGTTCATGTGACGGGGCCGTTCATGCCCACTCCGGCGGCGTGTGGCCGCTCGTGCGCGGCGCCGAGACGATCAGCACCGTGGCCGTCTCCTGCCCGTCGTTCCGCACCGTCCGCCGGGGCTCCGGGCCGAGCCGCGCGAACGTGCCGGCCCGCATCGCGTGATCCTCGCCGTCGACCACCATCGTCGGCTCGCCCGAGAGTGCGATGAAGACCTCCTCCTGGTCGGTCTCGACCTCGGTGTGCTCGGGAATCGACTCGCCGGGCGGCAGCTCGACGACGTTCATCCCGAACGACGTCAGACCGAGCGAGCGCCGGGCGAGCGCCCACTTCGGGAAGGGACGCTCGAAGTCGTCCAGGTGCATGATCGTGAAGTCGCTCATCCCTGCTCCTTCCAGTCGGGGCCCCATTCTGGTTCAGCGCCGATGCCGACGCCCTCGGCGACCCGGTTGATGTAGTTGAAGTAGGCGATCACCTGGATCGCGTCGTGGATGGCGGTGTCGTCCCAGCCGAGCTCGCGCAGGACGTCGACGTCGGCCCGTAACACCGCCGCCGGCGACCGGGTGAGCTTGACGGCGAAGTCGCAGAGCGCGCGGACGCGAGGCGTGAGGTCGGCGCGGCGGTAGTCGTGCTCGGCGTGGCTCGCGAGCGTCTCGTCGGCGCCCTCGGCACGGAGGTCGTCTGCGTGCGCACGAATTCAGTAGTGGCAGTCGTTGGTGCGGGAGACGACGACCGCCAACAGTTCGCGCTCCTGGCGCGAGAGGCCCGAGGAGCCCTTCATGATCCCGAGATAGAGGTCCATCGAGCGCTTCAGCACGCTCGGACGCAGGCTCATCGCCTTGACGATGTTGAAGACCTTGCCGGCGCGGGCGATCGCGGCGTCGTACTCCTTCCGCAGCGCCCCGGTCGCCTCGTCGTCGTCGATCAGGCGCACGTGTGGCACGCGCCGGAGTGTGCGGGATCCGTTCGCGGCGCGCAAGGGTTGTGTAAATCGGCTTGAAATCGCGTTTTCCGTCCGTCCCGACGCGCCACAATTCGCGCATCCGTCATGCATCTGGCGAAGAAGGGATGGTCATGACCTCTCACCGCACACGTCGACACCTCACGCTCCTCGCCTTGCTCGCCGTCACTTTGACCGGGCTCGTCTCGGCCGCCGTGGCGCTGGCCGTGCCGCCCGCCGAGACGGCGCAGCCCGCCCTCGAAGGCACGTTCCGGCGCGGCGCCGTCATCGGCACCTCGAACGGGTCGTGGGCGAACAACCCGACCTCGTTCACCTACCAGTGGCAGCGCTGCGACGCCGCCGGCGCCGCCTGCGCGACGATCGGCGGCGAGACCGGACGCAACTACCGGCTCGTGGCCGCGGACGTCGGCAGGACCGTCCGCGCGATCATCACCGCACGAAATGCAGACGGCACGGGTCGCGCGAACACGAAGCCGAGCCCCGTGATCGCCGACAACGTCTTGCCGGCGAACACCGCCGCGCCCACCATTTCCGGCACCGCGGTCGTCGGCGGCACGCTGACCGCCGCCGAGGGCACCTGGACGGGGGCGCCGACGTTCGCGTTCATCTGGCTCCAGTGCGACCAGGCCGGCGCGAACTGCGGCGACACGAACGCCCGCGGCCGGACCTACGGCGTCCGCTCCGACGACCTCGGTCGCACGATTCGCGTGCAGGCCCGCGCGACGAATCCGCAGGGCTCGTCGACCGCGACGTCCGCTCAGACCGCCGTCGTGCGGCCGGCGAGCGGCGGGGGCGCCGGACCGGCCGTGCCGGTCTCGAGCGTCTCGCTGCCCGATCGGCTGGTGATCAGCGGCTTCTCGTCCTCGCCGACCGCGTTCCGGAACCGGAACGACCCCGTGACACTGCGGGTTCGCGTCAGCGACACCCGCGGACGCCTGGTCTCCGGCGCGCTCGTGTACGTCTCCGCCGTCCCGTTCGGCCGCGTTACGGCCGCCCCGGAGGCGCCGACCAACTCGAGCGGCGTCGCGGAGTTCACCGTCCGACCGACCGAGCGGCTGGAGCTGAAGAACGGCACAGCGGTGCAGTTCTTCCTCCGCGCGCGGAAGTCGGGCGAGAACCTGCTCGCCGGCATCTCCACCCGCCGGCTCGTGCAGATCAAGATCGTCACGGGCTAGTCGCCCGCGGCGTCGTCCTGTCGGGGTCGCCCGTTGGCGGCCCCGACGCCGTTCCGGGAGTGCAGCTCGGCGCTGAGCCGCTCCACCTCGCGGTGGGTGCGACGGCGCGAGCGGAGCATGAAGCCGCCGACCAGGAAGACGAGTGCGGCCGCGATCGCGCCGATGAGCACGGAGGCGCGGAAGCCCGGCGCGTCCACGTCGAGGGTCCGCTCGCCGGCATGGGCCGCCCCGCCCGTGCCGACGACGATGCCGAGCGTGAGCAGGTTCGGCAGCGCGAGTGCGAGCGCAGCTGCCGCCATCAGCGCCCAGGTCCTCACGGTCCGCCGCTGGCGGAACGCCCACCAGAGCACCGCGAGCGGGACGATCGTGAAGAGGAACCCGTAGGTCAGCCCGAGCGCGATCCCGGCGGTGAAGTTGCCGCCGGCCTGCGCGCCGACGCGGTGAGCCCACCAGCGCGGCAGGAACGAGGCGGCTGCGAGGACGAGGACGACGACGAGCAGCGCCAGCCCGACCGTGACCAGCAGCTTGCGCGCGGTGGACGGCTGCCGCTCGGCAGGAGCCGCGGAGGTCTCGCTCACGCGCGGATCATGGCAGCTTGTACCGTGCCCCCCGGAGCGGCATGGGCCCGGTGGCCCAGCGCGTCTTCAAAACGCGTGAGGTCGTGTAACCCACGGCTGGGTAGGTTCGACTCCTGCGTCGCTCCGTCGTATCGAGAACGATCTGCTCCGGAGGGACCCACGGCCGGGTAGGTTTGGCTCGTCCCGGCGGGGAATCCCTCGAACCAGGGTGGTCAAGCCCCAGCACGACGACTAGAACGCGGTAGGGGCAAGGATGGTCTCGCGTGCACGCCACGCGAGCAGACGAGGGGGAGGAACTGCGGCGATGGAGGAGTTGGGGGAGAAGGTCGTCCCGGGAGCACGCGCGCCCGGCGACGAAGACAAGGGCAAGCTCGGCGAGCTGCTGATCTCGAGCGGCCGACTCAACGCCGCCGAGCTCGACACTGCGCTGCGGCTGCAGGCTGGTAGCGGCGAGCGCCTGGGGGAGATCCTGCTCGCGCACGATCTGATCTCGCGGCCCGGGCTCGGGACCACGCTGACCGAGCAGCAGCGCGGCGAGCTGACGACGGAGAGCGGGTTCGGAACCGGCTTGCGCGCCGCCATGGAGCTCAGCCACCGGCGACGGCGTCCTCGCAGCTTCGTTGCGGCAGGGCACGGAGCTCTCGAGTCGAACGAAGGCGAGGGGCGCGCCCAGCGACCGACCCCTGAACGAGCAGCCTGACCCCTGGGCGCTCGGAGGTCGCCGTGGGAGGTGGCCGCAATCTCCCGGGCGCGCCCCGTCAGCGCCGCGTCAGGACGGCTGTGGGTTGCGCAGGGCGTGCCGGTTGCGCTTCTGGATCTCCCGCCGACGGCGGGTCGCCGCCTCGCGCAGGTGCACCGGGAGATCCTGGATCGCGCGGGCGTTCGTGCTCGTCGCCGCCGTGTGCACGAGCTCGTCCTCGAGCTTGTGGTCGAGGTCGGCGCGCACGAGCGCGACGACCCTCGCCCACGCCTCGGCGAGCTCGCCCGGCTCCTCCGGCACGGCCGCTCCGAAGCGTGAGGGGACGCCCTTGAGGACGTCCGCGACGTCGTCGCGCCGCTGCTCGAGCGTCCCGAGCGCGTCGAGCACAGCCTCGATGCGGGCCGTTGCCTCCTCGGCCGCCTCGTCGCGCTCCGCAACGGCGGCCGCGAAAGCGTCGTAGAGGGCCTGCTGGCGCGCCTCCTCGAGCTCGGCCTGCCGGAGCTCGACCGTGCGGCCGAGATCCGCGATCTGCTGCCGCGCGAGCGTGAGCCGGCTCTCCGTCGTCGTGCGCCGCTCGTCGAGCTCCGTGAGGGCGGACTCGAGCTCTAGAGCACCCTTGCGAGCGTCTTCGAGCTCACCGTGGAGCGACTCGACCTCGCGTGCGAGCTCGTCGACCTGGCGGGACATTCACTCGATATTGCCGCACCACTCCGCTCTCAATCAACCCTCGGCTCGTTCTCGGGCTCCAGCTGCCGCTCCGGTGCCGTCAGCTCGCCTGCGGGCGCGTCGCCCGTGTTGACCGTGCCGAGCGGCTCGATCAGGAGGATGTGCGCTTCCGGTTCTGCCTTGGGGCAGTGCTCGACCCCCGCGGGGACGACGTACAGCTCCCCCTCCTCGAGCACCACGTCGCGATCGCGGAGCTGGATCAGTCAGCCGTCCACGGACGACGAGAAAGAAGTCGTCGGTCTCGGGATGGGAGTGCCAGACGAACTCGCCTCGGGTCTTCGCCACCATCAGCTTGTAGTCGTTCATCGTTCCAACGATGCGCGGGCTGAACGGCTCGTCGAAGCTCGCGAGCGCGTCGGCCAGGTTGACCTTGTCCTCCATCTGAGCTCCTTTCAGGGACCCCGTCGCGCACAATGATGCTTGTGGACGCGCCGCTGGCGAAAGAGGCCGGGAAGCTGTACGCGCTGCCTGCGGGCGAGTTCACGTCCGCGCGCAACGCACGTGCGAAGGGGCTGCGCGCCCGGGATTCCGAGCTCGCAGCGGCCGTCGCGACGCTGCCGAAGCCGACGGTTGCAGCCGCGGCGGTCAACCGGCTGGCCCGCGACCAGCCCTCCGAGGTGCGCGAGCTGATCCAGGCCGGCAAGCGGCTGCGCGCGACGCAGGAGCGGGCGCTCGCGGGCAAGGGCGAGCCCGACGATCTCCAGCAGGCGATCGGCGACCACCGCGCGGCCCTCGAGCGGCTCCAGCGGGAGGCGCGGCGCCTGCAGCTGTCGGACGCCGTGCTCGAACGGGTCGTGCGGACGATCCGTGCAGCCTCGCTCGACCCCGACGCGCAGCGGCTGCTCGAGCGCGGCCTGCTGGCCGAGGAGCTCGAGGCGGCAGGCTTCGCGTTCGACCCCGGCCTGGTCGTCTCCGCCAAGCCGAAGCGCGCTCCTGCGAAGGCCGGTAAGAGCGATGCGCGACGGGACGCGGAAGCTGCGAAGCGGCGCAAGGCCGAGGAGCGGCTCGCGACGGCGGAGGAGGCGCTCGCAACCGCGGAGGCGGATGCGGAGCAGGCCGAGCGCGACCTGCGCAGCGCCGAGAAGGCGGCCGCGGCGGCCCTGCGAAAGGTCGAGAAGGCCGCGGCTGACGTCGAGCGCGCCCGACGCAGCCTCTAGGCTCGCCGCTGTGCGCTCTGTGCTCCTCGTCGTCGCCCTCGTCCTCGCCGCCGCGGCACCCGCTTCGGCCCGGGCGGCGACCGCCTACTTCGAGACGCCGTCGCGGAACATCGCCTGCGGCTGGTACTCGGGCGACGGAGGCTTCCTCCGCTGCGAGATCGCAAGCCTGCTGCGGCCGCTGCCGCCCAGGCCGGCAGACTGCGACGTCGACTGGGGCTACGGCATCTCGATGGGCCGCACGGGCCGGGCGCACGTCCTCTGCGCGGGCGACACGGTCCGACGCCAGGGCAAGGTGCGGATCCTCGCCTATGGCACGAGCTGGCAGCGCGGCGGCTTCCGCTGCTCGTCGTCGCGGGCGGGACTTCGTTGCGTCAACGCGTCCGGCCGAGGCTTCTTCCTCAGCCGCGAGCGCTGGCACATCTTCTGATCAGGCCGCGAGCGTGAGGATCAGCGTCATCGCGACGACGAGGAAGACAGCGATGGTGCCCCACGCGAGCGACTGGAGGATGCTGACGCCGAGGTGGACGGCCGCAGCGACGACGAACGGCACGCTCGGCTCCGGCTCCGGCGCCGACCGAGCACGGCCGAGCACGGGCACAGGTACGGGCGCGGGCCTGGCGGGCGGGCGCGTGTGCGCAGGCCGGAACAGCCAGTCCGTGTCGACGTCCGGCAGCGCCGCGAGCCATTCCTGACGCAGCTCCGGGCAGACGAGGGCCAGCTCGGGAGACGCGGGCGGAGCGAGAGCGCTCACGTTTCACCTGTCGGAAGGCCGTGGCGGATCCTTGAGTGCATGCGACCGCTAGCGTTCGCGCGTGCTCGCCGAAGTCCTCGCCGCCGGTCTGATCTGTCTCGATCCGGGCCACGGGACGTCGCCCGACGTCGGGCGCCAGACGGAGCCGATCGGGCCCGGCGCCCGGGAGGAGAAGGTGAAGGACGGCGGCGGCAGCTCCCGGCGAGGCGCCGGTGGCGCTCGCGATCGCGCGGCGCACGAAGCAGGAGCTCGAGGCGCGCGGCCTCCGCGTCGTCATGACTCGCCGCGGCGACGGGTATCGCGGCGGCAATCGCGAGCGGGCGGCCTTCTGCAACGCGCGCGGCGCGGCGTTGATGATCCGGATCCACGCCGACGGTTCGACCGATCCGTCGCGCCGCGGTGTGTCGACGCTCGTGCCGGCGCGCCGCCGCGGCTGGACGGACGACATCTACGTCGATAGCCGGCGTGCGGGCGACCTCGTCCAGCGCGAGCTCGTCCGGTCGACGGGCGCGACGGATCTCGGGATCGTCGAGCGGAGCGATCTGACCGGGTTCAACTGGGCCGACGTGCCCGCCGTGCTGGTCGAGACCGGCTTCATGACGAACCAGCGCGAGCGCGAGCTCCTTCGCTCCCCGACCTACCAGCGCCGCGTCGCCCGCGGCCTCGCCGCGGCGGCTCAGCGCTTCGTGATCCGGTAGATCACGCCGCGCCCCAGTCGCCCACCAGGAGCCCGCCGGCCCGTGGCTCGACCGCGAGGCCGAGCGGATGCTCGAAGCCCGTCGCCAGCGTCGTCGTTCGGCCGCTCGCGACGTCGACGCGGACGAGCTTGCGCCCCCACCGCTCGCTCAGGTACTGGCCCCACTCGGCGACGACGAGGCTCCCGCGCCAGAAGACGAGGCTGTTCGCCGACGAGTGCGGCTCGAGGTAGGCCACGGGCGGCGTGACCCCGCCGCAGCGCCCGGCGAGCCGGCGCTGCCGCCAGCTCGCCCAGCAGTCCGGCCAGCCGTAGTCGGCGCCGCGGCGGAAGAGCACGATCGTCTCCGCAGGCTCGGTGTCGCCGAGGTCGTCGCGCCCGTTGTCCGAGACGTACAGGCGCGCGGTGCCCGGCCGGAACGCGAGGCCGTATGGATTGCGCAGGCCCCGCGCCTCGACGCGGAGGTTCGTGCCGTCGGGCTCGACGGAGAGGATCGCGGCGCTGCGCCGGTCTTGCTCCCGGCACGCGTCGCACGTCGAGCCGCTGCCGAGGTAGACGCGCCCGTCCGGCCCGACCGCGACCGTGTCCTGCTGGTGGCGGCCGAACGGCAGCCCGGTCACGATCGCGCGGCGGGAGACGACGCGCCTGCCGCGGACGACGAGGCGGTGCAGCGACCCCTGGGCGGAGACGAAGAGCGTCTCGCCGTCCCAGGCGAGGCCGAGCGGCGTCCTGAAGCCGCGCGCGAGCACGCGGGGCGCGCTCGAGCCGCGGCCGACCGCGACGACCTCGCCCGTTTCCTGCGTCGCGTAGAGCAGGCCGTCCGGGCCGAATGCGAGCGCAGTCGGCCGCTCGAGGCCGGTCGCGTAGAGCTCGCCGGCGAACCCCGCCGGCAGCTCGAGGACCGGGGCGGGGCGGAGTCCCGCGGCGGCCGGGAGAGCGAGCGCCGCGGCGGCAGCCGCGACGACGACGGTTCTTACGCCTCCCAGGGGTCCGGCGTCGTCTCGACCGGAGGCCGCCGCCAGAACCGCAGCCGCCGTCCCGTCGCCGCCCTGGGCGCCACGTCTCCTCGGTGTCGGCCAGACGCCTCCGGCGGCTGCGGCAGCGAGGCGACCATGGTCCGCGACTCCGAGGCGTCCGGCGTCTCGATCGCGGTCGCCTGCACGACCGGCATGTTCCAGGGGCCGGTCGTGTCGAGCTCGTGGCCGGCGTCGGCCGCTCGCGGAGCGGGAACCTCGTCGAGGTGCCAGCGGGCGCGCTTCGCCGCCGCCGCCCACTCGGAGGAAGCCACGAGCGCCCAGGCCGCCAGCATGACAACGGCGATCCAGACTGCGCTCAGGTCGGCCAGCCCGGCGAGCAGCGCGACGAGGACGAGGAACGCGGCTTCCGCCACGAGCCGCGGCACTGCGGAGGGCAGTGTCAGCGGCGGCGGTACCGCCGCGACCCAGTCGGGCGAGCCGGCCGGGGTCGCGCCGGCATCGGCCGGCCACGCCTCCTCGTCGTCGAGCGGGGCCGGTACGGCCCGCTCGGACCGCAGCGCTCGCAGCTCCGCGCGCAGCTCGCTCGCTACGGACTCGAGCTCGCGGACTCGCTCGCCGAACTCGGCGAAGGCCTCCTCGACTCGCTCGGCATCGAGCGGCGGATCGTCGGTCCGCGGCAGCTCGCTCATCCCGACAGTATGCCTCCGTTCTCAGACGGGTCGACCGCCGACGCCCGCTGCGTCGCCGAGTTAGTCCTCGCCCTCCTGCTGCATGCGGCCGAGTGCCTCCTGTGCCTGCTGGTGCACCGCTCGGCGCCGCTCCTCGAGCGAGCGCGGCTCCTCGACCTCGTCGACGGGCGTGCCCTCGGCAGCGTCGTACTCGTCGCGGTCGTCGACCGTCTCGCGCGCCTCGGCGAGCTTGCGCCGCAGTTCGTCGGCCGGGTCCGGCGCGACCGGCGCGGGCTGCGCGAGCGGCTCGGCCGATCTGCGGGTGAAGAAGCGCCAGAGCGCGGCGGCGCCGATCGCACCCAGGACTCCGGTCAGCAGCTTGCGCATGCGTTGATGCTACTCTGAGCGCCGCTCTCCGCCTCGCCTCGTACGGGCCGTTCCCGCCCGTGCTTGCCGGTGAGGCCGCCTAAGACCGTGGGGAGCCATTCGGAAGAAGGAGGCCAGGGAACCTGTGATCGACTACGAGATTCTGCTCATGCTGGACCCCGAGCTCCCGCAGGAGCGCCAGGAGGAGATCGTCAAGCGGACGCGCGACCTCGTCGAGGCCGGCGGCGGCACGTGGGACGGCCAGGACGTGTGGGGGCGCCGCAAGCTCGCCTACGAGATCGACAAGCACGCCGACGGCGTCTACCACCTGCTCAGCTTCACCGTCGAGCCGGAGACGCTCGACGAGATCTCCCGCGTGCTCAAGATCGACGACGCCGTCATGCGCCACCTGGCGACACGTCGCTACAAGCCAGGGTCGACGCAGCCGGTAGCGGTCGGCGGCCCGGCGAGCGAGGATGTCGCGGACACCCCTGACACCACGCTGGAGGAGGAGTAATGCCCGCGAACATCAACAGCGTCGTCCTCGTCGGCAACCTGACGCGCGACCCGGAGCTTCGGCACACGCCGTCCGGGACCGCCGTCTGCTCGCTGCGCCTCGCCGTCAACTCGCGGCGCAAGGACGGCGCCACCGGCGAGTGGAGCGACAAGCCGAACTACTTCGACATCACCGTCTGGGGGCAGCAGGGCGAGAGCTGCGCGCAGTACCTCGCCAAGGGCCGCCCGGTCGCGGTCCAGGGTCGGCTCGAGTGGCGCGAGTGGGACGCCCAGGACGGCTCGAAGCGTCAGGCGGTCGAGATCATCGCCGACAACGTGCAGTTCCTCGGCGGCCGCCCCGACGGCGACGGCGGCGGCCAGTTCGTGCCCCAGGGAGCCGCACAGGGCGCGCAGGCGACCGACGACTTCCCGGCCTCAGCGGCCGACGACGACATCCCGTTCTAGGAGCGAGACGAATGGCACAGCCGAAACCACAGGGAACCCGGAGGGGCCGGCCCGGCGCGTCGACCGCGCCCGGGCGCCGCAAGAGCTGCCTCTTCTGCAAGGACAAGGTCGAAGAGGTCGACTACAAGAACGTGAACCAGCTCCGGCGCTACATCTCGGAGAAGGGCAAGATCCGCAACCGCCGCATCACCGGCGCCTGCCGGCGCCACCAGCGGCAGGTCGCCGTCGCCGTCAAGCGGGCGCGCGAGATGGCGCTGCTGCCGTACGTGGAGGCGCGGTAGCCGTGGAGGTGATCCTGCTCGCTGACGTCGAGAAGGTCGGCCTCCGCGGCGAGGTCGTGAGCGTCGCGCGCGGCTACGCCCGCAACTACCTCCTGCCGCGCCGGCTCGCCGAGCCGGCCACCGCCGGCCGCGTGACGGAGCTGGAGCGCATCGACGAGCAGCGCGCGCGGCACGAGGCCCGCTCCGTGGAGCAGGCGCGCGAGATCGCGCGACGTGCTCGACAAGACGGTGCTCCGCTTCGACGTCAAGTCCGGCCCGACCGGGGCGCTCTTCGGGTCGGTCACGACGACCGACATCGCCGACGAGCTCTGGCGCTCCCGGAAGATCCGCGTCGACCGCAAGAAGATCGGCACCGACTCGCTGAAGCGGATCGGCCGCTACTCGATCCCGATCCACGTCTTCGAGGACGTGAGCGTCGAGGTGAAGACGCTCGTCGTTCCCGAGGGCGGCGAGCTGCCGCCCGAGGAGGAGCTGGCCGCGATGGAGGCCGCCGAGCAGGCCGAGGCCGAGACGAAGGCCGCCGAGGCGGACGCCGAGCGCGCCGACGAGCGAGGCCGTCGAGTACCTCGACGAGCCGGCGGCCGATGTCGAGGCCGCGGCGGAGCCTGGAGTCCGAGCCGGCGTCGAGGCCGAGGCGGTGCCCGTCGAGGTCGTGCGGAGGAGAACGAGCCGCAGTAACCGTTCGTCGCTCCTCCACAGGCCTGTGGAGGAGCGACTGAACTTCCCGCACTTTCCGGGCCCGCCGTGGGCCGCACGCGGCCGCGAACACCGTCCGAGCAGTGGACTATTCTGCGAACACGTGTTCGTTTGTGCTGCAAATCGCGCGCCTCCGCTCCGGCGTGGGCGTGGGGATCCACATCGTTGCGACGGCGCTCGACCGTGGTCATGAATACGGACATGTCCCAGCTCGCCACCCGTCCCGCGCCCGGCACGCTCGCCGCCCACGTGCCACCGCAGAATCTCGAGGCGGAGGAGTCGGTGCTCGGGGCGATGCTCATCTCGCCGGGGGCGATCGGCGCGGTGACGGAGATCCTCTCCGCCGACGACTTCTACCGCGAGAGCCACGGCACGATCTTCCGCGCCTGCCTCGCCCTCTACCAGCAGGGCGAGCCGGTCGACGCGATCACGATCGTCGACTCGCTCGAGGAGCGGGGCGAGCTCGAGACGGTCGGCGGCAAGGCGAAGATCCATGAGCTCGCGGCACTCGTGCCCGCCACCGCGAACGCGGCGCACTACGCGCGCATCGTCCGCGAGATGGCGACGCTGCGCGGGCTCGTCCGCGCCGGCGCCGAGATCGCCCGGCTCGGCCAGGACCGGCCCGGCGACACGACCGACCTCGTCGACCGGGCCGAGCAGATCGTCTTCGACCTGGCGCAGCAGCGCGTCACCGGCGACTTCAGCCACATCGAAGGGCCTGCTCAAGGAGAGCTTCGAGCGGATCATGCACCTCTACGAGGCGGGCGTCGACGTCACCGGGGATCCCGACCGGCTTCAGGGAGCTGGACAAGCTGACGTCGGGGTTGCAGCCCGGGAACCTGATCATCCTCGCCGCGCGGCCGTCGATGGGGAAGTCCGCTCTCGCCCTCTGCATGGCGCAGAACCTGGCCATCCGCGAGAACGTGCCCGTGGCGCTCTTCACGCTCGAGATGTCGAAGAGCGAGGTGACGCAGCGGATGATGTGCGCCGAGGCTCGGGTCGAGTCGCAGAGCCTGCGGACGGGGAAGCTCAAGCCCGAGGACTGGCCGCGCCTGACGGCGGCGTGCGACAAGCTGATGAAGGCGCCCATCTGGGTCGACGACACCGGCTCGATCACGATGATGGAGATCCGCTCCAAGGCGCGCCGGCTGAAGTCGCGCGAGCCGAAGCTCGGGCTGATCATCGTCGACTACCTGCAGCTGATGACCTCGGGCTCGAACGCCGAGAACCGGGTGCAGGAGGTGTCGCAGATCTCCCGCTCGCTCAAGGTGCTCGCCCGAGACCTCGACGTGCCGATCCTCGCCCTCTCGCAGCTCTCGCGAGCGGTCGAGCAGCGGCACGACAAGCGGCCGATCCTGTCCGACCTGCGCGAGTCGGGCTCGATCGAGCAGGACGCCGACCTCGTCGGCTTCGTCTACCGCGACGAGTACTACAACGGCGAGGAGTCGGAGTCGCAGGGGATCGCGGAGCTGATCATCGCCAAGCACCGGAACGGCCCGACCGACATGGTCAAGCTCTCGTTCCTGAAGCGCTACGCGAAGTTCGCGGACCTCGCCGCGGCGTAGCCGACGCGGGCGCAGGCCGCCGCCGGCCCTGTCACACTGCCCGGCGTGCCCGCCACCGTGATCGTCGGCGCGCAGTGGGGCGACGAGGGCAAGGGGAAGATCGTCGACCTGCTCGCACAGGACTCGGACCTCGTCTGCCGCTACCAGGGCGGCCCGAATGCCGGCCACACCGTCATCGTCGACGGCGAGACGTTCAAGTTCAGGCAGCTCCCGTCCGGGATCGTGTCGGGCAAGCTGAGCGTCCTCGGCAACGGCTGTGTGGTCGATCCCGAGGTGCTGCTCGGGGAGATGGACGATCTCGAGGGCCGTGGGATCTCGGTCGAGCACCTCCGCGTCTCGGGCAACGCGCACCTGATCATGCCCTGGCACATCGCCCTCGACGGCGCCAGCGAGCGCAGGCTCGGGAAGCTGCAGATCGGGACGACGCGGCGCGGTATCGGCCCTGCCTACGCCGACAAGGCCGCGCGCATCGGCATCCGCGTCCAGGACCTGCTCGACCCGAAGATCCTGCGTCAGAAGATCGAGACCGCGCTCGCCGAGCGCAACGTCTGGCTCGAGCGCGTCTACGACCACGAGCCGTTCCAGCTGGACGACGTGGCGGAGCGGTACGAGGCGTACGCGCAGCGCCTCCGGCCGTACGTCGCGGACACGTCGCTGCTGGTGCACGAGGCGCTCGTTGCCGGGAAGCGCGTCCTCCTCGAGGGCGCGCAGGGCACGCTCCTCGATCTCGACCACGGCACGTATCCGTTCGTCACCTCGTCCAACCCGGTCGCTGGCGCTGCCGCGACCGGCATCGGCATTGGCCCGACGAGGATCGACGAGGTGATCGGCGTCGCGAAGGCCTACGTCACCCGCGTCGGCGCCGGCCCGCTGCCGAGCGAGATGGACGAGGCGCTCGCGGCGCAGGTGCGCGAGCTCGGCCAGGAGTACGGCACCGTCACCGGGCGCGAGCGCCGGCCGGGCTGGCTGGACCTGGTCGCGCTCCGCTACGCCGTGCGGCTCAACGGCATCACGTCGCTCGCGCTGACGAAGCTCGACGTGCTGTCGACCTTCGACGAGCTGCGGGTCTGCGTCCGGTATCGCCTGCCCGACGGCACGGAGACGCCCGACTTCCCGGCCCACCAGAGCGACTTCCACCACGCGCAGCCGGTGATGAAGACGGTCCCGGGCTGGGGCGAGGCGCTCGACGGCTGCGACACGACCGCGGACTTGCCGCCGGCGGCACGTGACTACGTCGGGCTCGTCGAACGCGAGCTGGACGTGCCCGTGACCCTGGTCGGGACGGGCGCGGCTCGGGAGCAGATCCTCGCCGCCCGCTGAGCGAGCGCCGCTGACGCGGTGTCGATCGGGGCCGTATCGATCAAGACTTGGCGGAAGTAGACTCGGCGCGCGGTGAAGGTCCTCGTCGTCGGGTCGGGTGGCAGAGAGCACGCGCTGGCGTGGAAGCTCGCCCAGGCGCCGGAGCCTCAGCCAGCTCCACGCGGCACCGGGCAATCCCGGCATTGCCGAGCTCGGCGACTGCCATCCCGTGCGCGCCGACGACGGCGAGAGCCTGCTCGGTCTCGCGCGCAGCCTCGAGATCGACCTGGCGGTGATCGGGCCGGAAGCACCACTCGTGCTCGGGGTCGCGGACGAGCTGCGCCACGCGGGGATCGCAGTGTTCGGACCGGGGCGGGCGGCGGCCCGGATCGAGGGCTCCAAGGGCTTCGCGAAGGACGTGATGGCGACCGCCGGCGTCCCGACGGCCGAGCGGCTGGCCGTCGCTCGACCGCCGTGCGTGATCAAGGCGGACGGTCTCGCGGCAGGGAAAGGCGTCTTCGTGTGCCGGACGGCCGAGGAGCTCGACGAAGGCCTGCGCGCAGCGGCCGCCTTTCCCGGTCCGCTCGTGATCGAGGAGCTCTTGGAGGGCGAGGAGGTGTCGCTCTTCGGGCTCTCGGACGGGCGCACCGTCGTGCCGCTCGCGTCGGCACAGGACTTCAAGCGGATCGGCGACGGCGACACCGGCCCGAACACCGGGGGCATGGGCTCGTTCTCGCCGGTGCCGCAGCTGGCCGACGACGACGTGGAGGAGCTGCTCGACCGCGTCCACCGGCCCGTGATCGCTGAGCTCGCACACCGAGGCTCGCCGTTCGTCGGCGTCCTCTTCGCCGGGCTGATGCTGACCCCGAGCGGCCCCAAGGTGCTCGAGTTCAACTGTCGCTTCGGCGATCCCGAGACGCAGTCGATCGTCCCGCGTCTGCGCGGCGACGTGCTCGGCGCGCTGGCGGCGGCTGCTGCGGGTGACGTCTCCGGCGTCGAGCCGGCGGTGAGCGACGACGCAGCGGTGACCGTGGTGCTCGCCGGTGCCGGCTATCCGGAGCGCTCGGACAGCGGCACGACGATTCGCGGCGTCGAGGACGCGGAGGCAGCGGGTGCGCTCGTCTTCCACGCGGGGACCGCAATGCACGGCGACCGGCTCGTGACGAACGGCGGCCGCATTCTCGGTGTGACGGGGATCGGTGAGACGATCGACGCGGCGCGGAGGCTCGCGTATGCGGCCTGCGAGCGCATCTCGTTCGAGGGCGTGCAGTACCGCCGTGACATCGCGCAGGCCGCGGCGGCGCCGGTGCTCTGATCGGGCTGCCGGCCCCGGCCGTCGCCCGGGCCCGAAGTTAGACTCGCTGCCGTGATCCCGCGCTATTCCCGTCCGGAGATGACCCGGATCTGGTCGGACGAGGCAAAGCTCGCACGGTGGCTCGAGGTCGAGCTCGCGGCGCTGGCGGCGTGGGCGGAGATCGGGGTCGTGCCGCAGGCGGCCGTCGACGAGATCACGGCGCGCGCGACCGTGCCGTCGCCAGCGCGCGTCGCCGAGCTCGAGGCCGAGACTCAGCACGACGTCGCCGCTTTCGTCGATGCGGTCGCCGAGCAGCTCGGCGAGAGCGGAAGGTTCTTCCACTACGGCCTCACCTCGTCCGACGTCCTCGACACCGCTCTCGCACTCCAGCTCCGCGAGGCGGGCGCCCTCGTCGTGACCGGCATCGAGCGTGCGCTGCGGGCTGTGATCGCGCGCGCGAACGAGCATCAAGAGACACTGACGATCGGGCGAACCCATGGAGTGCACGCCGAGCCGACGACGTTCGGGCTCAAGCTCGCCGGCTGGGCGTTCGCCCTGGAGCGAGACCGCGTGCGCGTCTCGCGCGCGCTCGAGGGGATCCGCGTCGGCAAGCTCTCGGGTGCGGTCGGCACGTACGCGACCGCCGATCCGGAGGTGGAGCGGATCGCCTGCGAGCGGCTCGGGCTCGAGCCGGCGCCGAGCTCGACCCAGATCCTGCAGCGCGACCGTCACGCCGAGCTGCTGAACGCGGTCGCGCTCCTCGCGACCTCGCTGGAGCGGTTCGCGCTCGAGATCCGGCATCTGGCCCGGACCGAGGTGCGCGAGGTGGAGGAGCCGTTCGGGCGCGGCCAGAAGGGCTCCTCGGCCATGCCGCACAAGCGCAATCCGATCGTCTCCGAGCGGATCTGCGGCCTGGCGCGCGTCGTCCGGGCGGCGGCGTCCGTGGGCCTCGAGAACGTGCCGCTCTGGCACGAGCGCGACATCTCGCACTCGTCGGCGGAGCGTGTGGTGCTGCCGGACGCCTTCCTGGCCGTCGACTACATGCTCGACCGCTTCGCCTGGGTCGTCGAGGGTCTCGTCGTGCGGCCGGAGCGCATGCGGGCCAACCTCGAGGCGAGCCATGGTCTCTACTTCAGCCAGCGCGTGCTCCTGGCGCTCGTCGACGCGGGACTCGCGCGGGACGAGGCGTACCGTCTCGTGCAGCGCCACGCCATGCGGGCGTGGGACGAGGAGCTGGACTTCGCCGCGCTCGTCCGCGCCGATCCGGCGATCGCCGGCCGCGTCGACCTCGACGCCGTGCTCGATCTCGGCGGCTACACCCGCCACGTCCACGTCGTGTTCGACCGCCTGCGCGCGCTCGACGCCGTCGAGGAGCCGGCGCATGCCTGAGACCACCGTCCCGCTCGGCAGCGGCAAGGTCCGCGAGCTCTACGCGCTCGACGCCGAACGGCTCCTCCTCGTCACGTCTGACCGCATCTCGACCTTCGACGTCGTCCTGCCGGCGGAGATCCCCGACAAGGGGCAAGGTCCTCGCCGGCCTCTCGGCGTTCTGGTTCGCGCGCACGAACGAGCTCGTGCCCAACCACCTGCTCGCGCTGCGGGACGACGGGCGGTCGCTGGAGTGCCGCCGGCTCGAGATGCTGCCGGTCGAGTTCGTCGTTCGCGGCTACCTCGCCGGCTCCGGCTGGCGTGACTACCTGAGTAGCGGCGAGGTCTGCGGCCAGGTGCTGCCGTCCGGCCTGCGGGAGTCCGAGCGCCTGCCGCGGGCGATCGTCACGCCCGCGACCAAGGCTCAGAGCGGCCATGACGAGAACATCGACGCTACGACCGCCGGCGAGCTCGTCGGCGCCGATCTCTACGACGAGGTCGAGGCAGCCTCGATCATGCTCTATCGCTTCGCCGCCGCCCATGCCGAGTCGAAGGGGATCCTCCTCGCGGACACGAAGTTCGAGTTCGGGCTCGACGCAGAGGGCGCATTGATCCTCGCCGACGAGGCCCTGACGCCGGACTCGTCGCGGCTCTGGCCTGCCGAGGGGTATGCACCCGGTGGGCCGCAGCAGTCCTTCGACAAGCAGTTCGTGCGCGACTACTGCGAGCGCGTCGGGTGGGACAAGACTCCGCCGGGACCAGACCTGCCGCCCGAGATCGTCGCGGGCACGCGGGCCCGCTATGTCGAGGCGTTCGAGCGACTCACGGGGATCGAGTTCGAGGCCTACCTCGCCGATCCGCAGGTGGTGCTGCGGTGAAGGCCACCGTGCTCGTCCGGCCCAAGGCAGGCATCCTCGACCCGCAGGGGGAGGCGGTTCGCGCCTCGCTGCAGTCGCTCGGCTTCGCGGTCGGCGGCGCCCGGGTCGGTCGGCTCGTCGAGCTCGAGCTCGACGCGCCGACGCGCGAGGAGGCCAGGATCGAGATCGAGCGGATGTGCGAGCAGCTACTCGCCAACCCTCTGATCGAGAGCTTCGAGATCGAGCTGGACGGGTCGTGAGCATCCGGCCGCGCGTCGCGGTGGTGGTCTTCCCAGGGTCGAACGACGACGGGGACGCCATGTGGGCGCTCGGGGCGCTCGGAGCCGACGCCGTTACCGCCTGGCACGCGGACGAGGAGCTTCCTCGCGATGTCGGGGCGGTCGTGCTCCCGGGTGGGTTCTCGTACGGCGACTACCTCCGGTGTGGCGCGATCGCGCGCGTCGCCCCGGTGATGCGGGCGGTGCGGCGGTTCGCGGCCGACGGCGGGCCTGTGCTCGGAATCTGCAACGGCTTCCAGATCCTGTGCGAGGTGGGCCTGCTCCCGGGAGCTCTTCGCCCGAATCGCGACCTGCGGTTCATCTGCCGCGACGTTCGTGTGCGCGTCGATCGAGCCGACACGATCTTCACGAGCCGTTGTGAGGCTGGTCAGGAGCTGACCATCCCGGTCAAGCACGGCGAGGGCTGCTGGTTCGCCGACGCCGAGCTCTATGAGCAGCTCCAGTCGTCGAACCAGCTCGTGCTTCGCTACGCGGAGGACTGCAACGGCTCTGTCGGCGACGTGGCGGGCGTGTGCAACGAGGCGGGCAACGTCCTCGGCCTGATGCCGCATCCGGAGCACGCGGTCGATCCGCTGCTCGGCTCGGGAGACGGCGCGCTGCTGCTCGCCGCGCTCGTGGACGCGGCCATCGACCGCGTGCTGACCCCCGTCTAGCGGCACACGCCCCGCAGCTGCAGGCCTCACGGGCATAGCTCCTCCTGCAGGCCGGGAGACGCGGCGAGCGCCTTGCGCAGTCGGGCGAGGTCGCGGGATCGGAGCGTCACCGGCCCGCGCCGCGCGACGCCGTCGGTCGCGTACGCGAAGCGGATGAGCCGCTCTCCCTTCGAGGTCTCGAGCAGCTGGACGATCGACGCGAAGCGCTTCTCGCCGGCCTGCTGCGGGATCTGAAGCTCCTCGACGAGGGTCGCAGGACCCCACGGAGTGGCAGCCGTCCTCGAAGTCGTCGTCGCCGCTCTTCATGAAGACCACGCTAGGCGGGCTCGTGCAACGGGTGTGCAACGACTCTGTGCCGAAACTGCAACAACCTGCTCGGCCGTTATACGAACGTGCCCCGCGCGATCTGGACCGGCTCGATCTCGTTCGGACTCGTCAACGTGCCGGTGCGGATGTACAGCGCCATCGACGAGCACGATCTCCACTTCAACCTGATCCACGAGCGCGACGACAGCCGGATCGGCTACCAGAAGATCTGCAAGAAGGAGGAGAAGCCCGTTCCGGACGACGAGATCGTGAAGGCCTACGAGGTCGTGAAGGACGAGTTCGTCGTGCTGGACGACGACGACTTCGAGGCCGTGAAGAGCGAGGGCGTCAAGTCGATCGACATCTCGGACTTCGTGCCGTACGACGAGATCGATCCCATCTACTTCGAGCGCACCTACTTCCTGGGGCCGCAGTCGGGCAGCGAGAAGGTCTACGCGCTCCTCCGCAAGGCGATGGAGGCGACGGAGCTCGCCGGGATCGCGAAGTTCGTCATGCGCGACCGCCAGCACCTCGGCTGCCTGCGCGTGCGCGAGGGCGTGATCACGCTCGAGCGCATGTTCTTCCACGACGAGATCCGGCCGACGGACGACATCGCGCCGAAGAACGTCCGGGTCGCGAAGGGCGAGCTGGACATGGCAACGGCGCTGATCGGGCAGTTCACCGGCACGTTCAAGCCGGAGCAGTACGAGGACACCTATCGGGATGCGCTGATGAAGGTGATCCGGGCGAAGCGGACGGGGAAGACGATCACTGCTCCGGAACCGGAGACCGAAGAGCAGCCGACGGATCTGCTGGCGGCTCTCCGTGCGTCCGTCGACGCGGCCAAGCGCCGACCGTCCGGCCGCGCCAAGCGCGGGCCGGCACGCAAGCCCACGCGCAAGAAGACCGCGCGGCGCTGACCTCGACGGCTCGTCGCGCCTCTGCGACGATCTACACGTGATCGCCGCGGCGGAACGCGAACGAACGCTCGAGCTGATTCGCGGCATCTGCCTGGCGCTCCCCGAGACGAGCGAGCGCCTGAGCCACGGCGCGCCGACCTTCTTCATCCGGGGCAAGCGCTCGTTCCTGATGGTGCTCACCGACCACCACGGAGACGGGCGCTTCGCGATCTGGTGCGCCGCCGGCGAGGGCGTCCAGCAGCTGCTGGTCGAGGCCGACCCCGAGCGGTTCTTCGTGCCGCCGTACGTCGGGCACCGAGGCTGGTCGGGCTGCGGCTCGATCGCGCGCTTCGACCCGGACGAGCTCGCCGGGAATAGTCGAGGACGCCTATACCGAGGTCGCGCCCGCGAGGCTCGTGGAGGAGGCCGCGCGGAGGGGCGACGCCGCCGGGTTAGCGTCCGCGCGATCCCGAGCACGTACGGCGCCGAGGTGATGGTGAGCAGGGACGAGGAGTGGAAGCCGCGCTCGAGCGTCTCGATCTCGTAGCCGGCCGTCCGCGATCGCCGCTTCGGTGTCGCGCGTTGTCTCGCAGCCGCCGAGCGACCGCGTCCAGAAGAGGCGGTCGACCGCGCGCTGGACTCCGCGAAAGAGAACGTGTTTCGAGCCGGACGTGCTCCCAGAACCGGAGCTCGCCGCCGGGCGAGGTGACCCGACGCAGCTCTCGCAGAGCCAACACGGGATCGGGGACGCTGCAGAGCAGGCCCATGACGACCGCGACGTCGAAGGCTCCGTTCTCGGCCGGGAGCTTGTCGGCGGCACCGTCGACGATCTCGATCGGCATGCGGGCGTCGCGAGCGCGCTCCGCCGCCGCCGCGCGCGCTGCCGCGTCAGGCTCCACGGCGACGAGCCGGGTGACCTCGGGCGGATAGTGCTCGAACGAGCGTCCGTCGCCCGCGCCGACCTCGATCACGCTCCCTTGCAGCCCCGCCAGCAGGCGCCGCCGGAGCTCGCGCGCACCCGGATCGGGTCGGCGCAGCTCACGCCGTTCGAGGTAGCGCGCGAAGCGAGATTGGTGCGGCCCGTAGAGCGAGCTGGACACGTGTCAGCGGGCGGGCTCGATTGGCTCGATGCGGGGCTCGTCCGCGCAGCAGCCCGTCCGGAACACGGCGCGTCGGCACCCGTACCGCCCGGACGCCGGGAACGCTGTCACGTGGGCATGTTCGCCGCGGGCGGGACCCCGCCGTCAGTCTTCTTCGCGGAGGAGCGCTTCCGCAGCCACCAGACGGCGCCGCCAACGACCACCGCTGCGGCGAGGACTCCGAAGGCGATCCAGCCCCACTCCGAACTCCCGAGCTCGTCGTCCTCCCCGGACGCGGCTGCAGCTGCTGCGGCCGCGGCGGCCGGGCCCACCTCGCTCGTCGTCGAGGGTGGCGGCGCAGCCGCGATCGTCTCCGTCTGTGTGACCGTCACGGTCGCCGAAGGAGTCCTGGTCACCTCGCCGAGCATGCGGGCGGTGCCGCCTGGGCGCATCACCCGAAGCGGATGACCCGTCCACCGTCGAGGGCGCGCGACGCCACGCGGCACGGAGAGCCCTTCGGCCTACGTCCCGCTGCGCCCGATCAGCTCGATCCGGTAACCGTCCGGATCGCGCACGAAGCAGAGGAAGTTGCCGCCCTCGCGCACCTGGTACGGCGGCCGCTCGGGCTCGATCCCCTGCTCGCCGAGTGCGGCCAGAGTGCCGTCGAGGTCGTCGACGCCGATCGCAATGTGGCCGTAGCCGGTGCCGAGCTCGTAGGTGCGCCCGTCGTGGTTGAAGGTCAGCTCGAGCACGTTCTCGTCTTCGCCGAGCGAGAAGAAGTAGTTCGTCGCCTCGAGCTGGCCGTCGCGGACGATGTCCATGTCACGGGCGAACCGGAACCCGAGTGCCTCGTAGAAGCGGCGGCTGCGGTCGGGATCCGTGATGCGGACCATCGTGTGCAGGAAGGTCGCCATGCGGCAGGAGCGTAGACGAACGGGACGCGGCTAGCAGCCGCGTCCCGTCCCGAGTCCCGGCTTCGGCGCCGCGACACGCGGCGAGTCGATCCTGTCGGCCAGCCGGCGGAGGGTGCCGGCTGCTCGGCGGCGTGCCGGGACGTGAATGGCGAGCCGTTGGCTGGCGGCCGCCGTCTCGCGCTCCCGCTGCCTGTCGGCGACGAGGACGGAGAGTGTGTCGGGGGTGTGCAAGTCGCTCTCCTTTCGCGGAATTCGACGTCTCTGAACGGTTCGAAGATTATCGAACTCACTCTCGTGCTTGTCAAATGTTTTCGCATGGACTAGGCTTCTAGACGGTTAGATGGCCGTCGAACAGCGGAAATCGCAGGTGCTCGACCTCTCGCGTCCCGGGGCGGTCGGGGTCGAGATCGACGTCGCCGAGGCCGCCGAGGTGCTGATGAGCATGGCGGCGATCCTGGACGAGGACGACGACACCTTCGATCTCGGCGCGGAGGCAATCGCGACCGCGCGCGCCGCCATCTCACCAGAGGTCGCCGGGCTGATCGAGCGAGTCGCGTTCAACTCCGAGAAATCCCCGGCGTACCTCCTCGGCCTCGTCCACGACGTCCCTGCGCCGCGGACGTTCGCGGCCTTCATGGAGCACCTGCGCGCCACCGAGCCGGTCGACCTCAAGCTGCACCTGCTCGGCTACCACGGCACGGGTCACCATCTCGCCTCGCCCGAGACGATCCGCGCGCGGCAGCCGGCGACCCGGAGGCGATCGAGGAGTTCCTGGCCGCGCTCTGCGAGTACGACCACAAGCAGGACGCCGCGAGGCGGTTGCTCGAGCTCGGGGCGGATGCCGTCAAGGAGGTGCTGGTCGAGCTGCTGCCGCGCTGGTACGACGAGGTGTTCCTGCCGCACTCGGACGGGTGGCGCGAGGCCGCCGAGCGCGACGCCGAGGCAAAGAGGAAGCTCGCGCTCACGCACTCGCCCGAGCAGATGGTCGAGCTCGCCACGAGCGGCTATCAGTACTCGCCCGGGCCGGAGGTGCGGACGCTCGTCTTCTTTCCGAGCTGGTGGATGCGGCCGTGGGTGATCCTCTGGGATCACAAGAGCGCGAAGATCTTCTGCTACCCGATCCGGCTCGAGCAGACGGAGGACGGGACGTCGCCCGCCGAGCTCGCGCGCCTCTACAAGGCGCTCGGCGACGAGGGGCGCTGAGACTGCTGCGTCGGCTCTCCGAGGGCTCGTTGCGGCTCTCGGAGGCGGCGGTCGAGCTGGGCGTCGCGAAGTCGACGGCCCATCACCACCTGGCGATCCTCCGGCACGCCGGCCTCGTCACGATTCGCGACGAGGACGAGAAGGTCTACAGCCTTCGCCGCGAGACGATCCCTCAGGCGGCGCTGCTCGACTCGTTCCTCGGCTGAAGATCCTCCGCGACGAGCCCGTAGAGCACGCTGTCGACCCACTCGCCGTCGCGAAGGTACGCCTTCCGCTTCACGCCCTCGCGCACGAAGCCGGAGCGCTCGGCATGACGCAGCGCCCGCTCGTTGAAGCCGTAGACCTCGAGCTGGAGCCGGTGGAGGCCGAGCTCGCCGATGAGGCGCGACTGCAGCAGGCGGGCCGCGTCGTCGGCGACGCGCCGTCCCCGGAAGGCGGGGTGGACGGCGATGCCGCCCAGGTGGGCGATGCGGTTGCGCTCGCTCTCGAGCCGCCAGCGCATCGCACCGGCCGGCGCGCCGTCGACCTCGATCACGAGCAGCTCGCCCTCGCCCGGGTCGCGGGCGAGCTCGTCCGCAAGCGCGTCGGCGTCGTAGCGGCCGCCGCCCGCGAGGAACGGCCGGACGTCGTCGTCGGCGTAGAGCTCGATGAGGAAGCCGAGGTCGGCTGCCGTCGCCCGCCGGAGGATCATCGTGCGCTGACGGCGAGCCGGCGCGGCAGCCGCACGCCGCCGGAAGCGAGCGCGACGCCGCCGAGGATGAGGGCCAGGCCGCCCAGGGTCGCCAGCGAGATCTGTCTCGTCGAGGATGAGCGCGCCGTAGACGATCGCGAAGCCGGGCATCAGGTAGGTCACGAGCGAGAGCCGGGCCGAGCCGTGCAGCGCGAGGATGCGGAAGAGAACGAGCTGGGCGAGCGCCGTGCCGAGGAGCGTCAGCGCGAGAAGGGACGAGACCGCCTCCCAGCTCGGCGCGCTGGTGGGGAGCTGGAAGAGGGCGAACGGCAGCAGGATCAGGCCGCCGACGAGCATCGAGCCGGTCGCGAGCACCGGGCCGGCCGTCCCCGAGACGGCCAGCTGCCCGTAGACGCCCGCGCTCGCGTACGAGAGCGAGGACGCGACCACGGCGAGGGCACCCACGATTGCCCACGAGCCGCCGTCCGGGTGGATCCCCGTCACGACCGCGACGCCGACGATCCCGATCGCCAGCCCGGCCACGCGCGTCCCGCTCAACCGCTCGTGTGGCAGCACACGCAGGAGGATGAGCGCGTTGAAGATCGGCACCGACGCCTGGAGCACGGCGGCCAGGCTCGAGTCGATGTACTTCTCACCCCAGGCGATCAGCCAGAACGGCAGGGCGGCGTTGAAGACGCCGAGCACGAGGCAGTGCCGCCACGCTGCTCGCAGGTCTGCGCGCGCGGCCGTCCACCCCAGCCGCCACGCGAGGTAGACCAGCAGGACGGCGGCTGCCACCAACGTCCGCACGGCCATCATCGGCGCCGGCTCGATGTCCTCGACGGCGACCTTGATGAAGAGGTACGAGGCGCCCCAGACGGCCGCGAGGAAGAACAGCATCGGCGCGTAGCGGTTCACGTCGAGGACGGTAGCGGGGAGCGCCGCGTGCCGAGCGCGACCCCGGCGAGCACGAGCGCGAGGCCGGCGAGGGCGACCGCGGAGACGTGCTCGTCGAGGAAGACGGCGCCGTAGACGAGCGCCATCGCGGGGACGAGGTACGTGACGAGGATCGCCCGCGACGCGCCCGCACCGGCGATCAGGCCGAAGTAGAGGAGGTAGCCGACCGCGGTCGCGGCGACGCCGAGGACGAGCACGGACACGAGCGTCTCCCAGCCGAAGCGCGACGCCGTCGCGAGCCCGGGCGGCAGCGTGAACGCGGTTGCCCACACGAGCGTGCCGACGGCGACGAGCAGCGGCGACATGCCGACGAAGCGCCGGCCCGCGTACAGCGCGCCGAGCGCGTAGCAGCAGGCGCCCGCGACGACGGCGAGCGAGCCGAGCACCGCCCGCTCGCCGCCCTCCGGCTCGAAGCCGATCAGGGCGACGATGCCGCCGAAGCCGATGATCACACCGGCGAGCCGCAGGCCGGAGACGCGCTGCGCCTGGTCGACGGCGACGGCGAAGACGGCCGTGAAGAGCGGGGCCGAGGCATTGAGGATCGCCGCGAGGCCGGAGTCGATGTACTGCTGGCCCCAGCTGATGAGGTAGAAGGGCAGCGCCGTGTTGAGGACGCCCATGAGCGCGAGCGGCCACACGAACGGCCGGAGCGGCGCGAGGCTGAGCCCGGAGACGGCGACGTAGACGACGAGCGCGAGCGCGGCCGAACCGAGGCGGAGCAGGATCAGCGTCGCCGGGTCGAGGTCGCGCAGGGCGATCTCGATCAGCATGAACGACGACCCCCAGATCGCCGCCAGAGCCAGGAGCATCAGGACGTGACGGCGGCTCACGGTCTCTGCAACGCTGCCGCCCGCCGCTTGCTTCCGCCGGCGCCGGAGGCGTCTGAGGGCACGGGTACACTGGGCGCCTGCCCGGGGTCGCCGAACACGCCCTCCACCGTGCCCTCGGCCTGACCGACGGGGAGTACGCGCGCATCGTCGACCTGCTCGAGCGCGAGCCGAATCACTTCGAGCTGGCGGTCTTCTCGCTGCTCTGGTCCGAGCATTGCGGCTACAAGCATTCGGCGCTCCTCCTGAAGCGGCTTCCCTCCTCTGGTAAACGCGTGCTGCAGGGCCCCGGTGAGAACGCGGGCGTGATCGACCTCGGCGACGGCGAGGCCGTGTGCTTCAAGGTCGAGAGCCACAACCACCCCTCGGCGGTCGAGCCGTTCCAGGGGGCCGCGACCGGCGTCGGCGGGATCCTGCGCGACATCATCGCCATGGGCGCCCGCCCGATCGCGCTCCTGAACGGGCTCTACTTCGCCGAGGGCGACCCACGCTTCGACCGGGCCGTCGCCGGCATCGGCGGGTACGGGAACTCGGTCGGCGTCCCGACCGTCGGCGGCGAGGTCTGCTTCGACGACTCCTACGCGGACAACGTGCTCGTGAACGCGATGTGCGTCGGCCTGCTGCCGGCCGCGAGCCTGACGCGCGCGGGGGCGTCGGGGCCTGGCAACCTCGTCGTCCTCTACGGCGCCACGACGGGGCGCGACGGCATCGGCGGCGCGTCCGTGCTCGCGAGCCAGGAGCTCGGCGAGGACGACGCCGACAAGCGGCCGACCGTCCAGGTCGGGGATCCGTTCACAGGCAACAAGCTGATCGAGGTCTCGGTCGAGCTCGTCGAGGGAGGGCTCGTCGAGTCGCTCCAGGACTGCGGCGCCGCCGGGCTCGCCTCGTCCCTGTCGGAGATGGCGCGCGAGACGGGGATCGATCTCCGGCTCGACCGCGTCCCGCTGCGCGAGGAGGGGATGGAGCCCTGGGAAGTGATGATCTCCGAGAGCCAGGAGCGCATGGTCGCGGTGGTGCGCCCGCAGATGCTCGAGGCGGTCGAGGCGCTCTGCGAGCGGTGGGGCCTGAGCCACGCGGTGATCGGCGAGGTGACCGACTCCGGTCTCCTGCGCGCGCTCTGGGAGGACGAGGTCGTCGGCGAGATCCCGGCGCGCCTCCTCACCGACGAGTGCCCGCGCTACGAGGTCGAGCTGCGGCCGCGGCCGGAGCCCGCCCCGGTGGCCGCACCGGAGGGGCCGGAGCCGCGGCAGGCGCTCCTCGAGCTGCTCGCCTCGCCGAACCTGCGCAGCCGCGCAGACGTGTTCGAGCGCTACGACCATCTCGTCGGCTCCCGTACCGTCAGGCGGCCCGGCCTCGACGCCGCCGTGCTGCGTCTACGCCCCGGCTACCGCGGGCTCGCGGTCACGCTCGACGGGCCGGGAGCCCAGGCCGGCCTCGACCCGCGCGCGGGCGGTGCGCTCGCCGTGCTCGAGGCGGCGCGGAACGTCGCCTGCACGGGCGCCGAGCCGCTCGGTCTCACCGACTGCCTCAACTTCGGCAACCCCGAGAAGCCCGAGATCGCCTGCGAGCTGGCCGAGGCGATCGAGGGGATGGCGGAGGCGTGCGAGGCGCTCGGCGTGCCGGTCGTGTCCGGCAACGTCTCGCTCTACAACGAGACGGACGGCCGCGCGATCCGGCCGACACCGGTCGTCGGCTGCGTCGGGCTGCGTCCCCGACGTCCGCGCCGTGCCGCGGGGCTGGCGCGCCGGTGACGTCGTCCTCCTGGCCGGCGCCTCCCGGGTCTCGCTCGCCGGCTCCGCGTACCAGGAGCGCTACGGCGAGGTCGGCGGGCGGCCCGCGCTGCTCGACCTCACGGCCGAGGCCGCGCTCGTCGAGTTCCTCTGGCGGGCGGCGCCGAGCTGCTCGCTGGTTCACGACGCCTCCGCCGGCGGGCTGGCCGTCGCGCTGGCCGAGGCCGCGATCTGGAGCGGCGTCGGCGCCGAGCTCGAGCTGCCCGACGATCCGCGCGCCTGGTTCGGCGAGGGCGGCGGGCAGGCCGTGCTCGCCTGCGCGCCCGCCGACGTCGACCGGCTCGGCGGCGTGCCGCTGCGGCGGCTCGGCGTCGTCGGCGGCGAGGGGCTCCTCGGCATCCCACTGGCCGAGCTCGCGGGGGCGTGGTCGTAGTGTGCGGCGTCTTCGGCGTCCGCTCCGACCACCGCGACGTCGCGCGGCTCACCTACTTCGGGCTCTTCGCGCTGCAGCACCGGGGACAGGAGTCCGCCGGCATCGCGGTCTCCGAGGAAGGGCGGCTGACGGTGCTCCGCGACATGGGGCTCGTCGCGCAGGCGTTCGACGAGGAGAAGCTGCAGGCGCTCCCCGGCGACGTCGCGATCGGCCACACGCGCTACTCCACGACCGGCTCGACGCACTGGTCGAACGCTCAGCCGCTCGTCCACCACGGCTCCGAGCGGACGGTCGCGATCGGCCACAACGGCAACCTGACGAACACGACCGAGCTGCGCGCCGCGCTCCAGGCGGACGGCATCGCGCTCGGCGCCACCTCGGACACGGAGGTGATCGCGGCCCTGATCGCACACGACCCGGCGCCGCTGCCGATCGCGGTTGCCCACGCGATGGAGCGGCTCGAGGGCGCGTTCTCCGTCGCGCTCCTCTCGGAGGGGACGCTCGTCGGCTTCCGCGATGCGAACGGCATCCGGCCGCTCGCGCTCGGCGGCTCGCCATCGAGGACGGGCAGACGACTGGGTGCTCGCGTCGGAGACGTGCGCGCTCGATCTCGTCGGCGCCCGCTTCGAGCGCGAGGTGCGCCCGGGCGAGCTCGTCGTCATCGACGCCGAAGGGCTGCGGTCGACGCAGGCGCTGCCCGAGGGCCGGCAGGCGCTCTGCATCTTCGAGCACGTCTACTTCGCGCGGCCCGACTCGACGCTCGCGGGCGCCGAGGTGCACGGCGTCCGGGTGCGCATGGGCGAGCGGCTCGCTGCCGAGGCCCCGGTGCCCGGCCGATCTCGTGATGCCGATCCCCGACTCGGGGACGCCCGCCGCGGTCGGCTTCTCGCGCGCGAGCGGGATCCCGTTCACGGAGGGGCTGATCAAGAACCGCTACGTCGGGCGCACCTTCATCCAGCCCGACCAGGAGCTCCGGCAGCAGGGCATCAAGCTCAAGTTCAACCCGCTCGCCGAGGTGCGGGGGCGGCGGCTCGTCATCGTCGACGACTCGATCGTGCGCGGGAACACGATGCGCCAGCTCGTGGTGATGCTGCAGGACGCCGGCGCCGCGGAGGTACATGTGCGGATCTCGTCGCCGCCGGTCGTCTCGCCGTGCTTCTACGGGATCGACATGGGCGACGACGCGCAGCTCGCCGCCGCCGGGCGCTCGGTCGAGGAGATGCGCGAGCACATCGGCGCCACCTCGCTCCACTATCTCTCGCTCGAGGGGATGCAGGCGGCGACTCGGCTGCCGGAGGAGTCCGTCTGCCGTGCGTGCTTCACGCGCTCGTACCCGACGCGCGTGCCCGACGAGCACAACCTCGCGAAGCTGCGGTTCGAACCAGCCGCCGATCTTGTTGGCAGCGGGGCCGATTCCGCGAATCGGCCGCGGGCCTCCGCGGTTGCGGAGGTCCGCCGGCCCGAAAATCCCTAAAGGGACCGCATCGCGGCCGCTAACACAGTGAGCGAGTTTCCATTCAGTCATCGCGTGCGCCTTCGCTTCAAGGACCGCGACGCGATGGGCCACGTCAACAACGCCGCTCTACTCGACGTTCCTCGAGGAGGCACGGATCAGCGTCCTCGGCGGCCTCGACGACTTCATCCTCGCGCGGGTCGAGATCGACTTCCGCGCCGAGCTGCGCGAGGCCGACGAGGTCGAGGTGCGCAGCCGGCTCGACCGCCTCGGCACGAAGAGCTTCGACCTCCGGCACGAGATTCACGCGGACGGTGAGCTCGTCGCGGAGGCGCGGAGCGTCCTCGTCTCGTACGACTACGACCGCGGCACGAGCGTGCCGGTGCCGGAGAAGCTCGCCAGCGCCTCGAGGGCTCTTAACCGGATCGACTCAAGTCCGTCCGGCCCGCTGTCGATGATGACGGCCATGCGGATCGTCGTGCGACACGACGAATCTGGGCGGTGGTGGTGGACAGCGGTCGGCGATGACGGCACGCCGAGCGCCGTCTCGGCCTTGCACGGAAGCCGCACCGACTGCATGCGCGCTCTCGCCGAGCTGCGCGTCGAGGGCCCGGCGGCGCCGGTCACCTACGAGCAGAGCTATGCAGCGAGCCCGGGCACGTGGACGACCTCCAGCTTGAGCCCGTCCGGGTCGTAGAAGAAGACGGCGTAGTAGCCCGGCTCGTACGCGTACTCCTGCGGCTCGCTCTCGATCTCCGCGCCGACGGACAGAAGCCACTCGTAGCGCTCGTCGACGACGGTGCGCGCGTACGCCTCGAACGCGAGGTGGTGCAGGCCGACGCTGTAGCGGTCGTGGCCGTCGCCGGACTGCGCCTGACGGAGGCCGACCTCGACCTCGGTGCCGCCGAAGTACCAGATCGTCTCGCCCCGCTCACCCTCGACCTCCGAGATCCGGTGGTAGCCGAGCGGCCCGAGCAGGTCGCGGTAGAACGGCAGGCTGCGCTCGATCGAGGAGACGACGAGATCGACGTGGTGAACGCCCGTCGGGCGCATGGGCGTGGAGTTCAGCGCCTGTCGATCGAGCTCCTGCGTGCGGCCGTAGCGGACGGCGCGCTGCACCGCGCGGGGATCGAGACCCCGTTCGAGGAGCTCCTGCCGCACCTCGCCCTCCTGCGCGAGGCGGAGGAAGAGCCACGCGAGCGCGGCGATCGTGACGAGCGAGCCCTCGATCATCATCACCGCCCCGGCGAGCCCCTGGTCGCGCAGCGGCGAGATGCCCCAGAGCTCCTCGCCGGTCGCGTAGAGGGGGTAGAAGACCGCACCCGCCCAGACGAAGACGTTGCCGAGCACGGTCTCGACGAGCCTGACGACGGCGATGTAGCCGAGCTTCGCGCCCGTGCCGAACCACTCCGGCGCCGGCAGCGTCTCGAGCACCGGCAGCCACATGATCGCCCCGGCCGTGAAGAAGGCGATGTGCTCGAGCGCGTGCACCGCGCTGTGCTCGACGGCAGCCTCGTAGAGGAACGGCACGTGCCAGAGGTAGAGGTTGGCGGCCCAGATGGGGAGTGCGACGAGCGGGTTCGCGAGCACCCGCAGGCGCTCGACGGGCCGCAGCGCAAGCAGCGGCCGCAGGATCGGCCCGGTCAGGCCGGCGAGCAGGCAGAGCGGCGCGAGATCGCCGATGACGACGTGCTGGAGCATGTGGAAGCTGAAGAGCTCCCGCTCGCCGATCGCTGCGACCGGCGAGGCGAACGCAAGCACGAGGAGCACGAGCCCGAGCGCCGAAGAGGAGCTGCCGCCAGCGCGGGCACGGTCGTGCCGCGCGCGCGCAGGGTGTGGACGCGGCGCCAGTAGGCGAAGCCGGCGAGCGCGATCGGCGCGAGCTGCAGCGGATCGAGCGTCCACGTCGTGAGAGAGGGGGGATCCACCGGCACCCACTCTAGAATCCGCCGCTCGTGCGGCTCTTCCACTACCACCTCGTCACGAGCAAGGTGCGCCAGGTCGAGGCGCGGTACGTCGGCAAGCTCCGGTTCGACCTCGTCGCGCGGCACGGCCGGATCGGCGACGACTACCAGTCGTTCGAGCCCGGCATCTCGTGGGAGCAGCTGGACGGGCTCGGCTTCAAGCTGCGGCTGACCGAGCTCGAGCGCGGCGCCGTCAACGTCGTCGTGCAGCCGGGGCAGTGGGACGTGCCCTCGCGTCGACCACCTCGGGCTCGCGCTCGACGAGGACGAGTTCGACGCGGTCGTCGAGCGCGCGACGACGAAGGAGCTCCGGATCCAGGCCCACGGCGGCCGGCGGACGTTCATCGCCACGAACGTCGGCTACCGGCTCGAGGTGCACCCGCCGCGCGAGTGGCTCGACGAGCTGCTCGAGGCGAGCGGCGAGCTGACGCTCACCGAGCTCCAGCTGCGGGCCGACGATCCCGAGCAGAAGGCGATCGCGCTCGCGGAGTTGCTCGACACGGAGCGCCGCGGCAACGACGTGCGCGTCGGCGAGTCGCTCGTCCGCTTCCTCCCGGGCGGCCCGCCGGGGCGGCCCCAGCTGCACGGCGAGCTGTTCACCTGAGCGGACACAAGCCGACCAACGACCTAGACTCGTCCCCGTGAGCGACGAGCGGACCTATGCGGCCGCGGGGGTGTCGCTCGCCACCGCCGAGGGCGTGGTGGAGCGGCTCCGAGAGGCGGTTGCGTCGACGGCGACGCCCGGCACCGCCGGCCGGCTCGGCGGCTTCGCCGGCCTCTTCGAGCTCGACGGGCAGCGGCTCCTCGCCGCCTCGACCGACGGCGTCGGCTCGAAGCTCGATCCTCGCGCGCCGCGCCGGGAGGCTCCGCTGGTGCGGCGCCGACCTCGCCGCGCACTGCATCAACGACGTGCTGACGACCGGCGCGGAGCCGCTCTTCCTGCTCGACTACGTCGCGGCCAACCGCATCGACCTCGACCAGGTCGCCGAGCTCGTCGAGGGCGCGGCCGAGGTCTGCCGCGCCGCCGGGTGCGCGATCCTCGGCGGCGAGACGCGCGGAGCTCCCTGGGATCTACCAGGACGAGGAGCTGGACTTCGCCGGCACCTGCGTCGGGCTCGTCGACCGCCGCGACCTGATCGACGGCTCGCGCGTCGAGGCCGGCGACGTCGTCGTCGGCTTCCCGTCGGCCGGCATCCACGCGAACGGCTTCACGCTCGTCCGCAGCCTCGTCGGCGACGACGACTTCGACGCCGACCTGCTGCTGCCGCCGACGCGGCTCTACCTCGACCGACGTCCGCGATCTCCGGCGTCGCGCGGACGTACGGGCGCTCGCGCACGTGACCGGCGGCGGGATCATGGGCAACCTGCCGCGCGTGCTGCCGGACGGCCTCGCAGCGGAGATCGACTGGGACGCCTGGGAGCGCCCGCCCGTCTTCGCCTGGCTCGCCGAGCGGGTCGAGGAGGAGGAGCTGCGGCGCGTGTTCAACCTCGGCATCGGCTACTGCGCGGTCGTCCCCGCGGCCGACGCGGCCGGCGAGCTCGCGATCGGGAGGATCGTGGAGGCGTGATCGGCGTGCTGGTCAGCGGCGAGGGCTCGAACCTGCAGGCGCTGCTCGACGCCGAGCTCCCCGTCGTCGCGGTCGCGTCGAACCGCGACGGGCGTTCGTGCTCTCGACCGCGCCGGTGCGGCCGGGGTGCCGGCGGGCGCGTTCGAGCTGGACGGCTTCGACGACCGCGAGCAGCGCGACGCGACGATGGCGAACTGGCTGCAGGAGCACGGTGTCCGCATCGTCGTCTGCGCCGGGTACATGCACCTCCTGACGCCGCCGTTCCTGGAGCGATTCCCGCAGCGGATCGTCAACGTGCATCCGTCGCTGCTGCCGGAGTTCCCCGGCGCGCGCGCGATCGAGGACGCGCTCGCGGCGGGCGTCGAGACGACGGGCGTCACCGTGCACCTCGTCGACGACGGCCTCGACTCGGGCGCCGGTCGTGCGTCAGGAGCCCGTCGCCGTCGAGCCGCGCGAGACTCTCGTCGACCGCATCCACGAGGTCGAGCATCGACTGCTGCCCGAGGTGGTGAGAGAGCTCTGCGCGCGCTGATCTCCGTCTATGACAAGACGGGGCTCGACGGCTTCGCGAAGGGCCTCGCCTCGCTCGACTGGGAGCTCGTCGCGAGCGGAGGCACGGCGGCGCATCTCGAGGAGCTCGGGCTCCACGTGACGACGGTGGAGTCGATCACCGAGTTCCCGGAGCTGCTCGCGGGGAGGGTGAAGACGCTGCACCCGCGCATCCACGCGGGCATCCTCGGCCGCCGCGACCGGGAGGACGATCTCGCGGCGCTCGCCGGGCACGGCATCGACCCGTTCGAGCTCGTCTGCGTCAACCTCTACCCGTTCGAGGAGGTCGCCGGGCCGTCACGGCGTCCGCGAGGAGGACGCGGTCGAGATGATCGACGTCGGCGGCCCCTCGCTCCTGCGCGGCGCTGCGAAGAACTTCGCGCACGTCGCCCCCGTCTGCCGCCCGGGCGACTACGACGCCGTCCTCGACGAGCTGCGGCGGGACGGGTCGCTCTCGGACGAGACCCGTCGGCGCCTGGCCGCGACGGCGTTCGCGACCACCGCCGCGTACGAGGCCGCGATCGCCGCGTGGTTCGCCGACCGGGAGCCGTTCCCCGACGTCTTCGTCCCCGTCTTCGAGAAGCAGCGCGACCTCGCCTACGGCGAGAACCCGCACCAGGGAGCGGCGTACTACGCCGAGCGGGGCGCCCGCACGCACCTGCTCGCGCGCGTCGACCAGCTGCACGGCCGCGAGCTCTCGTTCAACAACCTGAACGACCTCAACGCGGCGCGGCTGCTCGTGCGCGAGTTCACGCTGCCCGCGTGCGTGATCGTCAAGCACGCGAATCCCTGCGGCGTCGCGGTCGGCGCCTCGATCGAGGAGGCGTACGCGTGTGCGCTCGCCGCCGACCCCGTGTCGGCCTACGGCGGCGTCGTCGTCCTCAACCGGCCGGTCAGCGCCGAGCTCGGCCTCCGGCTCGCGGAGCAGTTCGTCGAGGTGCTCTTCGCCCCCGGCTACGACCAGGCCGCGGTCGAGGCGCTCGTCCAGAAGCCCGGCACGCGGATCCTCAACGACCTCGAGCGCCGCGCGGTCGAGCCCGGCGAGCGCGATCTCAAGCGCGTCCTCGGCGGCGTGCTCGTCCAGAACCGCGACTGGGACGTCGCCGGCCGCGAGGGGATGGAGGTCGTGTGCGGCGCGCCGACGGAGGCGGCGTGGGGCGACCTGCTCTTCGCCTGGCGCGTGTGCAAGCACGTCGCCTCGAACGCGATCGTGCTCGCCAAGGATCTGCAGACGATCGGGATCGGGGCGGGTCAGATGAGCCGCGTCGACGCGGTCCGCCTCGCCGTCGAGAAGGCCCGCGAGCACGGGCACTCCCTCGAGGGGGCGGTGCTCGCCTCGGATGCGTTCTTCCCGTTCCCGGACGGGCCGCAGCTCGCCCTGGACGCCGGCGTGACGTCGTTGATCCAGCCGGGCGGCTCGAAGCGGGACGAGGACGTCGTCTCAGCCGTCGAGCGCGGCCGGCGCCGCGATGGTCTTCACCGGGCGCCGGCACTTCAGGCACTAGCGCTACGTCGTCGCTGCTCCGGTTGGGGGTGCCGAACGTGCGGTCGGCCCAGCCCAGCGCTTCCGTGAGGAAGGCGGCGGCGAGCACCGCGAGCCCGAGGCCGATGAACTCGGGCCAATTCGTGTCGCTGAACACGCCGAGCACGAACAGGACCATCGAGACGAGCAGCAGGATCGTGCGCAAGCCGAGATTCATGGATGTCTCCTTGACGGGGAATACTCGTCCGGTGGACGAGCGCGACCTGCGTATTCGCAACCACGTCTACGGCTCCTTCGTCGAGCACGGGCGCGTCCGCCACGCTGAGCGAGGCCGGCACGGCCGTCGGCCTGGGCGAGGAGGCCGTCGCCGAGGTCTGCGGCGCCTCCACGACGCGCATGCGCTCGTGCTGCAGCCGGGGTCGACCGCGATCCGGATGCTCAATCCGTTCTCGGCCGTCGAGACGCCGCACCGCGTGGAAGCCGCCGGTCGCTCCTGGTACGCGAACTGCGCCTGGGACGCGCTCGGGATCCCGCACGCCCTGCACGAGGGCGACGCCCGGATCGAGTCGCGCTGCCCCGACTGCGGCGAGCGGCTCGACCTCGAGCTGCGCGACGGCGAGCTCGTCCAGGGCGCCGACCTGCTCGTGCACTTCGTCGTCCCGGCCCGCCGCTGGTGGGACGACATCGGCTTCACGTGAAGCACGATGGTCTTCCTCCGGTCGGAGGATCACCTCGCGCGCTGGCTCGCCGAGAACGGCTGGGAGCCGGGCGCGACCCTCGAGCCCGTCCAGCTGAACGACCTCGCGCGCCGCTGGTGGTCGACGCGCCTCGAGCCGGACTGGCGGCCACGTGCGCCGGCCGAGTCACAGGCGATCCTCGACGAGCTGGGTCTGAGGGGCGAGTTCTGGCGGCTCGCCTGAGCTACCCGATCCGGATCGACTCCAGCACCGCGACGTTGAGCGGGGACCGGGGGTCGTAAACGAACCGGTAGAGCCAGCGGCCGTGCTCGGCGAGGACGAACCGGCGCTCCGTGTCGCCCCAGTCGGCCGCCCACTCGTGCGCCGGCAGCGAGGCGAGCGTCGTCGCCGTCAGCGGCGTGACCTCGGCGCCGTATCGAGTCGAGACGAAGTCGCGCTCGCGCTCGTACATCGCCCGAGCGGTCACGTCCAGATGGCGCGAAAGCTCGAAATAGACGTCGGCCCCGTCCGGCGACTGGGCGTGCAGGCGCACGTCGTCGAACTCCACCGCCCGGCCGCTCGGCGTGCCTTGCGGATAGCCGAACGTCAGGCCGAAGTCGGGCAGCCGGACGAGGTGCCAGCCGTCGCCCGGGTCGACCATGAGCGCACTCTATTTGCGTAGGCTCCCCCGCGAATGTCTCGCGAGTACCCGACGCTGCTCGAGCTGGTCGGTCAGACGCCCATCGTGCGCCTCGACCGCATCGCCCGCGACGTCGCCGCCGCTGCTGCTCGCGAAGCTCGAGCACCTGAACCCGGGCGGCTCGAACAAGGACCGGATCGGCATGGCGATGATCGAGGCCGCGGAGCGCGAGGGGAAGCTGCGGCCGGGCGGCACCATCGTCGAGCCGACGTCCGGCAACACCGGGGTCGGCCTCGCGATCGCCGCCGCCGCGCGCGGCTATCGCTGCATCTTCGTCATGCCCGACAAGATGAGCCAGGAGAAGATCTCGATGCTGCGGGCCTACGGCGCCGAGGTCGTGATCACGCCGACCGCCGTCGAGCACGACTCGCCGGAGAGCTACTACTCGGTCTCCGACCGGCTCGCCGAGGAGATCCCCGGCGGCTACAAGCCGGACCAGTACTCGAACATGTCGAACCCGCAGGCGCACTACGAGACGACCGGGCCGGAGATCTGGGAGCAGACCGGCGGCGAGATCGACGCGCTCGTCATCTCCGTCGGCACGGGCGGCACGATCTCGGGGGCCGGTCGCTACCTCAAGGAGCGCAACCCCGACATCCTCATCGTCGGCGCCGACCCCGAGGGCTCCGTCTACACCTCGGAGGAGACGCATCCGTACCTCGTCGAGGGGATCGGCAAGGACACCTGGCCCGTGACGATGTCCAGGGACATCGTCGACCGGTGGGTGCGCGTGTCCGACCGCGACTCGTTCGTGACCGCGCGCCGGCTCGCCCGCGAGGAGGGGATCCTCGCCGGCGGCTCGGCCGGGACGACGATCTGGGCGGCGCTCGAGGTCGCGAAGGACCTCGGGGCCGAGGCGACCGTGCTCACGATCCTGCCCGACTCGGGTCGCTCGTACCTGTCGAAGTTCTACGACGACAACTGGATGCTCCAGTACGGCTTCCTCGAGCGGGAGGCGCCGCCGCCGACGATCGACGAGGTGCTCCGCTTCAAGCGCGGCGAGGAGAGCGAGCTCCCGGATCTCGTCACGATCGAGTCGCACCAGAAGGTCGGGCAGGCGATCGACCTGATGCAGCGCTACTCGATCTCGCAGCTGCCGGTCGTGCGCGACGGGAGCGACCGACTCGCTCGCGGACGTGGTCGGCTCGCTGCAGGAGCGCGGCGTGCTCGACCGCGTCTTCAAGAACCCGGATGCCTTGAACGACGACGTCGCGGTGGCGATGCAGCCGCCGCTCGCCACGGTCGACGTGACCGACTCCCTCGACCAGGTGTTCGCCGACCTCTCCGGGCCGAACGCGGCGGTCGTCGTCGCGTCCGGCGGCCGGCCGACGGCGATCCTGACGCGCTCCGACCTGCTCGACTTCCTGGCGCACAGCCGCTGAGGTTCCGCGATGCGCCTGTACGACTCCTCGGTCTCCGCCAACTGCTACAAGGTGCGGCTGCTCGCGGCCAACCTCGGGCTCGAGCTCGAGCGCGTTCCCGTGGACATCTTCACCGGCGAGGCCGGGACCGACGAGCACCTGGCCCGCAATCCGGCCGGACGTACGCCGGTGCTCGAGCTCGACTCCGGCGAGCACCTGCCCGAGTCGGGCGCGATCCTGCTCTTCCTCGCGGAGGGGACGCCGCTCCTCCCGGCCGATCCGTACGAGCGGGCGCGGGCGGCTGCCTGGATCTTCTTCGAGCAGAACCTGCTCGAGCCGAACATCGGCACGGGCCGGTTCTGGCTCCTCACCGGCCGGGCTGCCGGGAACGAGGCCCTGCTCGAGCGCTGGCGCGACATGGGCGAGAAGGCGCTCGCCGTGCTCGAGCGGCAGCTCGCGGCGACGCCGTTCCTGCTCGGCGAGAGCTACTCCGTCGCCGACGTCGCGCTCTACGCCTACACGCACGTGGCGCCGGAGCTCGGCCTCGATCTCGACCGCTTCCCCGCTGTCACCGCGTGGCTGCGCCGCGTGGAGGAGCAGCCGGGCTACCTGAACGACCTCGAGCCGTACCCGCAGCACGCCGCCGCGGGCGGCCGCTCGGCTCACGGCTAGTCCGGGGCGCGACGCGGGCCGCAGAGAAGGGAAGGGGCCGCGGTGCGACCCTAGGTTTCCAAGCCAGGGAGGTGCCGCAGGCCCCTTCGCCGCGGGCAGGATACCGGCCCCTCTGCGCCGTTGACAACCCGGCGCCTGTCTCCTAGTGTTCAAGCCGGTTTCCAAGCCGGTTTCGGGAGGTCTGGTGTTTCGCTCGAACGCAGCCGTCTTTCGGAGGTTGCGTCGGTCCGCACAAGGATTTCCGTGCAGGGCACGACGCGTCGTTGCCCCTCGGCGCTGCCCCACCGCTCTCCCGCTCCTCTCCGATGAAGGCTCGGCGACCCGCCATCTCGTCGAAGGGAGTGAATCGTGTTCCGCGCGAAGGACATCTCCATGCGCGCGAAGCAGCGCGCATCCTGTGACTCGTCCGGCCGCCAGTCGTATCGACGGAGTGCACTGCTCGCACTCGTCGTCGTCGCCGCCGTCGGAGCGGCCGCTCCGGTCGAGAACTCTGCCGGCAACCCGGCGCCGGCCCCCTCAGGCCTGAGCAAGGCGCCAACGGCGTTTCAGGGCTCAGCCCTCGAGCCTCAACACACGCCGACCAACCTCATCCAGAGCGGCCGGCCCAACTCGGCGACGTTGCGCGCTGCAGCCGCAGCTGCTCTTGCTCGGCCCGGAGCCGGAGCGCAAGCCGTGGCTCCGCGGGACCTGAAGTTGCTCCTGATCGCCGCAGACGGGCAGGAAACGGACTACCAGGCACTGCGGGCGTTCCTCGACCAGATCGGGATCCCGTACGACACCCTCCTCGCCGCGGGGACCCCGCTGACATCGACGAGGCTCTGGGACGGCGTCGGCCGCGGCCATTACCAGGGCATCATCCTGACGACCGGCAACCTCACGTACTTCGACGCGGCTGCGGGGCAATGGCGGAGCGCTTTCACGGACGCGGAGTGGGCGACGCTGTGGGACTACGAGCGCCGGTTCGGCGTGCGTCAGCTGACCTCGTACACCTACCCGGCGGGGCCACCCGACAGCTACGGGCTGAATCTCGTCGGCGTGCAGGACACAACGTCGACCCCGCTCGCCGCGACGCTGACGGACGCCGGCCGCGGCGTCTTCCCGTACCTGAACGCCGCGTCCCCTGTCAGCTTCAGGAACGCCTGGGTCTACCTCGCGACGGTCGCGGATCCGGGGGTGACCACGCCGCTGCTCGTCTCTCCGGCCGGACACGCGATCGCGTCCGTGACGCGCTACCCGGACGGACGGGAGAACCTCGCCGTGACGGCCGCCAACAACTCCTTCCTCCTGCACTCCCAGCTGCTCTCGTACGGCCTCGTCAGCTGGGTTACGGGCGGCGTCTTCCTCGGCGAGCGCCACGTGAACGTCGCCGCCCAGGTGGATGACCTGCTGATCGACAGCGACATCTGGGACCCCGTCGCGAACAGCGACCTGACCGGGCGGTCGTATCGTCTTACCGGCACCGACTTCTCCACCGTCGTCGCCTGGCAGCGCCGGCTCCAGTCCTCCAGTCCGACCCTCGCCGGCGTGCGGCTCGAGATGGCCTTCAACGGCGAAGGCGCCACCGGGATCTACCTCCGCGACACGCTCACCCCGGCCGTGCGGGCGAACCAGGCGAACTTCGGCTGGGTCAGCCACACGTACACACACGAGAACCTCGACTTCGTCAGCTCTGCGACGGCGACGGCGGAGCTCGCAAGCAACGATGCGGCCGCCGCCGCGCTGGGCTTCACCTCCTACTTCCGCGACGCGCTCGTGCAGCCCGACATCTCCGGCCTCGCGAACCCGCAGTTCCTCCGCGCCGCGAGCGACTTCGGGATCCGGTACCTGATCTCGGACACGTCGCGGCCGGGCGGCGGCAATCCAACCCCCAACGCCGGCATCTACAGCCCACTGCAGCCGAACGTCCTCGTCGTCCCGAGGCGTCCGACGAACCTCTTCTACAACCTGTCGACGCCTGCGGAGTTCGTGGACGAATACAACTACTTCTACGGCCCCGGCGGGGTGTGGGCGTTCTGGCCGCGCAACCTCACCTACGCCGAGATCGTCGACCAGGAGTCGTCCAATCTGCTCAGCTACCTGCTGCGCTGGGACCTCGACCCCTGGATGTTCCATCAGGCCAATCTGCGCGCGTACGACGGCAGTCGCAGCCTGCTCGGAGACCTGCTCGATGCGACGTTCGCCAAGTACAGGGCCGTCTACAACCTGCCGGTCCGGAACCTCGCGCAGCACGACGCCGGCGTCCTCATGGCGCGGCGCATGGCGTACGACGGCTCCGGTGTGACGGGCGTCCTCGTTCCGTGCGCCTCGGTGACTCTCAGGGCGCCGCGGGCGGCGATCATCCCGGTCACCGGCCTCTCCGCCGAGTCGACGGAGATCTACGGCGGGGAGTCGATCTCCCAGGTCCAGCTCGCCGCAAACGCGCCACGGACGCTCGCGGCACCGGCGTGCTGAGGCGATGAGCGCGGTCGCCACACCCGACCTTCACGCACCGAGCGCGCCGGTCGCGAGCGAGCGCCCGGCGCCGGGGGCGCGGACGCGCGTCCTTCTCGTCACGGAGGGGACCTACCCGTTCCACTGGGGCGGCGTCAGCACGTGGTGCCACGCACTGACGCACGGGCTGCCCGACGTCGACTTCACCCTGGTTGCGCTCGCCCGCGATCCCCTCGCCGAACGCCGGTTCGAGCTTGCTCCGAACGTCGTCGACTTCCGGGCCATCCCTCTCTGGGGGGTGCACAACGCCTGGGAGCTAGGGCCGGACCGAAGTCTCGCTACCGCGCGCAGGCGCATCCGCGCCAGCGGGAACGAAGCCCTCTCCGCAGACTTCATCCCGCCGCTGGCGACCGTGGTGCGCGAGTTTCTCGGGGCTTCCCGTGACGACGTCGAGCTTGCAGAGGCGATCCAGGCGATCCACCGCTTCCTCCTGCAGCACGACTTCGACGCCGCCTTTCGCTCGCGCGTGGTCTGGGACAGCTTCTGCGCGCACGTCGCGCGCACGTTTCCACTCGCCGCAGCCCGCCGGGGCTATCCGGCCGCGCAGGCGTCGCTCGCCGACGCAACCGTCGGCATGCGGTGGCTCTACCACTGGTTCTTCCCCCTCTCGCAGCCGCTGCCTCGGCCCGACGTCGTCCACACGGCGATGGTCGGCTCGTGCACGCTGCTTGCCGCGGCGCTCAAGCTCGAGCACGGGACGCCGTTCCTCCTCTCCGAGCACGGCATCTACCTGCGTGAGCGGTATCTCGCCGAGCACACGTCGAGCGCGAACCTGTTCCGCAAGCTGCTGCTGCTCGGGTTCGCCCGCCGGATGACGGAGCTGAGCTACGCGCTCGCGGACATCGTCTCCCCGTGCTGCGACTACAACCGGCGCTGGGAGCTGCGCAACGGCGCGCGGCCCGAGTTGCTCGAGACCGCGTACTACGGCCTCGAGCCGAGGCCGTCGCCGGCCGCCGCCGGACCTGCGCGGGGCGGGCCGGTTGTCGTCTGGGCCGGCCGGATCGACCCGCTCAAGGATCTCGAGACGCTCCTGCGTGCGGCGGCTCTCGTGCTCGAAGCGCGCCCGGACGTGCGCTTTCGGCTCTTCGGCAGCGCTCAGCCCGGCCGCGAGTGGTACCTCCGTCGCTGCCTTGCGCTCCACCGGGAGCTCGCGCTCGGCGAGTCGGTGAGGTTCGAGGGATTCCGTGACGACACCTCGGACGCGATCGCCCAGGCGGACCTGGTGGTGCTGTCGAGCATCTCCGAGGGGTTCCCCTTCACCACCCTCGAGGCGATGCTCTGCGGCAAGCCCGTCGTCGCTACGGCGGTCGGGGGGATCCGTGAGCAGGTGCCGGACTCGTGTGGCATGACGGTCGAGCCGCGTCAGCCTGCGGCGTTCGCCGAGGCGGTCCTCGCCGTCCTCGACGACCCGGATGGGTACGCGCAACGCAGCCGAGCGGCCCGGGAGCGGGCGGAGTCACTGTTCAGCGCGGAGCAGTTCCGCGCCACACACCGCTCATTTTACGAGCGGCTCGGGCACGCCAACGGCAACGGCGCGACCAGCCGCATGCACCTTCGCGTCGCCTCTCGCGAAGGACCGGTGCCCCAGGGGCCGCCCGAGCACCCGCACCGCCTAGAGGCGCTGGCGAGCGAGCTCGCGGACAGGATCCGCCAACCCATCGATCCGCTAGAGCTCGCGGCGGTGATCGAGTCGCTCGGGATCACCGACACCGTGGCGCTCGAGCGGTACGGAGCGACCAGCTCGTTCGAGCTTGCGGATTGGGTCTACGCCGACGTGATGGCCCTCCGGCGGCCTCGCCCCCTCCGTCCGGTCCAGCGCCGGGGGACGGGCAAACGCGACACTCCTGGCCGGGTCGCCGATCTCGTGCGCGGCCCGTTCGCGCTCGTGCCGCTGCTCGTTCTCCTGTGCACGATCCAGGCATTCGCCGAGGTGGGCTGGGACAGCGGCCGCCTGTTCGCGTTGAGCCTCGGCATGACCGCGAGCGTCGCCGTTGCCGGGGCCTTCCTCGGCGGGATCGCACGCCGCGCCGCGCTCTATCTCGGGCTCGGATATCGCGGTCTCGCGGACCGCCTCCTGACGGTTGCGATTGCCCTCGCAGGGGCTGCGATCACCATCCTCGGCGTTCTCGCCTTCACACTCGCCTCCGCGGTCGGCGCCTTCGCGGCGGACGAGCGTCTCGTCTTCCTCATCGGGCTCGTCTCGTTCACCGCCGTCGTCCTGTTCGTCGCAAAGCTCTCGGTTGCCGGCGCCACCGGCTGGGTGTGCCTCGGTCTCGGGACCGGGCTGGGCGCTGCGCTCGCGACCAGGCAGTTCGTCGGCACGGGCACCGGGGCTCAGCTGCTCCTCCCGCTGGCCGTCGGCGCGGCCGGCGCCCTGACCGTCCTGGCGTGGGCGGCCCGACGGGTCTACGAGGATCGCCGTCCGTCGCCCGCGCTGCCGCCCCGAGCGCCGCTCCTGCTGGAGGCGCTGCCGTACTTCGCCTTCGTGGGCGCCTTCATGGCCTTCCTGCTCGAGGTGCACGTCTTCGGCTGGTTGGGCGCGCGGCCCGTGGGCATGAGCCGGCTCGACGCGATCGCTGCGTTCGAGGTCGGACTCACGCTGACCCTGCCGCCCGTGATCCTGGCGAGCGGGGTGGCCGAGCACACGCTGCGCCTGTTCTGGCTCGAGGCGAGGGAGCAGCAGGACTCGACCTCCGCCCGCCGGAGCCGCCGCTACGGAAAGGCCCTGCAGGGCTTCCACCACCGGCGACTTGCCCTCTATCTGGCGACGAGCGCGGCGCTTTCGGTCGCGATGGTTGCGGCGTTCGAGCTCGCCCTGCGCTCGGCGTGGCTCGAAGACCGGGTGACGCTGCCCGACCCGTCCGCGACTGAGTTCGTCTTCGTCACGGGCGCGGTCGCCTTCTGGCTCGTGGGCTGGGGACAGTTCAACTGCATGTTCCTCGTGAACCTCGCCCGGCCGACGCTCGCAGTCCGGCCGGTCGCGCTCGGGATGGTCGTCGCCGCCGCGACCGGGATCCCGTTGGCGACGGTTGGATTCGAGTACACCGCTCTCGCGTTCGTCGCCGGCTCGGCCGCCTTCGTCTGGGCCTCGTCCTCCAACTGCCGCGTCGTCCTGGCCGCGGCCGACCACCACTATGCGACGGCGTTCTAGCGTGAGCGTCCGCGAGCAAGCCCCGGCGGAGAAGACGCTGCTCGAGATCGTGGGCCGCTCGAGGCGAGTGCTCGTGACCGGCGGCGCCGGTTTCGTCGGCAGCCATCTCGCCGAGCGCCTGCTCGCCGAGGGCGACAGCGTCACCGTCCTCGACAACCTTTCCACCGGATCCCTCGAGAACGTCGAGCACCTCCTCGACGAGCAGCGGTTCACCCTGGTCGGGGGCGACGTCACGGAGCCGAAGCTGGTCGAGGAGCTCGTGGGCGACAGCGACCTCGTCGTCCACCTCGCCGCCGCGGTCGGCGTGAAGCTGATCCTCGCCGACCCGCTCGGCAGCATCGAGACGAACGTCGTGGGTACCCGCAACGTGCTCTCCGCGGCGGCGAGGGATGGCACGAAGGTGCTCGTCGCCTCGACGTCAGAGGTCTACGGCAAGGTCGGCCGGATCCCGCAGCAGGAGGAGGACGACGTCATTCTCGGCCCGACCTGCTTCAACCGCTGGTCGTACGCGGCGGCGAAGATGCTCGACGAGTTCCTGGCGCTCTCGTACTGGACCTTCACGTCCCTGCCGGTCGTCGTCTTCCGGCTCTTCAACACGGTCGGCCCGCGCCAGAGCGGCGCCTACGGGATGGTCATCCCGCGCTTCGTCGGCGCGGCGGTGCGCGGGCTGCCGCTGCCGGTCTACGGCGACGGTGAGCAGCTCCGCTGCTTCTTGCACGTGGAGGACGCCGTCGAGGCCATCGTGCGCCTCGCGGACTGCAGCGCCGCGCTCGGCGAGGTCGTCAACGTCGGCTCCGTGGAGCCGGTCGCCATCCGCGAGCTCGCCGACCGGGTGCTGGCGCAGGTGGGGGAGGGCGCCGTCTCCTATGTTCCATACGAGGAGGCCTTCCCGGAGGGCGGCTTCGAGGACATTCGCTGTCGCATTCCCGAGATCTCGAAGATCCGCGCGCTCACGGGCTGGGAGCCGACTCGTTCGCTCGACGACATCCTTGCCGACGTCGTCGCGCAGTACGCCGCCGCGCCACTGCGGGAGCTCGCGCCCGTGCAGTCCCTGTGAGAGCCTGTCTCCTCGTCGCCGGCGCCTTCCTCGCGACACTGCTCGCTCCGGCCGCATCACACGAGCACGCCGCGCGCTGGCTGCCCGCGCCCGGTACGACGTGGCAGTGGCAGCTCACCGTGCCCGTCGACCTGTCCGTCGATGCGCAGGTCTACGACATCGACGGATTCGACAACTCGGCGCGGGTCGTCGCACGGCTGCACGCGCTGGGGCGCCGCGCCATCTGCTACCTCGACGTCGGTGCCTACGAGGACTACCGGCCCGACGCGAGGCGGTTCCCACCATCCGTCCTCGGCAAGCCGAACCCGCTCTGGGAGGGGGAACGGTGGCTCGACATCCGCCGCCTCGACGTGCTCGCGCCGATCATGCGCGACCGGCTCGACATGTGTCGTGCCAAGGGCTTCGACGGCGTCGAGCTCGACGAGGTCGACGGCTGGTCGAACGACACCGGCTTTCCGCTCACGGCGGCCGATCAGCTGCGGTACAACCGCTTCCTCGCGCGCGAGGTTCGGGCGCGCGGAATGTCGGCAGGGCTGAAGAACGATCTCGAACAGGTGCCGCAGCTCGTCGAGTCGTTCGACTTCGCGATCGACGAGGAATGCTTCCAGTACCGCGAGTGCACCGCCCTGCAGCCGTTCGTGGCGGCGGGAAAGGCGGTCTTCCACGCCGAGTACCGGCGGGCGCCCGAGGACTTCTGCCCCGTGGCGACGGACCTGGGGCTCTCCTCGATGCAGAAGCGGCTGGTGCTCGATGCCTGGCGCGTGTACTGCCGCGCTCCTCGGACGTACGTGCATGCCGCTGAGGCCCTGCCCGACGCAGTGGTGCTGCGGCTCGCTTGCCCGGGTTTCAGCCCGTGCAGCGGGACGGTGACCCTACGTCCGCCGGCCGCTCCTGCGCCCCTCCTCGCCAGGGCCCGCTTTGTCGTCCCCGCCGGGGCGCAGCGGCCGGTGAAAGCCGCGCTGACGACGTTCGCACGGACGCTGCTATCGAGCAGGGGTCGACTGCGAGTCGTCGTCGCGGCGGTGACGCAGAACGGCCCTGCGCCGCCGACGCAAAGTCGGCGGGTCGTCACGCTCGATTACTGAGGGCGCCGGAGCGTGACGTGCTGCTCGGCGGCGCGTGACGCGAGCGCGGCCTCGAGCGCGGCCACGCAGCGGGCGTCGAACTGCGTGCCGGAGTGCTTGCGGAGCTCGGCGAGCGCCGCGTCGTGCCCGAGCGGGCCTCGATACGGCCGCGGCTCGACCATGGCGCGGTAGGCGTCGCACACGGCGACGATCCTCGCGCCGAGCGGGATGTCCTCGCCGGCGAGCCCGTCCGGGTAGCCGGAGCCGTCCCAGCGCTCGTGGCTCGAGCGGACGAGCGGCAGCACCGGCGCGAGGGAGGCGATCGGGCTCAGGATCTGCTCACCGGCCTGGGGATGAAGCCGCATCACCTCCCACTCGGTCTCGTCGAGCGGGCCGGGCTTGTTGAGGATCCCCTCCGGGACGTGGATCTTGCCGATGTCGTGCAGAAGCGCCCCGAGCTCGAGCGTCCGCAGTTCGGACTCGGCGAGCTCGAGCCGGCGGCCGACCGCGAGCGTCAGGTCGCACACCTCTTGCGCGTGCGTGCCGGTGTAGTCGTCCTTCGCCTCGAGCGCGTTCGAGAGCGAGGCGAGCGTCTCGCGGTAGAGCCGCTGCACCTGCGCGGCGTGCGCGTGCTGGTTGAGGAGCGCGGCCACGTGGCCGGCGAGCAGCTGCGCCACCGCGACGTCGTCCTCGGAGAACCGCCGGTCGCGCTTGTCGTAGATCTCGAGGAGGCCCCAGGGCCGCGGCGCCGAGCCGAGCGGCAGGATCAGGACGGAGCGCATCCCGACCCGCCGGAGCACGAACGCCTCGCCGCGGTCGATGTCGGGGTCGTCGAGCCCGAGCACGCGCGGGACGCCGGTGCGGAGGATCCGCGCCGTCGTCGGGTAGTCGCTGATGTGGTAGCCGATCTCCCGCTCCAGCACCCAGCCGCCCGGCGCGTAGCCCGCGGTGTCGATGAGCGTGTCGGCGGCGAGCCGCGAGACCGTGCACGCGCTCGCGCCGAGGAGCGTGACGAAGCGCATGGCTGCCGCGTCGAGGGTCTCCTGCTCGCCTTCGAGCGCGCCGAGGGCGTCGAAGACGTTCGCCAGCGCCAGCAACGACGAAGCGGGCCTCAGAGACCATGCGGCGGCAGCGTCGAGTCCTCGAGCGTGCATCGCGATTTACGCATCGTCTGCCCACGCGAAAACTTGAGCCGGGGCCGAGATAGGATCGGCTTCGACGCGGATGATCCGACCGGGTTCGTACAACCTTCGGGTGCTCGCGCTTGGCGTGACGACCGCGGGCGGGTTGGCGATAGGGGTTGCAGCGGCGCTCCTGTGGTACTCCCGCCGAACGAACGAGGGAGGGCCGACGGCGGCTTCGCTTCGCGACGCGAGCCTGGCGATCATCGGAGCCGGCATCGGCCTCATGATCGGGAGTGCGCTGACGGGCTTCCTGCTCCGAGCTGCACCGTTCGTGGGCGGTGTCGCAGCTGGGAGCCTCGCCTTCATCTTCGCGCTCGTTCCGGTGCTGCTCGTCGCGGTCCCGGATGTCCACGCCGCCGAGGTCGTCCTGGCCGCGCTCATCGCCGGCTTCCCCGTCGTCCTCTTCGTTCTCGTCGGCGCGCTGGCGGGGTCGATGCTGAGCGATCTCAGGGAGCCGTAGCCCCGGCGGCCTTGCGGATGAAGCTCGCCTCGTGCCCGCGCTGGTTCGCTTCGCGGAGCTGATCCTGGCCGTGAGCGCGCCCGATGCGCTCGAGGAGCTCGAGCTCGTCGCGGAGGTGCGTCCGCATCATCTCCGGGCCCGTCCGTCGCGATCGTGAACGCGACGTCGTGCTCGAGGAACGCGTGGAAGGTCTCGCGCACCGCGGCCTCGTCGGGAAGGGCCTTCGTCAGCAGGTTCGAGGTCGGGCAGATCTCGAGCACGACGCCGGCCTCGCGGAGCAGCCGCATCAGCTCGGGGTCGCCCGCCGCGAGGATCCCGTGCCCGATCCGGTCGGGCCGCAGGTGCTCGACGACCTCGCCGATCTCCTCCGCGCCGGTCGCGCCCTCCTCGCCGACGTGGATCGTGACGCCGAGGCCGGCCTCGCGCGCGGCCTCCACCATCGGCTCGAGGCCGCGGTAGTCGTACCGCTCTCCTCCCGGTCGCGGCCCGGCCACGTCGATGCCGACGATGCCGCGCGAGGCCCAGCTGATCGCCTTCTCGACGACGACCTCGTTCTGCCGCTGCGTGAACGTGCGGTCCATCATCAGGATCAGGCCGCAGCGAACCTGGGGGTACTCCATCGAGGCCCGGTCGAGGCCGCGGACGGCCGCGAGGATGACGTGGTCGAGGTCACGCTCGCCGCCGCGGTTCCGCTTCATCGGGTTGAAGCGGAGCTCGAGCGTCGTGATGCGCTGCGAGCGGTAGGCGCCGCCGATGGCGCCGTGGACGGAGCGCTCGACGGCGAGCGGGGAGGACTGGATCAGCTCGGTCCAGTGGTAGATGCGGTCGAGGGCGTCGAGGTTCTCGACGCCGCGCGCGTCCGAGACGGTGACGAGCGCGTCGAACTCCCAGTAGTCCTTCACGGGCAGCGCGATGCCCTGCTCGTGCGCGAGCGACCAGAGGATGTCGGAGGCGACGGAGCCGCCGAGGTGGGTGTGGAGCTCGGCGAGCCCCTCCGTGGACGCCGCGGCGCTGCTCACGGCGTCACGCGCTCGACGAGGTCGCGGAGCTCGGGCAGGAAGCCCGGATCGATCGTGTGCGGCAAGGGGTACTCGCGGTAGAGCAGGTCGGCGCCGGCCTCCTGGACGAACTGCCGCGCCTGGCGGCCGTACTGCACGGAGATGACGTCGTCGTAGGTGCCGTGGCCGATCGCGATCGGATGTCCGTCGAGGCCGGTGACGTCGAGCTCGAGGCCCTCCACGACGGGCAGGAACCCGGAGAGGGCGACGATCGCGGCCGGGCGGGCGGCCGCACCCCGGCCCAGGCCGAGCGCCCAGCTCATCACCGCGCCCTGCGAGAAGCCGCCCAGCACGATCGGCCGCGGCAGCTCGTCGAGCAGCCCGGACAGGAGCTCGAAGCTCGGCCAGAACGTGTCGTGATCGGGCGTCGGGATGCCCGCGAGGCGATACCAGTGCGCGCCTCCCGGTGGCAGCGAGAGCGGCCCGCGCGGCGTCAGGCCGAGCAGCCGCCGCTCGGGATCGAGCTCGTCGAGCAGAGGGAAGAGGTCGCGCTCGTCGGCGCCGCGGCCGTGGAGGAGGACGAGACTGCCGGCCGGCTCGCCGGCCGCGGGGCGCTGGAGGCGGACTAGGTCCGCCACGCGGCGCGTGGATCGGGAAGCGGCGTCAGCACGGGCTCGATCCGGTCGCGAAGATGCTCGAACGCAGGCGGCAGCGAGAGCCGCTCGCCCAGGTGCTCGGCGTCCTCGTCGGCCGAGAAACCGGGGCCGAGGGTCGCGATCTCGAACAGCACGCCGCTCGGCTCGCGGAAGTAGACCGACTTGAAGTAGAAGCGGTCGATCACCGGCGTCGGCTGCATGCCCGCCTGCGCCACCCGTTCGCGCCAGGCCTCCTGCTCGGCCGACGGCGACGCCCACGCGATGTGGTGCACGGTGCCCGCGCCGCCGACGCCGCGCTCGGCCGGCGCGGGCTCGAACGCGAAGAGCCCGCCGCGCTCCTCGCCGCGGATCTCCCACTCCGCGTCGCCGCGCGGCTCGAAGCCGAGCGCGCCCTCGAAGAGCGCGCGGCTGCGCTCGACGTCGGTCGGTGAAGGCACGGACGCCGTCGAAGCCCTGGAGCGCGAGGTCCTCCGGGATCTCGGGGTGCTCGGCGACGAGCGGCTCGTCGTCGGTCTCGCACGACCGCGAGCTCGAGCGCGACGCCCTCGGGGTCGCTGAACGAGACCCGGCCGGCCGGCCGGTCGACGCGGACGCCCTCGTCCTGCAGCCGCTCCGCCCAGAAGTCGAGCGCGTCCTCGGAGCCGACGCGGTAGACGATCGTGTGCACCATCCCGGCGCCTGGCCGCCCGCGCCGCGCGCCCGGATACTCGAAGAAGGTGATGTCCGCGCCCGGGCTGCCGTGCTCGTCGGCGTAGAAGAGGTGGTAGACGGTCGGGTCGTCCTGGTTGACCGTCTTCTTCACGAGCCGCTGGCCGAGCACGCGCGTGTAGAAGTCGACGTTGCGCGGCGCGTCGCCCGTGATCAGCGTGATGTGGTGGATGCCCTCGAAGCGCATCAGCGCCCATGATGACAAGTGCGCGGAGGTGCAGCGCTTAGACTCACCGGCGTGAAGGTGGGGATCGTCGTCCCGTTCTCGTGGTCGTTCTGGGGTGCGGTGGTCGAGCACGCGGAGCTCCAGGCGGCCGCGCTGCGGCGGCTCGGCGCCGACGTGCGCCTCGTGATGGGGAACGATCCGCCCGGCCAGTTCACGCGCGCGCTCCACCCGCGCGTCGGGCAGGCACGGCGAGCCGCCGCCGGAGGTGATCCCGATCGGCCGCTCGGTGATCGTGCCGGCCAACGGCTCGCTGCCGAACATCATCCTGAGCCCGCGCGCCATCCTCCGGATCCGGCGCGTGCTCGAGCGGGAGCAGTTCGACGTGCTGCACCTGCACGAGCCGATGACGCCGATCCCGTGCATCGCGGCGCTCGCGCTCTGGGACGGCCCGATGGTCGGCACGCACCATGCGAGCGGCGAGCTCGGCTGGATGCGGCTGGCGGCGCCGGTCTGGGGCTTCCTCGAGGAGCGGCTCGACCACCGGATCGCCGTCTCCGAGCAGGCGCGCGCCTCGGCGCAGCGCTGGCTTCCCGGCGAGTACGAGGTCGTGCCGAACGGCGTCCTCATCCCGCCCGAGGCGCGACCCGGCCGGCCGCGAGCACCGCGTCGTGTTCGCGGGCCGGCACGAGCCGCGCAAGGGCCTCCAGGTCCTGCTCCGAGCCTGGCCCGAGATCCATCGCCGCACCGGCGCGCGGCTCCGCGTGGTCGGCGCCGATCCGCTCGCCGTCCGGCTCCTGCTGACGCGCCTGCGCGTGCCGGACACGGGCGTCGACGTGCTCGGCTTCCTCAGCCAGGAGGAGCTGACGGCCGAGCTCTCGTCCGCGAAGGCGCTCCTCGCGCCGTCGCTCGGCGGCGAGAGCTTCGGGATGGTGCTGACACGGGCGTTCGCCTGCGCGACGCCGGTCGTCGCGTCCGACATCCCCGGCTACCGTGACGTGATGACGCCGGACACGTCCGTTCCGGTCCCGCCCGGCGACCACGACGCGCTCGCCGACGCCGTCGAGGCGCTGCTCGAGGACGAGGAGCACCGGCAGCGGCTCGGAGCGGCCGCCCGACGCTCGCGGTCGAGCGGTACTCGTGGGACGACATCGCGCGGCCGGCTGCTCGAGATCTACGAGGGCGTGCAGCCACGCGAGCGAGTCGCCGCATGACGCAGTCATGCGGCTCTGAGGGGGCACCGGGGAACCAAGCGGTTCCCCCGGTGGAGCGCGCCGCCGCGCAGCAGCGGCGACGGCGCGCAGGGGGTTCGTGGGGGAAACCGGGTTTCCCCCACGCGACCGAGGCTGTCCGCATCGTCCCCGGGCAAAGCCCGGAGACGAGTGCTCGAGAGCTTGGGGCGAGGGAGGCCGCGTGAAGGTCGTGGTGCAGAGCCGGCTCGTCCAGGTTGCGTTCGTCGTCCTGCTGCTCGGCCTCGCCGTCTCGCTCGTCTGGTGGCGCGGGCCCGGACTGGAATCTCGTCTACCACGCGTTCGACTTCGTCAACTGGGCCTGGATCGTCTTCGCGCTCGCGCTCAACCTCGCCTCGGTCGTGGTGAGGGCGCTCGCCTGGCAGCTGACGATCGTGCAGGCGCTCGACCCGCCCGACCCGCCGTTCAACCGGACGTTCTCCGCCTTCGCCGTCGGCCTGCTCGGGAACGCGGCGCTGCCTGGTCGGATCGGCGAGCTGGCGCGGGTGGCGGTCCTGCGGCGGCGGCTGCCGGAGCACGGCACCGGCACGAGTGCCGCGCTCGTCGGGACGGTCTTCGCGCACCGGCTCTTCGACCTCGTGCCGGCGCTCGCGCTCGTCGGGTACGTGCTCGCGACCGCGAAGATCCCGCACTGGGCGGTGACGAGCCTCGTGATCGTCTCGGTCGTCGGGATCGTGCTCTTCCTCGGCGCGATCCTGCTCGCGCAGCGCCGCCACCGGCCGGCCCTCGAAAGCGCACAAGCGCGATGCGCCACCTCCTCGCGATGGCCCGGCAGGGCCTCTCGGTGATGAAGGCGCCGGCGCCGGCGGCCGGCGCGATCCTGCTCCAGTCGCTGGGCTGGTTCCTCCAGCTGATCGCCGTCTACGTCGCGATGCGCGCGTTCGACATCCACGCGCCGCTGCCCGCGGCCGGGCTCGTCCTCCTGCTGATGAACGTGGCGACGATCTTCCCGCTCTGGCCGGGCAACATCGGTCTGCTGCAGGCGGCCGTCGCGCTCCCGCTCGTCCAGTACGGCGTGCCCTACTCGACCGGGTTCGCCTACGGGATCGTGCTGCAGGTGATCGAGATGTCGGTCGGCGTCGGTGTCGGCCTCATCTTCCTCGCCCGCGAGGGCCTCTCGTTCGCGACGCTGAGGGACATGCCGGAGGTGGTCGAGGCCGCCGAGGAGGAGGACGCGCTGCTGGCGGACCTGGAGCAGGAGCCGCATCGCGCGCGCGCCGGCGTGGGCTAGCTCGGCGTCAGTCGAGCTCTAGCGGTGCTCGGCGGCGCGGACCTTGGCCGCGAGCGCCTGCAGGAGCTTCCACGCGACGGTCGAGTCCGACTCGACGATCGGGCGGAACTCCCACGGCGTCAGGCCGTAGGTCGTCATGTCCGTCTCGGCCGTGATCGTCGCCGAGCGCGGGCCGTCGTCGATGAGCGCGATCTCGCCGAAGTAGTCGCCGGGGCCGAGCGAGCCGCGCGGCTCGCCCTCCACGGTCACGTTCGCGCTGCCCGCGGTGATGATGAAGAACCCGGCGCCGGACTGGCCCTCGCTCGCGACGGTCGAGCCCGCCGTGAAGCGGCGCTCCTTGAACGAGCTCGCGATGCGGTCGAGGTCGCGCTTCTCGAGCCCCGCGAACAGCGGTACGCGTGCGATCGTCTCCGGCGACGGCTGGGCCACGGGCCGGATTCTACGCAGATGGCTCGGAATCGGGGAAGGGCGCAGCGGTCTCGGCGCGCCGCGCGAGCTCCTCGATCTTCCCCTGCGCCGTGTCGAGCCGCGTCAGGCAGAAGCGGAGCAGCTCCTCGCCGCGCTCCCAGAGCGCGATCGCCTCGTCGAGGCTCGCCTCGCCCCGCTCGAGCCGCTCGACGATCGACTCGAGCTCCCGCTGGGCCGATCTCGAATGTGAGCTCGCTCACCGAACGTCCTCCACCTGCGCGGCGAACGCGCCGTCCGCGAGCTCGACGTCGACCCGCTGCCCGGCCGCAGCGCCGCGGTCGAGCGCAGCACCCTGTTGTCCGCCCGCACGATCGCGTAGCCGCGCTCGAGCGTGCCTCGCGGTGAGAGCGCCGAGAGCCGCGCGCCCGCCTGCTCGACCGCGTTCCGGCGGCGCTCGAGCAGGAGCGCCGGGCCGCGCCGAAGCCGGTCGCGCAGCGAGTCCACGCGGCGCGTGTCGCGCTCGAGCGCCCGCCGGGTGCCGCGCTCGAGCGCGTCGTGCGAGCGGCGCAGCCGGTCTCGCTCCCGCTCGAGGGAGCGGCGGGCGCCTCGCTCGAGCGCGGCGTGCGCCCGAACGAGCTCGCGGCGCAGCTCCTGGGCGTCCGGGCACGACGAGCTTGCCGGCCGCCGTCGGCGTCGAGGCGCGAACGTCGGCGGCGAGGTCGCAGAGCGGGGTGTCCTGCTCGTGCCCGACCGCCGAGACGACCGGCACGGCACAGGCGGCGACGGCGCGGACGACACGCTCGTCGCTGAACGGGAGCAGGTCCTCGAAGCTGCCGCCGCCGCGCGTGAGGACGATGACGTCGACGCCGGGCTCGCGCTCGAGCGCCTGCAGCGCGTCCACGATGCCGAGGGGCGCGCGCGGGCCCTGGACGAGCGTCTCCGCGACGAGCACGCGTGCGGGCGGGAAGCGGCTCTGGATCGTCGCCAGCACGTCCTGCTTGGCCGCCGCGTCGCTGCCGGTGACGACGCCGATCCGCCGCGGGAACCGCGGCAGCGCGCGCTTCCGCGACTGCTCGAAGAGGCCGTCGGCCGCGAGCGCCTGCTTGAGCCGTTCGATCGCGGCGAGATGCGCGCCGAGCCCGAACCGCTCGATCGCGAGCACGCGCAGGCGGAACTCGGCCTTCGCCGCGTAGAGCTCGGGCCGGCCGAAGACGTGCACGCGCTCGCCGTCCGCGAGGTCGAGCCGGAGGGCGTCGAACGTCCGGCGCGGCATCGACGCCGGCAGGCAGGCGCCGTCGGCCGGGTCCTTGAGCGTGAAGAACACGCTGCCCCAGCGCTCGTGCCGCCGAAGCTCCGTCACCTCGCCCTCGATCCAGAGCGTCGGGAGCCGGGCGAGCCAGTCGGCGACGCCGCGGTTGAAGCCCGCGACGGAGTAGACCTTGCGGTCGCCGTAGAGGAGCGGCTCGACCTTCACCCTCGACGGCCCTCGTTGGCGGACGCGCAGCCGCGGGCGGAAGTGCACAGCTTCAGGGGTTGTCTTGCGCGGTCGGGATCCGCTGCCGCGGATTCCGACCCTGCGCAGAGGGAGCGCTCGACCTTCGCCACGCCGCTGAGGTTAGAGGCTCGGGCTGCTGGGGCGTAGCTGGCAGGATCGGACGATGTCGGAGGCGGTGGCCGCGCAGGGGATCGAGCGCTATCGCGCGCTCCTCCGCGTTCCGTACGCCCGTCGGCTCTTCCTGTGGGCGCTTCTCGCCCGCCTGCCGATGGGGATGGTGCCGCTTGCGCTGATCCTGATCGTGCGCGACGAAGGCGGCAGCTACGGGGCCGCGGGCGCCGTTGTCGGGAGCCACTTCGTCGCGACCGCCGTCGGCGCGCCGGTGGCCGGCCGGCTCGTCGACCGGCGCGGCCATGCGCACGTACTGCGGCCACGGGCGATCGTCTACCCGTCGCTCCTGCTCGTCCTCTGCGCGCTGGCGCTCGTCGATGCGCCGATCTGGCGTTCGGTGCCTGCGGGGTCGCGGCCGGCGCCCTGACGCCGCCCATCGGTGCGTCGATCCGGTCGCTCTGGCCGAGGCTGCTCGCGGATCCCTCGCTCCGCGCCGCGGCCTATGCGCTGGAGGCGTCGCTGCAGGAGGTCTACTTCGTCGTCGGCCCTCTCCTCGTCGCCGTCGTCGCGGGCCTCGCCTCACCGGTGGCGGCGCTCGCGCTCGCGGCCGCCGCGGCTGCGGCGGGCACCACCGGCTTCGTTTCGACGAGGCCCGTCCGGGCGGCCGGCCCGAGCGACGAGCAGGTCCGCGGCTTCCTCGGTGCCCTCGCGTCGCCGGGCGTGCGGACGATCCTGCTGATCGTGCTTTGCCTCGGCCTCGGCTTCGGCGGGGTCGAGGTCGGGATTCCCGCGTTCGCGGAAGAGCACGGCGCCCGCGAGCTCGCGGGGATCCCGCTCGCCTGCTACGCCGCGGGCAGCCTCGTCGGCGGCCTCGTCGCGGGCGCGCGCGCCACCGGCGGGATGCGTCGCCAGCTCTGGCTCGCGAGCGTCGCCCTCGTCGTCGGGCTCGCGCTGCCGCTCCTTGCGGGCTCTCTCCCGGCGCTCGCGATTCTCATGTTCGCCGCCGGCCTGCCGATCGCGCCGCTCGTCATGGCCGCGTACGGCCTCGTCGACAAGGTGGCGCGCCCTGGTACGGCGGCCGAGGCGTTCGCCTGGATCACGACGGCGATCGGCTGCGGCTTCGCCCTCGGCAGCTCCGTCGGCGGCGCGCTCATCGACGCGCAGGGCGTCCGCGCGTCGTTCGCCCTCGGCTGCGCGGGTGCCGTCCTCGCTGCAGCGCTGGCGCTGGCCGGGCGCGGCCTCGACGATGGGGCCGCCGGGCAATCTCAACGAGCCGACCAGCCCACCTAGGAGGTCGGAGACCCACCGCGGGTTGCACTGCACAGCTTCAGGGATCGTCTTGCGCGATCGGAATCCGCTTCTGCGGATTTCGATCTTGCGCAGTTACAGCAGGATTTCGACAGCCGTGCGCGGGTCGCAGCCGCGCGCGACTAGGTCGACCGCATGGTGGAGATCCGCGTCGAGCGCGGCCGCGAGCTTCTCGGCGAGAGGCAGCGGGTACCCCGCTTCCATGAGCACGTGCAGGCGCCATGATTCCACCTTTGCGCGCTCGCTCTGCCGTTCGATGAGCTCAGTAGCGTCAGCCATTTTGCGTCGAGTGTTCGTGGTGCACTAGACGAACCCTGCGCCCAAAGGTTTGCCTTGTACAGGGGTAGGTTTCGACCCTCCCCGGCTAGGTCCTGCGGTTTTCAGCGCAGGCCGGCGCGCGCATCGTCGATGCGGCGGCCGAGCTCGTCGAGGCGCGCCTCCAGGGCCGCCCGCTCGGACTCCGCCTCCGCGACGACCGCGCCGAGCACGCGCCGCAGCTCCGCGTCCGCGTGCGGAGATCCGCCGCTCGGCGTCGGCCAGCAGCTGCTCGTGCTGGCGCTCGAAGGAGGCCTGCGCCTGGCGCAGCCGCGTCTCGAGGCGCTGCTGACCCGTGTCGCCGGTGTGCGAGAGGCGCTCGGCGAACACGCCCTCCGCCTGGCGCATGAACGTCTCGGCGGCGCGCTCCATCTCCCGTGAGAGCCTGGCCGCGGCCTCCTCGCGAGCGCTTCGCAGGGTTGCGTCGAACTGCTGGGCCGCGGCCTCCGCGAAGCGCTCGGCCTCCCGGGCGACGACGCGCTGGAGCTTCTCGACCTGCCTGCGCTCGACGTCCGCGAACGCGACCTCGATCCTCGCCATCGCCTCGGCCTCGTTGCGCTCGATCTGCTCGGCGAGCGTCTGCTCGCGCTTGCGCAGCCGCTCGGAGATCTCCTCGATCACGCGGCGGCGCTCGCTCGTGTGCGCCTCGAGCTCGCTGAGCGCCTCCGCCACGGCGGCCTGCGCGGAGCGCTCGAGCTCCTCGCGCAGGCGCAGCACCGAGGCCCGCTGCTCGTCGGAGGTCGAGACGAGCTCGGCGGCCTCCGCCTCGATGCGCGCCTCGGCCTCGGCGATCAGCTGGCGCTGCCGCTGCTCGAGCCGCGTCACCTGCCCGGCCAGGCCCTGCTGTGCGCGGTCGACGTCGTCCGACCACGCCCGCAGGCGCTCGTCGACCCGCTGCTCGACGGCCGCGAGCGCGTCGTCGAGCTCCGCGCCTGCGGCGCGCTCGCGCTCGACGAGCGCCTGGCGGCGCTCCTCGGCCAGGCGGCGCTCCTCCTCGGCGAGCAGCGAGACGAGTCGGCGCGCGCACGCGCCGCCCAGCGCTGCAGCTCTTCGCGGCTCGCCGCCTGCTCCTCCTCGATCACGCTCCTCGACCTCGGCCCGCGCCTGATCGAGCACCGCGTCCGCGGCCTCGCGCCGCGCCGCACCGCGCGCGCGAGCAGGGTGGCGCCGGCCTCCGCGACGGCTGCGGCGACGAGACCGGTGGCGGCGAGCGCGATCTCCCGCTCGGGGTCGAAGGCGAAGACGACCCAGCCCGCGGCCGCCGCGCGCGAGCAGCACGAGCGTGAGCGCGGCCAGGAGCCGCGGTCTCGCGCGCCCGGCGGCGGCGGCCGCGAGCGATGCGGCCGCGACGACGACGGCGGCGGCGAAGGCGATCTGGAGCGCGGTCTCGAGCCACGCGGCAATCGTAGTGCGGCATTCTGCGGCGATGACGCTCGCCGAGGAGCTGGAGGCGTCGCGACCATCGCCGCGACGCTCTCCGGCCCGGAGGAGCCGGCTCGTGGCGATCCTGCCGACCGAGGCGCGCGCCGGGAACCGCGTCTACCTGTGCGCCTTCGGCGGGGACGACGGCGAGGCCGCGAGCTGGCTCGGCCTGGACGCCGGCGGCCGGCCCGTCGTCGAGCGGCAGCTCGTCCGCGACGCGGTCTCGATCGCGGCGATGTGCGAGCTCGCCGAGGAGACGGCGGCGGGCGGCGACCTGGACGAGCTGAAGAGCCAGCTCGTCGCGCTCCGCGTGACGCCGAGAACCCGCCCGGCATCGACGAGGCCGTGGCCGCGGTCGAGGAGCTGCAGCGCGTCCTCGGCGCGCCGCCGCAGCTCGCGACGACCGCCCGGCTCGACGCGATCGGGCAGGCGACGCGCGAGCTCGAGCTGGCGCTCGGCGGCGAGCTGCAGGGATCGCCGTTCGCACAGGCGATGCTGAGCGCGGCCGGCGTCGTCGAGCAGCTGACCGCCGACGTGGAGGGCTCCTACCGGGCGCCGCTCCGCTAGCCTCCTAACGGCATGGAAGGCGGCTTCGGTTTTCCCTTCGGCGGCGACCCCGACGACCTGCTGCGCGGGATCCAGGAGTTCGCCGCCAAGCAGGCCGAGTCGGTGCAGGAGGCACAGCGCGAGCAGTTCGCGACGCTGACGCTGAGCACCGCCGTCCAGCTCACGTCCGCCGCGCTCGAGCAGATCCAGGTGAGCGGCGGCGTCGACGAGCAGGCGATCGCGCTCCGCGACGCGATGCGCGTGCTCTTCCCCGAGGCGGTGGCGCTCGTCAGCGCGGCCCGCCAGGGCTTCATGCGCGAGCGCTAGAGCAAGGCTTTAGGCTCCACGCGGTGCTGCTCGACCGCGCGATCGTCTCTGTCCTCCCGGCCGTGCCGCGCCCGCTCGTGCAGCGGCTCTCGGCGCGGTACATCGCCGGGCCGACGCTCGCGGACGCCCGTCACGTCGTCTCCGAGCTGAACGCCGCACGGGAAGCTCGCCACCGTCGACGTCCTCGGCGAGGAGATCACGCAGGCCTCCGAGACCGAGGCGATCGCCGACGAGTACGTGGCCGCGCTCGACGCGTTCGAGCGCGAACGGGCTCGACGCGAACGTGAGCGTCAAGCCGACCGCGCTCGGGCTCAAGCTCGACTACGACCTCTGCAAGGCGAACGTCGAGCGCGTGATCGCGGCGGCCGAGCCGACGAACCGCTTCGTCCGCATCGACATGGAGGACGCGTCGACGACGGACGACACGCTGCGCCTCTTCCGCGAGCTGCGCGACGAGGGTCACCCCCGCGTCGGGCCGGTGCTCCAGGCGTCGCTGAAGCGGACGGTGGACGACGCCGCCGTCGCTCGCCGGCGCGAGCGTGCGCCTGTGCAAGGGCATCTACATCGAGTCCGAGGAGATCCAGTTCCAGGACGACGAGTCCGTGCGCGTGAGCTTCGTCAACTCGCTCGAGGCGCTCCTCGACGGCGGCTGCTACGCGGCGGTCGCGACCCACGACGACTGGCTCGTCGAGCAGGCGCTGCGGCTCATCCACGAGCGGACTCTCGCCCGCGACGGCTACGAGTTCCAGATGCTCCTCGGCGTGCGGCCCGAGCTCGGCGACCGGCTCGTGCGCGAGGGCCATCGCCTCCGGATCTACGTGCCCGTACGGCCGGAAGTGGTACGAGTACTCGCTGCGGCGGCTGCAGGAGAACCCGAAGGTGGCCGGCTACATCGCCACCGACACGATCAACCGCTTCATTCCGGGACGCTGAGCTGAGGGAGCTCCTCGAGGCGCGGCGCGTGGCGGATCGCCGGCGTGACCGTGGCGGCGAGCGCGACGACGGCTCCGGACGCGGCGAGCACGATGATCGACGCCCGGCCGCCGAGCGCCTCGGCGAGCAGGCCGCCGACGAGGGCGCCGACCGGGATCGTCGACCACGCGATCAGCCGGCCCGCGCTCTGCACGCGGCCGAGCAACCGGTCGGGGACGAGCGCGTAGCGGTAGCTCGCGAGGACGACGTTCCACCAGATGAGCGGGAAGCTGGCGAGCGCGATCACGACGCCGATCGCGAGCGGCTCGCGGACGAGCGCGAGCACGCCGGCGCCTGCCGCCCACAGCCAGAGCGACCCGATCACGATGTGGCGCGAGTCGACGCGCCGGACGACGCTCGGCGCCAGCGCAGAGCCGAGCAGCGAGCCGGCGCCGTAGAACCCGAGCATCAGCCCGACGACGGCGGCCGACGCGCCGAGCTCCTGCGCCCGCACGATCAGGACGAGGAAGAGCGCGTTCCCGACGAGGTTCGAGCCGGCGACGAGAAAGACGCACGCCCGGAGGAACGCCTGACGCCACAGCCAGGCGATGCCCTCCGCGATGTCGGCCCGCATCGACGTCCCCGGGCGCTCCCTCGCCTCCTGCAGCGGGCGTCGGATGAGCAGGAGCGCGAAGAAGGAGACCGCGTACGAGATCACGTCGACGACGAACGGCGCCATGCGGCTCGCCGCGAAGAGCACCCCGCCGAGCGGCTGCCCCGCGACGTCGGCGCCCTGCACGCGCGCCTGGTGCAGCGCGATCGCCGTCGGGAGCTGCTCGCGCTCCACGATCTGCGGGATCGACGACGACTCCGCGAAGTCGAAGAGGATGAAGAACGAGCCCTCGACGAAGGCGACCGCCGCGAGCTGCCAGACCGTGAGCGCGTCGAACGCGTACGCGATCGGGATCGTCGCGAGCGCGACGGCGCGGGCGGCGTCGCTGATCAGCATCAGCCGCTTCCTGTCGACGCGGTCGACGAGGGCGCCCGCGGGCAGGCCCAGGAGCACGAACGGGATCGACTGCGCGAAGCCGACGAGGCCCGCCTGCGCCGGCGAGCCAGTCAGCGCGAGGACGAGCAACGGGAACGCGACCGAGCTGATTCGCGAGCCGACGGTCGAGACGAGCTGGCCCGCGACGAGCGCGACGAAGTCGCGGTTGCGGCGAAGCGGTGTCGGCGGCGGGGCTACGGAGGCGGCGGGCCGGGGGCGACGTCGTCTTCCTCGACGACCGTGCGTCGCACGGCGGCGCGGCACGGCCTCGCGGACGACCGGAGCGCCCTCGACGTAGGTCGCGCGCCCGCGGAAGCCGCCCCAGCTCGACCAGAAGATGAACGAGAGGACGAGCCCGAGCAGGCCCGACGATCAGCAGGATGACGCCGATCGCGGTGATGTCGATCCCCTCGGCCTCGGCGGTCACGCCCCACGTGAGGATCGCGCCGACGGCGATGAGGAGGATGCTGACGGAGATGCCCATCGCCTGCGTTCTCCCCGCCTCGCTCGCTTCCTAAGCCTTCTCGGCGGCGAGCACGAGGTGCCCGGGGATGCGCTCGTCCCGTCCCGGCCACTCCTCGAGCCCGCGCAGCGCGAGGCCCGCGTCGAGGACCGCCTGCACGAGGGCGCCGAGGCCCAGCGTGCCGAAGTAGTCGTCGCGCCACCGGTCGAACGCGTCGAGGCAGTCCGCGGCGGGGTGCCGGTCGTGGAGGAGGAGCACGCCGCCCGGCCGGAGCGCCGCGGCGACGCCGGTCGCCCAGCCGTCGGGCGTGCGCGAGCCGCTCGAGGCAGCCGGCGCCCAGGTAGACGAGATCCCAGTGGCCGAGCAGGAGCTCCGGCGGCAGCGCGTGCGGGTCCGCGTGCACCCACGGCACCTCCGGCGCCCGCTGCCGTGCGCGGTCGAGCGCGGCCGTCGTCCTCGTCGACGCCCGTCACGAGGGCGCCGAGCGCGCTCAGCTCGACGGTCTCGCGGCCGGAGCCGCAGAGGAGGTGCAGGACGCGGCTGCCGCCGAGCCCGGCGAGCCGCTCGCGGATCTCCGCCGGCATCCCGGGCGTGGCGAGCACGTTCTCGGACGAGCGGTGGGCCTCGTCGAACGCGCGGCGGTTGTGGTCGGTGGGCTCCACGACGGCGAGACGTACGATAGGCAGGTGGCGCAACGCGTGCTGCTCGGCGATCCTCGGCCTCGGCGGGCTCGCGATCGCGCTCGCGTGGGGCTGGGGCGCGCTCGGCGTCTACCTCTTCCTCGTCGGCGTGCCGTTCCTGATCACGATCGCGCTCGGCATCGGCGGCGAGTGGATGACGAAGGCGAGCCGCGGCCGCTTCGCCGACAGAGACCGCAGCACTAGGCCAAGCAGCGACCAGCCGCCGTCGACGACGACGGTCTGGCCGCGGATCATGTCCGCGTCCGGCGAGCAGAGGAACGCGACGGCGCCGGCGACGTCCTCGGGGGCGACGAGCCTGCCGACCGGGTTGCGGCGGCCCGCCTCGAGCATCTCCTCGCGGTTCGGGAAGTGCTCGAGGGCGCCGGTCTCGACGACCCCGGCCGAGACGGCGTTCACCCTGATCCCCTGCGGGGCGAGCTCGACGGCGAGGTAGCGGACGAGCGCCTCGAGCGCGGCCTTCGACGTGCCGACGAGCGTGTAGTTCTCGAGGACGCGCGTCGACCCGAGGCTCGAGATGGCGACGATCGAGCTCCCGCGGGGCATCTGCCGGCGCGGCCGCGCGCGCGAGCGCGAGCAGCGCGCGGGCGTTGGCGTTCAGCGTCCAGTCCCAGTGCCGGTCGTCGGTCTCGAGCGCCGGCCTGATCACGCCGGTCGCCGCGTTGTGGACGAGGACGTCGAGCGGCCCGAGTGCCCGCACCTCGTCCTGGACGCGCTCCGAGGAGACGTTGCCGCGGACGAGGATCGGCTCGGCTCCCAGCGCGCGCAGCTCCTCCGCGGTCTCCTGCGCCGGGGCGTCGGCGCGGAGGTAGCCGATCGCCACCCGCGCTGCGCCGAGCGTCGGCGAGGCGAAGCGCGATCGCCTTGCCGATCCCCCGCGAGCCCCCCGTCACGAAGACGGAGGAACCCTGCAGCGTCATGAGCGGGGCGGCAGCGGCTCGTACGCCGGCGCCGCGCTCGGGACGGTCTCCCATCCGATGCGCGAGCGCGGCTCCTTCGGGCCGTCCTCGGCCTTCGACGAGGCATGGCCGAGCCGGTCGAGCAGCTCCATCTTCTCCTCGCCGTAGCGGCGCACCTCGTCGTCGGCGGGCAGATCCTCGATCAGCTCGCGCAGCCGCGCCCGGAGCTGGTACGCGAAGTGCGGCGTCGCCGGCCCGACGAGGGCGTCGATGTCGCGGATCGTCGGCTGGGCCATGGCCACGAACCCTAGAGGACGACCCGTCAGTAGTGTCGCTCGGTGCGGCCGGTGCATCTCGCCCTGCTCGTGACGATCGTCCTGTGGGCGCTGAACCTGACGATCTCGCGCTACATCCTCACGCACGGGCTCGACCCGCTCGCCTACGCCACGGTGCGCTACGGGCTCGCCGCGGTGATCTTCATCGGGATCGTCGTCGTCGCGGAGCGGACGTTCGGCGTCGCCCGCCGCGACGCCGGTCTCGTCGGCGTCGCCGCCCTCCTCATCTTCGTGAACCAGCTCGCGTTCGTGTACGCCCTCGACACCACGAGCGCCTCCACGATCGCGCTCCTGCTCGGCGCCACGCCGGCGTTCGCCGCCCTGATCGGCCTCGCGCTCGGGCTCGAACGGATGTCGCGCCGCTTCTGGCTCGCGTCGCTGGTCTCGTTCCTCGGCGTCGGGCTCGTCGCCGTCGGCGCGGGCGGACAGGTCGACGGCGGCCTGACGGGCGTCCTCCTCGGCGTCACCACCGCGGCGACCTGGGCCGGCTACTCCGTCGCCGTGGCGCCGCTCATGCAGCGCTACTCGGCCTCGCGGGTGAGCGCGCTCGTCATCGCGATCGCCTGGGTCGGCCTCGCCGCGGCCGGCGCGCCGCAGACCGCCGAGCAGGACTTCGCGCTCGGCTGGGAGGTCTGGTCGCTCGTCCTGCTCGCGACGCTCGGGCCGCTCGTCCTGACGACGATCCTCTGGTTCCGGGCGCTCGGCGAGATCGGCGCCTCGCGTGCCACCCTGATCGCGAACCTGCAGCCGTTCGTCGCCGCCGTCTTCGCGGTGGTGCTCCTCTCGGAGGAGATGTCGGCGACGCAGGTCGCTCGGCGGCGTCCTGATCGGCGGCGGCATCCTGATCGCCCGCAGGCCCGCGCCCCGAACGGTGCCGCCGACCGCCGAGTAACATCAGGCGGATGTCCGAGCGCGACTTCATGCCCCTCGACGGCTGGGACCATCTCGAGCTCTGGGTCGGCAACGCGAAGCAGTCCGCGTACTGGTACGAGCACGCGCTCGGCTTCACTCGCACCGCCTATGCGGGGCCCGAGACCGGCGTTCGCGACCGCGCCTCCTACGTGCTCGAGCAGGGCGAGATCAGGCTCGTGCTCACCAGCGGGCTGCGGGGCGACGGCGAGATCGTGCGGTTTGCAGCCGCCCACGGCGACGGGGCGAAGGACATCGCCCTCCGCGTGCCGGACGCGCGGCAGGCCTACCGCGAGGCGGTGCAGCGCGGCGCACGTGGCATCTCCGAGCCCGGCTGGGTCGAGGACGACCACGGGCGCGTCGAGCTCGCCACGATCGCGACCTACGGCGACGTCGTGCACACGTTCGTGAACCGGGCCGAGTACCGCGGGCCGTACCTCCCCGGCTACGTCTCGCTGACGCCGAACGGCGCCACGCGGGACGGCGTCGGCCTCGTCGCGATCGACCACGTCGTCGGCAACGTCGAGCTCGGCCGCATGAACCACTGGGTCGACTACTACGAGCGCGTCTTCGGGATGCGGAACATCGTCCACTTCGGCGACGACCAGATCCAGACCGAGTACTCGGCCCTGATGTCGAAGGTGATGGCGGACGGGTCGGGCAAGATCAAGTTCCCGATCAACGAGCCCGCCGAGGGGAAGCGCAAGAGCCAGATCGAGGAGTACCTCGAGTTCAACGGCTCCCCGGGCGTGCAGCACATCGCGCTGCAGACCACCGACATCGTCCGCACGATCGAGACCCTGAAGGGCCGGGGCGTGCTCTTCCTGGACACGCCCGAGGCGTACTACGACGACGTCGAGGGACGGGTCGGCGAGATCGAGGAGGACTACTCCGACCTGCAGCGGCTGCGCATCCTCGCCGACCGCGACGACGACGGCTACCTGCTGCAGATCTTCACCAAGACGGCGCAGGACCGGCCGACGCTCTTCTTCGAGGTGATCGAGCGCCACGGCGCGACGACGTTCGGCGAGGGCAACTTCAAGGCGCTCTTCGAGTCGATCGAGCGCGAGCAGGCGCTACGAGGGAACCTCTAGCAACGTTTGCGGATCGGGCGACGGGAGAGACAGTCGCCATGGGCGTAGGCGCCATTCTCGCGGTGATCGGCATCGTGCTCGCCGTCACGGGCCGCTGGGTGATCGGGCTGATCCTGCTCGTCATCGGGCTCCTGTTCGGCGGCTTCCGGCGCGGCAGCTGGTACTGACGCCCGCGAGCTGCGGGACGCGTCCGCGCTGCCGCTGACAGAGCGCCGGACGCCCTCGTCCGGGCCCCGAACGCCTCTAACCTCCCGCGCATGAGCCCGCAGCGGCGAACTGCGCTCGTCTCGGTCGCCGCGGCGGCGGTGCTCCTCGTCCTCAAGCTGGCGACCGGGCTCGCGAGCGGCAGCCTCGGGCTGGTCTCCGAGGCGCTCCACTCCGGGACAGACCTCGTCGCGGCGCTGCTGACGTTCTTCGCTCTCGGCGTCGCCGGCCGCCCGGCGGACGAGGGCCACCAGTACGGGCACGGCAAGGCCGAGCACCTCGCGGCGCTCGCGGAGGCGGCGGTGCTCGCGGTCGTCAGCGTCGCGGTGGCCGGCGTTCGCGGTCGCCCGCCTCACCGGCGCGATCGAGACCGAGGTCGAGACCGCGTGGTGGACGTTCGCGGTCGTCGGGCTCGTGATCGCGATCGACGTGACGCGGACTCTCGTCTCCTACCGGGCGGCACGGCGGTACCACAGCGAGGCCCTGCTCTCGAACGCGCTCCACTTCGGCAGCGACCTGGCCGGCACGCTCGCCGTGCTCGCCGGGCTCGATCGCCGCCGCGAGCGGGCTTCCCCGCAGGGGACTCGTTCGCCGCGCTGTTCGTCGCCGGCGCTCGTCGTGCTCGCCGCGGGCCGCCTGATCAGGCGGAACGTCGACGTGCTCATGGATCAGGCGCCCGCCGATGCCGAGGAGGCCGCGCGTCAGGCGATCGCGCGTCCGTGCCGGCCGTCGAGCTCTCGCGCCTTCGCCTCCGCCAGGCGGGCGGGCGGACGTTCGCGGACGTCGTGATCGAGGTCTCGCCGGCGGACGCCGTCGCCCAGGGGCACGCCCTCGCAGACCGGGTCGAGGACGCGGTCGAGCGGGTGCTGCCCGGGAGCGACGTCGTCGTGCACGTCGAGCCGCGCGTCGGGGAGGCCGCGCTGCGGGAGCGTGCCCACGCCGCCGCTCTCTCCGTGCCGCGCGTGCGGGAGATCCACAACCTCGCCCTCGTCACCGTCGACGGCGCGGTCGAGCTTTCGCTGCATCTGAAGCTTCCGGGAGAGCTCCCGCTCGAGGAGGCGCACGACATCGCCGAGCAGGTCGAGGCGGCGATCCGGGCGGAGGTGCCCGAGGTCGGCTCGGTGCAGACGCATCTCGAGCCGCTCTCGGAGCCGAGCCTCGCCGTCGAGCTGGCGCCGGGCGACGTGGCGTCGATCGTGCGGGGCGTCGTCGGTGCGCCGCCGCGTGAGGTGCGCGTGCTGCGGACGGCCGACGGCCTCGTCGCGTTCGTCACGCTCGGATTCGATCCGGAGAGCACGCTCGCCGCCGCGCACGCGCGGGCAAGCGAGGTGGAGGACCGCCTGCGCGCCGAGCACCCGGAGATCGCGGACGTGATCGTCCACACCGAGCCGTAGCTCAGTCGAGCCAGTTCTCGAGCCGGAGCTCGGGGACGCGTTCGAAGTGCCGCGTGTTGCCGGTGACGAGGGTCGCGTCACGCGAGAGGGCGATCGCGGCGATGCGGAGATCCGGCTCGGCGAGCGGCGTGCCCGGCGTGCTCGAGCGACGCCTTCAGCTTCGGCAAAGCAGCGCGCCGCGGGCTCATCGAACGGCAGCACGTCGTGTGCGGACGAGACGATCTCCGTCGATCCGGTCGGCGAGCGGCTCGGAGCCGATCCGCGCCGCGCCGTAGAGCAGCTCCGCGAGCGTGATCGCGGTCGTGCACTGCTCGGCGGGGTCGGTGCGTGCAAGCCGCGCGTACGAGTTCGAGCGGAGGGAGCGGGACGCAGGAGCGCGCTGAGCACGTCGGTGTCGAAGCAGTACATCGCGTCAGGTCGAGGCGCGGCGGTGGGCGGTCGAGCTCCACAGCACGGCTCGCGACGACCTCGGCCATCACGTCGTCGAACTGCGGGCCACTCGGCGAGCGCACCGACGAAAGCGGCCAGGCCGACATGCGGCCCGGATGCCGAACGCGCCGACTCAGGGGGAACGAGCCCGAGGACAGGTCGGCCTCGCCGAGCAACGACGAACCGCTCTCCGGCACCGACGCGCTCGATGAGCTCGGAGAAGCGGCGCTTGGCGTCGGCCACGCTTCAGCACTTCGGTCATGATGACATTCTAGGGACGAGATGTCATGTTGTCCTAATCGGACAACGGACGAACCGCGCTCAGCACGGCGTCCCACGCGAGCTCCGAGGCGACGATGCCGAGGCCGATGCTCTCCAGCTGCGTGCTCTCGACCTCGTTCGTCGTCACCGCGTAGAGGACGTCGCCGTCGACGAGCGCGTGGAAGGGGTGGATCGCGCGCGCCATCGAGGCGTGCACCTGGCGGGCGAGCGTCGTCAGCTCGCGCTGCTCGAGCCGCTGGTTCGTGACGACGACCGTGAGCGTCGTGTTCCCCGGGAGCGGACGCACGGGCGCGCCGGTCGCGAGCCGCGCCTCGACGCCCGGAACGAGCGCGCGGCGCTCGCCGGTGACGACGTCGAGGTGGCCGCGGACGACCGTGCCGTCCCGGTCGACGATCGCGCCGACGGCGTTCAGCACGGTGAAGACCGCGATCCGAACGTCGCCGACCTGCCGGAAGGCGGCTCCCTGGCCCGCGAGCTCGCCCTCCTCGAACGCGAAGGTCTTCCCGACCGTCGCCGAGCGGCCGGCGCCGCGCGCGCCGAGCGGGAAGGCTCCCGGCCGGGCCGCACGGAGGGCGGCGCGCCCGAGCTCCTTGTCGGGATAGACGCCGTTGTCCCGCGGACCCCAGTCGAAGACGATCGCGCCGGAGACGAGCGGGATCTCCAGCCAGCCGGTCGCGTAGCCGCGCCGCGCGAAGATCTCGGCCGCGACGCCCGTCGCCGCCTCGAGCCCGTACAGCGAGCCGCCGGCGAGGCAGATCGCGTGCACCCACTCGTAGCCGCCGAGCGTGCCCGGCGAGCCGCCGCGCACGTCGGTCGCGCACGCGGCCCCGTCGGGCAGGAACGAGAAGACGGTGCAGCCGGTCGGCCCCTCGTCGTACTCGGCGCAGCCGATCTCGAGGCCCGGGAGCTCGAACTCGAGCGCAGGCCCGTCGAAGCTCGTCCGCGGCGTCAGGTCGGCCGTGTCGTTCGTCAACCGCGCCACGGCGGCGAGTCTAGACTTCGGCGCAGTGCGAGGGGTCGGCGTCATCGTGCTGGCAACACTGGTCGCGGCGACGGCGTTCGGGGCGGCGGCCGGCTCCGGCGCGCCCGCGCAGGCGACCGTGGTCGACCGCACGCTGCTCGTGCACGACCGTCCCGAGCGGCGGCGTGCGCGAGATCGAGCGTGCGCGCGAACACGGGCTTCCGCGAGGGCGGCACGACTGGCAGATCCTCGCCTTCGCCGGCCGTCTCGACCGGAGACGTGAGGAGCATCTTCACGTCGCTCGACGACTCGCTCGCCTGGGTCTCCGCCGGGCGGTACGACCACAACACGAACCTGACGCCCGAGCGACGGCAACCTGCTGCACGAACGCGACGCGGCTCGGGACCTGGGCGCTGAACCGGACCGCGTGCACGCCGTGCCCGGACGCGCGTGCCGCTGTCGGCAAGGGGCTGCGCGCAGCCGCGCCCGACGCGCTCGGCGTCAGCTACGACTGCGCGACACCGCGACGGGTGCTCGTCCGCGTCGCGCATCGTCGCCCACACGGCGCCGACCCGTTACCGCGAGCAGGCATTCGAGAAGACGAAGGCGCTCGCTCCGACAGGGCTTCATCGCCGTCCGCACGCAGGCGGGCAAGCAGTTGGCCTTCGCGTCCGTCTTCGACTCGGGGCAGGCACGCCTCGCGGTCGCGCCGAGCTGCACGGAGGACTAGGCAACAAGACTCCTCCAACGCACGTCTTACCAACCAACCTCGCGAACCGGGAGCGCTCTTGAACGGCATGGGCAACGACAACGGCGGGGCGGCCGCCATCCGAGACGGCAGCCAGGCTGCTCGCCAACATCGAGACGGTCGTCCGCGGCAAGACGGAGGAGATCAAGCTCGTCCTCACCGCACTCGTCTGCGGCGGCCACGTCCTGCTGGAGGACGTGCCGGGCACCGCGAAGACGGTGCTCGCGCGGGCGATCGCCGGCAGCGTCGAGGGCGCGACGAACCAGCGCATCCAGTGCACGCCCGACCTGCAGCCGACGGACGTCACCGGCCTCTCCGTCTTCGACCAGAAGGAGCGCGACTTCGAGTTCCGGCCCGGGCCCGTGTTCGCGAACGTCGTCCTCGTCGACGAGATCAACCGGGCGATGCCGAAGACGCAGTCGGCGCTCCTCGAGGCGATGGCCGAGCAGCAGGTGACGATCGACGGCGTCACGCGGGCGCTGCCCGACCCGTTCCTCGTTCTCGCGACCGAGAACCCGATCGAGCAGGAGGGCACGTTCCCGCTGCCGGAGGCCCAGCTCGACCGCTTCTTCCTCCGTACCGCGCTCGGCTATCCGAGCGAGGACGACGAGCTGGCGATCGTCGAGGCGCAGCGGCACGCGCATCCGCTGACGACGCTGCGGCCGGCGCTCGGGCTCGACGACGTCCACGCGCTCCGCGCCGCGGTCGAGGCGGTCTACGTCGACGACGCGATCCGCCGCTGGACGATCCAGTTCGTGCGCGCGACGCGCGAGGTCGAGGGCATCGCGATCGGCGCGTCGGTTCGCGGCAGCCTCGCGCTCGAGCGCGCGATCAGGGCGTGGGCGCTCCTCGACGGCCGCGACTACGTGACGCCGGTCGACGTCGAGCGGCTCTTCCTGCCCGTCGTCCTCCACCGGATCGTCTTCACCCCGAGCTTCGTCGCGACCGCGCGCGAGATCGGCTGGGACGCGGCCTCCGCGGGTCTCCGCGAGCAGTGCCTGGCGCTGGCGCCGAGGCCGGGTGCCGAGCTCGAGGCCGTGGCGAGCCTGACCTAGCTTGAGCGCGACCTTTCCGCTCATCCCCGGCGCCGCGTGCTCGGGCTCGCGTTCGGCGGCCTGCACAGCATCCGCCGCGGCCACGGCTCGGACGTCGCCGCCTCGCGCCCGTACCGGCCGGGCGACGACATCGGCAAGATCGACTGGGCCACCTCGGCCCGGCTCTCGCTCGCCCGGGGGACGGACGAGTTCGTCGTCCGCGAGCACTTCGCGGAGGAGGCGCCGCGCGTCGTCGTCCTCTCCGACCGCCGGCCGTCGATGGCGCTCTTCGGCGAGGAGTGGCCGTGGCTGCACAAGCCGGCGGCGATCAGGCAGGCGGTGCGCCTGATCGGCGACAGCGCCGTCGCCGCCCGCGGCCTCCTCGGCTACTACGACGAGGGCGAGCCCGAGCCGTACTGGCACCCGCCGCGCAGCGAGGGCGAGATCGGCCGGCTCGACTTCGATCGCCCGTTCGGCGCGCCGGAGGGCACGGTCACGAGCGGCCTGCGGCACCTGATCGAGCAGCGGCGCGACCTGCCGGCCGGCACCTTCGTCTTCGTGCTCTCGGACTTCCTCGTGCGGCCGGGCCGCGACGACTGGCTCTGGGCGCTCGAGCGCCGGTGGGAGATCGTGCCCGTCGTCATCCAGGATCCCGTCTGGGAGCAGAGCTTCCCCGACGTCGCCGGCCTCGTGGTGCCGTTCGAGGGCGCGGGCCTCGTGCGGCTCTCGCGGGCCGAGGTCGCGCGCCGGCGCGAGGCGAACGAGGAGCGGCGGCAGACGCTCCTGCGCGACCTGCGCGCGCTCGATCTCGACCCCGTGCTCGTCTCGTCGCACGAGCCCCGCGACGTGCTCTTCTCGTTCCTCAGCTGGGCCGACCAGCGGCTCTTCACGCAGGGGGCGCGCGTGAGGCGGGCGGCGCTGCTGCTGCTGACCGCTCGTGCGTGTTCGCCGCGGGCTGCAGCGAGGAGGAGGACGCGACGGCGCCGCCGCCGGGGCGCTTCGTCGCGACGAGCCGCGCGCTGACGCCGACCGCCCATCTCTTCGGCGACCCGGTCGAGGCGCGCGTCGACGTGGTCGTGAACCGCAAGCGCCTCGATCCGGACGGCGTCGAGCTGCGCGTCGACTTCCTGCCGTACCGGCTCATCGACGGCGGCATCCGGCGCAGCCGGCGCGACTTCTCCGCGCTTCACGCGGCGTGCGCTTCGAGATGACGCTGCGCTGCCTCACGATTCGCTGCGTCCCGAGCCGGATCGCGAGCGTCCTCGGCGACCAGGAGGGCCGCGGCGAGCGGCGCACCTTCCGCTTCGAGCCTGCGCGCGTCGTCTACGACGATCCCAAGACGCGGCGAGGAGCGGCACCTCCGGCGCGTGTGGTGGCCGCCGCTCGACGCGATCTCCGGCGCTGAGCGCGACGAACTCGGAGGTGGGAAGTGGCTCGTTCACCGCGTTCGCGCCGGGAGCCGAGTTCAAGTCGACGGTCGCGCCGGCGCTCGAGCCGGGTTACCGGCTGCCGCCGCCGCTGCTCGCGACGTTCCTCTTCGGCGGCCGCCGCGCTCGTGCTCGCCTTCCCGGCGACGCTCGTCGCACGCGAGCTGCGGCGCCGCCGCCCGCCGCCCGAGGACGACAGGGAGCTGCCGCCGCTCGAGCGCGCCCTCGCGCGTCGTCGAGTGGGCGGGGCGAGCCGGTGACGAGGAGGAGCGCCGCGAGGCGCTCGAGGCGCTCGCGTTCGAGCTGGACGCAGCCGGCGAGGAGAGCGAGGCGCGGGAGGCGCGTGCGCTCGCCTGGGCCGCGGAGGAGCCCGCGCCAGAGCGGATGGCGGCGCTCGTCGAGCGTCTGAGGAGGTGCGGATGGAGCTCCCGCTTAGGCTCCCGCCGCCGATCCCGACCTCGGAGCCGCGGACGCTTCGAGCGCGTGCGGCGCACGCGCTGCGGTCCTGCGCGCGGCGCTCGGCGCTCGCGCTGCTCGCGGTCCTCGCGCTCGCGTTCCTCCAGGCGCGCAGCATCGACCCGCGCCATGCGCCGCTCGTCCCCTCCGGCACGACCGGGATGCTCGTGCTCGATCTCTCGGCGAGCGTCTACGAGGACGCGATCGGCCAGACGATCCGGAAGCTCGTGTCGCAGGGCGAGGAGACCGGCGTCGTCGCCTTCTCCGACGCGGGCTACGAGCTGCTGCCGCCGGGGACGCACGCCGCGCGAGCTGCTGCCGCTGCTGCGCTTCTTCAACCCGCAGGCCGCGACCACCACGGGACTGCTGCCGGTCGACCCGTGGCAGGACTTCCGCGCCGGGACGAGGATCTCCGAGGGGCTCAAGGTCGCGCACGCGGCGCTGGAGCGGGAGGGCGTGCAGAAGGGCTCGGTCGTCCTCGTCAGCGACCTCGAGATCCTGCCCGACGAGGTCGTGCGGCTCGGCGACGTCGCCGCCGACCTGCGCGCCGCCGGCTTCGGGCTCCGGATCGTGCCGCTCTTCCCGACCCCCGAGAAGTACGCGCGCATCCGGCAGATCGTCGGCGCGTCGTCCTTCCTGCGCGAGTCCTCGGAGGCATCGCCCGTCGCGGCGCCCGAGGGCCGGAGCCTCGCGCACGTGGTGCCGTGGGCGTTTCTCGCGCTCGCAGGCCTGCTCGTCGCGCTCCTCGCGGTGAACGAGGGCGTCCTCTCGCGGCTGGAGCTGCGGCGATGAGGTGGCGCAGGTGGGCGATCTGGATCGCCGCCGGCCTCGCCGTCCCGCTCGGGCTCGCTCTCGCGCTCCTCGCCGTCGACGTCCTGCGCGTGCCGCGCGACATCGCCGCCGACGACGTGCGCTTCCAGGCGGCACCGCGGATCAGGCGCGATCTCTGGGACAGCGCCGGCTTCCTGCCCGGGACGCCCGGCGTCCGGCTGCTCGGCGCCGGCGACGACGTCGCTTCGCGCAAGGCGATTGCGCTCTTCGCCCTCATCGACCCCGCGCGGGTGCAGATCCGGACGCCCGAGCAGGAGGCGATTCGGGGGCGCGCGCAGCTGGAGGTGACCCTGCGCGCCCGGGACGGCGGCAGCGCGCGCCTGCACAGCAGGCACCTCAACCTGCTCGGCGTGCTCACGATGGCCCGGTACAGCACGTCGGGGCCCGAGTCGACCAGATCATCTCCCGCGCCCTCGGCGCGTTCCAGACCGCGATCGAGGTCGACCCGACGAACCTCGACGCGAAGAAGAACCTCGAGATCCTGCTGCGGCGGCCGGAGGCGGTGACGATCTGCCGCCGAACGACCCGCTCCAGGGCGGCGCGCAGGGACGCTTCTCGGGCCAGGGCCGCGCCGGCAGCGGCTACTGATGGACCTCGCGTTCCTCACCCCGCTCGGCGCGCTCTTCGCGCTCGCCGCGCTCGTGCCGCTCGCGGTGCTCGCCCTGCGGGATCGCCGGGCGCGTCGCGTGCGCGCGGCGCTCGGCCTGCCGCACCCGCCGACGCGCGCGCTCCTGCGCCGCTCGCCGCCGCGCTGGCGGCGGTCGCCGTACTGCTCGCGCTCGCCGCGACGCAGCCGGTGATCGAGACGGACCGGACGGTGCGGACGCGGACCGACGCGGAGGCGTTCGTCGTCGTCGACGTCTCGCGCTCGATGCTCGCGGCCGCCGACGTGGGAGCGCCGACGCGGCTCGAGCGAGCGCAGAACCGTCGCCGAGACGCTGCGCTGCGCGTCTCCCGGAGGTCCCGGTCGGGCTGCTCTCGCTGACGGACCGTGTCCTGCCGCACCTCTTCCCGACCGCCGACGCCGCCGTCTTCGACGCGACGCGTCGAGCAGGCGCTCGGGATCGAGCGGCCGCCGCCCGCGCTCTTCGTTCTCGACCCGGGCGACGTCGCTCGAACGCGCTCGAGGGCATCCCGCGCCGCGACTTCTTCGCGCGGACGGCGCGCAAGCGGCTGCTCGTCGTGCTCACCGACGGCGAGTCGCAGGACGTGACGGACGACCTCCGCCGCGCGTACGCCCGCGAGCCGGCGATCGAGACGCTGTTCGTCCACGTCTGGGACGCCGGACGAGCGGATCTACGAGACCGGCGTCGCCGAGCGCGGCTACGACGCCGACCGCGCGAGCGTGCGCATGCTCGCGAACGTCGCCGCGCAGATCGGCGGCCGTGTCTTCCCGGAGAACGAGACGGACGAGCTCGCGGCCGCCGCCGAGGCGTACCTCGGCACCGGCGCGACGCGGGAGCGCGTGATCGAGGGCGAGCGCCGCGCGCTGATGCCGTTCGTGACGCTCGCTGGCGCTGCTGCCGCTCGGCTTCGTGCTGCTGCGCCGTAACCTCTGACCGCGTGCGGCTCTGCATGTTCACCCCGATCGACCGCGATCTCGAGCGCGGCTGGCCCGGCCGGCTCGAGGGCGACCGCGTCGTCCAGCTCGCGGCGCAGACGCTGCAGTCGTTCTTCACCGGCGGCTCGTCGGCTCGCGAGCACGCGGAGTTCCCGCTCGACGAGGTGCGGCTGCTCGCGCCGGTGCTCGAGCCGCCCGCCGTGCGCGACTTCTACGCCTTCGAGCAGCACGTGCGGACGGCGCGGGCGTCGCGCGGGCTCGAGATGCCGCCCGAGTGGTACCGCCAGCCGGTCTTCTACTTCTCGAACCCGGCCGCGATCTACGGCCCCGACGCAGGAGGTGCCCTATCCCGAGGGCACGGAGGAGCTCGACTACGAGCTCGAGGTCGCGGCGATCATCGGCGCTCGGCGGTGAGATCGGCGGCTTCACGATCATGAACGACTGGTCGGCGCGCGATCTCCAGCGCGCCGAGATGAGCGTCGGCCTCGGGCCTGCGAAGGGGAAGGACTTCGCCACCTCGCTCGGGCCGGTCGTCGTCACGCCGGACGAGTTCCCCGGCGACGAGGCCGAGATGGTCGCGCGCGTGAACGGCGAGGAGCGCTCGCGCGGCAACCTGCGCGACCTCTACCACTCCTGGGAGCGGATCCGGGAGCACGCGGCGCGGAACACCGTGCTCCGGCCCGGCGACGTGCTCGGCTCGGGCACGGTCGGGACGGGCTGCATCCTCGAGTTGGGCGACGGGCGCTGGCTGCAGCGCGGCGACGTGGTCGAGCTCGAGGTGGAGGGCATCGGCGTCCTCCGCAACACGGTCGCCTGAGTATCCTCTCGCCATGCCCTTCTACCAGCGGCTCGGCGACGTCCCGCGCAAGCGGCACATCCAGTTCCGGGAGAACGGGACCCTGCTCACCGAGGAGGTGATGGGCCTCGAGGGCTTCACCGGGAACGAGTCGATCCTCTACCACCTCCACTCGCCGTGCCGCGTCAAGGAGATCGGCGACTTCGAGCCGATCGAGCGCGAGGAGTGGGTGCCGGACACGCACCAGCACCGGCTCATGAACACGAAGGAGATCGAGCCGGAGGGCGACGAGATCTCGGGCCGCCGCCTGCTGATGTGGAACTCGGACGTCGAGATCTCGATCTGCCGGCCCGCCGAGACGATGGAGACCTTCTTCCGGAACGGCGAGGGCGACGAGGTCATCTTCGTCCACGAGGGGTCGGGGACGCTGGAGACCATCTTCGGCGACCTGCCCGTACAAGGAGGGCGACTACGTCGTCGTCCCGCGCGGCACGACCTACCGGTTCGTGCCGGAGGGACCGCAGCGGTACGTCGTCTTCGAGACGCCGGGCCTGATCGAGATCCCGCGCCGGTACCGGAACCAGTACGGCCAGATCCTCGAGGGCGCGCCCTACTACCACCGCGACATCCACCCGCCGACGCAGCTCAACACCCATCGCGACCGCGGCGACTACGCGGTCAAGGTGCGCGTGCGCGACGGCTACCAGACCTACGTCCACGACTACCACCCCTTCGACGTGGTCGGCTGGGACGGCTACCTCTACCCGTGGACGTTCTCGATCCACGACTTCGAGCCGATCACCGGCCGGATCCACCAGCCGCCGCCCGTCGCACCAGACCTTCGCCGGCCAGAACTTCGTCATCTGCTCGTTCTGCCCGCGGAAGCTCGACTTCGACCCGCTGGCGGTGCCGATCCCGTACCACCACTCGAACCTGCAGTCCGAGGAGATGATCTATTACGTCTCCGGGAACTTCGGCTCCCGGAAGGGCGTCGACGTGGGCTCGATCACGCTGCATCCGTCGGGGCTCCCGCACGGCCCGCAGCCCGGGCTCGCGGAGCGCTCGATCGGCCTGCACGAGACGGGCGAGCTCGCGGTCATGTGCGACACCTTCCATCCGCTCAGGCTGTCGACGCTCGCGCGCGACCTCGACGACGGCAAGTACGCCTACTCGTGGTACGAGACCGGCGGCGAAGAGCCGTCGGAGGCGGGCCTCACCTCGCACCTGTAAGATGCGGCTCGTCCTCGACTGGGACGGGACGATCACCGTCCGCGACTCGCTCGTGCAGGTGATCGAGCACTTCGGCGAGCCCGCGCTGCTGCGGGAGCTCGAGCCGCGCGTCGGGGTCGACCTGACGCTCCACGAGGAGATCGCGCTCGAGTTCGAGGCCGTGCGGGCGCCGCTCGACGAGGTCGTCGCGTGGGTGCTCGAGCACGTGGAGGTGCGGCCCGGCCTGCACGAGCTCGTGCGTCGCCACGCGCCGGTCGTGATCTCGGCCGGCTTCCGTGAGCTGATCGAGCCCGTCCTGCGGCGCGAGGGGATCGAGGTCGAGCTCCTCGCCAACTCCGTCGAGCCGCGGCCGGACGGCTGGCGCGTCCGCTTTCGCGACGAGACGTCGTGCGCTGCCTGCGGCGAGCCGTGCAAGCGCGGCGGCCTCGCCGGCGAGCCGTACGTCTACGTCGGCGACGGCTACTCGGACCGCTGCGCGGCTCTCGCGGCAGACCGCGTCTTCGCGCGCGACGGCCTCGCGCGCTACCTCGACGGGCAGGGTGTCCCCTACGAGCCGTTCGAGGATCTGCGCGACGTGGTCGCGGCTCTAGAACGAGCCGCTCGAGGAAGCCGTCGACCGGCGGTAGCGACCGCATCTCCTCCGCCACGCGCTGGGCCGCCACTCGATAGGAGTCGCGCTCGAGCACGCGCTCGATCGACCGGCCGAGCTCGAGCATCGACGCGACCACCCCTGCGCCGGCGACCGCGATCCGCGCCCCGTTCGCGGGCTGGTCGCCGAACAGCGGCACCGTCACGAGCGGACAGCCGGCCGACATCGCGCTCAGCGTCGTGCCGGCGCCACCGTGGCCGACCATCGCCGCGGCATGGGCAAGCACGTCCGGCTCGCTGACCCAACGCTCGACGTGGACGTTCGCGGGCACGTCGCCGAGCTCGACGTCGTTGCCGCCGGTCGAGAGGAGCACCCGGATCGGGCAGGTCGGCCACGGCCTCGAGCGCGGCCGCGTACACCTGCGCCGCGGGCGGGAACGTCGCTGCGACGCTACCGAAGCTGACGTAGACGAGCGGGCGCTCGTCGCACCGGGCCACCCGTCGGGCCACCAGTCGGGCAGAGCCTCGCCGCTCGCGTCGGCCGCGGGATGGCGGAAGCGCAGAGCCTCGTACGGCGACGGATCGATCGAACCGGGCCAGCACGTGAGGTACGGCGACTCCGCCACGCGTTGCGGCGAGCCCGGACCGACGCTCGTCGAGCACCGGCCCCGCGATCGCGAGCGCGTGCTCCTCCACGCCGCGGCGCCGACCGCCACGCGGGCGTGCGGAACACCGAGCTGCTCGGCCGCCGCGGCCGAGGCGTACTCCGACGCCTCGCGGACGACGAGGTCGGGGCGCCACTCCTCGATCGCGTCGACGAGCGTCGGGAGCATGGCGTCGACGTTGAGGCGGGCGAAGATGATGCCGATGACGACGGGGTCGCCCTGACCGGGCGGGAGCGACGGCATCCGGCCCCAGACCGGCCCCAGGATCTCGTCCGGCGGCGCCGCGCCCTCCCTGAACGGGTACCCGCGCGCCTTGAGCGTCGGCGGGCCGACGATCAGGACGTCGCTGCCGGCCCCTGCGGCGGCATCGACGAACGGGATCAGCGTTCCGAAATGTCCCGCGCCCGCGGTCGAGGCGAACAGGATCCGCACCGGCTGAATCTATCGGGCGCCTCTATCGAGGGATGAACTTCACTCCCGCGAGGGACACCGCCTTACACCTCGCTGACGAACGGCCCACCGTTCGCTCACACCGGCTGCCGATGGTCTCTGCACGCGAGGGGCACGCGACAGAAAGGACCACGCATGAAGGTCAGCATCAGGGCGATCGCGGCACTCGCCCTCGTCGCTCTCCTCGCTCCGGCTGCGGCCGGCGCCAAGGAGACGCAGGTGAACGGCCCGGCGACACTCGCCGGCAAGGGCTTCTTCGGCGGCGAGCTCGGTATGTCGAAGGCGGACGGCCAGCGGCCGGTCAGGATCGCCGGTCGGGGCGGCTACGTCGGCTTCCTCGATCTCGGCGGCGACCTGAAGGTGCGCTGCCTCGGCGGCCGCCTCCAGAAGACGGAGACCGAGCGCGGCGCGGCGTACCTCTGCAAGGGCCGCGGCGGCCAGGCGGTCGTGCTCGGCAGCCACTTCACCTTCCGCGGCTTCGCGCAGGCCTACCGGGCGCACGTCCCCGAGGGTGCGCGCGGCACCTTCCACGGCCGCTTCGTCCTCTGCGCGCCGAGGTGCGCTGCGGACGAGCGCCCGGCTCGCCCGACGCGCGAGGCGCAGCCCGCCGAGCGCACGCCTGCCGAGCGGCCCCGGTCGAGCGGGACGACGAGGAGATCGAGACGGTCGACGAGCTCGTCGCGCTCCTCGGCGGCGACGAGTAGCGCGGGCGCGAGTTGGACTTAGTGTTGAAACAACACTAAGTCGGCGCGGCCGCTACGAGAGCCCGGCCTCCCGTAGCGGCCGCCGCGCCCACGCGAAGCGCTCGGCGTACCAGCCGTCGAGCGGGTGCAGCGTCGTGCCGTACCGGGAGGAGTGGGCGAACCAGCCGCCGCCCAGGTAGATCGCCGCGTGGCCCACCTGCGACGGGGTCGACCGCGGGCCGCCGTCGCCCTGGAAGATGACGTCGGCGGGCTGGAGGTTGGCGAGCTTCTTGATCCGCCTGGCCGGGCCGACCTCGCCCGCGAGCTCGTACGTGGAACGGCCGCGGAGCACCGTCGCGAGCGTGGACGCGCCGGCGAACGGCTCGAGCTTGAAGACGCGCCAGATGTAGCCGGAGCAGTCGAAGCCGCCCGGCACGGCCGTCGCCCAGCGGCTCCTGGGGCAGCTCCGACGTGCCGCCCCAGATGTACGGGTAGCCGACGAACGAGACCGCGCGCCGGAGCACGCGGCGCTGCCAGTCGGTCAGCGGCGGTAGCACGAAGGTCGCGACGTCCTCGCGAATCGACTCGAGCTCCTCGTCGGCGACGCGGAGGACGCGGGCGAGCGAGAAGGCCGCCTCGGCACGCGTTGCCGGGTCGTTCGGCCCGAGCTCGAGCGTGTCGCTCCCCTGCGGATGGTTGAACCGGAGACCGAGCAACCTGGCGACCGTCTCCGTGCCGGCGCCGGCCTTCGGCGCGAGCCCGGCGGTGCGCAGCTCGGCGGTGATCGCCCGGGCGGCGTCGCCGAGCCCGAGGAAGCCGACGAGAGCCGCGTCGAGCTGCCGGATCGTCAGCGGCTGCTCGGGCAGCGCCGGCGCGTAGCGGAACGTCGTCGTCCGGCCGAGGTCGAGCTCGAGCACCGAGAAGGCCTCGGCGAGAGCCGCTCCGGTGAGGGGCTCGTCGGGCCGAAAGGTCGCGACGCTCGGCGCGAGCAGCCCCGCGGCGACGACCTGCTTGATCTGCGGTTGCGCCCAGGACGGCTTGGCTGCGCCGGCCGCGCCGGACACGAGGGCAGCACACAGCGCGGCGACGAGTGCGGCGAGGACGCGCATGGGGCGTTCATCGGCAGGGAGCCACCACGCCTTGAAAGCATGGCCGCGTGGCCCTTCTGCCGGTGCCGGAGCCGTACGACTTCGCCCGCTCGACCGAGCGCTTTCGCGTCTTCGGCGTCGACCGCTCCACGCTCTGGCACGAGGGCGGCCTGCACCGGGTCGTCGCCGGCCGCGAGGTGCGGATCGAGCCGGCGCCGGGCGGCGTCGACGTCGAGCCGCTGCGACGCGCGCCATCGCTGCCGAGGTGCGAACCCTGCTCGGGCTCCCGTTCGATCTGGCCGGCTTCGCAGAGTGGGCGCGCGCGCGATCCGGTGCTCGGGCCGCTCACGACCGATGCTCGCCGGCTTCCGGCCGCCGCTCGAGCCGAACCCGTTCGAGGCCCTCGTCATCTCGATCACGGCCCAGCAGGTCTCGCTCCAGTCGGCCTTCGCGATCCGCGGCCGCTTCGTCGAGCGCTTCGGCGAGCGGGGCGAGCTCGCCTACGCCTTCCCGACGCGGGAGCGGGTCGCCGCGGCGAGCGAGGACGAGCTCTTCGCGCTCGGCTTCTCGCGCCGCAAGGCCGAGTACGTGATCGGGCTCGCCCGCTCCGAGCTCGACCTCGACGACCTCGATCGGCTGCCGGACGCGGAGATCGCGGCGCGGCTGGTCGCGATCCGCGGCCTCGGCGAGTGGACGGCCGACTGGTACCTCGCGCGGCACCTCGGGCGGCCGCATGCCTGGCCCGCCGGCGACCTCGCCCTGCGCAAGGCGGTGCGGTTCTTCTATGGTCAGGTCGAGGACGTCCGCTCGTTCGGCGCGACGCTCGACCCGTTCCAGAACCTCTCCGCCCACTACCTCCTCGTCGGCCTCCGCATCTCGCCACCTCGATGACCGTCCGCCACGCCACCGACGCCGACAGCGCGGAGCTGCGGCGGCTGTGGGAGCTCTGGCAGTCCGAGAGCCCCGACGCGCCGCCGTGGGCCGACACGAGCTGGGACGCGAACGAGCCCGAGTTCCAGCGCGCGCTGCATGCGAACTCGCTGTTCGTGGCCGAGGAGGACGGGCGCATGGTCGGGTTCGTCTCGTCGTGGCTCGAGGATCACGTCGGCCGCATCGGCGACCTCTACGTCGAGAAGGCCGCCCGCGGCGGCGGTGCGGGCCGCGCGCTCGTCGACGCCGTGGTCGAGAACCTACGGGCGCGCGGCGCCTCGCACCTGCTGGTCGACGGCCATCCGGACGCGCTGCGCTTCTACGAGCTGCTCGGCTTCCGGGAGGTGTCGCGCAACCTCGTGCTCGAGCTCGACGTGCGCGAGGTCGGCGCCGGCCGCTCGTTCGGCTCGATCCACGTCCAGACGGACGATCTCGGAGCGGTCGAGCGGGCCGTCCGGCAGTTCGTGCCGCGCTTGCCCGGCGGCTCGCGCGGCAGCATCGTCTCGCCCGTGCGCGACGGCTGGATCGCCGTGTACGACGACGTCTGCGACCGCGATCCCGTCGATGCTGCGTCGCCTCGCGACGGAGCTCTCCGACCGGATGGGGGCCGTCGCCATCTCGCTCGGCGTCGAGCACGACGAGGTCGTGCGCTTCGTCCTGCTCGAGGCCGGCCGCGTCGTGGACGAGTACCTGTCCGTGCCGGAGCACTACGGCGCCCTGCCGCCCGGGGACGCGATCGCGCTCGCGGCGAACCCGCGCGTCGTCAGCCGGCTCACCGGCGCCGACCCCGCGGCGGTCCGCGCGGCTGCGCGCACGGCGCACTCTCCGGGCGAGCTGCCTCCCGCCGACGAGCTGATCCGCGAGATCGCCGGCGCCATCCGCCTCGAGGGCTGGGAGCACGGCTGGAGCGACGCGCCCGAGCTCGCCGACGCAGTCCGGATCAACCGCTGATGCCGACGCTCTACGACGCTCGCGCGCTGCCCCTACTGCGCCCGTGTGCGGATCGTCCTGGCCGAGAAGGGCATCGAGGCCGAGGTCGTCGAGATCGATCTCTCCGACCGCCCGGCGTGGCTCTACGAGAAGAACCCGGTGGGCAAGGTGCCCGTGTGGGAGGAGGACGGCTGGGCGCTGCCCGAGTCCGCCGTCATCTCCGAGTATCTCGACGAGCTCCACCCCGATCCGCCGCTCTGCCGGCCGACCCGCGCCCGCGCGGCCGCGCGCGCTTGCTCGTCTTCAGGTTCGACGACTTCTCGAGGCCGTACTACGCGCTCCGCCGCGGCGAGGACGGCGCTCGCGGGCGCTTCGACGACGAGCTGGGCCAGCTCGACTGCGCTGCTGCGAGCAGCTGCCGTATCTGACCGGTTACGGCTTCGGGCTGGCGGACACCGGCTACCTGCCGTGGGTGCTCCGCGCGCGCGACGTGCTCGGGGCTCGACGCTCGAGCCGTGGCCGGCGCTTGCGGCGTGGGTCGACCGCTGTCTCCGAGCGGCCGTCGGTCGCGGCGGAGCTCGAGCTCCTGGCGGCGCTGTGAACGAGATCGAGAAGGACGAGCTGGTCGCGCGGCTCGACGACGACACGCTGGCGATCCTCGACGTCCGCTCGGTGCTCGGAGCACACCGGCGACGTCGGCGCGCCGTGCGACCCGCGGCAGGGGCGGATCCCCGGGTCGCTGCACCTGCCGCTCGACGAGCTGCGTGCAGCTCGACCGGCCACGAGCTGCGCGAGCGGCTCGGCCTGCCCGCGGGTGCGGAGATCGCCGCCTACTGCCACTCCGGCTCACGGTCGGCGATCGCCACCCAGATCCTTCGCGGCGCGGGCTACGACGCCCGCAACTACGTCGGCTCGTGGCACGAGTGGTCGCGCGACGAGTCGCTGCCCGCCGAGACGGGCGAGCTCTAGACGGTCTCGAGAAAGCGGCGGCAGAGAGCGCGGCCGTGCTCGTTCCAGCGCCCGATGTGCTCTCCGGTCTCGCGCCGGAGCTCGACGGGGTCGGCGACGTCGTCCGGGTCGTCGACGAGCCAGCTGTCGACCATCGCCGCCGTCACCTCGGCGTGGAACTGGATCCCGATCGCGGCGCCGAGCCGGAACGCCTGGGTCGCGACGTCGCTCCGCGCGAGCTCGGTCGCATCGGCCGGCAGATCGTAGGTGTAGTGGTGCCACTGGAACGCGTCGAAGCGGCGTGGCAGCACGTCGAGCACCGGGTCGTCCGCGGTGCGCTCGACGGGGAGCCAGCCGACCTCGGGGCGCGCGCCGGGACGCACGGGCGCCCCGGCCGCCCTCGCGATCATCTGCGCGCCGAGGCAGACGCCGAGGAGCGGGGTGCCACGCTCGAGGTGCTGCGCCAGGAAATCGTGCTCGCGCCGCAGCCAGCCGTGCTCCTCGTCCTGGTCCGGGATGCATCGCGCCGCCGAACACGAGCACGGCGTCGGCGCGGGCGCCGCGGAGCGCTCGTCGCGCGGCACGCACCAGGTATCGAGCTCGTGCCCAGCCGCGGCTCACCGCCTCGCCGAACACGCCTGGGCCGACGTTCGCGCCGTGCGTGACTGCCAGGACTCTCATCGGCGCCAGCTTATGCGGCTCGTAGAATCCCGCGAATGGACGCTCGCCCGATCGGCGTGTTCGACTCCGGCGTCGGCGGGCTCACCGTGCTGCACGAGTGCCTGGTGACGCTGCCGCACGAGGACTTCGTCTACCTCGGCGACCACGCCCGGCTGCCGTACGGCCCGCGGCCGCTGCCCGAGCTGCGCCGCTTCGCGCACGAGATCGGCGCCTACCTCGAAGGCCAGGACGTGAAGCTGATCGTCGTCGCCTGCAACTCGGCGACGGCGGCAGCGCTCCCCGGCCTCCAGACCGAGCTGCGCGTGCCCGTCGTCGGCGTGATCACGCCGGAGGCGCACGCCGCCGTCCTCGCGACCCGCAACCGGCGCGTCGGCCTGCTCGCGACGCAGGCCACGGTCACCGCGGGCCGCTACGCACGAGCTCGTGGGTGCGCTCGACGCCGGCGTGCGGCTCGTCGCCGTGCCCTGCCCCGAGCTCGTGCCGCTGATCGAGAGCGACGATCCCGTTCGGCGAGGCGACGACGGCGGCGGTGCGCCGCTACGCGGCGCCGCTCAAGGAGGCCGGCGTCGACACCGTCATCCTGGGCTGCACGCACTACCCGCTGATCCGGCCGATCCTGCAGCGCGTCTTCGGCCGCGGCGTGACGCTCGTCTTCTCGGCCGAGGAGACCGGGCGCGAGGTGGCGGAGACGCTCGCCCGCAAGCGGATCGAGAACGACCGGAGCGCGAGGGCGACTACCGCTTCCTCACGACCGGCGACCCGGACTGCCTTCCGGTCGATGGGGAAGCGCTTCCTGCAGCTGCCGATCGGCGACGTCGAGCACGTCGAGATCGCGACGCTCGAGGCGGCGGCATGAGCACGCGGGACGACGGCCGCACGCGCGACGACGAGCTGCGGACGCTCGACCTCGTCCCCGACTTCATCGAGCTCGCGCACGGCTCGGTGCTCTTCTCGCAGGGAAAGACGCGCGTCCTCTGCACGGCGACCGTCGAGGAGAGCGTGCCGCGGTGGCTGGCGCGGTCCGGCCGCGGCTGGATGACCGCGGAGTACTCGCTGCTGCCGGCGTCGACGGGCGAGCGCACCCAGCGCGAGGCGTCGCGCGGCAAGCAGGGCGGCCGCACGGTGGAGATCCAGCGGCTGATCGGGCGCGCGCTGCGCAGCGTCTGCGACTTCGAGGCGCTCGGCGAGCGGACGCTCTGGCTCGACTGCGACGTGCTCCAGGCCGACGGCGGCACGCGGTGCGCCGCGATCTCGGGCGCGTACGTGGCCGCCCGGCGCGCGCTCGACCGGTTCGGCCTCTCGAAGGCGCTCAGCGGGTCGGTCGCGGCGGTGTCGGTCGGCATCGTCGACGGCCGCCCGCTGCTCGATCTCGACTACTCGGAGGACTCGACCGCGGAGACCGACATGAACGTCGTCATGACGCGCGAGGGCCTGCTCGTCGAGGTGCAGGCCACCGCCGAGCGCGATCCCTTCTCGCGCGAGCGGCTCGACGAGATGCTCGACCTCGCGGCGGGTGGGATCGAGGAGATCGCGCGTCGCGCAGGACGACGCGATCGCCGTCGCCGCGTGCCTGAGCTCACCACCTTCGAGGCGGTGCTGCGGCTGCTGCTCGCTGCCGGCGCTCGGCGGCGTGATCGGGTTCGAGCGGGAGCTGCGCGACCACGAGGCCGGCTTTCGCACGCACCTGATCGTCTCGCTCGGCGCCTGCGTCTTCACGCTCGTCTCGGCGTACGCCTGGACGGACTGGACGTTCTCGACGGCCGAGCGGCGTCGTCTTCGACCCGACGCGGATCGCGGCGCAGATCGTCACCGGCATCGGCTTCCTCGGCGCCGGCGCGATCATCGTCCGCGGCATCTCCGTCCGCGGGCTCGACGACGGCCGCGACGCTCTGGGTGTGCGCGGCGATCGGCATGGCTGCCGGCACCGGCTACTACCTCGTCGCGATCGCGTCGACCGCGCTCGTGCTCGTCTCGCTCGGGCCGCTGAAGCTCTTCAGCACGCGCTTCGTCGGCCGCGTGCGGCCGGAGGAGGCCGAGCTCGCCGTCAATCTCAAGCCCGGACGGCGCCGCGGCGAACGTGCTGGCGCGGATCGAGGAGCTCGGCGCCGTCGTCAACTCGGTCGAGTTCGGCGACGAGCGGACGATCGACATCGTCCTGCGCGCCTCGCGGCGATCCGAGTCGGCGCTGATCGCCGAGGAGCTCGCGAAGCTCGACGACGTCGAGCGGCTGCAATGGCGCCCGTGAAGGGCGTCCTCTGCTCGGGCAACCCGCACAAGCTGGCCGAGCTCCGTGCGGCGCTGCCCGGCTGGGAGCTCGAGCTGCTCGCCGCGCACGACTATCCCGGAGGAGACCGGCGCGACCTACTACGAGAACGCCGTCGCGAAGGCGCTCTACGGCCGACGCGTGGGCGACCCGGCGGCGTGGATGCTCGGCGAGGACTCGGGCATCGAGGTCGTCGGCGCTCGACGGGCGCCCGGGCATCAGCCTCCGCGCGCTGGGCGGAGCGACGGCGTCGCGGCGCTGCTCGACGAGCTCCGCGGGCGGGAGGACCGGCGGGCGCGCTACGTGTGCGAGCTCGTCGCGCTCGGGCCGGCGGGCGAGGAGCTGCGCGGCACGGGCGTCCTCGAGGGCACGATCGCCGAGGCGCGGCGCGGCGACGAGGGCTTCGGCTACGACCCGATCTTCGTCCCGCTCGGCGAGTCGCGGACGGTCGCGGAGCTCGGCAACGCCTGGAAGCGCACGAACTCGCATCGCGCGCGGGCGGCGGCGGCGCTGGCGCGTCCTAGGCGAGGCCGGCGACCTCCTGCTCCTCGCGCCGCGAGCCGAGGAACCAGTTGACCTCGGCGCCGAACACGATCACGTTCGCCATCACGTAGAGCCAGACGAGGAGCAGCGCCGACGTCCCGAGCGCCTGCAGCGCGACGACGTCCCGGGAGAGCCGGACGAAGAGCGGCAGCACCTGGAACGTGATCTGGAGGAGGAGCGCTGCGAGCGCGGCGCCGGGCCAGACCTGGCGCAGCGTCAGCTGCACGTTCGTCAGCCGCTCGTAGGCGAAGACGAGGAAGACGAAGACGGCCGCGGTCGAGAAGAGCATCGAGAGCGCGTACGCGACGACGTCGTTGTCCGTGAAGCCCGGCACGTAGCGCCGCAGCAGCCGGAAGCCGAACGAGCCGGCGACGATGCTGACGAAGACGACCATGATCGAGCCGGCCATGAAGAGGGTCGCGAGCAGCTTGCCGTGCACGAACGACCTGTTCGGCCGGCCGTAGACGATGTTGAAGGCGGACTCGAGCACGCTGAAGAGCGAGAGGGACGTCCAGAGCAGGAATGCTCCGCCGATGATGCCGAGCGTCGTCGCGTTCTCGGTCAGCGCGCCCACGACGCGGACGATGTCGCTGACCGAGCTCGACGGCAGCAGCCGGCTCAGCTCCTCGACGAGGTAGCTCGACTCCTCGGCGCGGCCGGCGAAGCCGAAGAGCGCGAGGGCGAGGAAGATGAGCGAGACGGACGAGAGCAGCCCGAAGTAGGCGATCATGGCCGCGAGGTGCGGTCCGCGGTCGGCGAAGAACTTCGCGATCGGCTCGGCCAGGGGGCGGCGCACGAGGGAAGTATGGGGCTCTGTTAGGGTCGCCGACATGGATGCGACGAGCCGCGCTCGCCGACCTGACGGAGATCTCCTCGCAGATCGTGCACGCCGCCGTCCTGCTCGAGGACGGCACCGTGCTCGCCTCGACGATCGCCGCGGAGGATCGCGCCAGGCGGCTCGCGACCACCGGGCTCGACCTGCTCGCCGCCGCCGCCGAGGTGCCGCTCCAGGGCGATCGCGAGCTCGCGCAGCTCGAGGTGGCGCTCGCCGAAGGCAGCGTCTTCGTCGTCCGGGACGGCGCCCGTCTCGTCGTCGCGACCGCGGCTCCCGGACGCGCCCGCCGGGCTCGTGCTCTACGACCTGCGCACGTGCCTGCGCGCGATCGAGGAGTCGGGCGAGGAGACGAACCCGCCGCCGCGCAAGCGGCTCATCGCGGAAGAAGACGCCCGCGGATGCGTAGGGCGCTCGCGCTCCTCGCCATCGCCGGCGGCTCGCTGCTCTACCTGCTGCGTCGGCGCAGCGGCACTCGCGAGCGGGTGAGCTTCTACTACGCGGACGGCTCGATGGTGACGCTCAACCGCAAGACGATCGGCGTCGAGAAGGTGCTGACGCTTGCCCGCGACGCGTTCTAGCTCGGACGAGCTCGGCGAGCGGATCCGCGAGCACGCGCTGCTCGAGGGCGACTTCGTCCTTCGCTCCGGGCGCCGCTCGAGCTTCTACCTGGACAAGTACCGCTTCGAGACCCAGCCGGAGCTGCTCGCGCCCCTCGGGGAGCGGCTCGCGGCGGCGGCGCGCGAGTTCGAGCCCGACGCCGTCCGGCTCGCCGGGCCGGCGCTCGGCGCCGTCGCGCTCGCGGCCGCGGCGTCGCTCTCGTCCGGGCTGCCCTTCCTGATCGTGCGGCCGGAGGCAAAGGGGTACGGCACCGCGAACCGGGTCGAGGGCCCGTTCGAGCCGGGCGAGCTCGTGTGCCTGATCGAGGACGTCGTCACCTCCGGCGGCGCGCTCGCCGAGGCCGTGAAGGCGGTGCGCGAGGCCGGTCTCGAGGTGCGAAATGCCGTCTGCGTCATCGACCGCGAGGAGGGTGGAGCGGACGCTCTCGCGCGGCTCGGCGTCCGCCTGCGGGCGCTCTACACGGCAGGAGAACTCCTGCCGCCGGCAAAAGCTGCCGCAAACCCGCATGGTTGAGCCAGTCCGACGCGGCTGTTAGGGTCCTCGGCGGGTCCCGACCCCGTTTCCCGACACAGGAGGAGTGGCACGTGACGAAGCAGGAGTTTGTTGATGCGGTGGCCTCGAAGAGCAATCTGACCCGGCGCGACGCAGGCGCAGCGGTGGATGCGTTCCTCGACGTCGTGACGGACACCCTCAAGTCCGGTGACGCGATCACGTTCACGGGCTTCGGCAAGTTCTCGACCGCCCAGCGCGCGGCGCGCGAGGGCGTGAATCCGCGCAACCCCTCGCAGAAGGTGCACATCCCGGCCGCGACCGTGCCGAAGTTCTCGGCCGGAAGCCAGCTCAAGTCGGCCGTCAAGGGCTAATCGCCCACGAGAGAGCTCGAAGGCCCCGGTCCGCGCGAGCGGCCGGGGCCTTCTCTTTCGCGCTTGCATACGAACATATGTTCGCCTAGGCTGATGTCATGCAGCTCGCCTTCGACGCCGCCGACCGGCTCGTCGAGCTCGTCCAGAGCCGTCGCGGGCCGGTCGTCGCGGAGGAGGCGGCACGCTCGCTCTACGCGCTCCGCCACGTCCCGGCGGGGCTCGCGCGCGAGCTCCTCGACGACGTCGTCGCCGGCGACTCGCGCCTCACCTGGCGCGGCGGCTCGGTCGGGCTCGCCGATCCGCCGGGCGCGAAGCTTCTCGTCGAGGACGCGACCTACGTCGTCGTCGACCTCGAGACGACCGGGCTGCGCCCGGGCAGCTCGGCGATCTGCGAGATCGGCGCCGTGCGCGTGCGCGGGCTCGAGCTCGAGGAGACCTACCAGACGCTCGTGAATCCCCGGCAGCCGCTGCCGCCCGCGATCGGGGCGCTGACCGGCATCGACGCGCGCGAGCTGCGCGGGGCGCCGCCGGCGGAGCTGGCGGTGCGCCGGCTGCTCGAGTTCGCGGGCGACGCCGTGCTCGTGGCGCACAACGCGCGCTTCGACATCGGCTTCCTCGACGTGGAGGTCGAGCGCCTGACGGGGAGGCGGCTGGCGGCGCCGGTCGTCGACACGGTCTGGCTCGCGCGGCGCCTGCTGGAGGGCCGCACGCGCCGCGCCGGGCTCGCGTCGCTCGCGCACTTCTTCGGCACCGCGGCGCGGCCGTGCCACCGCGCCCTGCCGGATGCGGAGGCGACGGCGGAGATCCTCCTGCGGCTGATCGGGCTCGCCCAGGAGCGCGGCGCGGCGACGGTCGCCGAGCTGGTGGAGCTGTCGGCGCCTCGCGCGCGCCGGCTGGCGGCGAAGCGGTTCCTCGCCGCCGGCGCGCCGCCTCGTCCGGGCGTCTACCTCTTCCACGACCGCAACGGCCAGGTGCTCTACGTCGGGCGTGCGCGGGACCTCCGTGCCCGGCTGCGCTCGTACTTCCAGACCGACCGCCAGCGGCCCGCGGTCGAGGCGGCGCTCGGCGCGGTCGAGCGGATCGAGTGGCGTGTCCTCGGCTCGGAGCTCGAGGCGGCCCTCGAGGAGCTGCGCCTCCTGCGCGAGCTGCGGCCGCCGGCGAACGCCCGCAGCACGCGTCCCGACCGCTACGTCTACCTGCGCCGCCGCGGCGCCGGCTTCGTGGTGTCGGAGCAGCCGACGCCGCTCGGGCCGATCAAGAGCCGCCGCCTCGCCCAGCGTGCGGCCCGGGCGCTCGACGGCGTCCCCGGGGGCTTCGAGGGCGACGACCTCGCCGCCGCGCTGCCGCCGCTGCGGGCCAAGCTGCGGCGCCTCGCCCGCGAGCAGCGCTTCGAGGACGCGGCGAGGCTCCGCGACCGGCTCGCCGCGCTCGAGCAGGTGGTCGCGCAGCTGGCCGAGCTCCGAGCGCCTGCGCGAGCTGCGCGTCTGCCTCCTCGTGCCGGCCGCCGACGACCGGTTCCGGCGCGCCTTCTTCGTCAGCGGTGGCCGGGTCGTCGCCGAGCGGACGCTGCTGCCGGGCGAGGCGGGCCGGGCCGAGCTCGAGGCGGGTCTCGCCGCCGCGGCGCGGGCCGAGCCGTCCGCCGCGCCCGAGGATCTCGACGAGCTGCTGCTGGTCGGGCTCGCGCTGCGCACGCCGCCGCCCGAGCTGCGGGCGATCCCGCTCGACGCGCTCGCCGCCCGCGCCGCCTGACAGTAGCCTTGAACGATGGCGCAGGATCTCGACGCGGGCCCGCGGCTGGCGACGGTCGCCTTCGCAGACCGGCTCGCCGAGGCGGTCGAGCGGAAGCGCAGCCAGCTCGTCGTCGGGCTCGATCCGCGGCTCGACCTGCTGCCGGTCGAGCTGCGCGGCGAGTCCGTGCTCGGCCGCCCCGAGGCAGCCTCGGCCTATGCGCGCTTCTGCTGCGGACTCGTCGATGCCGTGGCGCCGTATGTGATCGCGGTGAAGCCGCAGAGCGCGTTCTTCGAGGGCCTCGGCGCGGACGGCGTCGCCGCCTTCGAGCGGGTCTGCGCGTACGCCCGGGACGCCGGGCTTGCTCGTGATCGCCGACGCGAAGCGCGGCGACATCGGCTCGACCGCCAGGGCGTACGCCACCGCCTTCCTCGAACCGCGGGACGGCCTGCCTCCGCTCGCGGACGCGCTCACCGTCAACACGTATCTCGGGCACGACTCGGTCGAGCCGTTCCTGCAGGCGTGCAGGCTGCACGGCGCGGGCATCTTCTGCCTCGTGCGCACGTCGAACGCGGGTGCGACCGACGTGCAGGAGCTGACCCTGTCGAACGGGCTGCGGGTGTGGCAGCAGGTCGCGCGGCTCGTCGCGAGCTGGGGCGAGGACCTCGTCGGCGAACGAGGGCTGTCGAGCGTCGGCGCCGTGGTCGGCGCGACCGTGCCGCGAGCAGTCGGCCAGGCGCGGCGGCTGCTGCCGCAGTCGGTCCTGCTCCTGCCGGGCGTCGGCGCGCAGGGCGCGACGCCGGCGGACGTCGCCCGGGCGTTCACGAGCGGCCCCGCCAGTGCGATCGTGACGGCGTCCCGCTCCGTCATCTACGCCTACCGCACCGGCACGTCCGACTGGCGCGCGGCCGCCGCGGCCGAGGCCGCCCGCCTGCGCTCCGACGTCTGGGCGGCATCCGGATGGTGAACACCCGGCGTCATCCGACGCTGACGCGCTACGCCGCGCCGATCGCGTTCCTCGCGGCCGTGACGGTCGCCGTGCTGATCGTCCGCGAGGGGCTGTCGGACGGCGGCGGCACCGCCGGCACGCGTGTCGACGGCCGTCGAGACGGTCGAGACGACGCCCGCCACGACGACGGCGCCGGGACCCGCCGCCGACGCCCGCTTCTACGAGATCAAGGCCGGTGACACGCTCGAGACGGTCGCCGCCGAGTTCGACACGACGGTCGAGCAGCTGCTCGTGCTGAACCCGGACGTCGATCCGGTCGCGCTCGGGATCGGCGAGCGCATCCGCGTGAAGTAGAGTGCGCGCCGCCGTGAGGCGGATCGCACTCCTCGTGACGTTGCTTGCCGCCGCCATCGTCGGCGCCGCGGCAGCCTCGCCGCCGCCTGTCGACGCGGAGGCCTACTACGTCCAGAACGCCGCCGACGGCGAGGTGCTCGCCCAGGCGGACGAGCACGAGCGGCTGCCGATCGCGTCGATCACGAAGCTGATGACGGCGCTCGTCGCGCTCGAACGGACACGCCCCGACGACGTCGTCACGGTCTCGAGCGCCGCCGCCGCGGTCGGCGAGTCGACGATCGAGCTGCAGCCGGGCGAGAGGATCAGCGTCGGCGACCTCCTGCGCGCCGCGCTCATCCAGAGCGCCAACGACGCGGCAAACGCGCTCGCAGCCCACGTCGGCGGCGGCAGCGTGCAGCGCTTCGTCGCCCTGATGAACGCCCGCGCCCGCGAGCTCGGTCTCACAGACACGCACTTCGTCAACCCGGACGGCCTCGACGCCCCCGGCCACGTCTCGAGCGCCCGCGACGTGACGAGGCTCGCACGCATCGCCATGCGCAAGCCGTTCATCCGCGAGACCGTCCGTCAGGTCGAGCTGGACGTCGCCGGCCGGCGGCTCGTCAACTGGAACGACCTGCTCTCGACCTTCCCGCGCCTGATCGGCGTCAAGACCGGCCACACGAACCAGGCCGGGTGGTCGCAGGTCGCGGCCGCGCGCGGCGGCGGCGTGACGGTGTACGCGACGCTGCTCGGCGGCGCGACACGCGAGGGGCGCAACGCCGATCTCGCGGAGCTGCTCGCGTGGGGCCTCGACCAGTACCGGACGGCGTGGGTGATCGAGCGCGGCCGCACCTACGCGACGTGCGCGAGACGGCCTACGACCGGCCCGACGTGCGGCTCGTCGCCGCCAAGCCGGCCCTGCGCGTCGTGAAGAACGACAGCAGGCTCGTCGAGCGCGTCGTCGCCCCGGTCGAGGTGGCCTTGCCGGTCCGGCAGGGCCAGCGCCTCGGCGAGATTCAGGTGCTCGACGGCGGCGAGGTCGTGGCGCGCTCGCCGCTCGTCGCGGCCGAGGCGATCGACCGGCCGGGTCGCGCTCGGGCGCGTAGGCTTCTACGCTGGCCGCACCTTCCACCATCTCGGAGGTCTGCTCCCCTGATCATCACCGTGACGTTGAACGCAGCGCTGGACCGGACGCTGACGGTGCCCAACTTCCAGCGCGAGCACCGGCACCGCGCGAGCCAGGTGCTGACCCTGGCGGGCGGCAAGGGGATCAACATCGCGCGGGCGCTGAAGCGGCTCGACGTGCCCGTCGTCGCGACGGGCCTGACCGGCGGGCGCACCGGCACCCGCATCGTCGAGGAGCTGACGGCCGAGGCGATCCTCAACGACTTCGTGCGGATCGGCGAGGAGTCGCGGACGTCGACGGCCGTCGTCGACCCGACCGAGAACTCGTACACCGAGATCAACGAGTGGGGGCCGCTCGTCTCCGCGCGAGGAGCTCGAGATGCTGCTCGAGAAGCTCCACTACCTCTCCCGCGGCGCCGACTTCGTCGTCTTCGCCGGGCTCGCTGCCGCGCGGCGTCGACGACGGCTTCTACGCGGAGGCGATCCGCGATCTCTCCCGCCGCGGCGTGCAGGTCGTGCTCGACACGGAGGGCCAGCCGCTGCGGCTCGGGACCGAGGCTGAGCCGTACCTCATCTCGCCGAACCAGCGCGAGGCGGAGCACGTGGTCGGCCAGGAGCTGGAGGACGAGGAGGACTTCGTGATGGCGCTCGACACGCTCGCGGAGCTCGGCGCGCGGAACGTGCACATCACGCTCGAGTCCGGGTGCTTCGGGCTCTTCCGCGAGGACCGGCATGTCCGGCGCTACCGCGCGGTCGCGCCCATGCTCGAGGCGGTCTCCGTGGTCGGAGCCGGCGATGTCCTCCTGGCGCAGTTCCTCACGGCCCAGCTCGCCGGCAAGTCCGCCGAGGAGGCCCTGCGGCTCGCGGTCGGCGCCGGCGCTGCCTCGACGCTCGAGGTCGGTGCGGGGCGGTTCGAGCCGCGCGACATCGGCCGCCTCGCCGCCGGGGTCGAGATCCAGGAGGTCCACCGGCTCGCGCGGCACTAGCGAGGCCGTCGGAGCACGCTGGTACGATCGGCCTCCAGTTGAGAGCAGCCGCCGCCTAGACGTGAACTTCGAGCTCGACCGCGGCTTCGAAGTTCGGCAAGGAAGGGCTCACCTTCGACGACGTGCTGCTCCTGCCCGCCGAGTCGTCCGTGCTGCCGAACGACGTGCGCACCGCCTCGCGGCTCACGCGCACGATCGCGCTCGAGATCCCGATCGTGTCCGCGGCGATGGACACGGTGACCGAGGCCCGGCTCGCGATCGCGATCGCCCGCTCGGGCGGGCTCGGCATCCTGCACCGCAACCTCTCGATCGCCGACCAGGTGGCCGAGGTCGACAAGGTGAAGCGCTCGGAGTCGGGGATGATCGTCGAGCCCGTCACGCTGCGCCCCGACGACTCTCGTCGCCGACGCGGTCGAGCTGATGGAGCGCTACCACATCTCGGGCGTGCCGATCACGGACGAGGACGGCATCCTCGTCGGCATCCTCACGAACCGGGACCTCCGCTTCGAGTCGAACCTGCGCCAGCCCGTCTCGGCGCTGATGACCTCGCGGAACCTCGTCACCGCGCCGGTCGGCACCGGGCTCGACGAGGCGAACGAGATCCTGCACCGCTCCAAGATCGAGAAGCTCCCCGTCGTCGACGCCGACGGGCGGCTGAAGGGCCTGATCACGGTCAAGGACATCCGCAAGCGCATCGAGTTCCCGCTGGCGACGAAGGACGAGCAGGGCCGGCTGCGGGTCGGTGCGGCGGTCGGGGTCGGGCCGGACGCGTTCGACCGCGCAGGTGCGCTCGTCGACGCCGAGGTCGACGTCCTCGTGGTCGACACGGCGCACGGCCACTCGCGCTCGGTCGTCGAGATGGTGGGCCGGATCCGGTCCGAGTGGGACGTGCAGGTGATCGCCGGCAACATCGCGACCGCGGAGGCCGCCGAGGCGCTGATCGACGCGGGCGCGGACGCCGTCAAGGTCGGCATCGGCCCTGGCTCGTCGTGCACGACGCGCATCGTGGCCGGCGTCGGCGTACCGCAGGTGACGGCGATCTTCGACTGCGCCGAGGTGGCGTCGCGGCACGGCGTCCCCGTCGTCGCTGACGGCGGCCTCTCCTCGTCGGGCGACATCGCGAAGGCGGTCGCGGCCGGCGCCGACACGGTGATGACGGGCTCCATGCTGGCCGGCACCGACGAGAGCCCGGGCGAGGTCGTCCTCCTCCAGGGCGAGCGCTTCAAGGAGTACCGCGGCATGGGCTCGCTCGGGGCGATGCGGGCGCGCTCGTTCTCGAAGGACCGGTACTTCCAGGGCGACGTCGAGGACGTCGACAAGCTCGTGCCGGAGGGCATCGAGGGCCGCGTCCCGTACAAGGGGCCGCTCCAGCAGATCCTCTACCAGCTCGTCGGCGGGCTGCGGCAGGCGATGGGCTACTGCGGCGCCGCCACGATCGAGGAGATGAAGGCGGCGCAGTTCGTCCGCATCACCGGCGCCGGGCTGCGCGAGAGCCACCCGCACGACCTGACGATCACGAAGGAGGCGCCGAACTACCGGCGCAGCTGATGGGCCAGGTCGTGCCGCTGCCGGTTCCGGAGCCCGCTCCCGAGGAGCGGCCCGTGCTCGTGCTCGACCTCGGCGGCCAGTACTCGCAGCTGATCGCGCGGCGCGTCCGCGAGGCGCGCGTCTACTCCGAGCTCGTGCCGTACCGGCTCACCGCCGACGAGGTGCGCGCGCGCGAACCCGCTCGCGCTGATCCTCTCCGGCGGCCCCGCGTCCGTGTACGCCGACGACGCGCCGAAGGTCGACCCGGCCGTCTTCGAGCTCGGCATCCCCACGCTCGGCATCTGCTACGGCGCCCAGCTGCTGGCGCTCGAGCTCGGCGGCGCCGTCGAGCGCACGGGGACGTCCGAGTTCGGCAAGACCCAGCTCGAGGGCGGCGCCGGCGCGCTGTTCGAGGGCTTGCCGGAGGAGCAGACGGTCTGGATGAGCCACCGCGACACGGTCACCGCGCCGCCCGAGGGCGCGACCGTGACCGGGCGCTCCTCCTCGACGCCGGTGGCGGCCTTCGAGGATCAACGGAGAGGCGGCTCTACGGCGTCCAGTTCCACCCCGAGGTGCGCCACACGCCGCACGGCCAGGACCTGCTGAAGAACTTCCTCTACGGCGTCGCCGGCGCTCCGCCCGCCTGGACGGCCGCGGCCGTGATCGAGGAGCAGGTCGAGCGGATCCGCGCGCAGGTCGGCTCGGAGCGCGTCATCTGCGGCCTCTCGGGCGGCGTCGACTCCGCCGTCGCGGCGCTGCTCGTCTACAAGGCGGTCGGCGACCAGCTCACGTGCGTCTTCGTCGACCACGGCCTCCTCCGCGAGAACGAGGGGGAGCAGGTGGTCGAGACGTTCGGCGGCCACTTCCACGTGCCGCTCGTCCACGTCCAGGCGCAGGATCGCTTCCTCGGCCGGTTGGACGGCGTCACCGACCCGGAGGAGAAGCGCAAGCTCGTCGGCGAGGAGTTCATCCGCGTCTTCGAGGAGGAGGCGCGCAAGCTCGGGAGACGTGCGGTTCCTCGTCCAGGGCACGCTCTACTCGGACGTGATCGAGTCGGGCGGCTCCGACGACGGCGTCGCCGCGAAGATCAAGTCGCACCACAACGTCGGCGGCCTCCCCGCCGACATGCGGATGGAGCTCGTCGAGCCGCTGCGCCTGCTCTTCAAGGACGAGGTGCGGCGCGTCGGCGAGGAGCTCGGCCTGCCCGAGCGGATGGTCTGGCGGCAGCCGTTCCCCGGCCCCGGGCTCTCGATCCGCATCATCGGCGAGGTGACGCGCGAGCGGCTCGAGATCCTGCGCGCCGCGGACGCGATCCTGCAGGAGGAGGTGCGCCGCGCCGGGCTCTACCGCGACCTCTGGCAGAGCTTCGCGGTGCTGCCGGCGATCCGCTCGGTCGGCGTCCAGGGCGACGAGCGGACGTACGCCTACCCGATCGTGATCCGGGCCGTCACCTCCGAGGACGCGATGACCGCGGACTGGGCGCGCCTGCCGTACGACCTGCTCGAGACGATCTCGAGCCGGATCATCAACGAGATCCCGGGCGTGAACCGCGTCGCGCTCGACATCAGCTCCAAGCCGCCCTCGACGATCGAGTGGGAGTGACAAGCTAGGAAATCCGGGCTACGCTGGCACGTCTCGTGCTCCGAGTTGCCGCACTCGTAGCTCTGATCTGCTCGCTGTTCGCCGCTCCAGCCCCCGCGAGCCAGCTGGTGGGAATCGACGCCGGCGACGTCACGCTGCGCGTGAACGCGCGCGGCGACGCGCTCGTGGGCTACACGAGGGGCGCGCGGGAAGCGCACGGTGCTCGTCTCGGGCGCCGTGAACGCCCGGCCGCCGTCGCAGGACGTGCCGCAGGTCGAGTTCGAGGCCGACTACACCGGCGGCAAGGAGACGCGTGGGCGCCGCGTCGCGTTCGGGTTCCGCAACGGCTGCCGGCCCTACGACGGTCCCGCGCTCGCCGATGTTCGTCACCGGCTGCAAGGCTCCCGACGGCTCCTACTGGGCGCTGCAGAGCTGGCAGCGGCTCCAGCCGATGCGCGGCGTCGCGCCGTTCCGACCGCGCCACACCGCGGTCGAGCTGCACCTGTCGCACTGGACCGGGCCGCTGCCCGAGCTCGAGGTCTCGCCGAACTGGACGTACGGCGGGCGCTGGCAGGGCCTCTTCGGGCGGCTGACGTATCAGGGGAGCCCCGTCCACGGCTTCAGGACGCCCTCTGACCACGTCTCCGACGCCTACGCCCGCTTCGTCTACATCGACACCTTCAACTCGACCTACGGGCCCGGCTGGAAGCGCGATACCGGCATCGTCACCCACGTCGGGAACGGCGCCTTCTGTTACAGCTTCGTCCCGCAGGCGCTGCCCCCGGGCTACCCGTCCCGGGAGGTGCGCGGGCCGGGCAACGGCCAGCGGCACCGGGTGACGGTCATGGGGCCGGGCGTGACCCCGATCGTGCAGTGGGAGGGCGCCGGTCTGCGGCCGCTACGACGCGGCCGCGGACCGCGCGTTCAACGCTCTCTTCGACCGCCTCGTCGGCCCCGCCGACGGCGTCTGCCGCGCCGAGCGGTGAGAGCTAGCGGGCCGCGAAGCCGCTGAGGCCCTCCGGCTCCTCGGCGCTGACGTCCACCCACTCCACACGGGCCCCGCGCGGGCCTTCCCGGCAGAACTCGACGAGTCGCTCGACGGCGTCCGCGTCGCCCTCGAAGACGGCCTCGACCGTGCCGTCGGGGTTGTTCCGGATCCAGCCGGCGACGCCGGCGGCGCCCGCACGGCGCCTCGCCGTCTCACGGAAGAAGACGCCCTGGACGCGACCCTGCACGAGCACGCGGCGGCGGATCATGCGACGTATTGTGGCCGGGTGGAGGGCTTCGTCGCTCGCCTCGCCGCTGCGCGGATCGGGACGACCTACAACCAGTACACCGGCTCGGCTCGGTTGCGGCACCGGCTGACCGGCTACCTCGAGAGTCGTCGCGGCGCGCCGATCCTGCTCGTCGGCGAGGCGCCCGGCTATCGGGGCACGCGCGTCTCGGGCATCCCGCTCACGTCCGAGCGGCAGCTCACCGGCACCGGCCCGGCCGAGGCCACCGCGACGATCGTCCACCGCGTGCTCGAGGAGCTCGGGCTCGTCGAGGAGGTGCTGCTCTGGAACGTGGTGCCGACGCATCCCGGCACGGCGACGTCCAACCGCGCGCCCACGCGCGAGGAGATCGACGGGTCGGCGCCGTTCCTGGCCGAGCTCGCCCGCGGTAGGCGCGCCGTCGCCGTCGGCCGGATCGCACACGCGCGTCTCGGCGGCCCGTACGTCCGGCATCCTGCCCGCGGCGGCGCGGCGGCTTTTCGTGCCGGGCTCGTCGCCGCGCTGACGTAGGCTGGGAACGGTGGAGACGTTCCCGGTCCGGCGCAACACCGTCCTGCTCGCGGCGACGCTGACCTCGCTCTCGGGCATGGTGCAGCTCGCGGTCGCCGTCGCCACCGTCACGCTCGTCCTCGTCACCGGCATCGAAGGGATCCTCGGGCTCGGGCCCGCGATCTTCCTCACCGCCGGCGCCCTCGCCGCCTTCCCGGCCGGCCGCCTGATGGACCGGCTCGGCCGCGTTCCCGTGCTCGCGGGCGGCTGCGTCGCCGGCATCGCCGGCTGCCTGACGACGGCCCTCGGCTGCGAGCTCGACTCGGCCGCGGTCGTCATCACCGGCTTCGCGCTCGTCGGCGTCGCGCAGGGCACGATCCTGCTCGCGCGCGCCGCCGCGGCGGACATGTACCCGCCGGAGCGGCGTGCTCGCGGCATCTCGTACGTGCTGTTCGGCGCGCTCTTCGGCGCCGCGCTCGGACCGCTCGTCTTCCGGCCGCTCTTCGCGGGCAAGGAGCTCGACACGGAGGCGCTCGTGGTGCCCTGGCTGGCGGCCGGGGGGATCATGGTGATCGGCCTCGTGCTCGTCCTCAACGTGCGCCCCGATCCGAAGACGATCGCGCAGAAGCTGCACTTCGACGCGGGCGCGCCGACCGCAGCTCCGGCCTCGATGCGCGAGATCGTCCGCCGCCCCGGCGTGATGACGGCGCTCGTCGCCGCCGTCGCGAGCTTCGCCGGGATGGTCTCGGTGATGAACCTGAGCGGGTACCTCGTCATCGACCACGGCCACCACCAGGCCGACGTGTTCACGGTGATCAGCCTCCACATCGTCGGCATGTACGCGCTCGTGCTCGTGATCGGCCAGCTGATCGACAAGGTCGGCCGGCGACCGGGTCAGATCGCGGGCCTCCTGCGTGATGGCGTTCGCGAACCTCGGTCTCGCCTGGTTCGTCAGCGTCTCCTGGATGTCGCTGTCGCTCTTCCTGCTCGGGCTCGGCTGGAACGTCTCCTACGTCGCGGCCGTCACCGAGCTGGCAGACCGGACGTCGCCGGCCGAGCGCGGCAAGCTGATCGGCTTCACGGACGGGCTCTCGAGCACGGCCGCGGTCGTGCTCGTCCTCCTCGGCGGAGTCGTCTACAGCGAGCTCGGCGTCGAGGCGATGGCGCTCGGCGCGACGGCCATCGTCGCCCTGCCGGCGCTCTGGATCTTGCTACAATCCGCCGCCGGCGCACCGGAAGTGCGCCCTCTTTCTGTCGAAATGAAGACGTATTCCGCAAAGCCCGGCGAGATCCAGCGTGACTGGTACGTCGTCGACGCCGAGGGCCAGACGCTCGGCCGACTCGCGACCCGGATCGCCGACACGCTGCGCGGCAAGAACAAGCCGGCCTACACGCCGCACGTCGACACCGGCGACTTCGTCGTCGTGGTCAACGCGGAGAAGATCCACGTGACCGGCCAGAAGCTCGACCAGAAGCTCTACCACCGGCATTCCGGCTATCCGGGCGGCCTGCGGACGCGCACGCTGCGCACGCAGCTCGAGCGGCGGCCGACCGAGGTGCTGCGCAAGGCCGTGAAGGGGATGCTGCCGCGGAACCGGCTCGCGCGCGCGCAGATCACGAAGCTGAAGATCTACGCCGGCCCCGAGCATCCGCACGAGGCGCAGGCGCCGAAGCCGTTGAACCTGGAGGTCAAGTAAGTGGCAGAGCAGGCGCAGTACATGGGCACCGGCAAGCGCAAGACCTCGGTCGCGCGCGTCATCCTCCGGCCCGGCGACGGCACGACGTGGTTCAACGGCCGCACGATCGAGGACTACTTCCCTCGCCTGACGCACCGTTCGGCGGCGCTCGCGCCGCTGAAGGTGGCCGGCGTCGAGGGCACGTACGACGTGCGCGTGCGCGTGCACGGCGGCGGTCCGTCGGGACAGGCCGGGGCCGTTCGGCACGGCATCGCCCGGGCGCTCGTCGAGGCCGATCCGGAGCTGCGCATCCCGCTCAAGCGCGAGGGCTTCCTGACGCGCGACGCGCGGGAGGTCGAGCGCAAGAAGGCCGGCCTGCACAAGGCGCGCAAGGCGCCCCAGTTCTCCAAGCGGTAGAGCTCTCGAAGCGCTAGTCATCTACTTCACGCCCACGCGGGCGCGGTAGCAGACCACCATCGGCCAGACGCGGTCGCCGAGGACGTCGGCTGCGACCTCTCGGAGACGGCCGAGCGCCTCCTCGAGCTCGGGCGCCGCGTCGCCGTGGGGCCCGCCGAGGCTCTGCGCGAGGCCGACGAGGCGCCGTGCGTCGGCCTGGTCGAAGCTGTGACAGACGAGCTCGCGCGAGAAGCGGAACCGCCGGCTCTCGCGGATGCGCTCGAGGTGCTCGTCCTTCGGCCACGTGACCGCGCCGGCGTCCTGCTCCAGCCGCGCCCGTGCGGCGCGCCGTGCCGCGAAGAGCGCCGAGAACGCGGCGTCGACCTCCGGCCGCACGAGGGGCGGGACGTCGTAGTCGTAGGCGGCGAAGACGCCGCCGGCAGGCAGGAGCCGTGCGGCCTCCGCCAGCACCGGGCCCGGCTCCATCCAGTGGAACGACTGCGAGCACGTGACGAGGTCGGCGCACTCCGCCGGGAGGCCGGTGTCTGCGGCGAACGCGTGGACGTAGCGGACGTTGGCCGCACCGGTCGTCGTTTCGGCCCGGGCGAGCATGGCCGCGTTCGCCTCCACGCCCACGACCTCGTCGGCCCGATCGGCCCAGGCCCGGGTCGACAGGCCCGTTCCCGCGCCCAGATCGACGACGAGCCGTGGGCGCTCGACCTGCGCGACGAGGAGCAGGATGTCGAGCAGGGCGTTCGGCGGCGCCGGGCGATGGGCGTCGTAGACGTCCGCGAAGCCGGCGCATTCGTACCCCGAGCGCTCGATCGCGTCTCTGGAGAACTCGCTCAGGCTCTGGCTCCGGCCCTGGTCAGTCGTCCCAGTCGTCGGCAAGCGGCGCGACCTGCGGCCACGGCCGACTCATGATCCGGCGGTAGGCGACGAGGCTGATCGCGAGGTGCGCCGCCACGAGCCCGGTGACCGCGGCGAGCAGCAGCCAGGCGCCGGCGCGCTCGTCGCTCACGGCCAGCAGGACGCCGACGAGCAGAACCGCCTGGAAAGCGAGCGCGCTCGTGCTCCACAGCCGGTCGAGCCCGGTGCGCGTGGTGCTCACGACCGTATGGTGCACCACAGCTAGGCTCCCGCGCGTGACGCGCCGCTACTTCGGAACCGACGGCGTCCGCGGGGTCGTCGGCGGCGACCTCACGGCCGATCTCGTGGAGCGCCTGGGTCGCGCCTCGGCGGTGTGGTCAGGACGCGGGCGCGTCTTCGTCGGGCGCGACACCCGCGCGTCCGGCGCCGAGCTCGAGGAGGCCTTCGCGAACGGCGTCGTCTCGGCCGGCGGCAACGCCGTGCTGGCCGGCATCCTGCCGACGCCCGCGGTCGCACTGCTCGCGCTCGACCTCGGCGTCGTCATCACCGCGTCCCACAACCCGCCGGAGTACAACGGCGTCAAGTTCTTCGACCGCGACGGCAACAAGCTGACCGACGAGGCCGAGGAGGAGATCGAGGCACTGGTCGACGGGCCAGAGAGCGGCGCCGGCGGCGGCAGGATCGACCGCGTCGAGATCGCGACCGACAGCTACCTGGAGCACATCCTCGAGCGGTTCGGCTCCGACCTGACCGGCCTGCGGATCGCCGTCGACTGCGCGAACGGCGCCTACTCCGACATCGCGCCCGCAGCCTTCGAGCAGCTCGGCGCCGACGTGACGCCGCTCGGGGTCGAGCCGGACGGGACGAACATCAACGACGGCTGCGGCGCGACGGATCTCAGCCTGCTCCAGGAGACCGTGCGCGCCGGCGGCCACGATCTCGGCGTCGCCTTCGACGGCGACGGCGACCGCCTGCTCGCCGTCGACCAGCACGGCGAGCCCGTGGACGGCGACCAGATCCTCGCCATCCTCGCGCTCGACCTCGAGGTCGACCAGGTGGCGGTGACGGTGATGACGAATCTGGGGTTCCACCGGCTGATGGAGGAGCGCGGCGATTCGGGTCGAGACGACGCCCGTCGGCGACCGCTACGTGCTCGAGGCGCTGCGGCGGCACGGCGGCATCCTCGGCGGCGAGCAGTCCGGGCCACGTCATCTGCCTGCGCGACCACGTCACCGGCGACGGGCTCGCTGCCGCCCTCCTCCTCTGCGGCGCTCTGGAGGGCCGCACGCTGGCGGAGGCGGCCGCCGTGATGCCCCGCTTCGCGCAGTCGAAGGAGAACATCCGCGTCAGCAGAATGGAGGTGCCGCGAGAGCGCGATCGCGGAGGCGAAAGCGCTCAACGAGCGGCTCGACGGCCGCGGCCGCGTGCTCGTGCGAGCCTCCGGCACGGAGCCGCTGATCCGCGTGCTCGGCGAGGCGGAAACGGCGGCAGAAGCGGCTGCGCTGTGTGGTACCATCGCCACCCTCGTCAGAAGGGAGCTCGGCTGATCCGCGACGCAGCGGGTCGCAGTAACCGGGCTCTCGTTGCGTTTTGCAGGGCGTTTGCGGGTAGACCCGGCCTGCGGCTCGGGGGTGACGAAAGGAGCTCCAGCGTGTGCGGGATCATCGGCTACGTCGGACCGAGACAGTGCAAGTCGCTTCTCCTCCAGGGCCTCGAGCGGCTGGAGTACCGCGGCTACGACTCGGCGGGAATCGCGCTCCGTGAGGCCGACGGGCTCGCGTACATGCGGGCGGTCGGCAACCTCCAGAACCTGAAGGACGCCGCCGGGCCGAACAGCTCCCGCTCCTCGCACGGGCTCGGGCACACGCGCTGGGCGACGCACGGCGCCGTCACCGAGGCCAACGCACATCCGCTCGCCGGCTGCGACGCGGCGAAGCTGTCCATCGTCCTGAACGGGATCGTCGAGAACTACCGCGAGCTGCGCGAGCGCCTGCTCGAGGCCGGCCACACCTTCACGTCCGAGACCGACGCCGAGACCGTCTGCCATCTGATCGAGGACGAGTACGACGGCGACCTGACCGAGGCCGTGCGGCGGACCGTGGCGCATCTCGAGGGCCATTTCACCTTCGTGGCGATCCACTTCGACCACCCGGACATCCTCGTGGGCACCCGCAACCAGACGCCGATGGTCGTCGGCATCGGCGACGGCGAGATGTTCCTCGCGTCGAACGCCGCCGCCTTCCTTCGCGAGACCAAGCTCGTGCAGTTCCCCGACGACCACGACATCGTCACGGTGACCCCCGCGGGCGCGACGTTCCTGCGCCCGGACGGCGCTCGCGGTCGAGCACGAGCAGCGTCGAGCTCGACTGGGACGACGAGGGCGCCGAGAAGGGCGGCTACGAGACGTTCATGCTGAAGGAGATCTACGAGCAGCCCGAGGCCGTCGCCGAGACGATCGGCGACCGCGTGCGCCACGGCAGGCTCGTGCTCGAGGGGCTCGGGCTCGACGAGCAGGAGGTTCGCGACCTCCGCCGCATCGTCATCCTCTCGGCGGGCACCTCGTACCACGCCGCCGTCGTCGGGCGCTACGTGATCGAGGAGTGGGCCCGGATCCCCGTGGAGCCGGACATCGCGTCGGAGTGGATCTACCGGAACCCGGTGCTCGACGACGACACGCTCGTGATCGGCATCTCGCAGTCCGGCGAGACGCGGGACACGATCCAGGGCATGCGCCTCGCGCGGGAGAAGGGCGCGCGCACGGTCGCGATCACGAACATGATGGGCTCGCAGATCACGCGCGAGGTCGACACGGTGCTCTACACGCGCGGCGGGCTCGAGGTCGGCGTCGCCGCGTCGAAGACGTTCACGGCGCAGGTGGCGCTCCTCTATCTCGTCGCGCTCAAGTTCGCGGAGGTGCGCGGGACGCTGCCGCCGAAGGAGCGCGAGTTCATCCTCGACCAGGTCTACGAGCTGCCGGCGAAGATCGAGCGCTTCCTCGACGGCCACCATCCCGTCGACGACATCGCCCAGCGCATCTACGACAAGCCCTTCTTCCTCTACCTCGGCCGGCACATCGGCCTGCCGATCGCCCTCGAGGGCGCGCTGAAGCTGAAGGAGATCAGCTACATCCCGACGGAGGCCTACTCCGCCGGCGAGATGAAGCACGGCCCGATCGCGCTGCTCGACAACGAGACACCGGTCGTCGTCGTGGCGACGAACATCCACGTCTACGACAAGATCGTCTCGAACATCCAGGAGGTGCGGGCGCGCGGCGCGCACGTGATCGCGATCGCGACGGACGGCAACGAGGACATCCAGCACCACGCCGACGACGTCATCTACGTACCGCAGTCGCCGGCCTTCCTGCAGGCGGCGCTGGCGATCGTGCCGCTGCAGCTGCTCGCGTACCGCATCGCGAGGCTACGCGGGCTGAACGTCGATCAGCCGCGCAACCTCGCGAAGACCGTCACCGTCGAGTAGGAAGAGCTCTAGAAGTCGTCCGGGTCCGGCACGGGGTCGTTCCGCTCGATCATCCCGTACGCCATCGCGCGTTCGAGCGCGACGTAGAGCAGCGGCGGGATGAGGAAGAGCAGAGGGTTGAACAGGGCGAGGCCGAGCCACACGAAGGGCGCTGCCGCGTACGCACTCCAGCGCAGCAGGCGATCCGCCTTGACGCGCTCGAGTATGTCCATGCTCTCACCGTAGTCGGTTCTGTCGGAAGGGCAAGTGCCGACTACGCTTCGGCGCGTGGAGGCGCCTCCGTACACGACCTCGCGCGTGCGCGTCCTGCGCGTGCCCGGCGGGGAGGCGGACGATGCCGTCGCGGTCGAGGAGCCGCTCGAGATCCGCGTCGGCGGCGAGCCGGTCGCAGTGACGATGCGGACGCCGGGGCACGACGAGGAGCTCGCGCTCGGGTTCGCGCTGGCCGAGGGGCTCTCGCCGGTTGCGGCGCGGCTCCCGGACGACCTGACGGCGAACACGGTCGAGCTCGACGCCCCCGGCGCGGATCTCGGGCGTCTCCGCCGGAACTTCTACACGTCGTCGTCCTGCGGGGTCTGCGGCAAGGGGGCGCTCGAGGCCGTCGCCGTCGAGGCGCCGCGGGTCGAGAGCGACCTGCGGGTGGCGGCCGCGGTTCTGGCGCACCTGCCGGAGCGGCTGCGAGAGGCGCAGGCCGCGTTCGCGGCCACCGGCGGACTGCACGCGTCCGGGCTGTTCACGGCCGCGGGCGAGCTCCTCTGCCTGCGCGAGGACGTCGGCCGCCACAACGCGCTCGACAAGGTGGTCGGCTGGGCGTTCGTGGAGGGTCTGCTCCCGCTGCGGCGCTCGATCGTGTGCCTGAGCGGCCGCATCTCGTTCGAGCTCGTCCAGAAGGCGGCGGTGGCCGGGTGCCCGGTCGTCGTCGCCGTCGGCGCGCCGTCGTCGCTCGCGATCGAGCTCGCCGCCGATCGCGGCCTCACGCTGTGCGGCTTCGTCCGCGGCGGCTCGCTCAACGTCTACACGGAGACGTGGCGGGTCGAGGCCTGACGGGCGTCCTGCTGGTCGGCGGCGCGTCGACGAGGTTCGGCTCGCCGAAGGCGCTCGCTCGCTTCGCCGGCGAGACGCTGGCCGAGCGCGCCTGGAGGACGCTCGGGGCGGCGTGCGAGGAGCGCCTGGCGGTCGGCAAGGCGGGCGAGCTCGAGCTCCCGTTCGAGCGTGCTCGACGACGCGTCCGAGGTGCGCGCACCGATCGCTGGCGTCATCGCCGGCCTCCGCGCGGCGGCGCACGAGACCGTCGTGTTCCTCCCGGTCGACTGCCCGCTCGTCACTCCGGAGCTCCTGCGCCGTCTCGGCGACGCTCGCGCCGTGCTCTCAGACCGGCCCGCTGCCGGGCGCCTACGGCAAGGACGACCTGCCGCTGCTCGAGCGCCGGCTCGCAGCGGGGGAGCTCACGCTGCGCGGTGTCAACCCGCGCGTGCTCGAGGTCGACGAGCGGCTCCTCGCGAACGCGAACACCCCGGCCGAGCTGGCGGCGCTCGAGACCGAGGCGCGAGCGCGCTCCCAAGCGCGCTGAACGGTCTCAGAGACGATCGGCGCTCGGACTACCACGGCGCCCGGGCTCGCGCAATCGTCGGTTTCGGTCAGCGGTGGAAGAGGACCTCGCCGCTCGCGACCAGCAGCCGGCCCGACTCCGTCTCGACCGCGAGGCGCCCGTCGCGCTCGATGCGGTCGGCGGTGCCGTCCTTGCCGTCGACCTCGACGCGCCGGCCGCGCAGGAAGTCCCGCGCGCCGATGTCGTCGTAGAGGCCGTCGAGCCCGCTCGAGCGCCAGCGCGCGTACGTCTCGTCGAGGCGGCCGAGGAGCACCTCGAGCAGCTCCTCGCGATCCCGCTCCCGGCCGTCGATCGTGCGCAGCGAGGCGGCCGGGATCTTCGTCTCCGGCGGGAGCTGCTCGCGCGTCTGGTTCACGTTGAGGCCGATCCCGAGCACGACGACGCCGCCCTTCGCCTCGGCGAGGATCCCGGCCACCTTGCGGCGGTTGAGCATGACGTCGTTCGGCCACTTGATCTGCGCGGAGAGGGTCGTCGCGTCCTCGACCGCGAGCGCCGTGGCGAGCGCCGCGACGAGCGAGAGCTCGGGCGCGGGGCGCTCGGCCGGCGGCCTGAGCGCGACGGAGACGAGCACCGACGTCGCCGGCGCCTCGAGCCACTGCTTGCCCAGCCGGCCCCGCCCGCCCGTCTGATGGTCGGTCGTGGCGATCGCTCCCTCGGGGTCGTCCGGCCCGAGCAGGAGCTGCGTCGACTCGCACTCCGGCTCGTGCCGGCGCGGGCTACCGATCACACTCGTTCCAGCCGCACGGCGGACACCTTGTACTCCGGCGTGCCGATCAGCGAGTCGCCGACGTCGTGCGTGAGCCAGTTCACCTTCGCCTCGGCGAAGTGCAGCGCCATCCAGACGAGGCCGGGATAGACGCGGTCGCTCAGCTGCGCCCGCGCCTGCAGGTCGCCGCGGCGCGAGACGAGCCGGAGCCAGTCACCCCCCGCAACACCGAGCGCCGACGCGTCCTCGGGAGAGATCTCGACGAACGGGTCGACCTGCTTGTCGGTGATCCCGGCCTCGCGCATCGTCATCCCCGCCGAGTTGTAGTGGTAGAGCGTGCGGCCGGTCGAGAGGACGAATGGATAGTCGGAGTCGGGCTCCTCGATCGGCGGCTGGTACTCGACCGGGTGGAACTTGCCCCGCCCGGACGGGCGCGCGGTCGTCTTCTCGTGGAGGAACCGTGAGCCCTCGTCTTCGAGCGAGGCAACCGGCCACTGCAGCCCTTCCTCCTCCAAGCGGAAGTAGCGGATCCCGAACCAGTTCGGGCAGAGGTCGGCGAGCTCGTTCCAGACCGACTCCGCATCCGGGTACTCGGGCCAGTCGCAGCCGAGCGCGCGTGCGAGCGCGATCACGATCTCGCGGTCGACGCGGGCCTCGCCCGGGCAGGGCACGGCGGCGCGGACGAGGTTCACGCGCCGCTCGGTGTTCGTGAACGTGCCGTCCTTCTCCGCGAAGCTCGACGCCGGCAGGACGACGTTGGCGTGCTTCGCCGCCGTCTCGTTCAGGAAGATGTCCTGCGAGACGAGGAACTCGAGCTGCGCGAGGCCCTCCTCGACGTGGTGCGCGTTCGGCTCCGTCTGCGCCGGGTTCTCGCCGATCAGGTAGAGCGCCTTGACGCGGCCGTCGTGGAGGCCCGACATCATCTGGTCGAGCCGGAAGCCGGCCCGCTCCGGGACCTCGGCGCCCCACGCCTCCGAGAACTTCTGCCGCACCGCCGGGTCGTCGACCGGCTGGTAGCCGGGGAGATACGACGGGTTCGCGCCCGGAGTCGTTGAGCCCCTGGACGTTGTTCTGGCCGCGCAGCGCGTTCAGCCCGGTCGACTCGTACCCGAGGTGCCCCGTCAGCAGGACGAGATTGGCGAGCGACCAGATGTTGTCGACGCCGCAGGCGTGCTCGGTGATGCCGAGCGTGTAGAAGATCGCGGCGTGCCGCTCGGTCGCGTACTCGCGCGCGGTGGCGCGGATCGCCTCGGCCGGGACGCCCGTCCAGCGCTCCGCCTCCTCGGGCGTGTACCGCGCGACCACGTCGCGGACGGCCTCGAAGTCCTCGGTGCGCTCGCGGATGTACTCCTCCGCCTGCAGGCCCTCTTCGAGGATGACGTGCATCATCGCGTTCAGCAGCCAGACGTCCGAGCCCGGGCGCAGCTGCAGGTGCCGCTTCGCGATCTTCGTCAGCCAGATCGCGCGCGGGTCGGCGACGACGAGCGTCGCTCCCTTCCGCACCGCCTTCTTGATCCGCAGCGCGAGCACCGGATGCGCCTCCGTCGTGTTCGAGCCGATCACGAGCAGGAAGCGGGCGTTCTCGATCTCGGGGATCGAGTTGGTGGAAGCTCCTCTGCCGAACGACCTGACCAGGCCGTAGAGGGTCGGAGCGTGTCAGGTGGCCTCGCAGGAGTGGACGGAGTTCGTCTTCAGGCCCGTCCGCGCGAGCTTCTGGATCAGGTAGTTCTCCTCGTTCGTCAGCCGCGCGGAGGCGAGCACGCCGACGGCCTGCGGCGAATGGCGCTCGATCACCCCCTTGAGGCCGTCGGCCGCGACCCGCAGCGCGTGCTCCCACGTGGTCGCGTGCAGCTCGCCGTCCTCACCGCGCACGAGCGGCTCGGTGAGGCGGTCGGGGTGGTGGACGAAGTTGAACGCGAAGCGGCCCTTGACGCAGAGGTTGCCCTCGTTCGAGACGTACTCGGGCTTCGACGTCACCTTGACGATCCGCTTCGTCTCCGGGTCGACGTTGAGGTCGATCTGGCAGCCGACGCCGCAGAACGTGCAGGTCGTCTTCGTCTGCTCGAGCTGCCGCTCCTCGATACCCGACCCTTCGAGGAACTTCTCGTAGATCGCGCCGGTCGGGCACGTCGAGAGGCAGCCGCCGCAGAGCTCGCACTCGGTGTCGAGCCACGAGCGGCCCCAGGTCGGCACGATGCGCGCCTCGGGCCCGCGCCCCTCGAGCGAGAGCGCCGAGCACTGCATCACCTCCTGCGTGTAGCGCACGCAGCGGTTGCAGAGGATGCACGTGTCGGGCTCGTAGCCCATCAGGCGGTTGCGGTCCTCGTACGGCTCGCGCTTCGCGTCCGGGAGGACGAACGGCGCCTCGGCGCCGAGCTCGGCCGCCATGTCGGCGAGCTCGTTCGGCCGACCGGCCGGGTTCGCGTTCAGATGCTCGGAGAGCAGCATCTCGGCGAGCGTCTTGCGGAGCTGCGGCACGTTGCGAGTTCGTCGAGACCTCCATGCCCGTCCGTGACCCTCGTCGCGCATGCGGGCAGCGGCCGCGGCGCACCCTCGACGTCGACGACGCACATGCGGCAGCCGCCGTAGGGGTCGAGCTTGTCGTCGTGGCACAGGGTCGGGATGAAGACGCCGTTCCGGGCGGCCGCGTGGACGAGCAGCTCGCCCTCTTGCGCCGTCGCGCTGCGGCCGTCGAGCGTGAACTCGATCATGCGTCCGATCCTACGGCCTCGATGACGGCGGAGCCTGCGCTCGTCGGCACGGCCTGGACGAACCGGAGTCCGGACCGCTCGAAGAGCGCGGCGAATCCGTCCTCGGTGCGCTCCCGGCCTCCTGCCATCACGAGCATGTTCAGATCCGAGAACTTCCCCTCGGCCCCCTCGTTCGGCGGAGCGAGGATCCGCTCGATCAGCAGCAGCCTCGCCTCCGTCGACATCGCGGCGCGGCAGGCGCGGAGGATGGCGATCGCCTCCTCGTCCTCCCAGTCGTGGATGATCGCCTTGAGGAGGTACGCGTCTCCTCCCGCCGGCACGGACTCGAAGAAGCTGCCGCCGACGATGCTGACGCGACCGGCGACCGACGCGAGGACCGGGTCCGCGCCCGCGACGACGTGCGGCTGGTCGAAGAGCACGCCATGCACGGTCGGGTGGGCGCCGAGAATCGCGGCCAGGAGGGTGCCGTTGCCGCCGCCGACGTCGACGATCGTGCCGAAGCGGCCGAAGTCGTATGCCTCGAGAACCGCCCGGTTCGTGGCTCCCGTCAAGGAGGCCATCGCGTCGTCGAAGATCGCGCTCTCCTCCGGCCGATCGGCGCGCCAGTCCCAGACGTCGGTGCCGTGGAGCGAGCGAAAGGAATTCTCCCCGCTGCGAATGCTGTGCTCCAGGTTGCCCCAGGCGTCCCAGACGTAGGGTCGGCCGATCAGGAGCGCCCAGCCGTGCAGTGAGCCGCTCACGCCGCTGCGCAGCGGCTCGCCGAGAGGCGTCAGCGCGAACCGGCGTGCGTCGTCCTCCTCGAGGACGCCGATCGACGCCAAGGCGCGCAGGAGTCTGTACAGCGAGTCGGGGTGGGCGCCGGCCTCCCTCGCGAGCTCGTCGCTCGCACGGGGGCCGCCGGCGAGGAGATCCGCGATCCCGAGCCTGGCGGCGACGTGGATCGCCTGGGTCGACCGGAAGCCCGCGAGCAGGCGCAGCAGATCGGCGCTCATGCTGGCAGCCCCTCGACGAGCTCCGGCCAGTGGCGCAGTGCGTTCCGGACCGGGATCGGCGCCGCCTGCCCGAGCCCGCAGATCGAGGTCAGCTCCATCGCCTCGAGCCACTCGTCGCGCTGCTCGCGGAGCCATCGGCCGCTCACCGGCGAAGACGGCATGGAGCGCACGGTTGCCGATCCGGCACGGGGTGCACTTCTGGCACGACTCCTCGGCGAAGAAGCGCATCGTCTCGGCGAGGAGGCGGAGCGGGGAGTAGGAGCGCGGGAAGATCTGCACGGCGGCCGAGCCGACGCCGGCGCCCCACTCGGCCAGCGCGTCGCGCGTGAGCGGGACGTCGAGGGCCGCCGGCGGCAGGATCCCGCTCGCGGCGCCGCCCGGGACGATCGCGCCCGGCTCGTCGGTGAAGCCGCCGGCGTACCCGTCGACGAGCTGCCGGGTCGTGATGCCGAGCGGCGCCTCGTAGCAGCCGGGCCTGCGCGACCGCGCCCGTCACCGACCACAGCCGCGTGGGCTCCCACTCCCCGCGGAGGACGAGCGCGACGTGCGCGAGCGTCTCGACGTTGTTGATCAGCGTCGGCAGGCCGAGGTAGCCGACCTGGGTCGGGAACGGCGGCTTCAGGCGGGGCATTCCCCGCCGGCCCTCCATCGACTCGAGCATCGCCGTCTCCTCGCCGCAGATGTAGGCGCCGGCGCCGACCACGAGCTCGACCGGAAGGCCGCGCGCGGCGATCGCCTCGCGCAGGCGCGCACGGGCGGTGGCGTACTCCTCGCGGAGGTAGATGTAGGCGACGTCCGTCTCGCAGAAGCGCATCGCCGCGGCGAGCCCCTCGAGGAGGAGCTGCGGGCGGAGCTCCATCACGTAGCGATCCTTGATCGTGCCGGGCTCGCCCTCGTCGGCGTTCACGATCACGACGCGCGGGGCGGGCTCGCGCCGCACTGCGTCCCACTTCACCGAGGTCGGGAAGCCGGCGCCGCCCATCCCCGTCAGGCCTGCCGCCTCGAGCCGGGCGACCACCTCGTCCTGCGCCAGCTCGGGCGGCTCGCGGATGTCGTCCGGCTCGAGCAGGAAGCCGTTCGTCGAGTGCGTGACGCCGCCGCGGACGTCGTCGCCGTCGAGGACGACCGGAGCGAGGTCGCAGTGGCCGAGGCAGGGCACCTCGATCGCCCCGCCCGTGAGGAGCGCCCTCGAGCCGGCGCAGTCGCAGACCGGCCCGGTGCACACCCGCACCGCGTCGACGCGGCACCTGCAGGAAGGAGTAGAACGAGACGACCTCGTGCACCTCGCCACGGCGGATGTTCATGTGATCGGCGAGCGCGTCCGAGAGCTCGGGCCCGATCGGGCCGACCTCGCGGCGGAGCCGGCCGAGGTTGTCGAGCAGGCGCGTCCGCTCCGTCGGGAGCTCGCCGAGCACGCTCGTCAGCCGAAGCACGTCCACGTCCGCCCTATGATCGCGCGCATGCAGCACGAGCGTCGAAGCCTGCTGTTCGAGATCTACGTCGCGGGTCAGCTCGTCAACGAGATCGTCGGGCGCGAGTTCGAGCGCCGGCACGTCAAGCTCGGCCCGCAGGTGCTGCTGACGCACATCGCGCGCAGCGGGCCGGTCACGCCGAGCGAGCTCGAGCGGGCGACCGGGCTACGGCCCTCGACGCTGCGGGAGCGGATGCAGCCGCTCTTCGACGGGAAGCTCGTCCGCCGCGTGCCGAGCGCGGAGGACCGGCGCTCGCACCGGCTCGAAGTGACGTCGCGGGGCCGCGAGCTGCTCGAGGCCATCGAGCCGGCTGTGCGCGACGCGGAGCGCATGTTCGAGGCGCACCTCGACGGGACGCTCGACCGCTACCGGCCCGCGCTGGAGGAGCTCGTGCGGGCGGGACAGGCCGCGCTCGCCGACAAAAGCGCGGAAACCGCGGCAGATTGACATAGCGCGGTTTCCGCGCTATATGGAAGCATGCGCCGCCTCGCGATCGTCGTCGCCCTCCTGGCCGCCGGTGCCGCGACGGCGGCGCCCGCTCCGCGCGTCCCCGGAGCCACGATGCTCGCGTCGTGTGCCGGTGCCGGCCCGTTCTGGCCGACGCAGACGCTCGCAGTCACGCTCGGAGCCGCGTGGGTCGCGTGCAAGGAGGAGAGCCGGCTCGTGCGTGTCGACCTCGCGACGGGCAAGCGGCGCTCGGTGCAGCTCGGCGGGCAGCCGATCGCCGTCCTCGCCGCCCTGGGCGCGGTCTGGACGCTCGACACGGCCGGCGGTGTCGCTCGGCTCGATCCACGGCAGGGTGCGAGTGACGGGCCGGATCGAGACCGGATCGTCTGCGGCCGTACAACCTCTGGGCGGGTGCGGGCTCCCTCTGGTCGGTCGACGACGGGAGCGGCGAGGTCGTGAGGCTCGATCCGGGGCGGCGCCGCGTCGCAGCGCAGGATCGCCGTCGGCGACGGCCCGTCGGACATGGTCTTCTCAGGGGCGCGAGCCTGGGTGATCAACCACCGCGATCGGGGCCTCGTCGGAATCGACACGGCAACGAACCGCGCGCAGCGCCTCGCGACGGTGCCCGGAGATGCGCCGGAGCGTCTCGCGCTCCTCGCGGGCTCGCTGTGGGCGACCGGCCGCGGCACGGATCTGATCCGACTCGATCCCGAGACGGGCGAGGTCGGCGCGACGATCGAGATCGGCGCCGGCGGGATCGACGTCGTCGCGGCCGCCGGCGCGCTCTGGGTGCCGGCCCGGGCCGCCGCGGCCGATGCGCGCGGCTTCCCGACGATGGCGGCGCTCCGCCGCGTCGCGCCGTCCACGGGCGCGGTCACGACGGAGGCACGCCCGACGAAGCCCGTCGACGTGCACGGGCTCGTCCCGTTCGGGCGTGGCGTGCTGCTCGCGGACAACACGAACGGCGCGCTCTACCGGGTGTCGTGAATTACGCTCGCTCGTATGAGCGTGCAGGTGGACTCCGTGCGCAGCGTCGAGGTGCCGACGCGGATCGTGCACGGCCTCGGCTCGCTCGCGACGGCTCGCTGAGCTCGCGGACGAGCTGGGCATCCGGCGCCCGCTGCTCGTCACGGATCGAGGAGTCGAGGCGGCCGGCCTCGTCGCCCGCGCGCTCGAGGTGCTCCCCGACGCGGTCGTCTTCGCCGACACGTTCCCGAACCCGGACATCGAGCTCGTCGGCCGCGCGCGTGCGGCCTACGAGGGCGAGAGCTGCGACGGGCTCGTCGCCCTCGGCGGCGGTTCGTCGATGGACACCGCGAAGGCCGTCGGCGTCGAGGTCGTGCACGGCGGCTCGATCCTCGAGTACGAGTTCGACCACGAGCCGATCACACGCCGCATCCCGCCGCTCATCGCAGTCCCGACGACGGCCGGGACCGGGAGCGAGGTGACGCTGTGGGCGGTGATCACCGACCACGAGCGCAAGCTCAAGTTCAACGTCGGCGGAACGCCGCTGATCGGCGCGCACGTCGCCCTCCTCGATCCCGAGCTGACGGTCGGCCTTCCCCCCGCCGTGACCGCCGCGACGGGCCTCGACGCGCTCTCGCACGGCGTCGAGTGCTACACGTGCGACTACAACCAGCCCTTCAACGACGCCGTCGCTCTCAGGGCGATCGAGCTCGTCGGCCGCTGGCTGCGAACGGCCGTCGAGGACGGGTCGAATCTCGAGGCGCGCACGCAGATGGCGCATGCCGCGCTGCTCGGCGGCCTCGCCTACGGCACCGAGAGCGCCGGCGCCGCGCACGCGATGAGCCAGTCGGCAGGAGGCGTCCACGACTGCCCGCACGGCGCGCTCACGGCGCGGGTGCTCGGGCCCGTCATGGCGTACAACGCCCACGCGAAGCCCGAGCGGCACGCCCGGATCGCGCAGGCGCTCGGGGTCGACACGGGCGGGCTCGAGCCGCTCGAGGCGGCGCTGGCGGGGGTCGAGGCGCTCGAGCGGCTGACGAACGACGTCGGCATCCCGACGATGGTCGAGCTCGGCTTCTCCGAGGACGAGATCCCGATGCTCGCGCGGATCGCCTACGAGGATCCGCAGACGATCGGCAACGCGCGCGAGGTCGACGTCGCCGCCTACGAGCAGATCTACGCCGCCGCGTTCGCCGGAGGCACGCGCTGAGCATCGTCACCCGGGACTACGGGATGGTGATCGGCGGCGCGTGGGTCGATTCGGACGCACGGCTCGCGGCGACGAGCCCTGCCACGGGCGAGACGATCGGCTCGGTCCCGGAGGGGACGCGGGAGGACGCGCAGCGCGCGGTCGCGGCGGCGAACGAGGCGTGGCGCGGGTGGGCGGCACTGTCGGCCTTCGAGCGGGCCGCGGCGATGGAGCGCGTCGCGGAGCTGATCGTCGAGCGCCGCGACGACCTCGCCCGCACGCTGACCCTCGACCAGGGCAAGCCGCTGCACGCCGAGGCCTACGGCGAGGTCGACGAGCTCGTCGAGTACTGGCGGATGGCGGCCGCCGACGCGACCCGGCTCGAGGGGACGATGCCGCCGTCGGTGGACGCGTCGAAGCGGATCCTCGGCTACCGCGTCCCGCGCGGGGTGGTGGCCGCGATCACGCCCTGGAACTGGCCGTACACGATGCCCGCGGAGCTGATCGCGCCGGCGCTCGCCGCCGGCAACGCCGTCGTCTGGGCGCCGGCGTCCTCGACGTCGGTCTGCGCCGTGAAGCTCGCGGAGTGCATCGTCGATGCCGAGCTTCCGCCGGGTGTCTTCTCGATGCTGACCGGCCACGGGGCCGTCGTCGGCGACGAGATCGCCGCGAGCCGCGGGACGCACGCCGTCGGCTTCATCGGCTCGGTCGAGACCGGTGCCGTCGTCGCGAGCCGCGCGGCCGGGAAGCCGCTCCTGCTCGAGCTCGGCGGCAACGGCCCGCTCGTGGTGCTCGACGACGCCGACGTCGCCGCCGCGGCGGAGGCGAGCCTCGCCGCGGCGTTCCTCTGCGCCGGCCAGAGCTGCACCGCGGGTGAGCGCTTCCTCGTCCACGAGGCCGTCCACGACGAGTTCGTCGACGCTCTCGGAGCGGCGGTCGCGCGCTCGATCCGCCTCGGCGACCCCTTCGCCGAGGAGACGACGATGGGCCCGCTCAACAACGAGGCGACCGCCGCGAAGATGGACGAGCACGTCGCCGATGCCGTCGAGCGGGGCGCCGGCGTCGTGACGGGCGGCACGCGCGCCGCCGGCTTCCCGACGCAGCTCTACTGGGAGGCGACCGTGCTCGACGGCGTCACCGAGGAGATGGCGGTGGCCCGCGAGGAGACGTTCGGCCCCGTCGTCCCGATCACGACGATCGGCGGCGACGAGGAGGCGCTCCGGATCGCGAACGAGTCGCCGTACGGGCTCCTGTGCGCCGTCTGGACGCGCGATCTCGCGCGCGGTCTGCGCTTCGCCGAGGGTGTCGACGCGGGCTGGGTGAACGTCAACGAGTCGACGAACTACTGGGAGAGCCATCTCCCGTTCGGCGGCCGCGCCGGCAAGAGCTCCGGGGTGGGGCGGGTCGGCGGACGCCACGCGATGGAGACCTTCACCGAGGCGAAGACCGTCGTGATCTCGCTGTGACCCAGGCCTGAGCGGCTCCTACGGGCCGGCGCCGTCGGGCGCGCGGATCGTAGGCTCGTTCGATGCACTTTCCGGCCGAAGACGCGCTGATCCTCGTCGGGCTCCTGGCAGCGGCGATCGCGATGCTGGCTGCTGCGGACGTTTTGCGCGTGCCGTATCCGATCGTGCTCGTGGTCGGCGGGCTCGCGATCGGCTTCGTGCCGGGGATGCCGCACATCGAGCTGGATCCCGATCTCGTGCTCATCGCCATCCTCCCACCGCTGCTCTACGGCGCCGCGTACTTCACCTCGCTGCGCGAGCTGCGCACCAACATCAAGCCGATCTCGCTGCTCGCGATCGGACTCGTCCTCCTGACGGCGCTCTTCGTCGCCGCGGTCGCGCACCACGTCGTGGGTCTGAGCTGGCCCGCGGCCTTCGTGCTCGGCGCCATCGTCTCCCCGACGGATCCCATCGCCGCGACGGCGGTCGCCGAGCGCCTCGGGCTGCCGCGCGGACTCGTGGGTCTGATCGAAGGGGAGAGCCTGGTCAACGACGGTACTGCGCTCGTGGCGTACCGATTCGCCGTCGCGGCCGTCGTCACGGGCAGCTTCTCGCTCCTGGATGCGTCGGGGAGGTTCGTGCTCAACGTCGTCGGGGGCATCCTGGTCGGCATCGCCGTCGGCTGGGTGATCCGGCGCGTGCGGCTGCTGCTCGACAACCCGCCGCTCGAGATCACGATCGCGCTCGCCAGCGGCTACTTCGGCTACCTGCCGGCCGAGGTGCTCGGAGTCTCCGGCGTGCTCGCCGCGGTGACCGTCGGTGTCTACATGGGCTGGCACACACCGGAGCTCACCGACGCCCAGACACGGCTCCAGGGTGCCGCCGTGTGGGAGATCGCGTTCTTCATCCTCAACGCGCTTCTCTTCATGCTGATCGGGCTCCAGCTGCCGGAGATCCTCGATCAGCTCGGCGACCGCCCGTGGACGACGCTCGTCGGGTACGGCGCCGTCATCTTCGCCGCCGTCGTCGCCGCACGGCTCGTCTGGGTCTTCGCGACACTGTGGGCAGCGCGGTTCCGCACCTGGAGGGAGTCGCTCGTGATCACGTGGTCAGGTCTGCGCGGCGCCGTCTCCCTCGCTGCCGCGCTCGCGCTGCCACTCTCCACCGACGCCGGTGACCCATTCCCGGACCGGGACCTGATCGTCTTTCTGACGTTCTGCGTCATCTGCGCGACCCTCGTGATCCAGGGCCTGACGCTGCCGGCACTCATCCGCGCGCTGCGCCTCGAGGACGACGGCGAGGAGGCGCACGAGGAGGCGAAGGCACGCATCCACGCCGCGGAGGCGGCGCTCGCTCGCCTGGAGGAGCTCGCCGAGGAGGACTGGGCGCGAGACGACACCGTCGATCGCTTCCGCGGCGCGTACGGTTTCCGGCGCGACCGCTTCCGCTCCAGGCTCGACGTCGAGGCCGACGACTCGCTCGAGGAGCGCTCGGTGGACTACCAACGCCTGCGCAGGGAGCTGCTCGACGCTGAGCGGGCGGCCCTCCTCGAGCTCCGCCGCACGCGGAGGATCGACGACGCTGTGTACCGGCGTGTCAGCCGCGACCTCGACCTCGAGGATGCGCGGCTCGACGTTAGGAGGGTTTGGCGAAATAGCGGCTGAGCCGCAGGGCCGCGCTGCTCGCCCCGAGGCGGCGTCCTCAGTCGCGCCCGTATCTACGGATACGGGCGCTCCCTGCGTCCTTGCCTCGAAACGAGCAGCCACCCCTGCGACGAGCGCCATTCCGCCAAACCCTCCTAGTCGCCCAGCTCGGTCCGCCGCCGGTCCACGAACTCCTGCAGCTGCCCCGGACTGCCTCGTCCAGCGGCGGCTCCTCGTACTCCTCGAGGGTTCGCTGCCAGACGTCGGTCGCTCGTGCGGCAGCGTCCTTGCCGCCGTTCCTGTTCCACCGCTCGTAGTTCTCGGTCGAGGAGAGGAGCGGCCGGTAGAAGCACTCGCGGAAGCGCTCGAGCGTGTGCGCCGCGCCGAGGAAGTGCCCGCCGTGGCGCACCTCGTCGTGCGCGCCGAACGCCAGCGTCTCCTCGCGTCACCTCGAGCGGCGAGAACTGGTGGTGCAGCATGCGCAGGATCTCGACGTCGACGATGAACTTCTCGTAGCAGGACGCGAGCCCCGACTCGAGCCAGCCGGCCGCGTGCATGACGTAGTTCGCGCCGGCGAGCATGGTCGGCACCATCGTCATCATCGCCTCGTAGGCCGCCTGGGCGTCGACGCTCTGGCTCGCGGTGAGTCCGCCGCCCGAGCGCCATGGGATGCCGAAGGAGCGCGCGATCTGGCCGGTGCAGAGGAGTCCGACGGCCGACTCGGGAGTGCCGAACGACGGCGAGCCCGACTGCATGTCGGTGTTCGAGAGGAAGGAGCCGAAGACGACCGGGCAGCCGGGGCGCACGAGCTGCACGAGCGCGATCCCCGCGAGCGCCTCCGCCATCTGCTGCGCGAGCGTGGCCGGCACCGACACCGGCGACATCGCGCCCATCAGCAGGAACGGCGTGACGATGCACGGCTGGCCCGCCTTCGCGTACTCGAGCAGCGCGGCGAGCATGCGGTCGTCGTAGCGCAGCGGCGAGTTGACGTTGATCAGCGAGATGATCGCGGGCGTCTGCTCGAGCGACTCGCGGCCGAACACGATCTCGGCCATCGCGATCGTGTCCGCCGCGTTCGGGCCCGAGGTGACCGAGCCCATGAACGGCTTGTCCGACAGGGTCAGCAGGGCGTAGACCATGTCGAGGTGGCGGGAGTCGAGCGGCTTGTCGTTCGGCTCGCAGATCGTGCCGCCGGGCGAGTCGAGCTGCGGGAACGCCTGCGAGAGCCGCACGAGGTTCTCGAAGTCGGCGTACGTCGCCTCGCGCCGCTCGATCCCCTCGCGGACGAACGGGCAGCCGTAGACGGCCGAGAAGACCATGTGCTGTCCGCCGAGATGCACCGAGCGCTCCGGATTCCGCGCCTGGAGGTCGAACTCGCGCGGCGCCTTCGCCACCTGCTCGAGCACGAACTCCGGGTCGAGCTTCACGACCTGGTCCTCGACCGTCTGCCCGGCGTCGCGGAAGAGCGCCCACGGCCTCGTCGGAGAGGAACTCGATCCCGAGCTCGCTGACGATCCGTCGCCAGCCGCTTGTCCAGCGTCGCCATGTCCTCCTCGGACAGGATCTCGTAGCGCGGCATCGGTGTTGATCAGCATGCGAGTGCCTCCTCCCCAATCAATTCCTCGAGAGCCGCGTTCCAGGCCGACGTCGCCGACGTCGCGGGTCTCGAGCGGCAGGCCGAGCCGGTCGGCGGCGCGGCGCGCCTTCTCCTGCGAGCGCGGGCGTCGGACGCTGCGCGAGCCAGACGACGCGGGTGTAGTGGCGGAAGTAGTCGTCGCGCAGCTCCGGGTGCCGGTCGAGGCCGAGGGAGCGCCAGATCGTGCGGTCGAAGGTGCGCACGAGGAAGTCGGTGAGGAAGTAGGTGCCGGGCTGCTCGGCCATCGCCTCGCGCACCTCGTCGAGAGCGAAGACGTCGTAGCAGGTGTCGCCGCGCAGGCGCCGGAAGCCGTCGAGCGCGCCGCCGGTGCCGCAGTCGGCGTACGCGAGCACGACATTGTGTTGATTCAACACAAGCTCCTCCACGGCGCCGCGGATCCGCTCCGGGCGGTTGTGCAGCTCCGGCGGCAGCGAACGGACGTCGACGTCCCAGCCCCGGCGGGCCGCGATCGTCTTGACGTGGAGCGCGAGCGCGCCGCAGGCGACGACCGTGGTTCTCACTCCGGGAACCTCAGCTGGTCGACGAAGAGGTCGTTGAAGTCGGGGCGGCCGGAGAGCTCGACGTACTCGACCTCGTCGACGATCGCCACCGCGGCCGCGCGCTCCTGCACCGAGAGCGCGACGATCTTCGCACCCTCGCCGGCGACGTTCCCCGCCGAGACGATGCGCGCCAGGGGCAGCGGCGGCACGAGCCCGATCTTGACCGCGCTCGCCGCCGAGAGGTACGAGCCGAACGAGCCCGCGAGCAGCACCTGCGAGATCTCCTCGGGCGCGATCCCGAGGTCGCGGCAGAGGAGGTTCCAGCCCGTCGCGATCGATGCCTTGGCGAACTGGAGCTCGCGCACGTCGCGCTGGGAGAGGTAAACGCCGTCTGCGAGGTGGAAGACGTTCTCCTCGCCGATCTTCCCGAACCGGTCCGAGTCGCCCAGCACGAAGCGGCCCGAGTGGTCGAGGAGCCCCGCGCCGACGAGCTCCGCCACCGCGTCGACGAGTCCGGAGCCGCAGAGCCCGACCGGCGCGACGTCGCCGATCACGGCCAGCTCGACCTCGCCGTCGTGGATCTTCACGCCCTCGATCGCGCCGTCCGCCGCGCGCATGCCGCAGCGGATCTGGGCGGCCTCGAACGCGGGACCGGCGGGCGCGGCCGTCGCCAGCGCCCGCGCCGCCGAGCCGAGCGCGATCTCGCTGTTCGTGCCGACGTCGATGAAGAGGCGGATGCGCCGGTCGAGCGTGAGTCCCGTCGCGAGAAGCCCGGCGACGATGTCGGCGCCCACGTAGGCGCCCATCGCCGGGAAGAGGACTGCCGGGGCACGCGGGTGCACGCGTACGCCGAAGTCGGCCGCCGTCGCGGGCGGGAGCGCGCTCGCGGCCATCGTGAAGGGCGCCATCGAGAGCGGCTCCGGGTCGATCCCCAGGGCGATCTGGACCATCGTCTGGTTGCCGGCGACGGAGACCTCGTACACCTCCGCCGGCGGCACCCCGGCCTCCTCGCACACCTCCGTTGCGAGCTCGTCGAGCGTCTCGTGGGCGCGGGCCTGGAGCACGCCGAGCGCGTCGTCGTCGAGCATCGTCGCCGAGACGCGGGAGATGACGTCGGCGCCGAACGGCTGCTGCTTGTTCAGCTGCGAGCGCACCGCCAGCGGCTGGCCCGTCTCGAGATCGAGCAGGTTCGCGACGACCGTGGTGGTGCCGAGGTCGAACGCGATCGCGAACGTGCGGCCGGTGGTGTCGCCGGGCTCGACGTCGAGGAGCAGGTCGTCGCAGAGAACCGCCGTCACCTTGAAGTCGGACGAGCGGAGCGTGCCGCCGAGCGTTCGTACGAGCTCGAGCGGGACGCGGAGCTCGACGTCGTCCATCGCGGCGAGGACGCGCTCGAGGTCCGACGTCTGATCCTCGAGGGTCGGCTCGGCGAGCTCGAGGTAGCGCTTCTGGACGGCCGGTCGGAGGATGACGTGGCGCCCGACCCCGACGAGCGCCGCCTTCGGGCGTGTCTGCAGCGGCGGCACGTCGATGACGAGGTCCTCCTCGGCGAGCGCCCTGCAGGCGAGTCGCCAGCCGTCCTTCAGCTCCTCGACCGTGAACGCGCGAGGATCGACGGCGGAGAGCGGCAGCGTGCCCTCGGCGACGCGCACCTTGCACTTCTTGCAGGTGCCGTGGCCGCCGCAGGTCGAGTCGATCGCGATCCCGTTCCAGCTGGCCGCGTCGAAGACCGTCGTGCCGACGGGGACGCGCGCTTCCTTCGCGGCGGCGCCGTTCTCGCCCGTGGGCTCGAAGCGGAGGAGCACGCGGTCGCGCTGCACGGCGGGCAGGGTCTCGGCGGCGCTCACGTCGCGGCCGCCGCCTGGCTCTCGCGGAAGCTTGCGATCCACCGCGCTCCCCACTCGTCGCGGCCGAGCAGCAGGTCGCCTGCGCGGACCGCGTCGACGCACTCCGGCGACCGCGCGTCCATGATCGCGCTCGTCAAGCCCGTGCGACTGCGCGATCGAGAGGAACGCGGCGCCGAGTGTGCTGCGCCTCGGCAGTCCGAAGGCCGTGTTCGACGCGCCGCAGGTCGTGTTGACGCCGAGCTCGTCGCGGATGAGGCGGACGGCCTCGACGAACATCGTGACGGCCGTGGGCATCGCGCCGACAGGCATCGCCAGCGGGTCGATGACGACGTCCTCGGGCTTGATGCCGTAGTCGCCGGCGGCGGAGACGATCTTGCGCGCATTCTCGAGCCGGCGCTCGGGCTCCATCGGGATGTCCTCGGCGTTCGCCAGCCCGATCACGGCGGCGCCGTGCTCGGCGACGAGCGGCAGGATCGCCTCCAGGCGGTCGTCCTCGGCCGTGACGGAGTTGACGAGGGCCTTCCCGTCGTAGGCGGCGAGCCCGGCGGCGAGCGCCTCCACGATCGACGAGTCGATGCAGAGCGGCAGGTCGGTGAGCTCCTGCAGCGTCGCGATCGCGCGACCCATCAGGCCGACCTCGTCGGCGAGCGGGTCGCCGACGTTCACGTCGAGCATGTCGGCCCCGGCCGCCTGCTCGGCGGCATCGACCTCGAGCTGCGAGAGGTCGTCCGCCTGGAGCTGCGCCTGGAAGGCCTTGCGCCCGGTCGGATTGATCCGCTCGCCGATGATGCAGAACGGCTGCTCGGGCCCGATGACGACAGTCCTAGACCGCGACCGGAGGACGGTGTCCACGCGCCTTCCTCTCCTCTCTCGTCGGGATGCCGAGCCGCTCGCACAACCGGGCGATGCCGGCTTCGCGGCGGAAGCTGATCAGGTGCAGGCCGGCGACGCCGGGCAGCTCGAGCGTGCGCTCGGCGATCTCGACGGCGACCTCGAAGCAGGCAGCCTCGGGATCGGCGGCCCGCTCGACGCGCTCGATCGTCTCGGCGGGGACGGAGATGCCCGGCACCTTCTCGTCCATGTAGCGGAGCGCCGACGGCGCCCTGACGAGGCAGACCGAGGGCAGGATCGCCGCCTGCTCGGCGAGGCCGCTCTCGACCGCGGCGTGCATGAACCCCTCGAGCTGCGCGTGCTCGAAGCAGACCTGGAGCTGGAAGAAGCGCGCGCCGGCGCGGACCTTCTTCAGCGCCCGCTCGACGCGGTACGCGTACGGGGGCGCGCCGGCGTTCTCGGCGGCGCCGAGGAAGAGCGGCGGCGCCGGCTCGATGGTGCGGCCGGAGAGATACCGCCCGCCCGCGATCGCACTCGCCGTCTCCAGCAGCTGCATGCTGTCGAGGTCGAAGACGCGCTTCGCCTCGGGCTCGTCCCCGGCGGTCACGTCGTCGCCGGTCAGACAGAGGATGTTCTCGATCCCGTGCAGCGCGGCGCCGACGATGTCCGCCTGGAGGGCGAGCCGGTTGCGGTCGCGGCAGACGAGCTGCATGACGGGCTCGACGCCGAGCTGCTTCAGCGCGATCGCGACCGCGAGGGGGGAGGCGTGCGCGTGCGCCGCCGTGTTGTCGGTCGCGTTGACCGCGTCGACCCACGGCTCGAACGGCTCGAAGCGCGCGCGCACGGCCTCGAGCCCGCCGCTGTTCACCTCCAGCAGCTCCGCGGTGACGACGAAGCGTGCCGGCGGCGAGCCGCTCCTCGAGCTGCGACATCAGTCGGGCCAGCCCGCCGGCGTCTGCTTGTCGCGCCCGGTCACGAGGTTCCGCCACGACGACGTGCCCCAGAGGCGGTGGTCGACCGGCGGGTGCACCTCGTCGAACTGGTCCTTGAACGGCAGTCTGCGGGAGCGCTCGTACGCCTTGAGCCACACGCAGCGCATCTCCGGCACGACCTCGCAGCCGCCGTCCGGGCGGACGCCGCCGCACGGCCCGTTGCGCAGCTCCTTCGGGCAGGTCATCGGGCACGTCATGCCGGTGGAGTGCAGGACGCACTGCCCGCACATCTGGCAGCCGAAGACGCGGCCCTTGAGCGCGTGCTCGACCTGGACGAGCACTCAGGCCACCGCGGCAGAGCGCCGGCGCTCGATCAGGTCCTTCGCGAGCCGCACCGCGGTCGAGGCGTCGGCCGCATACCCGTCGGCGCCGACCGCGTCCGCGTACTGCTGCGTCACGGGCGCGCCGCCGACCATCACGATCACGTCGTCGCGGATGCCGGCCTTCTCGAGCGCGTTGATGTTCGCCTTGAACATCGGCATCGTCGTCGTCAGGAACGCGGAGAAGCCGACGATGTCCGGCTCGTGCTCACGCACCTGCTCGACGAACGTCTCGGGCGCGACGTTGACGCCGAGGTCGTGGACGGTGAAGCCGGCGCCCTCGAGCATGATGTTGACGAGGTTCTTGCCGATGTCGTGCACGTCGCCCTTGACCGTGCCCATGACGTACGTGCCGATCGGCTTCGCGCCCGTCTCCGCGAGCAGCGGGCGCAGGATGTCGAGCGCGCCCTGCATCGCGCGGGCGGCGATCAGCATCTCGGGCACGAAGAAGTCGCCGCGCTCGAAGCGCGCACCGACCTCCTCGAGCGACGGGATCAGCGCGTCGTACAGCATCGCCTCCGGGCCGAGCTCGTCGGCGAGCCCCTGCTCGACGAGCTCTCGCACCTCGGGCGCGTTGCCGACGAGCGTGTGGTCGTAGAGGCCCTGGAGGATCTCCTCGTGCGTCATGCGGCACCTCGTTCCGTGTCCTGGTGGCCCAGCTCTTGGTGGCCCAGCCTGGCCGACAGCCGTCCCGCCTCGGCGACGAGCGCTGGCGCGAGCTGCTCGATTCGCGGCGCCGTCAGCCGGAGCGTCGGGCCGGAGATCGAGAGCGCCGCGAGGCACGTGCCGTCGGCGCCGAAGACCGGGGCGGCGAGCGCCGAGAGGCCGACCTCGAGCTCGTCGACGGCGGTCGAGAACCCCCGCTCGCGGATCCGCGCGAGCTCGGCTGCGGTGACGTGGTCGTCGGCCGCCGCGCCCCAGGCGAGGAAGACCTTGCCGTTCGCGGTCACGTGGTAGGGCACCCGGCGCCCGACCCAGTTCGTCGACGCCGATGAAGTGCCGCGAGTCGCGCTGGGAGAGCTGCTGCACGCCGAGCGGGGTCGCGACCGCCAGGTTGATGGTCTCGCCGGACTCGGCCGCGAGCACATCGAGCGCCGTGTCGGCGAGCTCGATCAGGGTGACGTCCGGCTCCGCCCGCTGCGCGTAGCGGAGCAGCACGGGGCCGGGCCGGACGCCACCGCGGCCGCTGTCGCGCTGGACGAGCCCCTGCCGCTCGAGCGCGCCGACGAGGCGCGACGTGGTCGACTTCGGCAGCCCGGAGCCGTCGACGAGCTCGCCGACGCCGAGCGGGCGCGCGCTCTCGATGACGCGCACGAGCAGCTGCGCCGCGCGATCGATCGCCTGCGTGCCGGCCATGACTCACATTGTGGAACACCGGTTCCACGATGTCAACTCGCGCCGTTTACGGGGTCAGACCCTGTTAGGACGGCTACCAGCACTCTCAGCGAGCAGTGCGCCGCCAGCGACCGTTCCGTGCGGCGCTAACGGTGTCAGACCCTGTAAAGACGCTGCTAGGAGCGGCTTTCGGCGAGCGCAGCGACGATCGCCGGCACGACCTCGTGCAGGTCGCCGATCACCGCGTAGTCCGCGCGCTGCACGATCGGCGCGTCGCGGTCGGTGTTGATCGCGAGGATCTTCTTTGCGCCCTTGCAGCCGACCCAGTGCTGGATCGCGCCGCTGATGCCGCACGCGATGTAGAGGTCGGCGCCGATGCGGAGCCCCGTCTGGCCGATCTGGTCGGCGTGCGGCCGCCAGCCGAGGTTCGTGACGACGCGCGAGCCGCCGACCGCGCCGCCGAGGGCGTCGGCGAGCTGCTGCAGCACGGCGAACCCCTCGGCGCTGCCCGACGCCGCGCCCGCCGCCGACGACGACCTTCGCCTCGCCCGAGCGAGATCGTGCCCGCCGCCGGCTCCTCGCGGCGGACGACGCGCACCCGCACGTCCTCGTCGGTGAGCTCGGGGACGAACGACTCCACCGCCTCGTCGCCGGGCTCAGCCGCCACGGCGTGCGGGGCGACGGTGAGGAGCTTGACCGAGCCGCTGAGCGTCGCCTCCTCGAGCAGGCTGCCGCCCCAGCGCTGCCGCACGACCGTCGCCGGCTCGCCGAGCTCCGCGGAGACGACGTTCGCGGCGAGCGGCAGGTCGAGCCGCGCCGCGACGTGCGCCATCACCTCGGCGCCGCGGTCGCTCGCTGCGGCGACGACGGCCTCCGGGGAGTGCTGCTCGACGAGCTGCACGACCCCGGCCGCCCAGGCCGCCGGCGCATAGGCCTCACCGGCGTCGATCGTGAACGCCCGCACGTCGCCGAGCCTGCGGGCGAACGTCAACGCCTCACGGGAGAGCTCCCCCGGCTCGACGAGACAGAGGATCACGCGACGCCGAGCTCCCGCAGCACCTCGAGGACGCGCGGCGCGGCCGCGGCGCCCTCGCCGAGCACGACCACCGGCGTCGACTCGTCCTGCGGCACGGACAGCCGCACCTTCGCCAGCCCGCCGTCCTGCCACGTCGGCGTCGACGTCTGGATCTCCGTCTTCTTCGCCTTCAACCGCCCGGGGAGGGAGGGATAGCGCGGCAGGTTGATGCCCTCGCGCACGGTGATCACCGCCGGGAGCGGCGTCTCGAAGATCTCCCAGCCGCCGCCGGCCTCGCGCCGCACCGTCGCGACCCCGTCGCCGACCTCGATCCCCTTCGCGCCCGTCACGACCGGCAGGCCGAGCAGGTACGCCACGCGGATGCCGACCTGGTACCCGCCCGAGTCGGCCGACTCGTTGCCGAAGAGGAGCAGGTCGAAGTCCCGTCCCCGCACCGCGTCCGCGATCGCCGCGGCGGTCGCCTGCGGGTCCCAGTCGCCGCCGTCGGTCTCGAGCAGGATCGCGGCGTCGATGCCCATCGCGACCGCGTCCCGCAGCTGCTCGGCGGCGGCCGGCGGGCCCAGCGTCAGCACCGTGGTCGTCCCCCCGTGCGCGGCCGCGAGCCGGAGCGCCTCCTCGACCGCGCACTCCTCGTGCGGGCTGATCGTGTGCCCGAGGAAGGAGTCGTCGACGGCCTGGGCGTCCGGGGTCAGGGAGATCCGCGCTCCGGTCTCGGGCACGCGCTTGACGCAGACGAGGACGTTCACTGCCTGATGCGGGCGTTCTCGGGATCGAAGAGCGGCCGCGAGCCCACGACGTCGACCGTGACCGGGTACCGCTCGCCCATGTACTGCACCAGCAGCTTCCCGCCCTCGACGGCGTGCTCCGGCGGCAGGTAGGCCAGCAGGATGTGCTTGCCGACGGACGGCCCCGACCCGGCGGTCGTCACGTACGAGCCGCGGCCCTTGCGGTCGACGATCCGCTCGCCGGCCGGCGTCAGGATCGGCTCGCGGCCGAGCATGTAGCGCTTGACGCCGGAGGCCGAGGTGTGATCGTCGACCGTCAGCGTGCACAGCACGGCCGCCGGTTCCTCCTCGCGCGCCCGCACGTACGCCTCCTTGCCGACGAAGTCCGCCTCCTTCACGGTCGGCCGCTGCATGCCCGCCTCGACGACGTCGTACTCCGACTCGAGCTCGGCGCCGAAGAGGCGGTAGCCCTTCTCGATCCGGCCGGTCGTCCCGTAGACGCCGATCCCCGCCGGCACGACCCCGAGCGGCTGCCCGGCCTCCCAGAGCACGTCCCAGAGCGCCCGCCCGCTCTCCATCGGGGCGTACAGCTCCCAGCCGAGGTCGCCGACGTACGAGATCCGCGAGGCGAGGACGCGCACCGGGCCGACCTCGAGCTCGCGGCAGCGCACGAACGGGAACCCCTCGTGCGAGACGTCGTCGCTCGTCACCGACGCCAGCAGGTCGCGTGCGCGCGGCCCCCAGACGCCGACCGTGCACCAGGCCGACGTGACGTCGAGCAGCGACGCCGACCCGTCCGCGGGCAGGTGGTCGCGGAACCACTTGAAGTCGCGCGGGCCGTCGGCGCCGCCGGTGACGATCCGGAAGTGCTCGTCGCCGAGCCGCATGATCGTGAGGTCGGTCTTGAAGCCGCCGTGGGCGTTCAGGATCGGCGTGTAGATCACGCGCCCGGGCTCCACGTCGCACTCCGCGAGCGCCACGCCCTGGAGGTACTCGAGCGAGCCGGGCCCGACGACGTCGAAGATCGCGAACGCGGTCAGGTCGATCATCGCCACCCGGTCGCGCATCGCCAGGTGCTCGGCGTTGATGATCGGCGACCACCAGCGCGACTCCCACTCCGCCTCGCGCGGCATCACGCGGTCGCCGTACTCCTCGACGAGCGGCGCGTTCGACTCGTACCACCACGGCCGCTCCCAGCCGGCCGTCTCGTAGAAGACGGCGCCGAGTGCCTCCTCGCGCGCGTAGAACGGCGAGAGCCGGACGCCGCGGTTCGACGCCCACTGCTCCATCGGGTGCACGATCCCGTAGGTCTTGTTGTAGCCCTCGTCCGAGCGCGCGTCGACGTGCCGCCGCGTGCGCTGGTGCGGCCAGAAGCGGGAGACGTCGGCGCCGTGGATGTCGATCTCGGACGCGCCGTCCGTCGCCCACTCGGCGACCGCGCGGGCGATCCCGGCGCCCTCCTTGATCCAGACCGCCGCGACCGACCAGAGACCCTTCGACCTCCGGCGTCTCGCCGAGGATCGGCATCCCGTCCGGCGTCAGCGAGAGCAGCCCGTTGATCGCGTGCCGGATGCCCGCGCCCTCGACGGTGAGGATCTCGGGCATCAGCTCGAGCGCCTGCTCCAGCTGCGGGTCGAAGTCCTCCGACGTGAACGGCAGCTCGGTCGGCGAGAGCGCGGACTCCTCGATCGAGGGGATGTCGTCCGGGCGACATGAGGATCGCGCGGTGGGCGTAGGAGCCGACCTCCATGTCGCTCCCGTTCTGCCGCTCGTACATGTTCGTGTCGACGTCGCGGACGATCGGGAACGCGATCTCGCCCCGCGTCTCCTCGAAGAGCGGGATCGGGCCGACGGTGATGAACTGGTGCACCGCGGGGGTGAGCGGGATCGACGCGCCCGCCATGCGCGCGATCCGCGGGCTCCACACGCCGCAGGCGACGAAGACCGTCTCCGCCTCGATCTCGCCCTCGTCGGTGCGGACGCGGCGGACGCGGCCGTTCTCGGTGTCGATCCCCGTCACCTCGCGGCCGGCGAGGATCGTCAGCGCCCCCAGCTGCTGCGCCGACTCGCGCATCAGCGTCCCCGCCCGCAGCGGATCGACGACCGACACGCCCGGCGTGTACCAGCCGCCGAGGATGACGTCCGGGTTCACGTACGGGCACGCGCTCGACGACGCCCTCGGGGGTGAGCAGCTCGGTGTCGGGCTCGCCCCACGCGGTCGCCGACGACTGGCGCCGCTGGAGCTCCTCGAGCCGCTCCTCCGTGCGCGCCACCTCGACGCCGCCGCTGATGGTGAGCACGCCGAGCTCGTCGTACTGGCGCGCGCTGTCCTTCGTCAGCGCCGTCATCTCCTTCGAGTGGTCGACGGGGAAGATGAAGTTCGAGGCGTGCCCCGTGGAGCCGCCGGGGTTCGGCAAGCCTCCCTTCTCGATCAGGACGAGGTCGCGCCAGCCGAGCCGCGCGAGGTGGTAGACGAGGCTGTTGCCGACGATGCCGGCGCCGATGACGACGGCGCGCGCGGAGGTTGGGAGCTCGGACACCGCGCGCAGCTTTTCACGATTCAGGCGCGTCACGACGCGCTTGGAGTGTCGTCGCAGGCCAGTGATATAGGTGTGGACTTGGGCTCGTCCGACACTCTCGAGCCGGTGCTCGCCGCCTCGGCCCTGCCTCGCGATCGCGTCGATCGCACCGGCGAGCCGCTGATCGAGGCGGAGGGCGTCTGGAAGATCTTCGGGCGGCAGGCGGACCGGATCATCGGCACGGAAGCCGCCGAGCTCACCCGCTCGGAGCTGCGCGCGCAGACGGGCTGCGTGATCGCCGTCCGCGACGTCTCGATCCGGGTCTGGCCCGGCGAGGTGTTCGTCGTCATGGGGCTCTCCGGCTCCGGCAAGTCGACGCTCGTGCGGACGCTGATCAGGCTGATCGAGCCGACGGCGGGCCGGATCGTCATCGCCGGCCGGGACATCTCCAACGCGAGCACGGGCGAGCTGCGGCAGCTGCGCCGCCACACGGTGTCGATGGTGTTCCAGCACTTCGGGCTGCTGGCGCACCGGACGGTGCTCGAGAACGTCGCCTTCGGACTCGAGGTCCAGGGCGCTCCGCGCCGCGAGCGGAACGCCCGGGCGCAGGAGATGCTGCGGCTCGTCGGGCTCGAGGGGTACGAGAGCGCGTTCCCCGACCAGCTCTCGGGCGGCATGCAGCAGCGCGTCGGCGTCGCGCGGGCCTTCGCGGTCGACCCGAAGGTGATGCTCTACGACGAGCCCTTCAGCGCGCTCGACCCCCTGATCCGGCGCGACATGCAGGACGAGATCTGCCGCCTGCAGGCCGAGACCGAGAAGACGATGATCTTCATCACGCACGACCTGCCCGAGGCGCTGCGGCTGGGTGACCGGATCGCGATCATGCGCGACGGCGCGATCGTGCAGCTCGGCACGCCGGAGGAGCTGGTCGGCTCGCCGGCGGACGAGTACGTCGCGAACTTCACGCGCGACATCCCGAAGAGCCACGTCCTGACCCTCCGCTGGATCATGCGCGAGCCGGCGCCGGCGGACGCGACCGACGGCCCGAGGCTGCCGTCACGACGACCGTGCGCGATGCCGTGCCGGTGCTCGCCGCGGGCGACAAGCCCGTGTGCGCCGTCGAGAACGGCCGGATCGTCGGCATCGTCGACCGCGACGCCGTGCTGCGGGCGATCGCGGGCGAGGGCGGAGACTGACGTGGCCACCGTCGCCGAGACCGTCGTTCGCGCGCCGATCGTCGCGCACCGGCCGTGGTGGCGGGGCAAGATCGTGCAGGTCGCCGGGATCGTCGGGCTGATGTACCTCGCGTACAAGGCGTGGGGGCTCGAGTACCCCTGGCCGAACGACCTCGTCTGGAACAACCTCTCCGTGCGCCTCGACGACTTCCAGGTCTGGCTCCTGACCGAGCGCGGCGAGGCGGATCAGTCGATCGTCTTCACCGTCTTCGAGGGCTTCAGCTCCGGCATCGACAACCTGGTCGAGTGGTTCAACCGGCTGCTGCTCTGGCTGACCTGGGCCGGCACGACCGTCGCCGGCGTCGCGCTCGTGCTGCGCTTCGGAGGTGTCCGCGCGGCCGTGATCACGCTGCTCGCCTTCGCCACGTTCGCGCTCACGGGCCTCTGGGAGGAGAGCATGCAGACGCTCGCGCTGATGCTCGTCGCGGTCGTGCTCTCGCTCCTCGTCGGGATCCCGCTCGGCGTCGTCGCCGGGCGCTCGTCCCGCTTCCGACGGGCGATCACGCCGCTCCTGGACGCGATGCAGATCGTGCCGCCCTTCGCGTACCTGATGCCCGTCGTGATCCTGTTCTCGATCGGCCCGGCCGCCGCGGTCGTCTCGACGATGATCTACGCCATCCCGCCGGCGATCCGCATCACGGAGCTCGGGATCCGGTCGGTGGCGGTGAACACGGTCGAGGCGGCGACGTCGATGGGCGCGACGCGGCTGCAGCTGCTGCGGCAAGGTGCAGCTGCCGCTCGCCCGGCGGCTGATCCTGCTCGGCGTCAACCAGACGATCCTCTTCGCGCTGTCGATGGTCGTCATCGCCGGCCTGATCGGCGGCGGCGGCCTCGGCGCGGTCGTCACGACCGGGCTCTACACGAACCCGGCGCTGGCGCTCCTCGCCGGGGCTCGTGATCGTCGTCATGGCGATGGCGCTCGACCGCTCCACCGAGGCGATCGCGGACCGGACCGATCCGGTGCGCCGGCACCTCGACGAGACGACGAAGCGGAGCCTGCGGATCCGCACGCCTCGTCATCGCGACGGCGGCGGTGATCGGGATCGCCCTCGCGAAGGTGCTCGACGTGGCCGCGACCTACCCGGACGAGGCCGGGAGCCCTCCGCGCACGGTCACGCTCGAGGAGTGGCTGCTCACGAAGATCCAGGTGGTGCTCGACTACGTGCGGCGACCCGACGACGTGGGTCTTCTCGGTCACCGAGCGGATCGGCACGTTCATCCTCACGGAGCTCCTGCTGCCGCTCCAGCTGTTCCTCGTCGACGCGCCCTGGTTCACCACCGTCGCCGGCCTGACCGCGATCGCGTTCGTCGTCAGCGGTCTCCGCCCGGCGCTCACGACGCTCGCGATGCTCGGCCTGATCGGCTTCATGGGTGTGTGGGCGCTCTCGATGGACACGCTCTCGCAGGTGCTCGTGGCGAGCGCGATCGCCGTCGTGATCGGCGTCGCGCTGGGCGTGCTGGCGGCGGAGAGCAGCCGCTTCTCCAGGTTCATGCGGCCGGTCAACGACACGCTGCAGACGCTGCCGCAGCTCGTCTACATCATCCCGTTCATCTACCTGATGCCGGTCTCGATCGTGCCCGGGATCGTCGCGGGCGTGCTCTACGCGTTCCCGGTCACGGTGCGGCTCGTCGAGCGGGGCGTGCGGGACGTCGCGCCTGCCTCGGTCGAGGCGGCGAGCGCGTTCGGCGCGTCGAGGCTGCAGGTGCTGCGGAAGGTCAAGCTGCCGCTCGCGGGCGACGCCGTCATGCTCGGGGTCAACCAGGCGACGATCATGGTGCTCGCCGTCGTCGTCATCGGCGGCCTCGTCGGCTCCGGCGGCCTCGGCTACGAGGTCGCGCAGGGCCTCGTCCGCGGCCAGTTCGGACAGGGCGTGATCGCGTCCCTGGCGATTCTGGCCCTCGGCATCGCGCTCGACCGGGTGACTCAGGGAACGCGCCGGGCGAGGAAGGAGGGCGTCACATGAGACAGTGCATGGAAGCGCACACCACAAAGGAGGATCGGATGTCCGTTCGTGGCCGCCGGCACGGTCGTGTCGGCCTGATCGGCGTCGCGCTCGTCGCGGCAACCGCTCTCGCCGCCTCGGGGAGCGCCTTCGGCGGCGGCTGCCGAGCTGCGGCACCGTGGTCATCAACGAGCAGTCGTGGGCAGGGTCGACGGCGAACACCTACGTCGCCAAATACGTGCTCGAGAAGAGGCTCGGCTGCACGGTGAAGCTGACCCAGGTGACCGAGGGGCCGCCGTACTTCCAGGCGATGCGGGACGGCAAGGTCGACGTCGCGCTCGAGGACTGGGACAACACGACGACGAAGCAGGCCCAGCCGTACATCAAGGACGGCTCGGTCCGCATCATCGGCTCGAACGGGATCACCGGGGTGATCGGCTGGTACATCCCGCGCTACCTCCTCAAGCAGTACCCGGCGTTCGCGACGTGGCGCGGGCTGAAGGGCAAGGAGTCGGTCTTCAGGTCGCCGGAGTCGGGCTCGCAGGGGATGTTCCTCGGCGGCGACCCGTCGTACGTGCAGAAGGACCGGGCGCTGATCAAGGAGCTCGGGCTCAACCTGAAGCACGTCGTCGCAGGCGCCGAGCCGGCGCAGGTCGCGCGCTGGAGCCAGCTGTACAAGCAGAAGAAGCCGGTGCTCTTCTACTGGTACGACCCGCAGTACCTGAACGCGCAGTACGACCTCGTCCGCATCAAGCTGCCGCCGCGCTTCAACGGCTGCCTGGACGACGAGAAGCAGGCCGGCAAGCACGCGTGCGAGTACCCCTCGTACGGGCTCGACAAGCTGATCTCGAAGGAGTTCGCGACGAGCGGCTCGCCGGCGCTCAAGTTCGTCCGGAAGTGGAAGTGGACGTCCACCGACCAGAACTTCGTCGCCAACCTCATCGCCGGCAAGAAGATGAAGGCGGAGAAGGCGGCGGAGCAGTGGGTCAAGGCCAATCCAGGGAAGGTGAACGCCTGGCTGAAGTAATTGCGCAAGGGCGGGAAGCCGCGGAAGCGGATTCCCGCCGCGCGAAAGTCGCTGAAGGGGCCGCTTCGCGGCCCGAGGTTCGTCTCCAGGGTCGGGAGCCTCAGGCGAGCGCGAGGAGCGCGACGCCTCCGACGATGAGAGCAGCCCCGGCCAGACGGCCGGGGCTGACTCGTTCGTGGAACCCGCACTGGCGGTGAACGGGCGCGGACGGGCGCTGGAGAAGCTGGCCGGACGCCCGTTCGACCTGCTCGTGATCGGCGGCGGGATCGTCGGCGCAGGCGTCGCGGCCGAGGCGGCGCACGTCGGGCTCGCCGTCGCGCTCGTCGAGCGGAGCGACTTCGGCGGTGCGACCTCGAGCGGCTCGTCGAAGCTGATCCACGGCGGTCTCCGGTATCTGCGTATGGGCGACGTCAAGCTCGTGCGCCAGGCGCACCAGGAGCGGCACGCGCTGCTCGGGGTCGTCGCGCCACACCTCGTCCGCCGGCTCCCGTTCCTGTTGCCGCTCTACCGCGGTGGCCCGTTTCGGCCGCTCACGATCCGCCTCGGTCTGGGGCTGTACTCGCTGCTCGCCGGCGACCGGGTCGGTGGTCTCGTCGAGCCGGCGCGGGCGCGCCGCAGCGTCCCCGATCTCCGGCTCGACGGTCTGCGCAGCTGCGGGGTCTACGAGGACGCGTGGACGAACGACACACGGCTCTGCCTCGCGAACGTGCGCGCGGCGGCGGACGCGGGCGCGACGGTGCTCAATTACGCCGAGGTCACGTCGCTCCGCGCCGTCGGCGGAGCGATCGTCGGCGCCGAGGTGCTCGACCGCGAGACGGGTGTCGCCGTGCCGGTCGCCGCGCGCGCGGTCGTGAACGCGACCGGACCGTGGGTCGACCACGTTCGCCGTCTCGAGGCCGCCGGCGCACGGCCGTCCGTCAGGCTCTCGAAGGGCGTGCACGTGCTCGTGCCGCAGCCGCCGGGCTGGTCGGCCGCGCTCACGATCCCACAGGACGACGTGCGCGTCAGCTTCGCCGTTCCCTGGGCCGGCAGCCTCCTCCTCGGGACGACGGACGAGCCGTACGACGCCGACCCCGGCGGCGTCGAGCCGACGGACGCCGATGTGCGTCAGGTCGTCGCCGAAGCGTCACTCGCCGTGCAGGCGGAGGTGGTTGCGCCGGAGAAGGTGCACTACGCGTTCGCGGCCCTGCGGGTGCTCCCCGGAGCGACGGGCGACACTGTCCGCGCGCGCCGCGAGACCGTGATCGACGTCGGCCCGGCGGGGATGGTGAGCGTGGCCGGCGGCAAGCTGACGACGTACCGGCGGATCGCGCTGGACGTGCTCGCGAAGCTGGAGTCGACGCTCGGCCTGCACCGGCTCGACCGCCGCCCGTGGCCGCTTCCGGGTGCGGTGGGGATCCAGGCGACCGAGCTCCCGTCCGGGCTGTCGCCGAGCGTCCGCTCGAACCTGCTCCACCTGTACGGCTCGCTCGCCACCGAGGTGCTCGCACCGGCGGCGGAGGACCCGTCACTGCTCGAGCCCGTCGCCGAGGGCGCCCCGGATCTCGCGGCTCAGGTGCTCTACGCGGCGACGCACGAGTGGGCGCGGAGCGAGGAGGACGTCTTGCGCCGACGCACGCTCCTCACGCTCGGCGGTCACACGAACGCGCAGTGGAGGCACGGGTCGCGGAGCTGCTCGGCGCGCCGGCGGCCCCGACGGCGGTCAGACCCGCCAGGAAATCGCTAACGCTCCGGGCCGGGCGGCGGCGGAGCCTCTTCGTCTCCGCGCGCCGTTTCTTCTGCTCCAGCCGGCGCTGCCGCGCCGCCCGCGACGGCCGCGTCGGCACGCGCTTGCGCGGCACCTTCAGCGCCTCCCGCAGCTGCTCGACGAGCCGCTCGACCGCGAGCTCCCGGTTGCGAGCCTGGCTCCGCTCGTCCTGGGCGACCGCACGCAGGACCGGCCCCGCCTTGGCGAGGACGCGTCGCTTCTGAACCGCCGAGAGCGCCGCGGACGCCTCGACGTCGAAGCGCGCCTCGACCCGCGTCTCGGCCGTGTTCGCATGCTGGCCGCCGGGGCCGCTCGAACGCGAGAAGCGCAGCTCGATCTCGTCCGGCGGTAGGACTACCGACCGGGTCACCCGAATAGAATCCCCCTCCATGGCCGCCATTCTGCTGGACGTCGACGGCGTCCTCCATGTGTCCGGCGAGCCGATTCCAGGAGCCGTCGACGCGGTGGCCCGCCTGCGCCGCGACGGTCACAGGCTGCGCTTCGTCACGAACAACTCGATCCGTTCCCGGGCCGCGCTCGCAGAGGAGCTTCGAGGACTCGGCTTCGAGCTCGAGGACGAGGAGCTGCAGACGACGCCGATCGCCGCCGCGCAGCAGCTCGCCGGCATGCGCGTCTTCGCGCTCGTCATGTCGGCGATCGTGCAGGACCTGGAAGGGATCGAGCTCGTCGGCGACTCCGCCGACGCCGTCCTGATCGGCGGCTGCGACGAGACGCTCGAGCCGAACCAGGTCTTCAGCTACATGAACCTCGCGCGCGCGTACTCGGAGATCCAGGCGGGGGCGTCGTTCTACTGCCTGCACAGGAACCCGTGGTGGCAGACGGCGCGCGGCCCGATGCTCGACGGCGGCATGTTCGTCGCCGGCCTCGAGTTCGCCACCGGCGTCGACGCGACCGTGATCGGCAAGCCGAGCGCCGCGTGCTTCGCAGCCGCGCTCGCCGCGCTCGACGCCGAGCCGGAGCTGACGTGGATGGTGACCGACGATCTCGAGCAGGACGTGCCGGGCGCGCAGCTCTTCGGCATGAAGACGGCGCTCCTGCGCACGGGGAAGTTCCGGCCGCACACGCTCGAGCGGTCGAGCGCCGTGCCGGACGCCGTGCTCAGCTCGATCGCCCACTTCCCGGACTGGATCGAGCGGGAGAAGTGAGAGTCGGCGTCGACCTGATCGAGATCGATCGCGTCCGGCGGGCGCTCGAGCGCTACCCGGGCTTCAAGGACCGCTGCTTCACCGCCGCCGAGCAGGCCTACTGCGACTCGCGCCGGAATCCCGCCGAGAGCTACGCGGGCCGCTTCGCGGGCAAGGAGGCCGTCGGCAAGGCGCTCGGCTTCGGCGTCGCCCGGGCCTTCGCGTGGAAGGACGTCGAGATCGTCGGACGCCCGAAGCCATCCGTGCGGCTGTCCGGCCGTCTCGCGGACTGGGCGGCGCAGCGTGGTGCGGGCGCGATCGACCTCTCGATGACGCACTCGCGTGAGCTGGCCTCCGCGGTCGCCGTCGTCGATGCCTGACCCGGACTACCTCGAGCCGCTCTACACCGCCGAGGAGATGCGCGCCGCGGAGGAGCGGTATCCCGGGTTTCCCGAGACGGCGCCCGAGCTGATGGAGCGGGCCGGCGGCGCCGTGGCCGCGTCGGTGCTGGAGAGGTTTCCCGACGCACGCCGGATCGCGGTCGTGTGCGGCGGCGGCTCGAACGGCGGGGACGGACGGATCGCAGCGCGCCTGCTGCGCGAGGCCGAGCGCGACGCGGTCGAGACGCACGCGGTCGAGGACGCAGAGCTGATCATCGACGCGCTCTTCGGGACCGGCTTTCGCGGCGCGCCGCGGCCCGAGGCCGAGGCGCTGATCGAACGGATCAACGCAGCGGAGGCGCCGATCGTCTCCGTCGACCTCCCCTCCGGCGTCGACGCCTCGACGGGTGAGGTCGCCGGAGCGGTTGTCGAAGCCGCGCTCACAGTCACGTTCCACGGGCCGAAGCTCGGGCTCGCACTCGGGCCGGGCCGGTTCAGGGCGGGCGAGGTCGTGGTCGCCGACATCGGCCTCGCACAGCTCGAGACCGAGCACCAGCTCGTCACGGAGGAGATCCTGGCGCTCGTGCCGCGCAAGCGGCCGGAGGACAACAAGTACTCCGCCGGCGCCGTGCTCGTCGTCGGCGGCTCGCCCGGGCCTCACCGGCGCCGCCTGTCTCGCGGCCGAGGCGGCGTTCCGCGCCGACGCCGGCTACGTCGCCGTGGCCGTTCCGCGCGACGTCGCTGCCGGTCATCGAGACGAAGCTGCTCGAGCCGGTGAAGCTCACCTGGGACGAGCTCGACGAGCGGTGTGCGGAAGGCCCGTGCGGTCGCTCTCGGCCCGGGGCTCGGCCGGACGGACGAGGCGAGGGAGCTGCGCGGCCGGCTGCTGGCCGAGCTCGACCAGCCGGTCGTGCTCGATGCAGACGGCCTTGGCCGGCCTCGAGCCGGGAGACTGGCGGCCTCCGGTCGTGCTGACGCCGCATGCCGGCGAGCTGGCCGGCTTGCTGGGCGAGAAGTCGGAGTGGGTCGTGGCGCACCGGCTCGAGGCCGTGCGCCGGGCAGCGAGCCCGCTTCGGCTGCGTCTGCCTCTTAAAGGGGTCTGACACCGTGATCGCGGCTCCGGACGCCGGCGTCCTCGTGTGCTCGTCCGACACGCCCACGCTCGCCACGGCCGGCACGGGCGACGTCCTCACCGGCATCCTCGCGGCGTACCTCGCGAAAGGGCTCGAGCCGCGGCTGGCGGCTGCTGCCGCCGCCACTGCGCTCACCGCGGCGGCCCGGCACGTGCCCTTCAGCCGCGGCATCGTCGCCGGCGACATCGTCTCCGCGCTCCCGCACGTCTACGCGTAACGCCGCCTGCGGAATCCCCCGATCGGGTGGCAGAGGGTCACCGGGTTCGACCGATCCTTCTCGCCTGAAACGAATCACTCTGCGCACGGCCGGCCCCGCCGCGGCGCCCGAAGGCAAGGAGACGAACGATGCAGCACGTGCTACACGGAAGGACCCGGGTGGTCGGCGCAGTGATCGTGGCCGCCGTCCTCGGCCTCGGTGCGTACGCCTTCACGGCGACGAACACGGTGCCGGCGACGTCCGCAGGCTCCGGCAGCGGCACCATCAGCGGGTACACGATCTCGAACGTCCAGTACCAGCTGAACACCGACGACGCCGACGAACATCGACTCGATGACGTTCACGCTGAGTGCGAACGCCACGACCGCGAAGGCGAAGGTCGTGAGCGGCAGCTCGACCTACACGGACTGCACGATCGCGAATGGCGTCGACGTCACGTGCAACTTCAGCCCGGACGTGACCGTCGTCTCGGCCGACCAGCTGTCGGTCATCGCGACGTCCTAGGAAGCAGCGATGGCGGCCGGGCGAGAGAGTGTGATGGCTCGCCCGGCCGGCCGTGCTGCCGGCCCGTCGCGCCGCGGCGTCCAGGTTCTCGGCGGCGTCGCCGGCCTGCTCTGCGCGCTCGTCGGGTGGCTGTACCTCGCGCCTGCGCAGATCGGCGGTGCGACGTCCTACGCGGTCGTCGTCGGCAGCAGCATGGAGCCGAAGCTCGGCGCAGGCGACCTCGTCCTCGTGCGGCCGCAGGCGCGGTACGAGGCCGGCGACGTCGTCCTCTACGACGATCCGCAGCTGCGGTCCAAGGTGCTTGCACCGCATCGTGCGGGTCGACGGCGAGCGCTACGTCCTCAAGGGCGACAACAACGACTATCTCGACAGCACGCAGCCGACGGCGGAGCAGATCGTCGGTGCGCTCTGGGTGACCGCTCCCGGCGTCGGCCGCGTCACGACGTGGCTCCGCGAGCCGATCAACGCGGGCCTGCTCGTCGGGCTCGCGACCCTCGTCGCGCTCGGCGGCGGCGTGGCCGCCGGCAGTGCCGTCTCCGGGAGGCGGCGCCGTCGCGCCTGCTCGCGCGGCACCGCGGCGCGAGCCGCCGACGCCGAAGCACCTCTCGACAGTGCTCCCGTTTGCCTGCGTGGCCTTCGCGATCCTCGCCGTGGTCGCCTTCACGCGGCCGACGTCCCGTCTCGTGACCGCCGAGCAGCCGTGGGCCAACGAGGCACGGTTTGCCTACGCCGCGAGCGTGCCGCGCAGTCCGGTGTATCCGGACGGCAGCGTCTCGACCGGCGAGCCGGTGTTCCTCCGCCTCGTGCCCCGGTTGCGGGTCGACGCGGAGTACAGGCTCGCGACGCGAGAGCCCGCCTCCGTCGGCGGGACGATCGGCATGACTGCGCGGCTCTCGGACGGGCGCGGCTGGGCGCGCGTGCTCCAGGTGGCGCCCGAGCAGGAGTTCAGCGGGTGCGGTCGCGCGGATCGACGGCGTCGTCGACCTGACGCGCGTGCAGCGGCTGACGGAGCAGCTGCAGGCGCTCACAGGCACGAGCCAGGCGGCGTACTCGCTGACGCTCGCGACCCGCGTCACGACGACCGGCGAGGTGGACGGGCGCCCGCTCGAGTCGACGTTCTCGCCGAGCATCGCGCTCGAGCTGGCCGACCTGCGCCTCCAGCCGCAGCTCGACGACGACGGGTCGTTCGTCCGGCGCGAGACCGGCTCAGGGCGAGGTCGTCCGTCCGCGAGTCGATCCGGGTCGGCCGCGCCCAGCTCTCGGTCGGCAACGCGAGGTGGATCGGCTCGATCGGGCTTGCGGTCTCGCTGCTCGCCGGCGCGTGCCTCGTCTTCCTGCTCGGCCGGCGCGAGCCCGCGCGACGAGCCCGCACGCATCCGCGAGCGGTACGGCCGCGTGCTCGTCGACGTCGGGCTCCATGCCGTCGACCCGCGTCAGGTGCACGACGTTCCCGACATCGACGCGCTCGCCCGCATCGCCGGCCACCACGGGCGGCTCATTCTCCATACCGTCGACGCGGGGGAGCACGCCTATCTCGTCGAGGAGGGCGAGACGGTCTTCCGCTATCGCACCTCGACCCATGCGCCCGCGTAGGCCCTGGCAGGCCGGGCTCGTCGGCGCTGCGATCGGCGCCGTCGTCATCTCGGCTCTCGCCGCGACGAATGCCGTCCCGGCGAGCAGGGCCGCGCTCCGCTCGAGCGCGATCCTGGTCGACCACAAGAAGCCGAAGCCGCAGTGCAACGGCATCACCGTCACGGTGCTTCGTGCCGGCGTGGACGGAGGGAACGGCAACGATCTCGTGCTCGGCACGGCCGGTGTGAACAGCCCGCTGCGCGGCAGGGCGGGCAACGACTGCATCCACGGCGGTGGCGGCGCGGACCTCCTGCGCGGCGACGGTGGCACCGACGTCTGCATCGGCGGGCCCGGCACCGACACGTTCCACACGAGCTGCGAGACGCGCATCCAGTAGCCCCCGTACGATCGGGCGATGGCCCGGTCGGAGCTCACGATCGACCTCGGCGCGGTCCGCCGGAACGTGCGCGACGCTGCTGCGCGCACTCGACGGTGCGGAGCTGTGGGCCGTCGTGAAGGCCGACGGCTACGGGCACGGCGCCGCCGACGTCGGCCGGGCGGCGCTCGAAGCGGGAGCCACGGCGCTCTGTGTCGCGACGGTGCCGGAGGGCGCCGCGCTCCGCCGCGCGCTGCCCGAGCCACGGATCCTCGTCCTGGGCCCGTCCGAGGAGCACGAGCTCGCCGAGGCACGGGCGGCGCGGCTCGAGGTCACCGTCGCGGACGGTCCGCTCCCGACAGGCATTCCGGTCCACCTGAAGCTCGACACGGGCATGGGCCGCTGGGGCATGTCCGAGCTGCCGACGCCTGGACGGGACGTGGTCGGCGTGATGAGCCATCTCGCGTCGGCCGACTGCGACGCCGAGTTCACCGCGATCCAAATCGAGCGTTTTGCTCGGGCTTTACAGGGTCTGACCCCGTTAGTGACGCGCCACCTCGCGAACAGCGCCGCGGCGCTTCGCTTCCCCGCCGCCCGCTTCGACGCGGCCCGCTGCGGGATCGCGATCTACGGTCTGTCGCCGTTCGGCACCGACCCCGCCGACGACGGTCTCGAGCCCGCGCTTCGGTGGGAGTCGCGCCTCGCGCAGGTCAAGCTCCTCCGCCCCGGCGACTCCACCGGCTACGGTCGTCGTTTCGTCGCCGAGCGTCGATACCTGGATCGGAATCGTCCCCGTCGGGTACGCGGACGGCTTCCGACGCGACCTCAGCGGCACCGTCGTCGTCGTCGACGGAGAGCCCTGCCAGCGTCGGTGGGGACGATCTCCATGGATGCGTTCGCGGTCGAGCTCCCGCGGCAGCTCCCCGTTGGGACGCCAGTGACGCTGATCGGACCCGGTGCACCGGCCGAGGCACACGCTCGTGTCGCCGAGACGATCTCCTACGAGCTCGTCACGGGCATCGACCGCTCGGGCGAGCGTGCGCACCGGACGGTCACCGGTGCTTGAGCTCGCCCGCGAGGTGCTCGAGGGAGAGGAGGCGTGGGTCGTCGGCGGCGCGGTTCGCGACGAGCTGCTCGGCCGACCCCTGAACGATCTCGACATCGCCTGCCGCGAGCCGGAGCGGAGCGCCCGCTGCGTACGCCCGGCGATCGGGAGGCGCACCGTTTCCGCTGTCGGAGCGGCACGGGGCCTGGCGCGTCGCCCTCGACGACGGTCGAACGGTCGACTTCACGCCCCTCCCCGAGGGCATCGAGGCCGACCTGGCGACACGGGACTTCGCGCTGAACGCGATCGCCGTCCCGGTCGCCGGCGGCGAGCCGATCGATCCGTACGGCGGGCGGGCGCGATATCGAGGCGCGCGCGATCCGGGTCGTGCGGGACTCGGTCTTCGAGGACGATCCGCTGCGCCTGCTCAGGGCGGTGCGGCTCGAGGACGAGCTCGGCTTCCGGCTCGACGAGAGAGCGGAGCGGTCTGCTTCGCGAGGCCGCCGAACGTGTCGTCGATCCCGCGGGCGAGCGAATTCTCGGCGAGCTCGTCCGCCTCAGCGCGGACGGCTATCGCCGCCTCGACCAGCTCGGCCTGCTCGCGCCGCTCGGCGGATCGCTGGACGGTCCGCTCGACGCGCGCGACGAGCCGGACTTCCGGCTCGTCGCGGTCTTCGGAACGAGCCTCGAGCGGCTGCCGATCGCGAACGACCTGCGGCGCTACGGTCGCGTTCTCCTGCGCGCGGAACGACCTGTGGACGACTCGCCCCGCGCCGTGCACCGGTTCCGCCGGGCGACGGAGCCGTGGGCGCTCGACGCGCTCGCCTTCGTGGGCGCGGAGGAGTTCGCAGCGGCCGTGCTCGCCGCGCGTGCCGGCGACCCGGCCACGCCGCTCGTGCGCGGCGACGAGCTCGGCCTCGCCGCCCGGGCCGCAGATCGGGCAGGTCCTGGAGGCGATCGAGGAGGAGCGGGCAGCCGGGACGATCGCGCACGCGGGAGGAGGCGCTCGAGCTCGCGCGCCGCTTGACCGCGGTACCCCTAGGGGGTATCATGAGCGACATGGAGATCGTCTACACGGTGCCGGGCATGAGCTGCGGGCACTGCACGTCGGCCGTCGAGCAGGAGCTCACCCGCGTTGCCGGCGTCGAGGCGGTCGACGTGGATCTCGAGACCAAGCTGGTCGTCGTCCGCGGCACCGCCCTCTCCGACGCCGACCTGCGCACGGCGATCGACGAGGCGGGCTACGACGTCGTCGCCGTGAGCGTCGACCGCCGCACCTGAGCGCGTCGAGCTCGACATCGGCGGGATGACGTGCGCCGCCTGTGCGGCGCGCATCGAGCGGAAGCTGAACCGGCTCGACGGCGTCGAGGCCGCAGTGAACTACGCGACCGAGCAGGCGTCCGTCTCGTACGACCCCGCGCAGGCCGACCCGGCGGCGCTCATGGCCGCAGTCACAGCGATCGGCTACTCGGCGTCGCTGCCCGACCGCGGGACGAGAGGACGCGGCGTCGGCGGAGCGGGCGCTGCGACGGCGCCTGTTGCTCGCCGTCACGCTCAGCGTCCCGCTGGCCCTCGTCTCGATGGTGCCGCCGCTCATGTTCGACGGCTGGGAGTGGGTCGCGCTCGCGCTCGCCGCTCCGGTCGTGCTCTGGGCCGGCTGGCCGTTCCACCGCGCGGCCGCGCTGAATGCGCGGCATGGGGCCGCGACGATGGACACGCTCATCTCGATCGGGACGCTGGCAGCGCTCGGCTGGTCCGCCGCAGTGCTCTTCCTCGGGCTCGACGAGGACACGTACTTCGAGGTCGGCGCCGTCGTGACGATCGCTCATCCTGCTCGGACGCTGGCTCGAGTCGCGTGCACGCCGGCGCTCGGGCGAGGCCGTGCGGGCGCTCCTCGACCTCGGCGCGAAGCGAGGCGCGCGTGCTCCGGGACGGCCTCGAGGTCGTCGTTCGCTGCGGACGAGCTCGCGGTCGGAGACCGCTTCGTCGTCCGGCCCGGGCGAGAAGCTCGCGACCGACGGCGTCGTCGAGGAGGGGGCCTCGGCCGTCGATCAGTCCCTGCTCACCGGCGAGTCGGTTCCGGTCGACGTCGGGCCAGGGTCGGAGGTTGCGGGCGGCACGATCAACGGCGACGGGCGCCTGGTCGTGCGGGCGACGAGGGTCGGGGCCGACACGGCGCTTGCGCAGATCGCGCGGCTCGTGGCGCAGACGCAGGCCGGCAAGGCGCCGGTGCAGCGGCTCGTCGACCGGGTCTCGGCCGTGTTCGTGCCGATCGTGATCCTGCTCTCGCTGGCGACGCTCGCCGGCTGGCTCCTCGTCACCGGCGATCCGTCTGCGGCCTTCACCGCAGCCGTCGCCGTGCTCATCATCGCGTGCCCGTGCGCCCTCGGCCTCGCCACGCCGACCGCCCTCCTCGTGGGCACGGGTCGCGGCGCCCAGCTCGGCGTGTTCATTCGCGGCCCCGAGGTGCTCGAACAGACCCGACGAGCGACGACGATCGTGCTCGACAAGACCGGCACGGTGACGGAGGGACGCATGCGGCTCGTCGACGTCGAGCCGCTCGACGGCGCGAGGCGGGCCGAGGTTCTGCAGGCTCGCGGGCGCCGTCGAGGACGCGAGCGAGCACCCGGTGGCGCGGGCGGTGGCGGAGGCCGCGCGCGGCGAGCTCGGGACGTCTGCCGCCCGTGACGGGCTTCAGGAACACACCGGGCCGGGGCGTCTCCGGCACGGTCGACGGTGTCGAGGTGAGCGTGGACCGGGACGGCGTCAGCTGGGGCGGAGCGCTGCGCGGGCGGCTCGTGGTCGAGGACACGGTCAAGCCGACCAGCCGCGAGGCGATCGCCGAGCTGCGGTCGCTCGGACTGACTCCGGTGCTCCTGACGGGTGACGCGGCGGCGATCGCACGCGCGTCGCGGACGAGGTCGGCATCGAGCGGGTCGTGGCCGAGGTCCTGCCGGCGGGGAAGGTCGCGGAGGTGCAGGCGGCTACAGGCCGACGGTGAGGTCGTTGCGATGGTCGGCGACGGCGTCAACGACGCGCCCGCGCTTGCGCAGGCAGATCTCGGGCTGGCGATCGGCACCGGGACCGACGTGGCGATCGAGGCATCGGACCTCACGCTCGTGTCGGGCGACCTCCGGGCCGCGGTGGACGCGATCAGGCTCTCGCGTCGCGTTCTCGGCACGATCAAGGGCAATCTCTTCTGGGCGTTCGCGTACAACGTCGCCGCGATCCCGCTCGCCGTGGCCGGCTACCTGAACCCGATCGTGGCGGCCGGTGCGATGGCGGCCTCGAGCCTCTTCGTCGTCTCGAACTCGCTGCGACTGCGCCGGTTCCGGAGCGTGCGGGCATGACCATCACGGCTACGACAAGGAGGCGGTCGGGCGGCGGCTGCGGCGCATCGAGGGCCAGGTGCGCGGGATCGAGCGGATGGTCGAGGAGGACCGCTACTGCATCGACATCCTGACCCAGATCGCGGCGGCGATGACGGCGCTCGAGAGTGTGGGACTGAAGGTGCTCGACGATCATGTCGGGCACTGCGTCGCGGGGGCACTGGCGTCTGGGCGACCCGGCCGCCGCCCAGGAGAAGACGGACGAGTTGCTCGCCGCGGTGCAGCGGTTCGCGAAGGCGCGATGAGCGGCCGGCCGAGGCCGCCCCACGGCCAGTCCTTGGCGCCGTCGGACCAGTCCCGCCCGGACGGGGTTGTCGAGCACGTACTGACACGTGGGGACGAGGTCGTCCTTCGCTCTCGATCGCCCGGGACTCGAAGCGGCGCTGGAAGAGGTGGCCGACGCGGCCGTGGCGGTGGTTGAAGTACGCCGCATAGAGGCCGTTGAGGAGCTGCATCCCCTTCGACAGCTCGGGCTGGCCGCACTCGATCACGAGGTGGTAGTGGTTGCCCATCAGGCAGTAGGCGTGGCACCGCCAGCCGACGTCGCGGATGACGCGGTCGACGAGGAGCAGGAAGACGAGTCGATCAGCCGTGTCGAGGAAGATCATCCTGCCGTCGACGCCGCGTGAGGTGAGGTGCCAGTAGCCGTAGGGGAACGTCGAGCGGAGCGGGCGGGGCATGCCGTCGACGGTAGGGCCGAGCGGCGGCGGGCGCTAGTCGCTCTTCCGCACGCGTCCGCGAGGGCCCCTTACGGGGTCAGACCCTGTAAAGGCCGGGACTACCGCGGCGGCCGGCGGTAGCCCGACCGGGCGACGAGTCGCGCGACGAGCCCCGGCGCGAGCGCCTGCGCGATCGCGAAGATGCGGTACCAGCGCGGGATGAACGTCTCGCGCGTGCCCTTCTCGACGACCCGCAGGATCCGCGCGGCGACATCCTCGGGCGCGATCACCATCCGCCGGAAGAAGCGGCTGCTGAGCACCGCCCGCTGCGGGAAGCCCTCCGTCTCGACGAAGCCGGGCAAGCACGGTGTGCACCCGCACGCCGCGCGGCGCGAGCAGCCCGGTGAGCGACCGCGAGAACGCCAGCTGCGCGTGCTTCGACGCGGCGTACGGCCCGGCCGGCGCGAACGCCACCGTCCCGGCGACCGAGACGACGGTGACGACGTGCGAGCCGGCGTGCAGACCCTGCCTCGAACGCGCGGGCGCACCAGACCGAGCCGAGGTAGTTCGTCCGCAGCACCTCCTCGATCCGATCGGGGTCGAGGTTCATGAAGTCGCTGCGACCCGGGATGCCCGCGTTCAGGACGAGGAGGTCGATCCGGCCGCCGTGCCGCTCGAGCACCGCCGCGGCCATCGCCTCGACCTGTCCGCGGTCGCCGACGTCGCAGAGCTCGTACTCGCCGCCGAGCGCCTCGGCGAGCGGCTCGAGCCGCTCCTGGCGGCGCGCGACGAGCACGCAGTGCCACCCGGCCTGCGCGAGCGCCCGCGCGGTCGCCTCGCCGATGCCGCTCGACGCACCGGTGACGACTGCGACTCCGCCCGCCGGCACTAGCGGCAGATGCGAACGTACCGCTGCGCCTCGGCCTTGCGACCCTTGGCGTCGATCACGATCGCGCGCAGCAGGTGCTTGCCCTTCTTCGCGTCCCCGTTGCGCCAGACCGCGCCGTACAGCCCGCCGCCGCGGCGCTTGATCACCGAGATGGCGCGGTTCCCGTCGAGGAACCGGACGGAGCTGAGCGCGCCGGTGGAGTTGGCGATCGCCGTCAGCGGCGCCGAGCGGGGCATGCACGCGTTCACCTCGGGCTCGAGCCAGGCGACGGTCGGTCCATCGACGACGCGGAGCGCGCCCGACGCGAAGGCCGTGTTCGGCAGGAGGTCCTCGCCGACCGAGTCGACGTTCTTCGCCTCCTGGAAGTCGGCCGCGGAGGCGCTCAGCTCGCGCTGACCCTTCTTGAGCGCCGGTGCGTCGTTGGGCAGCGGGAAGAGCGCGATGCCCGAGACCGGGTCGTACGCGGCAGCGCCGATCAGGACGTCCTGGTACGAGATGACGAGCGAGAACGGGTCGATGCCGGAGTCGCCGTCGAGCACGCGCAGCGCGATCAGCGGCCGACCGGCGGACACCTTGCTCGTGATCAGCCCCATGTTCGGCGGCTCGACGTCGTTCACCCACGCGCGCAGGACGTAGCTGCCCGCCTGCGAGCGGCCGGTGAACTGGTTCACGCCGGAGTCGACGGCGACGTAGTACGCCTTCGTCCGCGGGAAGACCGACGCGGCCGCACCGACGTCGAGCGGGTAGTCGATCGTCAGGTTGTTGACGTTCACCGGCGTGCCGGCGTAGCCCTGGACGTCGTTCTCGTCCGCCGAGCCGAGCACCCACGGATGGATGAGCGAACCGGGCGACGAGGCGATGACCGCGGCGCCGAAGTTGACGACGACGTCGTCGATGCGGATGCGGTAGAGCTTCTCCGCCCCGACCTCGTTGACGGGCGGGCCGGTGTAGCTCGGCGCCGGGCCGAAGGCCGCCGCGGGGTACCGGTACGCGGCGGCGCGGGAGACGCCGCGGCGCGTGTCGCCCGTCTGGAAGAACTGGAGCGGGGTGACGGGAGCGTTCGCGAGCCCCGGCCGCGTCACGAGCAGCGCGTACGGCACCTTCCGGACGACGTCGCCCCGGCGCAGGAGCAGGAAGCCGTAGGCCTCGCCGGTCTCCGAGTCGGCAGCGGCCCGCGCGGTGACGGGCAGGCGCAACTCGCCGCCCGGGCGTGAGCGAGATCGTGCCCGGAACCTCGATCGAGACGCCCTTCGGGTGCGCCTGCGGCTTCACCTCGATCGTCCACGAGCCGGCGCCGTCGCCGGCGTCGAAGAGACCGAGGAGCAGCGACGCGGTCGCGGCGCCGCGCGTGACGTTGAGATCGCCGTAGGAGAGCGACACGGGATCGGTGAAGAGCTTCGGATCGTCGGCCGCGACGACGTCGGCGATGCCGGAGCCGGACAGCACCACCGGGCGCCTCGACCGTGCGGGCCGTGTCCTCCCACGCGGTGCCGGCAGTCGAGACGAGAGCGGACTTGACCTGCAGCGGCGACCACGTCGGGTGGCGCTCGAGCAGCAGGGCCGCGGCGCCGGCGACGTGCGGCGCCGCCATGCTCGTGCCGTCGAAGACGGCGAAGGGGCCGCCCGCGGACTTGAGCGTGGCCGAGAGGATCTGGCCTCCGGGCGCCCCGACGTCGGGCTTGAGCCGGTGGCCGAATGCAGTGAGCCCGCTGGAGGAGAAGCTCGTGACGACGTTGGGCCGGTCCGTGACGAGGTCGAGCGGGTCGTTGCCGATCCTGATCGGCGCGCGGCCGCCGCGCGTCGCGAGGTAGGCGCGCAGCTGGGTGCCGTCCAGGTCGGCGATCATGCCGCCGGGCAGGGCCAGCTCGATCGGGATCCCGTTCGCCTCGCCCGGGCGATTGTCGACGACGACGATGCCGATGCCGCCTGCCGCCTTCACGCGGTCTGCCTTGAGCGCGAAGGTGCAGTCGCCGCGCCACACGAGCGCGATCGCGCCGCGCAGCGACCCGGCGGGGAGGGGCGTGCGGCCCGCCGTCGATGTTGCCGGGCGGCCCGCAGAGCTTGCGCGAGACCGGCGTGCCGTTGACGCCGACGATGGTGCCGATGTCGACGAGCTGTTGATCGCCCGAGCCCCACACGTTCGGCGCCGTCGATCCGGCTGCGCCGAGGAACGGCACGCGCGTCAGGCTCGGCGGCGCGTCGGGCGCGACCAGCCGGAGCGCCGGCGCGAAGACCTGCGAGTTCGAGAGCGCCGCGACCGAGATCGCGTCCGGTGCAGAGCCCGGCGAGCCGGCCGTGCCGAGCCCGTACTGATCGCGGTCGTTGCCGGAGGAGATGACGGGCACGACGCCCGCCGCCGCGACGTTGCGAACGGCCTCGACGAGGGCGTCGCTCTGCGGATCGGTCTGCGGCCCGCCGCCGGAGAAGTTGATCACGTCCATGCCGTCGCGCACGGCGGACTCGAACGCGGCGATGATCTCGGCCGTGTTGCCGACGTGCCCGATCGGCGTCGGGACGTTGAAGACCCGGTAGTTGCCGATCTGCGCGCGCGGGGCGACGCCGTGCAGCCCGGAGGTGCGCGGATGGTCGCGGCCGGCCGTCGCGGTCGTCGCGGCGTTGCCTGCGGCGATGCCTGCGACGTGCGTGCCGTGGAAGGAGACCTGGGGATCGACCGCGAGCGACGACCGGCTGTCCGCGCCGGCGCCGACGAACGCGCGCGCGACGATGATCTTCGGCGTCGTCCACTTCGTGCCGCCCTTCGGGAAGCCGGACGGGTACGAGAAGCCCTGCGGTGAGAAGAACGGGTTGTCGGGGTCGATCCCGTCGTCGACGACGGCGATCTTCATGCCGGCGCCCGACGCCATCCCGGCCGCGGCGATCGCATCGGCGCCGATCAGACCGGGGCTGCGGTTGGTCGAGAGCATGAAGCGGAGGTTGGGATAGACCTTGTGCGCGAACGAGAGGCGCGCGGCCTGGGGCAGCTTCTTGACCGGGAGCTCGACGGCCATGCCGTTCAGGAGCACCGTGTAGTTGCGGTGCACCTTCGCCGACGGGATCGCGCGCCGGAGCGTCGCCTCGGCCCGGGCCTGCGCGCGCAGCAGGCTCGCGACGTAGGCGCGCGAGGCCGCGCTCGACGTGTTCAGGCGCCGGGTCGAGCCCGCGGCCGAGAGCGTTCTCGAGTACGCCGCGAGCGGCGGCTGCGCGAGCGTGAGGATGACGGTCGTGCGGCCACGCTTGTGCGCGGCCGGCTCGACGATCGTCCCGGCGCGTACACGAGGCACTTCGACCTCGCCCCGCGAGCGCTCGATCGGCTGAAAGGCGGCGGCCGCAGTCCCTCCAGAGAGGAGCGCCGCGCCGAGCGCGAACAGTGCGGTCCAGCGGCGCACGTCCAGCAGGGTAGCCCAACCACCGGAGCCCCGCACTAGACTCGCCGGATGGCCCGGTTCGACGGCAAGCGTGCACTCGTGCTCGGGGTGGCGAACAAGCGGTCGATCGCCTGGGCGATCGCGCGGCGCCTCGCCGACGAGGGTGCCGAGCTCGCGTTCACGTTCCAGGGAGAGCGGATCGAGAGCAGCGTGCGCGACCTCGCGGCGCACCGTGTCGTCGCCGCTCGTGACGGCCTGCGACGTCCGCTCGGACGAGGACGTCGGCCGCGTCTTCGGCGAGGTGTCCGAGCTGTGGCCCGAGGGGCTCGACGTGCTCGTCCACTCGGTCGCCTTCGCCGCCGCGGAGGATCTCGAGGGCCGTTTCACCGACACGCCGCGCGACCGCTTCTGGATGGCGGTCGACATCAGCGCCTACTCGCTCGTCGCGACCTCCCGGGCGGCGGAGCCGCTGATGGCGGCCCGCGGCGGCGGCTCGATCGTGACGATGACCTACCTCGGCGGCGAGCGGGCCGTGCCGCACTACAACGTCATGGGCGTCGCGAAGGCGACGCTCGACGCCTCCGTCAAGTACCTCGCCTGGGATCTCGGCGAGAAGCAGATCCGCGTCAACGCCGTCTCGGCAGGCCCGGTGCGCACGCTCGCGGCGCGCTCGATCGCGGGCTTCACCGAGATGGAGCGGATGTTCGAGGAGCGGGCACCGATGCGGCGGCACATCGACGCGGACGACGTCGCCGCCGGCGCGGCCTACCTGCTCTCGGACGAGGCGAAGAACGTCACCGGCACGACGATGTACGTCGACTCCGGGTACCACGCGATGGGGATGTAGGGATCGCGAACGACCGCCGAGAGCGGGGATCGCTGACGCCGAGCGCCCGGGACGCGACCTGGCACGGGCTGACCGCGGACGAGGTCTGCTCGCGGCTTCGCGCCGACCCGCGAACCGGGCTCGACGCCGCCGAGGTCGAGCGGCGCCGGGCCGAGCACGGGCCCAACAAGCTCGACGAGGCGGAGAAGGAGCCCGGTTGGCGGGCCTTCCTCCGCCAGTACCGCGACCTGATGCAGCTCGTCCTGCTCGGCGCCGCGGTCGTCAGCATCGTCGCGCTGCAGGAGTGGTCGACCGGTCTCGTGATCTTCGGCCTGACCGTGTTGAACGCGGTGCTCGGCCTGAACCAGGAGGGCAAGGCCGCGGAGAGCGTCGCCGCGCTCCAGAAGATGCTCCTGATCCACGCGCACGTCCGCCGTGGCGGCGAGCGCGTCGACATCCCGGCCGAGGAGCTCGTCCCGGGCGACATCGTCACCTTCGAGGCCGGCGACAAGGTGCCGGCGGACGGGCGGCTGATCCTGGCCGCGACGCTCGAGATCGAGGAGGCGGCGCTCACCGGCGAGAGCACGCCGGTGCTGAAGTCGGTCGAGCCGGTCGCCGGCGAGGACGTCCCGCTCGGCGACCGTCTGGACATGGCCTACATGAACTCCACGGTGACTCGCGGGCGGGGCGAGATGGTCGTCACGGCGACCGGGATGGGAACCGAGGTCGGCCAGATCTCGGGAATGCTGGCCGGCGTCCAGCAGGAGAAGACGCCGCTGACGCGCCAGCTCGACCAGCTGACCGTCCTGATCACGATCATGGCTGCGGTCGCGCTGGCGCTCGTGGTCGTGCTCGGGCTCCTCCGCGGCGACGACTTCGACGAGCTCTTCGTGATCGGCATCGCCCTCGCGATCGCGGCGATCCCGACCGGCCTGCCCGCGGTCGTCACGACCATGCTCTCGCTCGGGACGCAGGCGCTCGCGGCGAAGGGGGCGATCGTGAAGCGGCTCCGGTCGGTGGAGACGCTCGGCTCGACCTCGGCCATCTGCTCCGACAAGACCGGCACGCTGACGCTGAACCAGATGACCGCGCGCGAGCTCGTCGTCGTCGGGCGGCGCTACTCGATCGAGGGCGAGGGCTACTCGACCGAGGGCAGGATCCTTCGCGTCGCGGGCGAGACGGACACCGCCTTCGACCCGTTCCTCCTGCCGATGGCGCTCGCGAACGACGCGGCCGTGCGCGACGGCGAGATCGTGGGCGACCCGACCGAGGCGGCGCTCGTCGTCCTCGCGGCGAAGGGCGGGCTCGACGTCGGCGAGACGCGGCGCCTCTATCCCCGCGTCGCGGAGGTGCCGTTCGACTCGGAGTACAAGTTCATGGCGACGTTCCACGAGATGGAGGTCGACGAGGGCCGCAAGGTCGTTCGCTGCTACGTGAAGGGCGCGCCCGACGTGCTGCTCGCGCGGTCGTCCTGGTTCCGGGACGCCGACGGCTCGAGCGTGCCCGCCGAGGGCAACCGCGACCGCGTCCTGGCCGAGAACGACCGTCTCGCCGGCGAGGGCCTGCGTGTGCTCGCCGTGGCGGCTCGCGACCTCGATCCCGCCGACTTCGACGCCGGCGGCGAGCTGCTCGCCGAGGTGCAGGACCTGACCCTGCTCGCCCTCGTCGGCATCGTCGACCCGCCGCGCAAGGAGGCGAGGGACGCGATCGCGCGTTGCAAGGAGGCCGGGATCAAGGTGCGCATGATCACGGGCGACCACGCGACGACGGCTTCCGCGATCGGGGCCCAGCTCGGGATCGAGGGCCGCGCCCTGCCGGGCACCGAGTTCGCGGCCCTGACCGACGAGGAGCTCGACGCCCAGGTCGGTGAGATCGGAGTGGTGGCCCGCGTCGCGCCCGAGGACAAGGTGCGGCTCGTCGACATGCTGAAGCGCCAGGGCAACGTCGTTGCGATGACCGGCGACGGGGTCAACGACGCGCCGGCCCTCAAGCGCTCCGACATCGGCGTCGCGATGGGGATCACGGGGACCGAGGTGACGAAGGAAGCCGCGGACATGATCCTCACGGACGACAACTTCGCCACGATCGTGTCGGCGGTCGAGGGCGGCCGGGGGATCTACGACAACCTGATGAAGTACGTGCGCATCCAGCTGATCGAGCTGGGCGCGTTCATCCTCCTGTTCGTCCTCGCCGGCGTCTTCGGCGTCGCCGACGGCGCCCCGCTCACGCCCTTGCAGGTCCTCTGGATCAACTTCGCGATCGACGTGGTGCTGGCGGTCGGCCTTGGCTTCGACGCCGCTGTGCCCGGCCTCATGCAGCGGCGGCCGCGTGATGCGAGCGCGCCGATCGTGAACCGGCCGCTCGCGATCCGGCTCGGCTCCCTGGCTCTCGTCATGGCCGCGATCGCGCTCGGCGTCGTCGCCTGGGGCGAGGACAGCTACGACCTCGTCGTCGCGACCACGATGGGCCTGACCACGCTGTCCCTGATGCACATCGTCGCCGCCGTCGAGGTCCGCGAGCCGGTGCAGACGGTCTTCAGCCGCTACACGATCGAGAACCGGCGGTTCGTGCAGCTGATCGGCGTGACCCTCGTGCTGACGTTCCTCGTCACGGAGCTGTCGTTCCTGCAGCGCATCTTCGACACGGTGTCTCTGACGAGCACGCAATGGGGCATCTGCCTGCTCGGCCCGATCGTCTACCTCGCGGTCTCCGAGCTCGTGAAGGCGTTCGACCGGCGCTCACGCTCCGGTCGGGATCGGCCGACGCTCGCCGCCGCCGAGACGTAAGGGCGCTCGGATGATCGTCCCTCGCTGGGAGTGGCGCACGTTCGGCGAGAGCTTCGGAGACGCGGAAGATCGGCTCGCCGCGCTCGCGCCGACGCGCGTCGACGAGACCGACGAGGTGTACATCGTCTCGAGCCGCGGCGAGGGCAGCATCAAGGTCCGCGGCGGGCAGCTGGACGTCAAGCGCCTCGACGCAGGTGAACGACGACGGGCTCGAGCAGTGGAGGCCCGTCGCGAAGGCCGAGTTCCCGATCGCCGCGACCGACATCGCCTCGCTCCTGTCCGCGCTCGACGTGGACGTGCCGCCGCTCGCGTCGCGACGACTACGAGCTCGACGAGCTCGTCGACGAGGTCGTGCGGCCGAGCACCGACCTGCTCGTCGGTCGCCGTGCACAAGCGACGCACCCACTACACCTTCGGCGGCTGCATGGCGGAGCTGACCGACGTCCGGACGGGCGCTCACGCAACGCGCACGCTCGCCGTCGAGTCCGAGGATGCGGAGCTCGTCCGTGCCGCCGTGGACGAGTTGGAGCTCGGGTCGCTGCCGAACGTGAGCTTCCCGCGCGGCCTCGAGGCGCTCGTCGGCTTCGACAGCCACCGCTACGCGGTCATCGACGTCGGCACGAACTCGGTGAAGCTCCACGTCGCCGAGCGGCGCGCGGACGGCGAGTGGCGGACGATCGTCGATCGCGCGGAGATCACCCGGCTCGGCGAGGGGCTGGGCGAGACGGGTCGACTCGAGCCCGAGCTGCAGCGGAGCGGACGATCGAGGCGATCGCAGGCGATGGCGGACGAGGCGTCGGGAACGGAGCCGAGGCGGTCGCGGCCGTGGGGACCGCCGGGTTGCGGATCGCTGCCGACAGCGCTGCCTTTGTCGACGAGGTGCGCGCGCGATGCGGCCTCGACGTCGAGGTCGTCTCCGGCGAGGAGGAGGCGCGGCTCTCGTACCTCGCTGCGACTGCCGGCCTCGCGCTCGGCGACGGCTCGCTCGTCGTGTTCGAGACCGGTGGCGGAAGCTCGCAGTTCACCTTCGGGCGGGCCGGCCGTATCGACGAGCGCTTCAGCGTCGACGTCGGGGCGGCGCGGTTCACCGAGACGTTCGGCCTCGGCGGCGTGGTCGACGAGAGCGTGCTCGCCGCCGCCCTCGACGCGATCGCCGCCGAGCTCGTGCGGCTGGACGGCCGTCCCACGCCCGACGAGCTCGTCGCGATCGGCGGCGCCGTGACCAATCTCGCGGCCGTGAAGCACGAGCTCGCGACATACGACCCGGAGGTCGTGCAGGGCACCGTGCTCGACGTCGCCGAGATCGACCGGCAGATCGAGCTCTACCGGACGAGCGGCCTCGAGGAGCGCCGCGCGGATCGTCGGCCTCCAGCCGGGGCGGGCCGAGGTCATCCTCGCGGGCGCCTGCATCGTCCGGACCGTGCTCGCGAAGCTCGGCAGGGACTCGCTCACCGTGAGCGATCGTGGTCTGCGCCACGGCTGCCTCGTCGAGCGCTTCGGCTCGTGACCCGAGGCGCGGGCGCTGGCTAGAGTGGATCGCGACGTCGTGACGGAGGAGGTAGTCGGGTGAGCAGCGGAGCGGTCGAGAAGGCGATCCTCGCCGGTGGGTGCTTCTGGGGGATGCAGGATCTGATCCGGAAGCGGCCAGGGGTGCTCTCTACGCGGGTCGGGTACAGCGGCGGCGACGTCGACAACGCGACCTACCGCAACCACGGGACGCACGCCGAGGCGATCGAGATCGTCTTCGACCCCGAGCAGACGTCGTACCGGGACCAGCTCGAGTTCTTCTTCCAGATCCACGACCCGACGACTCGGAACCGGCAGGGGAACGACGTCGGCACGAGCTACCGCTCGGCGATCTTCTACCTCGACGACGAGCAGCGCCGCGTCGCCGAGGACACCATCGCCGACGTCGAGGCATCGAATCTCTGGCCGGGCACGGTCGTGACCGAGGTGGCGCCGGCCGGGCCTTTCTGGGAGGCCGAGCCGGAGCATCAGGACTACCTCGAGCGCTTCCCGAGTGGCTACACCTGCCACTTCCCGCGCCCGAACTGGGTGCTCCCCCGCCGGGCCGAGACCGTCTCGACCTAGGGCGCTCTCACTCGACGAGTCGGTAGAGCGTCACCTCGCCGTCCCGCGCCGTCTCCGCGTAGCCGCGGCGGTGCAGGGTGTCGAGCAGCCTGCCGAGGCATGCCGCGCGGCCGTGGTACAGGCCGCGGTGGACGGCGACGGCGGCCGGATACTCCTCGAGGCGACCGCCGCACTCGAACGGCTGCAGCGAGCGGAGCACGGCATCCGCGCGGGGCGGCGCGACGCGTCGAGTAGCCGCCGAAGCGGGGTCCCGGGCGCGTCGATCGCGTAGGAGAGGTAGACGCTGCCCTCCTGCCGGTCGGGCAGGAAGACGGGCAGCTCGAGCAGGCTCACGTCGTCGGGCCGCGCCGCGTAGGCGCGGTTGTCGGGGTCGGCGGCGGTCGGGTGGAAGAGCACGACTCCCGCCCGCAGGTCGACGACGAGCAGGCAGAGCAGGGCGACGCAGGCCGCCCGCGGCACCCGCGCGAGCGCGAACGCGACGAGGGCGGCGAGACAGAGACACGCGATCGGCAGGAACCGCTCGGGCACCCGCGTCTCCCGCAGTCCCGGCACGTTCCGCCAGACCTGCTCGTAGAGCGGCAGGCTGGCGCCGAGCGCGAGGAGCAGGGGAATAACGGTGCCAGACCCCGTTAAGAGCGCGAGCCGCGGTCGCTCGCGCGCCAGGACGACGAGGCCGACGACGGCCAGCACGGGCACGAGCCAGCCGAGGAACACGAAGCTCTCGATCCCGTGCCGGACATCGCGGGAGACGAAGTCGGCCAGCTCGGCGGAGTACCGCTCGACCTGTGCGAACGAGCGGCCGCCGGCGCCGACCGAGCCGCGGATCGAGACCGCGTACACGAGCAGGCCGGCGGCGACCGCGGGCGCGCCGACCACGAGCGACCGCTTCAGACCTTGCAACAGACTGTTGCTCAGTCGGAGCGCGGCGTAGAGGACGACGAACGGGATCGCCCCGAGCGCGAGATGCACCTGGCCGGACAGCGGAATCGACGCGAGCGCGGCCGCCGCGAGCCACAGCCACCGGCGTTCGATCGCCCAGAGCGCGAGCGGCAGCAGCATCGAGACGGGCGCGAGCAGGTGCCCGGCGGAGAGCTGCGCGGCGCGGTAGGGCGCGAGCGCGAACAGCAGCCCGCCCGCGAAGGCCGGCAGCCGCGGCAGGCCGAGCGACTCCAGCCAGAGGAACGCGAACAGCCCCGCGCCGGCGTAGGAGAGGAGGACGAACGCGTTCCAGCCGCCGACTGCGCCGAGCAAGCGCTCGAGCGGCCAGAACGGGATCCCGAACGGCCAGCCGGCGAAGTTGGCACGCGACTCGACGGCCGGCTGGAAGCTGTACGGGTCGAGCCACGGAGCGGCGGCGTTCTCCAGCTGGTGGCCCGGCAGCCAGAGCTGGTAGGCGGCCTGCAGGTGGTCGCCCGGGGCGGCCTCGCCGTGGCCCGTCGAGCCCTTCGGCCATGAAGCTCTGGTTCGCATCGCGCACCGCGGGCCACGTCGAGACAACGCCCGCCGCGACGTAGGCGGCGGCCGCTAGGGCGAGGAGGGCCGCGCGGCTTCCAGCAGCACGTCGAAGTCCGGCACCTCCGAATCCGCGTACCGCCACGATGCGCGGACCGTACCGTCCGCGTCGACCAGGAACGCCGATCGCTCCGGCACCCCGTCCATCCAGCGGAAGGTGCGCGACGCCGCGAAGCGCCTGGCCAGGGTGCCGTTCCAGTCGGAGAGGAGCGTCGTGTCGATGCCGAGCGCCTGCTTCCACGCGCGGTGCGACCAGTGCGAGTCGCGCGAGACGCCGAACACCCGGACGCCCGCCGCGACGAACTCGGGCTCCCGGTCACGCAGGAGCTGGAGCTCCTGCCGTCAGGTCTTGGACCAGTCGAAGAGGTAGAAGAGGAGCAGGATCGGCCCGTCGGCGAGGAGCTCTTCGAGCTCGACCGCGGTGCCGTCGTCCAGCCAGATCACCGAGCGAGCCTACTGCGCGAGCTGGAGCACGGCGTTCGCGTGGCGCGCCGCGCCTCTCGGCGCGAGCGGGCCACGCCGGAGCTCGACCACGAACGAGATCTGGCCGAGCCCGTTCTGCCAGCGGCTCGCCGAGCCGGGCGGCCACGCGAGCGAGCGATACGGCTCGCCCGCCAGCCGGGCATACCGGCGGGCCGTCGCGCGGCTCGATCCCCAGGCCCGCACGAGCCCCTGCGGCTGGTGGAACCAGAGCGTCAGGTCCGGCGAGATGCGCTCGACCAGCCGCCGCGCGATTCGCGTCTCGGGCTCCGCGAAGGTGTCGAAGTCGCGGTTGAGGTCGACGCCGCGCGCGTTGCCGCGCGTCCGGGCGGCGAGGCCGTCCGGGTTGAGGTTCGGGACGAGCCAGAGGTCGAACGGGATCGGGCGGACGAGGCTCGCGAGGTGCCGGGTGACGCGCATGCCGGCGCACTCGTCGCCGTGGATGCAGCCGACGACGAGCACCCTGCGCGACGATTCGGGATCGCCGGTCCGGATCGCCTCGATCGGCCGGCCCTGCCGGGAACGGCCCAGGATGCGAATCGAGCCGACGTTCTTCGGCGTGCGGCCCGATTCGGTCAGGCGAACGCTCTCGAGCACGGCGACGGCCTGCTCGCGCAGCCGCTCGCTCGTCCGCGGCCCGACGTTCGCGAGCGCCTGGAAGACATGCCGGCCGACGCGGAAGAGCGCCGCGTCGCCGAGCTCCAGAGGGGCGCCGTCCCGCTGCGCGCCGGCTGGCGGGACGCGGGCCGTAGTCCAGCAGCCGGAGGCGGAGGCCGCTCGCCGCGATCGCGGTCGAGCCGTCCTCCGGGTCTGCGGTCGCGCGCCAGCCGGTCGGCAGCCGCAGCTCGTGGCCGACGATCTCGTTCTCCCAGGCGCGTGTCGTCGTGAGCGGCAGGCGGACGTGGAGGTGGTCGTCGTGGTGCGGGAGCGCCTGCACCGACCGGGCTTGGCCCCTGCAGGCCGAAGGCTCGGCCCGACGAACACGCGCCGCGCGCCCGCCTCGACGAAGCGGTCGACGAGCTCCTGGGCGAGAACGCGGTCGACCTGGCCGGGACGGCGGGCCGCGCGCTCCCGCCCGTCGTGCCGCGGGTAGTAGACGTCCGCGTCGAGGCCGTTCTGGTGCGAGGCGTGGCCGCGTCCGCCGAACCGCGGGCCGAAGTCGCCGCCGCGCGGGCGGCTGAGGTCGCCGATGCCCACGCGCGGCGCCTCCGGATGCGCGGCCGCGAACTCGTCGAGCACGCCGAAGCACGCACGCGCACGAGGCGATCGCTGCCGACCCGCCGCCAGTCGCGGTTCGGCGCGCGCTTGCGCACGGGATCCCAGGTGAAGAAGGCGTCGCCCTCGGCGGCGAGCTGGACGCCGTTCGCGAGCCGGCCGTCCCAGTACACCCCGAGCGACTGCGAGCGCGGCGCGCCCGCGGCCGACGCGCCCGCCAGGGCCAGGAAGGCGACGAGCGCTAGTCCTCGCAGCACCACCCGCCGATCGTAGGAAACGTGCGCGACCGGAACTGCGCCGAGACGTTCGAGACGGCGCGAAGCTGGCGGCCGCCGCGGGTGCGGACGAAGACGAGCTGGTCGGCCTCCGGCCAGCCGACGGCGAGCCAGCGCCCGTCCGGCGAGCGGACGGGCGCCGCGATCTCGGCCGCGTCGCCGAGCACGGCGCGCGCCTCCGCGCGGTCGCCGAACGGGGTCAGACCCTGTAAAGACCCCGCAAATCGCACGGTCGCGCCGGTGTCGACGTCGACCGCCCGCACCGTGCCGTCGCGACGCTCGTACACGAGCACGTGCCGGCGTCCCGGGCGCCAGGCCGCCGGCCGCGGCGCGGCCCGCTCGTCGACGAGGCGGTCGCCCCTCCCGTCGCCGCCGACGACGCGGAGCGTTGCCGTTCGAGAGGTACGCGATCCGCGTGTCCGTCGCCGACCCGCCCCAGCGGGGGAAGCGCACATCCGGCCGCGCGATCGACCAGCGCACGTCTCCCTCCGGGCGTCAGTGCGACCAGCTCGTTGCGCCGCGACGCGGCGACGAAGCGGCCGAACGGAGACCAGGAGGCCTCCCGGTAGGGCCCGAGCCGGCGCTTGGAGCCGTCCTCGGCGACGACCCAGGCTCCCGAGTCCGCGAGCACGAGCAGCCGGCCCGGCGCCGGCAGCGAGAAGAGCGCCGGCTGAGCCTTCTCGACGCCGACGGCGTCGCGAAGCTCGTCGAGCACGGCGCGGCCGGGCGGGCTCAGCAGCCCGGCGACGACGACGGCGATCCCGACGAGGGCGACGACGGGCTTCCACGACCGCCGTCGTGATGTCGGCTCGCGCTCGGCGAAGGCGGCGCTCACGATCTCCCACGCCCGCCCGCGCGCCTCGTCCTCTCCCGGGATCGGGACCGACTCGAGCTCGTTCCTCATACCTTCTCCTGCAGCGAGTCGAGCCCTCGGCGCAGGCGCGAGTTGACCGTGCCGCGCGGGAGCGAGAGCAGCTCCGCGATCTCGCCGGGCGTGTAGCCGAGCAGGTGCCGGAGGACGACGACGGCGCGCTGCTCGGGCGCGAGCTCGCCGAGTGCCGCGAGCAACGACCCGTCGAGCGGCGACGCCTGCTCGGCTGCGGCGACCGCTTCGCCGAGCTCGGCCTCGGCGCGCAGCCGGCGCGCGCGCGTCCAGTCGATCGCCCGGTTCACCACGATCCGGTGCAGCCACGGCCCGAACGGCCGCCGGCGGTCGAACCGGTCGAGCGCGCGGATCGCCGCCAGGAAGGACTCCTGCGCGATGTCCTCGGCGGCCGCGGCGTCGTGGACGACGAGGTACGCCGCACGGTGCGCACGCGGCCAGTGCAGCCTGAAGAGCGCCTCGAGAGCCGAGGCGGAGCCCCGTTGCGCCCCGCGCACGAGGGCGCGCTCCTCCGGTGGGATGCGCATCCCGTCTCGACTGTACGACCCGAGCGATGCCTGAGGTCCCGGCCCACGATCTCGTTACGTGGTTCGCCGCTCGACAGGTCCAGGGACCTCTCGGGGCTCGGGCGGGGTAGACGCTAGACAACTCCGATCGGAGGCCACACATGGCACGGGTCGTCCTTCTCGCTCTGATCCTCGTCTCGGTCGGCAGCTCGGCGGCGGCGGCCGGTGGCGGACCGTCTCCCGGCACGGTGTTCGGAGGCAGCGGCGTCGAGTCACCGGATGGACGGCTCCGCTACGTCGCGATACCGGCCGGAGGCTCGACCGCAGTGACCGCCGTCAGCACGCGGGACGGCCGCATCGCGCGGTTCCTCAACCTGCGCGGCAGCCTCGGGGTGCCGGTCGTCGCGTTCGACGGGACGACCGCAGGGCTGTCGGCCGACGGCGAGACGCTCGTTCTCTCGACGTACGCACAGGCGTCTCCCGGCGCGGTGACGCGGTTCGCGGTGCTCTCGACCTCACCGCTCCGACTTCGGCGCCTCGTGCAGCTGCCCGGCGCCTGGTCGTTCGATGCTCTGTCACCGGACGCGCGGCTGCTCTACGCGATCCAGTACCTCGGTCCGAACGAGGTGGCCGGGTATCGCGTGCGGGCCGTCCAGCTGTCGACCGGTCGCCCTCTCCCCGGCGCGATCGTCGACAAGCGCGAGCCCGACGAAGACATGCGTGGGGCAGCCATCACGCGCGCGACGACCCGGACGGGCGGGTGGGCGTACACGCTCTACCGCAAGCTCGACGGCAGCGCCTTCGTCCACGCGCTCGACACCGCGCGACGCCGCGCCTTCTGTATCGATCTGCCCTGGCACGGCGTGCAGCGCTCGATCTGGAGTGTCAGCCTCGCCCTCAGCGCAGACGAGCGGACACTTGCACTCGTCCAGCGTGGCCACAGGCTCGCGCTCGTCGACACCGCGTCCCGTCGCGTGCAGGCCTTCCGGAGACCGGTGGAGCCGTAGCGGTCAGGCGTTCGCGGGAACGGCCTCGGTCGCCTTCGCGATCTCCTCGACGACCTCGACGATGTCGCGGTTGGCGTTGAAGACGCGCAGCTGGCGATCGGCGCCGTTCCCGCGGGCGAGGATCTCGCCGATCCCCTCCAGCTCGCGGTCCGACCCGAGCTCGCGCGCGTGCGGCTCGATCTCCTTCAGCGTGCGGCGGATGATCTGCGCGACCGGCAGCCGGTTGCGCTTGCCGGTCGCGAGATCCATCACCGGCGCCTCCAGGCCGTAGCGGGCGGCGAGCCACTTGTTCTCGGTCGTGAGGATCCGGTGGAACGACGGGATCTCCTCGCCGCGGTCGAAGCGCTCGGAGAGGAGCTTCACGAGCGCCTGGCAGTACGCCGCGAGCGCCGTCGCGTCCTCGACCCGCGTGACGGCGTCGCAGATCCGGATCTCGACGGTGCCGAGGCGCGGGTGCAGGCGAATGTCCCACCAGATGTGCGTGTAGTCCGCGATGCAGCCGGTGCGCTCGAGCTGCCCGACGACCTCCGCGTAGTCGGCGTAGTCGCGGAAGCGCGGCGGCGGCCCCGAGCGCGGGAAGGCGGCGAAGACCATCTGCCGGCTCGACGAGAGCCCGGTCGGCTCGCCGCGCCAGAACGGGGAGCTCGCGGAGAGCGCGAGCAGCGGGCCGAGCTGCGGCAGCAGCCCGTTGACGACCTGGATCGCCTTCTCGGGATCGTCGACGGCGACGTGCACGTGCATCCCGAAGATGAGCTCCCGCCGCGCGACGTACTGCAGCTGGTCGACGAGGTTCCGGTAGCGGTCGCGCGCCGTGATGCGCTGCCGTTCGAAGAGCGAGAACGGATGCGTTCCCGCCGAGCCGACGCGGAGGCCCTTGTCGCGCCCGATCTGCGTCACGTACCCGCGCAGCTTCAGCAGCTCGCGCTGGACGTCGGCGGCGGTGTGGCAGACCGGCGTCGCGATCTCGAGCACGGACTGCATCAGCTCGGCGTTGATGCGCGGCTCGAGCTCGTGGCCGCTGATCGCCTGCAGCACCGTGTCTATGTGCTGGACGAGGTCGAAGGTCTCGCCGTCGAGGAGCATGTACTCCTCCTCGACGCCGAGCGTGTACGGGTCCGACTGCCCGAACGCGTGGTCGAGCACGCTGCCGCCGGGCAGGGCGCCCTTCCCGGTGATCGAGTTCGGATAGATCTGCTTCACGTTGCTGGAACGGGGACGGGGCGGTCGAAGGCACGGCGGATGCCGAGGACGAGCGGCACCCCGAGCACGATCGTGGCGGCGTATTTCGCCTGCAGCTGGCCCGCGAAGAAGTCGAGCGAGCCGAAGGCGATCAGGAGGAACACGAAGGTGTCCAGCGGAGCGCTGACGGCGTTCGTCGCGAGCACGCGGACCGCGTCCGGGACGCGGTCGCGCATCCACGCGCCGAGGCCGTTGTCGAGCGTCTCGGACAGCGCAAACGCGGCGAGGCTCCCGGCGACGATGCGCCACGTGTCGGCCACGACCTCGAAGCCCTGCCCCGGGAAGGCGGGTGTCCACCTGTCGACGACGGCGATCCACCCGGCGAGGAGCGCGGAGGCGGCGAAGCCCGTGCCGATCATCACCTGCGCGTTCCGCCAGCCCTCCCGGCGCGTCGGTGCGCTGTGGTGCGCGAGCTCGACGAGCGCCAGCGAGACGCCGATCAGTACGGCTCCGCCGGGTGCGGGCTCGCCGGTCCACGGCAGCTCGACGATCTTCTGGGCGCCGATCTGCGCCGAGCAGACGATCCCGACGTACATCCCGGTGAGGATCGCCAGCCGCATCAGCCGAGCACCGCGTCGGCCTCGATCTCGATGCGCCAGCGCGGGTCGAGGAGTGCCTTCACGACGAGCGCCGTCGACGCCGGGCGGATGGCCGAGAAGACCTCGCCGTGGGCGCGCGCCACCTCGTCGTAGTCGGCCGCGTCGACGAGAAAGAGGCGGGTGCGGACGACGTCGTCGAAGCTCGCCCCGGCCTCCTCGAGGGCGCCGCCGATGATCTCGAGGCAGAGCTTCGTCTGGCCGTAGGCGTCCTCCGGCGGCTCCCCCTCGCGCGGGATCGGCGCGGTGCCGGCGACGCGGATCTCGCTGCCGGCGACGACGGCGCGCGAGTAACCGACGACCTGCTCGTACGGCGAGTGGCCGGCGATGTTGCGACGGCTGTGGCGGCGCTCCACGGCTTTAGTATCGCCGCGGGTGGAAGCGCTGCGCCAGATCGGCAGCTGGCCTGCTGCGCACAGCGCGGCGGGCGTTGCGTCGCCGGATGGCGTGCTCGCGTCGGCGGGCGAGGATCGCCGGGAGCTGGCGTGGGCGTCCGTGACGAAGCTCTTCACCGCGTACGCGACGCTGATCGCGATCGAGGAGGGGGTGCTCGCGCTCGAGGATCCGGCAGGGCCGGAGGGCGCGACGATCGCGCACCTGCTCGCGCACGCGTCCGGGCTCGGGCCGGAGGGGCAGGTCCTGGCGCCGCCGGGGCGTGTCCGCATCTACTCGAACGAGGGCTTCAACGTGCTCGCGGCGGCACTCGAGGCGAGGGCGGAGATGCCGTTCGCCGAGTACCTGCGCGAGGCAGTGCTACGGCCGCTCGCCCTCGAGGCCGAGCTGCGCGGCGATGCGGGGGCCGGCCTGGTGGGCACGCTCGGCGATCTGCTCGCGTTCGGCCGCGAGCTGCTCGCGCCGACGCTCGTCGCGCGCGGAGACGCTCGCCGAGGCGACGCAGGTGCGCTTTCCCGGGCTGCGCGGCGTCCTGCCCGGCTTCGGCCGACAGGACCCGAACGACTGGGGTCTCGGCTTCGAGCTCAAGGACGCGAAGGCGCCGCACTGGACCGGGTCGGCGAACTCGGCCGGGACGTTCGGCCACTTCGGCTCGAAGGCCGGGAGCGCCACCTTCCTCTGGGTCGACCCGGCGGCCGGTCTCGCCTGCGCCGTGCTGGCCGACGTGGACTTCGGCGAGTGGGCGATCGACGCCTGGCCGCGGTTCAGCGACGCCGTGCTCGCCGAGGCGCGCACGCCTTAACGGGGTCAGACCCCGTCAGGAGTTTGTTGACGGCTCGAGGGCGAGTCACTCGTCGGCGGCGAAGAGCGGCCGGAGGAACTCGTCGAAGGTGGCGATGTCGCAGCTCGCGACGACGCCCGGCGTGATCGCCCGCACCGTCGCGGTGCGCGGGATGTCCATCGCGAGCGCGACCTCTCCGAAGTACTCGCCCGGCCTGAGCACGCGGCGGTCGCCGAAGCCCTCCTGCGAGACGTTGAACATGCCGGAGAGGACGACGTAGAAGCGCTCGCCGGGCTGGCCCTGCTCGACCACCGGCGCGCCCGCGGCGACCTCCTCGCGGGCCATCCTGCCTGCGAGCCGGTTGAGCTGCTCACCCGGGAGCTCCGAGAGGAGCCCGATGCGCGAGAGCTCGTGGACGGTCGCAGGGACGTGTCTCATTCGCCCAGTATCGTCGCTCCGCATGGGGATCCTCGACGGCTGGCGCTTCTGCCCGCGGTGCGCCGCGCGTGCGAGCATCGGCGGCGGCAGCTTCGAGTGCGCCAGCTGTGGCTTCGTGGCGTGGGCGAACTCCGTGCCGGGCGTCGCATGCGCTGATCGAGCGCGACGGGCGGGTCCTGCTCGGCCGCCGCCGCTTCGACCCGGCCGCCGGCTGCTGGGACCTGCCGGGCGGCTTCCTCGGACGAGAGCGAGCAGCCGCTCGACGCGCTTCACCGCGAGGTGCGCGAGGAGACCGGCCTCGAGGTCGAGCCGACGGAGCTCCTCGGCATCTGGCTGCAGCCGCACGACGGCCGCACCGTGCTCTGCCTCATCTATCGCGCGCGCCCACGTCCGGTGACGAGGGGCCGCCGACGACCTCGTCGAGCTCGGCTGGTTCCCGGCGGACGAGTTGCCTCGCCCGGACGAGCATCGCCCGAGCACGTTACGTCGAGATCCTGTCAGCTCTGGCGGCGCGCACGAGCACGCGTAGCGCACGAGGCTCGATCCGGAACTCGAGCGGCGTCTCGAGCCGTGCGGGCTCGCCGTCGATCGCAGCGCGCAGCGACGCACTCGCCGAATCGACGGTGAGCTCGGTGCAACTCCGCTCGTCCCAGGTCACGCGCCGGAAGCCGTGCGGCACGTAGAGGTGCAGCCGCCCTTCGTCCATGCGCTCGCGCTCACCGACGGAGAAGAGGTCGAGGCTGTAGTCGTTGCAGGCGACGAGGACGACGCGCGCCGCGACGGGCTCCCCGTCGACCGTGAACCGTTCCTTCCGGCGATGCTCCTTCGCGACGAGCAGCAGCGCGCGTAGGCGGGCGAGCAGCTCGCGCCGCCGCCGGTGCCGCTCGCGGCGGTGGACGAGGAGCGCGTAGAGGCCGAGCGAGACGTTGTTCAGGAAGAGCCGCTCGCCGACGCGGCCGACGTCGACGCGCCGCTCCTCGCCGTCGAATGCCGCGAGCGCGCCGATCGGGATCGTCGCGGTCGAGCCCGAGGTCGCGCGCGAAGTGGTTGCGCGTCCCGAACGGGATGCAGACGAACGGCAGGTCGCGCTCGATCGCGACCGCCGCGACCGCCGCGAGCGAGCCGTCGCCGCCCGCCATGCCGATGACGTCCGCCTCCGCGTCGCGCGCGACGGCCGGCAGGTCCTCGCCCTCCGCGAGCACGTGCACGCGGATGCCCCGGCTCTCGGCGGCCGCCCGCACCTCGTCGGCGGTCGGGGAGTCCGAGCCCGAGCGTGGGTTGAGGATCAGGAGTCGCTGCATTCGAAGATGAGGCCCGCCGCACCGCCGAGATGGGCCGTTCGGCCCATGTACCCGCCCGGGCGAATGTCGATCATTCGGATCGAGATGAACGATCGCGGCTTCCACTACATCGAGGACGATCTGGCCGATTCGTGGGTCGAGGACTGGGCCGCTGTCGGCGTCCGGGAGCTCGAGGCGCTGCTCGCGAAGCACGCCGCGTTCCTCGGCTACCTCGACTCGGTCGAGGACTAGCCTCGCCGAGGAACCGCGCCGGGCGGCGTCGCGGGTTCCTCAGCTAGAACGATCAGCAGGGGTCGCTACTCGACGCGAGGCCGAGCGAGCGCTCGAGGGCGCCCTTGGGCTGCGCGCCGAGAGCGGCGGCGGCCGGCTCACCGTCGCGGAAGAGGATCATCGTCGGGATCGAGGCGATCCCGTAGCGCTCGGCCAGGGCGCGCTCCTCGTCGATGTTCACCTTGACGAGCTTGACCTCGCCGTCGTGCTCCTCGACGATCTTGTCGAGCACGGGGGCGACCGCGTGGCACGGGCCGCACCACTCGGCCCAGAAGTCGACGATCACGGGTGTCTCGCTCTTCGTGACCTCCTCGTCGAAGGTCGACTCGGTGACTGAGTTTGCCATCTGGGACATGTTCCTTTCAGAGGTGTACGCGGGGATACCCGCGTCTACCCATTGAAAACGACAGGGCTCGATGATCGGACGGACTGTTCCCTAGAATCGTCGGGACTGTGCTCGAGCCGCTTCAGGACAAGCCCGACCATCCCGCGCTCGAGCTCGAGGTGCTGGAGCTCTGGGAGCGCGAGGACACCTTCGAGCGGTTGCGACGCCAGAACGCCGGCGGCCCGAAGTGGAGCTTCATCGACGGCCCGATCACGGCGAACGGGTCGATGGGCGTCCACCACGCCTGGGGTCGCACGCTCAAGGACGTCTTCCAGCGCTACAAGGCGATGCGCGGGTTCGACCAGCGCTACCAGAACGGGTTCGACTGCCAGGGGCTCTGGATCGAGGTCGGCGTCGAGCGCTCGCTCGGGCTCAACTCGAAGCGGGAGATCGAGGAGTTCGGCATCGAGGAGTTCGCGCGCCGCTGCCGCGAGGTCGTCGTGCAGGCCTCCGCCGAGATCACCCAGGGCTCGACAGCGGCTCGGCCAGTGGATGGACTGGGGCAACGACTACTTCACCTTCAGCGACACGAACATCGAGTACGTCTGGCGGATGCTGAAGCGCGTGCACGAGCAGGGCTGGCTCTACCTCGGTCACCGCTCGACCGAGTGGTGCCCACGCTGCGGGACGTCGATCTCCGGCGCACGAGCTCCACGGCAGCTACGAGGATCGGAGCGATCCGTCGCTCTTCGTCCGCTTCCCGTTGCTCGACCGCGAGCACGAGTCGCTCGTCATCTGGACGACGACGCCGTGGACGCTGCCCGCGAACGTCGCCGCCGCCGTGAAGCCGGACGCCGAGTACGGCCGTCGCGAGAACGGCGAGTGGGTCGCCGTCGCGCGGTATCCGGAGGAGGCGTTCGTCGAGCGCAAGCCCGGCGAGGACCTCGTCGGCTGGCGCTACCGCGGGCCCGTTCGACGAGCTCGCGCCCGCCGCGGACGTTCGAGCACCGGGTCATCCCGTGGGACGAGGTGTCCCTCGAGGACGGCACGGGCATCGTCCACATCGCGCCGGGAGCGGGTCAGGAGGACTTCGAGCTCGGCCGCGTCCACGACCTGCCCGTTCTCTCGCCCGGTGGACGAGGCCGGCCGCTTCTACGACGACTACGGCTGGCTGCACGGGCTCTCGACGACCGAGGCCGCCGACCAGATCATCGGCTGGCTCGGCGAGCGCGGGATCCTCCTCGAGGCGGGGCTCCACACGCACCGCTACCCGCACTGCTGGCGCTGCGACACGCCGCTCATCTGGCGGGTCACCGACGACTGGCTCATCTCCGTCGAGGAGCTGCGGCCGCAGCTGCTGCGCGCGAACGAGGATGTCGAGTGGACGCCGGGCTACATGGGCAAGCGGATGGACGACTGGCTCCACAACATGGGCGACTGGAACATCTCGCGGCGGCGGTACTACGGCCTGCCGCTGCCGTTCTACCCGTGCGAGTGCGGCCACCTGAACGTGATCGGGTCGAAGGCGGAGCTGCTCGAGCGCGCGACCGGCGGCGTCGAGCAGCTCGAGGAGCTGCGGCGGCCGTGGATCGACGAGGTGCCGATCGCGTGTGAGTCGTGCGGGAGCGAGGTGCGGCGGATGCTCGAGGTCGGCGACGTGCTGGCTCGACGCCGGCATCGTTCCCTTCTCGACGCTCGGCTGGCAGAGCCCGGAGTTCGTCGAGGAGGGCTATGCGACCGGGGCGGCGAAGGGCCTGACGACAGCGGACCTGCCCGATCACGCGTACTGGGAGGACTGGTTCCCGGCCGACTGGGTCTCGGAGATGCGGGAGCAGATCCGGCTCTGGTTCTACTCGCAGCTCTTCATGTCGGTGGTGCTGACCGGCAAGGCCCCGTTCAAGCGCGTGCTCGGCTACGAGAAGATGCTCGACGAGACCGGGCGCGAGATGCACAAGTCGTGGGGGAACGCGATCGAGGCCGGCGAGGCGTTCGAGCGCATGGGCGCCGACGTCGATGCGCTGGCAGTACTGCGCGCAGCCGCCCGACCGCAACCTGCTGTTCGGGTTCGCGCCGGCGCGGGAGGTCAAGCGCAAGCTGCTGACGCTCTGGAACTCGGTCAAGTTCCTCGTCGACTACGGCGAACATCGACGACTTCCGGCCGACGTGGGGCGAGCTGCCGCAGGCCTCGGAGCTGAAGCCGCTCGACCGCTGGCTGCTCGACCGCACGCGATGCCCTCGTGCGCGATGCGACGGCGGCCTACGAGTCGTTCTGACCGTCGAGGTCATCCGCGCATTCGAGTCCTTCGTCGACGATCTCTCGAACTGGTACATCCGCCGCTCGCGCCGGCGCTTCTGGGACGGCGACCGCGTCGCGCTCCACGTGCTCTGGCTCGCCGTCGTGCAGTCGCTGCGCGTCGTGGCGCCGGTGATGCCGTTCCTCACCGAGCACCTCTGGCAGCTGCTCGTGCGCGGGGCGGACGGCAACCCGCCGGACTCGGTCCATCTCGCCGGCTGGCCGGACGCCCCGGCGCCGGACGATGCGCTGCTCGCCGAGATCGCGGACGTGCGGCGGGTCGTCGGGCTCGGCCACCAGGCGCGGCAGGCCGCGAGCGTCAGGGTGCGACAGCCGCTGCGGCCGCCTCGTCGTCGAGGGCGCGCCGCTCGCGGAGACGCACGTCGACGAGCTTCGGGACGAGCTGCGCGTCAAGGAGATCGAGTTCGGCCCGGTCGACGCGACCGAGCTCCACGTGAAGCCGCACCTGCCGGTGCTCGGCCCGAAGCTCGGCAAGGAGCTCGGCGCCGTCCGGGCCGCGCTCGCCGCCGGGGAGTTCGAGGAGCTCGCCGGGCGGCGGCTTCCGCGTCGCCGGGCACGATCTCGGCGCCGACGAGGTGCTGGTCGAGCGCTCGGGCAAGGAGGGCTGGGCCGTCGCGTCCGAGGAGGGCCTCACGATCGCGCTCGACACGACGGTCGATCCCGAGCTCGAGCTCGAGGGCCGCGTCTACGACCTCATCCACACGCTCAACTCGATGCGGAAGGAGCAGGGGCTCGCGCTGACGGACCGGATCACGGTCACGCTCCCCGACGAGGCGGCCGACCTGCTCCGCCACGAGGAGTGGATCAAGGCCGAGGTGCTCGCGGTCTCGATCGAGGCGAACGGCGACGCCGCGCCGACGATCGCGAAGGTCTGAGCCGCGTCTCGGATGCGACGCGGTCCGCGACGACCTCGCTAACGGGGTCAGACCCTCGTTAAGCGGCGAGGCGATGCCGAGACGATGGTCGAGCTGATGCGCCGGGCCACCTGACGGAGTCGAGGACCCTGTAAAGACGCTGCTCGGAGCGAGAATCGTTGCGCGCTACGCCAGCCGGCGCGATAGCGCTCTCGGCGAGGAGGCGACGCATGCACGGCGTGCAGCAGCGCTGCGGTGGGTCGATCGGCGTCAGGGTTCACGCTGACCTGCTCGAGTGGTGGCCGCGCCGCAGGCGTCGCGAAGCTCGTCGAGGTTCTGGTCGGCGGCGACCGGCGAGGAGCTCGGGGAAGGCGCTGCGCGTCTCCTCGCTACACCAGCGAGCGGCCACGTCACGATTCAGCGTCTGGGACGAGAGCGGCCAGCGCCGAGGCCGGCAGTCTCGATCGGCGAGGACGAAGCGACATCGCCTGGCCGCGTTCCGGCGCGAGACCCTGTTAGAACCCTGCAAACGCGGGCGTCAGCCGTCGCTGCTCGAGCGGCTCGGTCTCTAGCGCTGCGACTCGGCGAGCGCGAGCTCGCGGCGCAGCTCGACCGGCAGCCGGAAGGTGACGTCCTCGTCCATCAGCCGGAACGGCTCGATCCGCTCGACGCCGCGGTCGCGGAACCAGTCGCACACGCCGGTGACGAGCTTCTCCGGCGCCGAGGCGCCCGAGGTGACGCCGACGGTCGCGACTGCCGTCGAGCCACGCCTCGTCGATCTCGGACGCGTCGTCGATCAGATACGCGGCGACGCCGCCGGCGCGCGCGACGTCGACGAGCCGGTTCGAGTTCGACGAGTTGCGCGAGCCGATCACGAGCAGGAGGTCGACCTCGGCCAGCATCTCCTTCACCGCCCACTGCCGGTTGGAGGTCGCGTAGCAGATGTCCTCCTTCTTCGGCGCGTGGATCTGCGGGAACCGCCGGCGCAGGACGCCGATGATCTCGGCCGTCTCGTCGACCGAGAGCGTCGTCTGGGTGATGTAGGCGATCTTCGCGCCGCGCGGCAGCTCGAGCGCCTCGGCCTCGGCCACGTCCTGCACGAGCACGGTCGACTCGGGCGCCTCGCCCATCGTGCCGACCACCTCCTCGTGCCCGGCGTGACCGATCAGGACGACCGTGTAGCCGTCGGCGGCGTAGCGCCGGGCCTGGACGTGCACCTTCGTCACGAGCGGGCAGGTCGCGTCGATCACGTTGTGCGACGCGCTCGGCCGACGCCGTGTGCACGGACGGCGCGACGCCGTGCGCCGAGAAGACGATCGTCGCGCCGGCCGGCGCCTCGTCCTCCGACTCGACGAAGATCGCGCCCGCGCGCCTCGAGGTCGCGGACGACGTGGATGTTGTGCACGATCTGCTTGCGCACGTACACGGGCGGGCCGTAGTGCTCGAGCGCGAGCTCGACCGTCTCGACGGCGCGCTCGACGCCGGCGCAGTAGCCGCGCGGGAACGCGAGGAGGACGCGCGAGACCATGCCGCCATCGTAGCCCTGCCGGATCGGCCGGATCCGAGGGCAGAGAACGGCCCCGTCGCATCGGGGGGGACGCTGCGACGGGGCCATCGCAGTGCTCGCCGCGGCCCACCACGCCGGGAAGGGGGCCGGCCACGAGCTCGCATCGCCCAGTGGCAGTGACGCTACTCCGCGCTTTCCGAGCTGCCAATAGGCCGGACGGCCCATCTTTCAAAGCCGGAAGTCTCTCTCTATCATCGGAGACGCCAGTGGACACTGACACCCAGGCGGTGCTGTTCAACGCGGTGCCGTTGCTCCTCCTCGCGGCGCTGTATCTCGCTGCGGGAGCCGCCAGTCCTGCCCGCGGTCCGGCGCGAGCGCGTCCGGCTCGGGACACCCGCGTGGCGCTCGCGCTCGTCTTTCCCGCGGTCGGGCTCGCCGCCGCGGTTCTCGGCGTCGGCGTGCTGATCGACGGCGCAGGAGCCGCTCGCCGGCCAGCTGTGGCCGTCGCTCGCCGCGATCGTCGTCGCCGTGATCCCCGCCGTCATCCTGCTCGCGAGCTGGGCCGACCGCCGCCTCCTGCTCGCCGGGGCGCGCATTCCGCTGGACGACCTGGCCGCCCTCGACGCCGACGCCGCGCGACCGGCTCTCGCGCGACCTCGCGCGGGCGGCCGACGCCGAGGCGATCGGGAGCCTCGTCGCGGACGAGTCGATCGACGCTCTTCGGCGTCGACGTCGCCGCGCTCGCGCTCGTCGATCCGGACGGCCGGACGGCGCGGTTCGTCGCCGCGCGCGAGCGAGATCGGGACGTGACCGTCGCTGACAGGGTCTGACCCTGGATCTCGAGCACCAGCCGAGCGGCGTCGCCACGGCGCTTCGGGACGAGGCTCCGTTCGCGGTCTTCGACGCGCCGGCGTCGAGCGCGCGTCTCGAAGAAGCTCGAGCGCGTCGGCGTCAGGAGCGCCGCCTTCGTGCCGGTCTTCGCGACCGCCCGCGCCGTCGGCGTCCTCGTGCTCGGGACGCGCGCGCCGCGGGTCTTCGAGGCCGCAGGAGCTCGCGGTCATGCAGGCGTTCGCGTCGCAGGCCGGCCTCGCGCTCGCCCGGGCTGCCGTCGTCGGTCGCGCTCACGGACGCGCTCGAGCGCGAGCGTCTCGTCTCGCGCATCTCGCTCGAGGTGCGCTCGCGAGCACGACCTCGACGAGCTGCTGGGCGTCACCGTCGCGGAGACCGCGAGCGCGATCGGCGGGACGCGCTGCTTCATCCGCCTCGGCGAGTCGGGCTCGCACCTGACGACGGTGGCGGAATGGGACGCACCCGGCGTGGCGCCGCTCGACGAGCGCGACGCGCCTGCCCGCGGTCGACCGGGCGATGCAGAGCGCCAGACGGTCGCGGTCGCCGACGTGACGCTGGCGCCCGAGCTGGACGACCCGTCGCTCGGCGACGTCCAGTGCTGCTCGACCAGGACGTGCGGCGGTGCTCGCGACGCCGTTGCTCGCGGGCGAGCGCTGCTCGGCGTGCTCAGCGTGCAGCGGTCGACGCCGTCGGCGTGGAGCGCCGGCGACGTCGCGCTCGCCGAGGCGGTCGCCCGCGAGGCGGCGACGGCGATCGAGACCGCGCGTCTGCTGCGGGAGAGCGAGCAGCGGCTCGCCGAGCAGGGCGCGCTGCTGAAGGCGGGCCAGCAGCAGGCGCGCTCGGAGCGGGGCTTCTACCGGATCGCGTGCGATGCTGAGCGAGCCCCTGTCCGCCGCACGCGACGCTCGAGGCGGTCGCGCAGGCCGCGATGCGAGTCGCTCGAGGGGATCGCGGCCGCGGTGCTCAGGCCGGCCGGCGGAACGCTGGAGCTCGCAGCCGGCTACGCGCTCCCGGCCGAGCTCGCCGCGCTACCTGCGGTCGGGCGGCGCCCAGGCCCTGGCGCCGTCGGCGCGCGCCGGCAAGGTGCTCGCCTCCCGTTCGCTCGCGGAGGACAGCCGCTTCGCGGACGGGCTCGTGGCGGCCGCGGAGGCCGCGGGCTGCCGCTCGCTGCTCGCGGTGCCGCTGCCGCAGCCGCGCGAAGCCGAGACGCGGGCTCGCGCTCGTCTTCTTCGGGAGCGAGCGCACGCTTCACCGACGAGCAGCTCGAGCTGGCAGGTCACGTCGCCGGCGCCGCCCGGGGCGCCCTCGAGCGCAGCGAGCTGTACGAGCTCGAGCGGCGATCGCGTTCGCTCGCGCAGCGGCTCGCGCACCGCGAGCCGCGAGCTCTCCGGCGAGCTCGATCCCGAGAACGTGCTCGACCAGGTCGTCCAGCACGCGGTCGACCTGCTCGAGGCCGACGGCGCCTCGGTGCAGGCTGCTCGAGGAGGACGAGCTCGTCGTGCGCGCGGCCTGCGGGGAGGGCGCGAGCGAGGTGTCGGCGGCGCGCGCGCCCGTCGACGACGTGGCTCGTCGGCGACATCGTCCAGGCCCGCTCCGCGCGGGCGATCGCCGACGCGCGAGGCGACGCGCGCGCTGCCGAGGCCGACCCGATGCTCGCCTCGACGCACGCGGCCTATCTCGGCGTGCCGATGGTCTCCCCGGACGAGTCGATCCACGGCGTGCTCGCCGTGTACTCGACGCTGCCGCGCGAGTGGCGCGAGGAGGAGTCGGGGGCGCTGCAGGCGCTCGCGGGCAGCGCCGCCGCCGCGCGCACGACCGCCGAGCTCTACCAGGGCGTCAAGCACGAGCAGCAGCGGAGCGAGGCGATCCTCGGCAACGTCGCCGACGGCATCGTCGCCGTCGACCGGGACGGCGACGTCGTGCTCTGGAACCAGGCCGCGGAGCGGATCACCGGCGTGCCGGCCGGCGAGGCGCTCGGCCGGACGCCGACGAAGGTGCTCGGCCGGTCGCTCGAGACCGAGGGCCGACGGGCGTCCGCAGCCGCCTCGTCCCGATCCGGCGCGGCTCGGACGAGGTGTGGCTCTCGCTGAGCGAGGCGGTCATGACCGATCCCGCCGGCGCCGTCGCCGGTCGGATCTACGCGTTCCGCGACATCTCGGACGAGCGGGCGGTCGAGCAGATGAAGTCGGACTTCGTCTCGACGGTCTCCCACGAGCTCCGCACGCCGCTGACGTCGATCTACGGCTTCGCCGAGACGCTCCTCCGCCAGGACGTCCTCTTCGGCGAGGAGGAGCGCGAGACGTTCCTCCGCTACATCGCCTCGGAGTCGGAGCGGCTGACCGCGATCGTCGACAGCCTGCTCTCGGTCGCCCAGCTCGACGCCGGCGGGATGCAGGTGCAGATCGCGCCGACGGACGTCGCGACGGTCGTGACGGAGGCGGTTCGAACGGCCGAGACCGCCCCGTCGGCCAACGGGCACGAGTTCCGCATCGTGCTCGAGAGCGAGCCGCTCGAGGCGGCCGCCGACCGGGACAAGCTCGGCGCAGGTGCTCTCGCACCTCCTCGACAACGCCGTGCGCTACTCGCCCGTCGGGCGGGACGGTGACGGTCGGCGCGCGCCTCGTCGACACGATGGTCGAGGTCCGCGTCGAGGACCAGGGCGTCGGCATCTCCCGGACCGAGCAGGAGCGGATCTTCCGCAAGTTCTATCGCGGCGAGGCGACCGCGAAGACGGTCGGCTCGGGCGAGACCGGGCTCGGCCTCTTCCTCGCCGAGGGCCTCGTCGGACGCGATGGGCGGCCGGATCTGGGTCGAGTCGGACGAGGGCACGGGCTCCGTCTTCGCCTTCCAGCTGCCGGCCGCTGCGACTGCGACAGTGGACTGAGAGCGTGAGCGAGACCGGGGTAGAGGGTAGGCAACGAGGCTGGATGACGACGGTTCTGGTCATCGACGACGAGGCGCCCATCCGCCTGCTCTGCCGCGTCAACCTCGAGGCGGAGGGCATGGCCGTCGTCGAGTCGGGCGACGGCCCGGGCGGGCTCGCGCGGGCCCGCGAGGAGCGGCCCGACATCATCCTGCTCGACGTGATGATGCCCGGCCTCGACGGCTGGGGCGTCGCCGAGCAGCTGCTCGAGGATGCCGAGCACCGCCTCGATCCCGATCATCTTCCTGACCGCGCGCGCCGAGTTCCGCGACCGGGCGCGCGGCCTCGACATCGGCGGCGTCGACTACATCACGAAGCCGTTCAACCCCGTCGAGCTGGCGCCGCTCGTGCGGGATCTGCTCGAGCGAATCGACCGCGGCGAGCGCGACGAGCTGCGGAGCGAGAAGCTGCTGGAGCTGCGCTCGCTGATGGCCGAGGCGTAGGCGGGCTAGCCGCCGAAGTCGGCCGTGACGACGGCCGCGCCGCTGGTAGCCGGCGAAGTTGCCGACCGGCGTCCCGATCCCGATCATGCGGAAGCGCGGGTGCAGCAGGTTCGCCCGATGCGGCGGGCTGTTCATCCACGCCGTCACGATCGCGCGCGGCGACGCCGAGCCGGCCGGAGCCCCAGGCGATGTTCTCGGCGAGCAGCGGGAACCGGACGCCGAACGAGCGCAGCCGCTCGTCGAAGGCGCCGTGCGTGAAGACGTCCTCCTGCGAGCATCATCTGCGAGTGCGACGCGCGCCGCGCGCGTCAGCTTCGGTCGACTGCCGAGCGGCGTCATATCGTGCGCGTCGCGGATCGTCGTTGATGCGCTCGCACGATCGCCGCCTCCCGCTGGGAGAGGTCGGCGGCTTCCGCAGAAACGTCGCAGAGAAGTCGACGAGCCTGCGCAAGAATCGCGCAAATGCCAGTTCCTGTCGACACAGGGAAGCACCCTGCCGAAACGCGACCAGCTTCCAATCCCGGTTCTTGTCGGCACAGGGCGGCACCTTTACGGAGTCTGGCAACTGTAAGCGCCACCCCCAAATGGGGAGTCCTCCCCTCCGCTCTACACTTCGCGCAGCGGGACGTAGCGCAGCCTGGTAGCGCGCTCGCTTTGGGAGCGAGAGGCCGCCGGTTCGAATCCGGCCGTCCCGACTAGACCTCCGCGGCGGGCGGCTCGTCGGCGGTGTCCTGCTCGCGCAGGAAGCGGGCGAAGAAGACGGCGAACGCGGCGAAGAAGACGCGCCGCCTGCTCGAGCGACATCGTCACGCCCGCGATCTGCTGGTCGGTGAGCGGGCGACAGTCCCCACAGCTCCTCGGGCGCCTCGACGTAGAAGTCGTAGATCGGCTCCGGGATCAGCGCCATGAGGAGGCCGATCGGGCTCGCCAGCGCGAACGCGGCGAACAGGTAGCCCGCCTTGAAGCCCGGCCGAGTGCGCACCGTGCACGACCGGCCACCAGAGCAGGACGCCGGTGACGAAGTAGAGCGCGTGCTCGAGGTGCAGGAGCGTGTGCGGGTGGCGCAGGGCGGTGTCGTAGACCCAGGGCAGGTGCCAGACGCCGTAGTTGACGAGCCACAGGAGCAGCGCCGGGAGCGGCGGCACGCGCGGCAGCCGACGCCGCGAGCGCGGGCGGGACGGCGAGGACGAGGAGCGCCGGCGCCCACTCGGCCAGGACGACGTTCTGGAGCAGGTGGATCGAGAGGAGGTAGTTGAGCGCGATCGTCTCGAGCGGCGTGATCGTGACGGCGAGGAGCAAGCACGATCGACGACCGCGAAGCAGGCGATGCGCCACGGCGCGGCCGGGTAGCGGCGCAGCGCGAGCGCGTAGGCGACGACCAGCGCCGAGGATCGCGACGAGCGCCTCAGCGTTCCACGCCCACGAGGAGGGATCCGGGCGCACGACCCGCTAACCTAGCCCCACGCCGCGCCCGTGGTGTAGTGGTAACACAAGAGCCTTCCAAGCTCTGGTCACCGGTTCGAACCCGGTCGGGCGCTTGCGCCGAGCTCCTCAAGGCCTCTCGGGAAGCGGTCACGAGCCGCGAGCCAGGCGGCGACGAGCGCGGACTCGGCGAGCGCGTCGGCGAGGTAGATCCTGGAGATGCGGCCCGGGCGACGATCACGACGTCGACGAGCGCGAGCCCCGCGGCGGTCGCGGCGGCAACAGTCCGGAGCTCGCGCGGCACACCTCGGCGGCCCGACGCGGCCTGCGCGAGGCCGAGACCGACCGAGGCGACGGTGAGCCCGACCGTCTGCGCCAGCCAGAAGTCCTCCTTCGGCCCGGTCAGGCGCTCGAACGAGCGCCGGTGCGCCACGGGCCAGGCGCCGGTGCCGACGTAGAACGCCGCCTGCAGCGCAGCCACGTGCCGTGCGTTCACGAAGCGTCGAAGGCGGCGCGGGCGGCGTCGCGGCGCTGCTCCTCGAGCTCGGCCCGCTGGCGCTGCGCCCGCTCGGCGAGCCGCTCCAGGTCGAAGGCCGCGAGGCGCTCGGCGAGACCAGGCGACTGCAGCGTCTGCCAGAGGGCGAGCTTCCCCGTCACGCCGACAACGAGGGCCTCCAGCTCCAGGACGCGGCTGAGCGGCGAGTAGCCGCGCACCTGGCCGTTGAGCTTGAGCCTGCCGGCCCGCTCGCCGAGCCAGGCGAGCGCGTCCTTCGCCCTCGACTCCCGGCAGCCGAGCTGCGCGGCGATCCGCTGCAGTGTCCGCCGGTCGTCCTCGATCTCCGCGGCCAACCGCCCGAGCACGTCGCCGAGCGCCGTGCCGGCGTTCCTCTCGGCGGTGCGGCGGGCGAGCGCCACGCCCGCGGTCGACGCCGCGAGGTGGTCGGCGAGATAGATCTCGAGCAGTCGATCAGGTGTCGGAGTCATCGGGCGAGTCGCAGGCAGAACGGCGCATGGCGCGCATTCGGTACGGAAGCCGTTCCCTTGATTGGAACGAGCTCGAGCCGGGCACCGTCGGCGTGCATCGAACGCGGCGGTCCGGTCGAGCAGTCCATCCGTGCAACGAGCCGTAGTCGCATCGCTCCGAAAGGAGGTCGACCAGATGCGCAGAGCTGACGAATCTGGAATCGAAGCTCGGTGAAGTCGTGGGCCTCGCGATGGCCGCCAGGAGGCCGGTCAGGAGGTCGCGAGGCTCGCGAAGAGGACGAGCAACGATGAGCTCGTCGGCACGCTTCGAGCGCATGCGCGCGCAGGCGCGAGCCGAGAGCGCGGTACGGCGGTCGCGGCTCGTTCGAGCAACGGATTGGGTGTCCACGCAGGCTCATCGATCCCAACGTGCCCCGCCGGGCGCGCTTCGGAAACATCCGGCGCCGACCGTATCCTCGCTCCGTGGAGGAGCGCCTCGTCCAGTTCCGCCCGCGCGCGATCCTCGTCGTGCTGGGCATCATCATCGCCGCGTTCGTGATCATCCAGGTGATCCTGGTCGCGCGCAGCGTGCTGATCTGGATCTTCGTCGCGCTCTTCCTCGCGCTCGCGCTCAACCCCGCCGTCGAGTGGTTCCAGGCCCACGGCGTGCCGAGGCGCGGCCTCGCCGTGACGATCACGTACATCAGCGCCGTGCTCGGGCTCGTCGCGCTCGCGAGCCTGTTCGTGCCGATCCTCGTCGACCAGGTCGACAAGTTCATCCAGACGGTGCCGGAGTACGTCGAGCGCATCACGCGCGGGGAGGGCCGGCTCGGGTTCCTCGAGCGCGAGTACCAGATCACGGACCGCGTGCGCGAGGCGATCGGCGACCGCGGCGCGTCCAGCGTCCTCGGCGTCTCCGGGACCGCCCTCGCGGTGACGAAGAGCGTCATCACGGCGATCGTCGCCGTCGTCACGATCGCGTTCCTGACGCTCTTCATGCTGCTCGAAGGGCCCGCCTGGGTCGAGCGCGTCTATTCGCTGCTGCCCGCCGACAAGCAGCCCCGCTGGCGGCGCGTGGGCTACGACATCTACCGCACGATCGGCGGCTACGTCACCGGCAACCTCGCGATCAGCCTGATCGCCGGCATCATCTCGACGGCCGTTCTGCTCGCGCCTCGGCGTCCCCTACGCGATCGCGCTCGGCCTCCTGGTCGCGATCCTCGACCTCGTCCCGCTCGCGGGCGCGACGATCGCGGCGGTGATCGTGACCACGGTCGGCTTCATCGACTCGACGACGTCGGGCGTCGTGCTGCTCATCTTCTTCGTCCTCTACCAGCAGCTCGAGAACCACGTGCTCCAGCCGGTCGTCTACGGCCGGACGGTGCAGCTCTCCCCGCTGGCGGTGCTGATCGCGGTGCTGATCGGCGCCAAGCTCGCAGGGGTGATCGGCGCGCTGGCCGCGATCCCGGTGGCCGGCACGATCCAGGTGATCCTCGTCGACTGGCTCGAGCACCGGCGTGGCAGGGTCGTGACGCCCGCGCCTATCGACACGAGCTGAGACTCCTGTATCCCTCGATCCAGGGATCAGGATCGAGGCGTGCCGCCCGATGTCCCATAGGTGGGACGCTCCGCAGGAGCCAGGGTCTTCACGATTGCCGCGGCGCTCGCGACCGCGGCCGCGCTCGGCGCAGGCGCCGGCGGGGCCCATGTCGCCGAGACCGCCGCGCCGGCAGGCTCGGCCAACCCGCTCGAGCGCGCGGTCCTCGCCGAGCTGAACGAGGTCCGGCGCGAAGCCGGGCTCGTGCCGCTCCGTGCGTCGTCCCCGCTCGGCGCCGCGGCCGATGCGCACTCGCGCGCGATGGGCCGGTTCGGCTTCTTCGCCCACGAGTCGCGCGACGGCTCCTCGTTCGCCGACCGCGTCCGGCGCTACTACCGGCCGCGGGCGGGCAGCTGGTCGGTGGGCGAGAACCTCCTGTGGTCGACCCGCGGCATCGACGCGAGACGGGCGGTCGCGCTCTGGATGCAGAGCCCGGGCCACCGCCAGAACATCCTCACGCCGCACTGGCGCGAGATCGGGCTCGCGGCCGTCACCGTTCCCGGCGCACCGGGCGTCTACGGCGGCCTCGACGTCGTGATCATCACCACCGATTTCGGCGTTCGCTAGCCCGACGGCACGTGCCGTTCGTGGCGTACCATCCGTGGCTGACCGGGCCGGTCCGGAACGCCGAGAGAGTAGTTCCGCCGCCACTCTCGTAGCGCGGTGGCACCCCCCAACCGCCGCGCAGCTTGAAGAGGCGATCGGCCCGGGCAATGCGGCGCCGGCGATCATGCCGCCGCAGTTCGTCGGCGCCGCGTACCCGTGCCTCGCATAGGTTTCCGGGCGAGAATTCGAGCCAGCGACCCGAGGGAGCTCCAGTGAGCACCGTGTCCCACATCACCACGCCGGCCGGCGGCGAGCGCATCGTCCCCGGCGAGCCGGTTCCGGCGAACCCGATCATCCCGTTCATCGAGGGCGACGGGATCGGCGTGGACATCACGCCGGTGATGAAGGAGGTCGTCGACGCGGCCGTCGCGAAGGCCTACGACGGCGAGCGCGAGATCTGCTGGATGGAGGTCTACGCCGGCGAGAAGTCGACCCGGCTCTACGGCGAGGACGTGTGGCTGCCGGTCGAGACCCTCGAGGCCGTCAGGGAGTTCTCGGTCGCGATCAAGGGGCCGATGACGACGCCGGTCGGCGGCGGCATCCGCTCGCTCAACGTCGCGCTCCGGCAGGAGCTCGACCTCTTCGTCTGCCTGCGGCCGGTGCGGTACTTCCGCGGCGTCCCGAGCCCGCTCAAGGACCCCTCGCAGACCGACATGGTCATCTTCCGCGAGAACACCGAGGACATCTACGCGGGGATCGAGTGGGAGGCGGAGTCGGAGGGCGCGCGCCGGGTGATCTCGTTCCTGCGCGACGAGCTCGACGTGCAGAAGATCCGCTTCCCGGAGACGTCCGGCATCGGCATCAAGCCCATCTCACGGGAGGGCACGGAGCGGCTCGTCCGCAAGGCGATCCAGATACGCGATCGACAACGACCGCCGCTCGGTGACGCTCGTCCACAAGGGCAACATCATGAAGTTCACCGAGGGCGCATTCCGGGACTGGGGCTACGGCGCTCGCGGCCGCCGAGTTCGGAGCCCGGCCGCTCGACGGCGGGCCGTGGCTGACCTTCCAGAACCCCGGCACCGGCCGCGAGATCACGATCAAGGACGCGATCGCCGATGCGTTCCTGCAGCAGATCCTGATGCGCCCGGCGGAGTACGACGTGATCGCGACGCCGAACCTGAACGGCGACTACATCTCCGACGCGCTCGCCGCGCAGGTCGGCGGCATCGGCATCGCGCCCGGCGCGAACATGTCCGACGAGATCGCGATGTTCGAGGCGACGCACGGCACCGCACCCAAGTACGCCGGGCAGGACAAGGTGAACCCGGGCTCGCTGATCCTCTCCGCCGAGATGATGCTGCGGCACCTGGGCTGGCGCGAGGCCGCCGACCTGATCATCGCGTCGATGGAGGCGACGATCGGCGACAGGATCGTCACGTACGACTTCGCGCGGCTGCTGGACGACGCGACCGAGGTCTCCAGCTCGGCGTTCGGCCGCGCCATGGTCGAGCGCATGTAGATACGATCGCGCGCAAGCGGGGAGCTCGGGCAACCGGGCTGAGAGGGCGGCTAGCGCGCCGCCGACCCGAGAACCTGATCTGGGTAATGCCAGCGGAGGAACGGTGCGAGGACGAAACGGTGGTGGTCGTCGCCGGCGGAGGCGGCGTCGACGAGCGTCTCGCTTACGGGGTCAGACCCTGTTAAGAGCGGCGCCGGTGATCGCGGCCGACGGCGGCGTCGATCTCGCGCACGCTCTCGGTCTGCGACGTCGACGTCGTCGTCGGCGACCTCGACTCGGCCTCGGCGGTCGGCGCTCGCGGCGGCCGAGGCGGCGGGCGCTCGGATCGTGCGTCACCCGGCCGAGAAGGACGCGACCGATCTCGAGCTCGCGTTCGACGAGGCGGTCGGCGCTCGGCCCGCGCCGGCTCGTCGTCGTCGGCGGCGAGCGGCGGCCGACTCGACCACCTGCTCGCCGGGCTGCTGTTGCTCGGCGCGGAGCAAGTACGCGGACGCTCGAGGTCGACGCCGTCCTCGGGTCGGCACGCGCGCACGTCGTGCGACGGCAGCGCGAGCTCGACGGCGAGCCCGGCGAGCTCATCTCGCTGCTCGCGCTGCACGGCCCCGCGCGAGGGCGTCGTCACGGACGGTCTCGTCTACCCGCTGCGCGGCGAGACGCTCCTGCCGGGCTCGAGCCGCGGCGTCTCGAACGAGTTCGCGGCCGGACGGCGAGCGTCGCGGTCGGCAGCGGCGTCCTCCTCGCCGTCCGTCCGGGAGGCGCTGCACCGTGACACTGCGGCTGCCACGGCCGGTGCTGGCGCCGTCGCTCGTCGCTGCCTGCTCGGCCGGCGTGCGGCGGGCGACGAGGACACGCCGAGGGAGGTCGTGCTCGTCACGCACGACTCGTTCGCCGTCTCGAAGCCCGTCCGCGCCGCCTTCGAGCGGGAGACCGGGCTCACGCTCAGGATCCTCCAGAGCGGCGACGCCGGCGAGTCGCTCAACCGCGCGCTCCTCACCGCGGGCAACCCGCGAGGGCGACGTCCTCTTCGGCGTCGACAACAACCTGCTGTCGCGCGCGCTCGACGCAGATCTGTTCGAGGCGTACGAGTCGCCCGAGCTCGCCGAGGTCCCGGCCGAGTACGACCTGGACGACGAGCACCGCGTGACGCCCGTCGACCACGGCGAGGTCTGCCTCAACGTCGACCGCGGCTGGTTCGCGGCCCGCGATCTCGACCCGCCGCGCGGCTTCGACGACCTGCTCGACCCGCGCTACCGAGGCCTGCTCGTCGTCGAGAACCCGGCCACCTCCACGCCCGGGCTCGCCTTCCTGCTCGCCACGATCGCGCGGTACGGCGAGGACGGCTGGCGCGAGCTGGTGGCGCCGGCTCCGCGCGAACGACGTGCTCGTCGTCGACGGCTGGGAGGAGGCGTACACCGCGCGCTTCAGCGGTGCCGGCGGCAGCAAGGGCGACCGGCCGATCGTCGTCTCCTACGCCTCGAGCCCACCGGCCGAGGTCATCTTCGCCGGCCGCGAGCTCGACGAGGCGCCGACCGCGGTCGTCGCGTCGACGTGCTTCCGGCAGGTCGAGCTCGCCGGCGTCCTGCGCGGCGCCCGCAACCCCGAGGGCGCCCGGGAGCTGATCGACTTCATGCTCTCGCCGGCGTTCCAGAAGGACGTGCCGCTGTCGATGTTCGTGTTCCCCGTCCGCGAGGGCGTGGCGCTGCCGCCGGAGTTCGAGCGCTTCGCCGTCGTGCCCGCGCACCCGCTCGAGCTGTCGCCCGCTCGGATCGGGCGCAACCGAGACCGATGGATCAGCGAGTGGACCGAGATCGTGCTGCGCTGACGATCCTGCGGGCGACCGCGGTGGTCGTCCCGGCCGTCTTCCTCGCGCTGTTCTTCGCCTATCCGCTCGGGACGATCCTCGCGCGCGGGCTCGGCGAGGGCGGCCTGCCGACCGACGTGCTCGCCTCGGAGGCGACGCTGCGGGTGCTGTGGTTCACGGTCTGGCAGGCCGCCGTCTCGACGGTCCTGACGCTGCTGCTCGGGCTGCCGCTCGCCTGGGTCCTCGCGCGGTTCGACTTCCCGGGCCGCGCACTCGCGAGCGCGCTCGTCCTCGTGCCCTTCGTGCTCCCGACGGTCGTCGTCGCGACCGCGTTCCTCGAGCTGCTCCCCGCCGGTTACGAGCGCGGCGTGGCCGCGATCCTCGCGGCGCACGTCTTCTTCAACGTCGCCGTCGTCGTGCGAGTCGTCGGCGCCTGGTGGGGGCGGCTCGACCCGCGTCTCTGGGACGAGGCGGCGACGCTCGGGGCGGGCCGGCCGCGCGCCTCTCGGCAGTGACGTTGCCGCTGCTGCGACCCGCGCTCGCCGGCGGCGGCGGCGCTCGTCTTCCTCTTCTCGTTCACGTCCTTCGGGGTCGTGCTCATCCTCGGTGGCCCGGGCTACGCGACGCTCGAGACCGAGATCTACACGCAGGCCGCACGCCTCTTCGACCTCCGCGCGGCCGCCGCGCTGTCCCTGCTCCAGCTCGCGCGCGATCGCGATCGTCCTCGGCGTCACCGGCGCGATCGAGCGGCGGGCCGCGGTCGTCGTGCCGGTGGCGCCGGAGGCGGAGATCCGCCGCCGGCCGCGCGGAGGCGAGCGGCTCGCCGTCGCGGGCGTGCTCGGGGCGGCCGCGGTCGGGCTTGCACTGCCGCTGGCCGCTCTCGTCGAGCGCTCACTGGCGACCCCGACGGGCTACGGGCTCGGCTTCTACCGGCTGCTCGGCGAGGAGACGGCGACGCTGCTCGTCCCACCGTGGCAGGCGGTGCTCAACTCGCTCGCCTTCGCCGCCGCTGCGACCGCGCTCGCGCTCGTGATCGGCGGGCTCACGGCGACGGTGGTCGCGAGGCGACGCGGGGTCTGGCTCGACACGCTCGTGATGCTCCCGCTCGCGGCGTCCGCGGTGATGCTCGGCTTCGGCTTCGTGCTCGCCTTCGACGAGCCGCCGCTCGAGCTGCGCGGCTCGGCGGCGCTCGTCCCGATCGCACAGGCGCTCGTCGCGGCGCCGTTCGTCGTGCGCATCCTCGCCCCGGCTCTCCGTTCGATCGACGAGCGCGTGAGGGAGGCGGCCGCCGTGCTCGGCGCGTCCCCCTCCCGGATCCGCTGGGAGATCGACCGGCCGCTCGTCCTCCGGGCGGTGGGCGTCGCCGCGGGGTTCGCATTCGCGATCTCGCTCGGCGAGTTCGGGGCGACCGTCTTCGTCGCGCGCGCGGACTGGCCGACCGTGCCCGTGGCGATCTTCCGCTTTCTCGGCCGGCCCGGCGCCGTGAACGCGGGGCAGGCGGCCGCGCTCAGCGTCGTCCTGATGGCGCTCACCGCTGCCGCCGTGCTCGTCGCCGAGCGCGTGACGTCGATCCGCCGGGGGGCGCTCTAGTGCTGCGGGTCGAGGACGTGCGGGTGTCGTTCGACGGCGCGCCCGCACTGGCCGGGGTCGACCTCGAGGTGGCGGAGGGCGAGCGTGTCGCCGTGCTGGGGCCGAGCGGCAGCGGCAAGAGCACGCTCCTGCGGGTCGTCGCCGGCCTGCAGCGGCCGGACGCGGGCCGCGTGCTCCTCGGCGGCCGCGATCTGGCGGGAGTGCCGCCGCACCGGCGCGGGATCGGGCTCATGCACCAGGACGGCGCCCTCTTCCCTCATCGCGACGTGCTCGGCAACGTCGTGTTCGGGCTCCGCATGCAGGGCGTTCCGCGAGCGGAGCGCGATCGGCGCGCGTCGGAGGTGCTCGAGCTCGTCGGCCTCGCCGGCTTCGAGCGGCGGTCGCTCGGCGGGCTGTCGGGCGGCGAGCGCCAGCGGGTCGGTCTCGCGCGGGCCCTCGCACCAGAGCCGCGCGTGCTCCTGCTCGACGAGCCGCTCGGCTCCCTCGACCGGCCGCTCCGCGAGCGCCTCGTCGGGGAGCTGCGCGAGCTCTTCGAGCGGTTGGGCCTGACGGTGATGCACGTCACGCACGACGTCGCCGAGGCGTTCGCGCTCGGTGACCGCGTTGCCGTCATGCGTGAGGGACGGATCGTCCAGGCCGGCACGCCCGACGAGCTCTGGGGCCGCCCCGCGGAGGAGTGGGTCGCGCGCTTCCTCGGCATGGCGAACGTCCGCGAGTCCGACGGCCGTCGGGTCGTCGTCAGGCCCGAGGCAGTGCGGGTCGTGCCGGGCGAGGGCGGCGTCGTGCTCGCGGCCGAGCGGCGCGGGCCTGTCGTCCAGCTGCGCGTCCTCCTCGACGACGGCGAAGTGCTCGAGAGCGCGACGACCGAGCTCGACCACCCCCGACCCGGAGACCGCGTGCAGGTCGGGATCGATCCGGCCGGGGTCGTCCCCGTCAGACGCTGACGGCGACCTCGTCGAGCAGCCGGCGCGCCCGTGCGGCGAACGGCACGTCGCCCTTGCGCCTCGAAGATCGCGACGGCGCGCTCGGCGGCCTCACGTGCCTCGTCCTTCTTCCCGGCCAGCATGAGCGTGTGCGCGAGCAACTCATGGCCACGCCCGCGCACGTCGACGAAGTCCGTCGTCTCGGCGAGTGCGACGCCGCGGCGAACCAGAGCCTCGCCGTCGTCGTGCTCGCCGCGCTGGGCGCGCAGGAAACCTTCGATCAGGTCGAGGTCCACGAAGTTGACGAGATCGTCGGGCCCCGACGTCTCGCGTGCGGTCCGGCACCAGTGTTCCGCCTCGTCGTGGCGCCCCTGACGAACGAGCACGCTCGGCAAGCATGAGCGCGAGCGTGGGGTGGTGAGCGCGGTCGCCCAGCCTCTCGAGCTCCGGCAGGCCCTCTCGAGCGAGCCGCTCGGCCGCCTCGAGATCGCCGGCGTGAAGCTCGACGAACGCCGCTGCCATCGATCCGGCGGCGGCATCGACCAGCAGCCCGGCCTCCCGGGCTCTGTCCAGACCTGCCCGGACGAGCTCGCGGCCACGGTCGGCCTCGCCGCACATCGCCAGCAACCGCCCGTGCGTCGACCACAGCCTCGCTTCGAAGAGCAGCTTGCCCTTCGCACGCTCGAGAGCGTCCTCTGTCAGCCGGAGGCCTTCCTCGACGTGCAGTGGGCCGAAGACGAGCGGGGGAAACTCCCAGCCGTCGAGCTCGTGCAGGAGATGATCTGCGCCCGCTGCGGCAGCGTGCGCCAGCCCTCGATGGGCGGCCGCGCGGGTCTCCTCCGCGCGCAGCGCCGTCCAGCTGATGCCCGCCTGCAGGAGCTCGCAGTAGGCAAGACCGAGCTCCTCCCCGAGCTCGAGAAAGGCCGACCGCGCGGCATCGATCCGGGCCTGGGTGGCCTGCCGGTCGTGGGTGCCGGCGTAGAGGTCGATGGTGCACCCGAGCAGGGCGCCGTAGGCCCGGTAGCGCCGATCGACCGAAGCATCGAGCTCCGCGGCAGCGGCGCGCGCGTCCTCGATCCGGCCGATCTGGCACAGCGGGTCGACGACGTCGATCAGGCCGACGAGTCGTTGCGGGTCGCCCTCGGGCAGCAACCCGACGCTCCGCTCCAGGAGCCCGCGGGCGGCCGGGACATCGCCGCGCGCGGTTGCCTTGCGGGCGGCCCGATGCAGGTGAGCCGCGGCCCGATGGGCGAGCTCGTCGCGATGCGGGTCGGTCGCGTCGAGCTCGGTGCGGTTGCGGTGTGCCTGCTCGAGGTGGTAGCCGACGATCTCGTCGAGCTCGACGAGCTCACCGTGACCCTCGAGCCAGCTCGCGAACCGCTCGTGCAGTTCCGCCCGCGTCTCCTTGGGCAGGGCGTCGTACGCGGCGTCGCGGATCAGGAGGTGACGGAAACGGAACGCCTCGTCCTGAGGGCGCGTCGAGCGCTCCGGCCGGATCAGCTCCTTGCGAACGAGCGACAGCAGGTGCCCGGGATTCCCGGCTCGCATCGGATCGTCCGCGAGCATCTCCACCGCGGTGCCGTGGAACACCTGACCCTCGACGGCGCCGCAGCCGACGACCTCGCGCTCGCCGGCTGAGAGTCGGTCGAGCCGGGCTTGCAGGAGCGCCTGGATGGTCGGCGGCATGACGAGTGCGCCGTCCCCGCCGTTCTCGCTCGCCATCGCGAGCATCTCCTCGATGTAGAGCGGATTGCCGCGCGGCAGCGGCTGCAATGCGGTCGCGGGCGTTCTCGGAGAGGTCTGCTCCCGCGGCGAGTCGGGCGATCAACTCGTCGCTGTCCTCGGCCGAGAGCGGCTCGAGCAGGATCGTGGTGGCGTTGAGCTTGCCGCCGCCCCAACCCTGACGTGCCTCGAGCAGCTCCGGGCGGGCGACGCAGAGCAGCAGGATCGGGGCGTCGCGCGACCAGTCGGCGATGTGCTCCACGAGATCCAGGAACAGCGCCTCGGCCCAGTGCAGGTCGTCGAGGAGCAAGATCTGAGGCTGAAGCGTGGCCCGCTCCTCGAGGAGCCGGCGGAACGCGAGCTGCGTCTCCGCCGGTGACCCGCCGATGACCGCATCCGGCTCGACGCCCATCTGGATCAGCATCTCGACGAGCGGCCAGTACGTGATGTCGTCGCCGTAGTGGAGGCAGCGGCTGCTCCACACTTCGGCTCGTCCGGCGACGTCGGAGAGGAACTGCTGGACGAGCCGCGACTTGCCCACGCCGGCCGGACCGAGCAGCGTGAACAGGTGGCACGACCCGCCGCGAGACGACGTCCTCGAAGTCGTCGAGCAGCCGGCTCTGCTCGCGCACCCGCCCGACGATGGGCACGTCGAGGTGGCGGGCGGAGCCCGGCGCGAGCGGATCCACGGCCACGAGCCGGTAGGCGGGCACGGGCTCGGCTTTCCCCTTCAGCTCGAGCGGCTCGACCGCCTCGACCGTGACGGCGTTCCGGACGAGCCGGTGGGTCTCGGCTCCGATCAGGATCTCGCCGGCAGCCGCTGCCTGCTCGAACCGGGCGGCGACGTTGACGGCGTCGCCCGTGACGAGCGTCTCGCCCTCGCCCGGCGACGACCTCGCCGGTGTTCACGCCGGTGCGGAAGGAGAGGGAGACGGCGAGCTCCTCGCCGAGCGCCTGCAGCCGCTCGCGCATCTCGGCGACCGCCCGGACTGCGCGCACGGCGTCGTCCTCGTGCGCGGTCGGGATGCCGAAGACGGCCATCACTGCGTCGCCGATGAACTTCTCCACGAGACCGCCGTGCCGCTCGACGACGGCCCTGATCTCCTCGAAGTAGCGACCCATCGTGCGCCGCAGTGCCTCGGGGTCGAGCCGCTCGCCGAGGGCGGTCGAGCCGGACACGTCGCAGAAGACGATCGTGACCGTCTTTCGCACCTGACGCGGTGCCGCCGCCGGCGCGAGCTCGGTGCCGCAGGCGCCGCAGAACCGCATCCCTTCGGGGCTCACCTGGCCGCAGGAGTGGCACGTCGGCACGGTTCGAGCCTAGCGCCGCCCGCGCTGAGGTGGAAGCTAGTAAACGCGGGGGACGAGCCGGAACCGCGTCTGCGTCGCGTAGCGCACGTAGGCGGGATCGCGCAGCAGCAGCCGCTCCTCGAGCGACATCCGGACGAGCTGGCCGACGAGCGATGCCGCGAGCAGCGCGAAGTTCCTCGGCGCCGGGTACGCGAGCAGATACCCGCTCAGCGCGACGAGGTAGGAGGCGTAGAGCGGATGGCGCACGAAGCGGTACATGCCCGAGGTCTTCACGCCTCGGTTCGCCGGCGCGAGCCCGAACGAGCGCCGCAGGCTCCCGAGCGAGACGATCGCGAGGCTGAGGCCGACGAGCTGGATCGCGACCGTGACGGTACTCGGCACATCGCTCCGCTCGATCGGCGCCATGAAGAGGGTCGAGAACGTCCCCACCGCCGTCGCGGCCAGCGCGATCGCGGAGACGTTCGAGGCCGTCGCCTCCCGCCGGAGCAGGAACATCGCCACGAGCATCGTCTCGAGCACGATGATGGCGAGGAAGGTCGGCTCGCGCGTCTCGACGAACGTCACGCCGTGGCGGTAGAGGAAGAGCGCGTAGAGCGTGGCCAGGCTGACATTGAGGACGGCGGCTGAGACCCCACGCGCCGAGGGCGTGAACCCGCGTCGCATACAGAGAGACTCGGCAATCACTTCGCCCGTCCCGATCCCCCAAAGGGTGAGTCGGCCGCTGGTGTCACACCGCGCCAGCTGAGAGGATCGCGGGGCGATGGCCGTCGCGCGCTCCGCAGGCTCGGACCCTGCCCGCACGAACCGTGCCGGCTCGAACCCCGGGACCTTCTCGCTTTCCCTCCGCGACGTGCTCGAGGCGCGCGACGCCTATCACGTGCATCTCCTCAACCTGCGGAACGTCCTCGCCACCGCCGTCGGGCGGTACCTGGTGCGGTTCGAGGAGAAGAGGCAGCTGACCCTCGAAGAGCGGCTTCGGCTCAAGCCCGGCGCCCGGCCTCCGAGGACGCTCGAGCACTCACGCGTGGTCAAGGACTCGTGGCCCTGCGTCCTCGTCTTCGTCGACCACTGGATGACCCCGGAGGAGATCGAGGCGAACCCGGACGACATGGTGCCGCGTCTCCTCTACCTCCCGGACGGCAAGAAGGTGCCGACCTGCGTCGTCTTTTCGCCGCCGGCCGCAACCGCCGACTTCCCCGAGCAGCACCTCAGCTTTCCGAGCGGTCTCCTCGGCGGCGGCTATGTCTGTCTCGCAGACGCGCAGGGCGCCGAGCGGGTCGGGTCGATCGGCTGCCTCGTCAGCGACGGCATCAAGACCTACGCGCTGACGAACCGTCACGTGGCCGGCGAGCAGGGACGGCGGCTGGCCACGATGATCGACGGCGACGCGGTCGAGTTCGGCACCACGGCGGCCGCCTCGGTCAACCGGCTCCCGTTCACGGAGGTGTACCCGGGGTTCCCGGGCGAGCGGATGGAGGTCGCGCTCGACGCGGCGCTGATCGAGATCGACGACGTCCGGGACTGGACGACCCAGGTCTACGGCATCGGTGTGCTGACGGACATCTACGACGTCAGCCCAGAGGCGCTCACGCTCGACATCGTCGGCACGCCGGTGCGCGCCTTCGGAGCCGCGTCCGGCGAGCTGGAAGGGGAGCTGCTCGCCCTCTACTACCGCTACCGCACGCGCAGCGGCATCGAATACGTCGCCGACGCGCTCGTCGGGCCGCGAGGCCCGGAGCCGCTGAAGACGCAACCGGGCGACTCGGGCACGCTCTGGACGCTCGAGCCGGCCGATACCGCGAGCAACCCGCCCGTGGTGCGCCCCCTCGCGCTGCAGTGGGGCGGCCACCGCTTCCTCGTCGACGACGGCACACGGGCCTCGCCGTACGCACTCGTCACCTTCCTCAGCAACGTCTGCCGCGCGCTCGACGTCGAGGTCGTCTACGACTGGAACCTCGGGCACGACCAGTACTGGGGGCCGGTCGGGCACTACACCGTCGGCGCCAAGGCCTGCGACCTCGTGTCCGGGCTGCGCCTGCGGCGGTTCTTCGTCGCCAACCGGAGCCAACATCTCGTTCGACACCGGCGACATCGCCGCGAAGCGCTACAAGCTGCCGCAGGGGACGCTGTTCTACCCGCTCGCCGATCTCCCCGACTACATCTGGAAGAGCCGCTCGGACCGGAACCGGCCGCACGAGCAGCCGAACCACTTCGCCGACCTGGACGAGCCCGACCCGAACGGCGACACGCTGCTCTCGCTCTTCGAGGCGAACCCGGCGACGCTCGATCCCACGGTCTGGATCGACTTCTATCGCCGCATCGGCAAGACGCCCAAGAACATGGGGCTGCTGCCGTTCCGCGTCGCGCAGCTCTACCGGACGATGGTCGAGAGCCTGACCTCGGGCGCGGCCGACGGCGTCGAGCGGGCGCTGTGCGCGGGCGGCGTCATGGCCCACTACGTCGGCGACGCCTGCCAGCCGCTCCACACGTCGCGTCTCCACGACGGCCGGACGCCCGAGGAGGCAGGCGTGCACTCGGGCTACGAGTCGAAGATGCTGGAGACGAAGCGCCGCGAGGTGCTGGCAGGACTCGACCGCCGGCTGCGCAACGCGTCGCCGCGCGACCGCATCACCGGCCATCGCACGGCCGGCGTCGAGGTGATGGAGCTGATGTCGCGCACCGTTCGGCGGCTCCCGCCGGAGACGCTGCTCGACGCCTGGGTGGAGAGCGAGGGCGACCGCGACGCGCTCTGGGACGAGGTCGGCCGCAGGACGCTCGACTGCCTGGCCGACGGCATCCGGACGCTCGCGATGCTGTGGTCGAGCGCGTGGAAGGAGGCGGACGCCCCGGCGCCACCGGCGGCCGCGCTCGATCAGGGGAAGTTGCTCGAGATCTGCACGGACGATGCGTTCGCACCGTCGCTCTACCTGACCGAGCTGCGCGCCGCCGGCGTCTGGTGACCGTCAGCCGCGGCCAGCGCGTCGGCGAGCTGCTGACGGCTCGCGTTCCCCCCGCTGAGGACGAGCGCGACGCGCTTGCCCGCGAGCTCCTCGCGCAGCGCGAGCGCGGCCGCGAGCGGCGCCGCGCCGGCGAGCTCGACGAGGTTGCGCGTCGTCTCGATCATCAGCAGCTGCGCCTCGCGGATCTCGTCGTCGCCGACGAGGACGAAGTCGTCGAGCGACTCCCGGAGGATCCGCTGGGGCAGCTCGAACGCGGTCCTCGTCGCCAGGCCCTCGGCCGCCGTCTCCATCCGGTCCTCGACGAGGCGCCGCTCGCGCCAGGAGCGGTACGCGGTCGGCGCCGCCTCCGACTGCACGCCGATCACGCGGACCTCGGGGTTCACCGCCTTCGCGACGATGCACGCGCCGGCCGCGCCGCTGCCGCCGCCGACCGGGACGAGGATCGCGTCGATCGCCGGCTGCTCCTCGAGGATCTCGAGGGTCCCGGTCGCGACGCCGGCGATGAGCAGCGGCTCGTTGCCGGAGTGGACGTAGCGGTAGCCGTGCTCGCGCGCGAGCGCCTCGCAGTGCTCGCGGGCGTCGTCGAAGTCGCGGCCGTGGAAGACGAGCTCGGCGCCGAGCCCGCGCATCGACGCGACCTTGACCGGATTGGCGTCCTCGGGAACGCAGATCGTCGCGGCGACGCCGAAGAGCCGGGCGGCGAAGGCGATCGACTGGCCGTGGTTGCCGGTCGAGGCGGTGATGACGCCGCGCTCACGCTCCTCCTCGCTCAGCTGCGAGACGAGGTTGACGCCGCCGCGGACCTTGAACGCGCCGACCGGCTGATGGTTCTCGTGCTTGACGAGGACGTCCGCGCCGACGAGGTCGCTCAGGCCGGCGTAGCCGTAGAGCGGCGTCGGCCGCAGGTGCGGCGCGATCCGGCGGCGCGCGTCGAGCACGTCGGCGAACGTCGGGACGGGCCACTGCATCCTGCGCCCGACGGTACCGGAACACTGTCGGGATGACGATTGGCGGGATGACGATTGGCGGGATGACGATCGACGTGGAGACCCCGGTGGGGCTCGCGCGGGTGCACCTGCACGCGGTCACCAAGCCCAGAGCGGCGCTCGTGCTCGGGCACGGCGCGGGCGGCGGTGTGGGGGCGAAGGATCTCCTGGCGGCCACCGAGGCAGCCCACCGCGAGGAGATCAGTGTCGCCCTCGTCGAGCAGCCGTACCGCGTCGTCGGTCGGCGCTCGCCCGCGCCCGCACGCCAGCTGGACGCCGCCTGGACAGCAGTGCTGGAGCGCCTCGCGGCGGACGAGCTGCGCGGGCTGCCGCTCCTTGTCGGCGGCAGGTCGTCGGGCGCACGCGTCGCGTGCCGCACCGCGGAGGCCACGGGCGGCCGTGGGCGTGATCTGTCTCGCGTTCCCGCTCCAACCGGCGCGGGCCGGGTCGGAGAGCCGGCTGCCCGAGCTCGACGCGGTGCCGGTGCCAACGCTCGTGGTGCAGGGCGCGCGGGACCCCTTCGGGATGCCGCCCGAGGGACGGCTACGAACGGTGGTCCAGGTGCCGGGAGACCACAGCCTGCGTTCAGAGCTCGAGTCCGTCGCCGCCGCGGTCGAGTCGTGGTTGCACGGTCAGTCGGGCAGCAGCAGGGCCGAGTAACCCGTGTCGCGCCCGAGCAGCACCGCCCGCGTGACGGCGTCCGACCCGTAGCGCTCGCGAACCTCGTCGAGGGCGGAGTCGATCGCGCCGCCGCTCCAGCGGTCGAACGGCAGCAGGAGCTGGAGCGCATCGTCGTTGTCGAGGTTGGCGACTGAGATGCCGACGAGTGTGAGGCCGCGCCGGTCGACCATGGGTCGTGCCGTCGCCAGCAGGAAGCGCGCCGTGGCGAGGATCGCCTGCGTCTCTGCGGTCGGCCGCGGCAGCGTGTGCGAGCGGGTCGCACGCGTGAAGTCGGCGAACCGGAGCCGGAGGACGACGGTGCGTCCGACGCGTCCGGCAGTGCGCATGCGCCGGGTGACCCGGTCGACGAGCGCGATCAAGGTCGCGTCGATCTCGTCGCGCGACCTCGGCCCTCGGCCGAGCGCGCGCTGCGAGCCGATCGAGCCCCGGCGTCGACCCGCCGCGCACGGGCCGCGGGTCGCGGTTGTGCGCGAGCGCGTGCAGCTGCCTGCCGGACGCGCGGCCGAGCATCGCCACGAGCGTCGCCTCGGCAAGCTCCGCGACCTCGCCCACGGTGCGGACGCCGCGGTCGCGAAGCTTGCCCGAGGTCACCCGGCCGACGCCCCAGAGCCGCTCGACGGGGAGCGGGTGCAGGAACGCGAGCTCGCGGTCGGGCGGCACGACGAGTAGCCCGTCCGGCTTCGCGACGCCGCTCGCCACCTTGGCGAGGAACTTCGTGCGCGCGACGCCGACCGTGATCGGCAGGCCGACCTGCTCGCGTACCCGGCGCCGCAGCCGCGCCGCGATCTCGGTCGGCGTGCCCCAGATCCGCTCCAGGCCCCGTACGTCGAGGAACGCCTCGTCGATCGAGATCCCCTCGACGACGGGCGAGAGGTCCTCGAACACCCGGAAGACCGCCTTGCTCGCCTCCGAGTAGGCCGAGAACTGCGGCCGGACGACGATCGCGTGCGGGCAGAGCCGCCGAGCCTGCGCCCCGCCCATCGCCGTCTCGATGCCGTAGGCCTTGGCCTCGTAGCTGGCCGCCAGCACGACGCCTCCACCGACGATCACGGGCCGGCCGCGGAGGCGCGGGTCGTCGCGCTGATGGACGGACGCGAAGAACGCGTCGAGGTCGGCATGGAGGATCGTCGCTCCGCGTGGCGGCATGCGCGACACGAACATATGTTCGCATAGAACGGACGTAAGAGACGAGCGGCCGCGGACACCAACTCCTCCGACAGACCCGACTCTGAAGGAGGAGCACATGCCCTACGGGGACTGGATCAACGAGCTGCCGACCGGCTTCTTCATGACCGTGCACATCGCGGCATTCGCGGTCGGAGCCGGCTTCGCGTGGCTGGCCTACAAGCGCGGGCTGAGCCTGCTCGCCGCGGGCTTCTCGCTGTTCGCGCTCGCCGAGGTGACCTACATGACCTACCACCTCGACTGGACTGTCTTCCTGCTCGCTCACACGATCGCCGAGGTGCTCGACCTGCTCGCGTTCGTGCTCGTCTTCGCGGCGACGGTGCCCGCCGTCGTCCGCCGGCCGGCACTCGGAGAGGCGCAGTGACCAAACGGCGCGCGCTGCTGTGGCTTCCGGCCGTCGCGGCCGCCGTGCTCTGCGCGGCGGCCTGCGGCGGCGGGGACGACGCCGCCGAGCCGGTGGCGACGAACGAGGTGACGATGGCGAAGAGCTACACGTTCGAGCCGTCGGCGATCCGCATCGAGGCGGGCGACTCGGTGACGTGGACGAACGACGACAACTTCACGCACACGGTGCAGGTCGAGGATCAGGCAGACCACGAGGTCGACCGGGGCGAGAGCGTCTCGATCAGGTTCGCCGAGCCGGGCACGTACCACTACGTCTGCACGCTGCACAGCCGCGACATGGACGGGACGGTGGTCGTCGGGTGACCTGGCACGAGCTCCGCGCGGACGTGGTCATCCTCGCGTGTGCGGTGAGCGCGGGGATCCACGGTGCCCTGGCACGGGGGCACTTCGAGGACGGCGCGGGCGCCGGCCTCGGGTTCGTCGCCGCGGCCGCCACGCTGGGCGTCGTCGCAGCGGTGCTGACGCGACGCCCGGCGGGCGCGCCGGCACTCGCCGGCGCTGCAGCCGTCCTCGCGGGTCTCCTGGTCGTCTACGTGCCGGCGATCACGACGGGTGTCCCGGTTCTTCACCCCGAGCGGGAGCAGGTCGACGGCCTCGCCCTCGCGACGAAGGCGATCGAGGCGATCGGCCTCGTCGCGGCGTCCAGCCTGCTGCTGCGGCCGGGCGCCGGCACCTCCCTCCGCCCGATCCCGTTCCCACTGACCGGGCTCGTTGCCTGCTTCAGCGCCCTGGTCGCGCTCGCCGCGGTGGGCGGCCACCACGTATGAGCTCCGGCATCGCGGCTACCGTGCACCCCGCGGGCATGAACGCGACGACGTCGACGCATGGTGCGGTGCCGGTCCTCCTGGATCCCGAGTCGCGCGAGTGGGTGCGCGCGCTGCGCGGTACCGGGCGGGAGCACGACGAGGCGGTGGCGCGCCTGCACGCACTCCTGCTGCGTGCCGCCCGCTTCGAGACGGCCCGCCGCCGCCCCGCGCTGCCGCACCTGCGCGGCGGAGACCTGGACGACGTTGCCGGGCAGGCTGCCGACGACGCGCTCGTCGCGATCCTGCGACGCCTCGACGACTTTCGCGGCGCCAGCCGCTTCACCACGTGGGCCTACAAGTTCGCCCTGCTCGAGGCGGCCGTGAAGCTGCGGCGTCGGGCGTGGCAGGGCCGGGAGGTCCCGGTCGAGCCCGAGACGTGGAGCCTCTTCTCGAGCGCCGGGCCTGGGCCCGCGGATCAGGCGGAGCAGAGCGAGCTGGTCGCCGCGCTCCAGCACGGGATCGCCGAGGCGCTGACGCCGCACCAGCGGCGCGTGCTCGTCGCATTGGCCCTGAACGGCGTGCCGATCGACGTCCTCGCCGAGCGCCTCGGCACCACCCGCGGTGCGCTCTACAAGACGCTGCACGATGCCCGGCAGAAGCTCCGACACCACCTGGCGGAGCTCGGCTTGCCCGCGCGGCCGCCGGAGGAGGCGTGATGGAACGACCCGACCTGAAGCAGGCGCTCGGCCGCCTGCTCGGCCCGACCGGCCCGGAGGTCGGCTGTGACGAGTGCTTCGCGCAGCTCGACCGCTACGTCGAGCTCGAGCTCGCCGGCGAGGACGCCGACGCCGCCGTGCCCGGGCTGCGCGCCCACCTCGCGGGCTGTCCGGCGTGCCGCGAGGAGCACGAGAGCCTGCGCGCGCTCGTCGGCGGCGAGCAGGCGCTCTAGCTCCTCGCTACTGCGGCTGCGGCACGATGCGGATGTACGGCTTGGGCTCCTCCCACGTACCGAAGAGCTCCTTCGCCTCGTCGTTCGACACCGAGCCGGCGATGATCACGTCCTCGCCCTGCTTCCAGTTGACGGGCGTCGAGACCTTGTGGGTGGCCGTGAGCTGCAGCGAGTCGATGACGCGCAGGACCTCGTCGAAGTTGCGGCCGGTCGTCATCGGATAGACGAGGATGAGCTTGATCTTCTTGTCCGGGCCGACCACGAAGACATTGCGAACGGTCTGGTTGTCGGCCGGCGTGCGAGCCTTCGGGTCGCCCGACGTCTCCGCGGGCAGCATGCCGTAGGTCTTCGAGACGCTGAAGTCTGCGTCCGCGATGATGGGATAGTTGGGCGCCGTGCCCTGCGTCTCCTCGATGTCCCTCGCCCACCCCTCGTGGTCGCTGGTCGTGTCGACGGAGAGCCCGACGATCTTGACGTTCCTGCGGTCGAACTCCGGCTTGATCCGGGCCATGTAGCCGAGCTCCGTCGTGCAGACCGGGGTGAAGTCCTTCGGGTGCGAGAAGAGCACCGCCCACGAGTCGCCCATCCAGTCGTGGAAGCTGATCTCGCCCTCGCTCGAGTCCGCCTGGAAGTCCGGTGCCGTGTCGCCGAGCTGCAGTGCCATCGCTCCTCCCTTGTTGTCGTGCCGCCGACAGTTGCGAAGAAGCGAACGTACCGATTCGCGGGCGGGCGGCGCTACTCGGCGTGCCCGTTCCGGACGCCGGAGAGGAAGTCCCGGTACCAGTGGAAGCTCGACTTCGGCACCCGCTCGAGCGTCGCGAAGTCGACGTAGACGAGTCCGAAGCGCGTGCCGTACCCGAGCGCCCACTCGAAGTTGTCGAGCAGCGTCCAGACGAAGTAGCCGGCCACCGGCACGCCGGCGGCGATCGCGCGCTCGATCGCGTCGACGTGCGCCGCGATGTACTCGGCGCGCTCCGGGTCGCGCACGGCCGCGTCGTGCCCGCGGACGTCGGTGAACGCGGCGCCGTTCTCGGTGATCAGGATGGCCGGCGGCGCAGTACTCGTCGCGCAGCCGCACCATCAGCTCGTAGAGGCCGTCGGGCGACACCTCCCAGCCGATGTCGGTGTGGGTCGAGTCGTCCTGATGCACGAACTGCCAGCCCGAGCCGTTCGCTCCTGCGACGACCCGGCGCTGGTAGTAGTTGACGCCGAGGAAGTCGATCGGAGCAGCGATCAGCTCGAGGTCCCCGTCCCGCACCGGCGGCTCGTGCGGGGCGAGGCGCTCGAGCACGTCCGCGGGATACGAGCCGCGGAAGACCGGGTCGAGGAACCAGCGGTTGCGGTGACCGTCGAAGGCGCGCGCCGCCTCGATGTCCTCGGGAGCATCGCTCGCGGACTGCGCGGCCTCGAGGTCGATCGAGACTCCGACCTGCGAGCCGGGCGCCTCGCGGCGCAGGATCTCCGTCGCGAGACCGTGTGAGAGCAGGACGTGGTGGGCGGCGGCGATCGCGTCCGCCGTCGAGGTCCGGCCCGGCGCGTGGATGCCGTAGCCGTAGCCGAGCCAGGCGATCACCCACGGCTCGTTCAGCGTGATCCAGTGCCGGACGCGGTCTCCGAGCCGGGCGGCGACCGCCTCGACGTACCCGCTGAACGCCTCGGCCGTGGCGCGCTCCGGCCAGCCGCCGGCATCCTCGAGCGCCGCCGGCAGGTCCCAGTGGTACAGCGTCACGACGGGCTCGATCTCGTTCGCGAGCAGCTCGTCGACGACGCGGTCGTAGAAGTCGAGCCCGGCGTCGTTCACGCTCCCCTGGCCGCTCCGGGCAGCACTCGCGGCCACGAGATCGAGAGCCGGAACGCGTTGACGCCGAGGTCGTGCGCGAGGGCGATGTCGTCGCGGTAGCGGTGGTAGAAGTCGCACGCCAGCGCGCCGCTCTCGCCGTTGCGGACGTTGCCCGGCTTCTCGCAGAAGCGGTCCCAGATGCTCGAGCCCGCGCCCGTCGGCCTCGGCCGCGCCCTCGATCTGGTACGCGGACGTGGCCGCGCCCCAGAGAAACGTCTCCGGGAACCTCGCGCCGTTGTCTGTGGTGGTCGCCATGGCTACTTAACCGATCAAGCAAAGCATACTGTCCGAGCGCAGTGCAAGCGCTGGTGTAAACGACGAGAAGTTGTAGACTTGCTGAGCCGGTTCAGTTGACGGCGACAGGTGGGAGCGGCGGCATGGGCGACATCGACAACCGGGCGCGCAGGGTGACGATCATGGACATCGCCTCGCGGGCTGGTGTCTCCAAGGGCGCGGTCTCGTACGCCCTGAACGGGCGGCCCGGGCGTCTCGGAGGCCACGCGCGAGCGCATCGTCTCCATCGCCCGCGAGCTCGGCTGGTACCCGAACCGGGCGGCACGCGCGCTCTCGGCGGCGCGGGCGGACGCCTTCGGGCTCGTCCTCGCGCGCCCCGCGACGACGATCGCGCTCGAGCCCTTCTTCATGCAGTTCCTGGCCGGTGTGGAGCGCGAGCTGGCGACGAGGTCGATCGGCCTCACCATCCAGCTGGCACCGACGGTCGAGGACGAGATCGCGGTCTACCGCCGCTGGTACGGCGAGCATCGCGTCGACGGCGTGTTCCTGTTCGACCCGAGGCTCGACGATCCCCGGTTCGACGCCATCGGCGAGCTCGCGCTGCCGGCCGTCGTGATCGGCGGGCCGGTCGCGGATGCCCGAATCGCCTCGGTCTGGCACCAGGAGACGCCTGTCGTCGAGGAGGCGGTTCGCTACCTCGTGGCCCTCGGGCACCGTCGGATCGCCTACGTGGCCGGCGTGCCGGAGTTCATCCACAGCGAACAGCGCGTCGGGGCCTTCCTGCAGGCGGGCAGCGAGACGAAGATCGAGACCGAGGTCGTCTGGACCGACTACACGCCCCGGGCGGGGGCGCGCGAGACGCGGCGGCTGCTCACCGCGACCGAGCCGCCGACGGCGATCCTCTTCGACAGCGACCTCCTGGCCGTGACGGGGCTCGGCGTCGCGCAGCAGATGGGGCTCACCGTGCCCGGCGACCTCTCGATCATCGGCTGGGACGACTCGCTCATCAGCCAGGTCGTCCATCCGCCGCTCACCGCCATCTCGCGGGACATCGTGGGCTACGGGATGACGACCGCACGTCATCTCGCGCACGTGGTCGCCGGCACGGCTGTCGGCGACGTCGAGGTCGCGCGCGCCGAGCTGACGCCGCGCGGCAGCACGGCGCCGCCGCGGGCGGCTCGGCCCCGGTGATGGAACGGAGATGAACTTAACCGATTGACCTTGACACTGAACCGGATAAGTGATGAGCTATGGGCTGCCGGTGTCCCTCCGGCTCGCGGGAGTTGCGAGCCGAGCCTCTCTCCGGCACTCCGACAGGGAAACCCAAGGGAAGGAGAGGACAGACGATCATGCTAAGGCGCAACAAGATTGCTGTCTGGCTCGGCGTCACGGTTGTCGCGGCGCTGCTCGCGTCGCTGGCCGCAGGTGGGGCCGGTGCCAGCCCACAGTCCTCGCTCGCACTGCCGCGGACGCAGACGCTCTACGTCTCCGGCTCGGCGTGGGGGCCGTACTCGAGCTTCAACCCGCTCCGCGCCGGCTACTCGACAGGCGTGGTCGGGCTTCTCTACGAGACGCTCTTCAGGTACGACCCGCTGAAGGACAAGTTCATCCCGTGGCTGGCCACGAGCGGCGCCTGGTCCGGCAACACGTACGTCGTCACCCTCCGGAACGGCGTCAAGTGGAACGACGGCAAGCCGCTGACCGGGGCCGACGTCAAGTTCACGTTCGAGACCGGGAAGCTCGACGGGTCCCAGTACTCGACCATGTGGACGACGGGGCTCCAGCGGATCACGGCCGTGGGCAACACGGTTCGGTTCAGCTTCCGGGGCGTCCCGAACTACCAGGAGTGGGACTCGAACATGTACTCGATTCCCATCGTCCCCCGGCACATCTGGTCGGCCTACACCGCCAAGGACATCGTGAGCGGCAACACCGACGACACGAAGAAGATGGTCGGGACGGGCCCGTTCAAGTACGGGGCCGGCAAGGGCGGCTCCCAGACGCTCCAGTGGAACCGGCGTGACGGCTGGTGGGCGACCAGCGCACTCGGCAAGAAGATGCCGATGAAGTACATCGTCGACATCCACAACACGTCGAACACGGCGTCGCTCCAGAACTTCCTCCAGAGCAAGATCGACCTGAGCAACAACTTCTTCCCCGGCATCAACAAGCTGGTCAAGGGGAACGTCAAGACGTACTACGCGAAGGCGCCGTACATGCTCGCGGCGAACACCGCGTGGCTCGTCCCCAACCTGACGAAGAAGCCGCTCGACGATCGGGCTTTCCGGCGCGCTCTGGCGTCCTCGATCAACATCGGCCGCATCGTCCAGGACGACTACGGCAACATCGTCTCCAAGGCGAGCCCGACCGGGCTCCTGCCGAACTGGAGCAAGTGGATCGACCAGGCACAGGTCGACAAGCTCGGCTTCAAGTACAGCGTCGCCCAGGCGAAGGCGCTCCTCGCGGCCAACGGCTATCGGGACCGCGACGGTGACGGCTTCGTCGAGAACAAGGACGGGTCGAAGCTCGACCTCCGTCTGATCGTGCCGAACGGCTGGTCGGACTGGATGACCGCGATCCAGATGATCGCCGACAGCGCGAAGGACGCCGGCATCAAGATCACGCCGGCCTATCCCGACTTCGACAGCCTCGTCGACGAGCGCAACTCCGGCAAGTTCGACCTGGTGATCAACAACGAGCGGCAGATCGGCAACACGCCGTACACCTACTACGACTACCTCTTCCGACTGCCCGGTCCAGGCCCAGCAGACGGTCGTCAACTTCTCGCGCTACTCGAACCAGAAGGCGTGGGCGCTGACGACGGCGCTGAACAAGGTCAAGAGCACGGACGTCGCGAAGGCGCAGAAGATCCATACACAGCTGCAGAAGATCCAACTCGAGAATCTCCCTGCAATTCCGCTGTGGTACAACGGCATGTGGGCGCAGTACAACACGTCGGTGTGGACGAACTTCCCGAGCTCCGGTGGAGTTCAGAGCACGCCCTCGACGTGGAACGGCTACCTCAACATGACCGGCATCGACGGCTTGGCCAGCTTGCGGCTGCAGAAGCAAGTAGCAGCCCCGATGCGCGGAGTCGCGCGGATCCCGGGTGGTGCCCAGACACAGCCACCCGGGGCCTGCGGCCCGCGCGAGATCCTGCTCGAGGCAGGAGGGAGGACTCGTGAGCCGCTATCTCGCGCGCAAGACCCTCCTCTACCTGATCACGCTCTGGGTGGCGATCACGGTCGACTGGGCGATTCCGCGGCTGATGCCCGGCGATCCGATCAACGGCCTGATCGCAAGGCTCCAGACCGACGACACGGCCGCGCGGGAGCTGCACGGCTACTTCACGGAGTCGTTCGGCCTCGACCAGCCGCTCTGGCGGCAGTACCTCGACTTCTGGCGCGGGCTCCTGCAGGGCGACCTCGGCCCGAGCATCGCCTACGTCGGCTCCTCCGTCAGCGAGCTGATCCTGAACGCCGTCCCGTACACGCTCGCGCTGCTCATCCCGGCGATCCTGCTGAGCTACGTCGCCGGGAACCGCGTCGGCGCGTTGGCCGCGCGGCGGAAGGTCCTCGACAACACCGTGCTGCCCGCGTCGTACATCCTGACGGCGACGCCGTACATGTGGCTCGCCCTCGTGCTCGCGTACGTGTTCGCGTTCCGGCTGCAGCATCTTCCCGGTGTCGGGCGCGTACGACTTCTCGCTCCAGCCCGAGTGGAGCTGGGAGTTCGCGCGCAGCTTCGCCAGCCACTGGGTGCTCCCGTTTCTCTCGCTCTTCCTCGTCGCGTTCGGCGGCTGGGCGATCGGGATGCGCAACCTGATCATCTACGAGCTCGAGGCCGACTACGCGAACTACCTCCAGTCGCTCGGCGCCCCGCCGCGGCTCGTCCGGCGCTACGCCTACCGCAACGCGATCCTGCCGCAGATGTCGGGCCTCGCACTCGCGCTCGGCGCGGTCGTCGGCGGCGCGCTCGTGACCGAGATCGTGTTCGGCTACCCGGGGTCGGCTCGCTCATCCTGACGGCGGTGCAGAGCCGCGACTACTTCCTGCTCCAGGGCACTCTTCCTCTTCATCATCGTCGGCGTCCTGATCGCGAACTTCATCGTCGACATCGCGTACGTGATCGTCGATCCGCGCACGCGCGTCGGCATCCAGGGGTCGTAGCGTGACGGTCATCGAGCCCGCAGCGGAGCAGCTCGACGCCGACCTCGGCGGGACGGTCGGCGTGCCGCCGACTCCGTCGGCGACGGAGCGAGGCGCTCTACTTCGCGCTCCGGAACCGCAAGCTCCTCATCGGCCTCGGCGTCGTCGTCTTCATGCTCGTCCTCGGCGATCGTCGGTCCCTGGCTGACCGACGCCGACCCGTTCGAGTTCGGCTACGGCGTCGGGGAGCCTCCGTCCAGGGAGCACTGGCTCGGCACGACGGGAGTGGGCCAGGACGTCTACGCGCAGTTCGTGTACGGGCTCCGGTCGAGCTTCGTCGTCGGCGCGCTCGCCGCGGTGATCGCGTCCGTGATCGGGATGACGGTCGGGTTCATCGCCGGCTACCGCGGCGGCGTCGTCGACGAGATCCTGAGCATGTTCACGAACGTCGTGCTCGTGATCCCGACGCTCGCCGTGCTCATCATCGTGGCCACCTACCTGAGCGTCCGCGGGCTCGTGGTCGAGGCGATCCTGATCGGCGCCACCGCCTGGCCGTGGGCTGCCCGCGCGATCCGCGCCCAGACGTTCTCGCTCGTCGTCCCGCGACTTCGTCGGCCTCGCCCGCCTGTCCGGTGCGCGCGGGACGCACGTGATCTGGCGCGAGATCGCGCCGAACATGAGCTCCTACCTGTTCCTCGTCTTCATCCTGCTCTTCGGCGGCTCGATCCTCGCCGCGGCCACGCTCGACTTCCTCGGCCTCGGCCCGACGAACGCGATGTCGCTCGGCGTGATGATGAACAACGCGACCGTCGGCGGCGCGCTGCCGCTCGGGATGTGGTGGTGGTTCGTCCCGCCGGGCCTCGCGATCACGGCGATCGTCGGCGGCCTGTACGTCACGAACGTCGGTCTCGACGAGGTCTTCAACCCGAGGCTGCGCCGGACATGAGCCTGCGCGTCGACGACCTGCGCGTGTACTACCGGACGCTGCACGGCGACGTGCATGCGGTCGACGGCGTCTCGTTCACGGTCGCGGACGGCGAGATCGCCGGGCTGGCGGGGGAGTCGGGGTGCGGGAAGACGACGCTCGCGAAGAGCCTCATCCGCCTCGACGGCCGGATGCGGCACGTCGGCGGCCGCGTCGAGCTCGACGGCGTGGAGCTGCCGATCGACGACGACGCGGGCATGAACCGCTTCCGCTTCCGCGAGGTGTCGCTGATCCCGCAGTACGCGCTGAGCGCGCTCAACCCGACGCGCAAGATCGGGCGGCTCATCGACGAGCTCCTCGCCTCTCGCGGCGTCTCCTACGAGGACAAGCTGCCCGAGCTGAAACGGCGGCTCGCCCTCGTCGGCCTCTCCCACGAGGTCCTCGAGCGCTTCCCGATCGAGCTCTCCGGCGGCATGAAGCAGCGCGTCGTGATGGTGCTCTCGACGCTCCTCGATCCCTCGCTGCTCGTCGCGGACGAGCTGACCTCCGCCCTCGACGTCTCGACGCAGAAGGCGGTCTCCGAGATGCTGATCGAGTTCAGGGAGCGCGGGTTCGTGAAGAGCACGATCGTGATCACCCACGACCTCGCGATCCTGTACCAGATCGCCGACACGATCATCGTCATGTACGCGGGCAAGCTCGTCGAGAAGGGCGCGGCGAGCGCGATCGTCCACGACCCGCGGCACCCGTACACGCGCATGCTGATCGGCTCGCTCCCCGAGGCCGGGGCGCGGTTCGACGAGAGCCGCCTCAGCGGCATCGCCGGGCCGGCCGCCGTCGCTGCTCGACCCGCCGCGGGGTTGCCGCTTCCGCGACCGCTGCCCGCTCGCGTTCGCGAAGTGCGCGGAGGAGCCGCCTCTCGTCGAGTTCGAGCCCGGCCGCCAGGCCGCCTGCTGGAAGGTGGCCGCCTGATGCTCCGGCTCGAGGGCGTGACGAAGGAGTTCAAGGCCGGCACGTTCGGCGGCAAGCGCATCCCTGCCGTCACCGACGTCACCTTCGACATCCGGCCCGGCGAGGTCGTGTCGCTCATCGGCGAGAGCGGCAGCGGCAAGACGAGCATCGGCCGCATGGTGCTGCGGCTGACGGACGTCTCGGCCGGCTCGATCGTCTTCGACGACCGCGACATCTCGGGCATCAGCGGCCGCGGCCTGCGCGGCTACTACGCCAACGTGCAGGGCGTCTTCCAGGATCCGTTCAGCTCGTACAACCCGGTGTTCAAGGCCGACCGCGTGTTCGAGCTGATCCGGCGGCCGTTCCTGCCGCAGCTCGGCGACGACGGAATGGCAAGCCCGGCTGCGGGCGTCGCTCGAGGCGGTCGGGCTGGAGCCGGCGGCGGTGCTCGGCAAGTACCCCCATCAGCTCAGCGGCGGCCAGCTGCAGCGGCTGCTGATCGCACGGGCGCTCATGCTCGATCTGAAGCTGCTCGTCGCGGACGAGATCATCAGCATGCTCGACGCCTCGACCCGGACCGACGTCCTCAACATCCTCGGCGACCTCGCGGCCGGCGGGCTCGGCGTGCTCTTCATCACGCACGATCTCTCGCTCGGCCACTACATCAGCAACCGCACCGTGATCCTCCGTCGCGGGCGCGTCGTCGAGACCGGTGCGACACCCAAGGTCTTCTCGGACCCGCGGCACCCGTACACGAAGATGCTCCTCGACTCGGTGCCTCAGCTCAACGCGCGCTGGTCGACCGGCCCCGCGCGCGCGGGGCTGGGACGACGGAGGCGATCGGCCCGCTCGTCGAGGTCGACGCGGGCCACTTCGTCGCCTCGGAGGGCTCGTGACCGCGGGGCGGAACCGCTCGGACTGCCCGCGGCAGCGCCGATCCCGTGGGAGGACCGGCCGCCCGGAGCCGACGGGCCGCTGTGGCGCTCGAGCCGGAACCCGATCATCGCCCGCGACCACCTGCCGCGCTCGAACAGCATCTTCAACTCCGCCGTCGTGCCGTTCCGGGACGGCTACGCCGGGGTCTTCCGCGTCGACGATCGCCGTCGCACGATGAACCTCCACGCGGGCCGCAGCGCCGACGGCGTCGACTGGGCGATCGACGAGGAGCCGATCTCGTTCGAGCCGGCCGACGACCGCATCCGCGAGCTCCAGGAGACGTTCACCCACGCGTACGACCCGCGCGTGACGTGGCTCGAGGATCGGTACTACGTGACGTGGTGCAACGGCTACCACGGGCCCACGATCGGCGTCGCGTACACGCACGACTTCACGACCTTCGACCAGCTCGAGAACGCCTTTCTCCCGTTCAACCGGAACGGCGTCCTCTTCCCGCGGCGCATCCGCGGCCGCTACGCGATGCTCAGCCGGCCGAGCGACAACGGGCACACGCCCTTCGGCGACATCTACTACTCGGAGAGCCCCGACCTGACCCACTGGGGCCGGCATCGCCACGTCCTGGGGACGGCGCCGTGGAGCTGGGAGTCGACGAAGATCGGCGCCGGCCCGACCCCGATCGAGACCGACGAGGGCTGGCTCCTCGTCTACCACGGCGTGCTCACGTCGTGCAACGGCTTCGTCTACTCGATGGGCGCGGCCCTCCTCGACCTCGACGAGCCGTGGCGAGTGGTCGCGCGGAGCGCCGACTACCTGCTGTCGCCGCAGGTGCCGCTACGAGCAGGTCGGCGACGTCCCGAACGTCGTCTTCCCGTGCGCCGCGCTCGTCGACCAGCGCGCTCGACCGGCTCACGATCTACTACGGCGGAGCCGACACCGTGGTCTGCATGGCCCACGGGCACCTCTCCGAGGTCATTGCGGCCGTGCGGGGGTAGGAAGGCACGCCGCGGGGCAGAGTGCGGGCATCGCCTCGTACTCCGTCAATCGTGCAGGTGTCGCGCGCGCCCGCCGTCTCATCGAGGGTCGCCAGTACGTGCTGCAGAGCGACTGGGGTGACGTCCAGCCGAGCGCGGCGGACGAGAACGCGTTCCTCGAGAGCCACTCGTGGGACGAGTACGGCGAGTGGCATCTCGGGCTCACCGACGGCGCGAGCGAGGAGACCAAGGCCCGCTACGCGTTCGTCTTCGGCGACTTTCGCCGCCTGCATCGCTCCGGGCTGATCGCCGCCCAGTACCGCGCCGCGGAGTGGCGGCACAAGGAGGTCGAGCTCGCCGCGCACGAGTTGCTCCAGCTCCTCGACAAGACGACCGCCTGAGCGGCTGCCGAGCTCTTAGGCGGCGGAGAACTCCTCCACCTCGGCATCGCTCTCCGGCCGTCCCGATCCGTCGACGAGCCGAAGGCCCTTCCGGCCGGGCGCCAGGTGCGCGAGGATGCGCGGCCACGCCGGCACGACGAGCAGATGTCCCGCGCCCGGAGCGACCTCGAGCCGGGCGTTCGGCAGCCGCTTCTGCCACCAGCGTCCATGCCTCGGGCCGGCGAGCGGGTCGCGCGACCCGTAGAGCAGCAGCGTCTTCGCCTCGACCTGCTCCGGCTCGAACCCCCACGGCTGCAGGCAATAGCCGGCGATGTCGGCGACGAGGCCGCGTGCGCCCTGGCCGAAGGCGGCCTCGAGCATCTCGCCGAGACGCTCCCGCACTCCGTCGCGGTCGAGCGCGGGCATGTCGCACTCGCCCGCGGCCAGGAGCCAGAGAGCCTCTGGCGCGAAGGGATCGACAGGGATCACGGTGGCGAGCCGGCCGGCCAGCTCGGCGTGCGCGTCTGCAGGCGCGAGCGCGCGCAGCCCTTCGAGCAGGAGGCGCTGCTCGGGGTCGAGCCACGGGACGTCGGCGTCCGGCGCCGGCGTGCCGACGACGACGACGCGGTCGACGAGGTCGGGCCGGCGGGCCGCCAACGCGAGGGCAACGCGGCCTCCCGCTGACCAGCCGAGAACACCGACGCGCTCGACCTCGAGGTCGTCGAGGACGGTCGCGAGATCGTCCGCCGCCGCTCCGACCGTCGACCACAGGCTCGTCGGGAGAGAGTCCGAGCGCCCGTAGCCGGGCCGGTCGACCGAGAGCAGCCGCACGTGTCGTGCCCGTGTCTGTGCCGGGTTGGGATCGAAGATGCCGGCGCCGGGGGCGCTGTGGCAGAAGACGACGGTGCGCTCCTCCGAGCTGCGACCGCCGCTCTCCCCGACCTGCCAGGCCGCATAGGTGGTCGTGCGATGAACCGCGAGCCGGCGACCCGACTGGAGCACGATTCGCATGGGACGACCGTACCGGACATTCCCGCCACCTTCTGTCGTCTTCACGGACTACGCTGGAACGATGCGTGCAAGCCGGCTCGTGTCGTTCCTCCTCGTCCTCCAGACCCGCGGACAGCTCACGGCCGAGGAGCTCGCCGAGCGGCTCGAGGTCTCGGAACGGACCGTGCAGCGCGACGCGCAGGCGCTCGCTGCGGCGGGCGTGCCGATCCACTCGGTCCGAGGTCCCGCCGGCGGGTACCGCCTCGAGCGCGGCTACCGCACGAAGCTCACCGGCCTCGACGCGACCGAGGCGGAGGCGCTCTTCGTCGGCCCCGCTGCGGAGCTCGGGCTCGGGCGGGAGCTCGCCGCAGCGCGCCTGAAGCTGCTCGCCTCGCTGCCCGACGAGCTGCAGGACCGGGCCGGCCGAGCCGCACAGCTCTTCCACGTCGACATGCGCGGCTGGTTTCGCGAGGAGGACCGAGTCCCCCACCTGCCCGCCATCGCGGGGGCGCTCTGGCGCGGCCGGCGCATCGACATCCGCTACCGCGAGGGCGCCGCCGTCGTCGCGCGCCGGCTCGACCCGCTGGGACTCGTCCTCAAGGCCGGCGTGTGGTACCTGCTCGCCCGGCGGCGCGGCGAGGAGCGCGTCTACCGCGTCTCCCGCATCGTCTCCGCGAAGGAGCGCGAGGACGAGGCCACGCGCGCGCCGGACTTCGATCTCGCGGCCGCCTGGGCAAGCCGCTCGGAGGCGTTCGAGCGGGGCCGGCCGCAGATCGAGGTCACCGTGCGCGTGCCGCGCAGCCAGGTCCGGTTTCTCCGCGGCGCGCGCGTGGTCGCCGACGACGATCGGCCGACGGTCGTGGCGCGGTTCGAAGGACTCGACCACGCCTATCGCGCGCTCCTGGCCTGGGGGCCCGACGCCGAGGTGATCGCGCCCGACCGAGCTGCGCCGGCGCATCGCGGAGGCGGCGGCGACGACGGCGGCGCTCTACGCCGGCTCGAGCGCCTTGTAGAAGACGGTCGTGCCCCAGAGCCCGCCGCGCGCCAGCAGCGCGTAGTCCGGGATCTCGCCGACGCGGACCCAGCCCGAGGCGCGAGTAGAGCCGTTCCGCGTCGCTGCCGGTGACGGTGTCGAGCACGAGCAGCGTCCGGCCGCACTCGCGTGCCGAGCTCCTCGGCGGCTGCAAGCAGCGCCTCCCCGAGCCCGCGACGCCGCGCGTCCGGATGGACGAGCATCTTCGCGAGGTCGGCGCGGTGCTGCTGGTTGTCCGGCTGCTCCAGGCCGAGCTGCACCGTGCCGACGATGCGAGCGTCGCGCTCCGCCACCAGGATCGCTCGCTCCCCGGCCGCGACCGCGGCGGCCACGCGTTCCCAGAAGGCGCGCGCCCTCGCCGGCGCGAGCGGGGACAGGAACCCGACCGACGCGCCTGCGTCGACGCAGTCGACGAGCAGCGCGGTCAGCCCGTCGAGCTCGGCCTCGTCGACGGAGCGAAGCCGGCGGATCGCGATGCCCGGCGATGCGCTCACGTGGCGATTCTCGTCCAACTGCCGCCGCGCCGGGGCCGATCCGGCACGATCGGCGTGTGGGGCCGGAACCCGAGAGCGACCGGACGCTCGTGATCTCTGCGCAGGGAGTCGTCAAGCGGTACGGGAGCACCGTCGCGCTCGCGGGCCTCGATGCCGAGATCGGGCCCGGGATCACCGGCCTGCTCGGATCGAACGGCGCCGGCAAGACGACGTTCATCTCGCTCGTCCTCGGGCTGCGCTCGCGCGACGAGGGCACGATGACCGTGCTCGGCCGGGACCCCGCCACAGCCGGGATCGACGTGCGCGCACGCATCGGCTACGCGCCCGAGCATCACGATCTCCCCTCCGAGCTCGCCGCGGCCGACTTCGTCCGGCACATCGCCGAGATGCACCTTCTCCCGCACCGCGCCGCCGTCCAGCGGGCGAACGACGCGCTCTGGCTCGTCGGTCTCGGCGAAGAGCGGTTTCGGCCCGTGGGGACGATGTCGACCGGCCAGCGGCAGCGCGTGAAGCTCGCATCGGCGATCGCCCACGATCCCGAGCTCGTGCTCCTCGACGAGCCCACCGACGGCCTCGATCCGATGCAGCGCACAGAGATGCTCGCGCTCATCCGCCGCATCGGCACGGAGTTCGGCGTCAGGATCGTCGTCTCGTCGCACCACCTCGAGGAGGTGGAGCGGATCTGCGACGCGGTCGTGATCGTCGAGGGCGGGGTGGTCGTGCACGCGGGGACGCTCGCAGAGCTCAGGCGCGGGCCGGCGGGCCTGCTCGTCGAGGTGGACGACCGCGCCGACGAGCTGACGTCGATCCTGTCGCGGCTCGGCTACGACGCAACCGCCGACGGAGGCCTCATCCTGCTCGGCGCCGCCGACGGCGTCTACGACGCGGTCCGCGACGCGGTCGCCGATCTCGGCGTCGGCCTGCGCCGGCTCGAGCCTCGCGGGCGCACGCTCGAGGACGTCTACCTGGGGACGGGTGCGATGACCACCGGCCAGGACGCGCGTCTCTTCGACCTCGGCTACCGGACTTACGACGGTCCGCGCGAGCGGCCGGCGCGCGCGGTCATGACGCTCGCTGCGTTCACGGCCCGACGCGTGCTCGGCATCGGACGCGGCGGGCGCCACAAGGTCCTGCCGGCGATTACGCTCACGATTGCGTTCCTGCCGGCGCTCGCCTCGGTCATCTTCTCCGTGCTCGCCGACGACATCCCGGTCGGCGACCTCATCACCTACGGCGAGTACATGTTCATCACCGGCAGCGCGCTCGCGCTGTTCGCGGCGCTGGTCGCTCCCGAAGCGCTCTGCCCGGATCGGCGGAGCGGGATGCTGGGGCTCTACCTCTCCGGCCCGCTCGATCGAACGCGCTACCTCGCCGCAAAGGCCCTCGGGGTCTTCGGGGTCATGCTGCTGATCACGGTCGGCCCGCTGCTCTTCATGCTGCTCGCGTTCCTGCTCGCCGGCTACGGGCCGTCGCCGGCCGAGACACCCGGGCTGGTGCTGCGCATCCTCGCCGCCGGCGTGGTGACAGCGACTCCTCTATACGGCGCTCTCCATGGCGGTGTCGAGCTTCACCACGCGGCGGGCCGCCGCCGCGGTCGGCGTCGTCCTGCTCATCGTCGTCCCGGCAAGCGTCGTTCGGCCGGCAATCGAGAGCGCGGACGCCCCGAACGAGCTGGACCTGCTCAGCTCGCCCTTCGTCGCGGCCGAGCTCGCGTACCGCATCTTCGGCGAGACCCCCGAGGACGTCGAACCCGTGACGGAGCTCTCGACCTGGCTCGTGACCGGCGGGGTTCTCGGCGCGATCCTGGTCGGAGCACTCGTCTGCTGGCTCCGCTACCGGCGCCTGGAGGCGTTCCGATGACGGCGCGAGCCGCGCGTCGTGGCGGAGAACGTGTCGAAGTGGTTCGGAGCACTCGTCGCGGTCTCGGACGTCAGCTTCGACGTCGGCCCGGGCGTGACCGCGCTGCTCGGGCCGAACGGCGCCGGCAAGTCGACGATGTTCCGCATGCTCTGCGGGCTCGCCCGGCCGTCGAAGGGGACCGTCCGAGTGCTCGGCCGCGACCCTCGCGCCGACTCGGGCGTCGCCCGGCTGATCGGCCTCGTGCCGCAGCAGGAGGGGGTCTTCGAGCCGCTGACGGCACACGAGTTCGTCACGCTCTCGGCGCGGTTGCACGGCCTCCCGGAGCCTGCGCGCGCGGCGGCGACCGCGCTCGAGTCGGTCGGCCTCGACCCGACGGACACCCGGCGGCTGCCGGCGTACTCGAAGGGAATGCGGCAGCGCGCGAAGGTGGCGCAGGCGATCGTCCACGATCCCACCGTGCTGGTCCTCGACGAGCCGCTCACGGGTCTCGACCCGCGACAGCGGATGGACATGGTGTCGCTCTTCCGCCGGCTCGGCGAGGAGGGGCGCTGCGTGATCGTGTCCAGCCACGTCCTCGACGAGGTCGAGCGGCTCGGCTCGCAGGTGCTCGTCATCTCCCAGGGACGTCTCGCTGCCGCGGGCGATTTCCGCGAGCTGCGTGCGCTCATGGACGACCGGCCGATGCGGATCCGCGTCCGCACCGACCGGCCCCGGGAGCTGGCAGGCGCGCTGCTCGAGGCCGGCACGGCGGTGGGCGTCAGGGTCGACGGGGACGGTGGCCTCGAGCTCGACACGACGGATGCCCGCGCCCTGGCGCGTGCGCTCGCCCCCGTTGCGCGCGAACGCGGCGCGCGGCTCTATGAGGTGCGGCCGCTCGACGCCGACCTAGAGGGCGTGTTCCGCTACGTGGTGGAACGATGACGACGGTCGATGCGACCCCGGCCGGGACGGCCGCCCGCGGCAGCCTCGACACGTTCGTGGCGCTGCACCGGCTCGTGCTCCGCACGCAGGCGACCGTCCCGCGGCTGCTCGGTGTCGGCGCGCTGAGCGCACTCGCCGTCGCGATCGGGCTCTTCGCGCGCTTCGACTCGAGCCCGGAGCAGGCGGCTGCGGACGGCGTCATCTCGTACGGCCTGGGAATCCTCGTGCCCCTCGCGGCGCTCTGGTTCGGGACGTCCGCGCTCGGCGACCTCGTCGAGGACCGCCTGCTCGTCTATCTCTGGCTGAAGCCGGTCCCGCGCTGGCAGCTGCCGGGGGCCGCCGTGCTCGCCACCGCGGCCGTGGTCGTCCCCCTAACAGCGCTGCCGCTTGCGGCCTCCGCCCTTGTCGCGGGCGCAACGGACGTCGCCTGGGCGGCGCTGCTCGCGGCCTCGCTGGGGGCGCTCGCCTACGCCGGCCTGTTCGTCGCCGCGGGCCTCTGGTTCCGTCGTGCGGTCTGGTGGGGGCTGGCCTTCATCCTGATCTGGGAGAACGTCGTCGCCAACGCGGCAGAGGGCATCGCGCGCTTCACCGTGCTCGGCTGGACGGCAGCGGTGCTCGGGGTGGGCTCGCCCGGTGAGCGGGAGGTCGAGGCCGGGTCGGCGGTGGTCGCCGTCGTCGTCCTCGTCGGAGTCGCGGTTGCCGCGTGGCTGGCCGCGAGCTGGCGCTACGGCAGCGCCGACGTCGATTGACATATTCCGATATAGGAATATAATCTGGTCATGGCACGAGCGGCGACCACGGCAGATGCGTTCAACGCGGTTGCGGAGCCCCGGCGGCGGCAGATCCTGGACGCCCTCGCCGGCGGCGAGTGCCCTGTCAACGACCTCGTGCGGCGGCTCGGCATCGCCCAGCCCCAGGTCTCGAAGCACCTGCGGGTGCTGCGAGAAGTGGGTGCGGTCGAGGTGCGCGAGTCGGGCCGTCAGCGCCTCTACCGGCTGAACGGCACGGCTCTCAAGCCGATCCACGACTGGGTGAAGGCCTACGAGGACTCGTGGGAAGAACGCTTCGAGCTGCTGGACGCCGTGCTCGAGGAGCTCAAGGACAAGGAGGAAGGGAGATGACGGTGACGAGTAGCGGGACGGCGAAGGTGACCCTCCCGACGGATGATCAGATCCTGATCACGCGTGAGTTCGACGCGCCGAAGGAGCTGGTCTTCAAGGCGTGGACGACGCCGGAGCTCGTGAAGCGGTGGTGGCACGCCAATCGCGGCGAGGTGACCCACGCCGAGATCGACCTCAGAGTCGGCGGCACGTGGCGCTCCGTCATGGTTACGCCGGAGGGGTTCGAGGTCGGCTTCCACGGCGAGTACCGCGAGATCGTGCCGAACGAGCGGATCGTCTCGACCGAGGTCTACGAGGGTGTCCCCGGCAACGACGGGACGTTGAACACACTCACCCTGACGGAGGCCGGCGGGCGCACGACCATGACCGTGCTCGTGCAGGCGCCGAGCAAGGAGGTTCGCGACGCGATCATCGACTCCGGGATGGAAGCGGGCATGCAGGACGCCCTGGATCTCCTGGAGCAGGTCGCCATCTCGCTTGGCTGAGGTGCCGGGACTCGGGCCGGCGGGCGCGCCGGCCCGAGCTCCGCGTCAGACGTGCGCGAGGAGCAGGTCGAGCGGCCGCGGCACGCGCGTCGGGTCGAGCGCGCCGACGAGCGACGCGGCGGAGTGGATCTTGCGCCCGCTGCAGGGTGCCGATGAAGCGGCGGAGCTGCTGCTCGGTCGGTCGCCCTCGCCAGGCGGGCTGCTGCTGGAAGGTGCGGAACAGCCCGAGCTCGCCCCGGGCATCGAGCACACGCTCGACGGCCGGGACGCCCAGAGCCCTGATCAGCTCGTCCTCGAGGTCGGCGACGCACACGTAGAAGCCGAGTCGCTCCATGTCCGCCCGGGTGAGGTCGGAGCCGAGGCCCGCCCGTTCGAGGGCGCGCATGAAGTCGCCCTCCTCGCCCTCGTCGCAGAGGCCCGCGACCCGGAGCCCGAGTCCCTCCGGGCCGAACCGGCGGAGGGCGTTGCCGATCGCCTGCGCACCGCCGATCGGCACGATCTCGATGCGCTCGGCGGCGAGGTCGCGTCCCCGGCGCTCGGCGAGCGCCTCGAGCGCGCGCTGGTCGCTGATCCCCTCGACGAGCACGACCGTGCTCGGGGTTGGCTCAGTCCCGGCGCTCTTCGAGGTACTTCTTGAGGCCGAGGTACGGGATGAGGAAGACCGCGATCAGCGACGCGACCCAGACGATCACGGTCGCCGCGAGCCAGGTGCCGGCCCCCGAGATGGAGAAGCCGTCGGACACGAGATCGGTGATGACCAGGGAGGCGAACGTGGCGATCAGGGCGACGCCGCCGAGCACCCCGGACCCGGCGTTGCGCAGGCGCGAGGCGAGGAACGGCTGCAGCAAGCGCGGTCACGACCGTGAAGATGATCACGGCGACGATGAACGAGCCCGCGTCGACGTCCACGTCGTCGAGCACCACCGCCGCCACGATCAGGCCGATCGCGTTGCCTGCGAGGGCAATCCCGGTTCTGACGATCCAGCGGATCACGGTCCGACCCTAACACGCTAGAGAAGCCTGTTCCGCTGCAGCCAGCGCATGGCGAAGAAGCCCCAGACCGGCGGGAGATAGAAGGTGCCGACGCGGTACAGGAGAGGTCGAGGTCGAGGCTCGACGCCGACGAGAGCAGCAGCACGACGAGGAGGAGCGCCTGGACGACCGTGGTCGCGAACGAGTCGATCGCCCCAGCCGTGACGGCGGTCGCCGGGGCGATGCCCTGACGCTGGAAGAACCGGATGTTGATCGCGAGTCGCGCCAGGTTCGAGGGGAGCGCGAGGTTCAGGTACGAGGTCGCGAGCTGCATGCAGTAGACGGGGACGAACGGGAGGGAGACGGCGACGGATCCGAGCGTCGCGACGGCCTGGGTGAGTCGGGGGAGCTGTGCGACGACGACGCCCGCGGCGAGCCAGCCCCAGGACGCGTCTCGGATGTACGAGCCGAGCGTCTCGTGGTCGAGACCGCTCAGGGCTCCGATGACGGTCGAGACGGCGAGCACGAGCAAGACGAGCTGGATCGCGCTCCACCAGGTCACGCGCCGGAACTGCGTCAGCTCCGGGGACTCGACGCCGACCGCTGCAGCAGCCTGCGCGCGGAGGTCGTCCGTGTCGAGTCGCGCTGCGGCGAGCGCCTCGCGCAAGCGGGAGCTGAACGCGGCCGGCTGCAGGAACGGCAGGAGCGCTGTCATCCCGTCCGATCCAACTGCAGTGGTCGCCGCAGCGATCGCTCGCTCGGAACCGGCCAGGAGGGCGGTCGTCGCCAGGAGCTGTGCCTGGTCGATGAGTCGCTGCTCGGGTCGTGGCGCGGCGACCGCATGATCGAAGTCGGCCAGCCCGACGCCCTCTCCGATGCCGACGACGGTGTGGGGGCCGATGCGGAGATGGGCGAGGCGCGCGTCGCCGAGCGTCGTCACGGCATGCCAGCTCGCCGCCAGCTGCGCGTCGTCGACTCGCCCGGGCTCCAGGGGCCGCGAGGCGTCGTGCAGCACGAGCAGCGCGTCCCCGCGGGGGGACTCGGCTGCCAGGACGACCTCGGCGGTCGCGATCCCGGCCTGGCGCGCGAGGAGCGTCAGGAGCGCCTCGTGCTCGACCGCGTCCAGACGTCCGAGGCGGTTGCAGCGGGCCACAACCGGTCTTTAGGGTCGTGAGACCGTGCCGCCCGAGCCGTCCGCTCCCACGTCGGGCATCGAGTACCTCCTCTGGCGGCAGACCCTCGCCGACGGCGAGGTCACGACCGTCTACGCAGTGCGGCACCCGCGCCGCTCGACGCGCGTCCGTGTGGTGCACTTCCCGCGTCCGGAGCACCTCGACGCCTGGTGCGTCGCCGGCGGGATCGGCGAGGCGGTCGTCGGCGGCTTCTTCCTGCGCGACCCCTACCGGGCGCTGGGCGAGGTCTGGATCGACGGACGCCAGGAGCACCACGAGCCGATCGCCGACCCGTACGGCCCTCGGCGGGCGAGCGTCGTCGTCGAGCCCGACGGCGCCGTTCGTCTCGTCGACCGGGCGGCGGGGCCCGCCGCGCCGGCCGGCGACCTGCTCCAGGCAGGCCCGCTTCTCGTCGCGGACGGGAGGATCGTCTTCGATCCGGGTGACGACCGGGAGGGCTTCTCCGCAGGCGCGGGGCAGTTCGACTCCGACGTCACGGACGGCCGTCACCCCCGTGCGGCCCTCGGCGTCTCGCCGGAGCGCGCTCGTCGCAGTGGCGTGCGACGGACGCCGCTCGCGGGTCGACGATGGGCTCTCGATGGTCGAGCTCGCGGAGGTGATGGTGCAGCTCGGCGCAGAGCACGCGATCAATCTCGACGGCGGCGGCTCGACCACGCTCGTGCACCGCGGCCACCTGCTCAACCGGCCGTACTCGACCCAGGATCAGCCCGCGCCGGCCTCGCGGCCGGTCGTCACCGCACTGACCTTCGAGCCGCGCGGCTGACGGCGGCTCGAATGTCGGACGAGACGCTCTTCCGGCGCGGCAACACCCTCGTCCGGCGGCTGCGCCTCGCCCCCGGCGAGGCGATGCCCTGGCACCGGGACCCGTTCCATCGGGTGACGGTGACGCTCCACGGCGACGCTCTCGAGATCGAGTATCGGGATGACGGCGAACGAGTTCGAGTCGAGGTCGCGCCGGGCCTGGTCGACTGGGACGAGCCCACCGATCGCCTGCACCGCGGCGTCAACGTCGGCGACGGTCCCTACGAGGAGATCACGATCTTCTTCCTGGACACGCCGGGGGCCGTCCCTCAACCCGGCGACGAGCTCAGCCCCGAATGAGCGTCGTCAGCGTCGAGCTGCCCGCCGCCAGCCGGCGGAGCGCCGGGACCGGCCTGGTCTGAGAGATGAGCAGCGCCGCCGTCGACCGGCTCGATGTCGCTCGGGAGGAAGCCGACGCGGCCGATCGCGGCCCGGTCGGCATGCGGCGAGAGCTTGCCGGTGCCGATCACCTTCACGACTGCTCCGCGTGCGTTCACCTGCGTGATCTTGCCGCCGTCCGGGCTGCCCGTGAGCAGGAAGAACGTGCCGCGCGGGCCGGGGACGACCTTGAACGCCGGGAGGGAGAACGCCGTCCCGATCTTCCCAGTCCGCGCGTCGATGCGGCGCACGCGCGCGAGTTCCGCGATCAGCAGGTTGCCCGCTGCGTCGTAGGTGACGTCGTGCGGTTGGCTCAGCTGGGCGTCGACCGCGGGACCGCCGTCGCCTCCGGACAGCTCCGTGCCGTCGCCCGCCAGCGGCCGCCTCGCGCCGGTCGCGAGCTCGACGCGATAGACCCAGCCCTCGAGCGAGGCGATCGCGAGGAAGCGGCCAGTCGGGTCGACGGCGACACCGGCTGCGGCCGGAACTCGTGCGACGGTGGTGATGATCCCGCGCCGGTCGATCCGGCGGACGCGCCCCTGGTTCACGTCGCTGAAGTAGAGGTTCCCGGCCCGATCGAGGACGAGCTCGGTCGGCTCGGTCAGTCGTGCGCGCGTGGCGGGCCCACCGTCGCCGGACGTGCCCGGGCGACCCGTGCCGGCGTGGACCGTGAGGCGCCGCGTCGCGAGGTCGTAGCGGAGGATCTGGTGGCGGAGGCCGTCGGCGACGTAGACCGTGTTCCCGCTCGGCCTGGAGGTCGTACGGCAGGATCAGCCTCGGTGCCGGCGCCCGCGTGCCCGCCGAGGCGGAGGCGACGACCACACCTGCGATGACGAGCGCGACGACGTGACCGCACGGACGGAACCTCCAAAGTAGCGACGAACTCGCACTAATCTAGCGACGAACTCGCATCATGTCCAGCCTATGATCCGAGGGTGCCGACCGAGACCGAACGGAACGCCGACCTCCTGCAGCAGCTCTTCACCGCCGGGACGCTCGTGGCGGTGCTCGTGAACGAGGAGCTCGAGGCCGCCGGCGTGACGCCAGAGCTGTTCTCGTTCCTCGGTTGGGTCTACACACTCCAGCCGGTGACGCCGGGCGAGCTCGCCGCCGAGACCGGCATGCCGCCGACGACGATCCGGGACTACGTCCGCCGGCTCGTCGAGCGCGGCGACGTGCGCAAGGTCGCGAACCCGGCCGACGGGCGCTCGTACCACCTCGTCGAGACGCCGCAGGGCCGACGGCTCGTCGAGCGGGGCTGGCCAGCCGTGCTCGCCGCCTTCGGCCGGCTCGAGGCGCATCTGGAGCGCCCGGCGGCCGCCTACCTGGCCCCGGTCGAGGAGCTGCGGGCAGCGCTGAGGCTCGCGCTCGACCGGCGAGGCGGCGGAGTGGCGGTCCCGACAGGCGCCCGCCACTCCGCCGCTCGCGGGGGCTAGTTCGCCCCGATCGCGCGAGCCATGATCCGGAACACGTCGGTCTGGTCGATGAGGCCGACGACGTTCGCCGCCTGAGGGCCGACCGCCGCGATCGGCACCGTCGCTCCAGTGTGCTCCTGCGACACGGCAGCTGCCGTCGCGCCCGCGGTCGTCCCGTAGGTCACCATCATGTTCTCGCCCTCGTCGGTCGTGAGGATGCTCGAGAATCCCGGTGGATTCGCGTCCGCCTCGACGATCTGGCTCGTGTGGGCGTGGTCGGCCGTCACGATCACGAGGGTGTCGCGGTTCGTGCGGGCGAAGTCGAGAGCGACCTTCAAGGCCTCGTCGAGCTGCACGGTCTCGCCGATCTGCTCGCACGGCTGAGAGGCGTGATCGCGCTTGTCGATCGACGCGCTCTCGACCTGGAGGAAGAACCCGGGCCCGCCCTCCTCGTCGTTCATCCGCTGCACGTCTCCGGCAGGACGCGTGCGCTGGTCGCGGATCCAGGCGAGGATGCGGTGACGACGTGGTTGTGGCTGCGGCCGCGCGACCGGTCTATCGTTGCCCCTGTGGAGCTGCTCGAGCGCGACGGTTCTCTCGCCACGCTCGCCGAGGCGCGTGACTCGGCGGCGCGGGGCGAGGGTCGCGTGGTCGTCGTCATCGGCGAGCCCGGCATCGGCAAGACCTCGCTCGTCGCCCGCTTCCTGGCCGATCTCGACGACGGCGCCCGGGTGCTCCTCGGGAGCTGCGACGATCTCTCGATCCCGCGGCCGCTCGGCCCTCTGCGAGACCTGGCCGGCCACGTCTCGCCCGAGCTCGAGCGCGCGCTCTCGGCCGGCGACGCCTCGCACGAGATCCACGGGCTCCTGATCGAGGAGCTGGGGCTGCCGCCCCGGCCGACGGTGCTCGTGGTCGAGGACGTGCACTGGGCGGACGACGCGACGCTCGACGCGATCACGGTCGCTCGTGCGCCGGATCGGGACGCTGCCGGCGCTCGTGGTGCTCACGTGCCGCGACGGCGAGCTGACGCTCGGCCATCCGCTGCACGCGACGTTCGGCTCGGCACGTCCGGACGACCTCGTGTTCGTGAAGCTCGAGCCGCTGTCGGAGGAGGCGGTGTCCGCGCTCGCAGGCGGCGACGCCGGCGAGACGTACGCCGTCACCCGCGGCAACCCCTTCTACGTCACCGAGCTGCTCGCGTCGCGGGCGAGCCCCGACCTGCCGCTCTCGGTCGCGCACGCCGTGCTCGGGCGTGCGTCGCGTCTGGACGACGCCTCACGCCGCCTCGTCGAGCTCGTCTCCGTCGTGCCGAACCGTGTCGGGACGCCGGTGCTGGACGCGGTGATGCCGGAGTGGGCTCTTGCGGCGGAGGAGCCGGAGCGGAGGCAGCTCCTCGAGGTCGCGCCGGGCTACGTCCGGTTCCGCCACGAGCTCGCCCGCAACGCGATCCGGTCGAGCCTCCCGATCGCGGCGCGCCGCCGGCTCCACGCCGAGATCCTCGAGGTGCTGCTGGCGGCGAGCGCGGATCCGGCCGACATCGTCCACCATGCCGAGGCCGCGGGCGCGGAGAACGTCGTCGCGGAGTACGCGCTGATCGCGGCGCGCCGGGCCGCGGCCGTCGGCTCGAACCGGGAGGCGTATTACCACTACCGGCGCGCGTCGAACTTCCTCGACCGCCGCCCCTCGCCGGAGCAGGCGGCCGTGCTCGAGGAGCTCGCGACGGCGGCGTACGCGGTCTACCGGCTCGAGGACGCCTTCCCGGCGATCGAGCACGCGATCGCGGAGTGGACCGCGCTTGAACGACTGGGCGGCGCTCGGCCGCTGCACGCTGATCCTGTCCCGGCTGTACTGGCACGTGGGCGACGGCGACGCCGCACGCCGCAAGGCGCTCGAGGCGATCGAGATCCTGGAGCCGCTCGGCGAGTCGGTCGAGCTCGCCCGGGCGTACAGCGGGCTCTCGCAGCTCGAGAACCTCGCCGAGTCGAACGAGCGCGCGCATCGTCTGGGGCGAGCGGGCGCTCGAGCTCGCGAACCGGCTCGGCGACGAGACCACGCGCGCGCACGTGCTCGTCAACATCGCGAGCGTCAAGCTCGACGTCGATCACCGGCAGACCGCGCCGCTGCTCGAGGCGCACGGCTTCGCGGATGCCGTCGGGAACCGGCACGAGGCGACGCGCGCGCTCGGCAACCTCGGCTACGCGCTCATGTCCTGGGCCCAGCCCGAGCAGGCGTTCCAGCACGCGCAGCGCGCGGTCGCCTACGCGGAGGCGAACGAGGTGCACAACCTCGCCTCGTACACCGCCGTGACGCTGGCGTGGCTGCGCCTGCGGGCGGGGGAGTGGGACGAGGCCGAGCGGATCACGCTGGGCGAGATCGAGAAGAGCATGACCGTCGCCCAGCTCGTGGCGAAGACCGTGCTCGCCGAGCTGGCCGTCCGCCGCGGCGATCCGGATGCGGCCGAGCGGCTCGCCGAGCTCGCGGCCCAGGCGGTGCGCACGAGCGAGCCCCAGCGCATCGTGCCCGGTCCTCGAGCTCGAGATCGAGTGGGCGCTGACGACGGGGGACGCCGATGCCGCACGAGCGGCTCGGCCGAGCTGCTCAAGTCGATGCCGGAGCGGGGAAAGCCCGGCCGGCTGGGGCGCGGTCCGCGTCGCCGCGTGGGCGGCCGTCGCCGGCGTCGACGTCGACGTGGAGGAGCCGCGATCGGCCCCGTACGCTGCGATGCTGCGGCGGGACTGGGCGGGGGCGGCGGACGCCTTCGGCGAGGTGGGGTGGACCTACGACCGTGCGCTGATGCTGTCGCTCGCCGACGACGAGGAGTCGCTGGCCGAGGCGCTCGAGATCGCTCGCGATCTCGGTGCCGAGCCGCTGACGGCGCGCGTCGCCGGGCGGATGCGCGAGCTCGAGCTCCGCGTTCCTCCCGGCCCGCGGGAGGCGACCCGGGCGAACCCGGCGGGGCTGACCGCCCGCCAGCTCGAGGTGCTGGCGCTCGTGACGGAGGGCCTGACGAACGCAGGAGATCGCCGAGCGGCTGGTGGTGTCGCCGAGGACGGCGGAGCACCACGTCGCCGCAGTGCTGACGAAGCTCGGCGCCTCGTCGCGTCGGGACGCCGCGCGGCGCGCCTCCGAACTGGGTCTGGAGGCGCGCCGCTGACCAGCATGTGCGCTCGGTTCTAGCGGTAGACCTCGATCGCCAGTCCCTTCGCGCCGTCGTCGGCCCGGGTTCCTCCCACGTCCGCCTGCGCCACCGGCTCCGGGCGTCGCGCGCCCGACGGTGGACTTGGAGTCGACGGTCGCCGTGGCGGTGCCCGCGGCGAAGATCCCGATGCTCGGGCCTCCGGCGCCACCTGCACCGCCACCGCCGTGGCCGCCGGGGCCACCCGGGCCGCCGTTGCCACCCTCGCCGATCTCGCTCTTGCAGTACGTCGCGCCCAGGCCGCCGCTGCCGCCGTTGCCCTGGAGCCCGCCGTTGCCGCCGTCGCCGCCCTTGCCGCCGTTGCCGGCGGTGATCGAGCTGGAGTCGGTGACCGTCGCGGTCGAGTTGAAGAGATAGAGGCCGAAGGAGCCGCCGCCGGCGCGGCCGCCCTTGCCGGCGAGGCCGCCGCCTCCGCCGCCTCCACCGCCTCCGCCCCCGTTGCCGGCGCCGTTGTTGCAGAACGTGCACACCTGGCCGCCTCCGCCGCCTCCGCCGCCACCACCGTGGCCGGGGGTTGCGTTGCCGCCATCGCCTCCGTTCTGGCCGGACCAGGCGCCGAGCACGCTGGCCGGCGAGCTCGCGGCACCCGGTCCGTTCGCGCCGTCGGCGCCGCCCGAACCGGGGTCACCGGCGAGCCCGTCACGGCCCGGGTCGCCGGCCGGCTTGCCCAGGCCTCCGGGCGTGTCGCCGCTTCCCGGTGCGCCGTTGCGGCCGGTTCCGGCCGAGCCGCCGGTGTCCTTGCCGCCCTTGCCGCCGTCGCCGCCGTTCCGGCCGGCAACGCCGTCGCCGCCGGCTCCGCCGGCGCCGGGCTTGTCGCCGCCGCACTGGCCCTTGCCGCCCTCGGCTCCGTCCGAGCCCTTGGCCCCGTTTGCGCCTTGAGCGCCGTCGGCCCCGGGCTCGCCGCTGCGGGCAGTGAGCGTGACCCGCTGCAGCGTCAGCCGCGAGCTGTTGATGGCACGAAGCCCGTAGAAGCTCATTCCGGCCGGGGGATTCACTGCGTTGGTGGCTCCACGTGCCCGTAGGAGCTGGAGCACGACGCCGGTCGTGTCCTCGGCGCGAATGCCCTCCGAGACGCCGACGATCGACGTGATCAGAGTCGCCTTCCGAGACCAGTTGGCGGGGTCGTAGCCGCCGTAGATGCCGATGCTCGCCGCCGCATTCACCCCCGTGTAGTCGCCGGCTGCGGCGAGGACGTACTTCCGCTTGCCGACCGCTGCCGCGACGGCGGCGTCGATCTCGCGTTTCGGTGCCGCCTTGGTGCCGGGATCGGTGTTTTTCCCGAGCGGCGAGGCGAAGATCGCGTCTGCTTCGGTGCCGTCGATGCCGTCGCAGTTGGAGTCGACGAACGCCAGGTCCGGCAGGTCAGGTGCGCCCGGCTTGATCGCCGGATCGCCGGTCCACAGTCCACCGCGTCGAGAGCGCCGTCGCCGTCGCGGTCGAGCGGGCCCGGCGGCGGGGGCGGAGGCGGCGGTGCCGGCCGGTTCCCGTGAGCCCGGGTCGCGCCGAAGACCTGCGCGACTGCCTGGTTCCGGGTCGGGTCGACCACCGGTGTCGCCCTCGTCCGCCGGTACCGGATCGCCGGGCGGGCGGCGGCGTCGATGGTTGCCTTCTCGGCCAGCGCGAGGACGACCGTCTTCCCGCTGGCGGCACCGACCGACTGGATCGCGTACCCCGCGACGCGGAACGGGTAGCGCCCGTCCCGGTCACGCGGGTGGCGAACGCGCTCCGAGTAGCTCAGCCGGAGGCGGTCGGCACGACCGTCGCGGTCGGTGTCCTGCATCGCGGCCGCGACGATGCGCGGCGGTTTCGTGTCGGAGGCGGCCGGGAGCGCCGCAACAGCGCTCCCGGCCGCGACCACAGCCGTGAGGCTGGCTAGCAGTCGTCGGAGATACATGGGTTCAGCTCCTCTCGGGATGTCGTTCTCGTCAGCCGTTTCCGTGCAGGGGAAGTCGTGCCGTTCATTGCGGGGTCGTCCTTTCGGTGAGGTGTGAGGTGCTAGCCGCGTTCGGCGAGCGCGGCGGCCCAGCTGGGGGCCGCAGGGCGCGGTCGCCGCGTCGATGCGGTCGGCCGTGCGCCGCAGGAACTGCGCGAGTCGCGTGCGCGTTCCCGGGGAGCCGGCGAGCCGCTCGGCGGCCGCCGCCGCCAGCATGGACTGCTGGCGGTCGGCGTTGATCTGCCGCAGGGTGTCTGGGTGGAAGTGCATTCGGTCTCTCCTAGTCGTCGTCTTGGTCACGGGGACTGTCGCCCCCGCCGTCGGGCTGATGTGCGAGGAAGTGCTCCCGGCCGACGTCGCGTGCGATCTGCGGGAAGTGGTCGGCAGTCCGGGTCATCGTCGTCCGGAAGTGGAGGCCGCCCCACACACGGGCGTCCTCGACGTCGGCGACGAGCTGGTCGACCCACTCGTACGTGCGAGCAGTCCCGGTCGTCGTGCTCGTGAGCACGAGCTCCACGCGCTTCGTCCCGAGGTAGTTCCGGACGGATTCGGTGAGAGCGGCCGTCAGGCACGCGTGGCCGGACGGGTACTCCGGGTGATTGCCGACGACGAGAGGCAGCCAGCTCGGGTCGGGGGAGGTGGACGGGTTGCCGTCGGTGTCGGCCCGCTGGATGGCGTGATTCGGCCGCCAGAAGGAGTAGTGGTACTTCGCCTCCCAGCAGGCGATCATCGTGTCCGCCATCGCGACGTGGGCATAGCCGAGCAGCCGCGCTGACTCCCTGAGGTCGAGCTGCTTCGCGTTCGCGAGGTCGCGCAGAGCACGGCTGGCCTGGACGAACGCCTGGTCGGTGAAGAAGCGGGCCGTCTCGGTCTGCGCCGCGGAGCGGACGGTGCTCGTCGCGCGGCCGTAGGCCTGCAGCTCCGCCACGTCTCGGCCGTAGCGCCGGTCGGTCAGCCCGATCGGGCCGCTCGGCCGGTACTCGGACTGCGACTCGTAGGTGAACGGCCGCACGCGACCGAGCTTGACGTCGACCGGCGTCGTCGGAGCGATCGGCTCGAAGACAGCCGGGCCGGGCGTGGGCTGGACGTAGGGGACGACGTCGTCGAAGCGATCGCCGGTGCGCATGGCGAGCATGCCGGCGGCCGCTGCGGTGCCGACCGCCTTGCCTGCATCCTTGGCCGGCCCACTCGGGATCGCGAGCATGTAGGCGTCGTAGGCGGCCTGGACGGTCGCTGCCTGGGCAGGCACACGAGCGACGAGCACGTCGCGCGCTGCCTGGGCCACTGCGGCTTCCGCCGAGCTCGCCGGAGGCGAGGTGACGCCGGTCGCGAACGGCTCGAGACCTCCCGCGACGGCGGCGACGGCGTCGTACATCGCCCCGTGCACCATGGCGCCGAGGACTGTGCTGCTGCCCGGCGGGCGCCCGGCGGCGATGGCCGTCTCGGCCACGCCGCTCCAGTGGACGACGGCGTTGTCCGTCGGAGTTGCCGCCGGGCGTCGACGACCGACCCGCCGGCCCGAGGATCAGCGCGGCGACCATGACGAGCATCGCGGCCACGCCGATCCGGAGTCTCGATGTTGCTGCGTTCATCAGAAGTGCTCCTGTTCTCTCGGTGATCGAGCGTCATCGCGTGACGGCGACGGCTTCGGTGTAGGTCGCGGGAATGGCGATCGCGTCGCCGTCGAGCCGGTCCGAGCGGCGGGCGAGCTCGACGAGGTCCGTCTCGAGCGCGTCGCGCGCCGGGCCGTCGAGGGCCTCGAACGCCTTGAGCGTCGGCCCGTACCAGGTGCGGAAGAAGCTCGCGAACTCCTCGGCCGACGTGAACCTGAACGTGAAGGTGCGCTCCGCGACCTCGAGCGACGAGATGCCGTCGCCGAAGAGCGTGCGGAGGTGCGCCTCCGTGCCCCAGAGCATCGGCGAGGGCACGCCGGCAGGCGGCGGCACGTGGGCGCCGATGGTCCGGAAGAGCTCGCCGATGAAGCCCTCGGGCGTCCAGCTGGCCAGGGCGATCGTGCCGCCGGGCCTGCAGACGCGCAGGAGCTCGGAGGCCGTCTGGGCGTGATCCGGTGCGAACATGGAGCCGAAGACGGACGTGACCGCGTCGAACGAGGCCTTCGGGAACGGGAGCGCCTCGGCGTCGCCCTCGAGGAGCTCGACCTCGAGGCCTTCGGCGGCCGCGCGCCGGCGGCCCCGCTCGAGCAGAGAGGGCACGTAGTCGACGCCGACCGCGATGCAGCCGTGCCGCGCGGCGGCGATCGCCGCGTTGCCGCTGCCCGTGGCTACGTCGAGCACGCGCCAGCCGGCGTGCAGGTCGGCGGTGTCGCAGAGCTGCTCGGCCGCGAGCACGATCCTCGCGCCGACGGCGGAGTAGTCGCCGCTCGCCCAGGCCTGCTGCTGCCGCTGCTTGACGGCGGCGAGGCCCGACTTCGGTGCTTCCAGCGTGGGGTTCATTCGATCTCCTTGTGGTGAGTGCACGATCGATTCGTGCGACGAGATCGAGGCTACGGCCGCGCCGTTCGGCCGTCATCGGGGCCGCCTACCTAAGTTCGAACCCCCGCTACCTATCTGTGCGGCGGAGCCGTGCGCACGGGCATGGGTGGGCGCGGACATCCCCGCGCCCACCCGGTGCCCTGGCCCCCAACTAGTGCGACTGGCGGTGCAGCCGTCTGCCGGAGCGTCCCGAGCCGCGTCCGCAACACGAGCAGCGCGGGTCCGGCCGCGGCACCTGCGACCACAAGCGCCGGGATGAGCTGCTCGCCCAGGTGGTGGTAGAGGATCACTGAAAGATCTCCGTCGTGCAGTCGCCGTTCTGGAGGCGCACCTCGTGCGCCCGTGCCGGCCCTTCCGGGCGGTCGTGGAAGTCGACGAAGAAGTCGGGATCGATCTCCATGCCGCCGTTCGGGTCGCAGTTGATCCGCAGGAGCCAGGAGCGCATGTCCGGATAGAACTGGTTGTCCCAGGTGGAGTAGAGCGAGTTCGACACGTACAGGCGGCGGCCGTCGTAGGAGAGCTGAAGCATGTTCGGGCCTCCGCTCAGGTCGCGGCCTCCGTCGGTCGGCTTGCCGATCACCCCGCCGAGCCAGAGCTGACCGGTCAGCTTCGGCTTGCGAGGGTCCGAGACGTCGTACTGGCGGATGTCGCCGTGCAGCCAGTTGGCGAAGTAGAGGAAGCGGTCGTCCATCGACAGGACGAGGTCGGTGATGAGGCCCGGCACCGGGAAGGGCCAGCCCTCGAGCGGGACGCTCTCGACCTCGATCACGGGATCCGACGCATAGGCGCCGTTGTCGCGATGGAAGTGCCACATGACGCTCGACAGCGCGGCGCCGACGTAGCCCTCGTCCGCGTCGGGGTCGTGGAGCCAGCGCACCTCGAGCGGGACGAGGCCCTTCTCGCCGAGATCGATCGTCTGCTCGCGCGTGCGCGTCTCCAGGTTCCAGAAGTGGATCCGCTGCCCGTAGCGCCCGGCCTCGACGTCTGCCGGGTCGAAGCCCTTCTCGTAGGCGTTCGGCTCACCGAACTCGCTGGAGACGAGGACGTTCTTCCGTGGCTGGTACCAGAAGTCGTAGTTGAGCGGCGGGCGCTCGCCGCCGTTCTCCCAGCGGCCCTTGACCTCGAACGTCTGCGCGTCGAGCACGGCGAAGCCGCCGCTGCCGTTGCCGTCGGCGTCACCGAGCATGGCGACGACGATGTTGTCGCCGGGCATGCAGTGCACCGTGTGCGGCCGCGTGTAGCCGGTCTCGCGAATGACCTCCGCCGGCTCGATCACCTTCTCGATCCGCGGCTTGCGAGGGTCGTCGGCGACGTTGACGATGTGGAAGCGCGACGAGCGGAACCCGGGCACGATCAGATGCGAGCGGTCCGGCCCGTGGCAGGCCGAGGAGCAGCGGTTCCAGCCGAAGTGGTGCAGCTCGTCGCCCGACGTTCGGCATCGGCAGCTCGTGGACGATCTTGCCCTCCTCGGCGTCGACGACGGCGAGGAAGTCGGGCGCTTCGACGCCCGTGCCCTCGTGTAGGCAGGCGAGATAGAGGAATTCCTCCTGCGGCGCGCTCATCGCGTCCTGTGGCGAGTGGTGGAACGAAGCTGGCTTGTCGTGATCTGCGTGCATCGGATCGTCCTTTCAAGTAGCGGCTGTGCTGCGACGTAGTCGCGGTTTGCCTTCCTCGAGCAGCGGCGCGATCAGCGCCGCGGCCCGCGCGGCCCCGTCCGACTCGACGGGGCGATAGTCGACCTTCTTCCCGATCTCCTCGGCGATCGCCGCCGCGATCTCGTGCGGGCCGTCGGTCTCGAAGTCCATGCAGCGGCCCGACGCCGTAGCGCTCCAGGCGGTGGCGGACGTGGAAGTTCTGCTCGAAGTGGTGGCGCAGCGGGAAGTAGAGGAACGGACGCCGGTTCGCGGTCAGCTCCATCGAGGTCGTCAGGCCGCCCTGGACGACGGCCAGGTCGCACGCCGCGAGGTGGCGGTAGAGGTCGTGCACGTACGCGCGGATCTCGAGCCCGTCGTGCTGCGGCAGGCTCGCGGGATCGATGCGCGGGCCGGCGACGACGATCATCCGCAGGTCGGGGACGCGCTCCTTCGCCTCCGGGAAGGCGTCGATCACGCGGCGCAGCAGGTGGGCGCCGACGCCCGAGCCGCCGACGGTGACGATGCAGACGCGCTCGTCGTCGCCGTAGCCGAGCGCGCCGCGGTCGCCGAGGGCGTTCGGGTCGAACCCGGTGACGTAGCCGGCGAAGTCGTAGTGCTCCTCGGTCCAGTCTCGGATGAGCGGGAGGTCGGAGCCGAAGCTGTCCGGGACGATGTCGTCGGGGTTGCCGACGAAGACGGCACGGTCGCGGACGCGCGGAAACCGTGCGATGTGCTCGATCATCTCCGCGTTGTAGTCGGCGGTCACGAACGCCTCGCGCTCGCCGCCGTCCTCCATCGGCAGCCAGCCGACGAAGTCGGTCAGCCAGACGTAGGCGGCGCGCTTCTCCTCGGGGTTCTCGTGCAGGTAGTAGTCGAGCTCCCAGGCCTCGTCGCCGATCCAGAGGTCGTAGTGGTCGTCGCGGACGATGTCGTGGAAGACCATGAAGTTCGCGAGCAGGATCTCGTCCATCCGCCGGATCGCCTGGAAGCAGTGCAGGTCGTGCTCGGCGGACTCGCTCTCGATGTGCCGCGACTCGTTCGCGAGGTGCGCGCTGCCCGGGTGGATCCGCTCGCCGCGCGCCTCGAGCACCGCGGTGACCGGATGCTGCGCGAGCCAGTCGATCTCGAGGTCGGGATGGAGCTTGCGGAGCTCGTCGGCGATCGCCGCGTCGCGCTGCGCATGGCCGAGGCCGATCGGCGAGGAGACGTAGAGCGCCCGCTTCCGGCGCGACTTGCCGCGCACCCAGCGCGTCGGCCGAGGCGGCGCAACGAAGTCACGCAGGAGCAGGTTGACCTTGACGGGGTCGCGTGCGTGCGGGAGATGGCCGGAGCCCTCGAGGACCGCGAGCTCGCCGTTCGCGAGCTCCGCGAGGCGTGCACCGGACTCCCACGGTCGCACGGCGTCGTCGCTCCCGTGGATGACGAGCACCGGGCAATCGATGCGGGACAGGAGCGCGCGCACGCCCTCTTCGTCGGTGAGCCGCGGCGCGAGCTGGGTCGCGACCAACGTCTCGGCGTCCGTCTCGAGACCCCAGCCGACCGCGTCCTCACGCGGCTTCGTCGAGTGCGGCTCGGTGAAGCACTGCGAGAAGAAGAACTCGAGGAACTCCTCGTAGTTCTCCACCCAGTAGTGGCGGTTCCACTTCCCCCAGCCGACGTACTCGTCGCGCGGCTCGCTGAACTCCCGCATCGCCTTCAGCCGCGGCGTGGCAGGCGGCAGCGGCAGAGCCGGCGCGATGAAGACCAGCTTCTCGACCCGTTCCGGGTTGCCCGCCGCGACGTGCAGCGACCGTTCGGCGCCTCGGGAGAGCGACACCAGCACCGCGCGGTCGGTGGCGGTCGCGTCCATCACCGCGAGCGCGTCGGCGGCGAACTCCTCCTCGCGGTAGGCGTCGGGGTCAGAGGGCCGGTCGGAGCGGCCGTTGCCGCGACCGTCGAACACGAGCACGCGGCAGTGCCGCGCGAGGTAGGGGATCTGCATCTTCCAGTGGCGCGAGTGGATGATCGACCACGTCGGCATGAGCAGGACTGTCGGCTCGCCGGCGCCGTAGACCTCGTAGTGGATCCGCACGCCGTCGCGCTCGACGTCGCCGGACTCGTCCGGGTAGCAGCGCCCGCGTCTGCTCGGGCGTGGCGGTGCGTCAGCTCGACAGCCATCCGTCGATCCAGTCGAGGAGCTCCGCATGGCCGGTGTCGATGCCGCCGAGGCGCTCGACGATGAGGCCGATGTTGAATGTCAGCACGAGCGAGACGAGCGCGTCGAGCGGCATCTCGATTCCGAGCTCGCGGTGCGGCTCGGCGAATGCCTCGGTGAGCACCGCGCGCCACTCGGCGTTCACGAGCGCGAGCCGCGCGCGCAGGGCTGGGTCGTTCCAGCCGAGTGCCTGCAGCTCGAGCCAGATCTTCTCGTAGGTGGCGTCCTCGTCGACGAGGTAGCGCATCGCGGTCCGCCACTTCTCCACGAAGGGCATCTCGGCGGCGTACAGCTCGCGCTGCCGCTCGATCAGCCTCGACGTGAACCGCTCGAGCGCGCGCACGAGCAGGTTCTCGTTCGAGCCGAAGTAGTAGTGGACGAGGCCGTTGTTGACTCCGGCCTCGTCGGCGAGCCTGCGGGTCGTGATGCCCCCGTAGCCGACCTCGACCAGGAGCCGCTCGGCGGCGTCGAGCAGCGCCTCTTCTGCGGCCGAGCGCGCAGGGGTCTTCCGGGCCGGTTCGCTCATGTATTCGCCGACTTAGTCATTTGACTAGGTCATATGACCAGACCTTGTCGCCTTTGTCAAGACAGGCGCTCCGAGCTCGTTCTAGCCGGTCTGTCCCGACAGCTCGTTCGAGAAGAACTCGAGCGCCGTCTTCGTCTTCGTCTGCTGCTCGCCCGACAGGTCGACGCCCTTCGTCGCCAGGTACGCGCGCGCCTCCGCGGCCACCTGCACCGGCTCGCTGGTCGTGCACTTCGTCGAGAGCTCGAGGATCCGCGAGCCGTCCGGGTACAGCCAGAGCTCGGCCACGAGGGGACGATCGAAGTCCCGCGGGCTCCACTTCAGCTTGAGGACGAAGATCGGGCCGAGGACCGAGAGCCGGTCGAGCTCGAGGCCGTCGGGAGCGTGCGCGGCGAAGAACGCGCGCTGCTCCTTCGAGAAGAGCTTCCCGAGCCGCTTCCCGCCCAGGATGGTGTCGCGAACCTGCGTCGGCCCGAGCTTCTCCTTGAACGTCGCCGAGCACACGTATCCGCCCGGCATCGCGTCGACCTCGACGACGAGATTCGGAGACTTCCGGAGCTTCGCAGGCAGTGCCTCCGGGACGACCGGGCGCAGCTTGACGACGGAGTCGCTCGCCTTGCCCTGGACACGCCTCGCCCGAAGGACGACGCCGACCTTGTTCAGCGCGAGCTCGGGGGTGTCGAAGAAGTAGACCTGCCTGATCTGCGCGTCGAGCGGATCCAGCTCGAGGGCGGCCACCGTCGAGCGCTGATGCGACTCCGGCACCGTCAGCTTCAGCTCGACGCTGTCGGCGCCCCGGACCAGCTGCAGGACGTCTTGCAGCTGCTCGTCGGAGAGGTGGGGGGAGCTCGTCGTCGCGGTCGCCATCGTGTGCCTCCGTGGGGTCGTGTGGCCACGGAGCCTACGCGGAGTCCCGCCTGTGGCGGCGGCGGTCGGCGGCGGCATCGCCGCGCGTCCGGACGTCGCGTCAGACCCTCGTGCCGATGGCGATGAGGTACTCCTGCTCGAACCGGGCGTCGTCCGGCGTGCCGCGGTTCCACGTGTCGCCGAAGGCGTCGAGCGCATCGTCGAACTCGGTCGCGCGTCCCTCGCGCTCCGCGTTCGCCCGCGCGGCGATCGTCGGCCCGTAGTAGGCCTTGAAGTGCTCGCCGTACTCGCGGGGCTTCTTGAACGCGGTGATCTCGAGGTCCTCCCGCACGAGGGTGTGCAGGTCGACCCGGTCGCCGAGGAGGCCGCGGAGGTGATCCTCGCCGCCCCACAGCGGCGGGGGCTGCGCGCCGGGCGGCGGGGCGGGCGCGAAGGGCTTCATCGTCCGGAAGAGGTCGCCGAGCATGCCGTCGGGCGTCCAGCTGAGCAGGGCGATCGTCCCGCCCGGGCGACAGACCCGGACGAGCTCGTCGGCGGCGGCCTGATGGTGCGGGGCGAACATCACTCCGATCGACGACATGACGACGTCGAAGGACTCGTCCTCGAACGGCAGGTTCTCGGCGTCGCCCTCGACCCACTCGAGCTTGAGCCCCTCGGCCTCCGCGACTTGGCGGCCGGCGTCGAGCAGCGCCGGGGTCAGGTCGCTGGCCGTGACGTCGGCGCCGCGACGGGCTGCGGGCAGCGACGCGTTGCCGGTGCCCGCTGCGACGTCGAGCACCCGCATTCCCGGGCCGATCTTGGCAGCCTCCACGAGACGCTCGCCCACGGGCAGTAGGAAGCTCTCGACCATCAGGGGGTAGTCGCCGGAGCCCCACATCGCGCGGTGGCGTGCCTTGAGCTCCGAATCGGCGATTTGAACGCTCACGTCTTTCCTCCTTGTCGTCGTTTCGACGAGTCTGCAGCGCGGCGGAGCGTCTCACATCGGGAGAACTCCCTATCTTGGCCCTCTCGGCCGACCTCGGCCCTGTGGCGATCTCGTTCCGCGCCGCGAGGGCCGCCGCCGCCGCCCGGTTGCGGACGCCGAGCTTGGAGAGGATGCGGCTGACGTGGTGCCCGGCCGTCTTCTCGCTGATGACGAGCGTCTCCGCGATCTGTGCGTTCGACATCCCGAGCCCGAGCAGGCCGAGCACCTCGTGCTCGCGGGCGGTGAGCTCTCCGGTCGCCCGGGGCGGGGCTCCCGGAGGCGCTCCGAGCTCACGCAGCGCCGCTGCGGCCGCGTCGCCGGCGCGTGCTGCGCCGAGCTCCCGGAAGGTCGCGTAGGCGGCGCGAGCCTCCTCGACCGCGAGCTCGGGGCTCTCGCCCGCGAGGGCGCGGGAGAGCTCGAGCCTCGCCTCCGCCATCTCGTACGGCATCCCTAGGCGACCGAAACCGGAGAGCGCCCGGCGGGCGGCCTCCGCGGCCGCGTCCTTCCGACGCGCAGCGATGTGCGTGCGAGCGGTTGCGAGCTCCGCTCGCGCGACGGCCACTGCGGCGCCCGAGCGCCGTGCCAGCTCGGCGAGCCTCCGCGCGGCCGACTCGGCAGGGTCGGTCTCTCCGGCCGCGAGCCGGGCATCGACGAGGAGAGCGAGCAGCTGGGCGGACTGCATCGCGTCGCCCTCCGCGGCGAGCAGCCCGCGCTCCAGCAGCGCGGCCGCGATCTGCGGGTGTCCCTGTGCCAGCCGCAGGTGAGCGAGCGCGCGGAGCGACTCCGGGTGCTCCTCCCTCCCGACGAGCAGCCGCTCGGCCTCCGACAACCTGCCCTGGCGCACCCGCAGCTCGGCCAACGCGGCCACCGTCGGCACGGCCAGCTGAGGGACGTAGCGCGCGTGCACGTCGAGCGCGCTCTGCAGCGCACGCTCCGCGTCCTCCCACCGGCCCTTCGCCAGCAGGACGTCGGCGTGGATGGTGCGGCACGAGCCGTACAGCGGTGCCGTCTCGTGCTCGCGGGCGAACTCGTCGACGAGCTCGCACCATTCGGTCGCGCGCTCCCAGTCGCCCGCGCTCGTGCACGCGGCGATCAGATTGCAGTACGCCTCCGCGAGCGTGTGCACGTTGCTGACGCGGCCGGCCGACGCGGCGGCCATCGCCTCCTCGAGCAGCCTCATCCCTTCGTCGCGACGGCCCGCGCTGACCTCGGCGCGGCCGAGGAGGCTGACGGCGAACACCTCGAGGTCGGCGGCGTTCGTCTCCCTGGCGATCTCCAGCGCTCTGCGCGCATGCTCGGCGCATTCCTGAACGGTCTCGGCGTGACGTGCGCGCTCCACCGCGACCCACCCCTGTCCGGCACACAGGCCTGCGTCGCCCACCGCGCGCTCGGCGCGCGCGAGCCAGCCGCGTGCGGCGGAGTTCCGTCCGGCGACGGAGTGTTGGTGCGAGACCCAGACCGCTGTGCGCGCGGCGTCGTCGCAGCGCCCGGAGCTCGCGTACCCCTCGACCGCGCGCTCGCGCGCCGCGACCCCTCCGCTCACGTCGCCGAGGAACCAGAGCGCGAGGCCGAGCCCGTCGAGCGCCTCGGGCGTCTCCTCGTCGCCGAGGACCGACTCGAACGACTCGCGGGCTGCATCCCAGCGTGCCGCCTCGAGAGCGCGCTGACCCTCGTCAGTCCTGGAGTCGCCCGGGTCGTCGCCCATCCATCGATTGTAGGAGCCATACGTGAGCTCTCAGGACTCCGCTGTCGACACGAACAGGTCGAGCCCGAGCTCCCGTGAGAGGTACCGCGCCACCAGCTGTCCCTTGACGCTGTTGCCGGCGGAGTCGAGCGGCGGCGCGAACGTCCCGAGCCCGCCCTTGCCCGGCGAGACCGTCACGATGCCGCCCCCGATGCCGCTCTTACCCGGCAGGCCCACGTCGTAGAGCCAGCTCCCCGACGTCTCGTAGAGGCCGGCCGTGGTCATCACGGCGAGGGTGTGGCGACAGGCCGAGGCGCTCGCGACCTGCTCGCGCGTGCCCGGGTTGACGCCCCCGTCGGCGAGCGTGGCTCCCATCACGGCGAGGTCACGGGCCGTCACAGCCAGGCAGCTCTGCTGCGTGTACCGGTCGACCGCCTCGGCCGGCTCGCAGCCGATCCGCCCGCGTTCGTACAGCAGCCGCGCGATCGCGCGATTCCGGTGATTGGTCGCCCGCGCGGACTCGAGGACCTCCTCGTCCAGCCTGAGTTCCCTGCCCGCGAACCGCGAGAGGCCGTCGGCGACGAACTGCCAGCGCTGCTCCGCCGATTGCCCGGGGACGAGACTCGTGGTCGCGATAGCGCCGGGGTTCACCATCGGGTTCGTGCGGCCGTCCTCGCTCCGCTCGATCGCAGAGACGGCGTTGAACGGGAGGCCGGTGGCGTCGAGGCCGACCTCCGCCCCAGCCTCGGCGATGCCGATCGCGTCGCAGACGAGCGCGAACACGAACGGCTTGGCGACGCTCATGATCGCGAACTCGACCTCGGCGTCGCCGGCGGTGAACACGTTGCCGCCGACACCGGCCACGCAGATCCCGAAGAGATCGCTCGAGGCGCGGGCGAGCGCCGGGTAGACATCGGAGGGCGCGCCCTCGGAGATTCCGACGAAGCGCGCGTGCGCCTCGTCGACGAGTGCCTGCGCCTGCTCGGGAGGGGGTAGCCTCCCGGTCGAGACGTAGCCTGCCCAGCCTGCTGCCTCGTCCATCGTCACGGGACGACCGTGTCTTTTAGTCCAGATGAACGGAGGAGCCCGGGCCGAGGGGGATCCCGACCAGGTACCAGGCGACGAAGAAGAGCGTCCAGATGATCGACAGCACGAGGACGTACGGGAGCATCATCGCGACGACGGTGCCGATGCCGGCGTCCCTCCGGTACCGCTGCGCAAAGATGATGATCAGCGGGAAGTAGGCCATCAGCGGCGTCACCACGTTGAACGGCGAATCGCCGACGCGGTAGGCGGCGAGCACCGTCTGCGGCGCGACGTCGAGCCGCAGGAAGAGCGGGATGAAGATCGGGGCGAGGATCGCCCACTTGGCGATCGCCGCCGGCATGATCAGGTCGACGAGCATCGTCACGAGCACGAAGCCGATCAGCAGCCACACGACCCCGATGTTCGCCTCCTCGAGCCAGTCGCCGAGCTTCACGGCGGCCACCTGAGCCATGTTCGAGTAGTTGAAGTACGCGATGAACTGCGCGATCAGCAGAAACAGGAACAAGAGGCTCGCGAGCCCCGCCCACGACTTCGTGATCGATGCGAGCACCTCGTCGCTCGTCCGGATCGTCCCGGCTCCGCGCCCGTAGGCCAGCCCGGCCGCGAAGAAGATGATCGTGATGATCAGGATCAGGCTGTCCATGAACGGCGAGTCGCCGATGATGTCGCCCGTGATGGGATCACGCAGCGGCGCGTCGGGGAGCGCCGTGAGCAGGCCGATGACGACGAGCACGGCGGCGGTCGCGATCAGCGCGTAGCGAAGGCCCTTCGCCTCGGCCTCGGGCGAGACCTCGGGGCCCTTGTCGGCGTCGAGCGACTCGTCGTCGCTCTCGAGCGCGGGATCGTGCCTCCCGAGGCTCTTCTCGACGATGTACACCGAGACGAGCGTCAGGACGATCGTGACCAGGATCGTGGAGGCGATCCCGAAGTACAGGTTCGCCGCGAGGTCGATCGACCGGTCGGGGTCGACGAGCGCGCTCGCGTCGTTCGTGATCTCCGTCAGGACGCCGTCGAGCGGGGTGATCAGGAAGTTGACGCCGAACCCGGCGGCGACGCCAGCGAACGCAGCGGCCATGCCCGCGAGCGGGTTTCGGCCGACGCTCTTGAACGCCGCCGCGCCCAGAGGTATCAGCACGAGGTATCCCGCATCCGAGGCAATGCTCGAGAGGACGCCGATGAAGATGATGATCGGGGTCAGCATCGCTTCCGACGACACGGCGACGAGCTTTCGGATCAGCGCTCCGATCAGCCCGGCGGCCTCGGCCAGGCCGACGCCGATCATCACGACGAGGATGATCGCGACCGCCGCGAAGTTGCGGAAGCTGGCGACGAAGGAGGTGAAGAGGAACCGGATCCCGTCGGAGGACAGGAGGCTCTGGATCGACGCAGTCACCTCCTTGACCGTGTAGTCGCCCTCCTGGACGGACGCGTCCGGCAACCCGCCGGAGGGCTGCGTCGACCCGCCCTCGACGACCTCCTCGACTTCAATCGGCGGAGGCTCGACGACCTGGTAGGTGACCTTGATGTCGGCCAAGGCGAGCAGGGCGGAGAGGACGATCACGCCCACGCACAGCCAGACGAAGAGGATCGCGGGGTTCGGCATTTTGTTCCCGCCCCGCTCGATCGCGCCGAGGATGCGCTGCATCGTCCCGGCCGGCGGAACCGGCGCTGCGTGCTCGCTCACGCCGTCTCGCCCGATCCGGCCGCGAACGCCTCGGCGTAGCGGCCTAGGAACTCGGTTTCCACGAGCACCGCCTTCTCGAACTCCTCGATCAGCACGCGCTCGTTCGGAGCGTGGATGTTCGCGTAGCCGTCGGTCGTGCCGAGAAGAAGGATCTCGGCCTCGGGCACGGCCAGATGGAGCGCGTTGACGAGCGGGATCGAGCCCCCGGTCGCGGCGTACGAGGCCTCGATGCCCCAGGCGGCCTGCATCGCCTCGCGTGCGGCCCGGTAGGCGGGGCCCGACGTCTCGGCGAGGAACCCGTTGCCGGTCGCTCCGGGATGGACGGTCAGCCCGATTCCGAAGGGGCGGAGGCTCTCGAGGTGGCGGACGACGGCCGCCTGGGCCTCGTCGGCGTCCTGCGCCGGGTGCACGCGGGTGCTGATCTTCGCCCGGGAGCGCGCGTTGACCGCGTTGAGCGCGCCGTCGACGCCTGCGATGTCGATGCCGGTGACGGTGATCGAGGGGCCCGACCAGACGCGCGAGCCGAGGTCGCCCGACCCGACCAGCGGCAGGCCGTCCTTCACCTCGGCGAGCGCGCGGAACTCGTCCTCGGTGTAGCCGGCGCCGGTCCACGGCTCCCGCCTGAGGCCGTCGACCGCGACGTCGCCGTTCTCGTCGTGCAGGGTCGCGAGCGCCTGCAGGAGCACGCCGAGCGCGTCCGGTGCGGCGCCGCCGTACTGGCCCGAGTGCTTCGGGCCGGCGAGCGTCTCGACCTCCATCGTCGTCTGCGCCATGCCGCGCAGGCCGATCGTCAGCGTCGGCACGCCCGGGCGCACGCTGCCCATGTCCGCGATCACCATCGCGTCGGCCCGGAAGAGGGCCGGGTGGGTCGCGGGGTAGTCGTTGAGGGCGCTGCCGACCTCCTCCTGCCCTTCGATCACGATCTTGATCCCGACCGGCGGCCGCCCGTTCCAGGCCCGGAGCGCGCCGACGTGGGCGAGGATGTTCGATTTCGTGTCCGCTGACCCGCGCCCGAACAGCGCTCCGTCGCGCTCGGTCAGCTCGAACGGCGGCGAGTCCCACTTCTCCTCGTCGCCTGCGGGGACGACGTCGTAGTGGCCGTAGAGCAGCACGGTTGGCGCACCCTCCGGCGCGGGGATCTCGCCGAGCACGACGGGCGCCGTGTCTGGCAGCTCGAGTGACCGCACGTCCTCGACGCCGGCGCCCTCGAGCAGCTCGACGATTGCGTCCCGTGCTGCGAGGAGCTGGGCGTGCGTCTCCGGCGGATACTTGGTAGCCGACACAGACCGGATCGAGACGAGGCGCGCCAGATCGGCCGTGAGAGGCGGCATCAGCCCGGCGACGCGACCGCGCGCGTTGTCCAGCTGGGCGGCCATGGGCCGATCCTAGGGCATCGCGTTCCGCCGAGCGATGAGATCGACGGGATGGCAGGGTCTACAAGGCGACATCGACAGGAGGTGCGAGGTGGGTGCCATTCACGTGCACGAGTTCATGACCCTCGACGGGGTCGTCGACGCGCCGACGTGGTCCTTCGACTACGGATTCCACCCCAAGATGGGTGAGGCGATCGGTGCGTTCACGGGCAACAGCCAGGGCATCCTGCTCGGCCGCACGACGTACGAGATGTTCGAGCCGGCGTGGTCGACGCGGACCGTCGAGGACGACCCCGGAGCGCCGTTCTTCAACGACACCACCAAGTACGTCGTCTCCTCGACCTTGACGACGGCGACCTGGCGGAACTCGGAGATCCTCGGGCCCTACGACGCCGACGCGATCCGCCGCCTGAAGGACGAAGTCGGTGACCTCTACGTCAGTGGCAGCATCTCGCTGGTGCAGGCCATGCTCGCCGACGGGCTGGTGGACGAGCTGCACCTTTTCGTCTACCCGCTCACCCTCGGATCGGGCACGCGCCTCTTCCCGGAGGGGGCGCCGCCCGCCAAGCTGTCCCTCGCCGCCTGCGAGTCGTACGAGAACGGGGTGGTCTACGCGGCCTATCGACCGCAGGCGTGAGGTTGGCTCCGCGGCGCCGGACATCGGTCGACTAGCTTTCGGATCGCCGCAGCCGTCTCGATCCGGGAGGTCCGTCATGCCGACGCCATTCAAGGGCAAGATCGCGCTCGATATCCGCGACTCCGTCCCTGACTGGGACGCCTTCCTGCCGGACAAGGCGCCCGAGGGCGCCCCGAACGTGCTCGTCGTCCTCTACGACGACACCGGTCAGGCGGCGTGGTCGCCGTACGGCGGTCGCATCGAGATGCCGACCATGGACCGGCTTGCCGAGAATGGCCTGACCTTCAGCCAGTGGCACACGACGGCGCTCTGCTCGCCGACGCGCTCGGTCTTCCTCACCGGACGGAACCACCACCAGAACGGGTTCGCGACGATCTCCGAGACCTCGACCGGCTTCCCCGGCTACAACTCGCACATCCCCCGCGAGTGCGCCTCGATGGCGACCGTGCTGCGCAACGCCGGCTGGAGCACCTTCTGGGTCGGCAAGAACCACAACACGCCTGTCGACGCGTGGACGATGGGGTCGTCGAAGAAGGACTGGCCGCTCGGCCTCGGGTACGACCGCTTCTACGGCTTCCTGGGCGGCGAGACGAACCAGTGGTATCCGGACCTCGCCGAGGACAACCACTACGTCGACCAGCCGTACGGGCCCGACGACGGCTACCACCTGTCGAAGGACCTCGCCGACAAGGCGCTCGAGTTCCTCCGCGACTCGAAGCAGTCCGAGCCGGGCAAGCCCTGGTACCTCTGGTTCTGCCCGGGCGCGAACCACGCGCCGCATCACGCGCCGAAGGAGTACATCGACAAGTACAAGGGGGTCTTCGACGACGGCTACGAGGCCTACCGCGAGTGGGTGCTGGCGCGGATGATCGAGAAGGGGATCCTCCCCGAGGGCACGGAGCTGACGCCGACCAACCCGATGACGCCCGGGACGTTCAGCGAGGGCGACTCGATGCGGCCGTGGGACACGCTCTCGGATGACGAGAAGCGGCTCTTCTCGCGCATGGCCGAGGTCTACGCCGCCTTCTCGGAGTACACCGACGCGCAGGTCGGCCGGATCGTCGACTACCTCGAGGAGTCAGGTCAGCTCGAGAACACGATCATCCTCTACTGCGCCGACAACGGGGCCTCGGGCGAGGGCAGCCCCAACGGGTCGGTCAACGAGAACAAGTTCTTCAACGCCTGGCCCGACACGATCGCGGACAACCTGGACCAGATGGACGGCCTCGGCAGCCCGGCGACCTACAACCACTACCCGACGGGGTGGGCGGTGGCGTTCTCGACGCCGTACCGGATGTTCAAGCGCTACTCCTACCAGGGCGGCCTCTGCGACCCGCTCGTGATCCACTGGCCCGCGGGGTTCGAGGCGAGAGGCGAGGTGCGCCACCAGTACCACCACGTGACGGACATCGTCCCGACGCTCCTCGACTGCTGCGGCGTCGAGATGCCCGACGTCGTCGACGGCTACGAGCAGACGCCCCTCCCGGGTGTGTCGATGCGCTACTCGTTCGACGCCGCGGACGCGCCGACGGAGAAGGAGACGCAGTACTACGAGATGCTCGGTACGCGCGGCATCTGGCACAAGGGCTGGAAGGCGGTCGCCGAGCACGGCCCCGTGCCGCTCAACCTCGGCAAGTTCGACGAGGACCGCTGGCAGCTCTTCCACACCGACGAGGACCGCTCGGAGGCGAACGACCTCGCCGAGCAGCACCCGGAGAAGCTGGAGGAGCTGAAGGCTCTCTGGCTCGAGGAGGCCGAGCGCTACGACGTCCTGCCCCTCAACGACCTCGGCATCTTCGAGTTTCGGTCGCTCGAGTACGTCATCGCCGTCCCCAAGAGCGGGCAGTACACGTACTACCCGGGCACGTCCGAGATCCCAGAAGCGTCGGCAGCGAGGACGACCAATGCCTCGCACAAGATCCTCGCGGAGGTGGAGTTCACGCCCGACTCCGAGGGCGTGATCTTCGCGCAGGGCTCCCGCTTCGGCGGCTACACGCTCTTCGTCAAGGGCGGAAAGCTGACCTACGTCTACAACTTCCTCGGGATCCCGCCGGAGCAGAGGATCGTCGCCGACGCGCCGACCTCCGGGACGCACGTGGTCGGCGTCGAGTTCACGAAGGAGCGCACCGGGGACTACCACGAGCCGCACGGCCCGCTCAAGGTCTACGTCGACGACGAGGTCGTGGCGGAAGCCGAGATTCGCGGCATCGCTTCCCGCTACAGCCTCTGCGGCGAGGGTCTCTGCATCGGCTACGACGGCGGCGACGCGGTCTCGGGCGAGTACGAGCCGAAGTTCCCGTTCCGGGGCGGCACGATCGTCAAGGTCGTCTTCGACGTCGGGGACGACGTCTACGTCGACGTCGAGCGGGAGCTCGCCGCGGCGCTGGCACGAGACTGATGAGAGGGAGGGCAATGGCCGACAGGGAACCCGCAACGAAGAGAACGACCGCGAGCGGCAAGAAGTCGACGGGATTCTCGAGCGCCGAACGAGCTGCGATGAAGGAGCGCGCCCAGGAGCTGAAGGCGGAGGCGCGCAAGGCGGATGGGGAGAAGGCGCTGCTCGCGAAGATCGCCGAGATGAAAGGACGCGATCGCGCCATGGCCAAGCGGATCCACGCGATCGTCAAGGACAGCGCGCCGGACCTCTCGCCGAAGACCTGGTACGGCATGCCCGCGTACGCCAGGGACGGCAAGGTCGTCTGCTACTTCCAGAGCGCGGAGAAGTTCGAGTCGAGGTACGCGACGTTCGGCTTCAGCGACGAGGCGAACCTCGACAAGGGCGCCATGTGGCCGACGTCCTTCGCGCTGAAGGACTTGACGGCCGCCGACGAAGCGAAGATCAAGGCGCTGGTGAAGAAAGCGGTGAGCTGACGGGCTCGGCCACGACCGCGTGAGCACCGACAGCCCAGCCGCCTCGGGACGAAGCGATTTCATCCGCGAGATCGTTGCCGCCGACGTGCGCGAGGGCAGGGTCTCGGAGGTCGTCACCCGCTTCCCGCCCGAGCCGAACGGGTACCTCCACATCGGCCACCCCAAGTCGATTGCGCTGAACTTCGGGATCGCCCAGGAGTTCGGCGGCCGCTGCCACCTGCGCTTCGACGACACAAACCCGATCAAGGAAGAGCAGGAGTACATCGACTCGATTCAGGCCGATATCCGCTGGCTCGGCTTCGACTGGGGCGAGCACCTGTATTACGCCTCCGACTACTTCCAGCAGCTCTACGAGTGGGCCGTCCACCTGATCAACGCCGGCAACGCCTACGTCGACGATCTCTCCGCCGACGAGATCCGTGAGCATCGCGGCACCTTCACCGAGCCGGGCAAGGACAGCCCCTGGCGCGACCGTCCGATCGAGGAGAGTCTCGACCTCTTCGCGCGCATGCGAGCGGGCGAGTTCCCGGACGGCGCCAGAGTGCTCAGGGCGAAGATCGACATGGCCTCGCCCAACATCAACCTGCGCGACCCGGTGCTCTACCGGATCCTGCACGCGACCCACCCGCGGACCGGCGATGACTGGTGCATCTATCCGCTGTACGACTTCGCCCACGGCCAGTCGGACGCGATCGAGGGCGTCACCCACTCCATCTGCACGCTCGAGTTCGAGGATCACCGGCCGCTCTACGACTGGCTGATCGAGAACCTCCCGGTGCCCTCGCGTCCGCACCAGTACGAGTTCGCCCGCCTCAATCTCACGTACACCGTGCTCTCGAAGCGCTTCCTGGGCCGGCTCGTGAGCGAGGGCTACGTGCGAGGGTGGGACGACCCGCGCATGCCAACCGTCTCGGCGCTGCGGCGGCGCGGTTTCCCGCCCGAGGGTGTGCGCAACTTCCTCGACGCCGTCGGGGTGGGGGGCAAGGGTCAGAGCGCCGTCGAGATCGAGATGCTCGAGCACGAGGTCCGAGACGTGCTGAACCGGACCGCGCTACGGCGCTTCGCCGTCGTGCGCCCGCTGAAGCTGGTGATCGAGAATTACCCCGAGGGTCAGGTGGAGGAGCTGGAGGCCGTCAACAACCCGGAGGATCCCTCGGCCGGGACGCGCACGGTGCCGTTCGCGCGCGAGCTCTGGATCGAGCGCGACGACTTCATGGAGGAGCCGCCGAGCAAGTTCTTCCGCCTCGCGCCGGGCCGTGAGGTGCGCCTCCGGTACGCCTACTTCGTGACCTGCACCGACGTGGTGAAGGACGCGAGCGGCGAGATCGTCGAGCTCCGCTGCACCTACGATCCGGAGACGCGCGGCGGCGACGCGCCGGACGGCCGCCGGCCCAAGGGGACTCTGCACTGGCTCTCGTCCGAGCATGCGATGCCGGCGGAAGTCCGTCTGTACGACCGCCTCTTCACCCGTCCCGACCCCGGGGCCGACGGCGATCTCCTCGCCGACGTCAACCCGTCCTCGGAGACGGTGCTCGAGGAGTGCTTCGTCGAGCCCGCGCTCGCGGAGCTGCCGGTCGGTGAGACCGTGCAGTTCGAGCGGCTCGGCTACTTCTGTCCGGATCCCGACTCGACGCCGGAGCGGCTCGTCTTCAACCGCACGCTCGGTCTCAAGGACTCCTGGGCGAGGCTGCAGGCATAGGCAGCATCCGGGCACGCGAGGTCGGAAGGAGGCCGACGTGACGCGAACAGGCATCACCGAAGAGGATCTGCAGGAGCTGGTCGAGCGTGTCCGGGAGGCAACCCGGGCGCTGATCCGGGGCGACGTCCGCCGCTACATCGGACTCGTCGACGAAGCGCCCGACTACACGCTCATGCCCCCTACCGGGGGTCCGACGAGACACGGGTCCGACGTGTCCCCGGAGACCATCGAGGCACTCGAGGAGTTCTTCGGCGGGAGCGGAGACGGGGACTTCGAGCTCGAGCAGTCGTACGCGTCGGGCGACCTCGCGGCGCTCGTTGGCGTGGAGCGGCAGCACGGGACGGTCGGCGGCATCGAACAGGACTGGTCGTTGCGGGTGACCCTGGTGTTCCGCCGCGAGAGTTCCCGCTGGCGGCTGGTGCACCGGCACGCCGACGCGCTCGTGCATCCGATCGATATGGAGCACCTTGCAGTGCTCGCCCGAGGCGCCGTCGGCCCTGGGTGATGCGGACAGAAACGGTGATGCGGACAGAGAGGAGGCACGACCATGGAGCGTTCGGCATCCGAGCTGATCAGCGACAGGATCAGGGAACTGGACGACTGGCGCGGAGCGACCCTCTCGAGAGTGCGAGAGCTCATCAAGGAGGCAGACCCCGAGATCGTCGAGGAGTGGAAATGGGCGAAGGCGTCGTCGCCGGGCACCCCGGTCTGGTCTCACGACGGGCTCGTCTGCACCGGCGAGACCTACAAGAGCGTCGTCAAGCTCACCTTCGCCAAAGGGGCTTCTCTGGACGATCCGTCACGGCTGTTCAATTCCAGCCTCGAGGGAAACGTCAGGCGCGCGATCGACATCCGCGAAGGGGAGGAGATCGATGAGCCTGCCCTCAAGGAGCTCATCCGCTCGGCTGTCGCGCTCAACACGAAGAGCAGGGCATCCGCGTAAGGCCGGCGCGGTTAGCGTGCGCGGGCGGGGACGGTGAGCCGCTCGACGACGGCCGTTCCCGGGGAGCCGTGGCTCGACGCGGTCAGGCGGCTCCCGCCGACGACGTAGACGGCATCGCGGAACGTCACCGCCCGCGCGAAGGCGCGGGCGGTGGGCATCGCGGCCACCTGCTCCCAGGCGCGTGCGCCGGGGCGGAGGCGCAGCGTCTCGCCGAGCGTGCGGCCGGCCGACTGCGACTCGCCGCCGACGACGTAGATCGAGCGGCCGTAGACAGCCGCGCCCGCCGCGCCCCGCGGAGGAATGGACGGACCGCGACGCCAGCGATCGGTGGCCGGCTCGTAGATGTCGACGTCGCCGAAGTCCGAGGTGCCGCTTCGTCCGCCGATCGCGTAGATGCGTCCGCCGAGAACGACCGCGGCCGGGCTGCCCTTCGAGCGGCGGAGCGGGGCCAGGTTCCGCCACGAGTCCGTCTTCGGGTCGTAGACGGCGTGGCTCGCGAGCGTCGAGACCGAGTTCCCGCCGCCCAGGACGTGGATCCGGCCGTTCAGCGCGACCGCCGCGTGGCCGCCCCGCGGTGCAGGAAGCGGAGCGGCGGTCGACCACGCGCGCGTCGACAGGTCGTAGACGTGCACCTCTGCACTCGGCGCGTTCCCGGTTCCTGCGAAGCCGCCGAGGACGTAGACCCGGCTGCCGATCGCCGCCGCGGCCGTCGCGTTGAGGCCGCCGGCGACAGGCAGCCGCGCTTCGGTCTTCCACGCCCGCCCGTCGAAACGCTCGACCGTCATGACCGGCCCGCCCCGTGTGCCCGTCCCGCCGAGGGCGACGATCGAGCTCCCGGCGACGACGACGGCATGCGCAGCGCGGGCGTCGAGGAGCCGCGGCGCGCGCGTCCACGTTCCGATCTGCGTCGTGCTCGCCGGCGCCGCGGAGACCAGGACGAAGCCCGCGGCGAGTGCGATTGGAAGCCGCGCGGTCACGCTCGGTGAGACGCGCTCGATGCGGACCTGTTAGGGCGAGCTGAGGACGGTACGCTCGCGCCGTGGCGGTCCACCGGCTCACCAAGGAGCAGGCGCGGCGGATCGCGATCCGCGCCCAGCTGCTGGACGCGAACCGGCCGACCGACCTGCTCGACGTCGTGAGCCACCTGACCTTCCTCCAGCTCGATCCGACGGCGGCGATCGCGCCGAGCGCCGATCTCGTCGCGTGGACGCGGCTGGGCGACGCCTACCGGCCGGAGCAGTTGACGCAGGCGCTCGAGCGGGACCGTTCGCTGTACGAGGTTCGCGCCTACATCCGTCCGATGGCCGATCTCGCCCTCTACCTCGAGGCGATGGCGGCGTGGCCGTACGCGAAGGACGACAAGAGATACTCGCCGCCGCCCGGACCCATTGCCCAGCAGTGGCTCGAGCAGAACGACTCCTTCCGCCAGGACGTGCTCCGGCGGCTACGCGAATCGGGACCGCTGATGTCGCGCGACGTGCCGGACACGAGCGTGGTGCCGTGGCAGTCGACGGGGTGGACCGGCAACCGCAACGTCACGCAGATGCTCGAGTTCCTGAACTCGCGCGGCGAGATCGCGATCGCCGGCCGCGTCGGCCGGCAGCGGCTGTGGGATCTCGCTGATCGCGTGTATCCGCCCGTGAAGGCCGTCCCGCTCGCACGCGCTCGCCGGGCTCTCGCCGGGCGTCGGACACGCTGGCTCGGCATCTCCCGGCCCGAGGTGACCGGCGTCGGCGGCGAGCGGTACCACGAGGACGTGGTCGGTGAACCCGCGGAGGTCGAGGGAACCGCGGGCGAGTGGGTGGTCGACCCGGCCGCTCTCGGCCAGGAGTTCGAGGGCCGCACGGCGCTGCTGTCGCCCTTCGACCGGCTGATCCACGATCGCGTCCGCGCCCAGGAGCTCTTCGACTTCGAGTACTACCTCGAGATGTACAAGCCGGCGGACAAGCGACGGTGGGGGTACTTCGCGCTGCCGATCCTCCACGACGACCGGCTCGTCGGAAAGCTCGACGCCGTGGCCGACCGGAAGGCGTCTCGGCTCCGTGTGCACGCCATCCACGAAGACGTCCGCTTCACGCGGGGGGTGACGAAGACCGTGCGAGCCGAGATCGACAGCCTCGCTTCGTGGCTCGGCCTCGAGGACGTCGCTTTCGACGCCTCGTGAGCCGCGCGAGTGCCATGCAGGTGGAGCCGGATCGGGTGCGGATTCGCCTGGCGACGGCACTCATCGTTCGGCAAGCCCTTGAGCAAGGCTCGCCCGTCCAGGTCCTCCCGCGCGGTCACGAAGCTGACCGTGAAGCTCTCGAGCTCGCCGGCCAGGTCCTCCACGACGCCGTGGTCGTCGCGCCGCGGCGCGCTTTCCCGCGAGGCATTCGACCCATTTTCGCGGGCGGGAGACGGCTCCCGACATGCTTTCCGCAGCGATGGTGCAGGCCGTCGGCACCGTCCGGCAGTTCCGGACTAGCATCGAGCCATGACAAATGGCGGCCATGACGACGTGGCCCCGCGCGACCTCAAAGCCGCATCTGCAAGCGGCCTCCTGTTCGTCGCCTTCGCGGTCGCGGCCGCGTTCATGGCCGATCTGCCTTCGATCGATAGCCAGGCCGTGGAGGTCGCCGACTATTTCGACGCGGAGCACGTTGAGGTCGTCACCTCGGTCTACCTGCAAGGCGTGGCACTCGCGTGCTTTCTCTTCTTTGTCGCCGGCCTCGCAACACGGATTCGAAAGGCTGGGGAGGAGTGGCTCGCAGCGACGCTGCTCGCTGCGAGCGGGGTGCTCGTTGCGCTCCTTGGGTTCGCGGCGACCGTCCTCGCAGCTCTGGCGTATCGCGCGACGGACGACGCCTCGGTCGCTCAGAGCTTGTTCGACCTGACGCTGCTCTCCCGCACCTTCGCCTCGTTTCCGCTCGCGGTGCTCGTCGCCGCTACGGGACTCGCGGTCGTGCGAGCCGCCATCTTCCCGCGATGGTACGGCTGGGCCACGCTCACACTCACCGTGCTGTTCCTCGCTGCGGCTGCGACGTACGGAGACAGCGGGTTCTTCGCGCCGGACGGCGGCTACTCCCGCGCATCGTCCCTGCTGTTCCTCGCCTGGGTGGTCGTCACGAGCGGCCTCTTGATCCGAACTCAGACGTTCGCTCGCACTTGAGCAGGCGGTCGACCCCGTGCGCCCAAGGAGGCCACGGAAGCCGGGTGAAGTAGGCCCGCCACGGTCCTGCCCCTCAAGAGCGACGCGATGCTTCGCCTGCTCGTCTGCGATCTCGTCGGCGAAGAGGTCACGCGCGAGAGCCTGGCGAGCCTGCGTGACGACGTCGCCGAGCTGCGCCGGCGTCTCGGCGAGTCCGAGCGGAGCGCCAAGGACGTGCCCCACCGGGAGAAGTACCCGCTGCTGGTGGTCGACTTCCTCCGCGGTTTCCTCGACCTGCACGAGCTGCTCGTCGACGAGGTCGAGCGTGAGTTCGCTGCGCCCAAGGAGACGCGAGGTCCTGCGAGCTCACACGCCCGCAGCACCCGAAGTGCGGGTAGCGTGGCCGCGGTGGCGACGTTCGCGCTCATCCACGGAGGTGGCGGGAGCGCGTGGGACTGGCACCTGGTTGCGCCCGCGCTTCGCGAGCTCGGGCACGACGCTGTCGCAGTCGATCTCCCGAGCGAGGACGAGTCGTCCGGCTGGGCGGAGTACACCGACGCCGTCGTGCGGGCGGTCGGCGACCGTCGCGGCGTCGTGGCCGTGGGCCACTCGCTCGGTGGCTTTACGGCGCCGCTGGTCTGCGTTCGCATTCCCGTCGACCGCCTCGTCCTCGTTGCGGCGATGATCCCTTCGCCCGGGGAGCTCTTCGCGGACTGGTGGGCGAACGTCGGCTACGAGGAGAGCGGGTACGAGGATGTCTTCTACCACGACGTCCCTCCGCAGCTTGCGGCCGAGGCAAGGCGGAGAGAACGGGACGAGACTTCGAAGGCGCTTCAGGAGCCGTGGCCCCTCGAGGCCTGGCCCGAGACGCCGACGAGGTACCTCATGTGCCGTGACGACCGAGTGTTCCCGGCCGCGTGGGCGCGGCGCCACGCCCGCGAGCGCCTCGCCGTCGAGCCGGACGAAATCAGCGGCGGCCACTACATCAGCCTCAGCCGTCCGCTCGAGTTGGCTGCCCGGCTCGCCGCGTACGCCGCCGAGACTTCGGCTGTCTGAGCCGCCTCCGGCGGGCCGGCCGGGATGACTGATGCCTTCGCACCGACTCGCTAATGACGCGCTCCGCCTAGGGACAGTTCGCGTACGGCGGGGGCCCCTGCTGGATCGACCGGTTCAGGAGCTGCAGGCGGTAGAAGGCAAGCTTCAGATTCGTTTGCACGTAGTTGGGGTCGGTTGCTCCCCAGAGGTAGTCCGAGGCGTCCGTGTCGGTCAGCGTCGCGTTCGGATCTCCCTGCACTCCCTTCCACGTGGCCTTTGACACCGGCGTCGTGAAGAGGGACGGGTCGATCACCATCCGCTGCGTCTGGAAGAACTTCGGCCCACGGACGCACAGGGTCGGCGCGACGTGCCACCCCCACCAGACGCCGCAGGTCGGGTTGTTCTTGGTGCTGACATGCAGGCTGCCCTGGATCCAGACCTTCCTGGGCGAGCGGCCGGCGGCGATCATCAGCCGGCACATCTCGTGAGCGCGAGCCCAACAGCCGTCGTCCGGGTAGAGGAACGGAATGCAGGGCGGCGGGACGGTGAGCGGATTGCAGCTCGTTGCGTTCATCGCGTCGAAGATCTGCTGCGCCTTGGCGCCCGACAGGCAGCGGAACCACCACCATGGCCACCAGGGCCAGTACCAGAGGCGGCGGAGCCACCAGATCCACCACAGGTACCACGGTCTCGGGCGCGGGAACCCCGGCTTAGGTAAAGGGAGCGGCGGCCCCTCCGGGCCGGGGATGTAGGCGCGGACGTCGATGATCTCGTGGGCGTCGTTCTCGGACAGGACGATCGGGTCGCCCGAGTCCAGGGCCTGCCGCAGCAGCCGCTCGAGCTCGTCGTAGTCGGGAGCGCCGCGTCGGAGCACGTGACGCGCGTGCGACCCCTCGAGCTCGACGCCGAGCACGCCCTCGTCGATCGGGTGGATGCCGATCACTCGGGTCACGTGCGGGATGAGCACGCGGGTGAGCATCGATGTCTGCGGGGCGACCTCGAGATAGACGGGAAGGCGCTGCCTGCTCAGCTCGTCGAGGAGCCGGGCGAAGCCGGCCGACCGAGGATCGTCGGGGTCGAGCCGGACGCGGCGCTCACCCTCCAGCTCGACGGTCAGCCCGCCTTCGGCGCGGAGCAGCTCCTCAGGTGGCTTGTCGAGCGGCGGCTCGAGGCGGACGACGGTCGAGACGACGGCATTCGGACTCGGCATCAACGATCGCCTTCCAGGTGCGGCGCTGATCCGGCCGCGTTCGGAGATCGCTCGTACCAACCGCCCGCGGTGACGAAGAGGTGCCTCGTTGCGCCGTCGCGCGCGCGAGCGCTGATCAGCCACGCCTCGCGGCCGGGTGGGCCATCGTGGACGTACACGGGGTCGCCGGCCACGAGGTCATCCCCGAGCACGTCCGCCGCTCGCTCCCGCGCATCGTCGGCCGTGATCCCGGTGACCGCCGCGGGTGCCGTTTCCGGCCGGCCGGGCTCGCGGTAGAGGGCTCCTGCAGCGACGGCCTTGCCCTCCCGGGTGACGCGCACGAACCCGATGGCCCGCTCCTCGAGCTCGATCGGCACGACCCAGTACGACGGAGCGCCCGTCACCGTGCGCACCAGCACCGGTTCCCCCACGCTCGAGCGGGCCCACAGCTCGAACAGCGGATCCTGCCCCGCCACGGCTCGTGCCCGCTCCCCTGCGGCTCTTCGGACGTCGACCTCGGCATCGGTCCCCATACTCCGCGTCAGCTGTGCCGGACGTAGATGAAGTTCGTGTGCGTCACGGCATCCCAGTCCTCCCAGACCACCGCCCCGCCTGCGCAGATGTTTGCGTTCCAGGGCCAGGGATCGTAGATCTTCAGCGACAGGTCGTAGCCGAACGACGGCCACGACCAGGTCTTCATCCACCCGGCGGCAGCCCTCGCGTGTCCCGGGATGCCGCTCTTGAGCGGACGGTTCGCGTCGATCTCGAGCTTCGCCTCGCTCCAGGCCGCCGACCCGTCGTAGGTCGCGTCCAGGTTGTTTCCCGAGAGCGACTCGTAGCCCGCGACCTGGCCAGGGTTGTCCGTGCCGCCCGGGCCCGTTCCCATCGCCGTGGCGATCTGATCCTGGGTGAAGTACCAGCGATAGAAGTCGAGGATCATCTGGCCGGTCGCCACCGCGCAGTAGACGTTCGTCTGCTGCGCGTAGAGCTCGAAGCACTCGTGCGGGCTGCAGCGCGGCCCGAAGCGGACGACCTTCTGGCTCGAGATCGGGAAGATGACGTAGGGGAACTCGCGCACGAGCGCGTCGTAGAGCTTTACGCGGGACTCGGTCTTGATTCGGGTCTCGACCTCGGTGAGCGGCTGCGCGATCCGCTTCAGGAGCTCGAGCTCCTCCTCGTGTCGCGCCCAGCGCCGCCGTCGGTTCTCCTCAGTCGGGGCGACGATGGCGTCGTAGTAGGAGTACGCCGTGCTCCCCTCGGCCTCGTCGGCGCCGAGATTCACGACCGGCTGCCCGTCCGAGACGTCGATGAGCGTCCGGATGCCCGTCTTGCGCGCCAGGTCGAAGGTGACCTCGACGCCGATCTTCGGATAGCAGTAACAGACGAGGCGGGCGTCCGTGATCTTCGCGCCCTTGTGCTCCTTGCGGACAGACTCCTTCGCGGCGCGAATCGCGCCGTCGGGATCCCATCGTCTCGACCCGAGCTCAACCGAGACCAGTGGGGTGCCGATGGTCGGGCTCGCCGCCGCACGAACGATGCCGACCGTCGCGTCCTCGTCCGTCAGCTCGAAGTCGTAGAAGAGCGCCGGCCCCGCGAGGTCGTGGATGACGAGGGGCTCGGCCTTCGCGTCGGCGTGCGCGAGCGGGGCCAGCTCGTCGTTCCCTTCGGCCCATTGGCGCCGGATACGCGTGACGGCAAGCTGTCTCGCCGGCGCGGCGTCAATGAGATCGACCTCGGGTTCCTTCCGGTTGGACTGCGACACCTTGACACCTCCTCTGGTGGCCCGGGCGTCAGACCTTCCACACCGTGAGGCTCAGGAAGAAGAACGCACCGGCCTTCTGACGGATGCGGAAGTGATGCCCGCCGGCGGACAGATTGCACGGGTGAGGCTGGAAGATCGTCCCGCTGAACGGCAGCACGCCGAACGAGGAGTTGTCGATGAGGCACTCCACCTGCGCGGAGCTTCCCGTCGGGTAGCTCTGAAGACCCGCCGTGCAGAGGTAGTCACCCGCGCTGGGAGCGGTGAAGTAACAGTTGATGCGGCCGGTCTTGGTCTGCCCGGATCCCCAGCTCGTGTACCCGTCGGCGGAGAACCAGGCCCGGCAGTCGTCGACGCACTCCTGCATGTCCGTGAAGCCGTCGAAGCAGTCAACATCCCAGAGGTCGAGATAGCGGGCGGTGCCGCTCTTCTTGCAGACGCTGAAGTACGCCGTCGAGACCCAACCCTCGATGTCGTCCAGGCCGGGGACCTGCTTGATGATCTCGTCTGCGCCGGTGACGAGCTTGAGCGCCTCCAACGCCACCTGGGGTGACGGGCTGAGATCCGCGAGAGACGCACCGTCCCGATCCTCGCCGGGAGGCATCTTCTTGAGTCCCTGACCACGTACGAGTCGAAACTTCTTGTCGATCGGCATCGCCTACCTCCTGCTCGCGCCCCCTTGAACTGGCAGACGGGACCTAGCGCGACTGCGTCAACCGGCCGTCACTCGGCCGTCATCAGGGAGCAGACGAATCCGGCGCTCAGCCCCGCCGGTTCGCGACGCCGTGCCACGTCGACGAGCTCCTCCATCCGCGCCGAGGGCCGGAGCCCCACCTCGCTCCCGAGCAGACGCGCGAAGAGGTGGTACTGCTTCAGCGCCGAGGCCGGGTTGCCCTCCGCGAGATGAACCGCGATCAGCGCCCGGTGCGCGCTCTCCCGCAGCGGCTCGTCCCGGATGGCCGCGAGCCCTGCCTCGGTCGCCTCGCCGAACCGGCCGACGGCCGCCAGCCGCTGGCACAGGCATTCCAGCGCGTGGGCGCGAAGGGAACGGAGGCGCTCCCGTTCGTCCGCGACCCAGTCGTCGTACCAGTCGGGGAGCAGGACGTCGCGGCCCCAGATCTGGGCAACGTCAGCGGCGTCGAGCTCCCCCGACGCGTCGAGGACGCGATGTGCCCACCCGACCGTGTCGCGGACGTCGACGCCGACCCCCGGCGCCAGCCGCAGCCGGTGGCCGCTCACCTCGACGAGTCGGACGTCCAGGCGCCGGACGCGCCACAGCGCCGAGCGGAGGCTGCCTGCGGCACGTTGGTCGCTCACATCGAGCCACAGCACCCCGGCCACGTGCGCCCTGCACAGCAGGTGCTCGTTCAGCGCGAGGAAGGCCAGCAGCCGCTGTGCCGGCAGCGGCACCGACACGGGACGGCCCTCGCACGAGAGCTCGAAGCTGTCGAGCAGCCGAAGGTGCACGCGAGCGTCCGCGACGGCCGGGGGAGCTCCGGAGATCGGCTCGTCGACAACGGCGCCCCGAGCGTTCATCGGCACCACCCGGCCCTGGCCCGGCCGTACCACCCGTGCCGCAGCAACGCATGCGCGTGTCGCCCGAACAAGGCGCCCCCGCCTTCGTCGCTTCTCGCAGGCCTTCCAGCCTAGGCCGCCACCCAGGCCGTGTCAACGCAACGATGACGACGACCGTGACGGAGCGGTGACGAGGGAATGCGGTCAGGCAGGCGGGTTCTCGGCGAACTGCGGCGCGTCGTCGCCGATCTCGTGCCAGTTGGCCTTGTATGCGACCTGGAGGTGAAAGCTCGGCTTGAGCGCAAGCTCGCGCATCAGCCCTGCTGCCACGAAGTACTTCTCGCCGAGATCGTCGTACAGGCTGGATCCGCAGTTGCTGCAGAAGTTCCGCGGCGCGAGCTCGCTCTCATAGCGCGTCACCAAATCCTCGCCACTGGTGTAGGCGAAGTTCTCCTTGGCCACGATCACGGCGGCGAGACTCGAGCCTGTCCATCGCTGGCAGCGAGTGCAGTGACAGTAGCCCAGCGACTCCGGATCTTGAACCTCGTACTGCACGCGACCGCACAAGCAGGCTCCCTCGAGCGTTTCAGTCATGACTGTCCCTTCGCGAGTTGCGTCGGACGAGGCGGAAATCTACCACCCTCGAGTCGGCCGGTCCGATTGACTTTTCCACGGGCGGGCGCGATGAACGAGAACACCTCTCGACGAAGGTCTATGCGCCTTCGGCGTTCTTGTCGACCTCTTCCTCGAGATGCGCTCGGCGGCCCTGAGGAACTCGGTACCTGTCCCCGAGACCTGTCCCCAAGCCGTTCGCTCGCTGGCGAACGGCTCGTGGGTGCGGTGGCGCGGCGGGTAGTTGCACCGTGACGTGGAGCCCGCCAGCGGCCCGGGGGGTGAGGGTGAGGGCTCCGTCGTGTGCTTGCGTGATGCTCTTGACGATTGCCAGGCCGAGGCCGACACCTGCGTGGTCGGTGCGGATGCGTTCGGTGCCGCGAAGAAACGGCTCGGCAAGCGTGGAAACGAACTGTGGGGTGAGCTTCTCGCCGGTGTTCTCGACAGTGAGCACCACACTCTTGGGCTGGACGTTGGTCGTGACCCACACGGTGCCCTGATCGGGCAGGTTGTGGACGATCGCGTTCTGCACGAGGTTCGTCGTCAGCTGCAGCAGGAGTGCGTGCGAGCCGATGGTGGGGGTCATGTCGCCGGAGGTCTCGATGGTGAGGCCGCGTTTTTCTGCGAGGGGAAGGAGTGTTTCGGTGGCTTCTTCCGCTATGAGGGACAGGTCGACGTGCTCTCGGGTGAAGGACCGTTGGTCGGCGCGGCTGAGCAGGAGGAGTGCTTCGGTGAGGTCGATCGCTCGGGTGTTGACGGCGTGGAGGCGGTCGACGAGTTCGCCGTTGTCGCGGTTCGGATCGTTGCGGGCGACGTCGAGAAGTGTCTGCGTGGTCGCCAGTGGGGTGCGCAGTTCGTGGGATGCGTTGGCTGCGAATCTCTGCTGTTCGGCGACGTGTGCTTCGAGCCGCGCGAGCATGGTGTCGAAGGCGTCGGCGAGTTCGCGGAACTCGTCACTGCGGCCCGGTAGCCGGATTCGTTGTGCGAGCGATCCTGTCGCGGCCAAGCGTGTGGCGTCTGTGATGCGAGTCAGCGGGGCGAGCATGCGGCCGGCGAGAAGCCACCCTCCCAGCAGACCGAACACCAGCAGGAACGCCAACACGATGGCCGCGGGATAGGCGAAGCCGTTCTGAGGGCCGGAGCGGTTGGGTGGGAGCCACGGGAGGCCGTAGGTCACCTCGTCGGGTATGTATCGCAGGAGGGACAGCCACACGGCCGCGAGCAGCAAGGCGCTTGCGAGCATGAGGAAGCCGGCGTAGCTGAGGGTGAGCTTGAGGCGAACGCTCAGACCAGGGGCTCTATCCACGGTCTCCTCCCTCGCGACCGGTGTCTCGTTGCGTGCTGATGCGGTAGCCGGCGCCGGCCACGGTGGCGATGATCCAGGGCTCGCCGAGCCGTTTTCGCAGTCCGGAGACCGTGATGCGCACGGCGTTGGTGAACGGGTCTGCGTTCTCATCCCATGCCCGCCCCAAGAGTTCTTCGGCGCTGACGACTCCGCCTTCGGCAGCGACGAGGACTTCGAGCACTGCGAACTGCTTCCTGGTGAGCGCGACGTGGCGGCCGTCGCGGTAGACCTCGCGGCGGAACGGATCCAGCCGCAGACCCGCGATCTCGCGCACGGGTGGCCTGTGGTGGGCGCGCCTGCGGTCGAGCGCTCTGAGCCTGAGCACGAGCTCCTGGAGCTCGAATGGCTTCGTGAGGTAGTCGTCGGCGCCGAGCTCGAACCCGGTGGTCTTGTCGTCGAGCCGGTCGGCAGCGGTGAGCATGAGGATCGGCATGCCGCTGCCGGAGGCGACGATGCGTGTGGCGATCTCGTCACCGGTAGGTCCCGGAACGTCTCGGTCGAGGACGGCGATGTCGTAGGCGTTGACGTTCAGCAGTTCCAGAGCGGTGTCGCCGTCACCTGCGATGTCCGCCGCGATCGCTTCCAGGCGTAGGCCATCGCGGATGGCTTCTGCCATATAGGGCTCGTCCTCGACGATCAACACACGCACGCTCCGATGGTACGAGCCGGCGCATGTCGTCGGCATATCGAAATCCAAATACGTGCCGGCAACACCACCCTGCGTTGAATGGACGCGTGACCTACGGCCAACGGGCACGAACAACGACCCGTCGGATTCGGATTCGCAGGATCCGTCTCGCCGGACTGCTGATCGTCATCGCGGCGATCGCCGCAGTCCTCGGTTCCCAGTTGCTGGCGTCCTCGTCCTCGACGGCCGCATCACCCGTCGGCGTCCTCCGCAGCGAGCACCGTGGCGCGCCTCACGATGTCGTCCCGACGCCACCACGGTCTCTGACCACGATCCGAGGTGCAGGCAACCTCGACCGGGCTCTCGACGGCGCCTTACGCCAAGCTGCAACTGATGCCGCGTACGACGGCGTCGAGTTGTACGTGAGGAGCGGCTGGCGTTCCCCGGAGTACCAACAACAACTCCTCCAAGAGGCGATCTCGAAGTACGGCTCAGAAGAGGAAGCTGCCCGATGGGTGGCGACCCCGGAGACGTCCCCTCACGTGTCGGGGGACGCGGTCGACATCGGGCCCCTCGACGCCACGGCGTGGCTGTCCGAGCACGGCGCCGAGTACGGGCTGTGCCAGATCTACAGCAACGAACCCTGGCACTACGAGCTGCGCCCCGAAGCCATCGATCTCGGCTGCCCGCCCATGTACGCCGACCCGACGCTCGATCCAAGGATGCAGCAGTGACTCAGCACGATGTCCGCGAGTCCCCGCTCGTCCGGAACTGCACCCATTTCGTACCCGCGAGACGCCGACGCGGCGTCTGGGCAGATAAAAGCCCCATTTGCAGGGTTTTTGTGAAGCCCTCCTTCCGGACTCGAACCCGAGGACCCCCTCCTTGCCATTCAGCTCCGAGCCGGGAAGCCAGGGCAAGCGCGGGTCACCGCGCCCACGCAAGAGCCGCAAGCGCGAGGAATCCCCCAAGAACGAGTGACTGCGAGTGGAGGCGCGTGCCCACGCTTGTGTTCCCTCAATGATCTCTCGCGATCCCGGCGAGCTGGCTCGGGACACCGGTCCTTTCGCGGACGGTGCTGATCTTCACGCCCGGCTCGATCACGAGGGCTCCTCGAACGGCCGGCCGAGGACGAGCTGCATGTCGCGGATCGCGCGCGTCCTGAACAAAGCCTCACACGAGGCGAGGTAGAAGTCCCAGATTCGGACGAAGCGGTCGTCGAAGCCGAGCGCGCGCACCGCGGGGAGGCTCGCGAAGAACCGCTCGCGCCACGCCTTCAGCGTGTCGGCGTAGTGCGGCCCGATCTCATCGAGCCCGACCACCATCAGGCCCGAGGCGCGGCTCATCGCGGTCTGCAGCGCCTCGAGCGAGGGCAGCAGCGAGCCGGGGAAGATGTAGCGCTGGATCCAGTCCTCCTTGCGTCGGTAGCGCTCGAAGCGCTGGTCGGGCATCCCGATCACCTGGATCGCCGCGAGCCCGCCGGGCGCGAGCAACCGGTCGCAGAGGGCGAAGAAGGTCGGGTACTGCGCGTAGCCGATCGCCTCGAGCATCTCGATCGAGGCGATCTTCGAGAACTGCCCCTCGAGCGTGCGGTAGTCCTGCAGGCGGATCTCGACGCGGTCGGCGAGGCCGGCCGCCGCGACGCGCTCGCGGGCGAGCTCGAGCTGCTGCTGGGAGAGGGTGACGCCGGTGACCCGCGCGCCGTACTCGCGGGCTGCCATCAGCGCGAAGCTGCCCCAGCCGCAGCCGATCTCGAGCACGTGGTCGCCGGGGCGCAGGTGGAGCTTCTCGCAGATTGCCCGCAGCTTCCGCTCCTGCGCCTGCTCGAGCGTGTCGCCCTCCTCCCATAGCGCGCACGAGTAGGTCATCGACTCGTCGAGGAAGAGCCGGTAGAGGTCGTTGCCGAGGTCGTAGTGGTACTGGATGTTCGCCCGTGCCTTGCGCGGGCCCTGCCGCGGTGAGAGGTGGGGGCGGTGGCGGTCGAGCCGCGCGAGGCGCGACGCGGCGCGCCAGATCTCGAGGTTGCGAACGACGAGCGCGATCAGGCCGGGCAGGTCGTCGGTATGCCAGTCGCCGGCCGCGTAGGACTCGCCGAAGCCGAGGCCGGGCGAGCGCGCGAGCCGGCGGAAGACGTCGTTCGAGGTGACGGTGACCGCAACCGGATCGCCCGTTCCGGCCCGGTACACGCGCCCGCCGGGAAGACGCAGCTCCAGCGCGCCGTGCTCGACCCGGCCGAGCGCCCGGATCGCGGCGCGCTCGGCGAGACGGGCACCGATCCGACGCCCGGCGGGAAGCTCGCGCAGCACCTCGGTCACCGTCGCACCGATCCCTCGCCGGGCACGAACGGCGGCTTGTGGAAGAACGGCACGCGCTTCAGCCAGAGCCTCGCCGCCTGGAAGTGGATCAGGACGGTCACCTGCAACGGCATCAGCGGATAGCGGATGAGCGCGCGGGCGAGCGTCCCGCTCGTCAGCGGCCGGCGGGTTCCGGTGAGCGTGGCGAAGAACGGCCGCAAGCCGCCCTCGCCGATGTCGATCCGCACGTCGAGCTGCTCGCCGGGCTCCGAGAACCACCACTGGTAGCTCTGGTCGAGACCGAAGAACGGCGAGACGTGCAGCTTCTTGTCGTGATGGTAGGAGAGCCTCCGCTCGCCCGTGTCCTGGTTCTCGCGCGAGAGGAGGTAGGGGAGCCGCTCACCGAAGGTGTTGCTGACCTCGGCGACGATGGCGGCGAGCTCGCCGCCCTGGTAGCAGTAGAAGAAGCTGACCGGGTTGAACACGTAGCCGAGCACTCGCAGGTTCGTCAGGAGCAGGATCCGATCGGCCTCCAGCCCGTGCCCGGTGAGGAAGGCGCGCACGTCGAGGTGATCCCGGTCGTGCAGGCTGACCACGTTCCGCCGGTTCCACCCGAACAGGCGGATGCGCCGGTCGAGTTCCGGCAGCTCGTCGAGGTCGAGCAGGTAGAAGCAGACGCGGTAGCGGAAGACGTTCTTCTTCGGCGTCTTGCGCGCGTGCATCACGGTGCCCGTGTAGAGCGCGGACCTCACCAGGCCGCTCCGAAGGCAGCCGCGGCGGCGAGGCCCGAGCGCAGCCCGTCCTCGTGGAAGCAGTAGCCCTGCCAGGCACCTGCGAAGGCGGTATGCCGCGGGCCGTTCAGGCGCGGCAGCTCGGGCTGGGCCCGCATCGACTCCAGGGTCACGAGCGGGTGGCGGTAGGAGAAGCGGCGGATGATCCGCGCCGGGTCGATCTCGGCCGTGCGATTCAACGTGACGCAATAGTGCTCGTCCTCGTCGAGGCGCTGGAGCTTGTTCAGGTAGTAGGTCATCGTCGGACGGCCGTCGTCGCAGCCGCAGTCGCGGAGCTGGTAGTTCCATGAGCCGCGGGTCGAGACGCGGCGTGGCAGGAAGCGCTCGTCGGTGTGCAGGACGGTGTCGTTCTCGGTCGTCCCGAACACGCCGAGCAGGCTGCGCTCGTGCTCGCTCGGGTCCTCGAGCAGGCGCAACGCCTGGTCGGCGTGGGTCGCGACCACGACGCCGTCGAAGCGCCGCAGCTCGTCGCCTCCGAGCCGCAGCTCGACGCCGCCGTCGAGGCGGCGGATCGAGCGGACCTCGGTCGAGAGGTTGATGCGCAGCCGCTCCGCTAGGGCACGCACGTAGGTCCGGCTACCGCCGGTGACCGTCTTCCAGCGGAGGCGCCGGAAGCCGAGGATCCCGTGGTTTGCAAGGAAGCGGACGGCGTAGACGAGCGGGAAGTCGAGCGTCTGGGTGGGAGCAGTCGACCACAGCGCGGCACAGAGCGGGACGAGGAAGTGATCCCGGAACCGCGGCGAGTAGCCTTCCTCGGCGACGTAGCGGGAGAGGCTCCAGTCGGCGCAGCGGGGGTCGTCGAGAGCCCGGCTCCCGAGGCGCAGGAAGCGGGCGATCTCGAGCGTCAGCCGCGTGAGCGGCGGGCGGCTGCCCGAGTACTCGAGGCCGTGCCGGTCGCAGGCGACCGAGAAGCTCATCTCCGACGGCTGCGTGCGCACGCCGAGCTCGCGGAAGAGGCGGACGAGGTTCGGGTACGTGTCCTCGTTGTGGACGATGAAGCCGGTGTCGAGCCGGAGCGTTCGGCCTGCGACCATGTGCTCGACCGTGTTCGAGTGGCCGCCGGCGCGGTCGTCGCGCTCGAACAGTTCGACGTCGTGAGTGTTCGAGAGCGCGTATGCCGCTCCCAGGCCGGAGACTCCCGTGCCGATCACTGCGATCTTCATCCTCATACATTGGACAATACCTCAACAGACCTTTGCTATGCTTCGGACACATGGCCCGCTACGTCACGACGATCGAGTCGGCGCTCCCGCAAGTCGAGGCGTTCGCCTACATGGCCGACTTCGCCAATGCCCGCCTCTGGGACCCAAGCGTCAGCGAGGCCCGCCGCGTCGGCGAGGCGCCGATCGGGATCGGCTCCGCGTTCGACCTCGTCGCGCGCTTCGGCGGGCGCGACGTGCCGCTCCGCTACGAGATCGTCGAATACGACTCACCACAACTCGTCGTGCTCGAGGCGCGGCGTCCGGGATTCGTCTCGAGGGACACCATCACGGTCGAGCCTGCCGCGAACGGGTCGGTCGTGCACTACGACGCGACGCTTGGTTTCGGTGGGCTCGGTCGGCTGCTCGACCCGATCATGCAACGCATCTTCAATCGGGTCGGGGCTCGCGCGACGCTCGGGATGCAGACTGCGCTGAACTCGTGACGCCCTCGCGCGGGGCAAACCTCGTCGACTGGACACTGGAGGCGAGCGTCGTCGGCAGCTTCACACGGATCGGCTACCACATCCGGCGGCGCCTCTTCGACTGGACGCCGCTGCAGTCGCTCGATCTCGACGGCAAGGTGGCAATCGTGACCGGGGCGACCTCGGGCCTCGGACGAGCGGCCGCCGAGTCGATCGCGACGCTGGGCGGGCACGTGTGCATCGTCGGGCGCGACCAGGAGCGCACCGAACGCGCCCGCAGCGAGATCTCCGAGGCGGCGGGTTCCGCGGTCGAGGCCGACCTCGCAGATCTCTCGTCCCTCGCGGAGACCGCGGCCTTCGCCGCGCGCTTCGCCGAGGATCACGATCGCCTCGACGTGCTCGTCCTGAACGCCGGCGCGCTGACTCACCAATACACGGTCACGGGCGATGGGAACGAGGTGACATTCGCAACGCACGTCCTGTCGCCGTTCCTGCTGACCCGTGCACTGCGTCCTCTGCTCGAGGCGTCGGCACCATCGCGTGTCATCGTCGTGGCATCCGGCGGCATGTACACCGAGCCGCTCGACGTGGATGCCCTCGACCACCCGGACCCAGCCGCCTACGACGGGACGAAGGCCTACGCACGCTGCAAGCGGGCACAGGTCGCGCTGGCCGAGGAGTGGACGCGAGACCTGCTCGACACGGGCGTCACCGTCAACGCGATGCATCCGGGTTGGGCCGACACCCCCGGGCTCCGAGCCGCGCTTCCCGGCTTCAGCCGCGTCGTCGGGCCGCTGCTCCGGACGCCGGAGGAAGGAGCCGACACGATCGTCTGGCTGGCCGCCGCCCCGGACGCCGCCGACCTCAGCGGCCTGTTCTTCCTCGACCGGCGGCCGCGGGCGAAGCACCGGCTGCGACGCACGCGCCGTCCCGACGACACTCGTGAGGCGGCGCGGCTCCGGCGGCTCTGCACGGAGCGAACCGCCCCGTACAGCGGCCGGCCGCCAGAGCGGGCAGGCGAGCCGCGCTGAACCCATGACTGGCCTCGCTGCAGCAGAACCCTCCAGGGCTGTCACGCCGGCGGAGGCCGATTACCGCCGGCTGCGCATCTGGAACGCGTCGCTCGCCGGCGTGCACGCGGCCCAGGCGTGCCTGATCCTCGTGCTCTCGAACAACTTCGAGCTGCCGGTCGCGATCAGCTTCCTCGAGGGGCCGCCGGGAACGGCGTCGAGTACGGCCACCGTCTACCACCTTCCGATCGGCCCGGCGGTCGCCGCCTTCCTGCTTCTCGCCGCGCTCGATCACGGCCTCATGGCCGCTCCGCGGATCCACCGCTGGTACGAGCGCAACCTCGCGCGGGAGCGTAACCCGGCGCGGTGGTGGGAGTATTCGCTGAGCGCCTCGCTGATGATCGTGCTGATCGCCATGTACACCGGGATCAGCGACCTCGCGGCCCTGATCGCCATCTTCGGGGTCAACGTCGCGATGGTGCTCTTCGGGCTCGGGATGGAGTACGCGAACCGGCCAGGAGCACCCGTGCTTTGGCGACCGTACCTCTACGGCTGCATCGCCGGCGCGGTGCCCTGGATCGCGATCGCGATCCAGGTCGGGTACTCCCAGTCGCAGACCGGAGACGTACCGGGCTTCGTGTTCGGGATCTTCGCCTCGCTCTTCGTGCTCTTCATGAGCTTCGCTCTCAACATGGGCCTCCAGTACCGGCGGCAGGGCCGTTGGCGCGACTACCTGTTCGGCGAGCGAGGCTACCTCGTACTCAGCCTTGTCGCGAAGAGCCTGCTCGCCTGGCAGATCTTCTTCCCGACGCTGACGTAATCGGCCCGTGGTTCGGGCCGGTGCGTGCCTCACAGCCGTGCCACGACGTCGCTTACGTCCGCGCGACTTCGTCGGCTGCCGCAACGAGGTCTCCGTCGAGGCGGCGGGCGCCGAGCCGGGCGCAGAGCTCGTCCGTTGCACCAGGGCCCGCGAGCGCGAGCGGCACCAGCCGGGCCAGCCGGCGGAGGCTGGCCGCTTCTGCCTCGAGCAGGGCAGGGTCGAAGCTCGAGACGACGGTGAGCGCGGGCCGCGTCGTGTCCGCCGCCTGGGCGAGCGTCGCGATCGGCGTATCCGCACCAAGAAAGAGGATGCGCCAGGAGTGAGAGCGCAGGACGAGCGCGAACGCGAGCAGCGTGATGTCGTGCGTTTCGCCGGGTGCACAGGCGAGGAGGGCAAGCGGGCCTGTCCCGCGGCCCCAGAATCTGGCCAGCGCGAGCAGCCTGCCACGGATCAGGTTGCTCGCGAAGTGCTCCTGGCTGATGTCGATCGCGCCGCGCTCCCAGCCGTCACCGACCTGCTTCAGGGTGGGCAGCACGACCTGGCTCAGCACCTGCTCGAGGCCGAAGGCCGCAAGGCTCTCGTCGAGGATCGCGTGAGCGGCGGTCTCGTCGTAGCGGCCGATCGCGTCGAGCAGGCGAGCGGCCGCGTCCTCGAGCAGACCCTCGGACGGACGCTCGTCTTCGAGTGCGGCGTGCGCCGCCTCCGCGGCTGAAAGACCGTCGTCCAGACCGCGTCGCATGCGCTCGACGCGGGCGGCGTCCGCTGCCGTGTAGAGCCGGAAGCCGCCCGGCGAGCGAACCGGCCGCGTGAGCCCGTACCGCGATTCCCACGCGCGGAGCAGCTCGGGAGTGACGCCCACCCGGCGCGCGAACTCCCCGATTCGAAGCTGTCCGGGGTTCGTGGTCACCAGCTGAATATACAGACATTCGACAAACACTTGACATCAGCGGAGCCGGTTCGGTATCTTGTACAGAGATTCTACAAAACCTGTACAAGGAGTCGTGAATGCAGACAGCTCAGAGGCGTTTCACCGAGGCACATGCCGTGTCGCACGAGGGGTGGGCGCGGTACCTGATCCTGCTCGCGGCGGGTATCTCGTTCGCGCTCTCGGTCTCGCTCTGGTTCGGCGGCAATGAGCTCCAGGGCATCTTCGTGGGGCTCTGGGTGCCGTCGATCCTCTCGCTCGGCGCGGTCGTGCTGAGGCGCGAGCAGCGATGAACACCATTGGCCTCTTCGCGATCGGGGTGGTCGTGACGCTCATCGTCTGCACCGCCCTCGGGCTCCTCCTCTACGGCGCCGTCCTCGACGGCCGCTACGCGGACGAGCGCAAGGCCGAGGAGGCGCTCCAGCCAGCACCGCGCGCAGTCGCCGGCCCTCGGCCGGCAGCCTGAACGTCAACCAGAAAGGAACGGAGCAGACATGCCGCACAACATCGTTGAAACCGCACGAGAGGCAGGGACGTTCCAGACCCTGCTCGCCGCCGTCGACGCCGCCGGCCTCGGCGACACCCTCGCCGATGGAGGCCCGTTCACCGTCTTCGCCCCGACCGACGACGCCTTCGCAATGCTCCCGCAGGAGACCGTGCAGGGTCTCCTCGACGACCCGCCCGCGCTCGCCCGGGTGCTGACCTACCACGTCGTCCCGGGCCGGATCACGTCGGCCCAGATCACGGACGGCAGCGAGCAGAAGACGGTGGAGGGTGGCGTGCTCGACATCGCCAACAACGGCGGCGTGACCGTCAACGACGCCACCGTGATCCAGGCGGACGTCGAAGCCGAAAACGGCGTCATCCACGTCATCGACCGAGTCCTGATCCCCGCCGCGTAGGCGGCCCCAGACGAAAGGGAACCTGACATGAAGAGAGTAGGAACAGCAATCGTGATCGGTGCTGCGGCGCTCACAGCCGCCACCTCGATCTCGGCGGCCTCACCCGCGCAGACGGCGGCCAAGGGCCAGAAGAACATCGTCCAGACCGCGGTCGCCGCGGGCAACTTCAAGACGCTCGGCGCGCTCGTCAAGAAGGCAGGCCTCGTTGGCACGCTGTCCGCCCCGGGCAACCTGTCCGTCTTCGCACCGACCGACCGGGCCTTCGCGAACCTCAAGAAGAGCGACCCGGCCCTCTACAACAAGGTCGCCACCGACAAGAAGCTCCTCCAGTCCGTGCTCACCTATCACGTCGTCGGGAAGCGCATCCCCGCCGCCGCCGCGGTCGCTGCGGCCAAGAAGGGGCTGAAGGTCAAGACCGTGCAGGGTGAGTCGATCGCGCTGTCCTTCAAGGGCGGCAAGATCGTCCTCGACGGCACAGCGCGTGTGGTGATCCCCGACGTGAAGGCCTCGAACGGGGTGATCCACGCCATCGACGCGGTCCTCGTGCCGCCGTCGCTGTCGAAGCCGACGCAGTCGATCGTCCAGATCGCGTCCGGCAACCCGAACTTTTCGACGCTCGTCTCGCTCGTCCAGAAGGCCGGCCTCGGCGAGGCGATCTCAGCCCCCGGCCCGTTCACCCTCTTCGCGCCGACGAACGAGGCGTTCGCGAAGCTCGCGAAGGCGGCGCCTGCGACCTACGCGGCGGTCCTCGCCGATCCCGCCCTGCTCGCGAAGGTGCTCACCTACCACGTCGTCGTCGGCGACATCGAGAGCGCTCGGGCGGTCGCTGTCGCACGACAGAACGGCACCGTCAAGCCCCTCGAGGGCGAGGCGATCTCGCTCTCGCTCAAGGACGGAAAGCTGACCCTCAACGGCAGCGCCACCGTCGTCGCCGCCGACATCCTGGCGACGAACGGTGTGATCCACGTCATCGACACCGTGATCGTCCCGCCCAGCTTGTCGGCCTAGCTCGCCGGACGGCACCCCCGTCCAAACGGCATCGGGGCTCGCGTCCACACCAAACCGGGGTGTGGCGCGAGCCCCGACGCGCTCTCCCCAAGTGCGCGTCCGGACACGGCAGGAGGCTCGAGGCATGGACAACAAGGCGCTTCGGCGCGGCAATGCGTTACTCGCGAAGGAACGCTGACCGTGTGAGCGGCGGGCGGGGGCCGTGACCGGCGCGCACGTGATCGAGGAGGTTGCGGTACGGAAAGGCGCCCGGCAAAGGGTCTTTTGTGAAGCCCTCTGACGGACTCGAACCGTCGACCCCCTCCTTACCATGGAGGTGCTCTACCAACTGAGCTAAGAGGGCAGCGCGGCCCAGTTTAGCCGGGCCACGCTGCCCATGAGCCTCACGCCCTCGGCGCGATGTTCGGGTTGAGGCGGAAGACGTTCTCGGGGTCGTAGGCGGTCTTGACGTCGACGAGCCGGTCGTAGTTCGCGCCGAAGCTCGTGCGGATCGCGTCCACGCCCTCCTCCAGGAGGCCGGCGAAGTTGAAGTACACCTGGCCGGACGAGAAGCGGCCCGACGCGGCGTAGAACGCCTTCGCCCACGCCAGGTTGCGCTCGTCGTCCGCCGGCGCCTCCCAGCTCGCGTCGATGGAGAGGTGGAACGGGGCGCTGCGATCGCCGAAGGCGGTCGCCTCCGCCGGTACGCGGGCCATGGCACCGCCCATCTGGCGCACTACGACCAGCGTGAGCGGCGAGGGAGCGTCGAGCGCCCGCTCCGTGATCACGTCGATGGCGTCGTCCTCGAGCGCGTTCAGGTACCGGCCCGTCCAGTAGTAGCGGCGGCCGGCCGGGAGGAGCGCGTCGAGGGACGACTGCGCCTCCACGTAGTCGACGACCCGGCTCGCGTCGACGATCGGCGTGCCGAGCTCACGCAGCGGCCGCAGGGCCTTCTCGCCCTCCTCGACCGGGCCCGCGTACGTCGCCGCCACGCACAGGAAGGGAGCGCCGTGCAGCTCGGCGGGGAGGTCGGGAATCGGCAGGGAAGGACCAGAAGACGGCGGTGCCGGTGATCTCGTCGGACGCGCCGTCGATCGCGTCGCGCAAGCCGGCGAGCACCTCGCGCGCCTGCTCGACCGGGTAGTAGACCTCGGCCTCGTAGAGGGCCGGCCCGTGCGGGTGCGCCCGGTACTCGAACGCGGTCACGACGCCGAAGTTGCCGCCCCCGCCTCGAAGGGCCCAGAAGAGGTCGGCGTGCTCGTCCTCGCTCGCGCGGAGGTAGCGCCCGTCGGCGGTGACGAGCTCGCAGGCGACGAGGTTGTCGATGGTCATGCCGTGTGCCCGGCGCTGGTTCGAGTACCCGCCCGAGAGCGTGAGCCCGGCGATGCCGGTCTCGGAGACGACCCCGCCCGGCACCGCGAGGCCGAACGGCTGCGTCTCCCGGTCGATGTCGCCCCACGTGCAGCCTCCCTGGGCCCAGACGGTGCGACGCTCCGGGTCGACCCGGACGCCTCGCATGAGGGAGAGATCGATCACGACGCCGTCGTCGCAGACTGCGGTGCCGGAGACGTTGTGCCCACCGCCGCGCACCGCCAGCGGCAGTTCGTGCTCGCGCCCGAAGTTCACCGCGGCGACGACGTCGGCGACGCCGGCACACATGACGATGAGCAGGGGATGCTTGTCGATCATTCCGTTCCAGACCCGGCGGGCCTCGTCGTACTCGGCGTCACCGCGCGAGATGACTCGTCCGCGCAGGCCGGCGTCGAGTTCGGCCACGAGCGCGTCGTCGAAATCCGATCTGTCGCTCGTGAGTGTGATGTCGCTCATGAAGGTTCGCCTCCTAGAAAGCACGATCGGTCGTATTGCGAGTGATAGTACGACCGGTCGTGCTAACTTGTCAGTACGGCTAGCACCACTCTCAGCGACGACAGCCGTCGGCTTCGGGCCGACGGTCAGCGCAGCCGCGCGGCGATCCTCGCCGCGGCGGCCGAGCTCGCCACCGTCGAGGGCATCGACGGCCTGTCCATCGGCCGCCTCGCCGACCACGTCGGCATGAGCAAGAGCGGCGTCTTCGCGCACTTTCGCTCGAAGGAGGAGCTGCAGCACGCCACGATCGAGACCGCCCGCGAGATCTACGACCGCGAGGTGACGGAACGAGCGCTCGAGGCTCCCGAGGGACTCGCTCGGGTCTACGCGCTGTGCGACGCTTTCCTCGCCCACCTCGAGCGGGGCGTGTTCCCCGGTGGCTGCTTCTTCGTCTCGGCGGCGATCGAGCTCGACGCCAAGACCGGGCCCATCAGAGATCACCTGCGCGCGGTGTACGCCGAGCTCGTGGACGACTTCGGCGCGCAGATCCGTCGCGCGCAGGAGCTGCGAGGAGCTCGACCCCTCCGTCGATTCCGCACAGATCCTCTTCGAGCTCGACTCGTTCCTGCTCTGCGCGAACATCGCCTACGTCTTCTTCGGCGATGAGGCCGCTCTCGACCGTGCCCGCGGCGCCATCCGCGACCTGCTCGAGCGCCTCGCGCCGTGACGCACGAGCCGCTGCCGGCCGCCGAGCTCTCCGCCCGGCGCGAGCGGTTCTCCGCGCGGCTCGACGAGGCCGGGCTCGACGCCGTCTTCCTGCCGCCGTCGTCCGACCTCGAGTACCTCACCGGGCTCGAGCGCGACGTCCCGAGCTTCGGGCAGACCGCCTACGCGCATGGCTGGGTGACTGGCGCGTTCCTCGCGCCCGGCCGGGAGCCGCTCTTCGTCCTGCCGCGCATGGTGCTCCTCTTCCACCTCGGCGGGCGGAGCCGGGGGAGACGATCGTCGTCAACGAGGACGACGACGGGGAGGCGCTGTTCGCCCGTGCGGTGCGCTCGCTCGGCGAGCCGGCGCGGCTCGGTATCGGCGCGCGCACCTGGGGCGAGACCGTCCTCGGCCTCCGTCGCGCGCTACCGAACGCCGCCCTCGAGAACGCGACGCCGCTCGTGAACGAGCTCCGCCGCGTCAAGTCGGAGCTCGAGCTCGAGCTGATGACGCACGCCTGCGGCATCGCCGAGGCTGCGATGGCGGCGACCGCTCCGCGCGTCCAGCCCGGCGTCTCCGACGCTCGAGCTCGCCGAGGAGGTGGAGCACCAGCTCCGGGCTCACGGCTCGCGCACGCCGTCGTTTCCGACCCACATCTTCACGTTCGGTCGCGACGACAGCCGCGACTCGACGCTCGACTCGGCGACGCGAGCCGATCCGCGACGGCGAGCCCGTCATGTTCGACTTCGGCGCCGTCCACCGCGGCTACTGCTCCGACTTCGGCCGCACCGTCGTCGCCGGCGAGGCCGCCGCCGGAGTACGAGCGCGTCTACGGGATCATGCTCGCCGCGCAGGAGGCCGGGCGCGAGCCGCCGCGGTGCCGGGCGCGCTTGCCCGCGACGTGAACGCGGCCTGCAGAGCCCCGATCGAGGACGAGGGGCTCGGCGAGCACTTCCGCCACCGGATGGGCCACGGCATCGGGCTCGACGTCCACGAGCAGCCGTTCATCTCGGTCGAGAACGACACGCCGCTCGAGGCCGGCATGACGTTCACCGACGAGCCGTCGATCCTCGTGCCGGGCCACTTCGGCGTCCGGATCGAGGACATCGTCGCGTGCGCCGAGGGCGGCGGCCGGCGGCTCAACACCTTCTCGACGGCGCCGATCTCCAACTGACCGCGCCCGCCGCGGACGACCGACCGCGGGTTGTACCGCACAGCTTCAGGTGCCCTCTGCGCGGCAGATCCGCGAAAGCGGTCCGCAGTCTGATCCGAAGGATCAGACCCGCCTGCGAGAAATGCAGGGAGGAGGATTCGAACCTCCGTAGGCTGAGCCGGCGGGTTTACAGCCCGCTCCCTTTGGCCGCTCGGGCATCCCCTGCGGGAGCGGGCCAGTCTAGCTAGCGGAAGCGGCGCAGGCGCTTCTGCGTGCCGGTCGCGCGAATCACCGTCCGTCGCCGCGGACGCGCTTGACGAACGCGCGGCTTGCCGCGCCTTCGAGGTGGGGTCATGGTCCGGAGGTCTACCGGCCGGTCCGGACGGAGACGATGCCTAAAGCCGACGCCCGCGCTGCCGATTCACGGCGCGACTCCCTGTGGACCTGAACACCCTCCTTCGGCACGCCGTCGAGCTCGGCGCGAGCGACATCCACCTGAAGCTGGAGCAGCCGCCCATGCTCCGGCGCGACGGCGCGCATCGGCCCGGTCGACGGCGCGCCGCCGCTGCGCGAGTCCGACCTGCTGGCCGCGCTCGAGACCGTCACCTGCCTCGCTCCCGAGCGCACTGCGCACCTTCCACGAGACCGGCGACCTCGACATCGCCTACACGGCCGAGGGCCTGCCCCGCTTCCGCGTCAACGCGTTCCGGCAGCGCGGCGCGACCTCGTTCGCCTTCCGCGTCATCCCGCGCGAGGTGCCGGGCTTCGACCAGCTTCGCATGCCGGCCGGCGTGAAGCGGCTCGCGAACGAGCGCCGCGGCCTCGTGCTCGTGACCGGCGCGACCGGCTCCGGCAAGACGACGACGCTCGCGGCGATGCTCGACCACATCAACCGGACGCGGAACGAGCACATCGTCACGATCGAGGACCCGATCGAGATCCTCCATCCCGACCGCGGCTGCATCGTCAACCAGCGTGAGGTCGGGCTCGACACCGAGAGCTTCGGACAGGCGCTGCGCCGCGTGCTCCGCCAGGATCCGGACACGATCCTGATCGGCGAGCTCCGCGACGTCGAGACCGCGCAGACCGCGCTCCAGGCCGCCGAGTCGGGTCACCTCGTCTTCTCGACGCTCCACACGATCGACGCCGCGGAGACGGTCGGGCGCATGATCGAGTTCTTCCCGCCTGCGAAGCAGCAGCAGATCCGCTCCGTCCTCGCCGGCGTGCTGCGGGGCGTCGTCAGCCAGCGGCTCCTGCCGCGGGTGGACGGCGGCCGGGTCGCGGCCGTCGAGGTGATGGTGACGAACGCCCGGATCGCCGACCTGATCCGCGAGTCGCGCGCCGAGGAGATCAGCGACGCCGTCGCCGAGGGCCAGTTCTTCGACATGCAGACCTTCCAGCAGGCGCTCATCGACCACGTGCTCGCGGGTGTCGTCGACCGTGAGACCGCGGCCAACGCGGCCACGAACAGCCACGACTTCCTGATCGCGCTCGAGCACGCCGAGAAGGTGCAGGTCCACCAGGCCGTCCAGGAGGCGGCTCAGCAGGCGGCCGAGCAAGCCGCGCAGCAGGTCGCGCAGGCCGCCGTCGAGGAGCAGCAGCCGCGTCGTCGCCGCACCGCCGCCGCCGTCGCCGCCGGTCGTGCCCGTCCAGCCCGCGCCCGTCCAGCCCGATCCGGTGGGCGAGGAGTTCGCCCTCCGCGTCGTTCGCCCGACCGGGACATGAAGCGGCTTCTGGTCGCGGTCGCGCTCGTGCTGGCCACGGCCGGCTCGGCGTCCGCCGACACGTTCCGGGTCGTCGAGACCGAGTTCCCCGTCGTGCCCTTCGCGCCGCTCGTCGTGCCGAGCCCCGAGGTGCCGAACGTCGACGGCTCCCTGCTCCTGCCGCCCGGTGTCTTCGAGGCGCCGCTCGGTGAGCCGCAGGCGCTCGCGTACGAGGAGCTGCAGGCGCTCTGGCAGCGCGCGGGCGCCGCGTACGGGATTCCCTGGCAGGTACTCGGCGCCATCAACAAGATCGAGACGAACTTCGGCCGGAACATGGGCCCGAGCTCGGCCGGCGCCGTCGGCTGGATGCAGTTCATGCCCGACACCTGGCTCCGGTGGGGCATGGACGCGTCGGGTGACGGCATCGCCGATCCGTGGAACCCGGGCGACGCGGTGTTCGCGGCGGCTCGTTACCTCGCTGCGGCCGGCGGCGGGGCGGATCTCGCGCGGGCGGTCTTCGCCTACAACCACGCCGACTGGTACGTCGACGACGTCCTCGAGCTCGCGGCGATGTTCGGCGAGGGGAGCATCGGCGTCGACGTCGTCTTCACGCTCGATCGGCTCGGAATCGCGCTCGAGGAGGCTCAGACAACCGTCGCCGAGCTCAGCGAAGAGCTCCGCGCGGCGGAGAGCCGCGCCGACGAGGCGACGAGCGCCGCCGAGGCGGCGTTCGCACGTGCGGAGGCGCAGGCGCTCCTGTCCGACCAGCTCGTCGCCGAGCAGGAGGCGTTCCAGGTCGACCTCGTGCGCGCGGACGCGACGAGCGAGGTCGAGCGCCTGCGTGGAGAGCTGACCGCCGCGGAGGCCGAGCTCGAGCGTGCGCAGGCTGCCGCGCACGCGTCGTCGTTCGCGCCGGCGGCCGCGGCGCTTCCTCGCCGCGCCGACCCGTGCCGACGGCTACGTCTTCCCGGTCGGCGGCGGCCCGGGCGCGGTCTCCGTCGCGCACGACCACCACGACTATCCCGCCGCCGACATCGCTGCGCCGCAGGGCGCGCCGGTCTACGCGCTCGCCGACGCGATGGTGCTCCGGCTCGTCGACGACGCACGCTGCGGCACCGGAGTGACGCTCCTCACGCACGACGGTCTGACCTGGGTCTACTGCCACCTCTCCTACCGCGACAGCGAGCTCGTGCCGGGGACGCTCCTCGCGGCCGGCCAGTGGGTCGGCCTCGTCGGCTCGACCGGCCACTCGACCGGGCCCCACCTCCACCTCGGCCTGAAGCCGGAGGTGCAGCTGCCGCAGTCGATGCCCTGGTTCCAGGAGTTCGCCGGCCTCGCGTTCAGCTGGCAGGACACGCCGACCGACCCCTTCGCGGGGCCGGTCTTCGCGGTCGTTCCGACCACGGACGAGCCCGTTCAGGACGTGGTCGAGTTCACGCTTGTCAGGGGTTGAGTTTCCGCGTGGTTGTGCCGAAGAGGACGGCATGACTGCGGGAGTTCTCGGACGTGTTCCGCGCGTTGCGCTGCTCGTCATCGTCGTGGTGCTCGCCACGGCGACGTTGACGTTCGCCGCGACGTCTACCGCCCCGCCGGCGGCCCAGGCCGAGCCCGCTGCAGCCGTCGCGCCCCAGACCCTCGTCGTGCCCGACGTCCGCCGCCAGGCGTACGTCTTCGCGAAGGGATCGCTCGAGCAGGCGGGCTTCGCGTGGCGCGTCGAAGGCGCAGTCAAGGGGTATGCCGCCAACCTCGTCGTCGCGCAGACTCCCGCTCCGGGCGCGAAGGTCGTCGGTCTCGGCGCACCCACTGTCGTCCTGCGGCTCGCGAGCAACGGCGCGTACGAGCAGGAGGGCTCGCCCGAGAACGTCGCGCCGTACGACGGCACGCCGGCGCGTCTCGTCGGAGCCAAGCAGAAGAAGGCGCAGGCAAGGCCGAAGCCCGCCGTGCGCAAGGCAAAGGCAGCGCCCAAGCCGTCCGCGCGGCCGAAGGCCGCCGTCACGCGGGCGGCCAAGAAGACCACGAGGCCTCTGACGCGCCGCACGCCCGCCTTCGCGGTGAAGGGTGCGCCCGCCGAGCCGCTGCGCGAGATCTCGCTGCCCGCCCGCGCGAAACGCCTCGCCGCCTGGCTCGAGTCGCATCCGAACCGCACCCCCGCGAACGTCGACCACTGGCTCTACCAGCACAACTGGATCGTCACGGGCGCGAAGTTCGGCTGGTCGGGCGGAGCGGCCGCGCTCGAGACGCTCGTCGCGGTCGACAACCGGGTGCAGAAGCTCTGGGGCGTCGGCGCGCGCAGCGAGGCCGTCGCGCGCAAGGCGCTCGCGAAAGTCGAGGCGGCGTCACGTTGACGCTCCGTCGGCGCTGGCGTGCGCTGCTCCGCGCGGAGGACGGGTTCACGCTGCCGGAGCTCATCACGTCGATGGGGATCCTCCTCACCGTGATGACCGGCTTCACCGCTTTGTTGGTCTCAACCACAACTGCAGAGGTCGATATGAACAGAAGGTTCCAGGCTCAGACGGAGGCGCACCTCGCCTTCACGAAGATCCGCCGCGAAGTCCATTGCGCCAGCGCGGCGGTGACGGCAGCCGGACCTCCTGCGCGTGCGACCCTGACGATGCCGTCGACCTGCCCGACGTCGGGCGGCAACACGAGCATCAGCTGGTGCACGGTCGCGAACGGCACGGGCCGGTACGGGCTCTGGCGCTACGTCGGCTCCGCGTGCAGCGGCTCCGGCGTCAAGGTCGCCGACTACCTCACCGCCGGGAACGCGTTCACGTACTACGCGCCCTCGACCACGAGCCTGGCGAAGCTCGGCGTCGACCTGCCCGTCAACCTGACCCCGGCGCACGCACTGCGCGTCTTCCGGCTCCAGGACGACATCGTGCTGCGGAACAGCACGAGGAGCTGATCCTGATGCTGCGGCGACTTCGCTCCGAAGGCGGCTTCGCGCTGCCGCTCGCGATGCTCGTGCTCGTGGCGACGAGCGCGCTCCTCGTGACGACCGTCTCGACGACGAGCTCGAGCGGCCGGACGGCGAGCCTCACCAAGACCAAGCTGAGCGCCGAGGCGATGGCCGAGGCCGGCATCGCGAATGCCCTCGCGATCCTCGGCAAGCCGGGCAACAATCCGAACTCGCAGTCGACGCTCCCGACCCCGCCCGCAGCGGGCCTGTACTACCCGATGGAGCAGGGGTCGGCGACCGTCTGGGGTACCTACTCCTCGTCCACCTTCACGTGGACGCTCACGTCGGTCGGCTCGCTCGCGAACCCGACCGGCGGCGCGGCGATCACGAAGACGATCATCAAGAAGGCGACGGTGCTCGGCATCGCCGCCGGCGCGACGGTGCCCGAGTGGAGCCGGTTCATCCACGACGACGCCAACACGTGCTTCACGATCGACACCGTCACGATCCCGGGTGCCGTGGCCTCGCGCGGCGACATGTGCCTGGTCAACGGCGGCAACGTCGCCGTCAACACGACCGGGGCGGCGACCACGGTCGGCGTGGGCGACGACCTCTTCATCACCGGCCCGCGCACGGACTCCGGCTGGCGCGTCGGGTCGGCGCACAACAGCGGCTGGGGAACCGACTCCGCGAATGTCTACGTGAGCGACAACGTCCGTGCGAGCCAGTCCGTGAACGGCAACAGCCAGAGCCCCTGGCAGGAGACCCGCGGCTTCGGCTTCACCATCCCGGCCGGCGCGATCATCCTCGGCATCGAGGTCGAGATCGAGCGGCGCGCGAGCAACAGCCAGCTCGATCGACGACGAGGACGTCTATCTCCAGAAGGCGTCGGGCACGTCGGTGGGCACCGATCACGCCGACTACGAGCGACTACTGGACGACGTCGACGAGCGACGAGATCGAGACCTACGGGGCCACGAACGACCTCTGGGGCACGACCTGGACCGTCGCCGAGATCAACTCGGCGAACTTCGGCCTCCGCATGCGCGTGGACAACGACAACGGCTCGGCCCGGACCGCCGAGATCGACCGGATCCGCATCAAGGTGCACTACAGCTCGGATCCGACGACCGCGATCGGCAGCGCGGCGAGCCCGATCCTGCGCGCCGACATCGCGGACTACTGCACCCTGAACGCGAACACGGCGCACAAGCCGTGCACCAACGCCGACCGCGTCTACGCGACCACGATCGGCGGCGCGCCGCCGACCCTCGTCAAGCCGCAGGTCGACCTCGACTGGTGGTGGAAGAACGCGAAGCCCGGCCCGAAGTACCCCTGCACCGAGGCCGGCAACAGCTTCCCGAACACGTTCGACAACGACGCGGGCACGACCTCGGCGCCGAACAACAGCGTCGGCGGCTCGGCGGAGATCACGCCGCTGACCCAGAGCTACACGTGCCAGGTGAAGGAGAACGGGATGCTCATGGGCGAGATCTCCTGGAACCACACCACCCACGTGCTGACGATCTTCGGGACGATCTACATCGACGGCGACATGCGCTTCGACGACAACGGCCAGATCGTCCACTACCAGGGCCGCGGGATCATCTACGCGAGCGACGACATCGAGTTCGACGAGCGCGTCTGCGCGGGCGGAAGCGGCATGACGAACTGCGCCGCGAGCCCGACGACGATGGCCGACTGGAACCCGTCGCAGAACCTGCTCACGATCCTCGCCGGCAACATGTCGACGAGCCAGCCGTGCTGCCCGCTGCAGGAGAACGCGGAGTTCGACCACTCGACCCAGGGCTCGAACTCGAGCCAGGGCGACGACCCGGCCGCGCCCGGCGCGCTCCAGGGCATCGTCTACGCGAAGGGGAACTGCCAGGTGCACGAGTTCTTCAAGCTCAGCGGCCCCGTCATCTGCAACCAGATCCAGATCGACGACGGCGAGGAGGCCGGCTACTTCCCGACGTTCTCGGCCTTCCCGCCGCTCGGCTCGCTCACGGACGGCCAGATCTACCTCAACCCGAACAACGCGGCGAGCTACGAGATGAAGCTCGGGACGCAGACCGGCTGACATCGTGAGCCTCTCGCTCGCCGCCGTCACGTTCGTCCCGGGGCTCGCGCTGGGGAGCTTCCTGAACGTCGTGGCGGCGCGGGTGCCGCTGCACCGGTCGATCGTGCGGCCGGGGTCGGCGTGCATGAGCTGCGGCCACGAGCTGTCGTGGCACGAGAACATCCCGGTGTTCTCCTACCTCGCGCTTGCGCGGGCGCTGCCGCGGGTGCGGGACGCGGATCGGTTTCGTCTACCCGGCCGTCGAGCTCCTGACGGCGGCCCTGATCACGGCCTGCTTCTTCGCCTTCGGGCTCACCGCGGAGGCCTTCGTGGCGTCGTTCTTCTGCGCCGTGCTCGTCGTCGTCTCGGCGACCGACCTGTCGCACCGGATCATCCCCAACGTCATCGTCCTGCCCGCGACGGGCATCGTCCTCGTTGCGCAGACCGTGCTCGAGCCGAGCCCGGAGTGGGCGCTCGCGGCGTTCGGTGCGGGCTTCTTCCTGCTCGTGGCCGCGATGGCCTATCCGGGCGGGATGGGGATCGGCGACGTGAAGCTCGCGATGCTGCTCGGCGCGATGCTCGGCCGCACGGTGCCGGTCGCGCTGATGATCGGCATGGTGGCCGCGCTCGTCCCCTCGATCTACCTGCTCGCGAAGCACGGGATGGCCGCTCGCAAGATGGGCATCCCGTTCGGGCCGTTCCTCGCGCTGGGCGGCGTGATCGCCCTCTTCGCCGGCGGGCGGCTGCTGGACGCGTATCTCACGCTCCTCTGACGAGGGCGGCGCTTTAGCGCTCGCGCTGCGGTGCCGATAACTCGAACGAGGGATATGGCCATCGAGCGTCCGTCAACTCTGCGTACCGCCGGCAAGGCCGGCGACGCGACCGCCGAGGGTGCTCAGGGCCTCGAATCAGGCATGTCCGTGAACGTCACGACCGAGCTCGTCGTCGACCTGCTCGCGGCCACCGGCCTCGTCCCGGCCGACAAGCTGGCGCTCGTGCGCAGCCGCGCCGCGAGCGGCTCGATCGCGCAGGCGATGGTCGAGGAGGGGGTCGCCTCCGGCGAGGGCATCGCCCGCACGCTCGCGGTGCGCCACCAGGTGCCGCTCGTCGACCTCGCGCTCGCGGGCGTCGACAAGGAGGCCGCTCAGGCCGTGCCGCTGCACGTGCTCGAGCGGGTCGTCGCGGTCCCGTACGCGCTCGAGAACGGGACGCTGCGGATCGCGATCGCCGACCCGGGCAACATCCACGGGATCGACGAGCTGCGGCTCGCGACGCGCTACCCGATCGACGTCGGGGTCGCGTCTCGCGACGACGTCCTCGCCGAGATCAAGCGCATGGTGCGCGCCTCCGAGGCGTTCGGCGCCCGCGCGGTGCTCGAGGAGGCGCAGAGCGACCTCGACGCGGAGTCTGAGGGCGAGGACGGGGACGACCTCGAGGCCGAGGACGGCATCTCCGACGCGCCGCTCGTCCGCCTCGTCAACTCCGTCATCTTCCAGGCAGCCGAGGACGGCGCCTCGGACGTGCACTTCGAGCCGCAGGAGGACGCGCTCGTCGTCCGCTTCCGCGTGGACGGCGTGCTGCAGGAGGTGCAGCGCATCCCGAGGCGGATGACGCCGGGCGTGACGACCCGTCTCAAGGTGCTCGCGAAGCTCGACATCGCGGAGCGCCGCAAGCCGCAGGACGGCCGCATCTCGCTCAACGCGCAGGCCGCCGGCCGCATGCTCGACATCCGCGTCGCCACGCTGCCGACGGTCGACGGCGAGAAGGTCGTCATGCGTCTGCTCGACAAGTCGCGCCGCGCGCCGACGCTCGAGGAGCTCGGGCTCTCCGACGAGATGCGCGACCGGCTCGCCGACATCCTCAAGCGCCCGACCGGCGCCCTCCTCGTCACCGGGCCGACCGGCTCCGGTAAGTCGACGACGCTCTACGCGGGCCTGACGACGATCAACCGCCCCGAGGTGAACATCATCACGGTCGAGGATCCGGTCGAGTACCGGCTCGCCGGCGTGAACCAGGTGCAGATCAACAACCGTGCCGGTCTCACCTTCGCGTCGGCGCTGCGCTCGATCCTGCGCTCCGACCCGGACGTGGTGATGGTGGGCGAGATCCGCGACGGCGAGACGGCCAAGATCTCGATCGAGGCCGCCCTCACGGGTCACTTCGTGCTCTCGACGCTGCACACGAACGACGCCCCGGGCGCGATCACGCGCCTGAACGAGATGGGCGTCGAGCCGTTCCTGACCGGCGCGGCCGTGACGGGCGTGCTCGCGCAGCGGCTCGCGCGGAAGCTCTGCGCGCACTGCTGCGAGATGTACCAGCCGTCGACGGAGGAGCTCCTCTCCTCCCGCGTCTCGGCCGAGGTCGCCCTCGCCTCCGACGGCATGGCCTTCCATCGCAAGCGCGGCTGCCCGCGCTGCAACCAGACCGGCTACAAGGGCCGCGTCGGCGTCTACCAGCTGCTGACGATGAACGAGACGATCGCGCAGCTCGCGGTCGCCCGCGCGAGCCGCGAGGACGTCGAGCGGGCCGCGATCGAGGGCGGCATGCGGTCGCTCTGGGACGACGGGCTGGCCAAGGTCGCGGGCGGCCTGACGTCGATCGAAGAGCTCGCGCGCGTCCTCGTCTGACCCGAAGGCGCATCGCACTCCGAGAATCGCTTGTGTTCCAGGAACACAAACTTCCTCTCGGCGCGATCCCGCTGCTCGAGCCGCATGCGGGCGGTACGGACGCTTGTGTCCAGGAACACAAGCGAGCGGGGGCGCCGCTACTGGGCCTGCACGTCGCAGCCGAGGATCATCAGCGCCTCGACCGCCTCGGTGACGAAGCTCGTCGCCTGCTGCGCATCCGGGAAGGTGTACGGGCCCGGGTGCAGGGGCTCCGACTCCACGTTGCCGTTTCGCATCGGGTAGACCTCGGCCTCGACCACGCACGAGTCGCCGTAGTCGACGGCTCGGAGGAAGACGACCGAGCGATCGTCCTTGCGCGCGTGCCGGACGAACAGCTCGCGCGAGTCGATCTCGGCAGCGCTCACGACGAGGCGTTCGCGGCGGCCTGGGCGACCGTCTGCCGGTCGACGAAGCCCGCGAGCTGCAGGACGACGTCGCCGGGGCGTCTCACGACGAGCAGCGAGGGGTCGTCGAGACCCTCGAGCTTCGTCAGCAGTGCGTGCGCGACGTCCTCGTTGAGGACGTTGAGAGCGAGGAAGCCGACGCCGCCTGCCTTCGCGCCCGCCCGTGCCTCCGCAGCGGCGAGCTCGTCGACGCGCGCGCCGGGAACGACGAGCGAGACGACGACCACCTCGTGCTTGCGCAGCGCCGCGTCGACCGCGACGGGGAAGCCGGTGGCCGGGATCGTGACGACGGGCTTCTTCGCCGGCGCCGCCTTCGTAGGCGCCGCCTTGGCCGGCGCCGCCTTCGACACCTTCGGCTGCGCCTTCGGCTGAGCCTTGGGCTGAGCCTTCACGACCGGCGCCTTGACCTTCTTGGCGACCGGCGGCGCGGCGGCGGGAGGGGGAACCGGCAGCGACGCCGCTTCGTCCGTGCCGCCACGGCCTGCGGTGAACATGAAGAGCAGCCCGCCGACGGCGGCGAGGCACGCGACGAGCGCGAAGATCCGGATGGGAGGGCTGACTCGTTCCATTGACGGGTGTATCGGCAGTGGACTGCGGGACTTGAAGAGAGAAGAGAGAGGGCGCGGATCCCCGCGCCCTCTCCCGTCCAGCGTGTTACGTGAGGCCTACGTGCAGGCCGCGTTCGCCGCGGTACCGGGCGTCGGACGCGTCATCGACCACGTGCGACCGCCCTGGACGTCCTGGAGGCAGTAGGAGGTCGCGCTGAGCGTCGGGCCGACGGTGAGCGTCGGGGCGATACCGGAGTCGATCGCCTGCAGGCCGGCGAGGGTCATGCCGACGTAGGTGCCGTTGTCGGCGAAGTACGCCTCGGCCGACGGAATCGCGGCACGGATGTTCGCCTTGGCGGCCGCGTCGTTCGCCCGGGTGCGGAAGCCGAGGTAGGACGGCACTGCGATCGCCAGCAGGATGCCGATGATGATGATGACGACCAGAAGCTCGATCAGGGTGAAACCCTGCTCGCTCCGGGCGTTCATGCGCTTCTGGAGCGCTGAAATCATTGTGAGTCTCCTTGGGACGAGGGTGAGTACTGCGGTGGCCCGACCGACATCGGGTCTCACGCCGTCCGAGTTGACCCCCCGTACGGGTGAACGCATCCCCCGCGGCATCCCTCACGGTGGGGGATGCCTCACCCATTAGGCGTCAACGAGGGAGCGTCCCAGTCCCTCGCTTAAGTTCCCCCGAGCGGTTGCCGATAGCCCGAGCGTGGACGGCACGGCGGCTCCTCCTTACTCACCTGCGCCCGCACCCGGGGTCTCGCCCGGTGTGGCGCGTGGCGCGGTGTGACGCCGGTCGCCACGGCCGGCTATTCGCTCGATCGACGAGCTGCTCGGGCTCATGGTCGCGCGCGGCGCGTCGGACCTTCACCTCTCGGTCGGGACGCCGCCCTCCGTGCGCGTCCGCGGCGAGCTCGAGCGCCTCGCCGGCATGCCGGCGCTGACGCGCGAGGACACGCAGCAGCTGCTCTACCGCATCCTCTCGACCGAGCAGCAGAAGCAGCTCGAGATCAAGCGCCAGATCGACATGTCGCACGCCGTCCCCGGCCTCGCCCGCTTCCGCGTCAACGTCTACTTCCAGCGCGAGTCGCTCGGCGCCGCGTTCCGCGTCATCCCCGAGCAGCTGAAGACCCTCGAGGAGCTCGGCCTGCCGCCCTCGCTCGCGGAGCTCGCGATGCAGCCGCGCGGCCTCGTCCTCGTCACCGGGCCGACCGGCTCGGGTAAGTCGACGACGCTCGCCGCGATGATCGACGAGGTCAACCGCCACCGGGCCGACCACATCCTCACGATCGAGGATCCGATCGAGTTCGTGCACTGGCACAAGCGGTGCATCGTCAACCAGCGCGAGATCGGGGTCGACGCGACGAGCTTCGCCGAGGGCCTGCGCGCCGCGCTGCGCCAGGACCCCGACGTGATCCTCGTCGGCGAGATGCGCGACCTCGAGACGATCGGCACGGCGCTCACCGCAGCCGAGACGGGGCACCTCGTCCTCGGCACCCTGCACACGCAGAGCGCGGCCGGGACGATCGACCGCATCATCGACGTCTTTCCCGCCGAGCAGCAGGAGCAGGTGCGGATCATGCTCGCCGGCTCGCTGCAGGGCGTGATCACGCAGGCGCTCCTGAAGACGGCCGACGGCCAGGGCCGCACCGCCGCGCTCGAGATCCTGCTCCCGGACGACGCCGTCCGGAACCTCGTCCGCCAGGGCAAGGTCGAGCAGATCTACTCGATCATGCAGACCTCGAGCAGCCGCGGGATGATCACGATGGAGCAGTCGCTCGCGCAGCTCGTCATCAAGGGCGTGATCGCCAAGGACGTGGCGCTCGGTGCTTCGAGCCGCTCGGAGCAGCTGCTCGGCCTGCTCGACCGCGCCGGCTTCGAGGATCCATTCCCCTCGCTCGACCTCTCGGCTTCCGCGGTGCAGGCCACCCTCCGCGTCGCGGGGAACGAGTGATGACGCACGACGACGGCACCACGCCGAGCTGGAGGACCGAGCTCTCGTTCGGACGCTCGGCAGGCGAGGACGCCCAGGCTGACTCCGTGTGGCAGCAGCCCGCCGACGAGGCACCCGCGGCCGACGCCGAGCCCGCCCCTGAGCCCACAGCAGCGCCCGCACCGCCGTCTGCGCTCGACCACAGCTGGCTGACGCAGCCGCTCGAGGAGATCTCGGATCCCGTGCCCGCCGCCGCGGTGGAGCCCGTGGTCGAAGCGAGCACCGAGCCGGAGCCGGAGCCGGAGCCGCCGAGCTCGAGCCCGAGCTCGACGCACCCGTGATCCAGCTGCCGCCGGCCGTCGAGGAGCCTCTCGAGGCGCCCGAGCTCCCGGCTGTGCCGCCCGCCGCGTTCGCCGAGCTGTTCGTCACGGGCGAGCCGGACGACGATGCGGAGCCCGAGGTCAAGGTGCCGTTCTACAAGCGCGACCTCTCCTTCAAGCGCAAGCCGGGCGAGAAGAAGCCCCGCAAGAAGAAGCCCAGCGAGAAGAAGAATCGCGACAAGAAGCCCCGCAACAAGAAGCCCAGCCAGAAGAAGCCCCGCGCCGCGAAGAAGGAGCGGCTCGACGACGACGCGAAGGTGCCGTTCTACAAGCGTGGAGTGACGCTTCGGCGCCCCAAGGCGAAGCACACCGAGCAGCCAGAGCAGATCGAGCAGACCGAGCAGCTCGCGCCGTCGAGACGAAGCCGAGCGTGTCCCAGAAGCCGAGGCTGAGGCGCCCCTCGCTGCCCAAGCTCGAGCGTGGGAGCGCCGGCAAGAACGCCGGCAACAACGCCGCCAAGCTCGTCGGCCTGAAGATCGGCGCGTCCCACATCGCCGCCGCCCGGGTCACGAACGGCGACTCGCCCGAGCTCCTGCAGGCGGTGTCGTCTCCCCTCGAGCAGGGCATCGTCGTCGGCGGCGAGCTGCGCGACCCCGAGGCTCTGGCAAACGCACTGCGGGAGTTCTTCAAGCAGCACAACCTGCCGCGGAAGGGCATCCGGCTCGGCATCGCCAACAACCGGATCGGCGTGCGGACGCTCGACGTCGTCGGCATCGACGATCCGAAGCTCCTCGACAACGCCGTCCGGTTCCGCGCCCAGGAAGTGCTGCCGATCCCGCTCGAGGACGCCGTCCTCGACTACCACGTGATCTCGGAGTCGGTGGACTCGGAGGGCCAGCCGTCACGGCGGGTCCTGCTCGTCGTCGCCTACCGCGACCTCGTCGACCGCTACACCGATGCCTGTCGCAAGGCGGGGCTCGAGGTCGTCGGCATCGATCTGGAGGCGTTCGCGCTGCTGCGCGCCCTCGCGGAGCCGTCGTCCGACCTGCAGCCCCTGCCCGGCGTCGAGCGCGGCGCCCTCGTCGCGGTCGCGATCGGCCACGACCGCAGCACCTTCGCCATCTCCGACGGCCGCTTCTGCGAGTTCACCCGCGTGCTCCAGTGGGGCGGCTGGTCGCTGAACGTCGCGATCGCGCGCGCCCTCGACCTGGCCCCGAGCGAGGCCGAGGCCGTCAAGCGGGCACTGTCCTTCGCCGGGGCGGACGAGCCGCCGGACGGCTTCAACGCCGAGCAGGTCGCCGCGGCGACCGAGGCCGCCCGCGGCCAGCTCCAGACCTTTGCGCGGGAGCTCGTCTCCTCGCTCCAGTTCTACCAGGGCCAGCCGGGCTCGCTGGGCATCGGCGAGATCGTCATCAGCGGCGGCACGTCGCACCTTCCCGGCTTTGCAGCAGAGCTGGAACGGCTCGTCGGCGTGCCCGTCCGGGTCGGCGATCCGCTCAGCCGCGTCAAGCTCGGGAAGGGTGTCGGCGAGCTCGACCAGGTCGGCTCGCTGGCCGTCGCAATCGGTCTCGGGATCAACGACTGATGCGCGCCGTCAACCTCCTCCCACGCGAGGTTCCGACCAAGAGCTTCGAGGCCAAGCGGGGCGTCGTCTTCGGCGCGGCCGGCGGCTTCGCCCTGCTCACGGTCGCCCTGGCCGCGCTGATGTTCAGCGCGGGCGGCTCGATCGGCGACCAGCAGTCCCAGCTCGACGCGCTCAACGCCGAGCTCGCAGCGCTGCCGCGCCCGGAGCCCGGCGAGAACGAGGCCGGCGTCAACGCGGCGCTGGCCGCCGAGAAGAACGACCGGATCGCCGCGCTCTCGACCGCGCTCTCGAGCCGGGTCGCCTGGGATCGTGTCCTCCGCCAGATCTCGCAGATCCTGCCCGAGGACGTCTGGCTGACGAGCCTCATGAGCCAGGAGGCGCCGACCCCCGAGCCCGGCACGACCGAGGCGACCGGTCCGAGCGTCATCATCTCGGGCGCCACCTACTCGCACAGCGGCGTCGCGCGCCTGCTGGCCCGCCTCGGCGTCCTGCCGGCGCTGAGCGTCGTCCAGCTCCAGTCGAGCACGACGCTCGAGGTGCAGTCGCGCAGGATCGTCCAGTTCACGATCTATGCGGGCATCACGCCGCCTGGTGGTGCCCAGTGAAGCGCAAGCTCTCGCCGACCGCGCTCTACGGCGTCCTGATCGGCGCGCTGGTCGTCTACGGCGCCGCGTTCTGGTTCCTGCTCGTAGCGCCGAAGCGCTCCGAGGCGGGCACCCTGAAGGTCGAGGTCGCAAAGGTCAGGGTCGAGGTCGACACCGCCCGCGCTGCCGTGCTCGCGGCGACGAACACGGACGACACGCAGCCGATCGCGGTCGCCGACATCTTCCGCCTGTCCACGGCGATGCCCGCGTCGGCCGACATGGCCGGGATCCTGCTCGAGCTCGCCCGCGTCGCCGAGGAGACCGGGATCCAGTTCGAGTCGATCACGCCGGGCGAGTCGGAGGTCGTGGGCAGCTTCCAGAAGGTGCCGATCTCGGTCGCCTTCGACGGGAACTTCTACGAGCTGTCGGACTTCCTGTTCCGGCTGCGCACCCTCGTCAGCGTTCGCAGCGGCGCGCTCCGCGCCTCGGGGCGCCTGTTCGCAGTGGACAAGCTCTCGTTCGAGAAGTCGCCGAACGGCTTCCCCGAGATCGCGGCGGGCCTGACGGTCTCCGCGTACGTCTACGGCACCGACGTGCCCGCGAGCGTCACCTCGCCCTCGACGGAGGAGGGCCCGACCCCCGCGGCGCCGGCACCCCCGCCGACCGCCGCCCCGACCGGAGCGGAGGCAAGTCCCTGATGGCACGAAAGCGCATTGACCCCCTGAAGGCCAAGGAGGCCAAGCAGAAGAAGATCGCGATCGTCCTCGGCGTCCTGCTCGTCGGCGTCATGGTCTTCCAGGGCCCGCGGACGCTGAAGATGCTCAAGGGCCCGCAGCAGGCGACGACGGCCGCGCCTGCGCCGCCGGCCGCGACACCGCCGGCCGGGACGCCTGCGACGACTCCGCCCGTCTCGGCCGCTACGCCTGGACTGCCGCCGACGGATGCCCGGCGCCCAGCCTGCCGTCCTGATCGACTCCGATCTGCCGCCCGCAGCGAACCAGAGCCAGCTGCTCTCGTTCGAGCAGTTCCAGACCAAGGACCCGTTCGCGCAGCAGGTCGAGGTCGGCGAGGCAACGGCGGAGGACACCTCCGGCTCGACCGAGGAAGGCCCCGCACCGGCCGACACCTCGGGCGGAGGGCCGAACGTCGATCCCGGCACGGGCTTCGACCCACTCGGCTCGAACCCGCAGGACCAGGATCCGACCGCCGAGGCGCCGAGCTTCACGGCGCCCGACTCGAGCGGCGCCGCGGACACGCCGGATCAGCCCGAGCCGGCCGCGGCGACGACGATCGCGGTCAACGGCTCGGTCGAGACCGTCGCGACGAAGGCCGACTTCCCGGCCGACGAGCCGGTGTTCCAGCTCGCTTCGCTGTCGAAGGACGGCAAGTCCGTGCGCATCGCGGTCGCCGGCGGGAGCTACGCGACCGGTGAGCCGACGATCAAGCTCGAGCTCGGCAAGCCCCTGACGCTCCAGAACACCGCCGACGGCAGCCGCTACGAGCTGAAGCTGCTGACGGTGGAAGGCTTCGCGCCGCCGAAGAAGAGCACGAACTGACGTAACCCGCGCGGCCCGCTCTCCGAGAGGGCGCCCCGAGAAGATGGAGCTTGTGTTCCAGGAACACAAGCTCGCATCGGCGGAGGACCGCGTGCGACGCGCAAACCGAGGCGTGGACGGGGTTCGGGCCCTCCGCGCCGTTCCTCAGCGAAACGACCTTGTGTTTCAGGAACACAAAGTCATGCGCGAGCCGGGCTGCTAGCCGGTCGACTGGTCGAACACCGACGTCAGGCGCGCGAGCGTCTTGATCGGGCTCGACCGCCGCACGACGACGGTGACGCGCTTGACGGCTCGGCCGTTCGCCGGCGTCTGCGAGACGATGTAGGTGTCGACCCGGTACGAGCGGTTGTCCGGGCCGGTCGTCGTCCGCATCGGGTTGCACACGTCCGTGACCGGCGAGCACGTCGCCGTCACCTGCGTGCCGGAGTACGCCACGTCGCTGTTGTAGGTCGAGTTCGCCGACGCCGTCGTGACGGACGCGGTGTGGAGGTAGATGTCGACGTACCGAACGGCCCGGTAGAGCTCCATCTGCTTGTCGGCGAGGCTCGCTGCGGACTGGGTCTCGACGGCCCGCCTCAGCGTGAGGCTGCCGGACGTGAACGCGGCCACGACCGCCAGGACCCCGACGTTCAGGATCACCAGGGCGATCATCAGCTCGACCAGGCCGAAGCCATCGTCCGCACGTGCCCGCAGCTCCACGACTTCCTCATCGGCATCGGCGGCTCGGATCTCAAGCGGTCGCATCCCTCTGCCGATAGCCAAGTTGGCATGGCGGCGTATGCCTTCACAGCGATCAACGCGGTCGGAATCGAGTCGACCGGTCACATCCACGCGCCCGATCTGGCCGCCGCGCGCGAGCAGCTGCGCGTCCGCGGCCTGCTCGCGACCAACCTCGAGGAGCAGCGCGCGAGCGGCGAGGACTCGGTCCGCACGACGTTCAAGAAGATCAAGCCGAAGTCGCTGCAGATCTTCTCGCGCCAGTTCGCGACGATGATCGAGGCGGGGCTCAACGTCGTCAGCGCCCTCGTCATCCTCGAGCAGCAGACCGACGACAAGTACCTCGCCGCGATCATCCGCGAGCTGCGCGCCGACGTCGAAGGCGGCCTGCTGCTCTCGCAGGCGATGGCCCGCCATCCGAAGGTCTTCAGCCGCCTCTTCGTCTCGATGGTCGAGGCGGGCGAGGCGGCCGGCATCCTCGACACGGTCCTCGACCGCGTCGCCTTCCAGATCGAGAAGGAGACGAAGATCAAGCGGCGCGTGAAGGGCGCGATGATCTACCCGACGATGGTGCTGATCTTCGCCACCCTCGTCCTCGTCGGGATGCTGCTCTTCCTCGTGCCTGTCTTCGTGGGCATCTTCGACGACCTCGGCGGCGAGCTGCCGATGCTGACGAAGATCGTCATGACGATGTCGAACTTCATCAAGGGGACCTTCTTCAGCCTCTCGCCGCGCCTGATCGTCTGGCCGCTCATGATCGCCGGCGTGTTCGGCCTCAAGAAGTTCATGAAGACCGAGGCCGGGCGACAGCGTTGGGACCGGATCAAGCTCCGGCTGCCGATGAAGATCGGCGACGTCGTCCTCAAGGTCACGATGGCGCGCTTCTCGCGGACGCTCTCGACGCTCGTCGCGGCCGGCGTCGACATCATCAAGGCGCTCGAGATCACCGGGACGACGTCGGGCAACTGGGTCGTCGAGGACGCGCTCGCCGGCGTTCGGGCCCGCGTGCACGAGGGCGTGCCGATCGCGCAGCCACTCGTCGAGAACCCCGTCTTCCCGCCGATGGTGAGCCAGATGGTCAAGATCGGCGAGGAGACCGGCGAGCTCGACAAGATGCTCGGCAAGATCGCCGACTTCTACGAGGACGAGGTCGACGCGGCGATCCAGTCGCTGACCTCGATCGTCGAGCCGATCATGATGATCGGCGTCGGGATCATGGTCGGCATCGTGATCATCTCGATGTACCTGCCGATGTTCAAGCTGCTGACGCTGATCAAGTAGTGCGTGCGTGCGCTCGCGCGGCCGTGATCCGGTGCGGGACTGGCGATCGTAGGATTGCGCGCGATGACTATCGACGACGAGAACTGTTCCTAACGCCTCACCCGAAGAAGGCCTACGCGCGCTTCACGAGACCCGCGCCCGACGTTCCCTTCCGCGAGGAGTTCCTGACCGGCTAGCTCGACGCGGCCGCTCGGCGTTTTCGGAGCTCACCGGCAGGGAAGCCGACGCAAAGAGTGAGGTGGCTGAGGCGTAACCGAGCGGCCGCTTCTTCCGGCGAGGCCCGCGAAGCTGATGCTGCGCCGCAGCCCCAGCCGGAGCGCGCCGAGCCCAAGCTCGCCGACCCGGCGCCGAAGGACCTGTCGAAGCGCGGCTGGCTTGCAATCGTGGTCCGCGCCGGCAAGGAGGCGATGGCAGACCACGTGCCGAATCTCGCCGCCGCGCTCGCCTACTACGCGTTCCTCGCCATCCCGTCGCTGCTGCTGGTCGTCGTCGGCGTTTTCAGCCTCTTCGCCGACGAGAACGGGGTCACGACGATCGTCGAAAAGCTCGAGACGGTCGCACCTGAGGAGGCGCTGGCGCTCGTCGAGGACTCGCTCCGTCGGGTCACCGAGTCCACGTCCGGGTCGGGGATCACGATGATCGTCGTCGGGTCGGTGCTCGCGTTCTGGACGCTGACCGGATCGATGCAGACGCTGATGTGGGCGCTGAACGCTGCTTACGACCGCGAGGAGACGCGAGGGTTCGTCAAGCGCAGGCTGATCGCGCTGGCGATGGTCCTGTTGATGCTGCTCGCGTTCGGGCTCGCGTTCGGGCTGCTCGTCCTCGGGCCGGCGCTGTCGGGCTGGGTCGGCTCGGCCGTCGACCTGGAGTCGCTCGTCGACTGGCTGTGGTGGACGGCGCAATGGCCGATCCTGATCGCCGGCCTTCTGTTTGCGTTCGCGACCATCCTCTTCCTCGGGCCGAACGTCGATCATCCGCGCTGGCGCTTCCTCACCGTCGGGACAGTGATCAGCGTGATCGTCTGGTTGGCGGCCTCCGGCGCGTTCGCGCTGTACGTCGCGAGCTTCTCCTCCTACAACAAGGCCTGGGGGTCGCTCGCGGGGGTGATCATCATGCTCACGTGGCTGTGGCTGAGCGGCCTCGCGCTCCTGCTCGGCGCCGAGATCAACGCCGAGGCCGAGCGCAGCCGCGAGCTGCGACGCGGCGAGCCCGCCGAGGTGGAGCTTCAGGCTCCGCCGAGCGGCTAACCCGAGAGCGGCGGCCGATGCAGGCTTTTCTCGACGCGATCGCCGGTGCGGACCACCGCGCGTACGAGCGACTGGTCGCTGCGCGTCCGGCGGAGCTCGAGCGGGCGATCGCTTTGACGGCGAACGCGGGCAGGGGCGGGCTCATCTGGATCACACTGGCTGCCGCCCTCCGCACGAGGACGAGCTCGCTGCCATTGATGCGTTGCGCGGCGACGACCCTGGCGGTGTACACCGGTTCGCTCGCGCTCGCTCGCGTTGTCCGCCGGCCGCGACCGTTCGAGGGCCGCGACGTCCGCGTCCTGGTCGAACGCCCAAAGGGCCCGTCGCTTCCCTCCGACCAGGTCGCGGCGGCGTTCGCGGCGACGCCGTTCCTCGCCGCCGCGCTGCCCGCGGCCGGCCCGGCGTTCTACGCGGCCGCGGCGGCGCTCGGCGGTTGCCGGGTACTCGCCGGCGTGCACTATCCCGGCGACGTGCTCGCGGCGGCGCTCCTCGGAACGACAGCGGGAATCGCCGCACGTCGAATCTGAACCCATGCCCGGTGGACGGACTAGTCCGGTCTCTCAGACGTGCTCGACGAACCGGAGCATGGCGTCGACCGCCTGCGTGCGGGAGAGACCCTGCCTGCGGACGAGCGAGCGCCACGTCTCGAACTCGAGCGCGTGCCCGATCGCGGCACGAACGCGCCTGCGGCGCGGCCAGCCCTGTGACACTGAATCGGCGAACGCCGCGAAGTGCGCGTCGCTCTCGGCGACGATCTCGGCGTTCGCCGGGACGAAGTCGTCTCGCAGGAACAGCGCCAGATCGGCCTCGACGGATTCGTACCAGGCGTACATCTCACCGAGAGCGCGGCGGAGCCGCCGAACCGGGTCCTCGATCTGCGCGAGCGTCTCCGAGACGGGCAGCGGATGCGCCGCCTGCCAGTGCGTGGAGCAGGCTCGATAGAGGGTGCGATCGTCGGGGAAGTGCGCGTAGACGGTGTGCCGCTCGACCCCCGCACGCTCCGCGATCGCGCTGATCGTGGTTCGCGCCGGGCCGACGCTCGTATGCAGATCGACGGCCGCCTCGACGATGCGCTGCCGCGTCTGTGCCTGGCGCCGTGCACGTTCCTTCAGCTCGTACTTGCGATTCATTGCACACAAGTGTACCACGATTCTTGACAAGCACGAGAGAGTGATCTAGGATCGCTGCACACTATCGTGCAACGAAATAAGGAGACCAACGTGTTTGCTTTCGACCTAGACGACTTCGAGCTCATCCCGACGGCCCCCGGCCTCCGCGTGAGCTTCCCGCTGCACAGCGCCACGGGCACCGCCAGCACGGCCACCGTGCTGTTCGAGCTCGACCCCGGCTGCGAGCTGGGAATCCACACCGACAGCGCAGAGGAGCTCCTGATCATCGTGCAGGGCACCGCGGAAGCGCGGGTCGGCGACGAGGTCGGCCGGCTCGAGACGCATCAGGTGGCGCTCGTCCCGCCGATGGCGCCTCACGGTCTGCGAAACATCGGCGACGACGTGCTTCGCGTCTTCGGGACGTTCTCGAGCTCGACGGTGGTCTCGACCTTCGAGCAGCCGTTCGAGGAGGACGGGCCGCAGGTGCTCGTCATCGGCTCGCCGGTCGCGATTGCCGGCCGCCTCGAGGAGGCCGTCGCTGCCTAGGAGAGAACGGGACGGGGCGCCGCCGCCGAGGCGGCGGCGCCCTACGCCTCGCTGAGAGACACCCGTCGAGCGAGCTCCCGGGCCACCACCCGCACGATCCACACGGCGACGAGGGCGTATGCCCAGCCGAGCAGGATGTCGACGACGTAGTGCTCCGCCGTATAGACGAGGGCGAACGCCATCGCGGCCGGGTACGCAGCGAGCAGCGGCCGTGCCCAGCGCGGCACCAGCCGCCAGAGAAAGATCGCGATCAGCAGCGTGTACGCCGCATGGAGCGACGGGACGGCCGCCACGGGGTTCGAGTACTCGCTCCCACGCTCGATCAGGTTCTCCCAGGAGAAGGCGATGAACGGGATCTCGCCCGAGATGGGACCGATCGAGCGGATCGTCCAGTCGAGCTCCCCCTCCCGGCTCGCGAGCCAGGGCGGCGCGGCCGGGAAGAGGGCAAACGTCGCGAAGCCCATGACGGCGAGAAGCGCGACCGTGGCGACGTAGCGCCGGAAGAGCCCGCGGGACACGAACCAGAGGACGCCGGCGACGACGTAGGTCGCGACGAAGTAGCTCATGTACACGCCCCAGGCGGCGAAGTCGTACCACTGCAACCGCGACGTCCCGTGCCAGAGGTGGTCCTGCAGCCACGTGGTCGGCACGATGCCGCCGAAGAGGAGCCGGTCGGCCTCGATCTGCGGGGTGTAGTGCGCGGCGAAGAGCTCGTCCGCCGAGCCGCGGAGCAGATCGTACGCCCATAGGACCAGGGCGAACGGCAGCCACTCGAGCACGACGCTCCGGAGCCAGCCGCCGACATTGGTCGTCGACACGGCGAGCAGCCCGAGCACGATCCACATCAGCAGCCGGTCGCGTGCCACCGGCACGCCGTCCCGCCACATGAACGCACCCAGCACGGCGACGAAGAGCGCCGGCGCGGCGAAGCGCAGCAGGCGCCGTTCCACGATCGGCAGGCGCGACACGACGTCCACGCAGTGAGGCTACAGCTGCTCGCGCAGGAGCCACTCGGCGAGGAAGGGCTCGATGATGCAGTGCTCCCCGTCGGCGTTCCGGCCGGCAAGCTCCTTGCGCTGCAGTCCCTTGAGAGCGGTTTGCAGCGTCGGCGCCGCGGGCAGCTCGTGCCGGGAGTGGTAGTCCGCGGAGTAGACCCCACGCGTCGGCTCGGCGGCCAGCGCGAGCAGGAGGAGCCGCTGCGGGTGCGGCGCGTCGTCCCAGATCTGGGCGAAGTGATTCGACTCCGACCGCAGCACCCGTGTCACCGCTTCCTCGACGTCGTCGACGGTGGCGCGGCCGCCGGCGGCGGACGAGCTCCCACGTGAAGTAGGCGAGCTCCTGGGTCGCGTACGGGTGTCCGTCGGTCGCAGCGAGGAGCCGTGCGAGCGGCTCGTCGTCGATCCACTTGCCGGAGGCGCCGAACCGCTCGCGGAGGAACAGAGCGAACTTCTCCGGGTGGATCATCCCGATCTCGAGCTGCTTGGCGCTGCGCCAGAACGGCTCGTTCCGGTCGCTGAAGATGCGCTCCAGCAGGTGCCGCTTGCTGCCGAGGTAGACGTGGCTGACCTCGGGCTGCGCCTGGAAGACCGCGCGCATCAGGTTCGGGAACCGACGGTCGAGCGCGAGGATCTCCTGGAACTCGTCGAAGATGATCGCCACGCGCCGCTTGCGCTCTGCGGCGAGCTCGCCGACGAGCTCGAGCAGCCGCTCGATCGTGTCGTCGATGTCGGTTCGCCGCCGGCCCGTCTGGAACGTGAACCGGAGGCTGCCGTCGCTCGGGTCGACCTCGATCGTCGGCGTCACGCGGAGCCCACGGAAGAGCTCTGCCGCACGCTCGAACGCCTGCCCGATCGGGCGAGGCGATGTCCGCGTAGATCGTCTTCGCGAGCGCCGCCGCGAATCGCTCCTTCGTCGGCGTCCGCATCAGGTCGCAGTAGCCGACGAGCACCTTGCGCCGCATCGCCTCCTGAGCCGCTCGCAAGACGAGCGACGACTTCCCGTAGCGACGCGGGGCGTAGACGAGGACGTTCTGCCCGTTGCGGATGTCGGCGGTCAGCTCACGGATCTCGTCCTCGCGGTCCGTGAACGCGTCGTCGAGCGCGAGGTCGCCGAACGTGAAGGGGTTCGTCGGTGCCTTATGCACGCACCCATTATTACCAGACGCATATGAATCTTATGTCTAAAGTTACATTATTGAACACAACATAAGCACGCCGACAAGGCCGCCGCCCGGCCCAGGCCGCCACACGTACGCTATGGCGCAGTGAGGGGCCGGCGTCAGGCGGTCGAGATCGTCTTCGACCATGCGACCAAGCGGTACCCCGGCCGCGCAGCTCCTGCGGTCGACGACCTCACGCTCTCGATTCCCGCAGGCGAGGTGTGCTGTCTCGTCGGCCCGTCGGGCGGAGGCAAGACCACGGCGATGAAGCTGGTCAACCGTCTCGTCGAGCTGACCTCCGGCGACATCCTGATCGGCGGACGCAGCGTGAACGCCCTCGACGAGACGGAGCTGCGACGGGGAATCGGCTACGTGATCCAGCAGGTCGGGCTCTTTCCGCACATGACCGTCGCGGACAACGTCGCCACCGTGCCGAGGCTGCTCGGGTGGTCTCGCGAAGAGATCCGGACCCGCGTCGACGAGCTTCTCGACCTCGTCGACCTGCCCGCGAAGGACTACCGGGGCCGCTACGCGTCACAGCTCTCCGGCGGCGAGCGCCAGCGCGTGGGCCTGGCGCGGGCGCTGGCCGCGGATCCGCCCGTGATGCTGATGGACGAGCCGTTCGGCGCGCTCGATCCGATCACGCAGGGCGCGGCTGCAGAAGGAGCTGGTGCGCATCCAGGACGAGGTGCGGAAGACGATCATCTTCGTCACGCACGACATCGACGAGGCGATCCTGCTCGGCGACCGGATCGCGATCCTCCGCGAGGGCGGCGTCCTCGTCCAGTACGACACGCCCGAGGCGATCCTGGCGCACCCCGCAGACGACTTCGTCGCGCGCTTCGTCGGCGCCGACCGCGGCCTGAAGCGGCTGTCGCTGACGACGCTCGGCGAGGTGCAGCTCGACCCGCCGAACGGCGTCGTCGCGCCGTCCGCGCTCGCCGGACACCACCCTCCGCGACGCGCTCTCGCTGATGCTCTCCGAGGGCTCCCGCTCCCTCGTCGTGATCGACGACGGCAGGCCGTCCGGCGTGCTCACGCTCGACCGGCTGAGCGAGCTGCTCACGTGACGGCGGAGACGGCCGCCAGCAGCCGGTCATCCCCGAGTTCGGCGAGGCGAGCTCCTGCGTGACCGAGAACCGCCTCTTCTGCCCGGACTGGGTGCGCGAGAACTGGGGCGAGCGTCCTGCAGCCGGCGCTCGTCCAGCACATCAAGCTCGTGCTGATCGCGGTCGCGATCGGCTTCGTGATCTCGTTCGCCGCCGCGCTCCTCGCCTATCGGTTCCGGCGGTTCGAGCGTCCGATCGGCTTCGTCTCGGCGGTCATCTACACGGTCCCGAGCATCGCGCTCTTCCAGCTGCTCGTGCCCGTCACCGGCCTCGGCGTACTGACCGTCGAGATCGCGCTCGTCGGGTACACGCTTCCTCATCCTGTTCCGCAACATCCTCGCCGGCCTGCGGGCCGCGCCGCCGGAGGTGCTCGAGGCGGCTCGCGGCATGGGCCTGACGCGCCGGCAGACGCTGTGGCGGATCGAGCTGCCGCTGGCGCTGCCCGCGATCGTCGCCGGCCTCCGGATCGCGACCGTGTCGACGATCGCGCTCGCGACGATCGCCGCCTTCGTCATCCCGGAGGGGCTCGGCCGGCCGATCTTCATCGCGCTGCGCGAGCAAGTGTTCAAGACCGAGCTGATCGCCGCCGGCACCCTCGCGATCCTGCTCGCGCTCGTCGTCGACGTCCTCTTCGTGCTCACGCAGCGCGCCCTGACCCCGTGGGCTCACGCCCGGAGAGCGCGGCGTGATCGCCGCACAGATTGTTGGCGCATTGGGCGTCTTCGGCGGCGCGCTCGAGTTCATCGTCGACGAGCGGCGGCTGCTGCTCGAGAAGACCTGGGAGCACGTCGTGCTGTCCGGTGCGGCGATCGCGATCGCGCTCGCGATCGCGATCCCGCTCGGCGTGTGGCTCGGCCACCTCCACCGCGGCTCGCTTCGTCGCGATCAACGCGTCGAACGTCGGGCGGGCGCTGCCGAGCCTGGCCGTGATCGCCATCGCGCTCGGCTTCCTCCCCTTCGGGTTCTGGCCGGTGCTCGTCGCGCTCGTGATCGTCGCCGTGCCGCCCGATCCTCACGAACGCGTACGTCGCGCGTCGACGAGGTCGAGCCGGAGGCCGTCGAGGCGGCGCAAGGGCATGGGCATGACGCCGTGGCAGATCCTGAGCCGCGTCGAGCTCCCGCTCGCGCTGCCGCTGCTCTTCGCGGGGATCCGTACCGCGGCCGTCTTCGTCGTCGCCACCGCCACGATCGCCGCCATCGCCGGCGGGGGCGGGCTCGGCGAGATCCTGTTCAACCAGGCGAGCTACCGGACCGAGGGTCTGGTCGGAGCGGCGATCGTCGTCTCCCTGCTCGCGCTCGCCGCAGACGGGCTCTTCGGCGCCCTGCAACGCGCGTTGACGCCGCGGGGACTACGGGAGAAGGTTCCGGCGTTCGAGCCGGATGTCATGAGCGCCGGAACGGCCGGCGCTCGCTAGGCAAGGGAGGGAGTAGCAGTGATCCGGAAGCACAATCGGCGGGCCGCACGGGCCGCCTTCGCCGTCGCCTTCGGGGTGGCGATCATCCTCGGTGGAGCAACGTCGGCTCCCGCTGCCCACGACAGCAGTGGGGGAGGCACCACGCCGGTCATCGTCGGCGCGAAGAACTTCACCGAGCAGTACGTGCTCGGCCAGCTGTACAAGCAAGCGCTCGAGGCCAAGGGCCTCACGGTTCGCTACAAGGAGAACATCGGCTCTACGGAGCTGATCGCGAAGGCGCTTACGAGCGGGCAGATCACGCTGTATCCGGAGTACACGGGCGTCATGCTGACGGTCACGTTCGGCCGCAAGTCGACGCCGAAGACGGCCAAGGCGACGTACGCGCTCGCCAAGACGCTCTGGGGCCGGCGTGGCTATGTGCTCGGCAACCAGACGCCCTTCCAGGACGTCGATGCCGTGGCCGTCCTCCGCTCGACGGCGACTCGCTACAAGCTGAAGACGGTCGCTGACCTGAAGAAGGTCCCCGAACCTCACACTCGCCGCCTTCCCGGAGTTCGAGACGCGACAGACCGGTCTCGTCGGCATGGCCCGGGAATACGGGGTCAACGACGTCGACTTCCAGCCGCTGTCGGGGATCAGCGCCTACACCCTGTTGGATCAGAAGAAGGTGCTCGCTGCGGGAGTCTTCTCGACCGATCCACCGCTGCTCTCGCCGAAGTACGTCGTCCTCCAGGACCCGAAGAACATCTTCGGGTTCCAGCACGTCGCGCCGATCGTGTCGCGGAAGCTGACACAGGAGAACCCGGAGCTGCTGCCGACGCTGAACAGCGTCAGCAAGCTGCTGACCCTGAAGGCCATGATCACGATGAACAGGGCCGTTGCGGTGAGCAAGCAGTCCCCGGCCAAGGTCGCGGACGCCTTCCTGAAGGCGAACAAGCTGAAGTAGCGCTGCGCGGGACGCGGCCGTCCGTCCGGGCGGCCGCGTCTCGTTTCGGCCACGGACCGGGGGACGGCCGGTTAAGGCCTTCCGCGGGCGTCGCCGGGGTGATATGCCCTCGCCGACATCCGTGGAGGGAGGAACCGTGCTGCGACTAGTCACAGCGGTACTGGCGGCGCTGGCGCTCGCGCCGACCGCCGGAGCCGAGAACGTCCGCTTCTCGACCTTCAACGCCTCGCTCAACCGGTCGGCGGCCGGCCAGCTGATCACCGATCTCTCGACGCCGGCCAACCAGCAGGCCCGGAACGCGGCCGAGACGATCCAGCGCGTCCGGCCGGACGTGCTCCTCATCAACGAGTTCGACTACGACGCCGCCGGGACCGCGCTCGAGCTCTTCCAGGACAACTACCTCTCGGTCTCGCAGAACGGCGCCGCGCCGATCGTCTATCCGTACCGCTTCGCCGCCGAGTCGAACACGGGCATTCCGTCCGGCTTCGACCTGAACAACAACGGCGTGATCGGCGGCGGCGACGACGCCTTCGGCTTCGGGGCCTACCCCGGCCAGTTCGGGATGGCCGTCTACTCGCGGTATCCGATCGATCCGACGCGGGATCCGCACCTTCCAGCACTTCCTCTGGAAGGACATGCCGGGCGCGCTGCTCCCGGACGACCCGGCGACGCCGGCGCCGATGGACTGGTACTCGCCCGCGGAGCTCGCGGTCTTCCGGCTCTCGTCGAAGAGCCACTGGGATCTGCCGATCGTGATCGGCAACCGGGTGGTGCACTTCCTGACCAGCCATCCGACGCCGCCCGTGTTCGACGGGCCCGAGGACCGGAACGGCACGCGGAACTACGACGAGATCCGCTTCTGGGCGGACTACATCGCGCCGTGGCGGAGCGGGTACATCTACGACGACGCCGGACGCTACGGCGGGCTGCCCCTCGGCGCGCGGTTCGTGATCGCGGGCGACCAGAACTCCGATCCGCTCGACGGCGACAGCATCCCCGGCTCGATCCAGCTGCTCCTCGACCACATGCTCGTGAACTCGTCCGGCCCGCCGACAAGCCTCGGGGCGGTGGAGCAGGATGCGTTGCAGGGCGGCATCAACCGGACGCACCGCTCGAATCCGGCCTTCGACACGGCCGACTTCGCCGACACCGCGCCCGGGCAACCTGCGGGCGGACTACGTCCTGCCGAGCCGGAACATCCGGAGCACGAGCGGCGGCGTCTTCTGGCCGCTGCGAACCGATCCGCTCTTCCGACTCGTGGGCGTGTTCCCGTTCCCGACGTCCGACCACCGGCTCGTCTGGGTGGACACGATCGTGAACTGAGCGAACCGCATCGCAGAGGCTCGACGGCGGATAACGTCTCAGGCAGCGACTGCTGCGAGCTCCTCGCCGGGCTCGTGGCAGTCGCGGCAGCGCGCCTCGTACTGCTCCCTGGCGCCGACCACGATCGTGTCGCCCGAGTACGGCGCCGGGCTGCCGTCGACGAGCCGCTGCGTCGTCGTCGCCGGCCCGCCGCAGCGGTGGCAGACGGCCTGCAGCTTGTCGACGAACTCGGCGCGGGCGAGCAGCTCCGGCATCGGCCCGAACGGGAGCCGGCGGAAGTCCTGATCGAGCCCGGCCGTGACGACGCGGACACCGGCGTCCGCGAGCGCGAGCGCCGCGGGGACGACCTCGAGGGAGAAGAACTGCACCTCGTCGATGCCGACGACGTCGTAGCCCTGGGCGCGCGCCGACGAGCTCGCCGACGCTCGCGACCGGCACGCCGCGCATCCTCGCGCCGGCGTGGCTGACGACGTCCGCCGCGTCGTAGCGGTCGTCGATGCGCGGCTTGAAGATGACGACCTGCTGGCCGGCGATCTCGGCGCGGCGCAGGCGGCGGATCATCTCCTCGCTCTTGCCGCTGAACATCGGCCCGCAGATGACCTCGAGCCAGCCGCCGCTGGGGTTCACTCTGATCACGCGCGGGATCCTAGGAGAAGGGCCGGACGGGCGGTCTCGTGCTTGCTACACTCCTCCCCGTCGCGCGGCGGCGTAGCTCAGTTGGTTAGAGCAGCGGAATCATAATCCGCGTGTCGCAGGTTCGAGTCCTGCCGCCGCTACTCCTCAAGAGCTTTATCACCGAGACCGAAGAGAACACGATCTGATGGCAGCCGGAGTCCGAGTCGCGATCACGCTCGCCTGCACTGAGTGCAAGCGGCGCAACTATCAATCTCAGAAGTCCAAGCGGAACACGCCCGACCGCGTGGAGTTCAAGAAGTACTGCCGCTGGTGCGGTCAGCACACCCCGCACCGGGAGACGCGCTGATGGCGCGCGACACCCGCGGCAAGCGCCGCGCGCAGCGCAAGGCCGCGCAGGGGGACGGCGCCGAGAAGAAGCCGGCACCCAGCCGCGCGCGCCAGCGCCAGGCACAGGTCCGGCCCGCCGCGCAGCCGACGTCCGCGCAGACGGGCCGCCGCGAGCCGCGCGAGCGCGGCCGCTTCGTCAAGGAGTCCTGGGCCGAGCTGAAGAAGGTCGAGTGGCCCGGCCGCGCGCAGGTGATCCAGGGGACGGTCGTCGTCATCATCGCCTGCGTCATCGTCGGCGTGTACCTCTACGCCGCCGACCAGTTCTTCAAGCCCTTCGTCCGCAACGTCCTTCTGGGAGAGTGAGCCCGTGTTCCGCTGGTACGTGATCAACACCTACTCGGGTCACGAGAACAAGGTCAAGACGAACCTCGAGCACCGGATCGTGTCGATGAACCAGGCGCCGCGGTTCCGGCGGGTGGTCGTCCCGACCGAGCAGGTGATCGAGACGAAGGACGGGCAGAAGGTGCAGATCGAGAAGCGCGTCCTGCCCGGCTACGTCCTCGTCAACATGGATCTGAACGACGACGCCTGGTCGGTCGTCAAGAACACTCCGGGGGTGACCGGCTTCGTCGGCGCCGGCGCGAAGCCCGTTCCGCTCGCGCAGGCGGAGGTCGACCGGATCCTGCACACCGGTGCGGGCGCCGGCGGCGCAGCCGTCCGTTCGCAGGTCGAGTTCTCGCTCGGCGAGTCCGTGAAGGTGACGTCGGGCCCGCTGTCGGACTTCGACGGCGAGATCGTCGACGTGAACGGCGACCAGCAGAAGCTGAAGGTGCTCGTCGACATCTTCGAGCGCCAGGTCCCGGTCGAGCTCGGCTTCGACCAAGTCAAGAAGATCGACTGAGAGACGTTATGGCGAAGAAAGTCCTGACACTGATCAAGCTCCAGATCCCCGGCGGCCAGGCCAACCCGGCGCCGCCGGTCGGCCCGGCGCTCGGCCAGCACGGCGTCAACATCATGGAGTTCTGCAAGGCCTTCAACGCGCAGACGGCGCAGGAGAACGGCCGCATCACGCCGGTGGAGATCACGGTCTACGAGGACCGCTCCTTCACCTTCATCACGAAGACGCCGCCGGCCGCCGTGCTGATCAAGGAGGCGCTCGGCCTCGACAAGGGCTCGGCCGAGCCGAACCGCAACAAGGTCGGCCGGCTCTCGCAGGCGCAGGTGCGCCAGATCGCCGAGACGAAGCTCCCCGACCTGAACGCGCGCGACGTCGACCAGGCGATGCTCGTCATCGCCGGCACGGCCCGCAGCATGGGCGTGGAGGTGGACCGATGAGCACGCCCACGGCAAGCGTTATGACGGAGGCGCGCGGCGAAGATCGACCGCGAGCAGCTCTACTCGCCGGCCGAGGCCATCCGGACGCTGAAGGAGTTCCCGGACGCGAAGTTCGACGAGACGGTCGAGGCGCACTTCCGCCTCGGTCTCAACGTCCGCCACGCCGACCAGCAGCTGCGCGGCACGATCATGCTCCCGCACGGCACGGGCAAGAGCGTCCGCGTCGCCGTGTTCGCCGAGGGCGACAAGGCCCGCGAGGCCGAGGACGCAGGTGCGGACGTGGTCGGCTCGGCCGACCTCGCGAAGCGGATCGAGGAGGGCTTCACCGACTTCGACGTCGCGATCGCGACGCCCGACCAGATGGGGAACGTCGGCAAGCTCGGCCGGGTGCTCGGCCCGCGCGGCCTGATGCCGAACCCGAAGACCGGAACGGTCACCTTCGACGTCGGCAAGGCCGTCACGGACGCCAAGGGCGGCAAGCTCGAGTACCGCACCGACCGCGGCGCGTGCGTGCACGTGTCGATCGGCAAGAAGAGCTTCGGCGAGCGCAACCTGCTCGAGAACTACGCCGCGCTGATCGAGGAGATCGTGCGCGCCAAGCCGGCCGCAGCGAAGGGCCGCTACATCGAGGGCATCACGCTCGCGACGACGATGGGCCCGGGCGTGAAGGTCGACCCGACGCGCACCCGCGGCATCGTCGAGGAGCTGGAGGAGCAGGCCGTCCCGGCATAGGTTTTCGTCGACAACGCCCGTCGCCAGAGACAGCCGGCAGCGTCCTGATCGATCGATTGGGGACGCAGAGGACCGGCCGAGGCGGCCCGGACGACGACAGCTGTCGCCTCTTCCGAGCCCGCCTCTGTGCGGGCTCGAACGTAGGAGGAGGTGGAATGGACAAGAACCAGAAGGAGCTCGTCGTCGCGGAGCTGACGGAGCGCCTGCGGACGACGGAGACGCTGATCGTCGCCGACTACCGCGGCCTCACGAACGCCGAGATCGACGCGCTCCGCACGAAGCTGATCGAGCACGGCGCCCGCTTCGCGGTCGTCAAGAACACGCTCACGCGCCGCGCGGCGGAGGCCGCCGGTGCCGATGCCCTGCTCGCACTGCTCGAGGGGCCGTCCGCGATCGCGTTCGTCGAGAGCGGGGGCGACCCTGTCGCCGTCGCGAAGGCGCTCGGCGACACGGCGCGCGAGACGAAGGTCCTCGCCGTCCGCGGCGGGATCCTCGAGGGCCAGACCATGTCGGCCGCGGAGGTCGAGAACCTCGCGAAGCTGCCGCCGGCGGACGTGCTACGCGCGCAGCTCGTGGGCGCGATCGTCTCGCCGCTGACGATGGTCGTCGCGCTGCTCGCAGCACCGCTGCGCGACCTCGTCGGCCTGATCGACGCCCGGATCGAGCAGCTGCAGGCCCAGGGCGACACCTCGGCCGCCGAGGCTCCGGCCGTGGAGGCTGAGCCGGCCGCAGAGGCTGAGTCGGCTACGGAGGCCGCGAGCCGGCCGCGGAGGCGAGGAGCCGACCGCAGAGGCTGAGCCGGCCACGGAGGCCGAGGCCGACGCCGAGCCGCCGAGGCGAGCGCCGAGCCCGAGACCACTGAAGACGCAACTGACACGCAGGAGGAGCAGGAGTAATGGCAACGGACACGAGCAAGGTGCTCGAGACGCTCGGGGGCATGACCGTCCTCGAGCTCGTCGAGCTGAAGAACAAGATCGAGGAGGAGTGGGGCGTCACCGCCGCCGCTCCGGTCGCGGTCGCGGCGCCCGGGCGCAGCGCCGGCGGCGGCGGCGACGGCGCCGCCGCGGAGGAGAAGACGTCGTTCGACGTCATGCTCACCGGGGCGGGCGACAAGAAGATCCAGGTGATCAAGGTCGTCCGCGCCGTCACCGGCCTCGGCCTGAAGGAGGCCAAGGACCTCGTCGACGGTGCCCCGAGCGCCGTCAAGGAGGGCGCGGCCACCGAGGAGGCCGAGTCGATCAAGACGCAGCTGGAAGAGGCGGGCGCCAGCGTCGAGCTGAAGTAACGCGGCATCCAGGTCCGCTGACGAGCGGGGATTCCGTGCGGAGATCCCCGCCTCGTTCGCTACAATCCCCGCAGTTTCGGCTCTCCGCCGCGGCGCATGCTTGCGGTGGAGTGCCTGCGTCCGCTACCCTACGGGGTTCGCGCCGACGAATCGCCGTTTTGCCCTGCCCGCCCGTACGCCGTACTCAGACCCGCATCGCACGCCCATAAGGGAGGCTGTAGCCACTTGAGCAGCACCGCTGTCGCGCCGCGCGCGCGAAAGAGCTTTTCACGCCTGAAGCACGTCCTCGACCTCCCCAACCTGATCGACATCCAGAAGGCCTCGTTCCAGTGGTTCCTGGAGGAGGGGCTGCGCGAGACGATCGACGACATCTCGCCCATCGAGGACTACACCGGCACGCTCGCCGTCGAGTTCGGCGAGTACGAGTTCGGAGAGCCGCAGTTCTCCATCCAGGAGTGCCGCGAGAAGGACCTGACCTACCAGGCCCCGCTCTCGATGACCGTCCGCTTCGTCAACAAGGACACCGGCGAGATCCGCGAGCAGCGGGTCTTCATGGGCGACTTCCCGATGATGACCGAGCACGGCACGTTCATCATCAACGGCACCGAGCGCGTCATCGTGACGCAGCTCGTCCGGAGCCCCGGCGCCTACCTGATGGAGCCGAAGGACGCGACGAAGCAGGTCTTCACCGCGAACCTGATGCCGAGCCGCGGCTCGTGGCTCGAGCTCGAGATCGACAAGAAGGGGATCGTCTACGCCCGCATCGACCGGAAGCGCAAGCTGCCGGTGACGACGCTCCTGCGTGCGCTCGCGCGCGAGGACTTCAGCGACGGGCTGGCGCTCGACTCGAACGACGACCTCCTGAAGCTGTTCGACAACTCGCCGTTCATCCAGGCGACGCTCGACAAGGACACGACGACGCGCGAGGAGGAGGCGGTCGTCGAGGTGTTCAAGAAGCAGCGGCCCGGCGAGCCGCCGACGCTCGACAACTCCCGCAACCTCATCCGGGCGCTGTTCTTCGATCCCAAGCGCTACGACCTGACGAAGGTCGGCCGCTACAAGCTGAACCAGCGGCTCGGCGTCGACGTGCCGGACGACACGCGCACGCTGACGACGCGGGACATCGTCGCGCTCGTGAAGAAGCTCGTCGACCTGCCGATGAAGCTCGGCGTCGACCTCGAGTCGAAGGACTTCGCGGCGGACGCGATCATGCTGAACCGCGATCCGATCCGCGGCGAGCTCGACGAGTACGAGCACTTCGGCAACCGGCGCCTGCGCACCACCGGCGAGCTGATCCAGGAGGCGTTCCGGGTCGGCCTCTACCGGATGGAGCGCGTCGTCCGCGAGCGGATGACGACGGAGGACGTCGACACGATCACGCCGCAGACGATCATCAACATCCGGCCCGTGGTCGCGGCGCTGAAGGAGTTCTTCGGCTCCTCGCAGCTGTCGCAGTTCATGGACCAGACGAACTCGCTGGCAGGCCTGACGCACCGGCGGCGGCTCTCCGCCCTCGGCGCCGGCGGTCTCACCCGCGAGCGCGCGCCGATCGAGGTGCGCGACGTCCACCCGACCCACTACGGCCGCATGTGCCCGATCGAGACGCCGGAAGGCCCGAACATCGGCCTGATCGGCTCGCTCGCGTCGATGGCGACGGTGAGCGAGTTCGGCTTCATCCAGACGCCGTACCGCGTCGTCAAGGGCGGCAAGGTGTCGGACGAGATCGTCTATCTGGACGCAGCCGAGGAGGCGCAGTACACGATCGCGCAGGCCTCGGAGCCGGTCGACCCGAAGACCGGGAAGCTCCTGAACGACATCGTCCTCTGCCGCTCGAGTCTCGGCGAGGCCGTCACGGCCGCACCGAAGGACGTCGAGTTCATGGACGTCGCGCCGGCGCAGATCGTGTCGGTCGGCACCGCGCTGATCCCGTTCCTCGAGCACAACGACGCGAACCGGGCGCTCATGGGCGCGAACATGCAGCGGCAGGCCGTGCCGCTGATGATCCCGCAGGCACCGCTCGTCGGCACCGGCCTCGAGTACCGCGCCGCCATCGACACGGGCGACGTCGTCCTCTCGCGCAGCGAGGGCACGGTGATCGACGTCGACGCCGAGCGGATCGTCGTCGAGGGCCGCGGCAGCCGCGAGGAGTACAACCTGACGAAGTTCATGCGCTCGAACCAGGGGACGCTGATCCACCAGAAGCCGGTTGTGGCGCTGAACGACAAGGTGCGCTCCGGCCAGGTGCTGGCGGACGGCAGCTCCACCGACGGCGGCGAGCTCGCGCTCGGCGCCAACCTCATGGTCGCGTTCATGCCGTTCGAGGGCTACAACTTCGAGGACGCTGTCGTCCTCAGCGAGCGGCTCGTCAAGGACGACGTGCTCAGCTCGATCCACATCCACGAGTACGAGATCGACGCGCGCTCGACGAAGCTCGGCGACGAGGAGATCACCCGCGACATCCCGAACCGCTCGGAGGAGTCGCTGGCGAACCTCGACGACCGTGGCGTCGTCCGCATCGGCGCCGAGGTCGGGTCGGGCGACCTGCTCGTCGGCAAGGTGACGCCGAAGGGCGAGACCGAGCTGACGGCGGAGGAGAAGCTCATCCGCGCGATCTTCAAGGAGAAGGCCCGCGAGGTGCGCGACACGTCGCTCAAGGTCCCGCACGGCGAGGGCGGCAAGGTGATCGGCGTCAAGTCGTTCTCCCGCGACGCCGGCGACGACCTGTCGCCCGGCGTGAACGAGCTCGTCCGCGTCTACGTCGCGAAGAAGCGCAAGATCTCCGAGGGCGACAAGCTCGCCGGCCGCCACGGCAACAAGGGCGTGATCTCGAAGATCGTGCCGGAGGAGGACATGCCGTTCCTGGAGGACGGCCGCTCCGTCGACGTGATCCTGAACCCGCTCGGCGTCCCGAGCCGGATGAACATCGGCCAGATCCTCGAGACGCACCTCGGCTGGGCCGCCGCGCACGGCGTCTTCGCCGAGAACGGCGGCGGCGGGGGAGTGAACCCGAAGGCGCCGATCAACGCGCCGAACCCGTTGCCCGTGGCGACCCCCGTCTTCGACGGCGCGACCGAGCAGGACGTCGACGAGGCGCTCGCCGAGTGGGCGCGGCAGAACCCGGACTCGCCGATCAAGTTCAACGTCGACCCGAGCCGCGACACCGGCCGGACGGTGTCCGGCAAGGTCAGGCTCTTCGACGGCAAGACGGGCGAGCCCTTCGAGCAGAAGGTCACCGTCGGCTACATGTACATCCTGAAGCTGCTCCACCTCGTGGACGACAAGATCCACGCCCGCTCGACGGGGCCGTACTCGCTCGTGACGCAGCAGCCCCTGGGCGGCAAGGCCCAGTTCGGCGGCCAGCGCTTCGGCGAGATGGAGGTGTGGGCGCTCGAGGCGTACGGCGCCGCGTACACGCTGCAGGAGATGCTCACGATCAAGTCCGACGACACGATCGGGCGCGTCAAGGCCTACGAGGCGATCGTCAAGGGCGAGAACATCGCCGAGCCCTCGATCCCGGAGTCGTTCAAGGTGCTGCTGAAGGAGATGCAGTCGCTCGCCCTCGACGTCCACGTCCTCTCGGACGAGGGGCGCGAGGTCGAGGTGCGCGAGGAGGACGACGAGCTGCTCCGCGCCGCGGAGGAGCTCGGCATCGACCTCTCGCCCGGCTCGCTCCGGGCGGCCGCCCGCCCGCCGACGGCCGAGGAGGTCGAGGAGGGCCAGGAGCGCGTCGACCAGGACGGCGAGCTCGTGCTCGCCGCCGACGAGGAGCTCGACGATCTCGCCGACGTCGTCCTCACCCCCGGCGAGGAAGCCGAGGAGGAGGCCCAGGCACAGGTGGGCCCGATCGCCGAAGAGGTTGCGGACCTCGAGCTCGACGACTGACACCAGACCGGATTCCAGAACCACTGAACGAGAAGAAAGAGGCGCTGATCACTTGATCGACATCAACGATTTCGACGCGATTCGAATCGGGCTTGCGTCCAGCAAGCAGATCCGGGACTGGTCCTCGGGTGAGGTGACCAAGCCGGAGACCATCAACTACCGCACCCTGAAGCCCGAGCGGGACGGGCTCTTCTGCGAGCGCATCTTCGGTCCGACGAAGGACTGGGAGTGCTACTGCGGCAAGTACAAGCGCGTCCGCTACAAGGGGATCATCTGCGAGCGCTGCGGCGTCGAGGTGACGCGCCAGAAGGTGCGGCGCGAGCGCATGGGCCACATCGACCTGGCCGCCCCGGTCAGCCACATCTGGTTCTTCAAGGGCGTCCCGAGCCGCATCGGCTACCTGCTCGACATCGCCCCGCGCGAGCTCGAGAAGGTGCTCTACTTCGCCGCCTCGATCGTCACGGGAGTCGACTTCGAGCAGCGGCAGAAGGATCTCGCCGACCTCGAGGACAAGGTGCGCTCGGAGTCCGAGCAGATCTACGTCGACCGCGACGAGGCGCTCGCGGCGCTCGAGCAGCGGCTCCAGCGCCGGCGCGACTACTTCGCGAAGGGCAAGGACAAGGGCTTCGACGAGGACGACGACTTCTGGGCGCGCGGGCTCGCGAACTGGGCCGAGGAGCAGGTGCTGCCGACGCTCGAGGACGCTCGTTCGCTCGCGTCCGGGATCTTCCCCGAGCTCGCCGGCAAGGTCTCGACCGAGGATCCGAAGAAGATCCGCGAGCTCGTCCGGGCGACGGCGACGCGTGACGACCGCAAGCTCGCCCCGCGCGAGCTCGAGCAGGTCGCGACCGCCGCGCAGCAGATGCAGGAGGCGCTGAAGCCCCTCCGTGCAGAGCTCGAGGCGGCGTCCGGCTCGAAGAAGGGCGCGCTCACGAAGCACGTCAACAAGGTCGTCGACGCGCTCCTCGCGGGCACGGAGCTCGAGGGCGAGGACGCCCAGCTCGTGGCCGGGATCGACGCGAAGAACCTCGAGAAGGCACGCGAGGTCGGCAAGGGCCTGCTCGCCGACGTGATCGCGAGCCGCCGATCCGGCGATGGATCCGGCGGACGTGCGCGAGCTCGCGTACGACCTCTGCCTGAAGGAGGGCGCACGCAAGGACGACCTCGACATCGTCGCCCAGTGGGCGCTGAAGGTGCGCGAGATGTACTCCGACATCGAGTCGCGGCGCGAGGACGCGCGCGAGGCCGGTGTCGACTCCGTCCGCCGGCTCGAGGAGACGTGGAAGCTCTTCCGCGAGCTCGAGCCGAAGATGGTCGTCAACGACGAGCAGCTCTTCCGGGAGCTCAAGGACCGCTTCGGGTCGCCGTACGGGTTCGGCGTCTACTTCCGCGGCGGCATGGGTGCGGAGGCGATCCGCGACCTGCTCCGCGACCTCGACCTGAACGAGGAGGCCGCGAGCCTCCGCGAGACGATCAAGACGTCGAAGGGCCAGAAGCGCGAGCGTGCGATCAAGCGGCTCAAGGTCGTGAGCGCGTTCATCACGTCCGAGAACAAGCCGGACTGGATGATCCTCGAGGCCGTGCCGGTGATCCCGCCGGAGCTGCGCCCGATGGTGCAGCTCGACGGTGGCCGCTTCGCCACGTCCGACCTGAACGACCTCTACCGCCGCGTGATCAACCGGAACAACCGCCTCAAGCGGCTGCTGGATCTGGGCGCGCCGGAGATCATCGTCAACAACGAGAAGCGGATGCTGCAGGAGGCCGTCGACGCGCTGTTCGACAACGGCCGCCGCGGCCGAGCGGTGACGGGACCGGGCAACCGGCCGCTGAAGTCGCTCTCCGACATGCTGAAGGGCAAGCAGGGCCGGTTCCGCCAGAACCTGCTCGGCAAGCGCGTCGACTACTCGGGCCGCTCGGTGATCGTGGCCGGGCCGTACCTGAAGCTGCACCAGTGCGGGCTGCCGAAGCTGATGGCGCTCGAGCTCTTCAAGCCGTTCATCATGAGCCGGCTCGTCGAGCGGAAGAGCGTCCAGAACATCAAGGCCGCGAAGAAGTACGTCGAGTCGATGACCCCCGAGGTCTGGGACGTGCTCGAGGAGGTCATCGCGGAGCACCCGGTGCTGCTGAACCGCGCACCGACGCTGCACCGTCTCGGCATCCAGGCGTTCGAGCCGGTGCTCGTGGAGGGCAAGGCGATCCAGGTGCACCCGCTCGTCTGCCACGCGTTCAACGCCGACTTCGACGGCGACCAGATGGCAGTTCACCTGCCGCTCTCGGCGGAGGCGCAGGCCGAGGCGCGCGTGCTGATGCTCTCGTCGAACAACATCCTCTCGCCGGCTCACGGCCGCCCGCTGACGACGCCGACGCAGGACATGGTGCTCGGCTCGTACTACCTCACCTACTCCGCCCGCGATCTCACCGCGACGACCGCGGAGGCTCTCGCCAAGGAGCTCAAGGTGAACGGGATCAAGCGCTTCCGCAGCGAGGAGGAGGTCGAGTTCCACGTCGAGTCCGGCGAGATCGGTCTGCAGGATCCGATCGAGTACCGCTGGCACGACGAGCTCTTCCTCACCACGCCGGGCCGCGTGATCTTCAACAGCGAGGTCGAGCGGTCGCTCCACGAGGCGGTCGTCGGCGACGCGAACGAGGCGCACACGTTCATCAACCGCACGCTCTCCAAGCGTGAGATCGACGCCTTCATCGGCGAGCTCGTCGACCGCTACGGCGCGCATGCGATCGCGTCGGTGCTCGACACGATCAAGGGTCTCGCGTTCCGCTACGCGACGAAGGCCGGCATCACGATCTCGAAGAACGACATCGTCATCCCGCCGCGCAAGGAGGAGATCCTGAGCGGCTACGAGGCGCGTGTCGCGGGCGTCGAGGCGCAGTACGAGCGCGGCCTCATCACCGAGGACGAGCGCCACGAGTCGATCGTCAACATCTGGACGGAGGCGACCGACGAGGTCGCCGACGCGATGCAGGAGAACCTGAACGAGCTGAACTCGATCTACATGATGGCCAACTCGGGAGCACGAGGATCGTTCAAGCAGATCCGCCAGCTCGCCGGCATGCGCGGCCTCATGGCGAATCCGAAGGGCGAGATCATCGAGCGCCCGATCAAGGCCAACTTCATGGAGGGCCTGTCGGTGCTCGAGTACTTCATCTCGACGCACGGCGCCCGCAAGGGCCTCGCCGACACGGCACTCCGCACCGCCGACTCGGGCTACCTCACCCGCCGGCTCGTCGACGTCTCGCAGGACGTGATCATCCGCGAGGCCGACTGCGGCACGGAGGAGTTCATCGAGCTGGCGATCCAGCCTCCCCGACGGCATGAACAAGTCGGTGATGGGCCGGATCCTCGCCGAGGACGTCCACAAGCCGCTCGCGTCCGGCAAGCCGGGCAAGACGATCGTGGCCGAGAAGGGCGAGGAGGTCACGGCGCCGCGCCTGCGCGAGATCGCGGAGGCGCTCGAGGACGACCAGGCCAAGCTGCCGGTGCGCTCGGTGCTGAAGTGCCGCGCCGCCACGGGCGTCTGCCAGACGTGCTACGGCACCTTCCTGGCGACGGGCAACGTCTCCGACATCGGCGACGCGGTCGGCATCATCGCCGCGCAGTCGATCGGCGAGCCGGGCACGCAGCTGACGATGCGGACGTTCCACACCGGTGGTGTCGCCGGCGCCGACATCACGCACGGCCTGCCCCGTGTCGTCGAGATCTTCGAGGCGCGGAACCCGAAGGGCGCCGCGACGCTCGCGGAGATCGGCGGCAAGGTCGACATCGACGAGTCCGAGGGCCGCGGCCCGAAGATCACGGTCACGCCGACCGAGCTCGACGAGAACGGCGAGCCGATCGAGCCGAAGGAGTACCAGCTGCCGAGGCGGACGCGCCTGCTCGTGACGAAGGGTCAGATCCTGGAGCCGGGCGACGCGCTCAACGACGGCTCACGGGCTCCGGCCGAGCTGCTCGAGCTGCACACGAAGGCCGGCAAGGGCACGACGGAGACCGAGCTCTACCTCGTCGGCGAGGTGCAGAAGGTCTACAAGTCGCAGGGCGTGGACATCCACGACAAGCACATCGAGCTGATCGTCCGCCAGATGCTGAAGAAGGTGAAGGTGAAGGAGGCGGGCGAGACCTCGCTGCTGCCGGGCGAGCTGGCCGACAAGACGAAGGTCGAGCGGGAGAACGCGAAGCTGAAGAAGAAGGGCGAGCTGGCGACGTTCGAGCCGCTGATCCTCGGGATCACGAAGGCGTCGCTCGCGACGGAGTCGTTCCTCTCGGCCGCGTCCTTCCAGGAGACGACGAAGGTGCTGACCGACGCCTCGATCGAGGGCAAGGTCGACCATCTCCTCGGCCTGAAGGAGAACGTCATCATCGGCAAGCTGATCCCGGCGGCGACGGGCCTCAAGCGCTACCGCCAGATCGACATCGGCCCCTCCGACTCGGTGCCTGCGCATCTGTACGCGCGGCCGGAGACGGAGGAGGAGATGCGGGCGGCGCTCGAGGAGATCGGCGTCGGCGGCGACGGCCTCGACCTGGAGGCCCTCGGTCTCACGTTCGGCGGCACGCCCCAGAGCGGAAACGGGGCCGACGAGACCAGCTCGCACGATGCCGGCGAGGCGGAGGAGACCCCCGAGGTCGACTCGCCGCTCGACGAGAGCTAGGGCTCGACGAACGACTGGTGGGCGAGGGGCGGCCGGGAGGCCGCCCCTCGCGCTCCCTAGACACGCTCGGCGACCGTAGTACGGTCGCGACTCCTGGTTGCGGCATCTGCGGAGGGGTCATGAAGAAGTCGGGTGGGCTTGGCGTAGTCGGCGGCACGCTTCTGGCGTCTGGGCTGCTCGCCGCCCTCGTCTTCGTCGGCGGTAGCAGCGGCGCGAACGGCGCCGAGTACGCGGATCCAAGCGGCGATGCGGGCAGCGCCGCCGACGTGACGAGCGTCGTCATCTCGAACGACGACGCCGGGGTGCTGACCTTCCAGCTGAACTTCTCCAACCGGCCGACGTTCACGGTCGGCGCCATCAACCTGTATCTCGACAGCGATGCCAACGGCAGTACCGGCGCATCCGGATCGGACTACAGGATGCGCTGGTACGCGAACGACTCGCAGCCGTTCGCGCTCGAGCGGTGGACCGGCTCGAGCTGGGCGATCGTCGCGCCGCCCTCGTTCGCCAGCAGCAACTCGTCGAACCGGATGACGTTCACGGTCAACCGGTCCGACATCGGGACGACGACCGGGCTCAACTTCTACGTCTTCACGGCCGACGGCGGCACCGACTACGTACCCGACTCCGCCGCGGCCGGCGCGCGCGCGAGCTACACGGTCATCGTCGGCGGCCCGCCGCCACCCCCGCCGCCTCCTCCGCCTCCGCCCCCGCCGCCCCCGGGCGGGCCGCCGCCACCCCCGCCACCCCCGCCACCCCCGCCGCCGCCACCTCCGCCTCCGCCGCCACCTCCGCCGGCTGCGGTCGCCTCGGTCGACTCCGATCGGGACGGCGTTCCCGACGGCTCGGACGCGTGCCCATCGAAGGCGGCCGGCAAGTTCGACAAGAACAAGAATGGCTGTGCCGGTCCGTTCTCGGCCATCAACGCGAGCGTCGGGTTCCAGCTGCTCACGCCGCCGCTCCAGTTCCGCGAGCTGCGGGTCAAGGGCGTCCCGTTTCGAGCGACCGTCGACCTGCGTCTCCAGGGCCTTCGCGAACGGCTCACGGGGTCGGGGAGCGTCCCCAGCCGCAAGCTCGTCGGCCGGCCGCTCGGGCAGGGCGGAATTCTCGAGGTGCGCGTGTTCAAGCTCGGATGGGTCGGCTACCACGCCCGCCTGCGGGTCACGAGCAACGGCGTGAAGCTCCTCTCCCGCCAGTGCCTGGCAGCGACCGGCGGACTCTCGCCACAGCGCTGCGGCGCGGCGCTGCGCGGCAAGTAGCCGAGACGCACATCGCCGCCACGGCCTAGGAGACTGGGCTGCTACAACGAATCGGCCGGTCTGGAGATGAAGAAGCTCGTCCTGATCGCACTCGCCGCGGCGGCGCTCGCCGCCGCAGCACCCGGATCCGCAACTGCGGCGGCCTGCGGGCTGCCCGACACGAAGCCGCTCTGGATCGACTTCGGCGCTCCGGCTCTCGGGCATCTCTTCGGCCGGCCGGGCGTGATCGTGGCAGGCTCGGGCGACGGCTACCCGGCGCAGATGCGCTCCAGGGGCGCACAGACGATCCACTGGGACAACTACCTGAGGAGCCGCGTCGGCACCCCGTCGGCGCCGGCCGACCCGGATGTCCTGAAGGCGCGTGCCGATCGGCTCTACGACTTCGCGGTGCTGACGACCGGCTGCGCGACGCCCTGGATCGCGATCAACGAGCTCTTCGGCGCCTCGGTGCCGACTCCCTGGACGCCGACGACGACGCGGTACCGCCAGAACGTGCTCGAGTGGGTGCGCCTGCTGGCGGCGCGCGGCGCGAAGCCGCTCCTCCTGATCTCGAGCGACCCGTTCACGGGAGGCGAGGCGGCGCAGTGGTGGCGCGACGTCGCCGCGGTCTCGGACCTCGTGATCGAGAAGTACTTCAACGCGCCGGCGGTGCACCGGGCCGGGCCGGTGCTCGGCAGCCGGCGCATGCGCACGTCGATGCGTCAGGCGGCGAGCAAGCTCTTCGCGATCAACATCCCGCCGTCGAAGCTCGGCTTCATGCTCGCGTTCCAGACGCGGCCCGGCTCGGGCGGACGGGAGGGCCTGAAGCCGGCGTCGGCGTGGTTCGAGGTCGCCAAGCTACAGGCGCTCGCCGCGAAGCAGGTCTCGCGCGAGCTCTCGATCGCCCACATCTGGTCGTGGGGGTGGGGCGTGTTCAACGAGGCCGGCAGCGACCCGGACAAGCAGGGTGCGGCGTGCGTCTGGCTCTGGGCCCGGGATCCTCGACTCTGCAACGCGCCCCGGCACGTCGCAGGGCTTCGACCCCGACCGGCGGGAGGGTCAGATCGATCTCGCCGGCCGGCGTCCGCTGCGCGCTCGGCGAGCAGGTGATCACGAACAATCAGATCGGGGAGCTGTCCAGGCTCACGCGCGACCCCGAGGTGGCGCTCTCGGCTCTCTTCGCGCGGCTCGTCGAGAGCCGCGAGGCGGCGGTCGGCCCGCACGACATCCTCTCGGCCGAGCGCACGATCGTCGCCCGCCGCTTCGGCGGGCAGAGCGGCGGCTACGCCGGCGACGCTCGTCCGCGGCCGCGCCACGCGCCGGGTCGCGCGCGACATCGTCGGCGACGAGCTCAGGCGGCGGTCGATCCAGGCCCGGCTCACGGTGCCGTCGCCCTCCGGCGCGCAGCTCGCCGAGCTACAGCTGACCTACGGGAGCGTGCCGGCGCGCGAGGTGCAGGTCGACCCGGCCCCGTCGTGGCTCCCGGACGGCCGCGGCGTGGCGCTCGCGCTCGACGCGCCGCCGCAGGTCTTCACGGCGCCGCTCGGACGCGCCGTCACGATCCGCACCTTCGAGGGCGTCTTCACGCTGCGCGCGCTCGCCGACACGGCGCCCCTGGCGGCCATTCCCGCCGACGCTGCGCGTCCTGCGATCAGGCGCACCCTGAAGGCGGCGGCGCAGGCCGACCGCTACCACACCTGGACGGCGCTGAAGCAGAAGACGGCGCTCGATCAGCTGCGCTGCGTGCGCGACCGGCTGCCGGAGGTCGGCGCGGTCGAGCTCACGAGCTACCTGCCGTTTCTGACGCTGACCGAGGCTCGTTAGGGACCGGCCGGATCGGCCGGGGGCCAGGGTCGGCGGCCAGGCCGCGCGGACCGTCGTCGCGGCCGTCACCGTAGAACTTGCCCTTGCCGGCCCGCTTCGCGCGGTAGAGCGCCTCGTCGGCGCGCTGGAAGAACGTGACGGCGTCGTCGTCGTCCCGCAGCTCGGTGCCGCCGGCCGAGAGCTGCAGCCGACCGGCCTGCCCGACCGGACGGTTCGAGATGGCGCTCTGCAGGCGCTGGTAGAGCTGCTCGGCGTCCTGCACGCCGGACTCCGGGAGGATGACCGCGAACTCGTCGCCGCCGACGCGGCACGCGACGTCTGCCGAGCGGACGACGTCCCGGACGCGCTCGGCCGCCTCGGCCAGCACGCCGTCGCCGGCCAGGTGCCCGATGCGGTCGTTCACCGCCTTGAAGTCGTCGAGGTCGATGATGACGAGGCCGAGGCTGCGCCCGTAGCGTTGGGCGCGCGCCACCTCGCGGCCGAGGGTCTCGTGGAAGTAGCGGCGGTTGTGGAGCCCCGTGAGCGCGTCGAGGTCGGCGAGCTGGCGGGCCTCCCGGAACTTGCGTGCGTTCTGGATCGCAGGCCCGGCGCGGAGCGCAAGCTCCTCGAGCGTCCGTGCCTGCGCCTCGCCGAAGAGCGACACGGCGCCCCGCGTGTAGACGGCGAGATAGCCGATCACGTCGCCGTCGCTGAGGAGGGGAACCGCGATCCCGGCCCGGATCGCGTCGGTCGGCCGCTCCTCGGGGTCGTACTCGTACCCGACCGAGATCGCGCGCGGCCGGCTGCCGTCCGGCGGCGCCGCGACGGGAGGCCGCGGCGACTCGTCGAGCGCCATGCCGATCGCCGCCGAGACCGCCGGCCCGGACGTGTCCTCGATCGCGACGAGCGCCGCGTCGACGCCGGGGTACGAGGCGGCGATCTCGAGCGTGCGCGTCAGGACGTCGTCGAGGTCGATCGAGCTCGAGAGGTCGCTGAAGTCCTGCGTCTGGCGGCGTCTGCTCCTGGGCACGATCGAGCGCGTGCGTGACCTCTGCCACCATCGCCCTCCATCCGCTCGTCGAAGCGCTCGACCAGCTCCTCGAGCCGCCGGTCGCTCTCGTTCCGGCGCACGTGGAGGAGGACGACGGCGAGAAGGGCCGTCGCTGCCAGTGCCACTGCGCAGGCGATGAGGACAGTCGTCATGGTGAAGGTGGAGCCGCGGTCTCACAATAATCGGCAGGTCGCACCGAAGCTATGGGTTGTAAATAATAAAACCCGGCGATTCCCGGCCGGCGGCGCGATTGGCGGCCGCGGCGGAGGTTCGCTATCATCCGCTGTCCGGTTGGCGTGTGCCTCTGGGCCCGCCGACCGTTGCCGCGCGAGCAGACGTTTTCCGTCCCCAAGGAGAGTAGTGCCGACTGTCAATCAGCTTGTCCGCAAGGGCCGTCAGACCTCGAAGTCGAAGACGAAGAGCCCTGCGCTCCGCGGAGCGCCGCAGAAGCGCGGCGTCTGCACGCGCGTCTACACGGTCACGCCGCGTAAGCCGAACTCGGCTCTCCGCAAGGTCGCCCGCGTCCGGCTGACGAACGGCGTCGAGGTCGGCGCCTACATCCCCGGCGAGGGGCACAACCTGCAGGAGCACTCCGTCGTGCTGCTGCGCGGCGGCCGCACGGCCGACCTGCCGGGCTTCCGCTACAAGATCATCCGCGGCGGCCTCGACACCTCGGGTGTCTCGGATCGCAAGCAGGCGCGCTCGCGCTACGGAGCGAAGAAGCAGTAATGCCTCGCCGTGCCGACATCACGCCGCGCGAGCTCGTCGCCGACCCGGTGCACAGCTCGAAGCTCGTCACCCAGCTGATCAACGCGGTCATGCTCGACGGCAAGCGCTCGACGTCCGAGAAGCTCGTCTACGACGCGCTCTCGATCGTCTCGGAGCGCACCGGCCGCCCGCCCGTGGAGGCGCTCGAGGCCGCGGTCAAGACCGTGACGCCGGTGCTCGAGGTGCGCTCGCGCCGCGTCGGCGGTGCGAACTACCAGGTTCCCGTCGAGGTCCCGCAGCGCCGCGCCCGCACGCTCGCGATCCGCTGGCTCGTGCAGTTCTCGCGCGAGCGGCGCGAGAAGGGCTTCGAGGCGAAGCTGGCCGCCGAGCTCCAGGACGCGCTGAACGGTCAGGGCGGCGCGTTCAAGAAGAAGGACGACATCTACCGGATGGCGCAGGCCAACAAGGCCTTCGCGCACTACCGCTGGTAAGGGAGACATGAGCAGCACAGCAACCCGCATTGGGCTGGACCGCGTCCGCAACATCGGGATCATGGCGCACATCGACGCCGGCAAGACCACGACGACGGAGCGGATCCTCTACTACACCGGCCGCACCCACAAGATGGGCGAGGTGCACGAGGGCGCCGCGACGATGGACTGGATGGCGCAGGAGCAGGAGCGCGGCATCACGATCACGTCGGCGGCGACCACCGCGGAGTGGCGCGACCATCGCGTCAACATCATCGATACGCCCGGGCACGTGGACTTTACGGTGGAGGTCGAGCGCAGCCTGCGCGTCCTCGACGGCGCGGTTGCCGTCTTCGACGCCGTCGCCGGCGTGCAGCCGCAGTCGGAGACGGTGTGGCGCCAGGCCGACAAGTACAAGGTGCCGCGGATCGCGTTCATCAACAAGATGGACCGCACCGGCGCCGACTTCTTCAAGTCCGTTCAGTCCATGGTCGACCGCCTGGGCGCGACGGCCGTGCCGATCCAGCTCCCGATCGGGCAGGAGGAGAACCACCGCGGCGTCGTCGACCTCGTCGAGATGAAGGCCATCACGTACGCCGACGACCTCGGCACGAAGATGGACGTCGGCGAGATCCCCGCCGAGCTGCTCGAACAGGCGCAGGAGTATCACCATCAGCTGATCGACGCGATCGCCGAGCACGACGACGAGCTCACGGAGACCTACCTCACCGACGAGTCGCTCGTGACCCCGGAGATGATCAAGCGCGCGCTCCGCACGGGCACGCTCGCCGATGCGCTGACCCCGGTGCTGCTCGGCTCGGCGTTCAAGAACAAGGGCGTGCAGCCGCTGCTCGACGCGGTGATCGACTACCTGCCGAGCCCGCTCGACGTCCCCGCGATCCAGGGTCTCGACCCGAAGACCGAGCAGGAGCTGACGCGCGACGCCGATCCCGATGCGCCGTTCGCCGCCCTGGCCTTCAAGGTCATGTCGGATCCATACGTCGGCAAGCTCACGTACTTCCGCGTGTACTCGGGCGTCGGTCAAGGCCGGCGACCGGGTCCTCAACACGACGAGCGGCAAGACCGAGCGGATCGGCCGCATCCTCCAGATGCACGCCAACCATCGCGAGGAGCGCGAGGAGATCAGCGCCGGCGACATCGCCGCGGGCGTCGGCCTGAAGCAGACGACGACGGGCGACACACTGGCCGTCGAGACCTCGCCGATCGTGCTCGAGTCGATGACCTTCCCGGATCCCGTGATCTCGGTCGCGATCGAGCCGAAGACGAAGGGCGACCAGGACAAGCTCGGCACCGGACTGCAGCGCCTCGCCGAGGAGGATCCGACCTTCCGCGTCTCATCCGACGAGGAAACCGGCCAGACCCTCATCGCCGGCATGGGCGAGCTGCACCTCGAGATCATCGTCGACCGGCTGATGCGTGAGTTCAAGGTCGACGCCAACGTCGGCCGGCCGCAGGTCGCCTACCGCGAGACGATCTCGAAGCCGGCCGAGAAGGTGCAGGGCAGGTTCGTCCGCCAGACCGGCGGCTCCGGCCAGTACGGCGATGCCGTGATCAACCTGCTCCCGCAGGATGCCGGAGCCGGCTACCAGTTCGAGGACAAGATCGTGGGCGGCAAGATCCCACGCGAGTACATCAAGCCGATCGACGAGGGCATCCAGGAGGCCATGAACGCGGGCATCCTCGCCGGCTATCCCGTCGTGGACGTCAGGGTCGAGCTGATCGACGGCAGCTACCACGACGTCGACTCCTCGGAGCGGGCGTTCAAGATCGCCGGCTCGATGGCCTTCAAGGAGGCGATGAAGCGCGCGAAGCCGAAGCTGCTCGAGCCGGTGATGGCCGTCGAGGTCGTGACGCCGGAGGAGTTCCTCGGCGACGTGATGGGCAACCTGAACAGCCGGCGCGGCCGGATCGAGGAGATGAACCCACTGGGCAACGCGACGACGATCAAGGCGATCGTCCCGCTCTCCGAGATGTTCGGCTACGCCACCGACGTGCGCTCGATGACCCAGGGGCGCGCCACCTTCTCGATGCAGTTCGAGCGCTACGAGGACGTCCCGGGCTCGATCGCCTCGGAGATCGTCGACACCCAGACAAGTTCGTAAGTAGAAGACGGAGGAGAGAGCCAGAATGGCCAAGCAGAAGTTCGAGCGCACCAAGCCGCACCTGAACGTCGGCACGATCGGTCACATCGACCACGGCAAGACCACGCTCACGGCAGCGATCACGAAGGTGCTCGCAGAGACCGGCGGCGGCGAGGCGGTCGCGTTCGACGAGATCGACAAGGCACCGGAGGAGCGCCAGCGCGGCATCACGATCAACACCGCGCACGTCGAGTACGAGACGGCGAACCGCCATTACGCCCACGTCGACTGCCCGGGGCACGCCGACTACATCAAGAACATGATCACGGGCGCGGCGCAGATGGACGGCGCGATCCTCGTCGTCAGCGCCGCCGACGGCCCGATGCCGCAGACGCGGGAGCACATCCTGCTCGCGAAGCAGGTCGAGGTGCCGTACATCGTGGTCGCGCTCAACAAGGCCGACATGGTCGACGATCCCGAGCTGCTCGAGCTCGTCGAGATGGAGGTGCGCGAGCTCCTCTCCAAGTACGACTTCCCCGGCGACGACATCCCGATCGTGCACGTCTCGGCGCTGAAGGCGCTCGAGGGCGACGCCGAGTGGACGCCGAAGATCCTCGAGCTGATGGAGGCGGTCGACTCCTACATCCCGGAGCCGACGCGCGACATCGACAAGCCGTTCCTGATGCCGATCGAGGACGTCTTCACGATCACGGGCCGCGGCACGGTCGTCACCGGCCGCGTCGAGCAGGGCCAGATCAAGATCGGCGACGAGATCGAGATCGTCGGCATCCACGAGAAGGTCGAGAAGACGGTCGTCACGGGCGTCGAGATGTTCCAGAAGACGCTCGACGCCGCCCAGGCCGGCGACAACGCGGGCGCACTGCTCCGCGGCGTCAAGCGCGAGGAGGTCGAGCGCGGCCAGGTGCTCGCGAAGCCGGGCTCGATCACGCCGCACACCGACTTCGACGCGGAGATCTACGTCCTCAGCAAGGACGAGGGCGGCCGGCACACGCCGTTCTTCTCCAAGTACCGCCCGCAGTTCTACTTCCGCACGACGGACGTGACGGGCGAGATCACGCTGCCCGAGGGCCAGGAGATGGTCATGCCGGGCGACAACACGCAGATGACGGTGAAGCTGATCCAGCCGATCGCCATGGACGAGGGCCTCCGGTTCGCCGTCCGCGAGGGCGGTCGCACGGTCGGCGCCGGCGTCGTCACGAAGATCACGAAGTAACGAGAGCGAAGGACGATCGTGCCGCAACAGAAGATCCGCATCCGCCTCAAGGGCTACGACCACCAGCAGCTGGACCGCTCCGCCTCGCAGATCGTGGAGACGGCCCAGCGCACCGGTGCGACGATCACCGGCCCTGTGCCCCTGCCCACCGAGAAGAACGTCTACTGCGTGATCCGCAGTCCCTTCAAGGACAAGGACTCGCGCGAGCAC
>CAVQJO010000014.1:0-159925 GCA_963712865.1 uncultured Gaiellaceae bacterium
CGGGCAGCCGCTCGCGGCAGAGCTCGCGCAGCCGAGCCTGTCCGGCAGCGTCGAGCCCGGCCGCGAACGCTCCCGCAGGCCCGACGCCGAGCGTGAACGGCTCCCACCAGTCCTCGAACGTCGGGTGCTCGACGTCGACCGAGAGGAGCTCGCCCTCGACGTCGGCGAGACCGGCCGCGCGGAAGAGCTCGAGCAGGTGACCCTCGCGCGCGCCGGCGAGCTCCGATTCGTCGCCGACGTCGGCGTCGAGCTCGTGGGCGGCGGCCCAGAAGGGGCTGAGCGGCCCGCGGCCGCCGCCGTGATCCCAGACGCACGCCGCGACGACACCGCCGCTCTCGGTCACGCGCGCCATCTCACGCAACCCCGCCACCGGGTCGGTCATGAAGTGCACGACGAGCTGCGCGAGGGCGGCAGCGAAGGCGTCGTCCGCGAACGGCAGTTCCTCGGCGGCGGCGTGCCGCACGTCGACGCCGGGATGCCGCTCACGAGCCGCGGCGACGAAGGGCTCGGACGGGTCGACGGCCGACACCGCAGCTGCACCGAGCCGCCGGACGAGCTCGGTCGTGAGCGCGCCCGGCCCGCAGCCGACGTCGAGCACGCGCTCGGCGCCGTCGATGCCGGCGAAGTCCGCGAGCACCGGCGCGAGCGGCATCGAGTAGCGGCCCATGAAGCGGTCGTACGCGTCAGCTGCGACGTTGAAGGTCACGGCTAGCCCAGTTCGGCCGAGACGACCGGCGCATGCAGCGCAAAGCGGTCGTGGACGGCCTGCACCGCCCGCTGGACGTCCTCGAGCGGTACGACGCACGAGATCCGCACGGACGAGGTCGAGATGATGCCGATGTTGATCCCGGCCTCGGCGAGCGCGTCGAACATGTCCGCGGCGACGCCCGGGTGCGTCCGCATCCCCGCCCCGACCAGTGAAATCTTGGCGACCTCGGCGTCGCTCGTGACACCGCTCGCGCCGATCTCCTCGCTCAACGGCTCGAGCACGCCTCTAGCCCGCGGCAGCTCGCTGGTCGGCAGCGTGAACGAGATGTCCGTATGTCCCTGCGCGGAGACGTTCTGCACGATCATGTCGACGTTGACGCCGACGTCGGCGAGCGCGCGAAAGACCCGCGCGGCGATCCCGGGCCGGTCCGGGACGGCCAGGATCGTGACCTCGGCCTCGGAGGTGTCGTGCGCGATGCCCGAGATGATCGGCTGCTCCACGAGCTCATCCTGACTGACGATCCACGTTCCCTGCGACTCGGTGAACGACGAGCGGACGTGGATGCGGACGCCATGGCGGCGCGCGAACTCGACCGACCGCAGCATCATCACCTTCGCGCCGCCCGCGGCGAGCTCGAGCATCTCCTCGTACGAGATCGCGTCGAGCTTCCGCGCGCTCTCGACGAGCCGCGGGTCGGCGGTGAAGACGCCCTCGACGTCGGTGAAGATCTCGCAGCGGTCCGCCTCGAGCGCGGCCGCGAGCGCCACGGCGGTCGTGTCCGAGCCCCCGCGGCCGAGCGTGGTCACCTCGCTCGTCGTCGAGACCCCCTGGAACCCGGCCACGAGCACGATCGCGCCCTCGTCGAGGGCGGTGCGGATGCGGGGCGCGCGGATCTCGACGATCTTGGCGCTCGTGTGCGCGGTGTCGGTGACGATCCCCGCCTGTGAGCCCGTCAGCGAGATCGCCTGCCGGCCGAGGTCGTTGATCGCCATCGCCGCGAGTGCGCAGGAGATGCGCTCGCCGACCGAGAGCAGCATGTCGAGCTCCCGCGGCGCCGGCGTCTCCGAGATCTCCCCCGCGAGCGCGATCAGCTCGTCCGTCGTGCTGCCCATCGCGGAGAGGACGCCGACGACGTCGTCGCCCTCGTCGCGCGCGGCCACCAGCCGCCGCGCGACCGCCCGGAGGCGGTCCGGGCCGCCGACCGACGTGCCGCCGAACTTCTGGACGACCAGTGCCACGCGAGCTAGGGCGTGACACCCTCGGCGGCGACCGCCTCGTTGATCTTCTCGGCCGTCGCCGGGCCTACGATCCCGTCCGTGGGCAGGTCGTTGGCCTGCTGGAACGAGCGCACGGCCTCCTGCGTCGTCGCTCCGAAGACGCCGTCCACCGCGCCGGAATAGAGCTCGAGCGTTGTCAGAGCCGTCTGGAGCGATTCGACCTCCGCCCCGCTATCACCGACCGCGAGCTGTCCGCTCTCGGGGAGCACGACGGGGAGCGTCGCCGGCGTCTCGGCGGCCGGGGGCGGTGTCGTCGTCGCCGCAGGCGGCTCGGTGACCACCGGCTCGGTCGTGAGGACAGCCGTCGTGGTGGGCGTCGTCGGCTCGTCGGAGCCGAATACGGTCAGCGCGACCGCGATCCCGACCACAACGAGCGCGACGAGGACGAGCAGCGCAATCGCGCGCCGCCGCTGCACCACCGTGAGCCGGCGCGGGTCGTAGCTCGCGAAGTCGTCGCCGGTTGTCGGTGTTGTCGGTGGTGCGTCGGCGCGTGCCCTGGCAGCCTCTGCGCCGCGGCTTCGCGAGGGAGCAGGGCTCGGCTCGCCGCCCCAGTCGACGTCGCCTTCCTCCGCCAGCCAGTCGTCCGCGACCGGGTCCGAGCGAGGGTCTGAGAGTCTCCGGTTCATCTCACCGCTGCATCCTTGCGAATCGGCGGCTGCGGATCCAGGGTTTCTTCGGCGTTCTTGAGGTACTGGTGCACGAACGCGATCGCCATGCTGCCCTCCCCGACGGCGGCGGCGACGCGCTTCACCGGCCCGAACCGGACGTCGCCGCAAGCGAAGACGCCCGGCACGCTCGTCTCGAGCAGGTACGGGTCGCGGTCGAGAAGCCAGCGGCCGGCGTCGCGGACGTCGGAGCCGGTGAGCACGTAGCCGTGCCGGTCGAGCGCGATCTCGGGCGGCAGCCAGCTCGTCTCGGCGTCCGCGCCGATGAACATGAACAGGCCGCCCGACTCCAGCCGAGTGCGTCTCTCCGGCCGCGGTGTCGTGAACCTCGATCGCCTCGAGCGAGCCGTCGCCGTGCGCCGCTACGACCTCGGTGCGGTACAGGAGGTGGATGTTCGGCCGGGACGCGAGCTGGTCGATCAGGTAGCGCGACATGCTCTTCTCGAGCCCGTCGCTGCGGCAGAGGACCGTCACGCTCCGGGCGTGAGTCGAGAAGAACATGGCCGCCTGGCCAGCGGAGTTCCCGGCACCCACGATGTGGATGTCCAGGCCATGAGCGTTCGCGGCCTCGCTCCGCGCGGCGCCGTAGAAGATGCCCTTGCCGCCCAGCCGGTCGAAGCCGTCGATCGCCAGGCGTCGCCACGCGACGCCGCACGCGAGGATGATCGTGCGCGCCCGCAGGACGTCGCCGCCGTCGAAGTGCACCTGCCGCGTGACTGCGTCGATCCGGGTGATCGAGCGCGTGACGAGGATCTCCGCGCCGAGCCGCCGCGCCTGCTGCAGCGCCCGGCTCGCGAGCTCGTCCCCGGAGACGCCCGACGGAAAGCCGAGGTAGTTCTCGATCCGCGACGACGCACCGGCCTGACCGCCAGGCGCCTCCCGCTCGACGACGATCGTCCGCAGGCCCTCGGACGCTCCGTAGACCGCGGCGGCCAGGCCCGCGGGACCCGCGCCGACGATCACGGCGTCGTACTCCGCGCCCTCGGGCTCGGTCCCGAGCCCGAGCAGCTCGGCCACCCGGCGCAACTGGGGCCGGACGACGGTCTTGCCGTCGACGACGCGGATCGTCGGGCAGTCCGCGTCCGCCGGCAACGGCCCGCCCCACACGTGTTCCGCGTCCGGCGCGTCCGGCGTCACCCACCTGAACGTGATCTGGTTGCGGTCGAGGAAGCGGCGCAGCTCGGCGCAGGACGCGTCCCAGCGCTGCCCGACGACGATCGCCCGCGGCGGCGGCGGCTGCGCCGCGAGACCCTGGAGGCCGGCCGAGCCGCCGATGCGGTGAGCCGCCAGCCGCCCGACCTCCTGGCTGACGTCGGGCGCGTCGGCCGCGACGGCGTGGTAGTCGTGCGCCTCGAGTCGCATCACACGCGATGCCTCGGCCGCGCGGAACCCGACCGGGAACACGGTCCCGAGGGTGATCGGGACCTCCCCGAAGAGCTCGCCGGGCAGGCGCTCGCCCACGACGCGCTCGATGCCGTCGACGACCTGGACCGCCTCGATCCGGCCGGCGAGCAGCGCGAAGAGCGCCCGTTCGTCCCCGGCGTGGGCGGCGTACTCGCCGGGCGAGAGGGTGATGTCGGCTGCGGCGCGCGAGAGGCGCTCGCGCTCGCCGGCGCCAAGCTCTGCAAAGACCGTGACTCCGGCGATCTCCTCCGCGGTCACCATGATGCAACGCTACCCCGCGAGGCGTCTGCGCGGCGGCCATCGTATGCGCGGACTGAAGGGACAATCGAGCGCGTTAGACTCGCGCCCCCAACGCAGCCTGCGCCACGGAGGTCGAGACCGGATGGTCGAGACGGATGAATCGGTCGCCGAGTCACCCTCGAAGGACGAGGACGAGACCGAGCCCTCGGTGACGGAGCTGCTCGAGCGGCTCGGACGTGAGGTCAGCATCCTCGCCGTCTGTGAGAGCCGGCTCGCAGCGTCCCGCCATGCACCCGGGCTGCGGCGAGCGGCCCGCGACGTCGCCGCCGCGCTGGTCGTCGCCCTCGCGCTCCTCACCGCGTTCGCGCTCGCGAACGTGGCCGCCGTCTACGCATTGTCGACCACGATGGCCGGTTGGGCCGCCGCCACTGTCCTCGCGGCTGCCTGGGCTGCCGTCGGCGTCGTGCTGGCGCTCTACCTGTGGGCCCGCACGAGACGAGTCCGCGGCATGTCGGCGGGGAACGTCGAAGACGCGCGCGCGGACGCCGAGCGGGCGGTGCGGGAAACGCTCGAGCAGCTTGCCCCCGCGATCACCCGCGAGATCGCGCTGGCGGCGATGCCGATGGCGACCGGCATGGCCAGCGGGGTGGTCGACGCCGGGGAAGAGATCATCGAGGGCGCCGACGAGGTGATCGATGCGCTCACGGAGAACATGCCGGGGGGCGGCGTCGTCAACCAGGTGTGGGACTTCGTGCTCATGCCCGGCCGCCTCGGAGTCAGGGTGGCGACGACGGTTCTCAAGCGCGACTCGAGCAGCTGAGCGTGCCTCAGCCTCCCCTGTCGACCCCGCTGTCCCACCTGCTTCTCGCGTTCACGATCGAGCTCGACAACGAGTTCGAGCGCCGGTTCGCAGAGACGGGCCTGGGGCGCCGGTTCGGGATCTCGCTGGTGATGTGGTCGAACTTCCTGCGCTTCGTCGGCGACGGCATCACGGTCGGGGAGCTCCCGAAGGCCGCCGGACTGCCGAAGGCACGGGTGCTTTCGACGCTCGGTGGCATGGAGCGGTGGCGGTACGTCGGCGTCGTCGGCCCCGACCCGGAGACGAAGCGCGACGGCTATGGCAGCGGGCGAGGGCTGCGTCAGGACTGGGTCGTCCGGCCGACCGAGGCCGGCCGCGCAGCGGCGGAGATCTGGCCGCCCCTCCTCGGCGAGATCGAGCGGCGCTGGGAGGAGCGATTCGGCGCGACCGCGATCGACGAGCTCCGGGAGTCTCTGGCCGCGGTAACGGCGCAGCTGGACGTCGCGCTGCCCGAGTACCTCCCGATCGTCGGCAGCGCGAACGGCATGATCGCCGAGGTCGAGCACCCGTGAGGCCTCGGCGATCTCGTCTCGCGCGCTGCCGGCGCTGCTCGCGCAGGTGCTACTCGCCTACACGCTCGACTTCGAGCGCGACTTCGAGCTCTCCCTGCCGCTCTGGGCCAACTTCCTACGCGTGCTCGACGAGGCAGGCATGGACGTGCGCGACGTTCCCGCTGCGGCGGGCGTGTCGAAGGAGGCGACGAGCATGGCGCTCAGGTTCCTGGCGAAGACGGGCCACGTCGTCGTCGAGACGCGCAAGACGGTGAGCCTGACGCCGACGGGCCGCCGGGCGCAGGAAGCCGCCCTCCAGGTGCACGCCGACGTCGAGCGGGCGTGGCGGCGAAGGTTCGGCGCGGACACGGTGAAGCGGCTCCGGACCGGCCTGGACGGCGTGCTCGAGCAGCGGGACGGCCCGCGTTCCCGGCTCTCGCTCGGTCTGGCGCCGCCGCCGGGCGGCTGGCGCGCGACCCGACCCTACGCCGAGCAGACGAACGCGGTCGTCGACGACCCGAGGTCGGCGTTGCCGCACTACCCGATGGTGCTGCACCGCGGCGGGTGGCCGGACGGCAGCTAGGAGGGTTTGGCGAAAATCCAGCTGGTCAGACGTGCGACTCACGCCTGAGATCATCGGAGGAATGCAACAGCTCGCCCTCGAGCAGCGGCGGCTGCTCGGCCCACGCGCGCCGTGGCACGTCGGCGACGTCGCGTGGGGGCTGCGCCAGCACGAGGGGCGCGAGCCGGAGTGGACGTTCCGGCTCTGGCGCGACAGCGGCGATCGCGTCGTCGCTTGGTCGTGGCTGAAGGGCGACCGCGGCCTCCTCGAGTACGACCTCCATCCCGAGCACCGGCACTTGCTCGACGAGGTCCTCGACGAGCCGGACGCGAAGGAAGCAGTCACGCTCGAGGACGATGAGGAGGCGCGCGCCGTCCTGGCCCGCCACGGGTTCACGAACCCCGGCCGCGCGATCCACTTCAACCACCGCGAGGTACCGGACGCACCGACGCCGCCGCCGTTGCCGGACGGCTTCCGGTACCGCACGGTCGAGCCGAAGGACGTCGCCGAGCGCGTCGCGATCCACCGCGAGGTCTGGGAGCCGTCACGCGTCACCGAGTCGAGCTACGGCAACGTCATGTCCGAGTGGCCGTACCGCGGCTCGCTCGACTGCGTCGTCGAGGCGCCGGACGGACGCTTCGCCTCGTATGTGCTGGTCTGGCCCGACGACGAGAACGGCGTCGGCCTGTTCGAACCGGTCGGGACGCGCCCGGAGTTCCGCCGCCGCGGCCTCGGCGCCGCCGTCTGCACGTTCGGCCTGCAGCGTCTGCACGAGGAGGGCCTGCGGCGCGCCGTCGTCGGCTGCGACACCGAGCCCGCGTGCGCGCTCTATGAGTCGATCGGCTTTCGCCGCAGCTGGACGGTCACCTCGTACGCACGCTGAACCTAGGGCGTGACGAGCGGCACCACGCGCTCCCGAAACAGCTCGAGCTGCCGACGCTCGTCGCCGAGCGGCCAGACGAAGACACGCTGGACGCCCGCCTCGGCGAAGGCGCTCAGGCGCTCCGCACACACCTCCGGCGAGCCGATCGGCAGGAACTGCTCCCGCAGAGCCTCGAGCGGGCGATTGAGCATGGGCGCGAGGACATTCGCGAGGAACCGCTCGGCGTCCCCTCGCTTCTCGGTGACGTGCAGCCACATGGTGGCAAGGCCGTTCGGGAAGCCGTTCGGCTCCTTCCCGGCCTGCGCGAGCTCAGCTGCGAGGTAGGCGTGGCCGAGACGAAACGCCTCCGGCGTCGTGTTGTAGCCCGAGGCGAGCCAGCCGTCGGCGAGGCGTGCGACGCGCCTGAGCCCCGGCTTCGAGCCCCAGCTTCCGACCCAGATCGGCGGCCCCGGTCGCCTCGTCGGCTCCAGGACGATGTCCCGGGTCGAGTAGAACCGCCCCTCGAAGCCCGTTCGATCGCCCGCCAGGAGCGACCGAAGCGCGCACGTGGCCTCCTCGAACCGAGGCCAGCGCTCGTCGAATGGAACGCCCGTCGCCGCGTAGTCGCGCTCTGACGAGCCAGGGCCGACGCCGACGACCAATCGTCCGCCGGACAGGACGTCGAGCGCGGCGAGCGTCTTGGCGGTCTGCACAGGCCCTCGGATCACCGGCAGGCTGACGGTCGTCGCGAGCGTCATGCCCTCTGCGTGCTCCAGCACGGCGGCGAGCGCGGTGGGCCCGTCGAGCCACGGGCGCGCGTACAGGAGGTGATCGTTGGCGCAGAGGAAGGTGTAGCCGAGGCCCGCTGCAGCCGTCGCATAGTCGCGCAGCCCGGCGAGCGAGGCCGTGCCGCCGTCGAGCTCGATCAGGGGAAGGTGAGCGCCGAACTCCATCCGAATCAGTCGGCGAGGAACGCCTCGAGGCGCGCGGCCTCCTCGTCGACCTCCCGCTGCACCGCGGGCGACAGAGCCTCGAACGGCTCGACCGCCACGCGCCCGTTCTCGGCGCGCCAGGTGCCTGCCACGAATCCGTCCACGAGGAAGGTCTGCGCGACGTCGCCGTTCACGCGGATCACCGTCTTCCGGTACCGCTCGGGCAGCACGCGGGTCCGGTCGGCGAACGCGAGCAGGACGTTGTCCCACTTCGGCAGGAAGCGCACCGGCGCCGGCGTGTCTGGGCCAGGCAGCAGCGCGCGCGGAACATCGAGCAGCTCTCGACCCTGCTCGTCGCGAAACCGGCTCAGCTCGAGCAGGTCGAGCGCGCGCTGGACTTCGGGTACGTGCATCATCGACCACGCGACGATATCCCGGCGCGTGGCAGGCCCGAACGCCGCGAGGTAGCGACGAAAGATCTCGGCGCGCGCCTCGTCGGGGACGTGTGCCTCGGGCTCGTCGATCGCGACGAACCGACCTTCGGGCCGTGCGTGCCAGAGCGCCGTCTCGTGGTGGTGCAGCACATGCGCGCGCACCCGCGCAGCGCGCCAGGCGCGCCGCGCCTCGATGCCGGTCAGGCCGTGCTCGCGCTCGAGCACGCCGAGCGCGTCGGCGGTCACCACCGGCCCGTTCGCGGAGAGCGCGCGCACCGAGGGCGCGAGACGTTCGGCCGCCGCCGACTGCCAGGGGAAGTTGGTCTCGCTGAGCGCCGCACGCAGCAGTGCGTAGTCGCGCCGCGTCAGGAGGTGCAGCGTCGCCCGCATCACCGTCGCCTTGACGACCGCGCCGAGCGCGAGCTCGCGCTCGAGAGCGTCGCGCCGGAAGCCTGTCGTTCGCGTCCAGATGCCGACATAGGGCGCGGGCGGCCACTGGGCCTGCATCCCGACGAGGTGCTCGATCACTCCGGTCGGCGCGAGCCGCCTTCGTCGCAGGAGGAGCTGGCGAGCGAGCGTCGCGCGGTTGAGCTCGCGCAGCGTGAGCACGCGCTCGGCCACGGGCGGTCTGGCCGTCAGGAGAGCGCGCGCTCGAGGGCGGCGCGGTCGGTGGGCTCGCCGTGCGTCGGGAGCACGAGCTCGACCGGGAGCTCGAGCAACGGGCGCAGCCCGTCGACGATCTGCTCGCGCGTTCGGCCTTCGCTCGCCCATTCGACGGGGATCTCCAGCCCGTTGCCACGGTCGATGAGCGTGTCCCCGGCCACGAGCGCACAGCGGCTCTCGACCCAGAGGACGAGGTCGTTCGGCTCCATCCCTGTGAGCGCCTGAACGCCGCCGGGCAAACGGTCGCCGGCCATGAACGCCTGTCCGTTCACCGGGTCGGCATCGCCCTCCTCCGGCGGCGGCACGTAGATCTGTGCCCCGAGCCGGTCCGCAAGGACATGGGCGTCGCGTCGGTGCCAGGGGCAGGTGAGGACGATCGCCGTCTCCCGGCCCGCCGCAAGCCCGTCGACCTCCGTCGGCGGGGCGAGTGGGTCGAACAGCACGAGGCGCTCGCCGTCGTCGATCGCGTACGACGAGACGAGCTCGCCCCAGTCCTCCCCCGGCTTCCACTCGGGGTGCGGCGCGACCCAGTGCCAGACGCCTGTCCCGACCTCGCGCATGGCCGGGATGCTAGATGTTGGCCTCGTGGTTCCCGAAGCGAAGCTGGAGCGAACCGACCACGGCCTCGTACCCCAGGGCGACGGGTGGTACGTGCTCAACATGCGTGACGCGGAATGGCGTCACGCCGACGGTCGCGGCGCCGTCTGCATCGTCGCCGACGACTTCGAAGGCTGGCGCACGCTCGCCCAGCTCGGCATCAATCCCTTCGTGCTGAGCCCGGGCGAGACGATGTCCGTGTACCACTGGGAGGCCGACCAGGAGGGCTTCCTCGTCGTGTCGGGCGAGGCGCTTCTGATCGTCGAAGGAGAGGAGCGGCCGCTGCGCGCGTGGGACTTCGTGCACAGCCCGCCGGGAACGAAGCACGTGATCGTCGGAGCTGGGAGCGGCCCGTGCCTCGTGATCGCGATCGGCGCGCGAGAGCACTCCGAAGAGCCCGACGGGCTCGGCTTCACCGCCGACGAGACCGCGCGTCGCCACGGAGCGAGCGTCGACGCAGACACGATGGACGGCGACGTCGCGTACGGCTCGGTGTCACCCCGCGAGCCGACCGCGTACCGCGAGGGCTGGCTGCCAGGGTAGCCCCGGCCAAGCCCGTCCGTCAGGAAGGCGGCCACGGGAGCCGCACGGGCACGTGGTCGCCCGGCCAGTCGGCGTATGCCGTGCCCGGATCGTCGGTGTCCGTGGCCGCGGACGCACCGTGTCTCGCTGCAACGTCGCTCGCCGGATAGTGCAGCGTCTCGACCTCGGGCCGCGCACCGAGCATGAGAACAGCGCACGGGCCGGCCCCGGCGCCGACGATCACGTGGCGGGTGTCGGCCGGACAGTGGAAGTAGTCCCACTGGCGCAGCGGCCGTTCCTGCTCCTTCGACGATCAGCGTGCACTCGCCCGAGAGTACGAAGAACCCCTCCTGGGCGCCCTCCGAGTGGTAGAGCGCGTTCGGCTCGCCCGGCCAGAGCACGGTGACCCTGACGCCGACGTCCCGAAACGGTGCGTCGCGCGACTCGAGCGGATAGGTGGCGCCGCCCTTCTCCTCGTTGCGCACGGCGAGCGCGTCCGCGAGATTGAGCACGAACCAGCCGTCCGACGTGATGTAGCGGCCGTACGGGGTCTCCTCCGAGCGTGCTTCGTCGACAGGCATCGGCCCTCCTCGATGTGAGCGTGCAGGAAGGCATTTTTTGCACACCTCATGGGAACCGGTCTGGAGAGAAGCTGAGAAAGGAGATCCCCATGAACACGCCGCCGATCGTGTCGCCGGAGGAGTGGGAGTCTGCGCGACAGGAGCTGCTCGTCAGGGAAAAGGCATTCACCCGCGCCCGTGACCGGCTCGCGGCAGAGCGGCGCCGCATGCCATGGCTGGCGGTGGACAAGGCATACGAGTTCGACGGGCCAGAAGGCAAGGCGAGCCTGCTCGACCTCTTCGCCGGGCACCGACAGCTGATCGTCTACCGCGCGTTCTTCGAGCCCGGAGTGGAAGGCTGGCCCGAGCACGCGTGCATGGGCTGCTCGATGGTGGCCGACCAGGTGGCGCACCCGGCCCATCTGAACGAGCGGGACACCACGCTCGCGTTCGTCTCGCGGGCACCGCAGCCGGATATCGAGCGCGTGAAAGCGCGGATGGGCTGGGAGGTGATTCCGTGGTACACGATCACCGATGACTTCGACGCGGACTTCGGCGTCAGCGAATGGCACGGCACGAATGCGTTCATCCGTGACGGCGACCGCGTGTTCCGCACCTACTTCATCGACGCACGAGGTGACGAGGCGCTGGGAAGCACGTGGAGCTACCTCGACATGACGGCACTCGGGCGCCAGGAGGAGTGGGAGGACTCCCCGGAGGGCTACCCGCAAACGCCGCCGTACGACTGGTGGATCTGGCACGACGAGCCCCGTCGGACCGATCGAGATCGACCGGGTCTCGTGGCCATCCAGCCCGGGACGTAGTCTCTGGATCCGACCGCTACGGCCAGCGCCGGGGCACGTCAGGGCGCGGAAAGAAGCGCCCGAGGGGCTTGCGGATCCGGCTGACAACGCGGTACGCCGCCGTCGCGACGGCGGTGAGCCGCAGCCGGCGCAGCAGCCGGCCGAGCCACCGCGTGGCGGGAATGTGCTCGAGTAGGCGGATGGCTGCCGGGCCGTGCATCAGCCGCACGCCGGTCGGCTCGATCAGCTGCCACGAATCGTCCACGTCCTGGTGGGGTATTCGGGCGGCGTAGGCAGCCGCCGCCTCGTCGTCGACGGCTCAGGAGCGCAAGCCGCTCCGTGCGATCCATCCAGGCGACGAACCTCGCCGCCGCTCGGCAGAACGGTCAGCCGCCGTCGAAGAGAAGCAGCGGCCGGCGAGGCGGCGGCACATCGCCGAGCCACGATCGATCGAACACGTATCTGTCCACGCGCTCGACCTACCCGCTGCGCTCCCATTGCTCACGCGTCATCTCGTACTCCACTTCTCCCTCCTCGATTCCCTCCACCGGCTCGGTCATCGAGGTGGCGAAGGTCCGCACGTAGGTGAGACCGATTCGCTCCAGCACGGCCCGCGAGCCGGCGTTGACGGTCATCGTCTGAGCGATGATCCTTTCGAGACCCACGTCGTCGAAGCCGTACCGCACCAGCTCTCGCGCCCCCTCCGAGGCGAGTCCCTTGCGCCAATGAAGCGGGAGCAGCCGAAAGCCCAGATCGGCTACTGCCGGGTCATCGGGCTGGTCGGGACCGTGCGCGGGCTGTAGGGCCCACCAGCCGACGAACTCGTGGTCGGCGAGGCCGACCCAGAAGCCGAGTCCGTCAACCTTCTGCGCGGCTGCCAGCCGACGCGCGTGACCAGCTTCGACCTCCTCGCGGGTGCTTGCCCGACCGGTGAGGTAGCGCATCACCTCGGGACTCGCATCGAGGGCGACTTCCCACTCGAGGTGCCCGTCGTCGAGTGGCACGAGGGTGAGCCGCTCCGTGTTCAGAAGCTGCTGCGGCATCTTCGACTCGTGACAACAGGTGCTATGTCGGACATCACAGTTTCCTGATTGTTCTTAACCCTTTCGGGTCAGGCGACATCGGCGCGTCGCGGCGATGATGTTCGCGGAAGCGAATCAGGCGCCCCGCCGGGTGGTCCCGCCCTACGCCCCGGTGAGCAGCGCCGTCTGGAGGAACTCAGGATGTCCCGACGCGCACGCCGCGCCGCCATGCACGCCATCGTCGTCGCCCTTACAACGCTCGTGCTCATGCTGTCGGTCGCGGTGCTCGCCGCGCCGGGAAGCGCGGCCACCGACCCCAAGCGTCCGCACAAGCCGGCCCGGAAGTACGTTGCCAAGAGGCACGTCAAGAAGCGGGTGAACCTCGGCCTGCACGCCGTTCAGATCGCGAACCACCTCACCGGCATCCCCTACCGCTGGGGCGGCGCCTCGCCGCGCGTCGGCTTCGACTGCTCCGGGCTCGTCCAGTACGTGTACGGCAAGGTCGGGATCGCCCTTCCCCATTACGCCGCCGGCCAGTACGGCCACGGTCGCCGCATCCCGCGAGGCTCGCTGCGGCCCGGCGATCTGGTCTTCTTCTCCGGTCTCGGTCACGTCGGGATCTACGCCGGCAGCGGGAAGTTCATCCACGCGCCCCAGGGCGGCACGACTGTCCGCTGGTCGCGGCTCTCGTCGCACGGGAGCTACTACGGCGCCACGCGCGTCGTCGCGGCCTAGAGCGGCCTGCAACCTCCATGAGACCTCCGACATGGGGTGCACGTCCCTGACGATGACGCTGCAGAGACGGGTCAATGGACCCGTTCCGATCGGCGCTACGGGCGGTCTTAGATGGACTCCCGCAGCGCGTTGGCCGCAGCCTGCAAACGCTCGCTGACGTCTGCCAACTCTCGAGCAGCGAGCTCGATGCGCTCTTGCTGGATGTCGGTGCGCTCCTGCTGGGTATTCGCCGCGGATTGCTGACTGTCGGCGCGTTCGCTCAGGGCGTTCACACGCCCCTGCATCTCGTCGACCTTACGAGTCAGATCTGCCAGCTGCGCAGCAACACTCGCGATGTCGTCTTCGGCTGTCACGCCTGGCCGGGATCCTACGCCCGCTGGGAGTTCGCGGCTGCGCGGCCACTAAACACGAGCACCTTGACCTCGACCTGACCTGCTCCTACAGCCCGTTCTCCTACGACGACGACACCTCGATCACGCCCTCCGATCGGAGCGGCAGAGCACCAGCTTGTGTCGCCATTTCCGCCCTTCAGTCTGCGGAGGATCCGCTGTCCCGACGAAGGCGGCCATCGAAAGACACGAGGGGTCCTGGTGGAACTCTCGCTGCGTCTGGGTCGGGCGCTTGTAGCGCAAGTCACATTCTAGCGGCTCGTCCTTGCTCAACCGGCTGCGGGAGCTGTTGTAACAACGACGCGACCCGCTGCGTACCTGACACATGCGGGTTCTCAGGATGCTCGGCGCCGGGCTCGTCGCCGTCGTCGCCGGGGCGCTGCTTCTGGGCGCCGGCGGACCTTCGGAGTCCGAGCTTCAAAAAGCCGCCGACCGTCTCATCGCCGCGAGCGAGATTCCGGCCGTCATCACGCTCGTCGAGAAGGACGGCCGCCGTACCGTCGTCGCCGCCGGGGAAGCCGACCTCCGCAGTCACCGCGCGGCACGCCCGGACGACCGGTTCTGGGTCGGCAGCGTGACCAAGAGCTTCGTGGCGACCGTCGTCATGCAGCTCGTCGCCGAGCGCAAGCTCCGGCTCGACGACACCGTCGACCACCTCCTCCCGGGGCGATTTCGCGAGGGGAGGCGGATCCGGGTTCGGCATCTGCTGAACCACACGAGCGGGATCCCCGACTACATGCGGCTCGAGCCGTGGGGCAGCACGGTCGCGCGCAACCCGCGTGCCGTGATCCCGGCGCGACGGCTCGTCTCGTCGGCTGCACGGGAGCCGCTCGAGTACAAGCCCGGCAGCCAGGCCTCCTACTCGAACACGAACTACCTCGTGCTCGGCGAGATCCTCGAGCGGCTGACCGGACGGCGAGTGGCCGCGCTGCTGCGCGAGCGCATCTTCGAGCCGCTCGGTCTCACCGCAACGGCGTTCGAGCCCTCGCGACAGTCGCTCAGCGACGACCAGATGCGCGGCTACGACATCACCGGGGACAAGCCACGCGACGTCTCGCTGCACCGGCTCGGCGGCCCCTGGGCGGACGGCGCGGTCGTGTCGAACGCACGCGACCTGGCCGTCTTCTTCGGCGCGCTCCTGCGCGGCAAGCTCGTGCCGCCGGCCCTCGTCGCCGAGATGCGGAAGGTCGTTCCAGGCTCGCACGGGAACGGGCTGGGCATCTTCAAGCTCGGCTCCCCGTGCGGCCGCTGGTTCTACGGGAACACGGGCGGCACGCCGGGCTACCTCACCTTCGTCGCCGGCTCACGCGACGGCCGCCGCCTCTACGTCATGGCCATGAACGGCGTCGACCCCAGAGCGATGGAGACGATCGCAGGTCCGTACCTCGACGAGCTGCTCTGCCGGCATTAGGGCGGCACCTGGCGGTCGCTCAGTTCAGGGGGTCGCTTCGCGCCGCGGCCTCTACGGTTCGGGCTACTTCGACACGCGAATCGACGTCCAGCTTGCGAAAGATGTTGCGCAGGTGCGTCTCTACCGTCTTGGGGCTGAGGAAGAGAGCTTCGGCGATCTCGACGTTCGTCCGCCGGTCGACGACGAGCTCGGCGACTTGCCGCTCGCGGTCGGTCAGCGCACCGACTCCGACCTCGCCGGGCTCGCCGGGTCGTGTGCGCCGGTGGACGTGGATTCCGAGCCGTCGTAGCTCGTGGTCGGCCGCATCGCGGTACCGACGTGCACCGCAGTCGTGGAAGGCGGCAGCTGCTCGCTCGAGCTGCGTCACCGCTTCCTCGGGTTCGCCGCTGTGCGCGAGCGCTCGCCCGGCAAGCGCGCGGGAGAGCGCGGCTTCCACCGGCAAGCCGATGTCGTCCGCGACAGCGGCGGAGGAGAGTGCGCGCGTCGCGGCAACAGCGGCGTCGCCCGAGGCGAGCGCAACGACCGCTGCTGCGCGATCCGCCATCGCGGTCGCCATCGCGAGGGCTCCGATCGAGGCGGCCGCATCCTGGGCACACGCGGCCGCGCGTTCCGCCTCGTCGGGCCTGCCGAGAGCCAGCCAGCACCTGGTCAGCAACTCCAGCCACTTGGCGCGAAAGCTCGCTCCGGGCATGAGCGGTAGTCCGGCGCCGCCCGAACGTTCCAGCAGCAGCTCGACCGCGCTGCCGAGCTTCGGATCTCCGGTCTCGAGCAGAGCGGCCGCGAGCGCGAGGCCGGTCGCCGCCGGGACGAGGCCGTTTTCCATCCCACGCGTGAGCTCGACGCTCTCCTCGGCCGCGGCGACCGCAATCCCGAGATCACCCGCAGCGAGTGCGGTCAGCGAGCGGTTGAGGAGAAGTCCCGCCAGCGTCTGGTCGTTGCCGAGGAGCCGCGCCTCCTCGACGGCGGAGTCCAGCATTTCGCCCCCTTCGGCAAGCCGACCCTGCAACATCCTGGCCCAGGCGAGGAGCATGAACGCGAAGGGGACGAACGCCGGCTGTCCCGTGGCGGTCGCCACGGCGATCACCCGCTCGGCGTGCACCCCCGTCGCGTCGAAACGGTCGAGGTACAGCTCGGCACCGGCCAGATTGACTGCGGCGTCGAGCCGCAGTGCCAGCTCCTGGTCGGAGAGCGCGTCGACGAGCGCTGCCGCCTCGGCACGGTATGTCTCGGCCTCCGAGGTGGCGCCGCTCAGACCGGCCCCCCAGGCGAGAATGGCCGCGGAGCCGGCTCTCAGTGGGCGATCGCCGAGCGACTCTCGCGATCTCGAGCGCCCGTCCGGCCCAGACATTGGTCTGCTCGAACTCCATTCGGTAGACACCGTCGAGCGCAAGCTCGATCATCAGGGCCGCCGCCTCGGCCGAGTCGCCGTCATCGAGGCTGTCCAACGCGTCCGTCAGGCGACTGTGCGCGTCGGCGTGGTGGCCGAGGAGATGCTCGATGCCGGCACACGCCGTCGTGAGTCGGACGCGCAGCCCGAGCGCGTCCGCCGGGACGAGCTCGATGCTCTCGAGAATGGCCGCGTGCCCTTCGGCGAAGTGCCCGCACGTTGCCAGCGCCCCCGCGCGCGCGAGGAGGAGCTCGACGCGCTCCTCGGCGGGCGCATCGTCGGCGAGCAACCTGAGCGCGCCAGCGAACCAGGCTGCGGCACTCGCCGGGGCACGATGCGCCGCCGCTTCGCCGGCCTCGCGGAGCGTTGCGACGGCGGTTGCGTCGCCCTGGCTTGCTGCGCGCTCGACGTGATGAGCGCGGCCGGTTGCGCTCACCCCGCGCGCGGCCAGAGTGCCGGCGCATCGCTCGTGTGCGCCGAGCCGCCAGCCGGCCGGCGCAGACTCATAGACCGTCCGACGCACGAGCGGATGTCGGAAGCGGAACCGGCGCGGCACGTCGGTCTGCCGAATCAGATCGAGCCGCAAGAGCTCGTCGACGGCGTCGAGCGCAGAGGTCGGCGGACGCGCCGCCGCCGCCGTCGCGAGCTCGGGGTCGAAGGGGTCTCCGGCCACTGCGGCACCCTGGAGTACGAGCCGGGCGTCGTCCGGAAGACGCGCGATCTCTTCGGCCAGGGCGCTCGCAACGAGTGGGGGCACGCCCAGGTCCGCCAACGAGTTCTTGGCGACATCCGCCTCGAACGCGCCTCTACGCTCGAGTGACCTGGCCAGCTGCTCGAGGTAGAACGGGTTGCCGCCGCTGTCCTCGTAAAGGGCTGTGGCCGTCGGCTCGTCGATCGAGTCGTCGAGGAGCTCCCGCGCTTCGAGTGGCGTCAGGGCGCCGAGCTCGATCCGGGTGATCGCGCCGGAACGGCGCGCCCGATCGAGCGCCGCCGAGAGCCGCTCCGGCGCCTGTCGCGGCCTGATCGCGACGGCGATCAGGACCGAGGCATCGGGCGGGTTACGGAGCAGCGAGCTGAGTAGCTCGACCGAGGCGGCGTCTGCCCAGTGGATGTCGTCGAGAACGAGCACGAGTGGGCATGTCGCCGTGAGGCGCTCGAGCAACTCGCGTACGGCGCGGTGGCTGCGGTAGCGCTCGTGTCGGAGATCGCTGCTACCCGCCGCAAACGGGGCCTGCGAGGGAAACACGAGCGCGAGCGCGCTGCGAGTCTCGTCGCCCAGTGCATCGCGGCGCCTGGGCTCGAGGCTCTGCAGGTACTCGTCCATTGCGTCGACGAAGACCCAGAACGGGAGGTCGTGCTCCAGCTCAGCGCCGGTTCCGGAGAGCACGAGGTGGCCGCGCGCGCTTGCGCGCGCGATCAACTCCGACAGGAGCCGGCTCTTGCCGATCCCCGGTTCGCCCGCCAGCTCGAGCGCCGCCGGCCGCTCATGATCGAGCTCGGACAAGGCGCGGTCGAACTCGCCGAGCTCGTCGGCGCGCCCGACGAGCTCCTCGGCAAGCACGGCCATTTCCCGCTAGCCACCATAGATCAGGGCTGCCGGATCGAAAAATCAGGGTGCAGCCCTGATGTCGCCGGGCCGGCGACGCGTCAGGCTCGGCATGTGTCCAAGTACGTGCTGCACCATCGGCACGAGTCGCATGAGTGCGGCGTCGTGTTCGCGTCCTTCAAGGGGACCGAGAGCCCGCTGCGACGCCAGATCGCCCTCGCCTCCTGTCGCTCTGGAGATCACGCGATCTGGTGGACGGTCAGCGCAGGCTCCGAGGCCGAGGCGCTCGGGCTGCTCCCCTTCTACGTCGCCGAGCGCACGACCGCATCGAGCGTCAACGAGGTGGAGATCCCATGACCAGCAGCACCCACGAGGGCGCGTCTCATGCGATCGCCGGAAACGCCCGCAGCAACGTGTGGGGCCGCATCGCCACCGAGCGGATCGCGGTCTCGTCGGCGATCGCGATCATCGCTCTCCACGTCGTCGACGACAGCTTCCTGCAGCCCGAACCCGGAACCTCGGTGGCCGACCACGCGGTGACCGGGCTTGTGCTCGTGGCCCTGCTCGCGGGAGCGGCAGTTGCGTACGGGCGTGTCCGGCCCGGTACACGCGCCACGCTGGCGCTCCTCGCCGGGTTCTTCGGTGTCCTGAGCGGCATCGAGGCGGCCTATTACTCGCTCAACGGCGGGCCATCCGGCGACGACTTCAGCGGGGCAATGGCCATGCTGTCCGGCTTCGTGCTCCTCGGCGTCGGTGTGGTGACGCTGTGGCGTTCGCGACGTACCGACGGCAGCCGCCTGCGCCGCTACGTCCGCCGCACGGCGATCACCATCGGCGCCTTGATCCTCATCCTGAACGTGCTCTTCCCGACTGCGATCGCCTACGTCGTAACGCACACTGCGCGCGCCGGAGTGCCGGCTCCGAACCTCGGCGCGGCGCACGAGGAGGTCTCGTTTGCGACGAGCGACGGACTGCGCCTGCACGGTTGGTTCGTGCCGTCGCGGAACGGCGCCACCGTGATCGCCCTCCCCGGGCGCTCGGGGCCGCAGAAGCACACGCGCATGCTCGTCAACCACGGCTACGGCGTCCTTCTCTTCGATCGGCGCGGCGAGGGTGCGAGCGACGGCGATCCGAACCTGTTCGGCTGGCACGGAGAGCGGGACATTCACGCTGCTGCTGCGTTCCTCCTCAGCAGGGCCGACGTCGATCCTGAGCGGATCGGCGGCATCGGGCTCTCGATCGGCGGCGAGATGCTCATTCACGCTGCGAGCGGCTCGAACGTGTTCAAGGCGATCGTCTCGGAGGGCGCGAGCGGGCAATCGATTCGCGACGGTTGGGCCAACAACGGGCTGACCAGCGAGATCCTGGCCGACAGCGCCATTTCGCTGGCTACGGCGCTCTTCACCAACGATCTGCCGCCGCCGAGCTTGAAGAGCGAGGCGAAGCAGCTCGCGCCGACCGCGGCGTTCTTCGTCTACGGCGAGAACGGCCAGGGCGGCTCGGAAACCAGGCCGAATCAGAGTTTCCACGCGGTTGCCGGCGCGCCGAAGCAGATCTGGGAGGTCCCGGAGGGCCAGCACATCGCGGGGATCACCACGCAGCCGGACGGAGTACGAGCGTCGAGTGGTGGGGTTCTTCGACAAGCACCTCCGAGCGGCGCCATGAGCGAGCAACCACCGTGGTTTAGCGCGGTAGACGGGAGCTGGACGTGACACAGGTAGCAAGTCAATCGATCCCTCGCGACTTTGTGTGGGTCTTGCCGGCCACAGCCCGTCGAGTGCTGCTGCTCGCCCCGCCTCTTGCCCTCGCCGTGCTGGAGGTCCTGCATCCGGCACCGGACATCAACGCGCAGGCCGTCATGGAGGTGGCGACCTGGTTCGCCGTCTTCCACGCGATCCAGCTGGTGCTGATCGGCTTGACGGCGCTCTCGGTCTTGCTCCTGGCGGACAGCTTCGGCTACGCCGCGGCATGGACGGTGCGGCTCGGGATGGGCGTCTTTCTCGTCTTCTACAGCGCCTACGACTCTATCGCCGGGATCGCCACCGGCCTGGCAATGCGCAACGCCCGTGATCTCCCCGCCGCCCAGCAGGAAGGCGTCTGGGTGACCGTCAAGGACTGGCCGGGCTTCGACCCATCGGTCTTCGCGATCGGCGTCGTCGGCTCGCTCGCCTGGCTGGTGGGCGTCGGGGCCGTCGCGCTCGCCGCCCGCCGCACGGGCGCGCCGCGCTCCCAGTGGATCCTCATCGGGCTTGCGGCAGTCGTCCTGCTCGGGGGCCACCCGTTCCCCTTCGGGACGGTCGCCTTCAGCTGCCTGTTCCTCGCCGCGCTCCTGCGCGAGAAGGAGACGTCGGCTGCTCCTTCGACCACGAGCTCCTCGATCCCAACTGATGGGAGGACCACATGAGCGTCATCGTCGCCAAGGATGAGCAACGAGCGCCGGAGAAGTCGGTGCCAGTCGTCAGCGGTGCGGCGATCACCCGCCGCTACGGCGAGGGTGAGACGGCCGTCGATGCGCTCCGCGGCGTCTCGGTCGAGATGATGAGCGGCAAGCTGACCGCGGTCATGGGGCCTTCCGGGTCGGGCAAGTCGACGCTGATGCACATCTTCGCCGGCCTCGACAAGCCGACCGAGGGGGACGTCTGGATCTCCGGGACCGCGATCGGAGAGCTCAACGACACGCAGCTGACGAAGCTGCGACGCGAGCACATCGGCTTCATCTTCCAGTTCTTCAACCTGCTGCCGATGCTGACCGCGAAGGAGAACATCGTCCTCCCGCTCTCGATCGCGGGCGAGAAAGCAGATCCGGAGTGGCTCGACGAGCTGACGTCGAGCGTCGGCCTCCAGGACCGCCTCACGCATCGGCCCTCGGAGCTCTCCGGCGGGCAGCAGCAGCGAGTGGCGATCGCCCGCGCGCTGGTCTCGAAGCCGACGGTGATGTTCGCCGACGAGCCGACCGGCAATCTCGACTCGCGGACGAGCTCCGACATCCTGGAACTGCTGCGCGACTCGGTCGACAACTACGGCCAGACGACCGTCATGGTCACCCACGACGCCCACGCCGCGGCGATCGCCGACCGGGTCCTGTTCCTCGCCGACGGCATGATCGTCACCGATCTCGGCCGCTCGACGCCCCACGAGATCCTCGCAGCGCTGGAGGAGGCGACGGTCAGATGATCGCCGTCGCCCTCAAGGGGTTGCTCGGACGGAAGCTGCGTGCCGACGCTGACGGCGTTCGCGATCGTCCTGGGCGTCGCGATGATCAGCGGCGCGTTCGTGCTCACCGACACGCTCGGCAAGAGCTTCGACGGCATCTTCGACGAGTCGTACAAATCCACCGACGCAGTCATCAGCTCGAAGGTCGCAGATCGAGACGGCGGACGGGGAGACCGAAGCGCCTGCGTTCTCGGCCGCCGTTCTCGGCGACGTCGAGAACCTGCCCGGCGTGCGCGTCGCGCAGGGCACGATCGAGGACGAGGCGAGCCTCGTCGACAAGGACGGGGAGACGATCGGTCGAGCCCGGCCAGGGCGTGGCGATGGGTGTCGAGTCGACAGACGACCAGAGCCTGAATCCGTTCCAGCTCGTCTCGGGCGAGTGGCCCAGCGGTGACGGCCAGATCGCAATCGACAGTTCGACGGCAGAGAAGGAGCGCTTCGAGATCGGCCAGACCGTCGGCGCATACGGCGACGGCCCGCTCGAGACGTACGAGATCAGCGGGATCGTCCGCTTCGGATCGGAGGGCTCGCTCGGTGGCATCACGGTCTTGGTCTTCGATCTCGCGACGGCGGAGCGGCTGTTCGACAAGGAGGGCAAGTTCGACCTGATCAGCGTCGGTGCCAAGGAAGGCGTGACGGAGGCCGAGCTGGTCAGACAGATCGACCCGCTTCTCTCCGACGACCATGCAGGTGAAGACGGCCGAGGCCCAGGCGAACGCCGACAGCGCCGACACCCAGGCGGAACTGAACATCATCAAGTACTTCCTGCTCGGCTTCGGCGGCATCGCGCTGTTCGTCGGCAGCTTCGTGATCGCCAACACGCTCGCGATCACAGTCGCGCAGCGGATGCGAGAGCTCGCCACGCTGCGCACCCTCGGAGCCTCCAGGCGTCAGGTGCTGTGGTCGGTCGTCCTCGAGTCGCTCGTCGTCGGCCTTGTCGGCTCGGTGATCGGGCTCTTCCTCGGGCTCGCCATCGCGGTGGGCCTGATCGGCGCTCCTCGAGTCACTCGGCATCGACCTACCGAGCAGCGGGCTGGTGTTCTCCACGCGGACGATCCTCGTCAGCCTCGGCGTCGGCACCCTGATCGCCGTGCTGGCGAGCCTCCGGCCGGCGGTCCGCGCGACCCGTGTCGAGCCGATCGCAGCGGTGCGCGAGGGCGCCGTCATGCCGGCGTCGCGCTTCGCGCGCTACGCGCTGCCGGTGTCGGCGACGGTCGGCGTGGTCGCGATCGCGTTGTTCTCCTTTGGCGTCTTCGCGAGCGATGTCGACGTACTCGTGCGCGTGATCGTCCTCGTCGCGGGTGTGCTGTTCATGTTCGTCGCCGTGGCGATGATCGCCACCCGCGTGGTGCGTCCGCTCGCGTACGTGCTCGGCGCACCAGGCGCGCGCTTCGGCGGCACGGCCGGGAGCCTCGCTCGGCAGAACGCGGTCCGAAATCCGGCCAGAACTGCATCCACGGCGGCCGCAGTGATGATCGGGCTGGCCCTGATCACGTTCGTGGCAGTCATCGGACAGGGCTTCAAGACCTCGTTCACGGGTGCCGTCGACGAGCTCTTCGTCGCCGACTACTCCGTGTCCGCCGGCAACAACGGCGAGCTGCTGACCAACGAGGCCGCCCAGGCGGCGGCGAAGGCACCCGGCGTCGAGGCGGTGTCCGAGATGCGTTCGGGCGAGGCCAAGGTCGACGGCAAGACCGTCCTCGTCACCGGGGTGGATGCGAACCTGACGAAGGTCGTCGACATCACGTGGTCGAGCGGCTCCGAGAACGTCCCCGCGCAGCTCGGCCGTGACGGCGCCTTCCTCGTCAAGCGCGTACGCCGACGACCACTCGTTGGCCGTCGGGTCGCCCCTGACGGTCGAGACGCCCGACGGGCAAGCAGCTACAGCTTCATGTCGACGGGATCGTCGACCCGCCGAAGGGCGGCTCGCCGTTCGGCGCGATCTCGGTCTCGACCACCACGTTCGACGGTGCCTTCGCAAACCACGACAACGACCTCACCCTCCTCAACGTCCAAGGTGGCCCGTCGGCCGAGAACACGGCGGCGCTCGAGGAGAGCCTCACAGCCTTCCCGGCCGCGATCGTGGAGACCCGCGAGGAGTTCAAGGACACCCGGACCGGCGAGATCACGCAGATCGCTGCAGATCCTGTATGCGCTGCTCGGGCCTCTCCGTCATCGTGAGCCTGTTCGGCGTGATCAACACGCTCGTGCTGTCGGTGTTCGAGCGGACGCGCGAGCTCGGGATGCTGCGGGCCATCGGCATGACCCGCCGGCAGGTTCGTCGGATGATCCGACACGAGAGCGTCGTCACGGCACTGATCGGCGCCGCGCTCGGGATCGCCGTCGGCATGTTCCTCGCCGTGCTCACGACGGCCGCGCTCTCGCAGTACGGGATCGTGTTCGCGGTGCCGTACGGGACCCTCGTCGTGTTCGTCGCCGTCGCGATCCTCGCCGGAATGTTGGCCGCGATCCTGCCGGCGAGACGCGCCTCGAGGCTGAACGTCCTCCACGCACTCCAATACGAGTAACGAGGTGGAAGACTCGGACTAACGGATCGGATGCTGTCGGCCCCGCGAGCACTGTTCACCCAGGCTCGCGGGGCCTGACCGCCGCGGATGGGCGCCTCGCACCGAGTCGCTACGCGAGCTCACCGGCCGCCCAGGCGCGGCCCTCGGCCAGGGACGCGAAGCGGCCCAGTGACAAGCCCTGAAGCAATGCGTTGCCGAGAGCGGTCGCCTCCACTGCGCCGGGGACGACGGGAATCCCAGCGGCATCCTCGATCGCGCGTACGACGGCCGGCGCCGCCGCCCCACCGCCGACGATCGCGAGCTCCTCGACCGGACGAATTGGGCGCAGTTCGTCGAGAACGGCCGCCACGCCGTGGGCGAGGGAGCGAACGATCGACCGCACGACCGTCGACCGCGGGGCGTCGACACCGAGCCCGGCGACGTCGCGCACCTCCGCCTCCATACGCGTCGGGGCGAGGAAACGCTCGTCGGCCACGTCGAAGACTGCGCCCGCTGCTCCGGTGGACCCGGCTTGCTCCAGCAGCTCCCCCGCCGTGGTGCCGTCGCCCCATTCCTCGACGCAGCGGTCGAGCAGCCAGAAGCCCGTGACGTTCTTCAGGAACCGGAACCCGCCGAGGGCACCCGGCTCGTTCGATTTCAGCCGACAGGACGTCCCCAGAGTCGGGTGAGCAAATCGAATGGCTGAAGGCTCCTCGGAGGAAGGGGCGCGACCAACCTGAGGACCGTCGCGGTCGACCGTCCGCTCTGCCGCGACTAGAACGAGAGCGACGCGCCGCAGCTCTCACGTCGGGAATCGAACCTGCGTCCGCAGACCTGCCGCGTAGATGATGCCCAGCCGGGCAGAGGCACTCTCGCTAGCGCGCAGTAGCGCCGCGCCGGCCGGCGCCACGGGTCCTTTCCCAAACTCCTGCGGTTGCGTCTCCGATGGCTGGAAGGAGCCCGCGCGGAAAGAAGAGCATGATCGCCATGAGGATCAGCCCGAACACACCGAAGGAGAACACCGTCGGCGCGGCGTCGGGGAGATCCCAGCCGAAGAGGTCCGACCGCGCGCCCAGCTCACGGAGCTTGTGCTCGAGATAGAGGATGGCCACCGTCCCGACCACGGCGCCGTAGATGTTGCCCAGCCCGCCGACGGCGACCATGACGACGAACTCGATGCTGAGCACGATCGGGAACGCCTCTGGCGACACGATGAGGAACGCGAAGGTGAAGAGGCCACCGCCGAGCCCGGCGAGCGCGGCGGCGAAGACGAACAGCCGGAGCTTGTAGCTCGCTACCGGAATGCCCGACGCCGCGGCGGAGGCCTCGTCGGTCGCGATCGCCTGCAGGGCACGCCCGACGCGCGAATGGACGAGATTCGTCGCCAGCACCAAGGCGATCGCAACGACCCCCCAAACAACGGCTGCGTGCAGCGGGCCGCGCAGGTCGTGCCCGAGGACGGTGAGCGGCTTCGTGACCGAGATTCCGTACTGACCACCCGTGAACCGGTCCCATGCAGAAAGGACGGAGAAGGTGATGAGGTGGAGCGCGAGCGTCGCGAACGCGAGGTAATGACCGCGCAGGCGCAACAGCGGCACGCCGATCACCGCGGCGAGCGCTGCAGCCACGACCGGCGCCGCAAGCACTGCGAGGACCGGGGAAACGCCAGCCTCGGGATCGACGAGGCGGGTGTCGGGGTCGATGCCCACCGTCAGGATCGCCGACGTATAGGCGCCGATGAGGAAGAACGCCCCCTGGCCGAGCGAGATCTGCCCGGCGTATCCCATCAGGAGCGTGAGGCCGATTGTCACGAGCGCGTACAGCCCCATACGGTCGTAGAGCGCCACGTCGAACGTCGACAGCTGGTAGGGAATCCAGCACGCGAACACTGCTCCGGCGAGGATGAGCCCGAGCCGGACCGGCGCAGGCCAGGGCACACGCGCACGCCGGATCGCCGCGTGCGCGTCGTGCGATGCACTCGCGATCTCGGCCCGTGATCGCCAGCCGATCAGGACGAGCATCACGATCAGGGCGATGATCAGGCTGTACTGCGGATCGATGTAGCCGACCACGAGCTGCTCGAGGATCCCGAGCGCGTACCCGCCGAGGAGGGCAAGACGGATGGATCCAAGCCCACCGAAGACGGCCGCCGCGAAGCCGTTCACGGTGATCGCGACGTCCGAGCTGTACGTCATGGGGTTGCTCGGCGCGAGCAGCGAACCGCCGAGCGCGCAGAGCGCCCCCGCTCCGATGAACGCGACCACGGCGAGTGAGCGGATGTTGAGTCCGACGAGCTCGGCAGCGCGACGAGAGTCCGAGCAGGCTACGAGTGCCTGCCCGACGATCGTCCAGCGGAGGAAGAGCGTCAGCGCGCCGGCAGAGAGCAGCGCGACCCCTGCGATGAGGACGTACTGCGGCTGGACGAGAACGCCCCCGATGTTCCAGGCGCGGTCGGAGATGCCGGGGTAGCTGCGCGGAATGTCCCCGAACTCGAGCAGGAGCAGCGCCTGAGCGAGGAACGCGGCTCCGAGCGTGATGATCGTGCTCGCGAGGCTCGTCGTCCGGCCACGGAAGCCAACGGCGAGGACCGCGAGAATCGACGCCAGAAGCGCGGCGATGAGGATCGAGACCAGACTCGCCAGTGCAAGCGGCATGTCGTCGGAGAGCTGGAAGGTGAAGAGGCCACCGATCACGGCGAACACGCCCTGCGCGAAGTTCACTATCCCGGTCGTGCGGTAGACGAGCACGAGGCTCATCCCGACGAGCGCGAACGCAGATCCGGTGGAGAGGCCCACGACGACCAGCTGCACGAACTCGGTCATCCGGGGCCGCCTCCCAGATATGCGCTGTGCACCTCCGGGCGGTCGCGGATCTGCTTGCTCTGGCCCTCGAGGACGACCCGCCCCGTCTCCAAGACATACGCGCGCTCGCAAAGATCGAACGCGAGGCGTGCGTTCTGCTCCACCAGCAGGATGGCGACGTGCTCCTCGTCGTTGAGTCGGCGCAGAAACTCGACGAGCTGTTCCACGATGAGCGGTCCCAGCCCGAGCGAGAGCTCGTCGATCGCGAGCGCGCGCGGCTCCGCCATCAGTGCTCGTCCGATCGCGACCATCTGCTGCTCGCCGCCCGAGGTGCGTCCGGCCGGCCGATCGCGGAGCTCGTGGAGCTTCGGCAGGAGCGTGTAGATCCGCTCGAGCCGCTCGCGGGCTTCGGCGCGGCGTTTGAGGTAGCGGATCGTCGACGTCACGATCTCCGTCCGAAAGGAGCGACCGAATGCACCGAGCAGCAGGTTGGCCTCGACCGGAAGGCTCGGGAAGACCTGCCGCCCCTCGGGAACCTGTGTCAGCCCGCGACGCACTACGTGGTTCGGCGTCCTCCCCGTTACATCGTCGCCGGCGACATGAACGGTCCCTCCTGCGGGGCGAACGACACCGCAGATCGCGTTGAGAAGCGAGGACTTCCCCGCCCCGTTCGCTCCGATGAGCGCGACTCGCTCGCCGGCTCCGAGCCTCAGCGAGACTCCGTCCAGCGCCACCGCCGGCCCGTAGCGAACGACGAGCTCGTTCACCTGGACGAGCGCAGTCACAGCGAGCTCGACCCCAGGTACGCGGCGATCACCTGCGGGTCGCTCCTGACTCTGTCGGGCGTGCCGTCCGAGATCACACGCCCGCGGTCGAGCACGACGACACGTTCGGCGAGCGCGCCGACGAACTGCATGTCGTGCTCGACCAGCACCATGGTGAGCCCACTCCTGGAGAGGGTTCGCAGCGTCTCGATCAGCCGGCCCTTCTCCCCCGCCCGTAGCCCAGCTGCAGGCTCGTCCAGCAGGAGCAGCGACGGCCGCTGCGCGAGCGCGCGAGCGATCGCGAGAAGCCGGAGTTGCCCGAGCGGGAGGACAGCCGCCGGATCCGAGACGCGGCCTTCAAGCCCGACGATCTCGAGGGCTCGGCGAACCTCCTGCCGGACCCGTTGCTCCTCACGCCGCTGCCAGGGCAGACGCAGCATGCTCTCGACGAAGCCCGAGCGCGACCGAACGTGCGCCCCAACCGCCGCACTGTCGAGCACGTCCAGTTCACTGAGCGGGCGAGTCGTCTGGAAGACCGTCGCCAATCCCTCCTGGGCCCGGCGGTGCGGGGGCCACCGTGTGACCTCCCGTCCGTCGACGCGAATCACTCCCGCATCGACGACATGGAAGCCCGAAATGCACCCCAGCAGGGTCGACTTTCCGGCTCCGTTAGGACCTATGAGACAGGTGAGCGAGCCGGTCGAGATGCCCAGCGAGACGCTGTCCACTGCCTTGACCGCGCCGAACGCCTTCGTGACGTCGACGAGCTCGCACGCGAGCTGCTCCCTGGTCTCGGCAGCGAGCGGGGCAGCAACCGCTCCCACGCGATTCAGGCTACCTGAAACTCGCCGCGGCCACTCATCACTCGGGGAAGCCGCCCCCGAGGTTGCGCACCGCAGCCTTGAGCATGTCGCGGAACGTCGCGCGGTCGGCCTCCGAGAACCCATCCAGCATCGCGTCTTCGAAATCGCTCACTGTCTCGTCGCAGGCAGCCAACACGCGGCGGCCCCTCGCGGTCAGAGCCGCAGGCAGCGTCCTGCGGTGATTGGGATGCGGGTTCCGCTCGATGAGTCCCTTCCGCTCGAGCGCGTGGATGACCTCGCTCATCGACTGCGGAGTCATGAACGCGCGCCGTGCGAGCTGCGACGTCGACAGTGGAGCGCCGTGACAGCTGAGCACGCTCAAGGTCGTGAACTGGAGCGTCGTGAGATCGTATGGCGCCACGCGCTCCGTGATGCCTGCGAACAGTCTCTGGTGCAGGCGGGCCATCGCGTATGACATCCCCGGCTCGGCGCGCGCGGAGGCGTCCTCAGCGCGAACGGCTTGGCTCATCGCTGCATCCTCTCACATCGTCCGGAAGCGCCCCGGCGCGGGCGGGGCGAGATTCACGAGCGCCGCAGACGCGTGGCATCGAGCGTCTGCGGCGCTCGCTTCCTTACTTCTTCTTCGTGAAGGCCGGGCCGAAGAGCGGCTTGACCTGACAGTTCTCGATCCGCCCGACCCACATCGAGTCGAGCTGAAGGCCCTGGTGGTTCGTTCGCGAGAGGAAGATCCTGCCCGCCGGTGTCACGAGCCCGCGGAGCTTCGTCGCCAGCGCATTGTTGATCCCGTCGCGGGTCGCGTTGCCCCTCTCGATCGCAGCCTTGTAGGCCCATAGCGCGCCGGCTGCATCGCCGTCGAAGTTGGAGACGGGCCGCTTGAGGATGCTTCGGAGAAGCGCAGCCTGGGCGCGAACAGGGTTCGTCTTCGGCAGGAACGTCCAGGCAGTGGCGAGGAATGAGTTCACGATCGCGCCGTTGACGTCTCCGCATGTGCCCTGGAGGAACTGCGGGGAGACGTTGGCGCCAGTGAGGACGAGCCGCTGCGGCAGTTGCAGCTGCTTGAACTGCTTGACGATCGTGGGCCCGGCGGGCGTCGCCGTCCAGAGCCAGAGAGCCTGAGCGTTGGAGTTCTTGATCCGGGTCAGCTCGGCCGAGAAGTCCGTCGAAGCCGGCGAGAAGATCGTCGTATCGACTATCTCGAGGCCGTACTGCTTCGCGAGCTTCGTGACCTGGTTCGGGCCGTCCCGCCCGTAACCGCCGTTGTCGCCCATGAGCCACACGCGCTTGATGCCGAGGCTCTTCAGGTAAGCAGCCTCGCTGTACGCGTACAACCGGGCCGTTGCTGTGAGGATGTAGGCGTACGGCTGCGGCGGCTCGACGAGCTGCGTCGGAGGTGAGAGCGCGATGAACGGAATCTTCGCCTGGCTCGCGATCGCGGCGGTCGCGACTGCAGCCGCCGCGTTCCCCGAACCGAAGATGCCGACGTACTTGCTGTCGCCGATGAACTTCTGGACGTTCTGGACCGCCTGCGACGGGTTCGAGGCATTGTCGAGAACGTCGACCACTACGCGTCTGCCTCTGACACCGCCGCGCGAGTTCCAGTACGCGACGACTGCTTCGACGGCCTGGCGGTCACTCTGGCCGACGAGCTGCGTGGGACCGGTGAGCGGCGCGTCCATGCCGAAGTAGATCGGGCCTGCCTGAGAGGGACTCGTCGCGGATGCCGACACGAAGACGAGAGACACGACCGCTGCAGCGGCGGCCACGACGACACCGGTCTTGCTCCTGCTCATGAAGGGCTCCCTTCAGGTATCCGTGAGGCAGCGTCGCCTCAGGACAAACGAGTTTAAGGGTGCCTGTAACTGATTACCAGATGCGTGAAAGAAGCTGGAGTATCAACCGCTCTTGGCATGAACAAGAAGATGGACGCGGCAGGTTCGATGGGAGCGAGGATCCGCTCAACACGGCCATCGTCAGGCCTCCTTACTTCCCTTGTGCGAGCCAGAATCGTGGGGAACGGCCCATGCGCAGACGCTCCGAAGGAAGCTCTCACAGAGTGCGGCCGGGCGACCGCGAAGCTCGAGATCGTTGCGTCCGGCCCAGCCGACCGCAGCTTGAAGGAGAGGCAGCAGCGCGAGCGCGAAGCCCCTTTCTACCTCGCTCGATCCGACCCCAGTCACCCCGCGCTTCCTCAGCTCCTCCACATAGACCGACAGGAGACTTGCCAAGCGTTCCGGTTGCAGCGGCGTCAAGACACCCTCGGTGAGAAACCTGGCCACGTCGACGAAGGGCGGTCCAATCGCTGCGTTGCACCAGTCGAGGAGAACGGCAGACCCGTCGGGCCGAAAGAGGGTGTTGTCGAGGTGAGCATCGACATGGATCCACGAGACCGGGCCGCTTCCTAGCCACTCGCCCGCGTCGGCGACCCTCTCGGGGAGATCGCCGATTCGCGACGAGACGTTCGGCGCGAGAGCGTCCGGAAACCGCTCACTTGCTCGCGTCAGTCGGTCGCGCCAACGGTCATGTTCCATCGGTGGTGCTTTCCAGCGCGGGAGGCCCGACGCATGGCCGCCGGCGACCTTCCAGGAGCCGCTGTGGAGCCGGGCCAGGAGTCGTACGACTGCATCGGCCTCGTCGGCTGTGCATCCGTGGAGCACGTCGCCCTGCGTCGCGGGTGCGACGTCTTCGAGCACGAGGACTCCACGCTCGGCGACTGCATCGGCCACACCACAGAGAAGGCCGGGAATGCACCCTCGTAGGAGCTCCCTGACACTCGCTGCGAAAGAGCAACTCGCGCTCGACCGCGGCCGCGCTTTCCTGCTTGACGATGAAGGAGAGCGAACCACCGCGTTCAGTGCAGGCGGTGACGCGATGAATTCGTCCGCTCAGGCCGTGCTCCGCGCCGATGCGAGTGGCGCTTACGACCCGTACCGAACCGTGTCGCCACTCTTCCGAGGCACCGAGCGCCCGGCTGAGGTACTCCGAAGCGAGAACATCATCGCCGGAAGGGACCGTCACGATCCCAGTCTCGCCGTCGGGAATGCCTTCGCACGGGCGGGGTCCAATGAGTTGTGGGACGAAGGCACGCATCCACCGATACCGTTCCCTTGCCGTGTCGATAAGACACCGTCAACGGGACGACGCCGGCGATCGGGAGGTCGCCGAGCTGGCGGCGCTCGCGGATGGGTCGCTGGCGCCGGAGCGCCGCGTCGCGCTCGAGGCCCGGGTCGCGGAGTCCCCCGAGCTCGCGGACCTGTTTGCCGAGCAGGAGCGCGCGGTCGCGCTCGTGCGCGGCGCTGCTGCCGAGGTCGAGGCGCCGGCGCCCCTACGGGCGCGCGTGGAGGCGCGACGGCCGGCGCGTCGGCCGTGCGCCGCGTCGCGTTGTGGTCGTGGCGGGCGCAGCCGCGGCTGCTGCGGCGGCCGTCGCGATCGGGCTGAGCGTGTTCGACTCCGGCACCTCGGCCGAGCGCTTCCATGCGGCGCTCGGCCCGACCGGCCTGGTGCCCGCCGCCAGCGGCGAGGCGACGCTGACCAAGACGACGTCGGGCTGGCGGATCGAGCTCGACGCCACGGGGCTTCCCCGCCTCGACGACGGGGGCTTCTACGCGGCCTGGCTCCGCAACCGGGCCGGCGTGCTCGTGCCGATCGGGACGTTCAACGAGCCGCAGGACGTCACGCTGTGGGCGGGCGTGTCACCGAAGGAGTTCTCGACGCTCACCGTCACGCGCGAGCGAGCCGACAACGATCAGGCGTCGTCGGGCGAGAGGGTCCTGGTCGGACCCGTCGAGACGAGCTCGTCAGGCTGAGCCGCCCTCGACGCGGCGCACGACCTGCTGGCGGGCGCGGTAGAGGCGGCTCATCACCGTCCCTTCGGGGATCCGGAGCGCGCGCGCCGCCTCCTTGTACGAGAGGCCGGTGACGTCGACGGCGACGAGGACGTCGCGGTAGTCGGCGGGGAGCGCGGCGACTGCGGCGTAGATGTCGCGTGCCTCGAGCGCGGCCTGCGGGTCGCGTGCCTGCGGGTCGGCGACGAGGTCGAGCTGCTCGGGCAGCGGGCCGGGACGCAGTCGGCGCCCCTCGGTCCGCTTCTGGGTCAGGAACGTGTTCCGGAGCGCTCGCAGGAGGTAGCCGAGATCGTCCTCGTTCCGGAGCAGGCGCGGGCGGGCGAGGACACGCGCGTAGGTCTCCTGGACGAGGTCCTCCGCGTCCGGGCGAGAGCCGCAGAGCGCCCACGCGGCCCGGAAGAGCCGGTCGAGGTGGTCTCCCAGCTGGGCGGGGTCGAGCTCGCGTTCCATCGGTCGTTGGCGGACGGCCGGTCCGAGCATAAGCGTTGAGGGACAGGCTGGGCACGCAGCAGACCAGCGCCAGAGCCGGACATCCGGCTCTGGCGCTGGCAGTCGCTCGTGGAACCGGGGCTCAGCGCGAGGCTGCGTCCCGAACGAGCTGGGAGAGGTCGGCTCGCGGAAGGGTTCGCTTCCTACCGCCGACGTCGATCACGGTCTTGCCGTTGACGACGTGGACGTGAGTCTTCAGCCAGCTCGTCCCCGCGCGGGTCGCCGCGGTGACGGCGTTGGCGGCGAAGGAGTCGATGACGACGTTGTCGCCGGCGCCGCCGTCGAGGGTGTCGTTGCCCGGCCCGCCGATCAGGACGTCGTCGCCGGCACCACCGAGCAGCGTGTCGTTGCCGTCGCCGCCGAGGAGGACGTCGTTGCCGTCGCCGCCGCTCAGCGTGAGCTGGATCGCGCCCGCTGCCACGCCGGATGCATCCTCGACGTCGTCGCCCGCGAGCGCGTTGACCGTCAGCCGGTCGTTGGCGGCCTCGGCGCCGGCGATGTTCACCCGCGCGGCCAGACCGAGCACCGAGGCCCGGCTCGGATCGCCGGCCACGACGAGAACGTCGTCGCCGTTGGTGCCGTTGACGATGACGTTGTCGGGCTGGCCGTCTCCGGCGGTGCCGCCGAGGACGCCGGCGAGATCGCCGTTGAGCTCGACCAGGTCGGTGCCCGACAGGTCGTTGACGGTGATGGTGTCGGCGCCACCGAGGGCGTTCAGGTCGATGCGCCTCGACGTCGTCGAGATCCATCACGATGTTGGCGACGTTGCGAGTGAAGCGCACCCGGCCGCCGTTGGCGGAAGCCTCGAAGAGCTCGTCGGCGTTGCTGCCGTTGAAGAGCATCGTGTCGGTGCCGTCCTGGCCCTCGACGGTGTCGCTGCCGTCGCCGGGATCCCACTGGAACCGTGTCGTCGCCGGCTCCGAGGAAGGCGACGTCGTTCCCCTGCTGGCCGTCGACGAAGTCGTTGCCGTCGCCCCCGAGCAGGACGTCGACACCGTTGCTCCCGAGGAGCGTGTCGTTGCCCGCACCCCCGTCGACCGTGATCTTGATCAGGGCGGCGAGATTCCCCGTCGCGGAGAAGCTGTCGTCGCCGCCGTTCGCGTTGAGGACCAGGTTCTCGGAGGTGCCGATGTCGATCGCGAACGGTGCGGGGTTGATGCGGTCGAACCGGACGCGCGTGCCGTTCGCCGTGGTGGTGAACTGCTCGGCGCCGTTGCCGCCGTTGACCTCGACGGTGTCGACGCCGCCGCCGCCCTCGTTGAGATCGGTGTCGTCGCCGGGGTTCCAGATCATCCGGTCGTTGCCGCTCTGGCCGAAGGCCTGGTCGTCGGCGTCGCCGCCCGTCAGGGTGTCGTTCTCGCCGCCGCCGAACAGCAGGTCGGTCCCGCCCTTGCCGAGGAGCGTGTCGTTGCCGGCTTCGCCGAACAGCTGGTCGGCACCGGAGCCGCCGGTGAGGACGTCGTTGCCGGCGCCGCCGAACAGGTTCGCTCGCGGCAGCGCACCGTTCGTCTCGTTGAGGCTGATCACGTCGTTGTCACCGAGGCCGAAGACCCGGATCAGCGCGGTGTTGGCGACCGTCGGCGTGCCGCCCCCGACGGAAACCGCCCCGCCGTTGACCAGGATGACGCCCTGCCGCGTTGCGGCTGATCGTCGATCGTGTTGGCGACGGCGTCGCCGAACACGGTGAGTGCCCCGTTGTTGAACGTTGCGGTGGTGGCTGCGTTCGCCGGCCGGCTGGTCGCGGCAAGGACGCCGGCAGCGAGCATGACGCCGGTCAGCAGGCGGAGCGCCGTGCGGCGCGATTCGTTGTTATGTCTTGCGGTCATCGTTACTCCTCTCGAGAGCAACCGGCCGTGCTGCGAGCACGGGCGGCCGCTCCTTCGGTGGTGTGCGGTGTCGGGGCTAAAGACTCCGCCGGCGCGCCGAAATTCCCGGTGCGTCGGAACGGGTCCCGACGCGCCGTTCCTAGCCGGCGTACGTGCTACTCGGGCCTTGCCACAGCGCCTCGAGGGCATCCGCGAGGCGCTCCGCCTCCTCCGGCTCGAGATCGGCGGTGGTGATGCGAATCCCTGGCGCAGCGTGAAAGCGGTAGCGCTCGCCGGGGCTCACAGCCCAGCCTTGGACGAGCAGCTCACGGACCACTGCGGCCTCGTCGGCAAGCGGCACCCAGACACCGATCCCCGAGTCACCGGCCCCCGCTATGCCGCGCTCGGAGAGAGCCGCTACGAGCGCCCGGCGGCGCTCGGCGTACGTGCGCTCGGCGCGGGCAGAAGGATCGTCGACGTCGCCTCGTCCTCGAGCAGGAGCGCCGCGAGCTGCTGCAAGATCTGACTGACCCAGCCAGGCCCGAGACGCTGGCGTCCCTCGATCCGGGCGATCGTCAGCGGATCGCCGGCGACGAGCGCGATGCGCAGATCGGGGCCGAGGACCTTCGACAGCGAGCGGACGACCACCCAGCGACCGTCGGGGTCGTGCAGCGGGACGTACGGCGCGCCGGCCACCCGTGCGACGTAGTCGTCTTCGATGACGAGTACGTCGGGATGGCTCGCCATGCACTGCGCGCAGCTCGCGGCCGCGAGCAGCGTCGACAGCTGCGCCGGTCGGGTTCTGGCCCCGCGGCGTGGCGATGACGGCGCGCGCTCCGCGGCGCAGCGCGTCGTCGAGCTTGCCCGGATCGAGGCCGCGGCGGTCGACCGCGACCGGCTCGACCTCGAACCCGAGTGCGTGGACGAGGTCGGCGATCCGTGGCCAACTCGGGTCCTCGACGGCGACGCGGTCGCCGGGCCGGAGCTCGGTCTGAAGGCTGCGCTCGATCGCGTCGAGCGCGCCACCGGTGATCGCCACGTCGCCGTCGACCATCGTCCGCGAGAGTCCGCCGGCGGCAGCGACTCGAGCTCGGGCAACTTCGCGGCCCCGCCGTACAGCCGGTGCGTCGGGTCGACGCGACGGCGAACGCTCGGCCAGCGAGGGAGAAGGCGAGGATCGGGATTGCCGCTTCGCAGGTCGCGCACGCCGGACGGTAGCGGGGCGATCCGCTTGACTCGCACCGGCGGCACCGCCGCGACCGACGTGCCGCGTCCTCGCTCGGCGACGACGAACCCACGCTGCCCGAGCGTCCGGTAGGCAGCCGCGACGGTCGCCGGGCTGATCTCCGGCGCGGCCGCGAGGTCGCGAACCGGTGGGAGCTTCGCACCCGGCAGCAGGCCGCCGTGCGCGATCTCGACCTCAACGGTCGACGCGATCGTTGCCGCGCCGGCATTGATCCCGATACTATGTATTAATGTATGTGCGATCTTTGTACTATAACAAATCGCTGCGGACGTCGCGATCGTGCGCAAGCTGGGGTTCGGCCTCTCGGCCGAGCTCTGGATCGTCGAGGCGGGGATCTTCGTCAACTACCTGGGCTGGGGCGGCGTCATGCCGTTCGAGGTCATCTACCTGCACGAGGGGCGCGGCTTCAGCCTGGGCGTGGCGGGCCTCGTGGTCGGCGTCGTCACCGGCCTCGCGGTCGCCGCGGCGCCGGTCGCCGGCCCGGTCATCGACCGCGTCGGCGCGCGCATCACGGCCGCCGGCGCCGGCCTCTGCCTGGCCGCCGGCTACGCCGGGCTGGCGCTCGCCCACACGCCGCGCCAGGCCTTCGTGGCCGCGGGCGCCGCCGGCATCGGCAACGGGGTGCTCGCTGCCGAGCCAGTCGACGCTCGTCGCCGCCCTCGCCCCGCCGGACGTGCGCCACCGCGCCGGCGCCGTCTCGCGCGTCGCGAGCAACCTCGGCATCGGCCTCGGCGGCGCGCTCGGCGGGCTCGTCGCCGCCCACGGGCTCGACGGGCTCGTCCTTCTCTTCCTGGCCAACGCCGCGTCGTACGTGGTCTACGTCGCGATCCTCGTCGTCGCCGTTGGGGAGGACCCCGCGGCCGGCGCCGCTCCCGGGCGGCTACCGGCTGCTCCTGCGCGACCGGCCGTTCCTCCGGCCTCGCGCTGTGAACGTGGCCATGATCGGCGGTCGGCTGGGGCGTCTTCGCGTGGGTCGTGCCGCCGACGCCACGGAGCAGATCGGGGCGAGCACGCAGCTCATCGGGCTGCTCTTCTTCGCGAACGCGCGTCACGGTCGTCCTCGCGCAGATCCCGGTGGCGAGGCTCGCCGAGGGCGCCGGCGCGCGCCGACGGATGGCCGGCGCGGGGCTCCTCTTCGTCGCCGCCTGCCTGCTCGTGGTCGTGGCGGGGGGTCCTCGACCTGCGCGGCGCCTACGCCCTGCTTCGTCACGGCGGCGATCCTGGTCGGCGTCGGCGAGTGCCTGCACACGACGGTGCTCATGCCGCTCGTCGCCGACCTCACGCCGCCCCGCCGTGCGCGGGCGCTACATGGCGGCGACCGGCCTCTCGTGGTGGCTCGGCCTCGCCCTGGCCCCGACGCTCGGGGACGGCAGCTCCTGAGCGCGTCGCCGCCAGCCGCGATGCTGCGCGGCGGGCGGTGGCGCTCGCCGCCGCGTTCGCCTCCGTGGCCTCGAGCCGGCGCTGCCGCCGGGCCATGGCGGCTGGACGCCGGGCGATTTCCGGGCGGGCTCGCCTCCCGGTGGCCGATCGCCCATCTCACGAAAGGCGGCGCTCCGCCGTCCAGGGCACGATGAGCGCCCATGACCGCTGACCTCCCCGCCCTGCTCGCCGGCCTGGTCACGGTGGTCTGTGGGGCTCGGCGTTCGTCGCCATCCGCGACGCCGGCCAGACACTGTCGCCTGGCTCGGTCGCGCTCGGCCGGCTACTGGTCAGCTGGTCCTGCTCGGCGTCGCGGCCTCGTCCGCCGCGAGCCGCTGCCCGGGCGGCGCGACCTGCTCGCCATCGCCGCCTACGGCGTGCTCTGGCTCGGCGTCTACAGCGTCACCCTGAACGCGGCCGAGCGTCGCGTCGACGCCGGCACGGCGGCGATGCTCATCAACATCGGGCCGATCCTGATCGCGATTCTCGCCGGGATCGTGCTCGAGGAAGGCTTCCCCCGCTGGCTCTTCGCGGGCTGTGCGGTCGCGTTCGCAGGCTGTGTCCTGATCGGCCTCGGAAACTCGCAGGCGGGCTCGCGCGCCGGCGTCGGCATCATCCTGCTGATCGTCGCCGCCACCGCGTACGCCACGGCCGCCGTGATCCAGAAGCCGGTGCTGGCCCGCGTGTCACCCTTGCAGGTGACGTGGCTCGGTTGCGCTGCCGGGGCCGTTGTCTGCTTGCCGTTCGCGCCGACGCTGGCGAGCGAACTGGATGACGCCGGCGCACCGGCGATCGGCTGGGTCGTCTATCTCGGCATCGCGCCGACGGCGCTCGGCTTCGCGACCTGGTCGTACGCCTTGCGTCGGATGAGCGCCGGCCGCCTGGCCTCGCTCGCCTACATGATCCCGGTCGTCGCGATCCTCCTCGGTTGGGCGTTCCTCGGCGAGACGCCGCCCTGGCTCGCCGCCGTCGGCGGCGCCCTCTGCCTCGCCGGCGTCTGCCTCGCCCGCCGCCGGTGATTCGAGCTCAGCGCACCTCGATTGTCGTGCTCATGCCGAGCGCCTCGTGGCTGCCGGGCGTGCCGGCGAAGAGCGAGCAATACAGCTTGACCTGGCCAGGGCCCAAGGTCGCGACCAGCGAGCGCGACTCCCGGGGCGGCACATCCACCGAGCGAACGTTCCCGCCCGCGTCGACGAGCGCCAGGTCGTGGTCGTCCATCCCTCGGTTGTAGATGTTGAACGTCACCTCGCCGGTGCCGACGAGGGTGCGTGAGAGCCCGATCGAGTACTCGGTCTCGTCGACGGCGACACTCCGCGGCAGGGGCGCCGCCGGCGGCGGCGGTGGCGGCGGCGTGCCGGCAGGAGGGGGCGGCTGTGGTATCGGTGGCGGCTCGGGGATGCCCGGCTGCACCGGCGGCGGCGGCGCCGGTATGACCACCGCGCCGGGGGCCGGAGGCAGGTGGAGGCGGCGCAGGCGCTGCTCCGCGCGAAGCGCGTACGCCGCGCTCGCAAGGAGCACGGACAGCGCGACGGCGGTGAGCAGGACTCGAGCGCGCACGCCGCCCGTCACTTGAACAGCGTCGTCTGCCCGTCGGGTCGGCTGATCCCGGCGAAGGGCGCGCCCGGCAGGACGCGGGCCGGGTCACCGCCGAGCCACTCGTTGACGACCGACTGCCAGACCGAACGGAAGTCGGTGGTCACGCCAAGATTGCCGTTCATGAGCGAGGTCGTGCTCGGATGCGATCCTGCGAGGCCGCCCCGCACGGCCGAGCCCATGACGAAGCACGGCCCGCCGGCACCGTGATCCGTCCCCAGGGAGCCGTTCTCGCCGACGCGCCGCCCGAACTCGGTGAAGACCACGGTGACGACGCGCTGCTCGATGCCGCGGGCGACGAGGTCGTTCTTGAATGCGGCGAGCGCACGCGACAGGGTCGTGATCTGCGGATCCATGGCCGCCTCTTGCGACCCGTGCGTGTCGAAGGAGCCCCAGTCGATGGTGACGACCTTCACACCGAGGTTCGCCGAGAGCAGCGTGGCGGCGGTCTTCAGCCGATCGGACAGCGAGCTGGCGGGGTAGTCGGGGTTCGCCCCCGGTGGCGCCGTGCCGCCGAGCTGGTTCGAGACGTTGACGGTCGTTCCATAGGTCGACCGACTGCGCGTCAGGCCGGAGGACGTGGCCGGAATCGCGGCGAGGCGGCTCACCTCCTGGTTCACGTTGGCGTTCGAGCCGACGCCTGCGACGTCGAAGCGAAAGCCGTTGAACGACGTCGGCACCGAACACACGGGCGCGGCAGCCGTGCGGATCTGCTTGGAGAGCGAGGAGCCGATCGAGATCGCCTGCAGCGGGTTCGTGCTCGAGCCGTAGAGGTCGAGCCACCGTCCCAGCCAACCGGTCGCGAGGCCCTGCAGACTGCCCCGGAAGATGTAGTCGGTCGCGTCGAAGTGCGAGCCGTTCGCAGGCAGGAAGTGCATGCCTGGGACATAGGCCAGGTCGGAGCCCACACCGCCGAGACCGTCGCCCCAGAGCGTGTCGAAGCCCTTCGTGTCGCCGTTGTTGCCCGTGCCGGAGACGACCAGGTTGGCGAACGACAGCTCGCCGCCGCTCCCCGCCACCGGCGTGGAGCCCACGCGCCCAGCGACCGAGGGCGCGTTCAGTGCACGGTAGAGCGTCGGTCGCGCCGTTCGGTAGGCGTTGTAGTTGGCCGAGCCGGCGGGTACGACGCAGTTGAGGCCGTCGAGGCCGCCGTTCAGATAGAGCATCACGAGCTGGTTCGCCGGCCCGACTGCGGCCTCGGCCACGGCCGACTCGAAAATACTCGTCCAGTTGAGCGCAGTCGCGCCGTAGACCGACGCGAAGCCGAGGACGCCGTTGCGCAGGAACTGCCGCCGGTCGTAGCCGCGTGTCTGCGGCACGCCGTCCGGGAAACCCGCGAGCGCGTCGACGGGAATCGGCAGCCGGTCGATCGGGCGGGCATCGAGATCGGCGCTGTCGGCACGCGCGCAGTCCGCACACCGCAGCGCGTGGATGTCGGTCGACGCGTCTCTCACGGGCATCTCCTTCATCGGCTCACATCACCTGGCTGTCGGGGCCGGAGAGGGCCATCGCCCGCAGCAAGAGCTGTCGCGCCCGCCTGCTCGTGGCGTTCGCGACCGGGGCGCGGGCCGCGTAGTCGAGCATGGCCGTCCTCGTCTGTGCGGCGAGCCAGGGGCGACCGGTGGCGGCGAAGGCGCGGTCGAACGCCGCCTGTGGCGTCTCCCCCACGATGTCGGTTGGCGCCACCTCGGTGCGGTTGACGAGATCCGAGCCGAGTCCCCAGCGGTTGAGCGCGGCGTTCGTCGTCATGAAGGCCGCGCCGTATTCCCAGCCCGCAACGTTGGGCGGGAAGTACGGCAGCTGTCCCATCTCGCGGAGCCGCGTATACGGGCTCGTATTGACAACATTGAGGCCGAGTTGGCGGAATGCACCTGCGGCGTAGACGACCGGCGGCTTGATCAGCGTCGGCTCGGCGAGCGAGTCGAAGAGCTGCGGGTGCGTGAGGATCTTGCGGAGCAACGGCTTGAGCTGGAGCCCGCTGCCGGTGTAGGTCGCCGTCAGGTCGGCGAGCGTCGCGGCATCGGGGGCACCGGCGATGAACTCCGACCAAAGCTTGCGGACGATGAAGCCCGGGTGCGCCGGATGTGCGAGCACGATGTCGACGGCCTGGCGTGAGCCGAAGTTCCCGCTGCGCCCGAGGAAGCTCTTCGTGCCGTTGTCGAAGCGGGACGGAACGAAGACACCGCGTGGATTGTTGGCATCGGCCGTGCTGATCTGCCAGCCGGAGAGCGCCCGCGCGAGCTCCCGCACGTCGGTCTCCGTGTAGTTCGGACTGCCGGCGGCGTCGACCACGCCGAGGCAGAAGAGCTCCATCAGCTCGCGCGCGTAGTTCTCGTTCGGACGCCCGCTGCGATTGAGCTCGCCGTTCAGGAAGCGGAGCATCGCCGGGTCCTCGCCGACCTCGTAGGCCAGGTTGCGGAAGTCGGCTCCGGGGTTCGCGCCGAGGTCTGCGTAGCGTCGGAAGAGGTCGTTCTGCCTGACCATGAAGAGGTGGTCTGCGTCGTCGCGAGAGCACGCCCAGTGCCGGTGCCAGAAGAAGGTCAGCCGCTCGACGAGCGGGTTCGCTGCCGAGACCATTCGGCCGATCCACGCGAGCACGAGCTCGTTGTTGCCGGCTAGCGGGTCGATCGGCTGCCCGCTCAGCGTCGCCTGCGGCCCGATCGGTGCCCCCTGAGGCGTATCGAGGAGCCAGCCCACGGCCTCGTCGACCGTTCGCCCGGTCCAGGTCGCACGATCCGCCTGGCTGGGACCGAAGCCCGCTCGCCAGAACAGCCGGTCGACCATGTCCGTGCTGAGGACGGTGCCGGTGGGCGAGCCACCTCCGCCACCTCCTCCGCCGCCGCCGGCCGGCGGCACGGCAGCCGTCGGGGGCGTGCCGGGCGGAACGGGTGCACCGGGACGGACGGGAGGGGACTGCGCCGGCGGCAGCGTCAGCCGACGACGGCGGCGGCTGATCCGCCTGGCGCCGAGCGCCATCAGACGATGCACCGCTTCTTGAGCAGCGACCTGGCCGTCTGCAGCGAGCGGCCGGCGAGACGGAAGTCCCCTTCCGGATCGTCGACGTCGTACCAGACGACTCCACGCAGCCGCGGCAGCGCGGTCTTCAGTGAGCGGAGCGAGCCGATCCACGCGGTCTTGCTCCCGCCCGTCTCGGTGGAGCCCGTCTCCGTGATCCAGAACGGCTTCGAGGCGAGCTTCTGGATCGCCGAGTAGGCGGGCAGGAAGAGCGTCTTCGGGTCGACCCAGGTCAGGTCGCCGGTGGTGCCGAAGTTGTAACCGGACGCCCCGACCGCGTCGACGTACGAGGAGCCGGGGAAGTAGCGCTCGAGCGCGTTCTCAGGCGTCTCGGGGACGCTGCGCGCGTAGGGGCTCCAGAGGAAGCTGACGCGGGGCCCCGCGACCTGGCGGACGACCTTCCTGACGTGCTTCCAGGCGAGCACGTACTCGGCCGGCGAGTTCCCGTTCGTCGTCCCGGACCAGGCATACCAGGGTGTGTTCGGCTCAGGCATCGGTCTGAAGAGCACGGGCACGCGGGCGGCCCGCAACTCACGGGCGAGCGCGCGGAGGTCGGCGTCGAGCGAGCCGCCGGTGATTCGCGCCAGCGAGTACTTCGGCAGCTCAGGGTCGTCGGTGCCGGCGTCGGGCATCCACGAGACGAGCAGGCGCAACCCGCGGTTGCGCGCGAGCGCAGCGAGCTTGGGGTCGAGGCCGTGCCCCGCCGTGACGTACGTGGAGAGCGTCGTCAGGTTCTGGCCGAAGCTCTTCGCGAGCGAGGGATAGGTGCCGGTGGGATCGTCCCGGTAGATGCCGAGCTCGGTGCAGCTCCTCGGCAGCGCGGGCGGCTTGGCGGTCGTCTGCCTGGCAGCGACGGCGGGCAGCGCCACGATCGCCGCGGCGATGAGCAGCACCGCGAGCCCCGGAGAGAGCCAGCGTCCCGGGTGCCTGCAATCACTGCGCTTGCGGCGAGCGCGGTGCATCGGCCGGAGCGTAGGTCGCTGCCTCCCTCCCGGCGTCACCCTTTTGGGGCAGACCGCCCGGAAGGACCTGTGCACCCCCACCGTCGTGTAGCTGGATGGGCTGGAGCGCGACCCTTGTTGCAGAGACCGAGCCGACGGCGTACGGACGCGCGGACGAGGCGCGTTCCCTCGTGGCTTTCCTACACCGCTACCCCGAGTTCGACGCCGCACGTCTCGACGGGCTTCGGGAGGCGGAGTACGGGCGCCTGGACGCCGAGGAGCACGTCTACCTCGACTACACCGGGGGCGGCCTGTTCGCGGAATCGCAGCTGTCCGACCATCTCGACCTGCTTCGAGGCGCCGTGCTCGGCAACCCGCACTCAGTCAATCCCACCTCGGCGGCAGCGAGCGAGCTGCTCGAGCGTGCGCGCGCGGCGGTGCTGCGCTTCTTCAACGCGTCGGCGGAGTACCGCGTCATCTTCACGCCGAACGCGACCGGAGCCCTCAAGCTCGTGGGCGAGGCATACCCGTTCGACGCGGGTAGTCGCCTTCTGCTCACCTCCGACAACCACAACTCGGTCAACGGGCTCCGCGAGTTCGCCCGTGCTGCGGGCACCGCGACGACATACGTGCCGAGCTCGCCACGCGTCGCTGCGCGTCGACGACGACGAGCTGAAGGCGTGCCTGCGGGCGGCTGACCGGGGACGGAACAATCTGTTCGCATACCCGGCTCAGTCGAACTTCTCGGGCGTTCAGCATCCGCTCGAGTGGATCGCGATCGCGCAGAGCGAGGGCTGGGACGTGGTCGTCGACGGCGCGGCGTTCGTGCCGTCGAACCGGCTCGACCTCACCGCCTGGCAACCGGACTTCGTCGCGATCTCGCTCTACAAGCTCCTCGGGTACCCGACCGGCGTGGGCTGCCTGCTCGTTCGCGAGCGGGCCCTGGCGCGGCTGCGTCGGCCCTGGTTCGCCGGCGGCACCATCGCCGCCGTCAGCGTGCAGGGCGACTGGCACACGCCGGCCGAAGGTGAGGCCGCGTTCGAGGACGGCACGGTGAACTACCTCGCGCTCCCGGCCGTCGAGCTCGGCCTCGACTACCTCGAGGAGATCGGCATCGACACGATCCACACACGCGCCCGGTGCCTGACCGCGTGGCTGCTCGATGAGCTGGCTGGACTGCGGCACGCAGGCGCCGGTCCCGTCGTTCAGATCCACGGGCCGCGGACGACCTACAGGCGCGGCGCGACGATCGCATTCAACTTCCTGCGTCCTGACGGTCGGCTCGTGGACATCGGGATCGTCGACGATCGCGCCGCAGAGTTCGGTATCTCGTTGCGCACCGGGTGCTTCTGCAACCCCGGCGCAGCGGAGCATGCCTTCGGAATCCCGCGCGAGGCACTGCTGCGGCGAGCGGAGTCGCCGGCGTTGGGCGACCACCTGCGGGCACTCGGCGTCGAGAGTGGCGGCGCAGTTCGTGTCTCCCTCGGGCTGCCGACCACCTTCCGCGACGTCCACCGGTTCATGCGCTTCGCGGCGTCGTTCTGCGACGAGTGATCGTCTCGCCAGACCGGATACGCGCGACGAGGAAGCGACGTGCCGCCTTAGATGGACTCCCGTAGCGCGTTTGCCGCAGCCTGCAAACGGTCGCTGACGTCGGCCAGTTCTCGCGCAGCGAGCTCGATGCGCTCTTGCTGGATGTCGGTGCGCTCCTGCTGGGTATTCGCGCGGGATTGCTGACTGTCGGCGCGTTCGTTCAGGGCGTTCAGACGCCCCTGCATCTCGTCGACCTTACGAGTCAGATCCGCCAGCTGCGCCGCGACACTCGCTATGTCGTCTTCGGCTGTCACGGTGGCTGGGATCTTACGCCCGCGAGGACTTCACGGCCGCACGGCAGGCTCTCGCAGCCGCCAAGAGAGCGCGTCTTCTAGCACCGCCGTAGCCGGCCGCAGACCATGTGCCCCGGAAGACGACGAGGTACGGCTCGAGCTCCGGTGCGAGCCGCAGGTAGAAGCTGCGCAGAAATCCGATCCGATGCGCGTAGGCGATGTCCTCGAGAGACGACTGAACGAGACGCAGGAAAGTCACCACCCCGACGAATGCCAACACCGGCAACAGGATCAGCGCAAACGAGTAGAACGCGACGCCAAGCCTGGACATCTGCCCGACGAAAGCCAAAGCAATGAGGCTGCTGGATAGAGCAGCCAGGTAGGGTCGTCGCTCCGCCCAACCTGCTGCGCGGACCGGCCACCGACGCGCCGTACCTCGCCAGCTACCTCAAGTCGATCTCTGGTCCGATCGTGCTGGTCGCCCACTCCTACGGCGGGTTCGTCGCTACCAACGCCGCCACCGGCAACGCCAACGTCAAGGCGCTCGTCTACATCGACGCCTTCATACCCGACCAAGGCGAGAACGCCGGCGACCTCGTCGCGCGCGGGCATTCCTGCGTCAATAACGACGCGCTCAACTTCGTGCCTTACGACGGCGGCCTGGACTTGTACCTGCGCTGGGAGGCGAACGCGTCCTATCCGGGCTTCATGGAGTGCTTCGCCAACGGCGTCGACCGCAAGGAGGCCGCGATTCTTGCCGCCGTGCAGCGACCCGCGGCACCCGCGCAATTCACCGAGCAGTCCGGGCCCCCGGCTTGGAAGACGATCCCGTCCTGGTCACTCATCGGGACGTTGGACAACGTGATCCCCCGCCCGCTGCAGGAAGAGATGTCCAGCCGCGCCGCCGCTCAAATCACCAGGGTAAGGGCCGGCCACCTAACGCCGATCACCCATCCTGCTGATGTCTCCAAGGTCATCCTGTCCGCGGTCGACGCGACTCCCTGATCCGCCTGATCGAGGTCGCCGCTATACGTTCCGCCGCATCGTGAACACATGACGGCCGACGTAACGCGGCGACCTCGATCGACCGAAGCGGACGCCAACAACGCCGCGGCGCTGCTGTCCGAGCGTCCTCGCGCAAGCCGCAGTTCCTCAGGGGCCGGAGCACACGCACACTCGCCTCGATTCTGCTCGCCGCCTGCGCGGGCGAGCCGCCGACGGGCTACCCCGTCGATCCGAACCCCGGCAGGGATGCGCTCGGCCAATACGCGCTGCGACGCGTCACAGCTGCCACCGGGGCCGACCTTGGCGCGCGAGCGCGTGTGTCGGAGGCGCTCGGCGCCACAAGCGTCCGCCGCGTAAGAAGCGCCGCGGTCGTGGAGACGAGCGGAAAGGCATCGACTTGTCCATACCTGGTATACATACTCAGTATGATCCTGCCACGGAGCACCTCATGAGCGTCCCGCACGCCCTGCTTGCCCTGCTGAGCGAGAAACCAAAGTACGGCCTACGGCTGCAGAACGAGTTCGAGGCGCGGACGGGCGAGGTCTGGCCGCTCAACGTCGGACAGGTGTACACGACGCTGCAGCGGCTGGAGCGGGACGGGCTGGTCAAGGCCGACGGCGAGGACGAACGGGCGCAGAAGCAGAAGCGCTACCGGATCACAGCAGCCGGCGACCGCGAACTCGCCGAGTGGCTTCGCACGCCGCCCGAGCTCGTGCCTCCCCCCCGCGACGAGCTCGTGATCAAGGTGCTCGTCGCCCTCCAGGTTCCCGGGATCAATGTCCACGAGCTCCTGCAAGTGCACCGCCGCCACGTGCTCGAGGTCATGCAGGGCTACACCAAGATCAAAGCGGCGGCCACGGAGGACGATGTCCCGCTGGCGCTGGTCGCCGATGCTGAGCTGTTCCGGCTCGAGGCGATCGTCCGTTGGCTCGATGCCGCCGACGTCCGCTTGAAGCAGCGGCCGTCCCTGGCCGCGGTCGCGGTGGCCGACCTGCCTGTCGAACCAACTCGCACGATGGAGGTTTCGCAATGACAAGCGCGCTCGAACTGCGCCAAGTTTCGAAGGTATACGGCTCCGGGCCGAGCGAGGTGCGCGCGCTGCGCGACGTCGACCTCACGGTCGAGCGCGGCGAGCTCGTGGCCGTCATGGGCCCGAGCGGCTCCGGCAAGAGCACGCTCCTGACGATCGCCGGCAGCCTCGAGGAGCCGACCGGCGGCCAGGTCCTCGTCGACGGCGTCGACCTCGTGTCCGTCTCGCGCTCGGATCAGGCGAAGATGCGGCGCCGGTCGATCGGTTATGTCTTCCAGGACTTCAACCTGCTCCCCGGGCTGACTGCGGTCGAGAACGTCACACTGCCCCTCGAGCTCGACGGCGTGCACGCCAGAGCCGCGCGCGAGACGGGCATCGAGGCGATGGGGGAGCTGGACATCGCCGAGCACGCGGATCGCTACCCGGACGAGCTGTCGGGAGGTGAGCGCCAGCGAGTTGCGATCGCCCGGGCGATCGTCGGAGAGCGGGGATTGCTGCTCGCCGACGAGCCGACCGGCGCTCTCGACTCGGTGAACGGCGAGGCGGTCATGCGCCTGCTTCGTGCCGCCACCCAGCGGGGCGTTGCCGGTGTCGTCGTGACCCACGAGGCGCATCTGGCCTCGTGGGCTGACCGAGTCGTCTTCCTGCGCGACGGCCACATCGTCGACCAGACCGTCGCACCGCCCGGCCCTGAGTCGCTCCTCGCGGCTGCTGATCGGCAATGACGACGCTCGCTCACAGCTCGGCGCTGCACGGGCCTGCGAACGGCGGCGTGGCAGCCCGCCGCGCGCTCGTCCGCTGGGCATGGCGCATGTTCCGCCGCGAGTGGCGCCAGCAGATCCTGGTGGTGGCGCTCCTGACGGTCGCGGTCGCGGCCGCGATCGGAAGCATCACCCTCGTCTACAACACGAGCCCCGCGTTCGACGGCGAGTTCGGCTCGGCCAGCGGGCTGCTCATGTTCGACGGCTCCGATCCGCAGGCGCTCGAGGCAGCCCTGGCGTCGGCCGAGGAGTCGTTCGGGACGACGGACGTCATCGGCCACCGCAAGGTGCCCGTGCCCGGCGGCGTCGAGACGGTGGACTTCCGCTCGCAGGATCCGGATGAGCCCTACGGCGGCGATCTCCTCGCGCTCCGCCGTGGCAGCTACCCGGCCGGACCTCGCCAGGTCGCCCTCACCGAGGATGTGGCCGAGCTCCTGAACGTGGAGCTGGGGGCGACGCTCGATCTCGACGGGCGGCGCCGGACCGTCGTCGGCATCGTCGAGAACCCACTCGATCTCAGTGACGAGTTCGCTCTCGTCTCGGCTGCGTCAGCCGGGGCGCCCCAGAACGTCACCGTTCTGGTCGACGCGAGCGAACAGGAGCTCCGCGCCTTCGCAGACTCCTTGGAGAACGAGAACGGCCGTTCGGGCCTCACGACGACTCGGGAGTCCGCGGCGAGATCGAGGCCGCAGACTCGTTGGCAATGTTCTCCGTCGCCTCCGTCTTCCTGCTCCTGGCCTCGCTGGTCGCCGCCGCGGGCTTCGCTGTCGTCGCTCAGCGTCGGCTCCGCCAGCTCGGCATGCTCGCGGCAATCGGGGCTACTCAGAAGCATCTCCGGCTCGTGCTGCTGACGAACGGCGCCGTCGTCGGAGTGATCGCCGCAATCCTCGGCACGATCGCGGGCGGTGCGCTCTGGGTCGTCTTCGCGCCGACGCTCGAATCCGCGATGGGCCATCGCATCGACCGGCTCAGCCTTCCGTGGACGCTGCTCGCGCTGGTCGTCCTCCTCGCCATCCTCGCGGCTACTGCAGCCGCCTGGTGGCCAGGGCGAACGGTCGCCCGCCTGCCCACCCTGCTCGCGCTTTCCGGACGTCCGCCGCAGCCGAGGCCCGCACGCCACTCGGCGATCGCGGCCGCGGCGCTGATCGCGGTCGGTATCGGCTGTCTCGCACTGTCCGACCGAGACCGAGTGCCGCTCATCATCGCCGGGATCGTGGCGACGATCCTCGGCACCTTGCTCCTAGGCCCACTCGCGATCCGCATCTTCTCCGGAGCCGCCGGACACGCCCGGATCGGCACGCGCCTGGCGCTGCGTGACCTCGCCCGCTACCAGGCCCGATCCGGGGCGGCACTCGCCGCGATCGCACTCGCCCTCGGCATCGCAGCAGCGGTGACAGTCACCGCGGCAGCCGAGGAGAAGAAGGACGACGACCGGATGGCCGCCGAGCTCCCCAACCTGTCCGACCGCCAAATCCGCGTGTACACAGGCCCGACGCAAGAAGCGGAGCTCATCCCGCTCCCACTCCAAACGCCCGCCCAGCTCGCACGGAGCGCTGCGCGCGTCCGCCAGATCGCCTCTGGCCTCGGTCAGGCCTCGGTGATCCCGCTTCAGAAGGTCGTCCGACCCGGCGCTACGCCCATCGTCACCTTCGAGGGCGACAGCGCCCTCGTCGCCGTCGGTTTCTCGAAGCAGGACAGCCCGAAGTCCTGGACCAGGGGATCGGGTCTCTATGTCGCCACGCCCGCGTTGCTGAGGTACCTCGGGATCGACCCCGCCACGGTCGACCCGAGCGCGGACTTCCTGGCCGACCCGACCGTTCCCACCGGCGAGTTCGTCATCCTGGACATCCGGGCTGGGAGCCGCGGGCGCCCCCGCGAATCCGCCATCGAGAACGTCCAGAGGATCGACAGCCTGGAAGTTCTCGGCGCTGGAGAGGGGGACAGCGGCCGCGTGCCATCCTCCTTCGTCACCCTCAACGGTCTGCGCCGCCACGGCTGGAAGCAGGTCCCGAACGGCTGGGTCATCGAGTCGAGCAGCCCTCTGACGGGCAAACAGATCGCCACCGCCCGCGAGCTTGCGGCGGAAGCCGGCCTCGAGATCGAGACACAGCGAGAGCGCACTTCCCTCGCCACGCCCATCGCGATCGCAACCGCCGCAGGCGCCCTCCTCGCGCTCGCGATCCTGGCCATGACCGTCGGGCTGATCCGCAGCGAGAGCGCAGGTGACCTGCGCACCCTGACCGCGACCGGAGCAACGAGCCGGACGCGCCGGACGCTGACCGCAGCCACCGCCGGGGCGCTCGCCCTGCTCGGCGCGCTCCTCGGCGTCGCCGGTGCCTACGTCGCGCTCGCGGCGATGTACTACGACGACCTCGGCTATCTCGGTCGGATCCCGGAGCTCCCCCTCGTGTTCATCGTCGTCGGCGTCCCTCTGGCGGCCATCGCGGCCGGCTGGCTCCTCGCCGGCCGCGAGCCACCTGCGATTGCCAGAGCCGTTATCGAATGATGCGGCGCTGCCGCGGCTGCGCTGCAGCCTTCCCGAGTCGGCCCGATTCATCGGAGAGCGTCCTCCTCGGCCTGAGCGGCTGGCGCGCCGCCGAGTGTTGACTCTACTTCCGCAGCGCCTCGACGCTCGTCCTCGTCCCAGCGCGGGTCGACATGTGGTTCCGACGTCGAACGCGGGCAACCCCTCTGCTGCTGCGGCGACTGCTGCCGCCGGGCGCATTGGCGACGGCGCTGCGGGACGTGGCGTACTTGGATGCCGTGCAGAGGTCGTCGTGGGGCGCTGTCCTCGCCGGCTGGGCCGTTCCGGCGCCGCGAGACGCCCGGCAGTCACGCCTTCTACGTCTCTAACCCCAAGGCCGTCGCCAGCCTGATCGCTCAGGCCGCCCGGTCGGCCGTCCCCGAAGAAGCACTCGCATGAACACCCCGATCCACCGGATCAGACGTCATTGACCGCCGGCGTCCACTAGCTCTCCTCAAGAAAAAGCCCTGCTTTGCAGGGCTTTTCTCTAGTGGAGGCGGCGGGAATCGAACCCGCGTCCGCGGACGCACCGGACAGAACGTCTACAAGCGTAGTCTCGGATTCAGATTCGCCCGCCGGCAGGTTCCGAGACCACCAACCGCCGGGCTAGCCATCCTTTGGTGTCGCGCCTTCGGGCGATTGGCTCTCCCTCGGCGCCGAGCCCGAACGTTGGCGCCCCTGTCCTGGCCTCGGGCCGAGCCAGGAGGGACGTCGCCTAACCTAGATCGCTCTAGGCGGCGAGTGCGAGTTCATCATGGTTCGCACTTGCTTTGTTTCCCGGTTGTTTTTCGAGGCCGACCGGGGACCTCGGCTTGCAGCTCTGCCGGAGAACCGACCACGTCGAAACCAGATCGCCCCCGTATGTGTGTTCGGACGTAGTGTAGCCGCGTGCAGGAGATTCGCGAGATCGGGGTCGACGAGCTCGGCAAGCTGGTCGACATCGCGAGCGCCGCTCAACCACGGGAGTTCGCGAGCGTCGACGGCTTCGTCGACTGGCGCAACCAGGCCGCCGAGATGGTCTGGCTGCTCGCCGAACGCGACGGCGGCACCGTCGGCGCTGCGTACGGGCTCACCGGCTGGCACACGCCGCCACACCGGGCGATCGCAGCTGCATTCGTCGCGCCGCCGCAGCGTGGCGCCGGGGTCGGTGGGGAACTCGTCGAGGCACTGGAGGCATGGGCCGCCGCCCGATCGGTCACCGAGCTCGAGGGCCCGGTGAGCGAGGACGACGAGCGGAGCCTTGCGTGGACGGCTGCCCGCGGCTACGCCGAGGTCGGGCGCAACTCGCGCCTCGTGCTCGACCTGACGGCGATCGCCGCCCCGGAACAGCGGCCGCCGGAGGGGATCGAGATCGTGACCTGGGCCGAGCGACCCGAGCTTGCGCGCGGCCTCTGGGAGGTCGCTCGTGAGGCGACGCCGGACATCCCGGGCGAGGAGGAGGACGACATCGGCACGCTCGACGAGTGGCTCGCCCGCGACATGCAGGGCGCGAGCGACGACCCACGCGCGGTCTTCGTCGCGCTCGCCGGCGACGACGTGGTCGGCTTCGCGAAGCTCTCGCTGCTCCCGGAGACGCCGAAGCGCGCCTACCACGACCTCACCGGCGTCCGCCGCACGGCGCGCGGCCGCGGTATCGCCGGCGCGCTCAAGCGGACGCAGATCGCCTGGGCCAAGGAGCAGGGCTATGCGACGCTCCAGACCTCGAACGAGGTTCGGAACGAGCCGATTCGCCGGCTGAACGAGCGTCACGGCTACGTGCTGGAGCCGGGCGTCGCGATCGTGCGGCGGACTATCGCCGCGACTTGAGCGCGCGGTCGATCTGCCGCTTCGCGTCGCGGTCGGCGATCGTGCGCCGCTTGTCGGCGCGCTCCTTGCCTCGCGCGACCGCGAGCTCGAGCTTCACCTTGCCGTCCTTGAAGTAGAGCCGCGTCGGCACGAGCGTGAGACCGCGCTCCCTCACCTTGCCGACGAGCGAGGAGATCTCCTCGCGGCGGAGGAGGAGCTTGCGGTCACGGGTCGGCTCGTGGTTGGCGATGTTGCCCTGCCCGTAGGTCGCGATCTCGGCGCCGATCAGCCAGACCTCCATGTCGCGGATATCCGCATAGGACTGCGCGAGCGTCGCCTGCCCCTCGCGGAGCGACTTCACCTCCGTCCCGGTGAGGACGATGCCGGCTTCGAGGCGGTCCAGGAGCTCGTAGTCGAACCGCGCGCGGCGGTTGTCGACGATCAGCTTGGTTCCGGTCGGACGGGCCATCCCGGCAGTGTAGGGAGAGCCGCCGCGCCGAAGACCCTCAGCGGTAACGTTGGCCCGTGGCCACCACACTCGCCTTCGTCGCCTCCGGCTGGGGGATCGCCATGGCTCTGTCCCCCGTGCTGCAGATCAGGCGGATGATCGAGCTGCGTTCGTCCCACGGCGTCTCCCTCGGCTACCCAAGCGTCCTCTTCGTCGGCTTCCTGCTCTGGCTCGCGTACGGCATCTCGATCGACAACGTCGCGATCATCATCCCGAACATCGTCGCCGCGATCGTGATCGTGCTGATGATGGTGGTCGTGTTCCGCTACCGCGACGCCGCCAAGCTGCCGACGGCGTAGTCGCGCTAGCGGCGGCCGGTGTAGCAGCGGTCGCAGAGCGCGAACCACGGCGCACAGCTGCGGCCGCACGACCGGCAGCGGCCGACGGACGGCGAGCGCACCTCCGCCGCCAGGCGGGAGCTGACACGCTCCGCGGCGGCCACCTCGAGCGCGGCGGCGCGCTCCATGGTGACGCCGCCGACGCCGCCGTACTGCAGCGCGAACCAGCGCAGGATGCTGGCCGTCCGCGCGGCCTGCTCGGCATCCTCGAGGGACGCGTCGCGCAGCCGCTTCGTGTCGAGCAGCCAGTCGAGCAGCGGCCGCTGGGCGCGGTCGCCCGCGACCGCGAGAGCGAGCGTCCCGAGCAGCTCGACGTTGTCCTCGTCGACCGGCGCGTTTACGAGCCGCCAGGTGTCGGTCAGCGAGAGCGTACGGCCGCGATCCCGTAGACGGCGCTGGACGGTGTCGAGCCGGTTCAGGAGCGGCCCGATCGACTCGACGGAGAGCCAGCCCTCGGTCGCCCACTGGCGGAGCGCTGCGGTGTGCCAGGCGCGGAGCGCCGCCGCGAGCTGCCCCGGCGACTCGACCGGCAGGTCCTCGAGCCGCGGCCGGATCCTCGCCGTGTCGACGACGCGATACCCGAAGTGGCCGCCGGGGAGCTCGACGTGCGGGACGAGCGCCGACTCGACGAGATCCGGATCCGCCTGTGCCCAGACGATCCCCGTGAGCACGCCGACGTGCCCCCGCTCGACGAGCCCGAACCGGCCCGCGCGACCGGCGATCTGGGCGATCTCCCACGGGTGGAGCTCGCGCCGCTCCTGGCCGTCGAACTTCGTCGTCTCGGCGAAGAGCAGCGTCTCGCACGGGAGGTTGACGCCGTGGCCAAGCACGTCGGTCGCGGCGCAGAAGTCGGCGCCACCGCTGAGGAAACGATCGATCTCGAGTCGACGAGAGCCGAGCGGCATGGCGCCGTAGAGGACGGCGACGCGACCCGCGTAGCGGCGGTTCAGCTCGCCGGCGAGCGCGAGGACGGCGCGCCGGCTGAAGGCGACGACGACCGTGCCGGGCCTCAGGCTCTGGAAGGCGACGGAGCCGATCCAGTCGAGCGGCGCCTTGCGCTCGAAGAAGCGGAGCTCCGCCTCCGGAAAGGCGTTGCGGACGAGCGGCAGCGCCTCCACGGCACCGAGCAGCAGAACGTGGCGGTACTCACCGGCGAGCAGCAATCGCGTCCAGGCCGAGCCGCGCTCCTCGTCGTCGGCCCACTGGATCTCGTCGAGCACGAGCACCTCGCCCCGCTGCGGCGCCATCTCGGCCGTGCAGCAGATGATCGGCGCGTCCTCGTTGACGCGCTCCTCTCCCGTCACGAGCCCGACCCGCTCGTCGCCGAGCTGCGCGGAGAGCCGCCGATGCGCCTCCTGCGCGAGCATCCGTAGCGGCGCCGCGAAGACGCCGCGGCCCGAGTGCGCCAGGAACTCGAGTGCGGCGTGCGTCTTCCCCGAGTTCGTCGGGCCGAGGTGCGCGACGACGGTTTCCGGGTCGACGCTGCGCTTCGGCAGCGTCACCTCCGGATCGATCGTCCGGAAGACGTCCTGCTGCCGGCGCCGCCGCTGGGCGCGGCTGGGACGCTTCTGCCGGCCGCGATGCTCCCGGCGCGAGGCCAAGATCTAGACGTTCAGGAAGCGACGGAGCGTGACGCCCGAGCCGAGGCCGCCGACCGTGAGGCCGACCAGGAGGATCGCGGCCGCGATCCAGGTGAACGGCCAGGCCTCCGCACCGGAGCTCGACTCGAAGCGGCCCGCAAGCTCCGGATAGACCGTCGCGCGCGCAAACAGGAGCAGGAGAATCGCAATCACCGAGCCGGCGACACCGCAGATGAGCCCCTCGATCATGAACGGGCCGCGGACGAACCAGTTCGTCGCGCCGACGAGCTTCATCACCTCGATCTCCCGCCGCCGAGAGAAGATCGAGAGGCGGATCGTGTTCGCGATCAGGAGCGCGGACGAGATGAGCAAGATGAGCGTCGCGACCGCGAACGCGGTCGAGATCAGCCCGGCGACGCGCACGATTCGGTCGGAGACCTCCTCGCCGTCCGTCACCTTGTCGACCCCCGGCGGCAGGCCGCCCAGCCGCAGCGCCTCGCTGACCGCCTTGACGTCCTTGCCCTCGCTCGTCTTCACCTCGAAGGCGTCGGGGAGCGGGTTCGAGGTCAGGTTCGCGACGATCTCCGGCTCGCGCTTGCGCATGCGCTCGAGCGCCTCCTTCTTGGGCACGAACGTCACCTCTTTGACGATCTCGTCGAGCGGGGGCGTTGTGAGCGTGCGGCGCACCGCGTTGATCTGGCCCTCGGTGACGTCCTGCCCACAGGTCGACGGCGTGCAGAAGAAGACCTTCGTGAGCAGCTTCTCCTCCTGCTTCTTGCCGAAGTCGTTCGCCCAGGAGCCGAGGGCGATGCAGAGCCCGAGCAGGAACATCCCGATGAGGACGGTCATCGTCGCCGCGACCGTCGTCGAGATGTTCGCGCCGAGCGAGCGGATCGATTCCGAGAAGAGCAACCTCAACCTCATTCGGACGCGTAGCCTCCTCGGCGCTCGTCGCGGGCGAGCCGGCCGTCCTCGAGGGCGATCACGCGCTTGCGCATCTTGTCCACCATCTCGCGGTCGTGGGTGACCATCAGGATCGTGGTGCCGGCGCGGTTGATGCGGTACAGCAGCTGCATGATCCCGACCGACGTGTCGGGGTCGAGGTTCCCCGTCGGCTCGTCGCAGATGAGGAGCGGCGGGTGGTTGACGACGGCGCGCGCGATCGAGACGCGCTGCTGCTCGCCGCCGGAGAGCTCGTCCGGGAGCGAGCTCATCTTGTCGGTGAGCCCGACGAGCGACAGCACCTCCGGCACCTTGCGGCGGATGTTGGCCTTGCTCTCTCCCTGCACCTTGAGGGCGTAGGCGACGTTCTCGGCGGCCGTGCGGTTCGGCAGCAGCTTGAAGTCCTGGAACACGCAGCCGACGTTGCGCCGGAGGAGAGGCACCTTGGAGCGCTTGAGCCGCGTCAGGTCGCGACCGCCGACGACGATTCGTCCCCTCGTCGCCTCGAGCTCCTTCAGCAGCAACCGGATCATCGTCGACTTGCCGGAGCCGGACGCGCCGACGACGAACACGAACTCTCCCTTGTCGATCACGAACGAGACGTCGTTGAGTGCGATCACGTTCGGGTCGTAGACCTTCGTCACGCCCTCGAACACGATCATCGCCCCCGCTGCGCCGGCCGCCGGCAGCTCCGGCGCGGCGCCGTCGTCCTCGGCGGTCTCGAGCGAGACCGCACCGTTCAGGGCGGGGTCGAGTTGGGTCTGAAGGTTGGGATCCTGCACCGGACGTGAAGAGGAAGTCGGATGCCCGCTGCCGCTAGGGGCAACCGCTCCGGGTTCTGGAAGCCGCATCAGTTTAGCCAACCCATACGGCTAGACCTGGCCGGCCGCCTTGGCGAGCAGGTACGCGTGGACGAAGCCGTCGAGCTTGCCGTCGAGCACGCCCTGGATGTTTCCGACTTCGAAATCAGTTCGGTGGTCCTTCACGAGCTGGTAGGGATGGAGCACGTAGCTTCGGATTTGACTCCCGAAGCCGATGTCCTGTGCGGCGCCCCGCTCCTTTGCGAGCTCCGCCTCCCGCTCCTCCTCCTGCAGCTCGATCAGGCGCGACTTGAGGATGCGCAGTGCCGTCTGCTTGTTCGAGGTCTGGGAGCGCTCGTTCTGGCACTGCACCACGATTCCCGTCGGCACGTGAGTTATGCGTACTGCCGAATCGGTCTTGTTCACGTGCTGGCCGCCGGCGCCCGAGGCACGGTAGGTATCGATGCGGAGGTCGGACTCGTCGATCTCGACCGCGGCCTCGTCGGGCAGGAGCGGCGCGACGACGACCTGGGCGAACGCGGTGTGCCGCCGGTGCGCGCTGTCGAACGGTGACAGGCGCACGAGCCGGTGCACGCCGCGCTCGGCCTTCAGGACGCCGTAGGCGTTCTCGCCCTTGACCGTGAACGTTGCCGACTTCAGGCCCGCCTCCTCGCCGGCGCTCGCCTCGACGAGCTCGGCGGCGAACCCCCGCCCCTCCGCCCAGCGGAGGTACATGCGGAGGATCATCTCGGTCCAGTCCTGCGCGTCTGTGCCCCCCGTGCCGGCGTGGATCGAAACGACGGCGTCGCCCCCGTCGTACTCGCCGTTGAAGAGGGCGTCCTCCTGGAGCCGCTCGAGCTCCTCCCGTAGCGGTTGGACCTGCGCGGTGATCTCCTCCTCGAGGGAAGGATCCATCTCGAGCAGTTCCGTGGCGTCGTCGTGCTCGCGCTGCAGCCGGTCGTAGCGCTCGAGGCGCTTGGTCAGGCGCGAGTGGTCGGTGGAGATGCGGGCGGCGCGACTCTGGTCGTCCCAGAAGCCGGGCTCGCCCATCGCCGCCTCCAGCTCGCCGATCCGGAGCCGAACGGCATCCGGGTCAAAGGTAATCACGAACCCAGGCGAGCTGGGCTCTGATCTCCTCCAGTTGCTGGTCGAGCGGGATCGTGGTCTCGGACATGAGCCGCTACGCGCCGTGGCATTTCTTGAACTTCTTGCCGCTGCCGCACCAGCAGGGGTCGTTGCGCCCGACGTTCTGTTGATCGTCGTTCACGACCGTGCCTTGGGTGGTCTGCGCGGCGCGCGCAGGCGGCGGGGCGAGAGCGGTGGCCGTGGCGCCCGCGCCGGCACCGGCAGCCGCGATCGCGTCGGCGCCCGCCGTGGTCTCGTGTGCGTATTGCAGGTTGCCGTTCGGCTCCTGGGCGGGCTGCAGCTGCGCGGGCTCGATGTTGACCTGCGCATGGAAGAGCGTGAGAACGACCTCCTCGCGGATCGTCCGGCTGAGCTCCTCGAACATGATGTGGCCCTCGGCGCGGTACTCGACGAGCGGATCCTTCTGCGCCATCGCGCGCAGGTGGATGCCGTCGCGCAGGTAGTCCATGCCGTCGAGGTGGGCGCGCCAGCGCGTGTCGACGACCTGCAGGATCACGACGCGCTCGAGCTCGCGCATCAGCTCCGGGCCGAGCTCCTTCTCCTTCTCTGCGTACGTGTCGAGCGCGTCCTCGACGAACTCCTCCGTCAGCGCGTCGCGGTCGAGCTCGACCTCCTCCTTGAGCTCGTCGAGCGTGATGTCGGTGCCGTAGAGGCCCTGCATCTGCTGGACGAGCGGCTCGAGGTCCCAGTCCTCCACGAACTCCGCCTCCGTCGCGTTCGCGACGTTCACCTCGACCACCTCTTCGATCCAGGCACGTACGTCCTCGGAGAGGTCCTCCCCCTCGAGCACGCGCCGGCGCTGCTCGTAGATGACCTGCCGCTGCGTGTTCATCACGTCGTCGTACTTGAGGACGTTCTTCCGCGCGACGAAGTTCTGCTCCTCGACCTTCTTCTGCGCGCCTTCGATCTGGCGCGAGAGGATCCCGGCCTCCATCGGCTGGTCGTCCGGCAGCTTGAAGCGCTCCATGATCCCGTGGATGCGGTCGCCGGCGAACAGGCGCACCAGGTCGTCCTGCGCGGACAGGTAGAAGCGCGTCTCGCCCGGATCGCCCTGCCGGCCCGAGCGGCCGCGCAGCTGGTTGTCGATCCGCCGCGACTCGTGGCGCTCCGTCGCGAGGACGTAGAGCCCGCCCACGTCGACCACGCCTTCGCCGAGCTTGATGTCGACGCCGCGGCCGGCCATGTTGGTGGCGATCGTGACCGCACCGGGCTGGCCGGCGTCCTTGATGATCTCGGACTCGCGCTCGTGCTCCTTCGCGTTCAGGACGTTGTGCGGCACGCCGCGCCGCTTGAGCAGCTCGGCGAGGTACTCGGAGGTCTCGACGGCGATCGTGCCGACGAGCACCGGCTGGCCCTTCTCGTGCCGCTCGGCGATGTCGTCCACGACGGCGGCGAACTTGGCGTCCTTCGACTTGAAGATGAAGTCGTTCTCGTCGGCACGGGCAACCGGGACGTTCGTCGGGATCTCGACGACGTGGAGGTCGTAGATCTCGACGAACTCCTTCTCCTCCGTCTTCGCCGTGCCTGTCATCCCGGCGAGCTTCTCGTAGAGCCGGAAGTAGTTCTGCAGCGTGATCGTGGCGAGCGTCTGGTTCTCCTCCTGGATCCGGACGCCCTCCTTCGCCTCGATCGCCTGGTGCAGACCTTCGCTCCAGCGGCGGCCCTCCATGATCCGGCCGGTGAACTCGTCGACGATCTTCACCTCGTCTTCCTGGATCACGTAGTCGACGTCGCGCTGGTACAGCGACTCGGCCTTGAGGGCCTGGGTCAGGTGGTTGACGAGCTGCACGTTGCGGGGGTCGTAGAGGTTCTCGATCCTGAGCGCGCGCTCGACCTTCTCGATCGTCGTCTGCGCGGGGCTCACCGTCTTGTGCTTCTCGTCGTAGAGGTAGTCGGCGCCCGAGAGCTCGGTCTCGTCCTCGCCCTTTGCGCCCTTGCGCGTGGCGGGAGCGGCGGTGAGCGTCTTCGCGATGCGGGCGAAGTCGTAGTACGTCGCGGCAGCCGTCTCCGGCTCGCCGGAGATGATCAGCGGCGTCCGTGCCTCGTCGATCAGGATCGAGTCGACCTCGTCGACGAGCCCGAAGCTGTGGCCGCGCTGGACGAGCCCCTCGCCCGTGACGGCCATGTTGTCGCGCAGATAGTCGAAGCCGAACTCCGAGTTGGTCCCGTAGGTGATGTCGGCGTCGTAGGCGATCTTGCGCTGCGCGAACGGCATCATGTTCTGGATGAAGCCGACGGTGATGCCGAGCCGCTCGAAGACGGGCTGGTTCCACTCGGCATCGCGCTTCGCGAGGTAGTCGTTCACCGTGATCAGGTGGACGCCGGTTGCCGGGAGCGCGTTCAGGTAGAGCGCGAGGCTCGCGACGAACGTCTTGCCCTCGCCGGTCTTCATCTCGGCGATGTCGCCCTCGTGCAGGACGATCCCGCCCATCATCTGGACGTCGAACATCCGCTGCTGCGATTCGCGCCAGCGCGCCTCGCGGGCGGCGGCGTAGGCCTCGAACAGGAGCGCGTCGAGCGACTCGCCGTTCTCGAGCCGCTGCCTGAACTCGGCGCTCTTGCCCTGGAGCTCGGCGTCGGAGAGCTGCTGGAAGTCCGGCTCGAGGCTCGCGATGTACTCGGCCTGCTGCTTGAGCCGCTTCATGCGGCGTCCCTCGCCGACGCGAAGGACCTTCTCCAGCCTGCCGAAGCTCTGCGTTGGCATCGCTCGTTAGGTTAGCCGCTGCGGCGGAACCTTCACGCAGCCCTTACAGCCCTCGACCGTTGCGCTCACATACCGCGGCTACGGTCGCCGTATGCGTTTCGCCCTCGTGCTCCTCAGCGTCGTCGTCGCCACGGGCGCGACGTCCGCGACCGCTGCTGCCCCACGCGCCGTGGCCGCGCCTGCGCGGGTGACGGCGCTCGCGATGGACGGCCGCCTTGTCGCGTACGCATCTGACCAATCCGCGGTCGATTGCGACCGGATCCGCGTCTGGAACCTCACGACGCGCGGCGTGACGACGCTCGGCCGGACCATGCCCTGCGACGAGGGCAGCACGGGCACCGGGATCGCGGCAGTCTCGATCGCAGGCAGCCGTGTCCTCTGGCTCCACTACACGGGCGGGAACATCCGCGAGTGGCGGCTCTTCACGGCCACGACCACGCGCCGGGGCCCGCGCATGCTCGCCTTCGAGCCCCGCGACGTCGACGCGCCCGCTCCGCTCGTCGTCGGCCCGGGCGACGCCTCACGGTCGGGCGACCTCCTTCCGTATGCGCTCGACCACACCGTGATCGCCCTCGGCGCCGACGGCGGCCGCCGCTTCTCCTGGCGCGCACCCGGCCGCGTCACCGCCCTGGCGGCGCTCGATGGCGCGCTTGCCGTCGCCAGCGAGGGCGGCGAAGTGACGATCCTGGACTCCCGCGGCCGGGTCACCGACAGCGAGTCGTTCGCCGGCGAGATCCAGGCTGTTCGCCTCACGGGCAACGGTGTGCTCGTCCAGCGCGGTCGCACGCTCGAGCTCCGGCGGGAGGGCGGATCGAGGACATGGCTGCTCCCCACCCGGGCGTCGCTCCGGGATGCGAGCGCAGACGCAGCGCTGTACGTCACCGGCGGCCAGATCCGCGAGCTCAGGCTCGACGCCGCGAACCGGCAGCGGCAGCTCGGTCTCGGCTCGGACGTACAGTCCGAGCTCGCCAGCGTCGCGACGTCGGTCGGCCGGCGCGTCACGGTCGCACCGCTCCGCTAACGCGGCTCTTCTCGATTGTGGTGGGCGCCGGGCGTGGCCGCCGTAGCCGCCGGACGGCCTACTCGGGTTCGATGTGGCCGTAGCCGCCGTCGCGGCGCCGGTACACGACCTCCGTCTTCCCGGTCGCCTCGTTGCGGAAGACGAAGAAGTCGTGGCCGACGAGCTCGAGCTGCAGCGTTGCCTCCTCCGGCGTCATCGACTGCAGGTCGAACTGCTTCGACTTCACGATCATCTGCTCGAGCTGCTCCGCCGTGAACCGAGGCTCGGCGGAGGCTTGCCCGTCCGCGCGACGTCCCGTCTCGCGGCGGCTCCGCTTCGCCCGGTAGCGCTGCACCTGGCGCTCCAGCTTGTCCACGAGCTGATCGATGGACGCCTCGAACGCGCTCGAGCTCTCACGAGCGCGCAGGGTCGGGCCCTTCGTCCAGATCGTGGCTTCCGCGATGTGATCGTCCGCGATCGACGGGTTGCTCTCGAGCGCGAGCTCGAGCTCGACCTGCGTCGGGTCCGCGAGCTGCTTCTCGAGCTTGCCGAGCTTCTCCTCGGCATACCTCCGAATCGACTCGCTGACCTCGACGTTTCGGCCCTTGACCATGAGTCGCATCGCGTCCCTTCCCTCGCAGTGCTGGAGCGTCCGGTGGCGGACTCAGGTTAACGGACTGCCCGCGCGAGGGTCACGACCTCGACATGACGAGCACCCCCTTTCCGAAGCGCCGAAGCTGCAGCGCCGGCCGTCGCGCCGCTCGTGTAGACGTCGTCCACGAGACAGACGCGCGCCGGTGCCGCTCGGGCCGGCGCGAAGGCTCGCGTGACGTTGCGCCGCCGCTCCTGCAGGCTGAGACCGCGCTGGCGTTCGATGCGCCTGGAAGCGACGAACCAGCGGCTCGACGGGAATGTCCCAGCGCCGACCGAGCTCGACGGCGAGCGCCTCGGCCGGTGTGTGGCCTCGCCGCAGGGTGCGGTCGTCGTCACCCGGGACGAACACGAGCGCCGATGCCTCGGGCGGCGCCAGCGCCTCGACTACGAGCTCGGCGGCCTCGCGGGCCAGCCGCCGCTGGCCCCGCTCCTTCCAGGCGGACACGAACCGACGGGCACGCGCGTCGTAGAGGATCGCCGCGCGGGCACTCGCGAAGGCGATCCGGCGACCGGCGCACTCGGCACACCGCCGCACCGGCCAGGCGCTCGGAGAGCCGCACCGCGCGCAGAGCGGCGGGGAGAGCCGAACCAGGGCTTCGCGGCACGCGTCACAGAGCGCCGGGCCGGGATTGCTACAGCCTGCGCAGCGCTGTGGGAGGACGAGTTGGAGCACATCTCCAAGCTAGGGCGATGGCTGCAACGGAAGTGCAACGCCTTCGTGTCAGTTGTGTGAAAAGCGCGCGTCGGCGGCGCGCAATGTCTCCTCGGAGCCGATGTCGAACCACTCCCCCGGCACTGGCCACGTGTACACGTCGACGCGGGGATAGAGCCACTGCACGAGGCGCCCGGGCTGATCGGGGTTGTTCCCCTCCTCGATGTAGCGTCGGATCGACGGCAGCACGTGCCGCGGGTAGAAGTACAGCGCGATCCCCGTCAGCGTGCTCGTCGGCGCGGGCGGCTTCTCCTCGAAGTGCGTGAGCCGGCCCTGCTCGTCCGTCTCGAGTGCGTTGTACTGCGACATCTGGGAGAGGTCGCCGACGTCGTAGACCGCGAGCACGGGGGCGTCGGCGCGCCGCGCGAAGTCGCCGAAATCGGCGAGATCCGCAGAGAAGAGGTTGTCTCCCGCGACGACTACGAGATCGTCGTCGATCCCCTCCCGCTCGAGCACGAAGGCGATGTCGCCGATCGCACCGAGCTTGTCTTCGTCGCTCGTCGTGCCGTCGTCGACCACGGTGACCTCGTCGCGGCCGGCTGCCCAATCGCGGAACTGCGGTGCGAACTTCGCGTTCGTGACGACGTAGGTGCGATCGGCACCGACGCCCGCGAGCGAGGCGAGCACGTGGTCGAGCATCGGCTTGCCGCCGACCGGCAAGAGCGCCTTCGGCCGGTCGCGTGTCAGCGGGTAGAGGCGGGTCGCGTACCCGGCGGCGATGACGAGCAGCTTCACGCGTGCACCGCGCGCGGAAGCGAGTCCTCGAACGGCGCCCGATGGACACCGAGCTCGGTGACGATGGCCGTGATCAGCTCGGCCGGCGTGACGTCGAAGGCCGGGTTGCGAGCGGGAAACCGTGTCGTCACCTCGGTCGCGGACCGCTCCTCGATCGGGATCTCGGCACCGGTCGCTGTCCCGGGATCGAGCGTCGAGGTCGGCGCGACGACGTACAGCGGCAGACGGTGGTGCGCGGCCGCGACGGCGAGCCCGTAGGTGCCGATCTTGTTCGCGGTGTCGCCGTTCGCGGCGATCCGGTCGGCCCCCGTGACGACGCAGTCGACCTCGCCGCGGCTCATCAGATGGGCGGCGGCAGAGTCCGCGATGACCGCGTGCGGGATGCCTGCCGCCTCGAGCTCCCAGGCGGTCAGCCTGGCTCCCTGCAGCAGCGGGCGGGTCTCGTCGACCCAGACGTGCGCGAGCAGCCCCTCCTCCCACGCGGCGCGGAGCGCGCCGACCGCCGAGCCGTACCCACCGGTGGCGAGCCCACCCGCGTTGCAGTGGGTCAGCGCCCGCGTGCCCGGGCCGAAGAGCGCCGCAGCGTGCGCCGCCATCCGGCGGCACCGCTCGACCTCGTCCTCGTGCAGCGCGCGTGCCGTCTCCGCCGTGGGATCCCCCCGCACCTGCTCGAGCGCCCACACGAGGTTGACGGCCGTGGGGCGGGCCGACGCGAGCAACGCATACGCGGCCTCGAGATCCTCCCCAGTCGCGGCAGCGAGCACGTAGCCGTATGCCGCGGCGATGCCGATCGCGGGCGCGCCCCGGACCGCGAGCGTGCGGATCGCCTCGGCCACCTCCGCCGCCGTCTCGCAGCGAAGCTCGACCTCTTCGTCCGGAAGCCGGCGCTGGTCGAGCAGAACGACCGCGCCGGCTTCCAGACGGAGGATGCGCTCGGGGTTAGGGCCCTTACGTTCCCTCGTCCCACGAGGCCAGGTACTTCGCCTGCTCCTCGGAGAGCTGGTCGATCTCGATCCCCATCGTCGCCAGCTTCAGCCGGGCGATCTCGTCGTCGATCTCCTTCGGCACGACGTAGACCTTCTTCTCGAGCGACGACGCGTTCTGGACGACGTACTCGGCCGACAGCGCCTGGTTCGCGAAGGACATGTCCATCACGATCGCCGGATGGCCCTCGGCGGCCGCGAGGTTGATCAGGCGGCCCTCGCCGAGCAGATAGAGGCGGCGGCCGTCGGGAAGCGTGAACTCCTCGACGAACTCGCGTGCCTCGCGCACCTCTGCCGCGAGCGAGCGCAGGGCACCGATCTCGATCTCGACGTTGAAGTGCCCGGTGTTGCAGAGGATCGCGCCGTCCTTCATCTGCTCGAGGTGCTTGGAGGCGAGCACCGACTTGTTGCCGGTGGCCGTGCAGAAGATGTCGCCGATCTCGGCCGCCCGCTCCATCGACAGCACCTCGAACCCGTCCATCGCGGCCTCGAGGGCCGGCATCGGATCGACCTCGGTGACGATCACGTGCGCGCCGAGCCCCTTCGCGCGCATGGCGACGCCGCGGCCGACCCAGCCGTAGCCGGCGACGACGAAGCGCTTGCCGGCGAGCAGGACGTTGGTCGCGCGGATGATCCCGTCGATCGTCGACTGCCCCGTGCCGTAGCGGTTGTCGAAGAGGTGCTTGGTGCGCGCCTCGTTGACGGCGACGACCGGGAAGCCGAGCTTGCCGTCGCGCTCCAGCGCCTTGAGCCGGATCACGCCGGTCGTGGTCTCCTCGGTGCCGGCGATGACGTCGCCGAGCTGCTCGCGCCGGGCGCTGTGGAGCACCCCGATCACGTCGGCGCCGTCGTCCATCGTGATGTGGGGCTTGTGGTCGACGGCGGCCTCGATGTGGGCGTAGTAGGTGTCGTTGTCCTCGCCCTTGATCGCGAAGACCGAGACGCCGTACTCGTCGACGAGCGCCGCCGCGACGTCGTCCTGGGTCGAGAGCGGATTCGAGGCGCACAGGACGACGTCGGCGCCGCCGGCCTTGAGGGTCCGCATGAGGTTCGCCGTCTCCGTCGTCACGTGCAGGCAGGCCGAGACGCGGTAGCCGGCCAGCGGCTGCTCCGCCTCGAACCGCTCCCGGATCGCGGCGAGCACCGGCATCTGCCGATCTGCCCACTCGATGCGGCGCTTGCCCTCGGAGGCGAGCGCCAGGTCTTTCACGTCATAGCGTTGTGTCGTAGCCATTCAGTTCCTCTCTGGTGTCAGGCGGCCAGGAGCCGCTCGTGCTTCCGCTGCTCCCAGTCGACCCAGTCGGCCGAGGGGTCGCCGCCGTGCAGCCACGTGTCGACGGCGGCGCGAAGATCGGGCTCGCGACGGAGCCTAGCGGCGAACGCGAGCTCGTCGAGCTCGATTGCGAAGCGCTCGCGGAGGTCCCGAAGAGAGCGGAGCTGGTTCAGCTCCCTGAGCCCGTAGAGCCGATAGCCGGACGCCGTCCTCTTCGGGGCAACGAGGCCGACGGACTCGAGATATCGCAGCATCCGCGCCGACCAGCCCGTGCGGGCGGCGGCGTCGGCGATCGTGATTGGATCCATGCGCCAACCTTACCACGAATTTGTGAAGGTTGCCCCGTGGCGTCGCCGCGTGCGCTCAGCAGTGGCCTGCGGCCAGAAAGAAGCGGCGTGCTACCGCAACGGCTGGTACACCTGGAGCGGCTAGGGCGCCGAGGTCCCCTCGCGCCCGTAGAGATCCTCGAGCCGCACGACGTCGTCGATCTGCGGGGTCGACACCTCGAGGATGGTCGTGTCCTCGAGCGCCGTCACCCTGTGCACCGTCCCCGGGAGGTAGTGGAACGCCGCGCCGGCGGCGACGACCTCCTCGGACAGCACCGCCTCGCCGGTGTCGCCGAGCTCGAGCTTCGCCCGACCCGACTGGACGAGCCACGACTCCTCCTTCTCCTTGTGGAACTGGAGGCTGAGCGCGGCACCGGCCTTCACGAAGAGCACCTTGCCGCAGTAGCGGTCCGTCAGCGCCCAGATCAGCTCGTAGCCCCACGGCTTCTCGACGCGGCGCACGTCGAAGGCCCAGCGGTCGAGCGACTCGATGTTCGGGCTGTCGATGCTCAGGTCGTCGAGCATATTCCTACTGCGACACGGGGCGTGCATCGAGATACTCCTCGGCGCGCCGCAGGTCCTTCGGCGTGTTCACCGTCAGCCATACCCCCGTGTGGCGGAATGCCCGCAGCTTGCCGTCGCGGGCGAGCTCGGGGAACGTGCTGACCTCGTGGTCGCCCTTCTCGGGCAGCCGTTCAAGCGCTTCCTCGCCGAGCACGTAGACGCCGGCGTTGACCCAGTGCTCGAGGCGAGGCGCCTCGCGGAAGCCGTGGATCCGGTCCTCGTCGTCGAGCTCGACGACGCCGAACGGCGAGTTGACCTGAGCGACCACGACCGTCGCCGCGCCGCCGTGGCCGCGATGGCGGTCGAGCAGCGCGCCGTAGTCGAGATCGAGCAGCTCGTCGCCGTTCATCGCCAGCACAGCTCCGTTCTCGCTCCGGTGGCCCGCGGCGAAACGGAGCCCGCCGCCACGGCCGAGGGGCTCGGTCTCGCCGACCGGGACGATCTCGACGCCGAGGCCGCCGAGAGCGGTCTCGAACTGCGCCTCCTGTCCCACCGCACAGGCGACGATCGCGCGCGTCACGCCGGCGGCCGCGAGGCGGTCGATCGTGTGCGCGACGAGCGGCCGTCCCGCCACCGGCACGAGCGGCTTCGGCTTGCCCTGCGCGGCGTCACCGAGCCGCTCGGCCTTGCCACCGGCGAGGATGAGAGCCTCCATCGCTAGCCGTCCGCGGCGCGGCCGATCGCCTCGTAGACGAAGCCGGCCGCCCGCATCGCGGCGGGGTCGAGCATGTTGCGCCCGTCGACGAGGAACGGGCTGCGCATCCGCCGCGCGGCCTCCGTCCAGTCGAGCTGCGCGAGCTGGGCCCATTCCGTCACGAGCACAGCCGCGTCCGCCCCGTCGAGCGCCTCCAGCGGATCCGTGTGGATCGTCGCCTGCGGCAGCACGCCTTTCCCGTCGACGACGGGATCCCACGCGCGCACCTCCGCCCCCTCGGCGATCAGCCGTCCGGCCAGAACGAGGCTCGGCGCCTCTCGGGTGTCGTCCGTCCCAGGCTTGAAGGCGAGCCCCAGCAGCGCGACGGTCTTCCCGCGCAGGGTGCCGAGCTGCTGCTGCAGCTTCCCGATCACTCGCCGCTTCTGCAGCTCGTTCACCTCGATCACCGAGTTCAGGAGCTGGAAGTGGTAGCCGGAGTTGGCCGCGAGCTGCTTCAAGGCGAGCGAGTCCTTCGGGAAGCACGAGCCGCCGTAGCCGATGCCGGCGCGCAGGAAGCTCGGGCCGATGCGGCGGTCGAGTCCGATCCCCTCGGCGACGCGGACGACGTCCGCACCTGTCGCCTCGCACACGTTCGCGATCTCGTTGATGAAGCTGATCCGCGTCATCAGCGCCGCGTTCGCGGCGAGCTTGATCATCTCGGCCGAGGCGACGTCGCAGCGAACCACCGGCCCGTCGATGCCGCCGTGGAGCGCCGCCACCGCGTCGCCGTCCCTCTCCTCGAAGGCGCCGATCACGATCCGGTCCGGGTGCTGGAAGTCGCGCACGGCCGTCCCCTCGGCGGTGAACTCGGGATTCGAGACGTAGCCGACGTTCGTGAGCCCGCGCTCGTCGAGCCGGTGCCTGATCTTTGCCCCCGTCCCGACCGGCACCGTGCTCTTCACGACGACGATCGCCCGCTGCTCGAGGCCTGCGAGCTCGTCGACGACGGTCCAGACGGCGGACAGGTCCGCGTCGCCGGAGTAGGTGGGCGGAGTGCCGACGGCGACGTAGAGGAACTCCGCTCCGGCAACCGCCTCGGCGACGTCGAGCGTGTACGTCAGCCGCTCCGCATTCCGTGCGAGCAGCTCCTCGAGGCCCGGCTCGTAGATCGGCACCTCGCCACGCTTCAGCGCGTCGATGCGCTCGGGCAGCACGTCGCGGATGACGACCTCGTGGCCGAGGTCGGCCAGGCACGCGCCGGTTACGAGCCCGACGTAGCCCGCGCCGAAAACGGCAACAGTGCTCATCTTGGCAAGCGGGGTCGGATCCGCTTCGCGGATGCCGACCGCAGGAATCCGCGGAAGCGGATTCCTGCCCGCGCGAAAATTCCTAAAGGGGCCGCTGTCGCGGCCCGGCTGGCGCTGACTCTCGCGTGCACGAACAACTAGCTGGCACTCGCCAGCGGCTTGAGACCCTTGGCGATCGCCAGCATGGTCTCGTTCGAGAGCTTGTTCGAGAGCGTGTTGACGACCCAGTAGCTCGCACCGCCGTGCCGCAGCACGACCATCCGCAGCTTCGCTCCCGCGTAATGCAGCTCGTAGGCTCGCCGCTTGATCAGGCGGGCATGGTTCTTGTCCGCCAGAACCGGCGCGTCCTGCCAGTCGGTCATCTGGACGCCCCAGTACTCGCCGGTGCCGAGGTTGTAGGTGAGCCGGATCGTCTTGTGCTTCCGTTCGTCCTCGTCGATCCAGTACATCCGCGCGGGCCGCTCGCGGTCGATCCAGCTCCCCTGGGCGATCACGGTCGGCACCATCAGCTTGAACGGCACCTTCGAGGCGCGCTCGCGGAGATACGGCAGCGCAGCGTCGGCGCCGGGCGAGACCGCCGGGGGCTGTTTCTGCGGCGTCTTGTCGACCGGCGCCTCGGCGAGCGTGCCGTGGAAGGTGTTGCCGACGACGACGCACAGCATGGCGCCGCTGCAGCGCGCCGCGATCGGCGCCTTGACCGCCACGATCTCCTCGGTGCCGAAGAGAGCCGCGACCTTCTGCGCGGCCGGCTTGGCGCCCGTCTGTGCCGGGTCGTAGTGGATCTCGGTCTTGAAGTAGTCGAACGTCGGCGCGTCGGCCGAGAGGCCGTCCGGTGGGCCGAGCATGGCGTAGCCGCGCTGACCGAGCAGGTAGCTCCCGTTCGCGGCCGCGCCAGTGACCCCGTTGCCGTTCAGCACCGTGATCGTCGTGTCGCGCGGCGGCGGCGCCTTCACGGCGGCCTTCTTCGGCTTCTCGTTCAGCGCCACCGCGGTCGCCTTGTCGGGCGACTCGACGTCGGGATGCGCGAACTCCTGGACGGCCGCACGGATGTTGTCCTCCGACGTCGTCAGCTCGGCGAAGCCCTCGAGCCCGTCGATCGACGACTGGAAGATGTGGCCCGGCGGCAGGCCGTAGGCGAACAGGGCGTACGAGCGGAGCAGGTCGATGTCGATCTTCTTGCCGCCGCCGCGGCCGACCTCGACGTTCTTCGTAATCGCGGTGACGAGCTTCGGCACGGTCAGCGCGAGGCTCGTGCCCGACAACTCCTCCTTGATCTGCGACTTCAGCGAACGGACGAACATCTGCTGGCGCGCGAGCCGGTAGAGGTCGGAGTCGGTGTGCCGGAAGCGGACGAAGTCGAGCGCCTGGTAGCCCGTGAGCTTCTGGTAACCCGGCTGCAAGTTGATCGTCGCGTAGCCGAAGGGGCCGCTGCGGTCGTTGAAGTACCGCCGGTCGATGTCGAGCCAGACGCCCCCGACGCTGTCGACGACCTGCCGGAAACCGCGGAAGTCGACCGTGACGAGGTAGTGCACGGAGAGACCGGTGAGCGCGCGGACCGTCTGCAGCGTCCCCGTCGTGCCGCACTCTGAGTACGCCTCGTTGATCCGGCCGCGGTAGGTCGACTTGCCGGGGCACGTGACGTCGACGATCAGGTCGCGCGGGAACGAGAGCAGCGAGATCGACTCGGTGTTCGGGTCGGCGCGCACGAGCATGACGGTGTCGGAGCGGGACTGCTCCGATGCATCAGGGCCTTTCCGCTTGTCGTAGCCGATGACGAGCGCGGTCGCCGGCTCGTTCGCGAGCGGGATGTCGAGCTGCTTCTGCGCGATCACGACGTCCGGCGTCGTCGCGACGAGGTCCTCGACGCGCTGCTCGAGGAAGAGGTAGTAGCCGCCTCCGATCGCACCCGCCGCCATCAGCAGCGCGACGAACATCCAGGCGACGACGGCGCCGACGACCGCCCAGATGCCGCGGCGGGTGGGCTCTGGCTGCCGGTAGATCGTGATCGGCGACAGCGCACCGGGAGGCAGGACCGGACGGCCGTTGCCGTTGACGGCCGCCCCGCGGCCTATGCCTCTCTTCAGCGTTGTCCGCATACGTCGAGGCGGACGCTGCCGGCGCCCGCGAGGGAGCCAGGATACCCAACTGACTGGACGATCAGGCTGCCGCGGAGAGCGCTGCCGTGAGCGCGTCGGCGAAGAACGCGTTCTCCTCCGGTGTGCCGACGGTGACCCGGAGCCCGCCGGGGGCGCCGAAGGCACCCATGGGCCGCACGATGGCCCCTTGCCGGAGCAGCGCCTGGTAGAGGCCGGTGGCGTCGTCGCCGACCTCCGCGAAGACGAAGTTCGCGACGGCGGGCCCGGCGGTCTCGAAGCCGGCCCCGGCCAGGGTGCGCTCGACGGCCTGCCGGCCCTCCGCCGTCAGGAGGCGACGCCGCTCCAGCTCCGCCGCGCCGTCCAGGCTCGCGCAGGCGGCCACCTGGGCGGCGGTGCTGACGTCGAAGGCACGCCGCACCTTCAGGATCGCCTCGATCGCGTCGCGCGGGCCGACGCCGTAGCCGACGCGCAGGCCGGCGAGCCCGTAGATCTTGGAGAACGTGCGCAGCACGAGCACGTTGCACCCGGCGCGCACGTACTCGTCGACGCCGTCCGGGTAGTCGGGACGATCGATGTACTCGAAGTACGCCTGGTCGAGCACCGTCAGGACGTGTCCGGGCACGCGGTCGAAGTAGGCGTCGAGCTCGTCCCGCGAGGTCATCGTCCCGGTCGGGTTGTTGGGATTCGCGATGAAGACGAGCTTCGTGCGCGGCCCGACCGCCTCGACCATCGCCTCGAGGTCGAGGTGGTGGTTCCGGAGCGGCACCCGCTGCGGCACGGCCCCGAGCTTGAGCGTGTCCAGCACGTAGCTGATGAAGGACGGCCAACCCGTGACGACCTCGTCGCCGGGGTCGAGAGCGGCGACGCAGAGATGCCCGATGACCGCGTCCGCGCCCGCCGCGGTGACGATCTGCTCCGTCCCGACCTCGTGCCGTTCGGCGAGCGCGTTCCTGAGGTAGTAGGCGCCGCCGTCGGGATACCGGTTCAGCCCGCCCGCGCTCTCCTCGAGCGCCCGCAATGCCTCCGGGAACGGGCCCCACGGGCCCTCGTTCGAGGCGAGCTTGACCACCCGGTCGAGCCCGAGCTCGCGCTGCACCTCGTCCTCTGGCTTCCCGGGCTCGTACGGCACGAGCCCGTCGAGGGCCGATCGAAAGAGCGTCACGCGCGGGCTAGTCGCTGACGGGAGCCTGCTCGTCGGGGCTGTCGTCGCCGCCCCGGCTGCGCCAGAACAGGAGCACACCACCGACCGCAGCGAGCGCCGCGACGATCGCGCCCTTGTTCGGACGTTTCGAGCCCTCGACGGTTCCTGGAACGGCCTGCCGCGCCTTGCCCTTCAGGTACGTCTTCGCGCCGAGCCAGGTGAGCCAGCCGAGGATGGCATTGCGGCGATTGATGATGCTCATCGTCGGGAGGCTAACGGATTCGCGACAGGATCAGGTGCTCGCCGCGGCGCGCTTGCGGTTCGGCAGGTGGATCGCGCGCCCGAGCGCGACGAGCCCCGCCTCCTCGACCGCAAGCGTGGGGGAACCCATGGTTCCCCCACGAACCCCCTCCTTCCGACCGAACGAAACGTCCTGGACGAAGCCGGGCAAAGCCCGGCTTCGCGCCCGAGCCGTCCCTACGCACCCGCAGCGGCGCGCTTGCGGTTCGGCAAGTGGATCGCGCGCCCGAGCGCGACGAGCCCCGCCTCCTTGATCGCCTCCGAGAGGGTCGGGTGCGCCGCCATCCCGTCGGCGACCGTCTCGACCGTCGCCTCAGCGTCGATCGCAACGGTCCCGACCTCGATCAGGTCGGTCACGTGCGGCCCGACCATGACGAGCCCGAGCAGCTCCCCGTACTTCGTCTCGTGGATCGACTTCACCCAGCCGACGGTCTCGTTCTGCATCACCGCGCGCGCGTTCGCGACCCACGGGAACATGCCGACGGCGACGTCGTCGCCGTGCCGCTCACGCGCCTCGGCCTCGGTGAGGCCGACGCCGGCGATCTCGGGATCCGTGTAGATCGGGCGCGGCACCGCGGGCTCGCCGATGACGGCCTCGTGGCCGCAGGCGTTCTCCGCAGCGACCTCGCCCTCGCGGAACGCCGTGTGTGCGAGCTGCCAGTAGCCGGCGCAGTCGCCGACGGCGTAGATGTGCGGCACCGTCGTGCGGCGGTGCTCGTCGGCGGCGATGCCCTTGCGCCGGTCGAGCTCGACGCCGATAGCCTCGAGCCCGAGGCCCTCGACGACCGGGCCGCGGCCGACACTGACGAGCATCAGGTCGGCCTGCACCGTTTCGCCCTCCCCGAAGTGAACCGTGAGCTGCGACCCGTCGTCGTCGACGCGGGTGCACTGCTTGCCGAGGTGGAGCGCGATCCCGCGCTTGCCGAACTGCTTCGCGAGCTCCTTCGCCGCGTCCGCGTCCTCCTGCGGGATCAGCGTGTCCAGCATCTCGACGATCGTCACCTCGGAGCCGAAGCGCTGGAAGATCGAGGCGAACTCGCAGCCGATGATGCCGCCGCCGAGGACGACGAGCCGGTCCGGCACGTCGGTGGCGGCGAGCAGGCCGGTCGAGTCGACGCAGCGCGGCGAGTCGAGCCCGTCGATCGGCGGACGGAGCGGGAACGAGCCCGTGGCGACGATCGCCGAGCGGAACGTCACGTCCTCGCCGCCCTCGACGGCGATCGTGTTCGCGTCGCGGAACGTGCCCTTGCCCTTCACCCACTCGACGCCGTTCGCCTTGAAGAGCGACGCGACGCCGCCCGTCATCTGCTTGACGACGCCGCTCTTCCACACGCGCCGCCGCCTCGAAGTCGAGCTGCGGGGCACCGACGATCACGCCGAGCTTCGCGAAGGTGTCCTGCGCCTGGTGGATCGCGTGCGCCGTCTGCACCCACGCCTTCGTCGGGATGCAGCCCACGCGCAGGCACGTGCCGCCGAGCTCCGGCTCCTGCTCGACGCAGACGGTCTTCGCGCCGAGCTGTGCGGCGCGGATCGCTGCGGTGTACCCGCCGGGGCCTCCACCCAGGACGGCGACGTCACATTCCATCTCGCTTCAGCTCCTCAGTCGGTGGTCGGCGCCGATGCTATCGACGCCCGCATCGTCCACGCGTCCGGGCCCTCGTCGACGACCTGGAAGCCGTGGCGCTCGTACAGCTTGCGGGCGGGGTTGCCCGGCTCGACGTTCAGGCTGATCGCGCCGTAGCCGCTCTCGCTCGCGCGTGCCAGCAGTGCGTCCAGGAGCTGGTCGCCGATCCCGTGGCCGCGCTTCGACGGCACGACCGCGATCGCGAGCTCGGGGGTTCCCTCGTCGACGAACCCGTAGCCCGGCTCGGCCGCGGTGAAGAGGCGGAACCAGGCCGCTCCCACCGGAAAGCCGTTCTCGAGCGCGATCACCGCCGTGTCGCCCGGCCTCCCCCAGCCGCGCACGTACCGCGAGACGAACGAGCCCGGCACGCGCTCGCGCCAGTAGTACGCGTGGTGGAGCATGTCGCGCAGGAAGCGGGTGTCCTGCGCGCCTCCTCTCCGGATCACCGTGCTCATCGGCTGAGCGTCTGCGCGAGCTGGATGCGGTTGCCGTCCGGATCGAACACGTCCACGAGCCGGATCTCCCCCGACAGCTCGAGGATGACACCGACCTCGACCCCGGCGGCGCGCAGGCGGTCGGCCTCGGCCTTGACGTCCTCGACGTCGACGTGCGCGACGCCGCCCTCCTCGGGCTCTCCCTCCGCGAGCGCGATCTCCATCGAGCCGCGCGTCAGCTTCGACCAGCCGCCGGGCTGGTCGAGAAAGACCTCCTCGAAGCCCAGCAGGTCCCGGTAGAACGCCCGCCCGGCGTCGAGATCTCGAACGCGGTACCAGACCGTGGCCAACAACGATCCTCAGAGCGCCAGCGCCGGTTCCTCCAGCAGCTCCTTGACGGTGCGCAGGAAGTCCGCGCCGTCGGCGCCGTCGATCGCCCGGTGGTCGCAGGTGAGCGTCAGCGTCAGCATCGGCCTGACGACGATCTCGCCGTCCCGGACGACGGGCGTCTCGACGGTCGAGCCGACGGCGAGGATGGCCGCCTGCGGCGGGTTGAGGACGGCGACGAACTGCTCCATGCCGAACATGCCGAGGTTCGAGATCGTGAAGGTGCCGTCCTCGAGATCGGCCCGCTGCAGCTTGCCGTCGCGGGCGCGGCCGACGAGATCGGCGCGGGCGGCGGCGATCTCCTGGATCGTGCGCCGGTCGGCGTCCCGGATGACGGGCACGATCAGGCCGTTCGGCGCCGCAACGGCGATGCCCACGTGCGCGCTCGGGAAGCGGCGGATCGTCTCGCCGGTGAAGTGCGCGTTGACGGGCGTGTGGCGGACGAGCGCCGCCCCGACGACCTTCGTCAGCAGGTCGGACACGGTCGGCTTCGTCTCGCCCTCCGCGAGCCGGTCGACGAGCCGCTCGCGCAGCTCCAGCGTCCGCGTCATGTCGGCGGACACGGTCAGCTGGAAGACGGGTGCCTGCCAGGCCTCGGTCAGGCGGCGCGCGATCGTCTTGCGCGTCGAGGTGAGCTCCAGCTCCTCGACCTCGCCCGCCGCGGGGAGCGCGGCGGCCGGTGCCGCCGCCGGCGGCGCCAGCGGCGGCCTGCTCGACGTCCTGCGCGATGATCCTGCCTTCCGGCCCCGAGCCGGCGACCTGCGCGATGTCGATTCCCTTCTCGCGGGCGAGCCGCCGTGCGAGCGGAGACGCCTTGACGCGGCCGTCGGCCCTCGCCGCCGTGGCGGGAGCCTCGGCTGCCGCGGTCGCGGCGGCGGCCTCCTGGCCGCGCTCGCGCTCCGCGTCCATCGCAGGCGCCGGCGAGCCCTCCTCCTGCGCGTCCTCGGCGGCCTCGGTCGCGTCGTCCGTCTCGGTCTCGGTCTCGTCGCGGCCGCGCCGCTCGGCGCCGCACCGTTCCCGGACGGCACGTCCTCGCCCTCGCTGCCGATGAAGGCGATCGTGCGGCCGACCTCGACCTCGCCCGAGTCGACGACGATCTTGAGCAGGACGCCGTCGGCCTCGGCCTCGACCTCCTGCGTCACCTTGTCGGTGTCGAGCTCGTACAGCGGCTCGCGCTTCTTGACCGGGTCGCCCTCGCCCTTCAGCCACTTGACGATCGTGCCGGACTCCATCCCCTGGCCCAGCCGTGGCAGCTTGACCTCGGTCGCCATGGGAAGACTCTACGCCCTGGCCATCGTCCGCTTGACCGCTTCGAGCACGTCGGCCGCGTGCGGGACGGCCCACTGCTCCATCGCCGGCGCGAAGGCCAGCGGCGCGAACTTCGCGCCGACGCGCTCGATCGGCGCGTCGAGGTAGTCGAACGCGCCGGCCTGCACGACCGCCGCCAGCTCGGCGCCGACGCCGCCGCGCGTGACCGCCTCGTGGGCGGTGACGCAGCGGGTGGTCTTGCGGACCGAGTCGAGGATCGTCTCCTCGTCGAGCGGGAGCAGCGTCCGCGGGTCGACGACCTCGACGGAGATGCCCTCCTGCTCGGCCTGCTCGGCCGCCTGCAGCGCCTCGGGCACCATCCGGCCGACCGCGATCACGGTCACGTCCTTGCCCTCGCGCATGACGCGCGCCTTGCCGAACGGGATCGGCTCGAGCTCGTCGGGCACCTCGCTCTTCAGCGGGTAGAGGAGGCGGTGCTCGAAGAAGACGACCGGGTTGTCGTCGTAGATCGCGCTCCAGAGCAGGCCGCGAACGTCCTCCGGGGTCGACGGGAACGCCACCTTCAGGCCCGGGACGTGGACGAACCACGACTCGACCTGCTGGGCGTGCTGGGCGCCCGGGCTCCAGCCGGCCCCGCCCTGCGTGCGCACCGTGAGCGGCACCTTCAGCTGGCCGCCGGACATCGTGCGGTGCTTCGCCGCCTGGTTGACGAGCTGCTCCATCGAGAGCGTCAGGAAGTCCTGGTACATGATCTCGACCACCGGCCGCATCCCCTGCATGGCGGCGCCGATGCCGGCGCCGACGATCGCGATCTCGGAGATGGGCGTGTTGCGGACGCGCTCCGGGCCGAACTCCGCGAGCATCCCCTGCGTGACGCCCATCGAGCCGCCCATCTCGGCGATGTCCTCGCCCATGATGAAGACGTCCTCGTCCTCGCGCATCGCGCGCGAGAGCGCGTCGCGGACCGCCTCGCGGTAGGTCAGCTCAGGCATACACGTACTTGAGGGCGTCCTCGGGGTTCGGGTCGGTGCCGGCCTTCGCGAACGCCACCGATTCCTCCACGATCGCCGTCACCTCGGTGTCGAGCTGCTCGAACTCGTCGTCCGGCACCTCGAGCCGCGCGCGGAGGAGCTCGATCGGATCCTTGGTCTCGCGCAGCTCCTCGATCTCCGACTTCTCGCGGTAGACCTGCGGGTCGCCGATGTAGTGGCCGACGAGGCGGTAGGTGCGGACGTTGAGGAAGACGGGGCCCTTCCCGGAGACGGCGTACTCGCGCGCCTCGCGCGTCGCGTCGTAGACGGCCTCGACGTCCTGCCCGTCGACGTCGAGCGAGTGCATGCCGAAGGCGACGGCGCGCTGGGAGAAGTCCTCGATCGGCGCGTGCTGCGACATCGGCGTCGACTCGGCCCACCCGTTCATCTCGAGCACGAAGAGCGCCGGCACCTTCCAGAGCTGCGCCAGGTTGAGCGACTCGTGGAACGTGCCCGTGTTCGTCGAGCCGTCGCCGAAGAACGCGACCGCGACGCGCTCCTGCTTGCGGAACTTGTAGGCGAGCGCGGTGCCGGTCACCTGCGGCAGACCGCCGCCGACGACGGCGTTCGCGCCGAGCATCCCGTTCTCGATGTCGTAGAGGTGCATCGAGCCGCCGTACCCGTGCGAGCAGCCCTCGACCTTGCCGTAGAGCTCGGCCATGACGGCGTTCGGGTGCGTGCCCTTCGCGATCGTGTGCCCGTGCGCGCGGTGCGTCGACATGATCGTGTCCTCGCGCTCGAGCGCGGCGCAGACACCGCTCGCGACGGCCTCCTGGCCGATCGCGACGTGCAGGAAGCCGGGCAGCTCGCCGGCCCGGAAGCGCTCCTCGACCTTCTCCTCGAAGCGCCTGATCAGGAGCATCTCGCGGAGGAGATCGCGGAGCTCGTCCTCGGACAGGCCTCCTTCCGCGCGCGGTTTCCTCTCGACCTTGGCCATGTGGGGTTCATTTAAGCTGACCGCCCGTGAGCCTGGAAGATCAGTGGCGCAGGATCGAGGCGGCGCCTGCCGGAGGAGTGGGCCGACGCACGGCTGGCGCTCAAGGTGCCGAACCCGATCGAGCGAGCGCGTGCGGCCGCGCTCCTCGGGCCGGCGAATCCCGGGCGAGCGGGCTCCGAGCTCCGCTTCGCCGCGCACCGACGCGGCACGGGCACCGGCGCGGAGGCCGTTCGGCGTCTCCTCCGGCGGGTCGACGACGCCTGGATCCGGGGCTACCTCCGCCTCGTCGACACGACCGCGATCCCGGCCGAGATCGAGGTCGACCGGGGCGGGCTCGCGCCGGCCTGGGACGGGCTGGTCAGCGGGCTGCCACCGGACTGGAGCGACCTCCTCTGCGAGATCGACCTGACCTCCAGCGACTACCTGCAGCGGACTGCGCTCCTGCTCGCGCCCGTCAACCCGTCCCGCACCGAGGGCGGCTGGCGCTTCCGCTTCCGCGTTGCCCGGCGCTTCGGGTACGGCGCCTCGCCGGAGATGACGCGACGCTGCCTCGAGCGGCTCGACGACGAGGGGATCGTCGGGCACGTCACCATGCTGCGGTCGCTGTCCGACACGCACAACGTCGCCACCCAGGGACCCGTCTGGTACGTGGGGGGCAAGGCGGTTTGACCGGCGATCCCGTCTCCTGGCTCGTCGTCGAGAAGGGGTGGGACGTCGTCGGCTCCGACGGCGAGGAGCTCGGCAAGGTGCACGAGGTCGTCGGCGACACCGGCAACGACATCTTCAGCGGGCTCGCCGTGTCCCCCGGGACACTCGGGCTCCTGCGCAAGCCGCGCTTCGTCCCGTCCGAGAACGTGCGGGAGATCACCGAGGGCAGCATCGAGGTCGACCTCGACTCGGCGGCATTCGAGCGGCTCGCCGAGCACACAGACGTCGCTTCCTAGGCCCTAACCGAGCTCGGAGGCGAGCGCGCTTGCGTCGGCCGGCGTCCGCGCGATCACGAGGCACGTATCGTCGCCGGCCAGCGTGCCGACGACGAGCGGGTGCTCGACGCGGTCGAGGGCGCGGGCGATCGCCGGGGCCGAGCCGAGCTCGGAGCGAACGACGACGATGTTCTGCGCGGCGGTGACGCTCTGCGCGTAGCGACCGAGGATCGCAGCGAGCGCTTCCCGCGGCTCGGTCCGCTGCGCCCGGCCGGGCAGGACGTACCGAGGCCGGTCCAGCCCGTCGGTCTGCTTCTCGATCCCGAGCTCGCGGAGGTCCCGGGAGAGGGTCGCCTGCGCGACGACGCAGCCGGCACGGGCGAGGGCCCGCTCGAGCTCGCGCTGCGTGCCGAGCCGGCGGCGGGTGACGACGCTCTGGATCAGCCGCTGGCGCTCTTCCTTCGAGGGCCTGGACATCGACGCCCGAAGCCTTCCACGTTTGTCCGGAGCCGGTTCGGGCAACGATAGGGCCATGCTTCGAAGAGTTCTCTGGATGGGCCTCTACAGCGCGCTCGGCGCGCTGGCGACGTTGGTCGCCCGCCGCGCCGCCTCGGGCATCTGGCGCGTCGCGACCGGCGAGCAGCCACCCGTGAAGCGCTGATGCGGGGCGACGAGACAGTCGAGAAGACCGCCGCCCAGCTCGACACGTTGGCCGACAGCGCCGCGGCCAAGGGCGGGGTGCGCGCGAAGGTCGCGGACGAGCTCGCCGACGACGCGGCGTTCCTGCGCAAGCTCAAGCCGTCGCTGATCGTCGCGCGCGCCAAGGGGAAGCCACCGAAGGCACAGGAGCCCGTCGCGCGCGCCCAATCCTCGGGCAAACAGGCCCCTGGCAGACCGCAGCTAGGCACGAGGTCGACCGGCAAGCGCGGACCGAACCCCCTCCTGGTCGCCGGGATCGCGTTCGCCGCCGGGACGCTCCTGGCGAAAGCCATCGACTGGAGGAGCCATGCACACCCCCGTCGCTGATCCCCGCTCGGAGAAGCACGGCGTCGGCGCCGCCGCGAAGCAGGTGGCCGAGCACGCGAGCTCTCTCGCCCGCCTCGAGCTCGAGCTCGCCGGCCTCGAGCTGAAGAAGAAGGCTGGAGTGTTCGGCGCCGGTATCGGCCTTGCCATCGGTGCGGGCCTGTTCGCCCTGTACGCGCTCGGCTTCGGGTTCGCCACGATTGCGGCCGGGCTCGCGACGTTCCTCGACACCTGGATCGCGCTGCTTCTCGTCACCGTCGGGCTGATGCTCGTCGCGCTCGTGCTCGGCCTGCTGGCGAGAAGCCGGATCAAGCGCGCCACCCCGCCCGTTCCCGAGCAGGCGATCCGCGAGGCGAAGCTGACCTCGGAGGCACTGAAGGCGAATGGCCACAGCTAGCGGCGTCTCCTCGACGAACGGCCGGACGGCGGAAGCAGTCCGCCGCGACATCGCGAACGAGCGCGAGGCGCTCGCCCACGCGGTCGAGGACCTCCGCGAGGGTCTCGGCCAGGCGACGGACATCTCCGGGAAGCTCCAGGCGAAGCTGCCCGTCGTCGCCGTCGGCGCGCTCGGCGCCGGATTCTTCCTCGCCGGCGGGATCGGCGCGACCATGCGATTCCTCGCCCGCAAGGGCCGCGAACGCTGACTTGACGACGGCGCCGGTCGAGATCGGCCGCGAGCCGCGGAGCCCCTGGAGCCTCGCCCCGCGCGAGTGGGTCGACGTGCTCAAGCGGTCGCTGCAGTCGTTCCTGGCCGACGACGCCGTCGGCCTATCGGCCCAGGTCGCCTTCAGCTCCCTGCTCGCGTTCTTCCCGGCAATGGTCTTCCTCGTGGGGCTGCTCGACCTCGTCGGCGCCTACGAGACGCTGGAGGACTTCCTCGCCCCCGTTGCGCCGGGCGCCGTGATCGAGACGATCGAGACCCTCCAGCGGGACACGACGACGAGCACGTCCGTTGTCGCCTTCGTCGTCGGCGCCGGGTTGGCCGTCTGGGCCGCGAGCGGCGCTATGAACGCCGTCATCAAGTCGGTCAACCGTGCCTACGACCGGGTGGAGACACGGCCTTTCTGGAAGCTCCGCATCGTGGCGATCGTGCTCGTCTGCCTGACGGGCCTCGTCCTGGCCGGCCTGCTCCTGCTCATCGTCTTCGGTGGGCCGCTCGGCACCGCGATCGCGGACCAGGCGGGGCTCGGCGGCGCCTTCGAGTTCGTCTGGACCGTGCTGCGCTGGCCGCTCGCGTTCGTCGCGATCCTGCTCTTCTTCGCGATCGTCTACTACCTCGCGCCCAACCTCGACCACCGCAGCTGGGTCTGGCTCACGCCGGGCTCGCTCGTCGGCGCGGTCGCCTGGCTCGTCCTGTCGGGGCTCTTCGCGCTCTACACGAGCCTCTCCGACTCCTACTCGAGGACCTACGGCGCGCTGGCGAGCGGCATCGTGCTCCTGCTCTGGCTCAACTACTCGGCGTTCGCGCTGCTGTTCGGCGCGGAGCTGAACTCCGAGCTCGACCGCCAGGCGGAGATCCGCGCGGCGGGCGGCCCGAAGGCTGGCCTCGTGAAGCCGAGCAGACGGGCCTAGGAGGGTTTGGCGGAATGTCGCTCGTCGCCGGGGTGCGATGCTCGTTCCGAGGCAAGGACGCAGGGAGCGCCCGTATTGGTCAATACGGGCGCGACCGAGGACGCCGCATCGGGGCGAGCAGCGCGGCCCGGCGGCTCAGCCGATATTTCGCCGAACCCTCCTAAGAGACGACGACGCTGCCGCGCAGCTTGGCTGCCGCGGCGTCCGAGAAGAAGCGCAGCGTCCCCTTCTTGAGGGTCACCGTCCACGTGACGGTCGCGACCTGCGCGACGCCCGTCTTGCGGTTCACGCCCGCGCCCGCGGCGTGGAAGTTGTGCTTCGCCGTCCGGTCTCGCACGGTGATCGCGTACCGGCCCGCCTTGAGCCCGTGCACGTGCGCGCCGGCTGCCGTGCGGAGCGCGATCGTGCTGCCCGGTCCGACCGACGCCGTCAGCTTCTTCGCCGGCGCCGGCACCGGCTTCGACGACGGCGGCGGCGGCGGCTGGGTGACCGGCGGCGGGTTGCCGACGGTGACGAGGCCGAACATGTCCTCGCTGTGCGGGTCGCACTGGAACCGGTAGCGGCCCTCCCGAAACTCGACGGTCCAGGTAACCGTGCCCTCGAACGCCACGGTCGTCGTCCGGTCGACGCCGGGCCCGTCGAGGTGGAAGTTGTGGAAGTCGGAGAGATCGCGCACCTGGATCTCGTACGTGCCCGGGTCGAGCTGGCTCACGTCGGCACCCGACGGCGTCCGCAGCGAGATGGTGAAGCCCGGGCCGACAACGCCCTCCAGGCGCGTGGCCTGGGCGGTCGACTCGCCCGGCAGCAGGAACGCCGCGCAGGCAACGAGCGCTAGGAGACCCCACAGGCGCATACAGACCCTTCTACGGCGGCTGCCCGGAATCGGATTGCACGAGCTCGGAGGCGGGTTAGACTCGCCCATGGCCCTCGGCCGCAACGCAAAAGTCGACCTGATCCGCAAGGTGCCGCTCTTCAGCCAGCTCAGCCGCGCCGAGGTGAACGAGGTCGCGAAGATCGCCGACGAGATCGACGTGAGGGCCGACAAGGTGCTCACGCGGGAGGGGGATCGCGGCAACGAGTTCTTCGTGATCCTCGACGGCGCCGCCGTGGTGCATCGCGGCGGCCGGAAGGTGCGCATGCTCGGCCCCGGCGACTTCTTCGGCGAGATCGCGCTCGTCTCGCGCTCGCCGCGGACGGCGACGGTGACGACGACTGTCCCCACCGACTTGCTCGTGATCACTGGGACGAGCTTCCGGGCGCTGCTCGACCACTCGCCGCGGATCCAGCTGCGCGTCCTCGAGGCGCTCGCCGACCGGCTCGCGCCCACCGACATCTAGCCCTAGGCCCGCAGCTCCGCGCCGAACCGTTCGGCCAGCGCTGCCACGATGCGGTCGCGCGACGCCGCGGCGTCGTCGTCGGAGAGCGTGCGCTCGGGCGACTGGAAGGAGAGGTGGAGCGCGACCGACTTCCGCCCCTCCCCCACCTGCTCGCCGCGATAGACGTCGAAGATGCGGACGTCGCGGAGCTCCGGGCCTGCGGCCTCCTTCGCGGCGGCGACGAGCGCGCCGGCCTCGACCTCCTCCGGCACCGCGACCGCGAGGTCCTGCCGCAGCGCCGGGAACGTGATCACGTCTGCGTACTCGACCCGCTCCGGCGCCGCTTCCACGAGCGTGGCCAGATCGAGCTCGAAGGCGCCCCACGCGCCCTCCAGCAGGGCCGGATGGAGCTCCCCGACGATGCCGGCCGGCGTGCGCGCGGTCTTGCCCGGGTGGAAGAGCGGGCCTGGCGCGGCCTCGCGCTCGAACGGGAGCGTGATGTGGAGCGCGTCGTGGATCGCCTCCACGGCGCCCTTCGCCGGCGCGTAGCCGCCGACGACGATGCCCCCGACGCGCCAGCGCTCCTCCGGCAGCTGCTCGCCGCTCGGCAGGTACACGCGGGCGATCTCGAAGAGCGCGATCCGCTCGGCGCCCGCGTCGAGCTGGACCTGGGCCGCCTCGACGAGGCCCGGCAGCAGCGTCGTCCGCAGGACCGCCTGATCCGACGTCATCGGATCGGGCAGCCGGATCGCGGCGGGATCGGGGTCGCCCGCCGCGAGGCTCCAGGTGTACGCCTCGTCGAAGCCGACGCCGGTGAGCACGTCCTCGACGAGCCGGCGCAGACGCTGGTCCTTCGTCAGCCGCCCGCGCACGTGCCTGCGCAGTGGCAGCGTGAACGGGATCCGGTCGAGGACGGCGCGCCCGACCTCCTCGACGACGTCGATCTCGCGCGTGACGTCGCGCGCGCGCCAGCTCGGGACGCGGACGTCCCAATCGTCGGAGACGTCGAACTGCAACCGGCCCAGGATGTCGCGCTGCTCCCCCTCGGCGACCTCGAGGCCGAGGACGGCGTTCGTCCGAGCCGGCCGGAGGCGGATGACCGTCGGCTCGGGGAGCTCCGCGGCGACGTCGGAGGAGCCGGCGAGCTCGGCGCCAGCGAGCTCGACGATCAGCTGGCTCGCGTAGACGGCCGCGGCCTCGGCGAGCGTCGGATCGACACCCTTCTCCCAGCGGTTCGACGCCTCGGAGCGCAGGCCGAGCCGCTCCGAGGTGCGCAGGATCGTGATCGGCTCGAAGTTGGCGGCCTCGAGGACGATCTCGTTCGCCGACTCGCCGACCTCGGTGTCGAGACCGCCCATCACCCCCGCGAGCGCGACGGGCTTCCCGGCGTCGGCGATGACGAGGTCGGTCGGATCGAGCCTGCGGAGGACGCCGTCGAGCGTGCGCAGCTCCTCGCCGGGTGCCGCGCGGCGGACGACGATCCGGCCCTCCGCCAGCGTCGAGCGGTCGAAGACGTGCAGCGGGCTGCCGAGAGCGTGCATGACGTAGTTCGTCACGTCGACGACGTTCGAGATCGCGCGCATCCCGGCGGCCGCGCAGCCGCGCGCGCAGCCACACCGGCGAGGGCGCGACCGCGACGCCCGTGAAGACACGGCCGATGTAGCGCGGGCAGCCGTCGAAGTCCTCGATGCGCACGTCCACCTGCTCGGCGCCCGAGACGGGCGGGTCCTCGCCGGGGAGAGGCTTGAGCTCGCCGCCGCACAGCGCCGCCACCTCCCGGGCGAGGCCGTAGACGGAGAGCAGGTCGCCGCGGTTCATCGTCGGCGTCACCTCGAGCACCGCGTCCGTGATCGGCAGGACGTCCGCGAGCGGCGTGCCCGGCTCGAGCTCGTTCGCGAGCACCATGATCCCCGCGTGGTCGTCGCCGAGCTGGAGCTCCCGCTCGGAGAGGATCATCCCGCGCGACAGCTCGCCGCGGAGCTTCGCCTCGCCGAGCGGCTCGTCGAGCCCGGGCAGGAACGCGCCGGGGAGCGCGACGGCGACCGTCGCGCCGGGGCCGAAGTTCCAGGCGCCGCAGACGATCTGGCGCGGCTCGCCCTCGCCCACGTCGACGCGACAGAGCTGGAGCCGGTCGGCGTTCGGGTGCTTTCCCGGCCTCGACGACCCTGCCGATCCGGAAGAGGCCGAGGTTCCCGTCGGTGTCGGGTACCCCGAGCTCGATGACCCGATCGACCTCGAGCGACGAGATCGCGAGCCGGCGGGCGACGTCGACGATCGGCAGGTCGAAGTCGACGTACTCGCGGAGCCAGGACAGCGGGACGCGCATCTAGAACTGGCCCAGCAGCCGCGGGTCGTTGCGCCAGAGCTCCCGCAGGTCGGGGATCCCGTGCCGGAGCACGGCGATTCGCTCGAGGCCCCAGCCGAAGGCGAAGCCGGTGTAGCGCTCCGGGTCGTAGCCGACGAACTCGAAGAGCTTCGGGTCGACCATGCCCGCGCCGCCCACCTCGATCCAGCCCGAGTGCCGGCAGACCGGGCAGCCGCCGCCGTCGCAGACGTGACACGAGACGTACGCCTCGATCGACGGCTCGGTGAAGGGGAAGAAGTGCGTGCGGAACTCGGTGCGACGCTCCTCGCCGAAGAGCGCGCGCAGGAGGTAGTCGAGCGTTCCCTCGAGATCGGCGAGCGTGATCCCCTCGTCGACGGCGAGCCCCTCGACCTGGTGGAACGTCGGCGTGTGCGTCGCGTCGGGCGTGTCGCGCCGGTAGACGCGGCCGAGCGTGACGATGTAGACGGGCGGCTGCTGGGCCTCCATCGTCCGGATCTGGCTCGGCGACGTCTCCGTCCGCAGCACCGTCTCGTCGTCGAGGAAGAGCGTCGCGAGGGGCGAGCGGGCAGGATGACCGGCCGGGAAGTTGAGCCCGTCGAAGTTGTAGTGCGTCGTCTCGACCTCGCGGCCGTCGATCACCTGGTAGCCGAGCCCGAGGAAGATGTCCTCGACCTCGCGCCGGATCTGCGTGATCAGGTGCAGGTGGCCGCGCGGCGACGCCTCGCCGGGCAGCGTCACGTCGATCGTCTCCTCGCGGAGCCGGAGGTCGAGCGTCTCGCGCTCGATCGTCTCGCGGCGCTCGGCGATGCCGGTCTCGAGGCGCTGCCGCAGCGCGTTCAGCGTCATGCCGGTCTCGCGGTCGCGCACCTCGCGCAGCGCCTGCGGCAGCTCGGCCTTGCGGCCCAGGTAGCGGACGCGCGCCTCCTCGACCTCGTCGACCGAGGTTGCTGCGGCGACGGCCGCCGTCGCCTCCCGCTCGAGCGCAGCCAGATCCATGGGTCGGCCGACGATAGCATCGGCCTCGTGCCGTCCTCCTACGACGCGTTCGCGCCGATCTACGACCAGTGGTCGGCGCACATGACGGACGACATCGCGTGGTACGTGGAGCTCGCGCGGGAGGCCGACGGGCCGATCGTCGAGCTCGCCGTCGGTAACGGCCGCGTCGCGGTGCCGGTCGCGCAGGCGACGGGACGAACGGTGATCGGGATCGACGCGCTCCCCGGCCATGCTCGCGGGCGCGCGGGCCCGCGCCGAGGCGGCCGGCGTCGAGCTCGACCTGCGCGAGGGCGACATGCGCGAGCTCTCAGCTCGACGAGCCGGCGGCGCTCGTCTACTGCCCCTTCCGCTCGCTGCTGCACCTGCCGACGTGGGCGGACAAGCGGCGGACCTTCGAGCGGGTCGCCGCGTCGCTGCAGCCGGGCGGGCGGTTCGCCTGGAACGCGTTCGTCTTCAGCCACACGATCGCGGCCGGCAACGACGGCGTCCACGAGGAGCACGAGGGGATCGGCCACGTCGTCCGCCACTTCCCGCACGACAACCGTCTCGACGTCACGCTCGACGACGGCACCGAGGTCTCGCTCTGGTGGGTGACCCGATCGGAATGGGAAGGCCTGATCGACGTCGTCGGGCTCGAGGTCGAGGCGCTCTACGGCGGCTTCGCGCGCGAGCCGTTCGGCGAGGGCTCCTGGGAGTTCGTCTGGGTTGCCCGCGCCCGCAGTGAGCGCGCTGCCGCTCCCGACCCTGCTGTCGCAGCCGCTCGTCGCCTACACGATCGAGATCGACCACCTCTTCGAGACGCGGATGCCGCACCGGACGGCCGAGACGCGTCACTCGGGCGAGCCACGCAGGGGCCCGTTGCTCACCTCGTACGCGATGTGGTCGAACTTCCTCCGCTACGTGGGCGACGGAGGCCTGACCCTGAGAGACGTGCGGGAGGCGGCCTGCATCACGAGCAAGACGCTCCACGTCGTCGGGAACGGGATGACGCGGTGGGGGTACGTGACCGTCGGCGACGGGAAGGGCGAGGAGCGAATGGTCGCTCCGACGGAGCACGGCCGCCGGGCGCGAGCCATCTGGGCGCCGCTCCCGGACGAGGTCGACGAGCGGTGGGCCGAGCTCGCGCCGCGGCTGCGGCGCTTCCCGCTCCGACACGACGGCTGCTTTCCCCGCTTCCTCCCGATCGCGCGCTACGAGGTCGGCCTTCGGGCCGAGGTGCCCGACGGGCAGTCGCAGAGCCGCGACGACCTGAGCGTCGGCGAGCTGCTGTCCCAGCTGCTGCTCGCCTTCACGCTCGAGTACGAGACAAACTCGGATTTCTCGCTCGCCGTCGGCGCGAACTTCCTGCGCGTCCTCGCCGACGAGCCCGTCGCGCTGGCGGACCTGCCGGCGACGACCGGGGCGTCGAAGGAGGCCGTGTCGTTCGCGACCAAATTCCTCGCGAGGCAAGGCCTCGCGGAGACGGGCACGGGTCGCGGCGCCCAGGTGAGGCTGACGGCGGCGGGTCTCGCGGAGAAGGAGCGCTACGTGCGCCTGGTGGAGGAGGTCGAGCAGCGCTGGCGCGAGCGGTACGGCGCGGAGCTCGAGGCGCTGCGAGACGCGCTCGAGGCGGTGGTCGGGGACGGGCCGCTGGCGTCGTCCCCCCTGGCGGCCGCCGTCGCCGCACCCCAGGGCACCTGGCGCGCGAAACGTGAGCCGCCGGGGCTCCTGCCCCACTGTCCGTTGGTCCTCCACCGCGGCGGCTATCCCGACGGGAGCTGAGTGGGCGCCTCGCCCTACGACCCGATCGCGCGGCTCTACGACCCGTGGAGCGCGAGCGTCACGGAGGACGTGGAGTTCTACGTCGAGGAGGCGGTCGCCTCGGGCGGCCCCGTCGTCGAGCTCGCGTGCGGAACCGGCCGGATCGCGGTCCCGGTCGCCCGGGCGGGGATCCGCGTCATCGGCGTCGACGGCTCGCCCGCCATGCTCGAGGTCGCCGAGGAGCGCGCCGAGGCGCACGGCGTCGCCGAGCTCGTCGACCTCCGGCTCGGCGATCTGCGCGAGCCGCCGGTCGAGGAGCGTGTCCCGCTCGTCCTGATCCCGTTCCGCTCGCTGCTGCACATGACGACGGAGGCAGGATCGCGAGCGCGCGCTGGCCGCTGCCCGCGAGCTGCTCGTGATGGGCGGTCGGCTCGTCTTCGACGTCTTCGCGCCCGCCAAGGCGGACATCGACGCGACGCACGGGCGCTGGCTCGAACGCGAGCCCGGGATCTTCGAGCGAGCCGACTGGGACGAGGGGGCGCGCACGCTCACCCTGTCGGTGCGGCGAGGCGAGGAGGCGTCGACGATGAGCCTCGCGTGGCTCTCGCCGCTCGAATGGCGGCGGCTCATCGAGCGCGCCGGCTTCCAGATCGAGGCGCTGTACGGCTGGTTCGACCGCCGGCCCTACGCCGGCGAGGAGGACTTCGTCTTCGTCGCTCGGCGCTGAGCGGCTACGCGGCCGACTGCGCCGCTCGGCGAGGACGATCTCGTCGCCGACGGCGACCTCGCCGCTCTCGACGACCCTGGCGAGCATGCCGCGCTTGCCTTCGAGCTCGTTCCGGAGCCCATCGCGGATCTTGTCCATCCGCTCGCACGGGTCGCAGACCATGGTGATCTCGAACAGCGCCTCGCCGACGCGGACACGCTGGCCGATCGGCCACTGCTCGACGTCGTCGCCGGCGACGGTGATGTTCTCGCGGATCACGCCGGGCTCGAGCTGCAGGCCGTCCAGGTGCTCCTGCGAGACGAACAGCACCTCGCGCTTCGGCGGGTTGGCGTGCGCGCAGCCCTCGAAGCCCTGCCCGGCGACCGCCCGGACGCGCTCGTGCGGCGTCGCGAGGCCGCTCTTCCGGCCGGGTGAGGTGAAGAGGCCGCTAACGGTCGCCATGGCCCGACCCTACCAGCCCGGTATGTTGTCGCCGTGATCTGGATCGTCATCGCGATCGTCGTCGTGCTCCTCCTCGCGGCCGTCTACTTCTACAACCGGCTGGTCACGCTGCGGAACCGCGTCGACAACTCCTGGGCCCAGATCGACGTCCAGCTGAAGCGGCGCTACGACCTGATCCCGAACCTCGTCGAGACGGTCAAGGGCTACGCGGCGCACGAGCGGGAGACGTTCGAGGCGGTCACGAACGCACGGACGCGGGCGCAGGCGGCGCAGGGGCCGGGCGAGCAGGCCCAGGCGGAGGGGATCCTGGGACAGGCGCTCGGCCGCCTCTTCGCGGTCGCGGAGGACTACCCGGAGCTGCAGGCGGACGAGAACTTCCGCCAGCTGCAGGACGAGCTGGCGACAGACGGAGAACCGGATCGCCGTCTCGCGCCAGGTCTACAACGACACCGTCCTCACGTACAACAACGCGATCCAGACCGTGCCGGGCGTCCTGTTCGCAGGCCCGTTCGGCTTCACGAAGCGGGAGTTCTTCGAGGCCGAGGAAGCAGCCCAGGAGGCACCACGCGTCACGTTCTAGCCGTGGCCGCCCTGGCGGCTGCAGCGCTCGTGCTCGCGGGGCAAGCGTCCGCCCAGTCGTTCGAGCTGCCGCGGGCCGCGGTCGCGATCCAGGTCCAGCCCGACGGCTCGCTCGTCGTCGACGAGAACATCACCTTCGCCTTCAGCGGCAGCTTCACCGGCGCCTTCCGCGACATCCCGCTGCGCGACGGCGAGTCGATCGACGACGTGCTCGTGCTCGAGGGCGGGCGGCCGCTACCGGCCCGGCGCGTCGGCCGAGCTGGGCTCGTCCGGCGCCCCCGACACGTTCGGCACGACCGGCATCGACAACGGGCACCGCATCGTCTGGCACTACCAGGCCTCCTCGGAGGACGCGCACGTTCCACGTCCATTACCGGCTGCGCGGCGTCGCGATCGCCTACGACGACGTCGTCGACGTGAACCTCAAGGTGTGGGGCGACGAGTGGAAGCAGCGGCTCGGCCAGCTGACGGCGACGCAGACGGCTCCCGCCCCGGCGGAGCGGGCCTGGGGCCACCCGGTCAGCGTCCGCGGCGACGTCACGATCGACGGCGACCTCGTCCAGCTGCGGGCGATCGACATCCCGGCGGAGCAGTTCGTCGAGCTGCGAACGCTGATCCCGCGGTCCGGCTTCACCTCGACGGCCGGGATGCAGGTGCGTTCGGGAACGGCGCTCGAGCAGATCGCTCAGGAGGAGCAGGAGGACGCAGCCGCATACGAGCGCGACCGGAAGCGGCTCGACGACGCGCTCGCGAACCCGTTGCGGCCGCTGCTCGTCCTGCTCGCGCTCGCGTTCCTGCCGGCGCTCGCGGTCGTCGCGCTCGTCTGGTGGCTCTGGGGCCGAGAGCGTGGGAGCGGCTACGACCGCGAGTACGAGCAGGAGCCGCCGACCGACACGGAGCCCGCCCTCGTGCCGCCGCTGCTCTCGCAGGGCGGCTCGGCCGGCTCGCTCGAGTTCACGGCGACGCTGTTCGACCTGATCCGCCGCGGCCGCTACAAGGCGACGCCCGTGACGACGGAGCGGAAGATCTGGGCCGGGATGCGCACCCAGCAGGTGGCCGACCTGGAGCTCACCCTGGCCGACGTGGAGGCTCCCGTCGAGTCGTTCGAGGCACCGGTCGCGTCGGTCGTCGACTCGCTCGTCCAGGACGGCCCGGAGCGGCTGTCGCTCTTCCGCGACCGGATCGAGGACGACCGCACGGCGAACTCCGAGCGGTTCACCGACTTCAAGTCCGCCGTCGGGGCCGCGGTCAAGCCGTGGTTCCGCAGCGACGGGCTCGATGCTGCTCGATCGCCGGCCATCGTCCTCTTCGGCGCGCTCGGCGGGATCCTCCTCTGGCAGGGGATCGACCGGCTGGAGACGTTCGCGCCCCGCTGGGGCGACGTGCTGCTGATCGCCTTCGGCGTCTGCGCGCTCGTGAACGCCGTCGTCCTCCTGGCGGCGTCTTTCAACCGTCGCCTCTGGCGACGCCGCGCGCCGGCCGCCCAGCAGGAGGCGGAGCGCTGGGAGGCGTTCCGCCGCTACCTGACGGACTTCCCGCGCCTGCAGGAGGCGCCGCCGGCGACGCTCGCAGCTCTGGGAGCGCTTCCTCGTCTACGGGATCGCCTTCGGCATCGCCGAACGCGTGCTGCAGGGGGCGCAGCTGCACATGCCCGAGGCGCTCGCGCAGGCCAGCACGCTCTACTGGATCGGCCCGCACGGCGACCTCGGCTCGGGCCCGACCTCGCTCGGGATCGGCGACCTCGCGGCCGGCTTCGGCTCGGCGCTCGCGCCCCCGTCCTCAGGCTCGTCGCGGCTTCGGCGGAGGGTTCTCCGGCGGCGGCGGGGGCGGCGGCGGAGGCGGTGGAGGCGGCGCGTGGTGAAGGCGCTTGCGCTCGCCGTGGTGCTCGGCGCCCTCGTGGCGGCCGGCACCGCCGGCGGGGGCGGCAGCGCCGCCGCGCAGGGGTGCAAGCCCGGCGTGCACACCTTGAGGCTCGGCACGCGAGCGACCCGGCCTCATGCGCGTCACGAAGGGCGGCAGCGGCAAGAAGGCGCTCGTGCTCGTGCTGCACGGCGCCGGCGGCTCGGCCGACGACGGGCTCAGTGCGTTCGCGACCTGGAACGCGCCGGGCCTCGTCCTCGTCGCCCCGGCGTCGAAGAGCACGACGTGGAGCGGCCTGCGCGGCTCCGACGCCGACGTCGCGACGGTGAACACCGCCCTGGCCCGGGCCTATCTCCGCTGTCCGATCGACCGGCGGCGCGTCGCGATCGGCGGCTTCTCCGACGGCGGCACGTACGCGCTCTCGCTCGGCCTCGCGAGCGGCGACCTCTTCCGCTCTGTGATCGCGTTCTCGCCGGGCGGGATCGTCGGCCGCGGCCAGACCGGCAGACCGCGGTTCTTCGTCTCGCACGGGACGCGGGATCCGGTGCTCCCGATCGGCCGCACGAGCAACGCGCATCGTCCGGCAGCTGCGCGGTGCGGGCTACCCCGTGGTGTACCGGACGTTCCGGGGCGGCCACGAGGTCCCGCCCGCGATCGGCAAGGCCGCCCAGCGCTGGTTCCTGGCGGGCTAGCCGCGCCGGACGCGCTCGTAGAGGGCGATCGCGCCGGCGATCGCGACGTTGAGCGACTCGGCGTCGCCCGGCAGCTCGATCGTCGCGAGCACGTCGCTGGCCGCGACGACGTCCTCGGGCAGGCCTTCGCGCTCGGCGCCGAGGACGAACGTCGACCGGGCCATCGAGCTCGAGCTCGTGCAGCGGCGTGCCGCCGTGGGCGACGAGCGCAACGCGGCGCGCCGGGCGCGTCGTCGAACGCGACGAGCGGGACGCGGAAGATCGCGCCCGCCGACGCGCGTAGCGCCTTCGGGCCGAGCGGGTCCGCCGCACCCCACGCGAGAGCGCCACCGCCGCGCCGAACGCGTCCGCCGCGCGCAGCAGCGTGCCGACGTTGCCCGGGTCGCCGACACGCCAGAGCGCGAGCGTCGTCTCCCTCGACTCACGCGGCAGGTCGGCGGTGCGGAAGACGGCGATCACGCGGGCCGGGTGCGGCAGCGTCGAGAGGCCGGCGAGGAGCTCTGCCTCGACGGTCTCACCGGCGACCAACAGCTCGATCGGCTCGAGGCCTGCCGCGCGCGCCGCGGCGACGAGGTCCTCGCCCTCGACCGCGAAGAGGCCGAGCTCGTCGCGCTTCCGCCGTTGCGACAACAGCTTGCGGACGAGCTTCAGCGTCGGGTTGGTCGGCGAGGTGATCACAGCCACTCGAGCCAGGCGCCGTGGAAGTCGGCGTGCGCGAGGAGGCTGCGGCTCGCCGCCCGGCCAGAGCCGCAGCCAGAGGCCCCAGTAGTCGTGGACGCCGTCCGCCGGCCGGGCGCTCCAGAGGAGCGCGAGACCGCCGTCGCGCCCCGACGCGTCCATCGCCTCGCCGACCTGCGCCCACGCACTGCGGTCGAGGTAGCCCAGCACGGCGGTCTGGTAGACGACCGTGAGCGCGTCGCCCGCCCGGCTCGGCGAGCAGGGTCGGGCAGCACGTCGACGACGTCGCCGCGCACGAGCTCCGGCGGCTCGCGCCGCACCGCCTCGATCGCGCGGTCGAGCCGCTCCAGCCGGCCCTCCTGTCCCGGCCACACGAACGAGCGCAGCCGCAGCGCCCCCTCGTCGGTCGTGACGTCGACCGGATCGAGATCGACGCCGACGCGGTCGCGGACGCGCGGCTCGAGCGCGAGCAGGCTCGGCCGGCACCGGCGTGCGTTCCTCGCCGTCGAGCGCGAGCAGAGCGTCGCGCGGCCCCCAGGCACCCGCCTCGTACGTGTATCGGTAGCGATCCCAGAGCAGGTTGAAGCCGGCGCTCGGGCCGAGCTCGATCAGGTCGAGCACCTCGGCGTCCGTCCGCCGTGCGAGCTCGAGGAAGCACGGCAGGAGCAGCCACGACCGCCGCACCTCGTTCGTCTGGATCGCGCCGCGCCGCCAGGCGCGGCAGCTCGGGATGCGCGAGCGCGTCGTCGAGCTCGGCCCAGTCGGCCTGACCGACGAGAACGAGCGCGTGCAGCCCGCCGAGCAGGCGAAGCGGGGCGTCCCACGTCAGCTCGCCGACGAGCGCCGGCACGCGCTCGTCGGCGGCGAGACGGCGACAGAGGTCGGCGTAGAGCGGCGAGCGGCCCTCGCAATGGGCCGCCTGGCGCCGGAAGGCCTCCGCCTGGTCGTTGTCGGTCAGGCTGCCTTGGAGGTCTCGTGCGCCGCCTTCGCCTGCTCGGCGATCGCCGTGAAGGCGGCCGGGTCGGCCACGGCCAGGTCGGCCAGGACCTTGCGGTCGAGCTCGATACCGGCCTTGTGCAGGCCCGAGATGAACTGGTTGTAGGACATCCCGTTGGCCCGGGCGGCCGCGTTGATGCGGACGATCCAGAGCTGGCGGAAGGTGCGCTTCTTGTTCTTGCGGTCGCGGTAGGCGTAGACGAGCGAGTGCTCGACCTGCTCCTTCGCGTACTTGTAGCTCGACTTCTTGAGCCCCCAGTAGCCCTTCGCCTCGCCGAGGACCTTGCGGCGCTTCTTGCGCGCGTGAACGGATCTCTTGACTCTCGGCATCGTCAGCCCCATCCCCAGCAGCTTCTTCAGGCGAGGCACGTCGGCCTTCGCGACGGGCTGGTCCTTATCGAACCTTCGCTTCCGCTTCTGCGACTTGTGCTCCAGGTTGTGGCTCTTCATCGCCGGCGGCGCAGGAGCTTCCCGCTCGCCGGTCACCTTGAACCGCTTCTTCGCTCCGCTCGATGTCTTCACCTTCGGCATCTGTTTTCACTCCTGCGTTCTTGGTCGGGCCCAGCAGCATCACCATGTTGCGTCCGTCGAGGAGGGGCGGCGACTCGATGAGCCCGACCTCCTTGACCTCTTCGGCGAGACGGAGGAGCAGGTCGCGACCGCGCTCGGGATGCAGGTTCTCGCGTCCCCGGAACATGATCGTGACCTTGACCTTCGCGCGCTGGTTGAGAAAGCGCACGACGTGGCCCTTCTTCGTCTCGTAGTCGTGAATGCCGATCTTCGGCCTGAACTTGATCTCCTTGATGTTGATCTGCTGCTGGTGCCGCCGCGCGAGCTTCGCCTTCTGCTCCTGCTCGTAGCGGTACTTCCCGTAGTCCATGACCCGTGCGACGGGCGGATCGGCCTGCGCCGCCACCTCGACCAGGTCGAGGCCCTTCCCGTAGGCGTACTCGCGCGCCTCGTCCGTCGTCTTGATGCCGATCTGCGAGCCGTCCTCGTCCACGAGCCGCACGCGCGGGACGCGAATTGCGTCGTTGATCCGGTCCTGCGGCTGGGGACGCGTCCGGTCTTCCGGGCGCCGTCTGGGTCTCAAAGGGCTGTCACCAAGCTACTTGCATCCTCTCTTCGAACGACAAAAACCGCTGCAAGCAGCGGCCACGATCTCACGTCAACCCGACTCGGTTGAACCCTCGATGAGCTGTCGCTCCGAAGGTGAGGGGCGTGGTCCGCTCCTGCTTTCAGGCCGTGATCCTAGCAAGCTCGCCGGCGAACGACTCCAAGAGCTCCGAAAGCGACCGCGTGGACTGCCCGCCGCCCCGCTCCCGCACGGCGAGCGAGCCCTCCGACTCGCGGTCGCCGTAGACGACGACGTACGGGATCTTCTCGAGCTCGGCCTCGCGGATCCGGCGGCCGAGCGTCTCGTCGCGCTGGTCGACGTCGATCGCGATAGCCCTCGGCCGCGATCCGCTCGCGCAGTCTCGGCGACGGCGTCGCGATGGCCCTCGCCGACCGGGATCAGGCGCGCCTGCACGGGCGCGAGCCAGAAGGGGAACGCGCCGGCGTAGTGCTCGACGAGGATGCCGATGAAGCGCTCGAACGAGCCGAAGCAGCGCGCGGTGGATGACGAAGAGCGGGTGCTCGTGGTTGTCGCGCGCCCATGTACGTGAGCCCGAAGCGCGCCGGCATCTGGCGCGTCGAGCTGGATCGTGCCCAGCTGCCAGGAGCGGCCGAGCACGTCGGTCATGTGCAGGTCGATCTTCGGCCCGTAGAACGACGCCCTCGCCCTCGCCGAGGAAGTACTCGATCTCGTGCCGCTCGAGCGCCGCGCACGAGCTCACCTTCGGTGAAGTCCCACTCCTCGTCGGTGCCGAGCTTGTTGTCGGGCGCGTCGAGAGCTCGGCGCGCGGCTCGATCCCGAACAGGCCGTAGAGGTACGTCGAGATAGTCGAGCGTGCCGTCGAGCTCCTCGTCGATCTGCTCGCGCGTGCAGAAGATGTGCGCGTCGTCCTGCGTGACGTAGCGGACGCGCGTACAGCCCGTGCAGGGCGCCGGCCAGCTCGTTCCGGTGCAGCGGCGCGGCCTCGGCGTAGCGCAGCGGCAGGTCGCGGTAGCTGCGCAGCGAGCTGCCGAAGAGCAGCATGTGCCCAGGGCAGTTCATCGGCTTGATCGCGAACGTCTCTCGGCGTCCTCGCTCGAGCGGGATCGAGGAACATGTTCTCCCGGAACTTCTCGCAGTGGCCCGAGGTGATCCGAGCGCCTTCGTCGTAGATGAGCGGCGTCTTCACCTCGAGGTAGCCGCGCCGCGCGTTCTCGCGGCGGCGCAGGTCCTCGAGCATCGAGTAGATCATCATCCCCTTCGGGTGCCAGAACGGCGAGCCCGGCGAGTGGTCGTCGGGAGGTGGTAGAGGTCGAGCTGGACGCCCGAGGCGGCGGTGGTCGCGCGCGCGAGCCTGCTCGAGCCGCTCGAGGTGCGCGTCGAGGTCGGCCTGCGAGTAGAACGCGGTGCCGTAGATCCGCGTCAGCTGGGTGTTCTTCTCGTCGCCGCGCCAGTAGGCGCCGGCGAGCGAGGTCAGCTTCACGGCCTTGATCGGCTTCGAGTCCTGCAGGTGTGGCCCGCGGCAGAGGTCGGTGAACTCGCCCTGCGTGTACAGGGAGATCGGACCGTCGGCGGTCTCGACGAGCTCGACCTTGTAGGGCTCGTTCTCCTCGAGGAAGCGCTGGCGTGCGTCGGCGGCGCTGATCTCCTCGCGCTCCCACGCGCGGCCCTCGTCGAGCGCGCGCAGCATCTCGGCCTCGATCCGCTCGAGGTCGTCCTCGCGGATCGGCTCCGGGAACTCGAAGTCGTAGTAGAAGCCGTTCTCGACGGGCGGGCCGATCGCGACCTTGACGCCGGGGTAGAGCTTGCGCACGGCCTCGGCGAGCAGGTGCGCGGTCGAGTGGCGGAGGACGTAGAGCGCGTCCGGATCGGACGTGTCGCGGGTGGTCAGGATCTGGATCGGCTGGCCGTCCGCGAGCGGCAGTCGCAGGTCCTGGACGGTGCCGTTGGAGCGCACGAGCACCGCCTGCTCCGCGAGCTTCGGCCCGATCGCGCGCGCGGCGTCGAGGCCGGTCGCGCCGTCCGGAAGTTCCAGTTCCGTCGAGTCGGGGAGAACCACCTTCATGACCGATCAGGATACTGACGCCCCGCGCGAGGACGACCGCAACGAAGAGCTGCCCGGCTCCCCGGTCCCCGACCCGGAGGAGGAGCAGGGCGATGCGCAGGACGTGCCGGGGGCGGACTAGCGGTTTAGACTCGGCTCGTGCTGAGGAAGGACGCGAAGATCGAGCTGCTCCGCCGCGTGCCGCTCTTCTCCGGCTGCTCGAAGCGCGAGCTCGGCGAGATCGCGTCGCTGGCCGACGAGCTCCACTTCGAGGCCGGGCGAACGCTCATCCAGGAGGGCAAGCGGGGGTACGAGTTCATCGTGCGTCGTCGAAGGCACGGTCGAGGTCACCAAGGGCGGCCGTAAGTTGAGCGCGCGCGGCGACGACACGTTCTTCGGCGAGCTGGCGCTCCTGAGCGACGCGCCCCGCAGCGCGACGGTGACGGCGACCTCGCCCGTGCGGGTGCTCGTGATCAGCGCCTCCGCGTTCCAGCGGCTGCTGCAGGCGTCGCCGCAGATCCCGCTCAAGATGCTGAAGACGGTCGTCCAGCGCCTCTCGCCCGAGGTCGTCTAGGCGCCCTGTTTTTCCCGTCCTCCGAGCCGGGTATCAACCGGGCAACGAGGAAAGGGGACAGACATGCACCAGACCATTCGCGACGCCATGACGTCGAACCCGCGCACGGTCCAGCCGGAGGCGAGTGCCCAGGAGGTCGCGCGGCTGATGAAGTCGGAGGACGTCGGCTCGATTCCGATCGTCGAGGGCGACCGGCTCACGGCGATCGTCACCGACCGCGACCTCGCGCTCAACATCGTCGCCGGTGGCAAGAGCGCGGATACGACCGTCGGCGAGTTCGCCTCGCGCGAGCTCGTCACGATCGATCCCGCGCAGAGCCTGGAGGAGGCCGCCCGCCTGATGGGCGAGCACCAGCTCCGGCGGCTGCCCGTCGTCGAGGAAGACGGCACGCTCGTCGGGATCATCGCCCAGGCCGACGTCGCCCAGGCCGGTCACGACTCGCTCACGGGCGAGGCCGTCCAGAAGATCTCCGGGTAGGAGGGCGATCGATGCCGAGCAAGAGCGCGAACGTCAAGAACGAGAAGCAGTACGAGGCGCTGAAGGACAAGGGCATGTCGAAGGAGCGCGCGGCGCGGATCGCGAACTCCCCCGGCGCCTCGAAGCGGGGCGGTCAGAAGTCCGGCTCGGGCGGCAACTCCTCCCAGGGCGGGACGACCGCGCAGAAGAAGGCCGCCGGCCGCAAGGGCGGCAAGGCGACGGCCCGCAAGTCCAGCTAGCGCGGCGAGCGAACTCCGCCCGGGCGCGGGCGAAGGAGCCAGCCGCGAAGAGAGCTTGTGTTCCTGGAACACAAGCTCTCTTTCGGCACGGTCCCGTTGCACATCCTCCGCAGCGCGACACGGCACGCTCTCGGTATGCGCTTCGCCATCTCCGCGCGGGATCGCAGGATCGCCGACCTCGTCCGCGTCCTCGACCAGGACGAGCAGCCGGCCGCGGAGACCTGGCGGTTGGTCTCGGCGGCCGCAGAACGGCTCGGCGAGCGGCGTCCGAGCTACGGCCACGTGCGCAGACTCGTGCGCGTCGAGCGGGCGCTGCGGCTGCTGCGCCGCGAGCGCCGGGAGGTCCTCGCGGCCGCGGGCGTGCGTCTCGCCGCGGGCGGCGTCCCGAGCGTGCCCCGCCTGATCGACAAGCTCGGCGAGCTCCGCGACCGCGAAGAGCTTGTGTTCCAGGAACACAAGCCGCCGTAGGCGCCGCTAGTTGAGGCGCTCGAGCGGGTACCCGCGCGCGGTCAGGACCCGCACGAGCTCGGCGCAGTGCGCCTCGTCGCGCGTCGCGAGCGTCAGCTCCACCTCGGTCTCGGCGATCGGGAGCGCCATGCCCTCCCGGTGGTGCTCGACCGAGACGATGTTCGCCCGCTCCTCGGCCACGAGCTGCAGGAGCTTGATCAGCTCGCCGGGCCGGTCGGCGATGCGCGTGCGCAGGACGAGGTACCGCCCCGCCTGCGTCAGCCCGTGCCGCATCACCTGGATCAGGAGCGTCGGGTCGATGTTGCCGCCGGAGAGGATGAGGCAGGCCTCGTCGTCGCCGGGTACCTTGCCGGCGAGGAGCGCGGCGGCCGGCGCCGCCCCCGCCCCCTCGACGAGCAGCTTCGTCCGCTCGAGGAGGAGCAGGATCGCGAGGCTGATCTGCTCGTCCGTGACGGTGACGATCTCGTCCAGGCGGTCGTCCAGGATCGACGCCGTCAGGGTGCCCGGCTGCTTGACCGCGATCCCCTCCGCGATCGTGTAGCGGTGCTCGGTGCCGCCCGCGAACGGGCAGACCGCCTCGGCCTGCACGCCGACGAGACGCACGTGCGGCCGCAGCTCGCGCAGCGCGATCGCGACGCCGGAGGCGAGCCCGCCGCCCCCGATCGGGATGACGACGGTGCCGACCGACGGCAGCTGCTTCACGATCTCGAGCCCGAGCGTCCCCTGGCCGGCGATGACGCGCTCGTCCTCGAAGGCGTGCAGGAAGGTCGCGCCCGTCGAGGAGACGCGCTCCTGCGCCGCCGCGAGCGACTCGTCGAACCCGACGCCGACGAGCTCGACGTGCGCGCCGTAGTTCCGCGTCGCCTCGACCTTGGCCATCGGCGAGTCCTCCGGCATGAAGATCGTCGCTTCGATCCCCGCCTCGCGCGCCGCCCACGCGACCGCCTGGCCGTGGTTGCCGGCGCTGGCCGCCACCACGCCCGCCCCCCGCTCCTCGTCGCCGAGGTCGCCGATCGTGTTGACGGCGCCGCGGATCTTGAACGCGCCGGTGCGCTGGAGGTTCTCCGCCTTCAGCTGGACGCTGCGCCCGGCGCGACGCGAGAGCGTCTCGGAGGCGTAGACCGGCGTGACGCGGGCGACGCCCTCGAGGCGGCGCTGCGCCGCCTCGAGCTCACGCAGGGTCGGGACTGCTGCCGTTGCCAATGCCGTAGACCTTCTCCAGGATCTCGCGGACGGCCGAGAGCGGGTCGAGCTCGCGAGCCTGCACCTCGTCCAGCAGCCGGCGGAGCTCGACGTCGTCCGCCACCGCCGCCTGCAGGTGCGTCTTCGCGCGGCTGGATGCGAGCGCGAACACCTCTCCGGCCAGGTTCTTGCGCCGCCGCTCCTCGAGCAGCCCTTCCGCCTCGAGGAAGCGTCCGGTGTGCCTCGAGCTGCTCCCACAGCTTGGGCACGCCCTCGCCTCGCACCGCCTCGGTCAGGACGATCGGCGGCTTCCACGGGCTCTCGCGGTCGAGGGCGAGGATCGAGCGCACCTCGTTCAGCATCGTCTTGGCGGCGGGATGATCCATCTTGTTGATCGCGATCACGTCGGGGATCTCCATGATCCCCGCTTTCAACGCCTGCACCGAGTCGCCGGAGCCGGGCATCAGCACGAGGAGCACGGTGTCGGCGATCCCGATCACCTCGATCTCGCTCTGGCCCGTGCCGACCGTCTCGAGCAGGACGAGATCCTTGCCGGCGGCGTCGAGCAGGAGCGCCGCCTGCAGGGTCGTCTCCGCCAGGCCGCCGAGGTGGCCGCGCGTCCCCATCGAGCGGATGAAGACCGTCGGGGTCGAGGAAGTGGTCCGAGAGGCGGATCCGGTCGCCGAGCAGCGCTCCCTGCGTGAACGGGCTCGAGGGGTCGACCGAGATGACGCCCACGGTCCGCCCGAGCTCGCGCACGTGCCGGACGAGCGCGCTGATGAGCGACGACTTGCCGACGCCGGGCGGCCCGGTGACCCCGATCACGAAGCTGCGCCCGGTCTCGCCGTAGAGCTCGCGGACGAGGTCGAACGCGACCGGGTCGCCGTTCTCGACGAGCGAGATCGCGCGCGCGAGAGCGCGCCGGTCGCCGCGCGCGAACGCCGGCGGCGAGATCCTCGAGCGTCCACTGCGCGCGGGCCACGCTCAGACTCTAGACGGCAGCCATTTCCTCGAGCGGCTGCTCCTCCGCCTGCCGGACGCCCTTCGCGAGCACCGCCGCGGTCGCGGCCGCGAGCAGGAACGCGATGCTGGCGGCGGCGAAGATCCAGCGGCCGCCGTACACGTCGACGAGCGCGCCCGCGACCACCATGGCGATGCCCGAGCACGATGTAGTTCGACGACATGATCACGGTGAAGGCCCGGCCCGCGCAGCTCGTCGGGCGCGCCACGCTGGACGAGCAGCGCATTGCTGACGACGGCGGCGCCGTTGCCGACCGCCCCGATGACGACGCCGACGACCGCGACCGCGAGATACGGGCGCCACGGCGGCGATGCCGATACCGATCCCCATCAGCGCGAGCGAGCCGGCGTAGGCGCCGCGCACCCCCAGGCGGTCGAGCAGCGGCGGCGCCCAGAGGCTCCCGAGTGTCAGCCCGAGCCCGGTCGCGCCGACGAGCAGGCCGAAGCCGGCGTCACCCGAGTCGAGCGAGACCTTGGCGAGGACGATCTCGGCGACGTTGATGCTGGCGCTGCCGAGCAGCGCCACGTTCCAGACGACGAGCACGGTGAGGAGCGGCCGTGACCGCAGCACGAGGCGAAGCCCGTCGCCGACGTCGCGCCAGTGGCCGCGGCTCTCGACCTGCCCCGGTCTGCAGCCGCTCGGCCGGATGCGCGCGATGAGCAGCGGCCGAGACGAGGAACGTCACGGCGTTCAGCCAGTACGCGAGGTCCGGCCCCCGCGCGGCGACCAGGACGCCGCCGAGGATCGGGCCGATCGTCCAGGCGAGGTTCTCGACCGCCTGCAGGAGCGAGTTCGCCGCCGGCAGCTCGTCGTCCGAGACGAGGTTCGGCATGCCGGCGTAGACGGCCGGCCGGAAGAAGCCGGTCGCGACGCCGGCGACGAACGCGAGCGCAACGATCGCGCCGGGCTCCCCGCGAACGGGAGCAGGCAGAAGACGACGAAGCCGGAGCGAGATCCGACACGATCAGCAGCCCGCGTCGCGACCACCGGTCGACGAGCGGCCCGAGCAGGAGCCCGACGAGGACGATCGGGAGGAAGTCCGCGATCAGGAGCGCGCTGACCCACTTGCCCGAGCCGGTGCGGTCGAAGATGTCGACCGTCAGCGCGATCGCGGCGAGGAACGTGCCCGGCTCCCGAGGCGAGCGTGGCGAGGAAGAGGCGGCGGTAGTCCGGTGCGCGGCGGAGAAGGTCGAGACGGCGGATCGGCGGAGGCTAGCAGCGCCGCGACGAGGCCCGTTCAGACCTTCGCAGCCGCCATCCGTTGGGCGAGCACGGCGCCCAGAGCCTGGAGGTCGGCCGCGGCCAGCCCCTTGAACGGCGCCATCGCGATCAGGGCGACCTCGGCGCGTCCGCTGCCGAGGATCACGACCTGGAAGGTGAAGGGAATCGGCCGCTCGAGCTCCGGGCCGCTGACGGTGAAGGCGACCTTGAAGGCGGCGACCCGGGGCGCGAGCTTCGGGAACGGCATGCGGCCGTAGCTCGTCACCTTGGCCTTGGCGTCCGCGTCGGACAGCCCCTTCGTAACGACCTGCGCGAGGCAGCGGGCGAACGCCGGCGTGTTCCCGCGCCGCCACGACGACGACGGCCTGCTCGGGCGATCTCATCAGCGACGCGTAGGAGAAGAGCATGGCGCCGCCGCCGTTGCTGAACTCGACCTCGGCCTCGCCGGTCTCCGTCAGGTCGGAGAAGTCGGGGTTGTAGCCGGCGCACGTGTAGTCCGAGTCGCCGGAGTCCTTCCCGGCGGGCGACTGCTTCCAGCCGGCGACGAGATCGCCTCGCCTCAGCAGGAGCGACTTCGCCTTCGCCTGGTCTGCGGCGGTGTAGCGCTTCTGCGGATCCGTGTCGGCGCGCGAGCGCGAGCGCCGGCACGGCCAGGCACGCAGCGAGCAGGAAGAGGACGACGCGGCGACCCACCTCAGATCAGTCGTCCGGCCGCCGACGGCCGCGATCCCTCGAAGCAGGGAAGCTAGGGCTAGCCCGCGTCGTAGGAGAGGTTCGGGCGCAGCCAGCGCTCGACCTCGGCCAGCTCGACCTCCTTGCGCTCGGCGTAGTCCTCGACCTGGTCGCGGCCGATCCGGCCGACCGCGAAGTAGCGCGACTCGGGGTGGGCGAAGTAGAGGCCGCTCACGCTCGCCGCCGGGCTCATCGCGCAGCTCTCGGTCAGCTCGAGCCCGGCGCGCTCCGCCTCGAGCAGGCGAACAGCGTGCGCTTCTCGGAGTGGTCCGGGCACGCCGGGTAGCCGAACGCCGGGCGAATGCCGCGGAAGCGCTCGGCGCGGAGCTCCTCCTGGGTCGGCGCGGCATCCGGCTCGTACCAGAGCCGCCGCGCCTCGAGGTGGAGCCACTCGGCGAACGCCTCGGCGAGACCGGTCGGCGAGCGCCTTGACCATGATCGCGCGGTAGTCGTCGTGCTCCGGCCTCGTAGCCGGCGCGCGAGCTCGTCGGCGCCGTGGATCGCGACCGCGAAGGCACCGACGTGGTCGCCCGCCGGAGCGACGTAGTCGGCCAGCGACCGGTTCGGGCGCGAGTCGCCCCACGCCGCCTGCTGCCGCAGCATCGGGAAGCGCTCTCCCCCGGACTCGCAGGAAGCGACGTCGTCTCCGTCGGCGCGCGCCGGCCAGAAGCCGTAGACACCGCGCGCCTCGAGCGTGCCGCCGCGCGACGATCTCGTCGAGCAGCGCGAGCGCGTCGTCGTAGAGCTCCCGCGCCGCCGGCTGGTCGAGGATCGCCGGGAACTTGCCCTTCAGCTCCCAGGCGTGGAAGAAGAACTGCCAGTCGACGAACTCGCGCAGCGTCGCGAGGTCCGGCTCGGCCGTCCGCGTGCCCGTGAACGCCGGCGCCGGCGAGCCCGTCGAACGCCAGCGCGACGCGGTTCTCGCGGGCACGCCCGAGCGGCAGCAGCGGCCGCCGCTCCCGCTCGGCGTGCAGCTCACGCAGGCGCTCCTGCTCGAGCCGGTTCTCGTCGTCGAGGCGGGCCCGGCGTTCCGGGTCGAGCAGGTCGGACACGACGCCGACGACGCGCGACGCGTCGAGCACGTGCACGGTCGGATGCTCGTACGCCGGCGCGATCCGCACCGCCGTGTGCTGACGGGACGTCGTCGCGCCGCCGATCAGGAGCGGCAGCTCGAGGCCGCGGCGCTCCATCTCCTTCGCCACGTGCACCATCTCGTCGAGCGACGGCGTGATCAGGCCCGGAGAGCCCGACCGCGTCGGCGCCCTCGGCGACCGCGGTGTCGAGGATCTTCTCGGCCGGGACCATGACGCCGAGGTCGACGACGTCGTAGTTGTTGCAGCCGAGCACGACGCCGACGATGTTCTTGCCGATGTCGTGCACGTCGCCCTTGACGGTCGCGAGCACGATCTTCCCCTGCTCGCGCGCGGCGCCGTTCCCCTGTTGTCGCTCGAGCTCCATGAACGGCTCGAGGTAGGCGACGGCCCGCTTCATCGCGCGCGCGCTCTTCACGACCTGCGGCAGGAACATCCGCCCCGAGCCGAAGAGGTCGCCGACGACCTTCATCCCGTCCATGAGCGGCCCCTCGATCACGTCGAGCGGGCGCGTGGCCTGCGGCGCGCGCCTCCTCCGTGTCCTCCTCGATGAAGTCGACGATGCCGTGCACGAGCGCGTGCTCGAGCCGCTTCGCGACGGGTGCGTCGCGCCAGGAGAGGTCGAGCTCCCGCCTGGTGCCCTCGCCCTTCACCGACTCCGCGAACGCGACGAGCCGGTCGGTCGCGTCGGGCCGGCGGTCGAAGATGACGTCCTCGACCCGCTCGAGCAGGTCGGGCGGGATGTCCTCGTAGACGACGAGCTGGCCCGCGTTCACGATCCCCATGTCGAGGCCGGCGCGGATGGCGTGGAAGAGGAACGCCGAGTGCATCGCCTCGCGGACGACGTCGTTGCCGCGGAACGAGAACGAGAGATTCGAGATGCCGCCGCTCGTGCGGGCGCCCGGACAGCGCTCCTTGATCAGCGGCAGCGCCTCGATGAAGTTGAGCGCGAAGCGGTTGTGCTCCTCGATGCCGGTGGCGACCGCGAGCACGTTCGGGTCGAAGACGACGTCCTCCGGGAGGAAGCCGACGTCGTCGACGAGCAGCCGGTACGCACGCTCGCAGATGGCGACCTTGCGCTCGACCGTCTCGGCCTGACCCTGCTCGTCGAAGGCCATCACGACGACGCCGGCGCCGTAGTCCTGGATCCTGCGCGCCTGCTCGAGGAACGGCGCCTCGCCCTCCTTGAGGCTGATCGAGTTGACGATCCCCTTGCCCTGGACGCACCTGAGCCCCGCCTCGATGACGGAGAAGCGCGAGCTGTCGACCACGATCGGGATGCGGGCGACCTCCGGCTCGGTCGCGATCAGGTTGAGGAACGTCGTGATCGCGCGCTCGCTGTCGAGCAGGTCAGCGTCCATGTTGACGTCGAGGAGGTTCGCGCCGCCGCGCACCTGCTCGAGCGCCACGTCCACGGCGCCCTGGAGGTCGCCGGCCTCGATCGTGCGCCGGAAGCGGGCGGAGCCGGTGACGTTCGTGCGCTCGCCGATCATCACGAAGCCGGTGTCCGGGCCGAGCTCGAACGGCTCGAGGCCGCTGAAGCGCGTGCGCGGGCGGTGCTGCGGCACGCGCCGCGGCGGCAGGCCGTCGACCGCGGCCGCGATCCGGCTCGTGTGCTCGGGCGTCGTCCCGCAACAGCCGCCGACGACGTTCACGAAGCCGGCCTCGGCGAACTCGCGCAGGAGCGCGGACGTCTCGTCCGGCTGCTCGTCGTAGCCGCCGAACGCGTTCGGCAGCCCCGCGTTCGGATGGCAGCTCGTGTAGCAGTCGGCGAGCCGCGGCGAGCTCCTCGACGTGCGGCCGCATCTCCTTCGCGCCGAGCGAGCAGTTGACGCCGACGAGCAGCGGGTGCGCGTGCTCGATGGACGCCCAGAACGCCTCGAGCGTCTGGCCCGAGAGCGTCCGGCCGCTCAGGTCGACGATCGTGACCGAGATCCAGAGCGGCAGCTCCGGAGCGACTTCGCGCGCCGCCGCGATCGCCGCCTTGCCGTTCAGCGTGTCGAAGATCGTCTCGACGAGGAGGAGGTCGACGCCGCCCTCCGCGAGCGCGGCGATCTGCTCCGCATAGGCGGCCTTGACCTCGTCGAAGGTGACGCTGCGGAAGGCGGGCTCGTCCACACGCGGCGAGAGGGACAGCGTCACGTTGAGCGGGCCGAGCGAGCCCGCGACGAAGCGGCCGCCCGCCTCGTCGGCGGCCTGCCGGGCGAGCCGCGCACCGGCGACGTTCAGCTCGTGGACGACGTCCTCGAGCCCGTAGTCCGCCTGGCCGATGCGCGTGGCCGTGAAGGTGTTCGTCGTCGTGACGTCGGCGCCCGCCGCGAGGTACCGCCGGTGCACGTCGAGCACGACGTCCGGCCGCGTCAGGTTGAGCAGGTCGGGGTCGCCGGCGACCTCGCGCGGGTGGTCGCGGAAGCGCTCGCCGCGATAGTCGGCGTCGGCGAGCCGGGCCTCCTGGAGCATCGTGCCCCAGGCGCCGTCGAGCACGACGATCCGCTCGTCGAGCAGCTGCCGCAATCTCGCCTCTGCGCTCATCCGTCCTCCTGCTCGGTCCTCCGTGGTTGCCGAAAGAGGGCGGGCGCCGGCGGCGCTGCTGGCTCTTTAGGCGTTTTTTCTCCTGGTCGCCAAGCTGCCTTCAAAGCTGTCCAGGTCGCTCAATGGTACCCGCTGGCGCCGCCGGCACAACCGATCCGCGACCAGCCGCGGGCGAGCGCGAGGAACCCGAACGCCGGGTACGCGGCCGCCTGGACGATCAGGAGCGGCACGACGCCGACGACGTCGCCGAGCACGCTCGCGACGATCATCCCGACGAGCATCGTCAGCGAGCCGATCGTGGTGACCGCGGCGATGCAGCCGGCCCCGATAGGCGTCCACCACCGCCGTCTGCGTCAGCGTGGTGTACGACGCGTACAGGGCGGCCGCCGGGAGACCGACGACGACCATGAGGACGAGCGCCAGCACGTAGCCGTCGAGGAACGCCGGGTACGTGAAGATGACGAGGTCGATCGAGCCGAAGACGATCGCCGAGAGGGCGAGCAGCCGGGCCGGCGGGAGCGGGCTGCCGAGGACGCCGAGCGCGAAGCCGCCGACGAGGCCGCCGATCGCCTGCGCCGAGAGCAGCGCCCCGTAGAGCGGCCCACCGCCGTCGAGCACGTCGACGGCGTACGGCACGAAGAGCGTGATGATGACCCCCTCGCCGAGTCCCGTGATCGCGGCGAAGGCGAGGATCATCCGGGTCGTCTCGCCCGCGCGCGCGGATCACCCGCATGCCCTCGACCCAGTCGCGCCGGAGGCGAGCCCAGACGCGCAGCGCCTCCTCGACCGACCGCTCGACCAGCTGCGGGCGGGCGTCGACGGCGATCGCGCCGATCAGGAGCGCGGCGCCCAGGTAGCTGATCGAGTCGAGCACGGCGACGGCGCCGAGACCGCCGAAGCCGACGACGAGCCCGCCGATCGCCGGCCCGATCAGCCGGGCGATCTGGTTGTTGAGCGCGTTCAGCGCGTTGGCCTGCACGAGCTGCTCCTCGCCGACCAGGCGCGGCAGCAGCGCACCCTCCGCCGGGACGACGACGAGCGCGAGCGTCGACTGGACGACGGCGACGACGTAGACGATCCAGACCGAGTCCTCCGACCTCGACGAGCAGCAGCGGCAGCAGCGTCAGCGCGAGCGCGAGGTTGGCGACGACGAGCACCTTCCGACGGTCCCAGCGGTCGACGAAGACGCCGGCGACCGTGCCCAGCACGATGCGCGGGATCATCGTCGCGATGAAGATGCCGCCGGTCGCGAGCGTCGAGTCCGTCAGCTGGTACACGGCGAGCGGGAGGCCCGCCATGAGCACCCAGTTGCCCGTGAGCGAGATCAGCCCGCCGAGCCAGAGCAGGCCGAAGCGGCGGTCGCGCAGCAGCGTGAGGTCCTGCATGCCGTCGGCTTAGTAGCCGCTGAAGCTGTCCGTCGAGCGACGCGCTCCTCGGGCACGCCGGCCTCGTGCAGCAGTCGCCTCGACGGCCTTCGCCATGCCCGGCGGGCCTGCGACGAGGAACGTGTAGTCGTCGAGGTCGCCCAGGTGGTCGCGCAGCATCGCCTCGTCGATCCGGCGCGACTCGCCGTCCCAGCCGTCCTCGTCGGTCATCGTCAGGACGACGCGCAGACCGTCGATCCGCCCTCGAGCTCCTGGAGCTCGTCGTAGAACGGGCTCGACTCGCGATCCCGGTTCGAGTAGACGAGCGTGATGTCGTACGGCAGCCCCTCGTCGGCGATGTAGCGCAGCATCGAGCGGAAGACGGTGATGCCGATGCCGCCGGCGACGAAGACGTACTCGACGCCGGTGTCCTCCGGCAGCAGGAACGAGCCCTTCGGCTCCTCGACCTCGACCTCGTCGCCGACCTCGAGCTCCGCGAGCGTCTGCTTGAACGCCGTGTCGCGGAGGCGCGTGGCGAGCCCGACGACGCCGGGCTCGGTCGGCGAGGTGACGATCGAGATGTGACGGCGCAGGCCCTTGTCGTCCTCGTGGCCGCGGTCCGGCAGCTCGACCCAGAAGTAGTGGCCGGGCCGGTAGTCGGGGTAGTCGTCCACCGCGAAGAGCACGAGCAGCGTCCCCTTCGCGACCTCCCGCTTCTCTGCGACGGTCGCGCGCACGTCAGTCGCGACCGAGGACGCCTAGCTGGTTCTCCGCGTGCCTGATCCGCTGCTCGAGCTGCCAGCGGTCGGCCTTCGACTCGCCCTGCTCGACGAGCTCGAGCTCCGCCTTCGCGGCCTCGAGCTGCTCGCGCGCGCGGGCGTCGTCGATCTCCTTCACGTCGACGGCGTCGTCGACGAGGGCGATCGCGCGGTCGAGCTCGACCTTGAAGAAGCCCGGCCCGGTCGCGAACTCGAGCACGTCCTCGGTCGCGCGGTCGCGGTAGACGCGCGTCGAGCCGGCCTTGAGCGAGGCGACGAGCGGAGCGTGACGGGCGAGGACGCCGATCTCGCCGGCCGCGCCGGGAACGATCAGCAGCTCGGCCTCGCCACGGAACGCGTCGCCGTCGGGCGTGACGAGCGCGACGTCGAACTTGGCGGCCACGGCTACGCGGCCGCCGCGGCCTTCTCCGCCTTCTCGATCGCGCCCTCGATCGGGCCGACCATGTAGAACGCGGACTCGGGCAGCTCGTCGTGCTTGCCCTCGATGATCTCGCGGAAGCCCTTGATCGTGTCCTCGAGCTTCACGTACTGGCCCGGGGTGCCGGTGAACTGCTCGGCGACGAAGTTCGGCTGCGAGAGGAAGCGCTCGATCTTGCGGGCACGCGAGACGACGAGCTTGTCCTCGTCGGTGAGCTCGTCCATGCCGAGGATCGCGATGATGTCCTGCAGGTCCTTGTAGCGCTGCAGGATCTGCTGCACCTGGGTCGCGACGGCGTAGTGCTCGGTCGAGACGATGCCCGGCTGCAGCGCACGGGAGACCGAGTCGAGCGGGTCGACCGCCGGGTAGATCCCCTTCTCGACGATCGCGCGCGAGAGCGTCGTCGTCGCGTCGAGGTGGGCGAACGTGTTCGCCGGCGCGGGGTCGGTGAGGTCGTCGGCCGGCACGTAGATCGCCTGAACGGACGTGACCGAGCCCTGTGCGGGTCGACGTGATCCGCTCCTGCAGCTGGCCCATCTCCGTCGCGAGCGTCGGCTGGTAGCCGACCGCGCTCGGCATGCGGCCGAGCAGCGCGGACACCTCCGAGCCGGCCTGGACGAAGCGGAAGATGTTGTCGATGAAGAGCAGCACGTCCTGGCCCTGATCGCGGAAGTACTCCGCCATCGTCAGCCCGAGAGGCCGACGCGCAGGCGCGCGCCCGGCGGCTCGTTCATCTGGCCGTACACGAGCGCGACCTTGTCGATCACCTCCGACTCGGTCATCTCGAGGAACAGGTCGTTGCCCTCGCGCGTCCGCTCGCCGACGCCCGCGAACACCGAGACGCCGCCGTGCTGCTGCGCGATGTTGTGGATCAGCTCCTGGATGAGGACGGTCTTGCCGGTGCCGGCGCCGCCGAAGAGGCCGATCTTGCCGCCCTTCACGTACGGAGCGATCAGGTCGACGACCTTCAGCCCGGTCTCGAAGATCTCGATGCTCGGCGAGAGCTCGCGGAACTCCGGCGGGTCGCGGTGGATCGACCAGCGCTCGACGTCGGCGCCCGCGGGCGGCTTGTTGTCGACCGGCTCGCCGATGACGTTCCAGATCCGGCCGAGCGTCGCGTCGCCGACCGGGCACCGAGATCGGCGCGCCGGTGTCACGCACGTCGGTGCCGCGCGCCAGGCCGTCCGTCGAGTCCATCGCGACCGCGCGGACGCGATCGTCGCCGAGGTGCTGCTGCACCTCCGCGATCAGCGTCCTCGTCCCGCCGCTCGAGCCGTCCTCGGTCTGGCACCTCGATCGCGAGGGCGTTGTAGATGTCCGGCAGGTCACCGGAGAAGACTGCGTCGACGACGACGCCCTTGATCTCGACGATCTTGCCGACGTTGCCGTTCTGCGCGTGCTCGGACATGTGACTCCCGGAAGGTTCTCGTGGCAGGAAGATGCGGCGCCGACAGGGGCCCGCTCGTGCGCGGCCAGTCTAGCGGAGAGCCTTTTGCGGCGAGGGTGGCAGCCGCGCTGCTAGAGCGCGCCGCCGGGGGCCTGCCGGCCCGGCTGGACGCCGGCGTCCTCGAGCCCGGAGCCCTGGCCGCGCATGATCTGCACGAGCTCCGCGTCGGTGTCGTTCGAGAAGTTCGTCACGCGCGGGAGCGCGGTGTCGCGGTCGTCGGAGGGAAGCGGTGCGCGGGCGGTGATGCCGATCGCCATCAGGGCGACGGCCGCGGCCGCGCCGACCGCGCGCAGGCGCCCGTAGTGGGTGCGGCGGCGCCTCCAGGCGGAGATCGCGAGCGGGTGGGAGAGCGCGGACGAGCTCGTCCCGGCGCAGCGTGCCGGCGAGCGCGGAAACGTCGGCCGCGAAGATCTCGCACGCGGCGCAGCGGGCAAGGTGGGCGTCGAGCAGCTTCTGCTCGAGCTCGGAGAGCTCGCCGTCGGGCGCAAGCGCGGCCCACGCGCGCGCGCGATCGCAGAGAACCCCTCGGTGACGCCGGTTCATACCCATTCTGACGAGAGGTATCGGCAGGAAGTTAGGGCCGGGGAAAGCGGGCGGGTGCGCCATGAACCCCATGGCTACCATAACGCTCGTGCTGCGGCATCTCATTCCGCTCCTGGCCGCTCTCGCGCTCGTCGCCGGCTGCGGCGGTAACGACGCCTCGAAGGAGGAGTTCCAGCAGGACGTCGTCGACGCGCGCGACCGCGTCGATGCAGGGATGGCGCAGGTGGTGAAGGCGAGCGACTTCGACGAGTTGCTGAGCCGGCTCGAGATCGCGGCGGACGAGTCGAGCAAGGCGGCGAGCGACCTCGGCGACGCGGACGCGCCGGACGCGCTGCAGGAGGACAAGGAGGAGCTGCAGGCCGCGATGCGGGCTCTCGCGGAGGAGATCCTCGGCACGGTCGACGCCTTCGACTCGCTCGGCCCCAACGCTCCCGATCACGCGCGCGATCAACTTCGCGGCCTGGAACACCGTTCAGGCCGAGCTCGCCGACCTCCGCAAGGCCGGCATCGCGGTGGAGCCGCTCGGCCGGCACGCCGCGGCGAGCGGCTAGCTCTAGCCGACGGTCTGCTGGGCGGGGCCGCCGCGTCTCGACGACGTCGAGCGGCCGGAATATCTCTGCGAAGTGGCAGGCCGCCGTGTGGCCCGGCTGCGGCGCCGCTGTGCTCCTCGAGCGGCGGCTCCTGCTCGGCGCAGATCGGCTGCGCCTTCCAGCACCGGGTCCGGAACCGACAGCCCGACGGCGGGTTGGCCGGGCTCGGCACGTCGCCCTCGAGCACGATGCGCTTCCGCTTCCCGCGCTGGTTCGGGCTCTCGATCGGCACCGCGGAGAGCAGCGCCTGGGTGTACGGATGCATCGGCGTGTTGTAGATCTCGTGGCGGGTGCCGACCTCGATCACCTTGCCGAGGTACATGACGGCGATGCGGTCGGAGACGTGGCGGACGACGGAGAGGTCGTGCGCGATGAAGAGGTACGTCAGGCCGAAGTCGTTCTGGAGCGCCGCGAGCAGGTTGACGACCTGCGCCTGGATCGAGACGTCGAGCGCGGACACCGGCTCGTCGAGCACGATCAGCGCCGGGTTGAGCGCCAGGGCCCGCGCGACGCCGATGCGCTGGCGCTGGCCGCCGGAGAACTCGTGCGGGAAGCGGTTCGCGTGCTCCGGGCTCAGGCCGACGGTGCGGAGGAGCTCCTCGACGCGCTGGCGGCCGTTGTGGCCCCGGTACTGGCCGTGGATCCGCAGCGGCTCGCCGACGATCTCACGCACGGTCATCCTCGGATTCAGCGACGCGTACGGATCCTGGAAGACGATCTGGATCTCGCGCCGGATGTCGCGCATCTGCTTGCGGCCGAAGCGTGTGATGTCCCTGCCGTCGAAGACGATCCGGCCGTCCGTGGGCTCGAGCAGCTTCATCACCGTCCGGCCGAGCGTCGTCTTGCCGCACCCGGACTCACCCACGACGCCGAGGGTCTCGCCCCGCTTGATTTCGAGGTCGACCCCGTCGACCGCTCGCACCTGGCCGACCGTGTGCTTGAAGACGCCTGCCTTGATCGGGAAGTGCTTGACGAGCCCCTCGACCCGCAGGAGCTGATCCCCCTCGTTCGCGGCCGCGACCGACTCCTCCGACGTCGGCCCGACCGGCGCGGCCTCGATCGACTCTTCCGAGCTCGGCCCGTTCGACGAGGCCTCGCTCACGAGCTGCCGCCCGAGTCCACGAGCGCCTTCGCGCGGGCGGCCGCGAGCTCCTCGGCGAAGTGACACCGCGACAGGTGGTCTCCACCCTCGCCGAACGGGCGCAGCTCCGGGAAGTCGGTCCGGCACACGACCCGGCCGTGCGAGTACTCGCAGCGCGGGTGGAAACGGCAGCCGGGCGGCAGCGAGACGAGGCTCGGCGGCTGACCGGGAATCGGGTGCAGCCACTCCTGGTCGATGTCGACGCGGGCCAGGCTGTTCAGCAGGCCCAGCGTGTACGGGTGCCGCGGCTCGTTGAAGATCGTGTAGACGTCGGAGAGCTCGACGACGTTGCCCGCGTACATGACGACGACGCGGTCGGCGAGCTCGGCGATCAGGCCGAGGTCGTGCGTGATCAGGATGATCGCCGCGTGCGTCTCCTCGCGCGCCGCCTTCAGCACCTCCACGATCTGCGCCTGGATCGTCACGTCGAGCGCCGTGGTCGGCTCGTCCGCCACGAGGACGGCCGGATCGTTCGCGATCGCCATCGCGATCATCGCGCGCTGCCTCATGCCGCCGGAGAACTCGTGCGGGTACTGGTCGACGCGGCGCTCGGCGAAGGGCACGCCGACGAGCTCGAGGAGCTGGACGACGCGCTTCCGGGTCGCCTCGTCGTCCTTGTCCGGGTTGTGCACCTTCACCGCCTCGCCGATCTGGTCGCCGATCGTCAGGACCGGGTTCAGCGACGTCATCGGGTCCTGGAAGATCATCGCCAGCTCGCCGCCGCGGATCTTTCGCAGCTCCTTCTGAGACAGCTTCAGCAGGTCTCGGCCCTTGTACATCGCCTCGCCCCTGACGATGCGGCCGGCGGGAATGAGACCGAGGACGGACATCACGGAGACGCTCTTCCCCGACCCGGACTCCCCGACGACGCCGAGGACCTCGCCGGGGTAGAGGTCGTAGCTGACGTCGGTCACGGCCTTGACGACGCCGTCCTCGGTGTCGAACTCGACGGTCAGGTCCTTCAGCGACAGGACCGGTTCAGCCACGAACCCTCCGCTGCGTCGGGTCGAGCGCATCGCGCAGCCCGTCGCCGACGAAGTTGATGCAGAGCGCGACGATCACGATCACGATGCCCGGGAAGGTGACGAGCCACCACGTCTCGAAGCCCTCCGCCTGCCCCTGCGCGATCAGGCTGCCGAGCGCCGGCTTCGGCGGCTGGATCCCGAAGCCGAGGAACGACAGCGCCGCCTCGACGAGGATCGCAGTCGCGATCACGAGCGTCATGTTGACGATGATCGGGCCGAGCGTGTTCGGGAGCATGTGCCGGAGAATGATCCGAGCGTCGCTCGCGCCGCTCGCCTTGGCCGCCTCCACGTACTCCTTCTCGCGCAGCGAGAGGAACGTGCCGCGCACGATCCGCGCGAGCACGGTCCAGAACAGGAAGGCGAGGATGAGGCCGACCTTGATCGTCTGTGACAGGGGTATCCCGAACACCTCCGAGTCGTCCTGCCCGAGGAACGCCGCCGCCGTCAGCAGCACGGCCAGGCCGGGCAGGGTCAGGATCAGGTCGGTGAAGCGCATCAGCAGGTTGTCCGTCGAGCCCCCGTAGTAGCCGGCCACCGCCCCGACGAACGTGCCGAGCACGGTCGACAGGAGGGCGACGAAGACCGCGACCCAGAGCGAGGTGCGCAGGCCGAAGATGACCCTGCTCAGGTAGTCGCGACCGACGTTGTCCGTGCCGAAGAGGTGCCAATCCCTCGTCGTGGGAGGCTGGTTGATGCTCTCGGCGACGAGGTTCGGGTTCTCGATCAGCTTCAGGGGATCGGTGAACGGGATCTCGTCGTAGCCGTACGGCGCGACCTGCGACGCAAACAGGGCGATCAGGCTGATCGCGGTCAGGATGCAGAGGCTGCCGACCGCGAGCTTGTGCCGGAAGAAGCGGATCCGCGCGTAGGCCCACTGGCTGCGCGCCTTCGGCTCGACGCCTGACTCGTGCGCGATGGCGAGCTCCGTGTCGGCGGTCGTGACGTCGGGCGTGCCGATCGGGCCCTCGGGCTCGCCGGGAACCGCCAGCGGCCCGGTGTGGCCGTGCGCGCCCGCAGGGCGCGCCACGTTGCTCGAGCTCAGGACGACGTTGTCGCGATCCTGCGGGCGCATGTCCGATGGCGGCTGACGCTCAGTCATACCGCACTCGCGGGTCGAGGACGCCGTAGGCGATGTCGGCGATCAGGTTGAAGATGATGATCATCGTCGCCGTGACCATCAGCCACGCCATCACCGGATACGGGTCGTTCGTCAGCAGGGAGTTCGTGAAGTAGAGCCCCATGCCGTCGAGCGAGAACACCGTCTCGGTCACGATCGCACCGCCGAGGAGTGCGCCGAAGTTGAGCGCCATCAGCGTCACGAGCGGGATGAGCGCGTTGCGGAACGCGTGCTTCACGATCACGCGACGCTCGGCCACGCCCTTCGCGCGGGCCGTGCGGACGTAGTCGGAGTTGATCACCTCGAGCATCGCCGCGCGCATGTAGCGCGTGTAGACGGCGAGGTTGACCACCATCAGCACGATCACGGGCAGCACCAGATGGTGCGCCCGGTCGATCCAGAACGAGAGGCCCGTGCCGGGGTCGACGTCGCTCAGGTTGGCGATCGGGAACAGGCGTACGCCTGTCGCAAGGAGGATCTGCACCACCGCCACCTGCGCCATCAACGCCAGCCAGAAGACCGGTGTGGCAAGTCCGAGGAAACTGAATGTGGTCATCGAGTAGTCGAAGGCCGAGTACTGGCGCAAGGCGGAGTACACCCCGATCGAGACGCCGAAGAGGATGGCGAGGATCTCCGCCGCGAGCACGAGCTGCAGCGTGTTCTTCATCGCGCGCCACAGGTCGGGCAGGATCGGCCGGTCGTCGAGCAGGGTCGAGCCGAAGTTGTTCGTGAACGCGTCCTTGACCCAGTAGCCGTAGCGCACGTGGATCGGCTCATCGAGGTGCTTGCGTTCACTGATGTTCTGCACCGTCACGTCCGACACCCGCGGCGCGAGCCTGAGCGCGGCCAGCGGGTCGCCTGACTGGGTGACGAAGACGAAGACGAGCATGCTCGCCGCGACGAGCACCACGACGCTGTACAGCAGTCTGCGGATGACGTAAGTCAGCATGGGCGTCCGCTCCGAATCCTAAGTGAAGTATCCCGCCCCCGCCTGTCGGCGGGGGCGGGACGATGTTCCTACCTGGTGTTGCCGGTGCTGCTTAGCCCGCGGTGGTGGCCCATGTGGAGACGTTCCACGGCGAGCCTTCCTGCGTCGGGTTGACCGCGGGGCCCTTCAGGCTGGACTTGCGGATCACGTAGATCGGGCGGGCGAACATGGGGATGGACGGGATGTCCTTGACCATGTACTTCGCCTCGGCATCGTTCAGCATCTTCGCCCGCTGGCCGGCGTCCAGGGTCACGGAGACCTGCTGGAGCACCTTGCTGAGGGCGCGGTTGCAGTAGGCACCGTCGTTCTGGTCGCCACCGCAGCCGTAGATGTCCTTCGCCGTGATCGGCGAAGAGGGCGAGCCGACCCATGCGAACAGCATGAGATCCCAGTCACGCGACGGGAGGGTCGTGCCGAACATCGTGCCGGCCGCCTGGAACCGCGGCACGAGCTCGATGCCGACCGACTTCAGCTGGCGCTGGATGACCTCGAAGGTCAGGGCGCGGAGCTGGTTGCCGGTCGTCGTGAAGAACCGGAACGAGAGCTTGCCGACGTTCGGGCAAGAGAAGATGTTGTTGTTGTTCGCGCTCGGCTTGTCCGGGCCACCGGTGCAGCCCTTCGACTTGAGCAACGAAATCACCTTCGTCTGGTTGAACTTCCAGGTCTCGAAGTTCTTCTTGTACGGCGTCTCGAACGGCTTGTACATCAGGCTCTGCAGCGCAGGCAGGCCCGGCGCGATCGTCGTGTAGAGCGCGGCAGCGACCTGCGGCCGGTTCATACCCGTGATCAGTGCCTGGCGCACGTACGGCTGCTTCAGGGCCGGATGGCCCTTCTCACCGAACTGGAAGTCGATGTGCTCGTACGTGTAGCCGATCTCGCGAGAGACCACGAACTTGTTGTCCTTCATGAAGTCCGCGATCTGGAGCTGGGGCTGCGGCTCCATCACGTCGCCCTCGCCGGCCTTGAGGGCCTGGAAGCGGGCGTTCGTGTCGAGGATGTACCGGAAGACGAGCCGGTTCAGCTTCATCGGCGTGCCGGCCTTGAAGCGCGGGTTCTTCCGCACCTCGATCTGCTGGCCCTTGACGAACTTGTCGACGATCCACGGACCGCTCGAGAGCGGCACCGACGTCAGGAACGTGTCGTTCATGTTCTTGCCGGCGATGTAGTGAGCCGGGTACGGGCCGCTGGAGACCGTGGCCTCCCAGTCGGCGTACTGCGTCTTGAACGTCACGGTCACGGCCTTGCCGTTGCCCTTGACGCTCGAGATGTCCTCCCAGCCCGAGCGGCTGATGACGTTGTTCGCCGGGTTGGTGAACACCTTCCAGGTCGCCGCGAAGTCCTTGCCGGTGACGGGCTTGCCGTCACTCCACACCGCGGTGTCCTTGTAGGTGAACTGGATCGTCAGCGGCTTCTGCTTGACGATCTTCGGCTTCGCCGTGCAGAGCGCAGGCACGAAGTCGGCCTTCGCGTTGCGGATCTGGCAGCCATACCAGACGTTGTTGAGCACGAGGCTCGTGGCGTACAGGTTGTTGCCGACCCACGGGCCCTGCAGGTTCGGCGGCTCCTGGTCGTGAATGAAGACGACCGTGCCGCTGGACTGCGACGGGCTTGCCGTCGCGCCAGGGCCGACGATGAGGCTTGCCACGAGCGCGAGGAGCGCCGCGAGCCAAATCGAGCGTTTACGCATGTACATCCCTCCGTAGTGAGTTGCCCTTGCCAAGGCGTCTGCGGCACCAGCCTGCCGCACACGCCCGGTCAAGGTGCAGGATCATAGTGCTGTGACGTCAAAGCGACGATTTGGTTAGGAGCGCGATGAAAATCCCGAGAAGAGTCCCTGGAGGAGAGCCGCGGCCGGAGCCGGACGTCGCCGCAGCGGCGGAGGACACGGCTCGGCTGTTCGACCGGGCCGCTGCCGAGATCGACGCCGTCCCGGGCGTCAACTGGTACCGGGAGTCCGGCTCGGCCGTCGACCGCGCCGCCCTGACGCTGTGCAGGCTCCGCCGCGCCCGTGCCGGACTGCGCGGTGCGCCCGAGCACGGCGACGAGGCAGTGCGCGCCGCCCTCACCGAGGCGAATCCCGAGGCCGTCGTGTGGCTCGCGAGCCGGGCGGTCTCGTACATGGACGAGACCGGGTTCCCCGAGGCCGTGGAGCTCTGGTTCCCCGAGGAGCTCGAGGACTAGCGCGTCAGCGGTCGCGCCGCCAGAGCAAGAGCACGAGCGGGAGGAAGACCGCGCCCGCGAGGTACGGCGCGAGCGCGATCTGGTTCTGCTGCTTGCCCTGCGGCCGCAACGTCCCTTCGCCGACGAGCTCGCGGGCCTTCGCGATCGCGTCGTCGAGATCGTCCTCGCCGTACACCTCGCCGCCGACGGCGCCGGCGACCGCTTCGAGGATCGGGCGGGAGCGCGGGTCGGGGCTGTACTGGGGCTCGATCTGGCCGCCCGCGATACACGCGCTCGTCGGCGCCCCACACGTGCACGAAGACGGCATCGATGCCCGGTGGGCGGCGGAACGCCGCAGCGAGCCGTGCACCCGACGCCGGCACGCTCTCGCCGTCGGTGAGCACGACGAGGAGCCGGTCGCGCGCGGTCGGCGAGAAGTAGCGGCGCTGCGCGATCGAGACGAGCGACTCCAGCCTGGTCGCCGTCGAGATGAAGTGGCCCTGCGGCGGCGGCCGGTCGATGCCGATCGATCGTGCCATCGTCGCGGCGAACGCGTCCTCGTTCACGCTCGGGAACAGGTGCGGCAGCACGCGGTCGGTCATCGTCGCGATCCCGAACGGCACCTCGCCCAGCTCCTCCCGGAACCGCAGGGCCGCGCTGCGCGCACGGTGGTAGCGGATCGTCCCGCTCGCACTCTCGCGCGCGAGCATCGAGCGCGACGTGTCGAGCACGACGAACGCCTCTGCGTCCGTGCGCACCTCGCGGGTCGACTCCCATTCGATCCGGGGCTGCGCAGCGGCGAGGCCGAGGAAGGCGGCGCTGACGGCGATCGCCGACGACGGTGAGGATGTGCGAGCGCCGCGACGGGCCCGGCAGGCGAAGGACGCTGCGCACGTCGGTGGCCCGCCGCCGCACGAATCGCAGCGCGACGAGGGGCACGACGACGCCCAGCGCGAGCAGGATGCCGAGCGGGGTCAGCAGCGAGAACTCCACGACCGGCCTCAGTACCCGCTGCCCGGCTGGCCGGCGCCTGCCCCGCGGGCGCCGCGGCCGCCCGGGGCCGGGTTGCGCCCGGCCGAGGCCTCGGTCGGGAGCAGGCCCTGCCCGCGCAGGAGGATCACCTGGAGGTTGTACTTTGGCCTCGTCGTTGCCCGGGTCGATCGCGATCGCCTGCTCGAAGCTCGCGATCGCGTTCAGCAGCAGCTCCGAGCGGTCGGTGAGGTTGCCGCCCGAGGGGCTCGAGTTGAACACGGTCATGCCGAGCACGCCGAGCAGGTTCGCCGCGCGCGAGCGGCGCTCGTCGTCACGGTCGCTGACGACGATCGACTCGAGACGCTCCGCGGCCTCGGTGCGCTTCACGGCGAGGTTCGGATCGGAGACGGTGGGGTCGTTGAGCTCGCTCGCCCGCAGCGCGCGCAGGGCTTGCCGGAACGCGACGTCGTCCTCGACGCCGAGCAGCGTTCCGCCCCGCGTCGAGCGGCGCGACCGTGTCCGGGCTCCAGAGGTCGTCGGCCGAGAACACGCGGTAGCGCACGTCGTCCTCGGAGATGGTCGTCCGCCACCGGTCGACGTCCACGGCCACGGCGACGAGGAAGGCCGGCCGCGACGAAGGCCGCCACGGCGAGGACGAGCAGGAGCTCCCGCCGCAGGACGAGCGACCTCACGCCGTCTCCTCCACCTGCCGGCCGGCGGGCAGCGCGAGGCGGCCCGCGTAGCGCTCGTGCAGCGGCGAGCGCGACGAGGAAGAGCGCGCCGAGCGCGAGCAGGAGCACCGGCAGCGAGCGCCGCACCGGCGGCGGCGGATCCTGCGTGTCGTCGGGGCGCTCGACGAACGGCGTGAACGCATCCGGGCCGAGGATGCCGCCGAAGAGCGCGCGCGCGTCGCTCGACGGCCCGAGGGCGAGCAGCTGCACGGGCGTCCCCGCCTGCTTGATCGACCGCAGCACGCGCGCGGTCGCCGGCACGTCGTCGGGCGAGGTCTCGAGGTCGCTGATGAGGAGGATCGTGCCGTTCTTCACGTTGTCGCCCTCGAGCATGTCCTGGGCGAGCTGCAGCGCCTTCGAGATCGCGGTGCCGGACCGGAAGACGTCGGACCAGGGCGTCACCACGTCGCCCTGCGTCGTCGGCGTGAGCATGCGGATGAGCGGCTTCAGCTCGGACGGCGGCGTGCCCGGCGGGAGCAGCTCGTAGGGCACGTCGGAGAAGATCACGAGCCCCATCGGCACGTCCGCGTCGACGAAGCGCTGCAGCGTCCGGCGGATGAGCCCCGAGTGGTCGTCGAGGATCGACAGCGAGAGATCGAGGACGACGACGCCGGTCGAGCCGGTCTGCAGCACGCCGCGGTCGCGCGGATCGAGGTCGCGCGCCGTCGCGACGGAGGCCGCGAGCAGCGCGACCGCCGCGGCCGCGATCCCCCAGCGCAGCACGGCCGTCCGGGCCGCGGGCCCGCGCAGGGCCCTGGCGTCGCGGCTCGCGACCGCGCGGAGCCTACGCCCGCCGAGCCTACGTCCGCCGAGCACGGGCCTCCTCCGCGGCCGCGGCGGCAGCGGCCACCTCGGCTTCCTTCTGCCGGCGCTCGGCCTCGAGCCTGCGCAGCTCGGCGTCGAGGGTCGCCCGCACCCGCACCGCGAGGCCCTTCGTCGCCTCGGGCGGCGGCGGTGTCGGCGACCACGCCAGCTCGCGCGCGGCGGGCGCCAGCCCGTCGGCGTCGCCGCGCTGGGCGAGCACCTCGGCGACGAGCTCGAGCGAGCGCCGCTGGTCGGCGGCGCCGTTCGCCCGCGCGGCGTCCTCGAGCAGCTCGAGCGCCTGCTCGAGCGGCGTCAGCGAGAACTCCGGCAGCACGATCGGCTCCGGCTCGGGCTCCGGCCTCGCGCCGCGGCCAGCCCGCGTAGGCGAGGCCGCCGCCCGCGACGACGAGGACGAGCGCGCCGCCGAGGAGCAGCGCGATCAGGACGCTCGGCGAGAGGCGGTAGGACGGCTCGGGGACCGACGCGACCTGCCCGCGCCACGGGCTCGGCAGGACGGTGAGGTCGCCGGGCCCGATGCGGGTGTTCACGATCAGGCGCGGCCAGAAGACCTCGACCGAGGACGGGCTCGGCGTGCCCGAGTCGAGATCGGCGAACTCGACCGTGGCCGGATCGAACTCGAACGGCCGCGACTCGCGCTCCGGCGGGCACACGGACTTCAGGCAGCGCAGGACGTAGTTGACGCCCATGTGCACGGTGTCGCCCGCCTCCGAGCGGACGACCTCCGGGCGGCCGACCCGCTGCCACTCCTTGAACGCCGCGCGGACCTTGACCGAGCCCGGGTCCACCCGCCGCCGGTCGAAGGTGACGTCGACCCGCGCATTGACCGTGTCGCCGAACAGCACGATCCGGCGGTCGAGGGTGGCCTGCGCGCGCAGGCGCTTCGCGATCGAGTCGTCCGTACCGGCGTCGCGCGTCAGGACGACGGCAAGCACGCCGGCGAGCGCGAGCGCCGCCAGCGGCTCCGCCGAGCAGCAGCCAGCGCCCGCGGGTCACGTCATCGCCCCCCGGCGCGCCCGCCGCAGCTCGGTCCAGTCGAGGAACGAGGCGAGGAGCTCGGTCGGCTCGCTCGACGAGACGACGATGGGATCGAGATCGAGCAGCTGGAGGTCACGCAGGAGCGTCGCGAGCCGCTCCTCGTTGGCCCGGCGCCTCGCGGCGGCTTCCTTCTTCGTCAGCCGGACGTGGACGACGCGCCCGCTGTCCGGATCGCGCAGCGGGACGACGATCCCGCCCACCTCCGGGAAGCTCTGCTCCCAGACCGGATCCTGGATGACGACCGGGACGACGTCCCAGAGATGCTCGACCGCGGTCAGCCAGGTCAGCCGCGACGGCGGCACGATGAAGTCGGAGAACGCGAACACGAAGCTGCCCGGCCGTGACGATCCGCCGGTGCTCGAAGAGATGCTCGAGGCCGCGCTCGACGCCGTCGGCCGGTGCCGTCCACGGAGCCGTGTCGAGCCGCTCGTCCCGCACGACCGCGACGCGCCGCTCACCCCGCGGCGGCAGCCAGAAGGGCTCGCCGTCCGCGAAGTCGACGTAGCCCGCGAACCCGCCGGCCTGCGCGGCGCTCAGGAGCACGAGGTCGAGCGCCCGCCGCATCGCGAGGCGCTTGTCGAGCCACGGCAACGGCGGCGAGTGGAAGTCCATGCCCGGGCTGCGGTCGCAGATCGCGACGACCCTCGGCCCCTCGTCGGCGTAGCGGTCGCGGACGACGAACTCGTCGTGCGCCCTTCGCCGACGAGAGCCGCGCGGACGAGGCCCAGTCGATCGAGCGGATGTCGTCGCCCGGCCGGTAGGGCCGCGAGCCGGCGACCTCGGTGCCGCGCCCGCGCCGGACGCTGCGCATCGTGCCGTGGGCGAGGCCCATCAGCCGGCGGCGGGGAACGAGCTGAAAGGTCTGGCCGCTCACGGGCGGCCTCAGGCGCCGTGGTCGAAGAGCGGGTCCTCGTCGGAGCCCGGCCGCGGGGCGAGCTCGAGGCACTCCCGGCGGAACTCGTCGATCGCCGCCGTCCAGCCGGCCGAGCGGGCCCGCGCGATCAGCGCCGGCGTGAACACGACGCGGTGCACGAGGACCGGGACGAACAGGCGCTCGACGTCCTCCGGCACGACGTAGCCGCGGCCGTTCAGGAGCGCCCAGGCGCGCGCGACACGCTCGACCGCGAGGCTGCCGCGCACCGAGCTGCCGATCGAGACGACCTCGAGCTCGCGGGTCGCGCGGACGAGATCGACGATCCAGTTGTGCAGCACCTCGTCGACGTAGACGTGGTGTCGCCGCCTCTCGCAGGGCCTGGATGTCCTCCAGGCCGACCACGGGCTGCAGCTGGGCGAGCGGGTGGCCGAAGCGCTGCTCCTCGAGGATGCGGCGCTCCTCGATCACGCCCGGATAGCCGAGCGCCGTGCGCAGCAGGAAGCGGTCGAGCTGCGCCTCGGGCAGCGGGAACGTGCCCTCGTACTCGATCGGGTTCTCCGTCGCGAGCAGGAAGAACGGGTCCGGCAGCTGGAGGGTGGCGCCGTCGACCGTGACCTGGCCCTCGGCCATCGCCTCGAGGAGCGCCGACTGCGTCTTCGGCGTCGCGCGGTTGATCTCGTCGACGAGCAGGACGTTGGTGAAGATCGGGCCGGGCCGGAACTCGAAGTCGCGCGTCTTCTGGTCGAACACCGACAGGCCGGTGACGTCGGTCGGCTGCAGGTCGGGCGTGCACTGGATGCGGGAGTGCGTGACGCCGTCGATCGAGCCGCCGATCGCGCGGGCGAGCACGGTCTTCGCCGTGCCCGGCACGTCCTCGAGCAGGACGTGGCCGCCGCACATCAGCGCCGCGACGACGAGCTTGACCTCCTCGCGCTTGCCGTAGACGACCGTCTCGATGTTGTCGAGCAGCCGGGCGGCGACGTCGATCGCGCGCGCAAAGCGCTGATCTCGACGGCCGCCGTCGGGCTCTCGCTCAGGCTGGCGCTCGACCTCGACCGGCTCCATGGCGCTCGATCCTAGTCGGACCGGCTGCGCGAACTGTTAAGCGCGCGTTAGCCGACGCGGACGTAAGAGCGTTCCAAATGAACGCCATCACGCTCTCACGCTCGGCGGCGCGTGGGCGTCTTCAGTCGCGGCCATAGCTACGGCTATGGCCGCCCGCGCCTTGACCCACACCGATCGACCAGATCGGCGCGCTTCTGAACGAGCTTAGGCGAGCGCTTCCGCGCCGCCGACCACTTCCAGGATCTCCTGGGTGATCTCGGCCTGGCGGGCGCGGTTCATCTGCAGCGTCAGCGAGTCGATCAGCTCGCCGGCGTTCTTGGAGGCGTTCCGCATCGCGGTCATCCGTGCGCCCTGCTCCGACGCGGCGGACTCGAGCAGCGCGCGGTAGATCTGCGTCTCGAGGTAGACGGGCAGCAGCCGCTCGAGGATCTCCTCCGGCTCCGGCTCGAAGATGAAGTCGCCGCGCATCGCGTCGTCGCGGCGCTCCTCCTCGTCGGTCTCGAGGATGTCGGCCGAGATCGGGAGCACGTCCTGCTCGGTCACCCGCTGCACGAGCGGGGAGACGTAGGCGTTGTAGAGCAGGATCACGCGGTCGACCTCGCCCTCGGTGAAGAGCTCGGCGACGCGGTGCGCGATCGCCTGCGCGTCGGCGTACGCCGGGCCGGTCGGTGAAGCCGATGAACTCGCCCGCGACCTCGTAGCGGCGGAACGCGAGGGTCGAGCGGCCCTTCTTGCCGACGGCGAGGAAGCGCACGGTCGCGCCCTCCGCGCGCAGCTGCCGCTCGAGCGCGAAGGCCCGGCGGAGGATCTGCGCGTTGAACGGCCCCGCGAGGCCGCGGTCGCCCGTCAGCGGCACGATCGCGACGTTCGTCACCTCGTCGCGCTGCTGGAGCAGCGGCAGCCCGCGCACCGACGACGCTCGCGCGGCCGACGCCGGCGATCAGCTCGCGCATCGTCTCGGCGTAGGGACGCATCGCCTCGATCCGCGTCTGCGCGCGGCGCAGCCGGGCCGAGGCGACGAGCTCCATCGCCTTCGTGATCTTGCGCGTGTTCTTGACGGAGCGGACGCGCCGCTTGAGGTCCTGGACGGAGGCCATGGCTTAGGCGGCGAGGCCCTTGTCTTCCTCGACGTTGAACGCACTTCTTGAACTTCTCGAGCTCCTCGTCGAGCTTCGCCGTCGTCTCGTCCGTGAGGTCCTTCGACTCCTCGATCGCGGCGTAGATCGACTTCTCCGAGCGCAGGGACTCGCGCAGCTCGTCCTGGAAGCGCGGCACCTGGGCGACCGGGATCTCGTCGAGGTGGCCGTTGATCCCCGCGTAGAGGGCGACGACCTGCTCGGCGTGCGGCCACGGCGCGTACTGCGGCTGGTTCAGCGTCGCCACCATCCGCTCGCCGCGGGCGAGCGTGTTCTGCGTCGCCTGGTCGAGCTCGGAGCCGAACTGCGAGAACGCCTCGAGCTCGCGGTACTGGGCGAGCTCGAGCCGCAGGCGGCCGGCCACCTTCCGCATCGCCTTCGTCTGCGCCGAGCCGCCGACGCGCGAGACCGAGGTGCCGACGTTGATCGCCGGGCGGATGCCCGAGAAGAACAGGTCGGCCTCGAGGAAGATCTGCCCGTCGGTGATCGAGATCACGTTCGTCGGGATGTAGGCGGCGATGTCGCCCGCCTGCGTCTCGATGATCGGCAGCGCGGTGAGCGAGCCGCCGCCGAGCTCGTCGTTCAGCTTGCACGCGCGCTCGAGCAGGCGGGAGTGCAGGTAGAAGACGTCGCCCGGGTAGGCCTCGCGGCCCGGCGGCCGCCGCAGCAGCAGCGACAGCTGGCGGTACGCGTCCGCGTGCTTCGAGAGGTCGTCGTAGATGATCAGCGCGTGCTTCCCGTTGTAGAGGAAGTGCTCGCCCATCGCGGCGCCGGCGAACGGGGCCATCCACTTGATCGGCGCCGCCTCGTGCGCTGCGGCCGAGATGATGATCGTGTAGTCCATCGCGCCCTCGTCCTTCAGGCGCTCGTACACCTGGGCGACGGTCGAGCCCTTCTGGCCGATCGCGACGTAGATGCAGATGACGTCGGTGTCGCGCTGGTTGATGATCGCGTCGATCGCGACGGCGGTCTTGCCGGTGCCGCGGTCGCCGATGATCAGCTCGCGCTGGCCGCGGCCGACGTTCGTCATCGAGTCGATCGCCTTGACGCCGGTCTGGAGCGGCTCCTTCACCGGCTGGCGCTCGACGACACCGGGAGCCTTGAACTCGAGCGGGCGGCGCTCGGTGGTGTCGATCGCGCCGGCGCCGTCGAGCGGGCTGCCCAGCGGATCGACGACGCGGCCCGAGCATCGCTTCGCCGACCGGGACGCTCACGACCGAGCCGGTGCGGCGCACGGGCTCGCCCTCGTTCACCTTCTGCCATTCGCCGAAGAGCGCGACGCCGACGTTGTCCTCCTCGAGGTTGAACGCGATGCCGACGACGCCGTGCTCGAACTCGAGCCGCTCGAGGGCGATGCAGTTCTCGAGGCCGTGGACGCGGGCGATGCCGTCGCCGACCTGCAGCACGGTGCCGACCTCGGACAGGTCGGTCTGGACGTCGTACTCCTCGATCCGGCTCTTCAGGATCGAGGTGATCTCTTCGGGGCGTAGCTTCACGTCAGCTCCTTGCTCATCAGGTTCAAGTGTTTCGCGCTCGAGTGTGAGCCGCGGGTCGTAGGCGGAGCCGGGCTTTGCCCGGCGGGAGCCTCAACTACGGCGCGAGGAGACGCGAGCGTAAAGGAGGGGGCTCGGGGGGGAACCATGGGTTCCCCCGCGTGATCTTCGGGGCGTAGCTTCACGTTCTCAGCTCCTCGTCGTCAGTTCGTGGCGGAGGCGGTTCAGGCGGCCGCGCACGCTCGCGTCCACGCGCAGCGAGCCGGCCTGGAGGACGACGCCGCCGATCAGCGCGGGATCCACCTTGCGGGTGGCCTCGACGCTGCGGCCGGACGCGGCCTCGATCTTCTTCAGGATGGAGTCGGCCTCCTCGTCGGAGAGCTCGTAGGCGGTCGTCAGCTCGACGATCAGGCGCTTCTGCTCCGCCGCGACGAGCGCGTCGAGCTCGCGATAGATCTCCTCGATCTGCGAGGCGCGGCCCTTCTCGACGACGAGCAGGAGGAAGTTGTGCACGAGCTCGTCGGCATCGCCGGCGATGTCCTCGAGCACTGCCGACTTCGCGGTCGGATCGAGCTCGGGGTTGTCGAGCACGTTGCGCAACTCGGGCACGCCGGCCACTGCGGCGGCGAAGTCGCCGAGCTCCTGGTGGACGACGTCGAGCTTCCCCTGGTCGCGGGCCGCCTCGAAGAGGGCCCGCGCGTACATGCGCTCCGCGACGGCCATGGGCTAAGCGCGGCTCCCGCTCGAGCGCCGAGAAGTCGAGGTCGCCGATCGCGTCCTCGATCAGGCGGCGATGATCCTCGCGGTCGAGCACCTTCCCGGTCACCTTCGCGGTCGCCGCGAGGGTGAGGTCGGCGACCTCCGAGCGGATCTGCTCGAGCGCGCGCGCCGTCTCGGCGTCGATCTGCTTGCGCGTCTCCTCGAGGCGCCGCTGCCGGTCGGACTCGATCTCCTCGCGGGCCCGCTCCCGCTGGGACTCGGCGACCTTGCGTGCCTCGGCGAGGATCTCGCCCGCCTCGCTCTTGGCCTGGCCGATCAGCGCCCGGTGCTCCTCGAGCAGCTTGCGCGCCTCGGCGCGGGCCCGCTCGGCCTCCTCGACCGAGTCGCGGATGCGCTTGCGCCGCTCGTCGATCGTCGCCTGGATCGGGCCGAAGGCGAACTTGCGGAGGACGAAGAACGTGATCGCGAAGCAGACGAGCGTCCAGATCATCAGACCCGGGACGACGTCGATCAGCGGTGAGGCTGCGAGCAGCATCGGCTAGACCAGGACGTAGGCGAGCAGGCCGCCGATGAGGCCGTAGAAGACGACCGCCTCGGTGAGGGCGAAGCCGAGCCACTGGATGCCCTGGAGCTCGCCGCGCAGCTCGGGCTGCCGGGCGACCGCCTGGATCATCGAGCCGAAGATGTTGCCGATGCCGATGCCGGCCCCGAGCGAGCCGAGGCCGATGCCGAGCGCGAGCGCGATCGCCTTGCCGGCGTCGACGGTCGCCGTGGAGGCTTCCTGAGCGAGCAGGCTGAACATGAAGGTGGTTCCTCCTTAGTGGTCCGGCTCGATCGCCGAGCCGATGTAGATGGCGGAGAGGGCGGCGAAGATGAACGCCTGGATGGAGACGACGATGACGACCTCGAAGAGGTAGAAGGCGGTTGCGGCCGGGATCGCGAAGACGGCGACGCCGAGGTTCCCGATCACGAAGATGAGGCCGATGAAGGTGAGGATCAGCATGTGGCCGGCGAGCATGTTCGCGTAGAGACGGACGCTGAGGCTGATCAGGCGCATGAACTGGCCGAGGATCTCGAGCGGGATGATCAGCGGGTAGAGCCCCTTCGGCACGTCCGGGATCCAGCTCTTGAAGTACTTGACGGGGCCGTTGTGCCGGATGCCCTCGACGTGCGTGAAGATGAAGGTCATCAGCGCGAGCGCAAGCGTCACCGAGATCGAGGACGTGGCCGCGTAGATGGCGAGCGTAGGCAGCTCGACGCCGAAGATGTCGACCGTCTCGTTCGAGAGCGGCAGCGGGATGAAGCCGAGCATGTTGATCACCCAGATGAAGAGCATCAGGCGAGGCGACGTACGGGAACCAGCGGCCGATCGCCTTGTGCGGCAGGCCCTGCTCCGCGACCTGCGTCTGCGCGATCTCGTAGACCATCTCGCCGAGCGCCTGCTTCCGGTCCGGTTCGCTCTTCGAGGCGCACCGTCTTCACGCGCATGAGCACGATGCCGAGCGCGATCGTGCAGACCGTGCCGAGCAGCAGGTAGGCGACCGTCTTGTTGATCGAGAGGTCGAGCGGACCGATGTGGATCGGGATCCACTCGCCTGAGCTCGAAGTCGTGCTCGGGGTTGAACTCCTCCTCTTCCTCGCCCTCGACCGTGGAGGCGATGGCCGTCACCGGGAGGATGAGTGCGAGCGAGACGAGGAACGCGAGCGCGCGGGTCATCGGGCCGGCTCCCCTCCGAAGTAGATGGCGAGCGCGACACCGAGCTCGAGCGTGTAGGCGAGCGCGTACAGCGCGACGACCGCGAGTGCGAGTCGCGGATCCGATGCCGCGAGCGCGAGGACGACAACCATCACCGCGATCGCTCGAAACGTCATGCCGAAGCCCACCACGCCTGAGGCGGCGAGGTTACCGTCGCCCGGCTTGAGCCGCGTCAGTAGCAGCGCCAGCACGCGCGAGCCGGCCCAGAGGAGCGCCCCGATCAGCCAGCCGGCGAGCGGCCAGCCGGCGGCGACGAAGAGCGGCAGCGCGAGCGCGATCACCGCCGCGCCGGCGACGCAGGGGCGGCAGCAGGCTCGGCATCGGCCGTGGCGTCGTCAGGATTCCGGCCATCGTCTAGAGCGCGTGACCGTAGCGCTTGTACGTCGCCCAGACGCCGACGGGGATGCCGAGGATCGCGCCGACGAGGAACCCCCAGGCCGCCGAGCCGAACGCCCAGCCGACGAGCGCGGCGAGGACGATCACGGCTGCGGTCGTGCCGATGAGGACCGAACCGGCGCCCGCGAGGCTGAGGTTCGAGCGAGAGGCCGGCGGCTCCATCCAGCGCGGAGCATACCAGAGCACCCTCGGACTTTGTGACACCTCAAATCCGCTTTTCTACGGGTATTTCCACGCACTTTGTACGAGCGCGTGGCGTGCTCGGCGCTAGGCGGTCTTCCGCTCGCGTGCCGCCTGCTCCTGTCGCCGGAGACGCGGGTTGGCGAGCTTGACGATCTCGAGCAGGTAGACGACGTAGAGCGAGAACGCGAGCGCGACGAGCCCGATCGCGCCGGCCGCGACCGTCTCCCACAGGTGCCAGTCGCCGCCCTCGCGGAACGGGATGAACCGCGTCGCGAGCGCGGCCGCGGCGAGCGTCCCGCACCAGACCCACATCGTCAGCGCCGCGCGGCGCTGCGTGAAGCCGCGGCGCAGGAAGCGGTGGTGCAGGTGGGCCTGGTCGGGCGCATAGACCTTCTCCCCGTGCTTCAGCCGGCGGACGACGACGAACGACGTGTCGAGGATCGGCACGGCGAGGACGAGCAGCGGGAAGAAGAGCGCGACCGTCGCGGCGGTCTTCAGGAGACCCTGGATGGAGACGGCGGCGAGGATGAAGCCGAGCAGCAGCGCGCCCGAGTCGCCCATGAAGATCCGCGCGGGATAGAAGTTGTGGCGGAGGAAGCCGATGCAGGCGCCGGCGATGATCGCCGACATGATGGCCGGGTCGGTCTTGCCGAGCGAGAGCGCGATCACGCAGAACGTGATGCCCGAGATCGCGCACACGCCGGCTGCGAGGCCGTCCAGCCCGTCGAGGAAGTTGACCATGTTCATGATCGCGACGATCCAGAGGATCGTCAGCGGCATGCCCGACCCACTCCGGCAGCTCGTGGATGCCGACGAACGGGAACGTGAAGCGGTCGATCCAGACGCCGAACCAGACCGGGATCGCCGCGGCGATCAGCATGCCGACGAGCTTCGGGCCCGGCGACAGCCGCCGGAAGTCGTCGATCGCGCCGACGGTCGTCGCCACGGCGGCGCCGAGCAGGACGCCGCGCGTCTCACGGCCGAGATCGAGGAACGCGAGCGCCGGCACGAAGATCCCGAAGAAGAGCGCCAGGCCGCCGAGGCGCGGGATCGGGTTGACGTTGAGCCGGCGCTTCTCGGGCTCGTCGACGACGCCGAGGAGGCGGGCCATGCCGCCCACGGCGGGCGTGAGCAGGATGACGATGAGGAGCGCGACGGCCGCCCCGTAGAGGACTTCCGGGTTGTCGCGGAGCTCTTGCGGCATCGGCTCGCCCTGCTACTTCGTGCCGTACAGCCGGTCGCCTGCGTCGCCGAGCCCGGGCAGGATGTAGCCCTTGTCGTTCAGCTCGCGGTCGATGCCGGCGACGACGATTGCGACGTCGGGATGGTCGCGGTGGATCCGCTCGATGCCGACCGGCGCCGCGATCAGCGCGATCAGGCGGACCGAGCTCGCGCCGGCCGACTTGACGAGCTCGACCGCGGCGGCGGTGGAGTTGCCGGTCGCGAGCATCGGGTCGAGGAGGATGACGTCGCGGTCGGCGAGGTCCTCGGGCAGCTTGACGTAGTACTCGACCGGCTCGAGCGTCTCCTCGTTGCGGTAGAGCCCGATGAAGCCGACGCGCGCCACCGGGATGAGCGAGAGCACGCTGTCGAGCATCCCCATGCCGGCGCGCAGGATCGGGCAGACCGCGACCTTCTTCCCCGAGATGCGCTGGGCGGTCATGGCCTCGAGCGGCGTCTCGATCTCGGCGTCCTCGGTGGCGAGATCCTTCGTCGCCTCGTAGGTCAGGAGCAGCGTCAGCTCGCTGACGAGCTGGCGGAATCGGTGCGTGTCGGTCGACGTGTCCCGCAGGAGGCCGAGCTTGTGCTGGACGAGCGGATGCTTGACCTCGGTGAGCTTGTCCATTGTCACTTGGCCGGCGAGCACGTGGCTCATGACACGTACGACGTGTAGCCGCGGAAGCCGGGGTACAGCGGGCGCCGATCGCAGAGCGCCTCCGCGCGCGCGGCGAGGCCGCCGAGGTCCGGCGAGTCGCCGAGTGCGTCGGCGATGATCCGCCCGACCTCGCGGAAGTCCTCCTCGTCGAAGCCGCGCATCGTCGCGGCCGGCGTCCCGATCCGCACTCCCGACGCGACCGTCGGCGGCCGCTCGTCGAACGGCACGGTGTTGCGGTTCACGGTCAGCTTCACCTCGTCCAGCCGCTCCTCGGCGTCCTTGCCGGTCCAGTCCGTCCCGCGCAGGTCGAGCTGGAGGAGATGCGTGTCGGTGCCGCCGGTGAGCACGTCGAGGCCGTTCTCGATCAGCTCCTCGGAGAGCGCGTCCGCGTTCGCGCGCACCTGCGCCTGGTACTCGCGGAACGCCTCCGTCGCGGCGATGCGGAAGCACGCCGCCTTCGCCGCGACGACGTGCTCGAGCGGGCCGCCCTGCATGCCCGGGAAGACGGCGCGGTCGACCGCCTGCGCGTGCTCCTCGCGGCACAGCACGAAGCCCGACCGCGGCCCGGCGAGCGTCTTGTGGGTCGTCGAGGTGACGATGTCGCAGTGCTCGACCGGGTTCGGGTGGAGCCCGGCGGCGACGAGGCCGGAGAAGTGGGCCATGTCGCACATGAGCAGGGCGCCCGACCTCGTCCGCGATCCGGCGGAACTCGCCCGTGTCGACCGTTCGCGGGTAGGCCGAGCCGCCGCAGACGATCAGCTTCGGCCGGTGCTCCTCGCGCGAGCTCGAGCACCTCGTCGTAGTCGACCATGTTCGTCTCGCGGGAGACGCCGTAGTGGACGAACGTGTAGAGCCGGCCGGAGAAGTTCACCTTCAGGCCGTGGGTCAGGTGGCCGCCGTGGTCGAGCCGGAGCGCCAGGATCGTGTCGCCCGGCTGCAGGAGGGCGAAGTAGGCCGCCATGTTCGCCTGCGCGCCGGCGTGCGGCTGGACGTTCGCGTGCTCGGCGCCGAAGAGCGACTTCGCCCGGTCGATCGCCAGCTGCTCGATCTCGTCGACGACCTCGCAGCCGCCGTAGTAGCGCTTGCCGGGGTAGCCCTCGGCGTACTTGTTCGTCGGCACCGAGCCGACGGCCTCGAGCACGCTCGGCCAGGTGAAGTTCTCGGATGCGATCAGCTCGATCTGGTGCCGCTGCCGGTCGCGCCTCGCGCCCCAGCAGATCGGCGATCTCGGGGTCGACGTCGGCCAGGCCGGCCGAGCGGAGGCGGTCCAGCGTGTCCTGGGCGACGGCCACTCGTGCTCCTTCCGAAGGGATCGGCTCGATGCTAGACGAGGCGGGCGACGAGCCGCAGCGCGTCCTCGGCCGGGACGGCACCGTCGCGGAGCACGCGCGGCTCGGGGCCGGTGAAGTCCAGCACCGTCGACGGCCGTTCCGGGCAGCGCGCCCGCGTCGACGACCGCGTCGACCGCCGCCTCTGAGCTCCGGCGGCACGTCGTCGACGGTCGCGGGATCCGGCCCGCCGGGCAGGTTCGCGCTCGTGGCGACATACGCACCGACGCCGGCGAGAACCTCGCGGCCCGGCCCCTCCAGCGTCGGGCACGCGGACGCCGATCGCCCCGGGATTCGAGCCCGTCAGCCAGCGGAAGCGGCGCCCTGGATTCGGGAGCACGAGGGTGTACGGGCCGGGAAGCAACGCGCGCGCGATCGTGCCGCTCTTGCCGCGCAGCTCGGGGACGCACTCGAACAGGAGCTCGAGGTCGGCGGCAACGAGCGCCGTCGGCTGCAGGTCGGCGCGTCCCTTCGCCCGGTAGAGCCGTCGCACCGGCGCCTCGCTGTACGGCGTCGTCGCCAGGCCGTAGACGGTGTCGGTGGGAACGATCGCGAGCCGTCCGGCCTTGATCGCCGCGACGGCGGCCTCGATCACAGCCTGCCCTGGACGACGCGGTCGCGGCCGGCGAGGTCGTCCGTGGCGACGATCTCGTCGTAGCCGAGCCCGGCGAGCAGCCGCGTCACGTCGGCGGACTGGCCGGCGCCGACCTCGAGCACGAGCGAGCCGCCCGGCCGCAGGACGTCCTTCGCACCGGTCGCGATCGCCTCGAACGCGCCGACGCCGACGAGGGCGACGTGCGGCTCGTAGTCGCGCACGTCCGGCATCAGCGTCTCGAGCTCGTCCGGCTCGACGTAGGGCGGGTTCGATGCGACCAGGTCGTACGGCCCGCCCGGGAGACCCGCGTGGAAGTCGTGCTCCACGAGCTCGATCGGCAGGCCGGTTCGCGCGGCGTTCTCGCGGGCGAGCTCGAGCGCGTCGCGCGATGCGTCGATCGCGGTCACGCGCGCGCCCGGGTGCTCGTCGGCGATCGCGAGCGCGATCGCTCCGGTGCCGGTGCCGACGTCGAGCACGGCGGGCGCATCCGAGCCCGCGCAGCAGCTCGAGGCACCGTCCGACGACCACCTCGGTCTCCGGACGGGGGATCAGCGCCCGCCGGTCGACGGTCAGCGTCAGCCGCCGGAAGCCCCACTCGCCCAGCAGGTAGGCGACCGGCTCGTGCTTCGCGCGGCGCGCGACGAGACCGCGGTAGGCGTCGAGCTCGGTCGTGTTGAGCGGCCGGTCGAGGTCGGTGTAGAGCTCGATCCGGGAGCTCCCGAGCGTGTGGGCGAGCAGGAGCTCGGCGTCGAGCCGCGACGTGTCGGACGTCCGCGCGAGATGCTCGGTCGCGCGGCGCAGCACCTCACCGGAGGTCAGCGGCGGCTCAGGCAGTCGCGGTCTCGAGCGCCCGGCGGCGATCCTCGGCCTGCAGGGCCTCGGTGAAGTCGTCGAGCCCGCCGGGCAGCACCTTCTCGAGGTTGATGGTCACCTTCACGCGGTGGTCGGTGACGCGGCTGTCCGGGTAGTTGTACGTACGGATCTTCTCCGCGCGCTCGCCCGAGCCGACCTGGGAGCGGCGCGTGGCGGAGAGCTCGGCCTGCTGCCGCTCACGCTCTGCCTCGTACAGCCGGGCGCGGAGGACGCGCATCGCCTTCGTCTTGTTCTGGAGCTGCGACTTCTCGTCCTGCATCGCGACGACGATGCCCGTCGGCAGGTGGGTGATGCGGACGGCCGAGTCGGTCGTGTTGACGCTCTGGCCGCCGGGGCCGGTCGAGCGGTAGACGTCGATCTTGAGGTCGTTCTCGTGCATCTCGACGTCGATCTCCTCGACCTCCGGCATCACCGCGACCGTCGCGGTCGAGGTGTGGATCCGCCCCTGCGACTCCGTCTCCGGGACGCGCTGCACGCGGTGCGTGCCGCCCTCGTACTTGAAGACGGAGTACGCGCCGTCGCCCTTGACGGCGAAGACGACCTCCTTGAAGCCGCCGGTCTCGCTCTCGTTCGCCGACAGCAGCTCGGTCTTGAAGCCGCGGCGCTCGGCGTAGCGCGTGAGCATGCGGAAGACGTCACCGGCCCAGAGCGCGGCCTCGTCGCCGCCGACGCCCGAGCGGACCTCGACGATCACGTCCTTCTCGTCGGCCGGGTCGCGCTCCACGAGCGCGAGCTTCAGCTCCTCCTCGAGCCGCGCGACGTCGGCCTCGAGATCGGCCGTCAGCGTCGCGAGCTCGGCGTCGTCGCGCGCGGCCTCGAGGTCGTCCCGGGCCTGGCGCCACTCCTGCGCGAGCTTGTACGCGCCCTCGAGCTCCTTCAGCCGTCGTCCGACCTCGGCCGCTTCCTTGTGGTCGTTGTAGACCGTCGGGTCGGACATGCGGTCGCGCACCTCGTCGTAGGAGCGCTCGAGGTCGTCGATCAGCTGGTCGATGCCCGCCATGGAGCGATGCTAGCCGCGCGGGCGAGCCGCTCGTCCGCGAGCGCCTTCGGGACGTGGCCGCTGCGGCCATGTCCAGGGACTGTCCCTGGACACGTCCCGGGTAGACGTGGCCGAGGTGTGACAATTCCGCAACTCTTCTTCCACACGCGCCGTCGGAACCGCGCTGGGCCGCCTATCGTCGTGAAGTGGCCCGCTTGCCGCGATCGCACCTGCCGGACGGCACCTACCACGCCTACGCCCGCGGCGTCGATCGGTGCGCGATCTTCGCGGACGACGACGACCGTCTCCTGCTGCTCAGGCTCGCGCTGGACAACGTCCACCGTCGGAGCTGGCGCTTCCACTCCCTCTGCCTGATGGGCAACCACTACCACTTCGTCCTCGACGCCACCCGAGCAGCGCTCTCGGCCGGGATGCACCGGCTCAACGGACGCTACGCGGAGACGTTCAACGCGCGGCACGAGCGGACCGGCCATCTCTTCGGCGACCGGTTCGCGTGTCGCGTCGTCGAGGGCGACGACTACCTCGAGGATCTCTGCGACTACGTCGTCAACAATCCCGTCCGCGCCGGCCTGTGCGAGCGTGCTGCCGACTGGCGGTGGAGCTGGAGCCGCTACTGGCGCTAGGTCTCGAGCGCGGCGTCGAGCGTGATCTCGGGAACGCCGGCGAGCGCCTTCGAGACCGGGCAGTTGGCCTTCGCCGTCTCCGCCGCCGCCTGGAACCCCGCCTCGTCGAGCCCGGGCACGGCTCCACGCACCTCGAGCGCGACCTTCGTGATCCCGGTGCCCGGGACGAACGTCACCGTCGCCGACGTCCCGAGACGCTCCGGCGGCGTGCCGGCCTTCGCGAGCCCGCTCGCGAGCGACATCGAGAAGCACGACGCGTGCGCGGCGGCGATCAGCTCCTCCGGGCTCGTCTTGCCGCCGGACGACTCCTCCGCGCGCGCCGCCCAGCTCACGTCGAGCGGCCCGACGGCACCCGATCCGACCCGATCGATCGTCCCCGACCCGCTCATCAGGTCGCCCTGCCACGTCACCTCGGCCGTGCGCTCCGCCGCCATCGCGATCCCCTCTCCCTGTCGAGTCGCTAGTTCCCGTCCAGCTCGGCGCGCACGCTAACCGACGCGCTCGCGCGCAGGAGAGCCGAGAACGGACAGCCCTCGTCGGCGACCTGGGCGGCGCGCTCGAACCCTGCCGCGTCGAGGCCCTCCACCCGGCCGGTCGCGTCGATCGCGGAAGCGACGATCTGATGGCCCTTGCCCTCGACCTCGTCCATCGTGATCGTGCAGCGCACGTCCAGGTGCTCGACCGTGCCGCCGGCACGCGCCGACTCGCCCGCCAGCGACGAGGCGTAGCAGGCCGCATGTGCGGCCGCGAGCAGCTCCTCGGGGCTCGTCTTCCCCTCCGGGTCGCCGACCCGGCTCGCGAGCGTCACGGGCAGCTCGAACGCGCCCGAGCTGGAGGCCGAGGCGACCCCGCCACCTCTCGAGAGCGAGCCCGTCCAGGCGACGGCGGCCTCCCGGACGATCCTCGGCACTAGCGGTCCACCATCTAGGCCATGACCTCGACCTTGCGCTCCTCGGCGGTGATCCCGCCCTCGACGCGGAGCACCTCCTGGAGAGCCCGGATCGAGACCTCGATCTGGTCGAGCGAGGGCTGCCGCGTGGTCAGGCGCTGCAGCCACATCCCGGGCGCGAGCAATGCCATCAGCACCCGGCTGTCCTGGTGCTTGCCGGCGAACCGGATCAGCTCGTACGCGATGCCGGCGATCACGGGCAGCAGCAGGATCCGGCTCGTGATCAGCCAGTACCACGCCGGCTGGCCGACGAACGCGAAGACGAAGATGCCGATCACCATCACCCAGAGCAAAAATGCCGTTCCGCAACGCGGATGGATCAAGCTGAACTTCTGCACGCGATCGGGGGTGAGCTCCGCGCCGGCCTCGTAGGCGTTGATCGCCTTGTGCTCGGCGGCGTGGTACTGGAAGACGCGCCGGAGATCGGGCAGGAGCGAGATGAGCATCAGGTAGACGAGGAAGATCGCCACGCGGATGACGCCCTCGATGACGACGAACTGACCCGTCGCCTCGATCGGCAGCCAGTTCGTGATCAGCGCCGGCGTCACCTTGAAGAGCATCAGGGCGAAGCCGATCGCGATCGCGAACGAGAACACGATCTGGCCGCGCGTGATCTCGGTCTTGACCTCCTCGACCTCGTCCGGGTTCGCGTCCGCGTCCTGCGCGGCGTAGTTCGCGGAGATCGCGAGCGCGCGGAACCCGATCGCGAGCGACTCGCCGAGCGCGACGACGCCGCGGACGACCGGCAGCCGGAACAGGCGGTTCCGCGCCATGGGCGAGCGGATGTCGTGCGTGACCTCGGCGATCTCGCCGTTCGGCTTGCGGACGGCGACGGACCAGTTCGACGGGCTGCGCATCATCACGCCCTCGAGGACGGCCTGCCCTCCGATCGTGTTACTCAAGGCCCGAGCTCGTTAGCCGCGGCGGGCGCCGCCGGCCTTCTCGAGCCGCCGCTGGAAGCGCTCGACACGGCCGCCGGAGTCGAGCAGCTTCTGCTTGCCCGTGTAGAACGGGTGGCAGGCCGAGCAGATCTCGACGTGCAGCTCCGGCTTGGTGGAGCGCGTCTCGAACTCGTTGCCGCACGAGCAGCGAACGTGTGTCAGGACGTACTCGGGATGGATGTCGGCCTTCATGGCCGAGCCAGGATAGCAGAGGCGATTTCGGGCGCTACGTTGCCGCCCGAGACAACCGCGGCGACCGGCCCCGACGACTTTCCGGCCAGGATCGCCGCCACTGCGACGGCGCCGGCCGGCTCGCACGCCAGCTTCGCGCGCTCGTACAGGAAGCGGAACGCGTCCTCGATCTCGCGCTCGGTGACGAGGATGCTCTCGACGCCGTGGTGCTGGAGCACCGCGAGCGCGTTCTCGCCGCAGAACGGGCCCGAGAGGCCGTCCGCGATCGACGTCGGCGTCACCGGGACGGAGCGCCCGGCCGCCAGCGCGTCGTGCACGGCGGTCGACAGCTCCGGCTCGACGGCGACGACCTTGCGGCCGGCGGGGACCGTCGCGGCCGCGATCCCGGCGACCAGCCCGCCGCCGCCTGCCGGCACGAGGATCGTCTCGACCGCCGGCGCGTCCTCGAGCAGCTCGAGGCCGACGGTGCCCTGCCCGGCCTGGACGAGCGGATCGTCGAACGGATGCACCAGCGTCCGGCCTGTCTCCTCGACGAGCTCGTGCAGCCGCTCGAACGCATCGCCCGGCCCGGTCGCGCCGAGGTCGACGGTGGCGCCGTAGCCACGCGTGGCGGCGATCTTGGCCGCGCTCGCGCCCTCCCACATGACGACGAGCGCGTCGAGGCCCTCGGCGGCTGCGCCCCACGCGAGCGCCTGCGCGTGGTTGCCCGCCGAGACGCCGATGACGCCGCGCTCGCGCTCCTCCGACGTCAGGGCCGCGAGCTTGTTCAGGACGCCGCGGACCTTGAAGGAGCCCGTCTTCTGGAGGAGCTCTGCCTTCAGCCACACCTGCTCGCCGAGCGTCGACGAGGAGAAGGTCGGCGTCCGGTGCACCCGACCGTGGATCCGCTCGGCGGCCGCCAGGACGTCGTCGCGCGTGACCGGGGAGGCGATCGAAACCATCGGAGGGATGCTAGTCGTCGGCCGCCGGCGCCATACTCCCGGCGGTGAGCGACCACCCGATCCGCCTCGTCCTCTCCGACGACCTGCACCGTTCTCGGCTGACGGTCTTCTTCCGCCTGCTGCTCGCGATCCCCCACATCCTCTGGATCGGGATCTGGAGCATCGCCGCCTTCTTCGCCGCGGTCGCGATGTGGGTGATGACGCTGATCACGGGACGGCCTCCCCGGGGGCTCCATCGCTTCCTTTCGATCTACGTCCGCTACGCGACGCATCTGACCGCCTACCTCTTCCTCACGGCGAATCCGTATCCGGGCTTCACGGGCGAGAGCGGCTACCCGGTCGACATCACGCTGCCCGAGCCCGAGCCGCAGTCACGCTGGAAGGTGGCGGTGCGGCTGATCCTCGCGATCCCCGCGCTCCTGCTCGCCGCGACGCTCGGCTCGATCGGCGGTGGAGGCGGCGGTGGGGGTGGCGGTCGTGAGCACGACGAGCAGCCGGGCTGCGACCGGCCGCGTATCGGGCGTCGGCGGCGTCGCCGCCGTCTGCGCCTTCCTCGGCTGGTTCGCGATCCTCGCGCTCGGGCGGATGCCGACGGGACTGCGCGACCTGGGCGCGTACGCGATCGGCTACACGGCGCAGGCCTACTCGTACCTGCTCCTCCTGACCGACCGCTACCCGAGCTCCGAGCCGGACCGCGTCGGACCGGCGTGGGCACTCCCGGAGCACCCCGTGCGGCTCGAGCTGACCGACGACGGCCGGCGCTCGCGGTTGACGGTCTTCTTCCGTCTCCTGCTCGCCCTCCCCCACATCGTCTGGATCATCCTCTGGACCGTCCTCGCCTTCCTGGCGGCGTTCGCGAACTGGCTCGTCGCGCTCGTGCGCGGGCGCTCGGCGGGGCCGCTGCACCGCTTCCTCGCGGCCTACATCCGCTACGCGACGCACCTCGGCGCGTTCCTGCTGCTCGCCGCCAACCCGTTCCCCGGCTTCACCGGCGCGCCCGGCTATCCGGTCGACGTCGTCATCGGCGGTCCCGAGCGCCAGAGCCGCCTGAAGACGCTCTTCCGCCTCTTCCTCGCGGTGCCTGCGTTCTTCGTGTCGGGCGCGCTCGGCGGCGCCGCCTTCGTGGCGGCCGTCCTCGGCTGGTTCGCGTCTCTCGCCACCGGCCGGATGCCCACGGGGCTCCGCAAGCTCGCTTCGCTCTCGCTGCGCTACACCGCGCAGGTCGACGCGTACATGTTCGTCGTCACGGATCGCTACCCGTACGCCGGCCCCGCCCTCGAGCCGCCGGTCGAGGAGGAGGTCGACGTGCAGCTCGAGCTCGGCGCCGAGCCGCCGCCCGCAGTCGAGTCGCCGCCCCCGCAGGAGGACGTCTGAGCGACCGGCGCGCGCGAGCGATCGTGCTCGCGGCGCTCGCAATCGCCTGGGCGATCGCGGCCTGGTTCCTCTGGGACTCCAGGGTGCCCGGACGGGCTGTCGAGCCCCGCGGTCGACGCCGAGGAGGTGTTCTCGGGGCCGGCGCTCGAGCGGGCCGAGCGCTACGAGCTCTTCCTGCGGGTGGAGTTCGTCGTCGCACAGCTCGTGCTGCTCGTCGTGCTCGCTCTCTACGCGTGGCGCGGCGCGCGCTTCGCCCGCGAGTCCGCGGCCGGGCGGATCGGCACCGGGATGCTGCTCGGGATGATCGGGCTCGCGCTCGTCTGGCTCTCGCAGGTGCCGTTCCGGCTCGTCGAGGTCTGGTGGGACCGCCGCTACGACCAGGCGGAGGCGGGCTACCTCGAGGCGCTCTTCGTGAACTGGTTCGCGCTCGGCGCCGAGTTCCTGTTCATCTGCCTCGCGCTCGTGATCGTGATGGCGCTCGCCGGCTGGTTCCCGCGCCGCTGGTGGCTCGGCGCGGCGCCCGCCTTCGTCGTGCTCGCGACGCTGTTCGCGTTCATCACGCCGTACCTGTCCTCGACGGAGCCCGCCGACGAGGCGCTGCGGGCGGATGCGCGCCGCTACGCCGCGCGGCAGGGGACCGACCCGATCCGCGTCGACGTCGAGGACGTCTCCGAGTTCACGAACGCACCGAACGCCTACGCGGCCGGATTCGGGCCGACCCGGCGGATCGTCCTCTGGAGCACGCTGCTCGACGGCCGCTTCTCCGACGGCGAGGTGCGGGTCGTGCTCGCCCACGAGATCGGGCACCACTCGCGCAGCCACATCCCGAAAGGGCTCGCGTGGTACGCGCTGTTCGCGTTCCCGGGCGCCTACCTGATCGCGCGGTTCACGCGGCGGCGCGGCGGCATGGCGAACCCGGCGGCAGTGCCGCTCTCGCTCTTCGTCCTCGTCGTGCTCTCGCTCGCCTCGCTGCCGCTGCAGAACGCGATCTCGCGCCACCTGGAGGAGGAGGCCGACTGGATGGCGCTCGAGACGACCAGGGACGTCGTGTCCGCACGGGCCCTGTTCCGCCACTTCGCCACGGAGGGGCTGAGCGACCCGGATCCGCCCGCGTGGTCGTACGCGCTGCTCGACAGCCATCCGTCGATCGTCGAGCGGCTTGGCCTCGTCGAGGCCTGGGCCCAGCGGGACCAGGTAACAGCTAGGCGACCGTGTACTCGGGGCCCGAGCCGCCCTCGGGCGGCGTCAGCCGGCCGCCCTTCGCCGTGATCGCGCCGCACTGGACGCAGTTCGACGGCGCGAGCTCGACCGTGACCGTGCCGTCCGCGTAGGCGGTACCCAGCTCGTACACGTGTGCCGGGCACATGTTCACCCACAGCTCCGCGAGCTCGCGCGGCACCCGCCGCTGGATCCGGATGTGGTTCGGCTGGTCGTCGCGCGTCCGGTTGCCCGAGAGGAAGACCGACGAGAGCTTGTCGAAGGTGAGCTTGCCGTCGGGTGCCGGGTAGCGCCGTGCGCGGTTCGTGCGCATCAGCTTTCCCCTCGCATTCGGCTCGCTGCTGTAGTCCTTGGGCGGGAACTTGCCCTTCGTCACCGTCATCGCGCTCGCGAGCGCGCCGCCCATGAAGAACCCCTTGTCGAACACCTGGCGCATGTTCCGCACCTCGTACAGGTCCTTGAGGATCCAGCTCGAGCGCAGCGCCTCGTCGTACGAGTCGAGCGCGCCGGGTCGTGTCGGGCTCTCGCCGCGCTGGAGCGCGCGGAACACGGCCTCGGCGGCGAGGATCCCGGACTCGATGCCGTAGTGGATCCCCTTCAGGGTCGGGACGTTGACGAGGCCGGCGCCCTCGCCGGCGAGCAGCAGCCCGGGTGCGTTGAAGCGGGTCGGGAGCGCGTGGTAGCCGCCCTCCGTGATCGTCTTGGCGCCCCAGGCGACGCGCTCGCCGTCGCGCAGGATCCTGCGGACGAGCCGGTGGGTCTTGAACTCCTGCAGGACGTCGTGCACGGAGAACGCGACGTCGCGGTACTCGAGCCCCGCGACGAAGCCGAGCGAGACCATGTCGGCGCCCATCGGGTAGATGAACGAGCCGCCGAACTCGCCGTACTTGGCCGACTTGCGCAGCGGCCACCCCATCGTGTGGATGATGTTGTGGAGCGGCTTCGCGACCTTCCAGACCTCCTTCACGCCGAGCGCCCAGACCTGCGGCTGCTCTCCCTCGAGGCCGAACCGGTCGATCGCGGCGCCCGTCAGATACCCCTGCGTGCCCTCGGCGAGGACGGTGATCCGCGAGACGATGTCCGAGCCGGGCTCGAAGTTCGGGAGCTGGTTGCCGTCGCGGTCTCGCCCCTTGTCGCCGGTGCGCACTCCCTGGACGCGGCCGTCCGCCACGAGCAGCTTCTGGGCGTCCGTCTCGGGCAGGATCGCGGCGCCCCCCGCCTCGGCCTGCTCCGCCATGAACCGGCCGAGCTGCGACACGGAGACGACGTAGTTGCCGTGGTTGCGCATCGTCGGCGGCGGCGGGACGCGGTAGTTGCCGCCCCTGCGTGAGCAGGTAGACGGCCTCGCCGTGCACCTCCCCGTACGTCGGCACGTCGCTCATGGGCAGCCGCCCCTTGAAGAGCCGCCGCAGGGAGCGCGGGTTGACGACGGCGCCCGAGAGCAGGTGCGCGCCGGGCCGTGCGCCCTTCTCGACCACGGCGACCGGGACGTCGCCGAGCCGCTCCGCCGTCTCGGGCGACTCCTCGAGCAGCTGGCCGAGCCGGATCGCGCACGCGAGCCCGGCGGGGCCGGCGCCGACGATCAGGACGCCGACCTCGATGCGCTCGTCGACGGGGTCCGTCGGCGGTGCGATCGCCTCCGTCGGCGAGAACGGAGGCGGGAAGTCGGCCGGCCTGACGGGGCTCACGACTTCCGCGCGCGCACGAGCTCGGTCAGCTTCGGGACGATCTGGTGGACGTCGCCGACGACGCCGAGATCGGCGAACTCGAAGATGGGCGCGTTCGGGTCCTTGTTGATCGCGACGATGACCTTGGAGCTCTGCATGCCGACCTTGTGCTGGATCGCGCCCGAGATCCCGCAGGCGACGTAGAGGCCCGGCGAGACGCTCTTGCCGGTCTGGCCGACCTGCGCGGCGTACGGGTACCAGCCGGCGTCGACGACGGCGCGCGTCGCAGCGACCGCGCCGCCGAGCGCCTTCGCGAGCTCCTCGACCATGCCGAAGCCCTCGGGAGCGCCGAGCCCGCGACCGCCGGCGACGATCACGTCTGCGTCCTCGATCGACGGGCCGGTCGACTCCTCGTGGGCCTGCTCGACCATCTCGGCGAGCAGGGAGTGCTCCTCGAAGGTGACGTCGAGCTTCTCGAGGGTGCCCGCGGCGCTCGTCTCGACTGGATCGAAGGCGCCCGCGCGGAAGAGCCCGAGCCGCGGCGTCGTCGTCCAGCCGACGTCGACGAGCACGGAGTCGCCGAGCGCCGTCTGCTTGCCGACGAGCTGCCCGTCCTGCTCGGCCAGGTCGACGAGCTGCCAGTTGAGGCCGGCGTCGAGCCGCGCAGCGAGCGCCGCGGCGATGTCGGCCGAGAGGATCGACTGCGGGAAGAGCACGGTCTCGATCCCCTTGTCCCGGACGAGCTGCGCGAGCGCGTCGACGCGCGGCTGCGGGAGCGGGGCCTCGAGCTTCGGGTCGTCCGCGACGTACACGGTCGCGGCGCCGTAGCGCCCGGCGTCGGCGGCGAGGCCCTCGACGCCCGAGCCGAGGATGACGGCGGCGACGTCGCCGCCCAGGCTCGCGGCCTTCGAGAGGACGCCGAGCGAGCCCTTCTGCAGCTCGCCTTCGTGATGCTCGAGGAAGACCAGCGTCGTCATACGAGCCGTTTCTCCGTGAGGAACGCCACGATCTGCTCCGCTCCGGAGCCGTCGTCCTCGATCTTGCGCGTGTCGCCCCGCGGCGGCGGCTCGGAGAGCGCGAGCACCTCCGTCCGCGACCCGGCAGCGCCGGCGCGGTCCGCCTCGACGCCGAGCTCGCTCGAGGGTGAGCACGTCCTGCGGCTTCTTCTTCGCGCCCATGATCCCCTTCAGGGAGGGATAGCGCGGCTCGTTGATCGAGTCGGCGACCGCCACCACCGCCGGGAGCGCGGCCCGGATGACGTCGTAGCCGAACTCGGTCTGGCGCTTGCCGGTGACCGAGCCGTCCTCGAGCGTGAGCTCGGCCGCCTGGGAGATCATCGGCCGCCTGAGACGCTCGGCGACGGCGGCCCAGAGCACGGCGCCGTCGGAGTCGGAGGCCTGCTGGCCGAAGAGGACGAGGTCTGCACCCTCGCGCTCGAGCGCACGCGCGAGCGCGTAGCTCGTCGCGACGAGATCCGAGCCGGCGGCCGCCTCGTCCGCCACGAGCACGGCACGGTCGGCGCCCATCGCGAGCGCCTTGCGCAACGAGTCCATCGCCTTCTCGGGCCCGAGCGAGACGACCACGACCTCGCCGTCGCCGCTCGACTCCTTGATCCGCAGCGCCTCCTCGACGGCGTTCGCGTCGACGGGGTTCAGCGCCGCCTCGCCGGAGCGGTCGAGGCGCTTCGTGGCCGGGTCCATCCGCTTGTGCACGGCGGCGTCGGGAACCTGCTTCACACAGACGGCGATCTTCATCTGTGGCTGCCCCGGTGACGGTTTCGCGTCGATGCCGTGCGAGCTGCAAGCGATGCAAGGACGCAGGGAGCGTCCATACCGGTAGGTATGGACGCGACGGAGGACGCGGCAGCGCGCCGCAGATCGCGCGGCAGCGGCGCTCTAACTGTTGCCGGGGCAGCCACTCATGCGGACTCTAACGACGCCGCAGCCGACGGCCGCCCGCACCCGTCACGGACGGGCACGGGCGGTTCCGACCCTCAGGCGGAGGAGGCTCAGCTCGGGATGAGCACGCGGTCGATCACGTGGATGACGCCGTTCGAGGCCAGGACGTCGGCCTTCGCCACCTTCGCGCCGCCGACGCGGACGGTGCCGCCGCTCGTGCGGACCTGCAGCGACTGCCCGTTGAGCGTCTTGACGGAGCGAAGCTGCGTCACGCGCTTGGCGAGCACCTTGCCGCTCGCGACGTGGTAGAGCAGGACGGCGCGCAGCTTCGCCTTGTCCTTCGCGAGCGCGTTCAGCGTCGCCTTCGGCACCTTCGCGAACGCGGCGTCCGTCGGCGCGAAGACGGTGAAGGGCCCCTTCCCCGTGAGCGTGCCGGCGAGACCGGCGGTCTGCAGGAGCTTCGCGAGCGTCTTGAACTGCCCGGCCGCGACGGCCGTCTGGACGATGTTGGCCTGCTTGGCGGCGGGGGCCGCCTCTGCCGTGCCACCGATCGCGGCGACGGCGAGTGTTGCTGCAAGTACGAGTAGGCGGAAAGCATTCATCTGTGTCTGATCCCTTCTTAGGCGGTGGCGGGCGCGCCCGCGCGGCTCCAACGCCGGCGGATCGCGCCCTGCTGGGCGATCTGGTAGACGGCGGACACGCCGACGAGGCCGTAGACGAGGCGGCTCACTGCGTTCGTCTCGCCGAACTCGAGCCCGACGATCGTCGCGACGAGATCGAACTCGGCGACGGCGATGAGACCCCAGTTGAGCCCGCCCACGATGACGAGAACGGCGGCGACAACATCCAATTGCTTCATGTGGCTTCTCCTTCTGTGAACGTCTAGGAGATGCCACTGTACAGCATTTTGTTCAGTGTTTGTCAAATGATTGTCGAAGCGCTGTTCGCGCGGCCGCGTCGAACGTCGTCAACGGCCGCGGCACGATCGCGCGAATCGCGTCGTCTCGAGCCACCGTCGCATTCCGCAGCCCGTCGATGAGGGGCCGCGCGACGGTCGCGCCGACCGGCGTGACCAGGTGGAGCCAGAGGGACGAGAGGCGCGGCGTCAACACCGGTACCTGGACGATGAGCGGCCGCCGGCCGAGCAGCGCCGCGACGCGCTCGATCATCGCTCGGTAGGTCATCACCTCCGGACCGCCGGCGTCGTAGCCCTGGCCGAACGTCTCCTCCCTGCCGCACACGCCTGCCAGGTAGGCGACAACGTCGTCGAGCGCGATCGGCTGGGTGGGCGTCGTGACCCAGCGCGGGGTGACCATCGCGGGGAGGCGGCGAACGAGCGCGACGATCGTCTCGAACGCGGCGCTCCCGCTTCCCACGACCATCGCCGCCCGCAGCGTCGTCAACGGCGTCGCGCCCGACGCGAGCGCACGCCCCGTCTCCTGCCGGCTGCGGAGGTGCTCCGAGAGGTCCGGCGCGTCGTCGCCGAGACCGCCGAGGTAGACGAGCTGCAGCAGCCCCGCCCGCTCCGCCTCTGCCGCGATGGTGGCCGCCGCCCGCCGGTCGCGTGCGGCGAAGTCGGCCGAACCGAGCGAGTGGACGAGGTAGTAGGCGACCTGCGCACCGTCCAGCGCGCGCCGAACCGCTTGCGCGTCGTTCACGTCCGCTTCGACCCACTGCACGCGCTCGCTCGACGATGCCTCGTGCACCCGCCGCGAGACGGCGACGACGTCATGCTCGCGCGCGAGCTCCGGGAGCAACGCGCGCCCAATCGTGCCGCTGGCGCCGAAGACGGTGACCTTCATGCAGCGCGCCTCCGCGATCAGTCGTCTGAAGTACCTCCGACTGATCGCCAGATGGATGCGGCGCTGGCCGTGGCTGTAGAGGACGCCCGCCCACCGCGGGCCGCCGGGCCGCGCCGCCAGGGTGGGAAAGAATCCGCGGATGACCGAGCTGAGCTCGACCTCCGGCCCCGCAGCCTGCGCGAAGGCGATCTCACCGCCGGCGCGGCGCGCGAGCCCGCCTTTCTGGATCGGGTAGGCGCATCTCGTCATCGCGTCCGACACCGCGAGCACGGGCGGCCCGAAGCGGAGCAGGGTCGGCCCGCGGCCGAGAACGCGCAGCTCGACTCCCGCGCCGCCCACGCGCGCGCGAACGAGGCCGCGGGTGAACCGGACCACCTCGGCCCAGTAGACGTCGCCCAGGCGAGCGGCCCCGGCGGTCGTGCCGGGAACGACGAGCGACCCGGCCAGCGCCCGCTGCGTGGAGTCGACGGAGCCGAGCCGGGAGACGCGCTGGTCGGAGCGCCAGCCGTGCAGCCGGCTGCGACTCATCGGTGCGCGACGGTCTCGGCTGCCGCAACGGGATCGCCGGCGAGCAGCTCGGCACCGACGGCGGCCGCGAGCTCGGGCGGGACGCCCGCTCCGCCGAGCGCGAGCCGATGGCTGCGCGCGAGAGCGGCGAGGTGCGGCACGTCGGACTCGAGCAGCGTCGGCATGGTCGCGCTGAGGACGACGAGCTCGGGCTCGAGCTTGGCCGCCGTGTCCGCGAGCGTGTCGAGCGGGGTGTCCGGCCCGAGGAAGGTGATGCGGAAGCCGCGGGAGCGCAGGAGCAGGCCGAAGACGATCAGTGGCAGGTCGTGAAGCTCACCGGGCGCGCAGGCGAGCAGGACCCGCGGGCCGCCTCCCTCGTCCCACCCGCGGGCGAGCCCGAGCAACCGGCCGCGGATGATGTTGCTGGCGAAGTGCTCCTGGCCGACCGTCGCCTCGCCCGTCTCCCACCGCTCTCCGAGAGCGTGCAGGTACGGCAGCACGACCTGGCCGAGCAGCGTCTCCACGGTGTAGACGGCGAGCAGGCGGTCGAACTCGCGCTGTGCAGCACCCTCGTCGAGCCGGTCGAGGGCAGCGCCGAGAGCGCCGGCGTCCGGGTCGAGCGGTCGACCGGCCGGGGCGGCGTCCTCCGGCGTGGCCGCGGCCAGCCGCGCGGCCTCGGCCGCGGACAGTCCGGCGGCGAGATTCGCCTGCATGCGGCGGACGCGTTCCTCGTCCGCCGCGGAGTAGAGCCGAAAGCCGCCGTCGGATCGGATCGGCCGGAGGAGCCCGTAGCGCCGCTCCCAGGCCCGCAGGAGCTCCGGGCTGACGGCCGCCCGACGGCTCAGCTCGCCGATGCGGAGGCTGTGCTGCTCGACCATCGACGCATCGTACAAAACCTGTACGGACATTCGACGAAAGCCTGCGCGATCTCCCCCTTTTGGGGGCGGTTTCCGCAGCGCCGTCTGTTAGTGTCCCGCCCTTCGAGCGCGAACCGGAGCTCATGAAACGCCACCGGACGACAGCCCGAGGGATTCTCTTCCTCACGTTGGCCCTCCTGATCTGCACCGGGTCGGCAGCCGCATACACCGGCGGCGAGTCGGGCAGAGCAAGGTGCCGCGCCTCGTCTTCCCGGTGCTCGGCGGCGCCGAGTACACCGACGACTTCGGTGACGCTCGCGGCGCAGGGCTCGCACGAGGCGAACGACCTCGTGGCGCCGAAGCGCTCGCTCGCGCTCGCGGTCGAGGCCGGCCGGGTCGAGTACCACACGACCTCGTCGCGGGCCGGCTGCATGCTCTACCTGAACGGCGAGAGCGGCACGCAGTACCTCTACATCCACCTGAACAACGACCTCACGCTCGAGAACGACAACCGCGGCACGCTGCGTCCCGGGCATCGCGTACGCGGAGGGGCTGAAGAACGGCGCGAAGGTGACGAGCCGGGCAGCCGATCGGCTACGTCGGCGACTCCGGCGACGCGGACGGGATCCAGTCGCACCTCCACTTCGAGGTGCACCCCGGCGGCGGCGGCGCCGTGAGCCCGTACCGGTACCTCCGCAAGGCGCGCCAGCTGCTCTTCGCGGCGAAGCCGGGGAGCACGTTCACGCTCGCGCTGACGGGCAAGATCGCGACCGCCGGCTCCGGCGAGCTCGAGCTGACGGTCGACCAGGTACGCCAGTGGCCGGGCGGACGGACGATCGCCCAGAGCGGCCAGAAGGTGCCGGTCTCGATCCCGGAGACCGTCTCGCTCGAGTCCGCCGCCTCCACGGGGGGCATCGACCAGTTCTCGCTGCGATCGACCTGGCTCGCGGGCAGGTCGTGACGATCTTCACCCAGCCGGCGAAGGTGACGTTCGAGGCCCAGACCGGCGCCCGCGGCGCCCTCGCCGCGTCGCGCGTCGTCGTCCGCGGCTAGATCGGGATCTTCGCCTTCAGGAAGTCGACGATCTCGGTCGTCGGCGCGCCCGGCGTGAAGATCTCGGCGACGCCGAGCTCCTTCAGCTCCTGCGCGTCGTCGCCGGGGATCGTCCCGCCGACGACGACGAGCACGTCCTCGACGCCGTTCTCCTTCAGCCCGGAGAGGATCCGCGGCACGAGCGTCATGTGCGCGCCGGAGAGGATCGAGATGCCGACGGCGTCGGCATCCTCCTGGATCGCCGTCTCGACGATCTGCTCCGGCGTCTGGTGCAGACCGGTGTAGATGACCTCCATGCCGGCGTCCCGCAGGGCCCGCGCGATGATCTTCGCGCCCCGGTCGTGACCGTCCAGACCGGGCTTCGCGATCACCACTCTGATCTTCCGAGCCATGGAGTCGGCAAGTATATGGCCGTGCAGCTCGACGTCATCGGCTCGTCGCCGGCCTGGCCGAACCCCGGCGGCGCCTGCTCCGGCTACCTCGTCGAGGGCCGCCTGCTGCTCGACTGCGGCCCCGGCGTGCTGGCGAAGCTGCGCGAGCGCGAGCCCTGGCCGACGGTCGACGCGATCGCGATCACTCACCTCCATCTCGACCACTGGGGCGATCTCATCCCCTGGGTCTGGGGCTCGCTCTTCGGCCCCGGGCGAGGCGCGCGGCCGGCGCTCTGGCTGCCGCCCGGCAGCCGCGAGGAGCTGAAGCCGATCCTCGCCCGGCTCGGCAACGTGGAGCATGCTCGAGCAGGCGTTCGAGGTGGCGGAGTACGAGGCGGGCGTGCCGTTCGACCGCCGCCGGGCTGTCGGTTCAGGCGCACAAGGTCGTCCACTACGACATCGACGCCTACGGCTTCCGCGTCGAGGGCGAGAAGACGCTCGCCTACTCGGGCGACACGGCGCCGTGCGACGCGCTCGTCGACATCGCCCGCGACGCGGACCTCTTCGTCTGCGAGGCCACGCTCGGGCGCGGACCGAGGAGAGCGACCTGCGCGGCCATCTCTGCGTGTCGGAGGCCGTCGCGACGTCGAGCAATCCGGCGCACGACGGCTTCTCCTCACGCACCGGCCGCGGGAGCGGGACGTGCCGACGGGCACGACGCTCGCCTACGACGGCCTCACGACGACGATCTGAGCAGCCCGGACCGAGCCGTCGTGGACAGCCGACCGCGGGTTGCACTGCACAGCTTCAGGGATCTTCGCGCGGAAGGATCCGCGCCAGCGGATCCGTAGTCGGATCCGCAGGATCCGACCCGCTCGGATCCGCAGGATCCGACCCGCTGCAAAACTGAGAGGCAGCCGTGGACAGCCGACCGCGGGTCGCACTGCACAGCTTCAGGGATCTTCGCGCAGAAGGGATCCGCGCCAGCGGATCCCGTAGTCGGATCCGCAGGATCCGACCTGCTGCAACTAAAAGACAGGCTGCTCGCGCCAGGTGCCCCAGACCTCGCGCCAGGCGTCGCACATCTCGCCCATCGTCACGTAGTCGCGCGCGGCGTCGAGGATGAGCGGCATCAGGTTGACGTCGTCGCGCGCCGACGCCTCCTTCAGCGCCGCGAGCCGCGACTCGACCGCCGCCGAGTCGCGCCGTCCGCTGCACGCGCCGGCACGCGCTCGATCTGCTGCTGCTCGAGCGCGGCGTCGATCTTCAGGATCTCGAGCGGCTTCTCGTCCTCGAGCACGTAGCGGTTGACGCCGACGACGACGCGCTCGCCGCGCTCGACCTCGGCCTGGTAGGTGAACGCCGCGTCGGCGATCTCGCGCTGCGGGAAGTTCTGCTTGATCGCCTCGACCATGCCGCCGAGCTTCTCGATCCGGTCGAAGTACTCGTACGCCTGCGCCTCGATCCGGTTCGTCAGGTCCTCGAGGTAGTACGAGCCGCCGAGCGGGTCGATCGTGTTGACGACGCCGGTCTCGTGCGCGATCACCTGCTGCGTGCGGAGCGCGATCCTGACGGCGTCCTCGGTCGGCAGCGCGAGCGCCTCGTCGAACGAGTTCGTGTGCAGGCTCTGCGTGCCGCCGAGCACCGCCGCGAGCGCCTCGATCGCCGTCCGCACGATGTTCACCTCGGGCTGCTGCGCCGTCAGCGAGACGCCGGCCGTCTGCGTGTGGAACCGCATCAGCCACGAGCGCGGGTTGCGCGCGCCGAAGCGCTCGCGCAGCTCGCGCGCCCAGATCCGCCGGGCGGCGCGGTACTTCGCGATCTCCTCGAAGAAGTCGAGGTGCGCGTTGAAGAAGAACGACAGGCGCGGCGCGAAGTCGTCGACGTCGAGGCCGCGCTCGATCGCCCACTCGACGTACGTGAAGCCGTCGGCGAGCGTGAACGCGAGCTCCTGCGCCGCCGTCGAGCCGGCCTCGCGGATGTGGTAGCCGGAGATCGAGATCGGGTGCCACTTCGGCAGCTCCCGCGAGCAGTACTCGACCATGTCCGTGACGAGCCGCATCGACGGCTCGGGCGGGAAGATGTACTCCTTCTGCGCGATGTACTCCTTGAGGATGTCCGTCTGGATCGTCCCGCGGAGCTCCGCCGCGGGCACGCCCTGCTGCTCGCCGACCGCGATGTAGAACGCGAGCAGGATCGCCGCGGGCGAGTTGATCGTCATCGAGGTCGAGACGTCGCCGAGCGGGATCCCCTCGAAGAGCGTCTCCATGTCGGCGAGCGAGTCGATCGCGACGCCCTCGCGCCCGACCTCGCCGAGCGAGCGGGCATGGTCGGAGTCGTAGCCCATCAGGGTCGGCATGTCGAAGGCGGTCGAGAGGCCGGTCTGGCCGTGGTCGAGCAGGTAGCGGAAGCGCTCGTTCGTCTCGACCGCGGTGCCGAAGCCCGCGAACTGGCGCATCGTCCAGAGCTTCCCGCGGTACATCGACGGATAGACGCCGCGCGTGTACGGGTAGACGCCGGGATAGCCGAGGTCGCGGTCGTAGTCGATCTCGACCCGCGTCGGGCGTCACGAGCGGCTCGTTCTCGAGGCCCGGAGATGGTCGAGAAGAGCTCCCCCTGCCGCTCGGGCTGGCGCTCGTAGACCTCCTCGCGCCACGCTCGCGTCGCGTCGAGCGCGCCGCGATCCTCGGTCGTCGCCATCGCGAGCCATTGTAGGAGGCCGGCGCTCCAGGGCGCGACGCTCCCGCCCCGACCTCAAGCTCGAGTCGAGGTCGAGCCACTCGTCCGAGCTGATCGCGACGCTCCTCCGGCGGTGGGCGACGACGCCGCCGGCCGCAGATCACTCGTGCGAGGGATCTTTCGATTTCCGGCTCTGCCGAGCCGATTCGACCCTAAGGATTCCCGTCGCCAGCGCCGATGCCTCCCCTTACGCGCGCGCTGTTTGCGTGCGCGACCTCCCGGCATCGACGTGACGAGATCCCCAAAACTGCGGCGCACCGCTCCCCCGTCCCTGCGCTGGGTGAGTCTTCGCCACGCGCTGCTGCTCGGCGTCGCCGCGGCGGCCACGATGCTCGCCGTCCTCGTCGGGAACGTGCTCCACCCGCGGCCGCGCCGCAGGTCGAGTTCCTGCAGGCGGCACTGGGCGAGCCCACCAAGACTCAGTCGTTCGAGCGCCGTCCGGCAGCCGGGACCGTCGTCCGGCTCGCGCCGGGCGGCTACAGCGTTCAGTCGGCCGGACTCACCGTCGGGCTCCGCGCCGCGGACGCCGGCCGTGGGGAACTGCAGGGCTTCGAGCACGGAGCCGCGCGCCGCACCGAGTACGGCTGGGAGGCCGTCACGGTGTCGGAGGATCGCACCGAGCAGTTCCTCACGGTCGGGAAGCGCCAGGGCGTCAAGCGCTGGCGCTGGCAGCTGCGAAACCCTCGACCTGACTCCGAGGGTTGGCGGCGACGGGACCGTCGGCTTCATCGCCGACGGCCGGCTCTCGGACCGCCTCTGTTCTCGAGCCGGTCCGCATCCTCGACGGCGAGCGGCGCGACGTGACCCCGACGGGGCTGCGATGGGCGGTCGAGGAGGGCCAGGACGGAACGTGGTCGCTCGCGCTCGACCTCGACGACTCGGAGCTGCCGCTGCCGTACGTGATCGACCCCGCGATCGCCGCCCGCACGCCCGCCTCGTCCGCGAACACCGGCGGCGGCGCGAACACGATCACGATCACGAAGCCGGCCGGTCTCGTCGCCGGCGACCTCATGCTCGCGCAGATCACGACCCGCGGCGGCACGAACGTCGCGATCTGCCCGCCGACCGCGACGGGACCTGGACGTCGGTCGACCGCCGCAACTGCGACGACGACGCTCGGCCAGGAGATCTTCCGCCTCTCGGCGACCGCGGCCGACGTCGCCGCCACGAACTACGCCTTCCAGTTCCGGACGACGACCTGCTCGGCGGCCGTCTCCGACGGCGCAGAAGGCGAGCGGCGGCATCGTCGCGTACGTCGACACCGCCAACCAGGCCAATCCGGTCGACGGTCGAGCCGGCCGGTCAACTTCGCGCTCGGCGAGCACGGTCACGCCGCCGGCCGTCACGCCGACGGTCGCCAACACGCGCGATCGCGCCTTCTACGGCGCTGCAACGGCGGCACGATCGGCACGAACTGGACCGGCGTCGACGGCCGAGCTGTGGGATCAGTCCTCGACCGGCGGCACCGCCGCGTCGCGCACGACGTCGCGCGCGCCGACGAGGCCGAGGCCGGCGACGGCGGCACCGTTCACACCGTCGACCGGCGACTACGTCCGCCGAACGCCGTCAACATCGGCCAGACGCTCGCGCTCGCACCGCTCGCGGCGGACGGCTCCGGCACGCTGACGACGCCGACGACGAACGTCGCCGCGGGCTCGACCGGCAACACGCTCACCTTCACCTATACGGCCGCGACCGGCGGCATGCGCAACGGCTCGGTGACGCTCGTCGTCCCGACCGGCTGGAGCGCACCGTCGACGACGGGCACGGCCGCCGGCTACACGACTTCGTCGACGGGCACGGTCGGCGTCGCCGGCCAGACGATCACGGTCTCGGGGGTGACGCTCACTGCTACCTCCACCCTCACCGTCGGTACGGCGTCGACGGGCGGCAGCGGCCCCGGCGCGACCGCGACCGCGACGACCGGCGCGCAGACCTGGCAGGCGCAGCAGCGCTCGTCCTCGGTGAGCGGCGCGCTCGCGAACCTCGGCGGCGTCGCCGAGCGTCACCGTCAACGCCGCGGACGGCTCGGGCACGCTTGACGACGCCGACGACGAACGTCCCGGCGAGCTCGACCGGCAACACGCTCACGTTCACCTACACCGCCGCGACCGGCGGGATGGCGAACGGCGCCGTGCGCCTGACGGTGCCCGACCGGCTGGAGCGCACCGTCGACGACGGGCACCGCCGCGGGCTACACGACCGCCAGCACCGGCACCGTCGGCGTCGCCGGCCAGGTCATCACCGTCACCGGCGTCACCCTCGCCGGCGGCGCCACGATCACGCTCACCTACGGCTCCACGGCCGGCGGCGGGCCCGGCGCGACCGCGACCGCCACCACCGGCTCGCAGACGTGGCAGGGCGCCCAGCGCTCGGTCACCGCAAGCACGATCACGAACCTCGCCGCCTCGCCGCTCGGTCAACGTCAACGCGGCGGATGGCTCCGGCACGCTGACGACGCCGACGACAACGTCGCCGCTCGGCTCTACGGGCAACACGCTCACCTTTACCTATACGGCCGCCACGGGCGCGATGATGAATGGCGCCGTCCGCGTTGACGGTGCCGACCGGCTGGAGCGCTCCTTCGACGACGGGTACCGCGGCGGGCTACACGACCGCAAGCACCGGCACCGTCGGCGTCGCCGGCCAGGTCGTCACGGTCACGGGCGTCAGCCTCGCCGGCAGTGCGACGATGACGATCACCTACGGCGTCGACCGCCGGCGGCGGGCCCGGCGCGACCGCGACGGCGACCACCGGCGCGCAGACCTGGCAGGGCGCCCAGCGTTCCGCTCGCCGGCAGCACGGTCACCAACCTCGCGTGCGTCGCCGTCCGTCACGGTGCTGCGGCCGACGGCACCGGCACGCTGGCGCCTCGCCGACGACGACGGTCGCCGTCCTCGCCGGCAACACGCTCACGTTCACCTACACGGCGGCGACCGGCGGCATGTCGCCGGCGCCGTGCGCGTGACCTGCCCGCCGGCTGGAGCGCACCCTCGACGACGGGCACCGCCGCGGGCTACACGACCGCGAGCACCGGCACCGTCGGCGTCGCCGGCCAGGTCGTCACCGTCACCGGCGTCACGCTCGCCGGGGCGGCGCCACGCTCACGATCACCTACGGCTCGACCGCCGGCGGCGGGCCCGGCGCCACCGCGCCGCACGACCACCGGCGCCGGCGCGACCTGGCAGGGCGCGCAGCGCTCGGTCACGGCCGGCACGTTCACGAACCTCGGTGCATCCCCCTCCGTCACGGTCAATGCGGCCGACGGCTCCGGGACCCTGACCACGCCGACGACGAACGTCGCCGCCTCCTCCGCCGGCAACACGCTCACCTTCACCTACACGGCGGCCACGGGCGGGATGGCCAACGGTGACGTGCGCCTCACCGTGCCGACGGGCTGGAGCGCACCGTCGACGACCGGTACCGCGGCCGGCTACACGACCGCCAGCACCGGCACCGTCGGCGTCGCCGGCCAGGTCGTCACCGTCACCGGCGTCACCCTCGCCGGCGCCGCAACCATGACCATCACCTACGGCTCGACCGCCGGCGGCGGCCCCGGCGCCACCGCGACGGCGACCACCGGCGCCCAGACGTGGCAAGGCCGAGCAGCGCTCGGTCGCGACCGGCGCGATCACCAACCTCGGCGTCTCGCCAATCGTCACGGTCAACGCGCGCGACGGCTCCGGCACGCTCACGACGCCGACGACGAACGTGGCCGCCAGCTCGACCGGCAACACGCTCACCGTTCACGTACACCGCCGCTGCGGGCGGGATGGCGAACGGCGCCGTGCGGGTGACGGTGCCGACGGGCTGGAGCGCACCGTCGACCACGGGCACCGCGGCGGGCTACACGACCGCGAGCACCGGCACCGTCGGTGTGGCGGGACAGGTGGTCACGGTCACCGGCGTCACCCTCGCCGGCGGCGCCACGCTCACGCATCACCTACGGCTCCACGGCCGGCGGCGGGCCCGGCGCGACTGCGACCGCCACCACCGGCGCGCAGACCTGGCAGGGCGCCCAGCGCTCGCGTGCCGCGAGCGCGATCACCAACCTCGGCGCCTCGCCGAGCGTCACCATCAACGCCGCCGATGGTTCCGGCACGCTCACCACACCCACGACCAACGTCGCCGCCTCGTCCGCCGGCAACACGCTCACCTTCACGTACACCGCGGCGACGGGCGGAATGGCGAACGGCGCGGTGCGCGTGACCGTGCCGACGGGCTGGAGCGCTCCGTCGACCACGGGCACCGCGGCCGGCTACACGACCGCGAGCACCGGCACGGTCGGCGTGGCGGGACAGGTGATCACCGTCACCGGCGTCACCCTCGCCGGCGCGCAACCATGACCATCACCTACGGCTCCACGGCCGGCGGCGGCCCCGGCGCCACGGCGACCGCCACCACCGGCGCCCAGACCTGGCAGGGCGCTCAGCGCTCCGTCGCCGCGAGCACGATCACCAACCTCGGCGCCTCGCCCAGCGTCACCGTCAACGCCGCCGACGGCACGGGCACGCTGACGACGCCGACGTCCAATGTCGCCGCCTCGTCCTCCGGGAACACGCTCGTCTTCACGTACACCGCGGCGACGGGCGGCATGTCCGACGGCGCCGTCCGGCTCACCGTCCCCACCGGCTGGAGCGCTCCGTCCGCGACCGGCACCGCCGCGGGCTACACGACGGCGGCTCTGGCACCGTTGGCGTCGCCGGCCAGGTGATCACCGTCACGGGCGTCACCCTCGCCGGCGGTGCGACGCTCGACGCTCACGTACGGCTCCACGGCCGGCGGCGGCCCAGGCGCAACCGCGATCGCCAGCACCGGCGCGCAGACGTGGCAGGGCGCTCAGCGCTCCGTCACCGGCAGCGCGATCACGAGTCTCGGCGCCTCGCCGAGCGTCACCGTCAACGCCGCCGACGGCTCCGGCACCCTGACGACGCCGACGACGAACGTCGCGAACGGCTCCGCCGGCGACACGCTCGTCTTCACGTACACCGCCGCGACCGGTGGCATGTCGAGCGGCGCCGTGCGCGTAACCGTCCCCACCGGCTGGAGCGCCCCCTCGCTCACCGGCACGGCCGCGGGCTACACGACGGCGAGCACCGGCACCGTCGGCGTCGCCGGCCAGGTCATCACGGTCACCGGCGTCACCCTCGCCGGCGGCGCCACCATGACGATCACTTACGGCTCCACCGCCGGCGGCGGCCCGGGCGCGACGGCGCCGACCACCGCAGGCGCACAGACGTGGCAGGGCGCCCAGCGCTCGGTCGCCGCGAGCACGATCACCAACCTCGGGGCGTCGCCATCCGTGACCGTCCTCGCCGCCGACGGCACGGGCACGCTCGGGGCCGCGCCGACGTCATTCGTCGCCGGCTCCACGGGCAACACCGTCACCCTCACGTACACGGCGGCCGCCGGCGGCATGTCGTCCGGCGCGGTTCGCGTCAGCCTTCCGGCGGGCTGGAGCGCCCCCTCGACCACGAGCACGGCGGCCGGCTACACGACCGCGAGCACGGGCAGCGTCGGGGTCGCCGGCCAGGTGATCACCGTCACCGGGGTCACCCTCGCCGGCGGCGGCACGCTGACGATCCTGTACGGCTCCGGGGCCGGCGGTGGCCCAGGCGCAACGGCGCCGACCGGCGTCGGCGTGGCCACCTGGCAAGGCGAGCAGCGCTCGAGCGCGGGTGGCGCCTTCACGAACCTCGGCTCGTCGCCGTCGATCACGATCACGCCCGGCCCGCTCAACAACTTCCTCGTCGAGGCGGCCGGCGGCGGCGCCATCGGGACGCAGACGGTCGGTGTCCCCTTCTCCGTCCGCGTCACCGCGCGTGACGTCCACGGCAACACCGTCACGGCGTTCAACGGCGCCGGCAACACGGTCGACATGAGCTCGAGTGGCACGCTGACCGCCGGCGGCGGGACGACGGCGACGTTCTCGAACGGCGTGCTCGCCTCGCACAGCCTCACCCTCGGCTCCACAGGCTCCACCACCGTCACCGCGACGAGGACCTCGGGCGGCAGCCAGTCGGGGACGAGCGCGTCCTTCACGACGAACCCGGGCACGCTGACGAACACGGGCCCGGTGTCGATCACGGGCACGGCGAAGGTCGGCGAGGTGCTCACGCGCTCGGCGGCCACCTGGTCGCCTGCACCGGACTCCCGGGCGTACCAGTGGCGGCGCTGCAACGCCGGCGGTGGCAGCTGCGCCGACATCGGCGGCGCCACCGGCACCACCTACACCCTCGTCGCAGCCGACCTCGGCCAGACCATCCGCGTCGTCGAGACCGCCTCCAAGACCGCCTACAACGACGGCACGGCGACCTCGACGCAGACTGGCCTCGTCGGCGCCGGCGACCTCACCAACACCTCTCCGGTCGCGATCACCGGCACCGTCAAGGTCGGCGAGGCCCTCACCCGCTCCGTCGGCGGCTGGACGCCCGCTCCGGACTCGCGCGCCTACCAGTGGCGCCGCTGCGACGCGGCCGGTGGCTCCTGCGCAGACATCGCCGGCGAGACCGGGACCACCTACACCCTCGTTGCCGCCGACCTCGGCCAGACCATCCGCGTCGTCGAGACCGCCAGCAAGACCGCCTACAACAACGCGACCTCGACGTCGACGCAGACCGCCGTCGTCGCGCTCGGCGACTTCACGAACACGAGCCCGGTCGCGATCACCGGGACGGTCAAGGTCGGCGAGGTGCTCACGCGCTCGGCCGGCGGCTGGACGCCCGCCCCGGACTCGTACGCCTACCAGTGGCGCCGCTGCGACTCGGGCGGCGGCAACTGCGTCGACATCGGCGGTGCGACCGGCACCACCTACACCCTTGTCGCGGCCGACCTCGGCCAGACCATCCGCGCCGTCGAGACCGCCTCCAAGACCGCGTACAACAACGCCACGTCGACGTCCTCGCAGACCGCCGTCGTCGTCGCCGGCGACCTCACCAACACCTCGCCTGTCTCGATCACGGGCACGGTCAAGGTCGGCGAGGTGCTCACGCGCTCCGTCGGCGGCTGGACGCCCGCTCCGGACTCGCGCGCCTACCAGTGGCGCCGCTGCGACTCGGGCGGCGGCAACTGTGCCGACATCGGCGGTGCAACCGGGACGACCTACACCCTCGTTGCCGCCGACCTCGGCCAGACCATCCGCGTGGTCGAGACCGCAAGCAAGACCGCCTACAACAACGCCACCTCGACCTCGGCGCAGACGGCCCTTGTCGCCCTCGGCGATCTCACCAACACGAGCCCCGCCGTCGATCGCCGGCACGGTCAAGGTCGGCGAGGCGCTGACCCGTGTCGCCGCGACCTGGACACCCGCGGCCGACTCCGGCCTATCAGTGGCGGCGTTGCGACTCCGGCGGCGGCGGCTGCGCCGACATCGGCGGGGAGACCGGCACCACCTACACCCTCGTCCCCGCCGACCTCGGCCAGACCATCCGCGTGGTCGAGACCGCCTCCAAGACCGCCTACAGCGATGCGACGTCGACCTCCGCCCAGACGGCGGTGGTTGCGGCGGGCGACCTGACGAATACGTCGCCGGTGTCGATCACCGGCACCGTCAAGGTCGGCGAGGTCCTCACCCGCTCCGCCGGCGGCTGGACCCCGGCCCCCGACTCGCGCACCTACCAGTGGCGCCGCTGCGACGCGGCCGGCGGCAACTGCGCCGACATCGCCGGCGAGACCGGGACCACCTACACCCTCGTCGCGGCCGACCTCGGCCAGACCATCCGCGTCGTCGAGACCGCCAGCAAGACCGCCTACAACAACGCGACCTCGACGTCGACGCAGACTACGGTCGTCGCCGCCGGCGACCTCACGCAACACGACGCCCGTCTCGATCACCGGCACCGCCGAGGTCGGCGAGGTGCTCACGCGCTCCGCCGGCAGCTGGACACCCGCTCCCGACTCGCGCACCTACCAGTGGCGCCGCTGCGACTCGGGTGGCGGTAGTTGCGCCGACATCTCCGGCGAGACCGGGACCTCGTACACCCTCGTCGCGGCCGACCTCGGCCAGACCATCCGCGTCGTCGAGACCGCCTCCAAGACCGCGTACAACAACGCCACCTCCACCTCCGCCCAGAGCGCCATCGTCGGCGCCGGCGACCTCACCAACACGAGCCCGGTCTCGATCACCGGCACCGTCAAGGTCGGCGAGGCCCTCACCCGCTCGGCCGGCGGCTGGACCCCGGCGCCCGACTCGCGCGACTACCAGTGGCGGCGCTGCGACTCCGGCGGCGGCAGCTGCGCCGATATCGGCGGCGCCACCGGCACCTCGTACACGCTCGTCGCCGCCGACCTCGGCCAGACCATCCGCGTCGTCGAGACCGCCTCCAAGACCGCCTACAACAACGCCACCTCCACCTCGGCCCAGACGCCCGTCGTCGCCCTCGGTGACCTGACGAACACCACCCCGGTCTCGATCACGGGCACGGCGAACGTCGGCGAGTCGCTGAGCCGCTCCTCCGCGAGCTGGAGCCCCGTACCCGACTCGCGCGCCTACCAGTGGCGCCGCTGCGACAACGCCGGCGCGAACTGCGCCGACATCGCCGGAGCGACGGGCACCGACTACACCCTCGTGGCCGCCGATCTCGGGCAGACGATCCGCGTCGTCGAGACCGCGTCGAAGACCGCCTACAACGACGCCACCTCCACCTCCGCCCAGACCGCCGTTGTCGCACTCGGCGACTTCGCCAACATCACTCCCGTCTCGATCACCGGCACGGCCAAGGTCGGCGAGCTCCTGACACGGTCGGCTGCGAGCTGGACGCCCGGGCCCGACGCGCGCGCCTACCAGTGGCGCCGCTGCGACAACGCGGGCGCGAGTTGCGCCGACATCGGCGGCGAGACGGGCAACACGTACGTGCTCGTCGCGGCCGACCTCGGCCAGACCATCCGCGTCGTCGAGACCGCCTCGAAAGACCGCCTACAACAACGCCACCT